>NZ_JALBVB010000051.1:59403-244713 GCF_022669155.1 Kineococcus sp. TRM81007 | reverse complement strand
GCGGGAGGACGCGCTCAGGCGCTCCAGGATGGCGGAGGCGTCGGCGGCGGAGGCCACGGCCGCCGACGCCACGGAGGACGCCTCGGCGGTGGAGGAGGAGATCTCGCGGATCGCCGCGGACATCTCGTCGCCGGCGGCGGCCACGGTGGAGATGGAGGTGGAGATCTCCTCGGTGGCGGCGGAGACGACCTGGGCCTGCGCCGCGGAGCCGTCGGCCCCGGCGGACAGCTCCGCCGAGACCTGGCTCAGCTGCTGCGCCGACGAGCCCAGCCGCCCCGCCTCGCCGGTGATCCGCTGCACGGCGCCGCGGAAGCGGCCCGTGCTGTGGTCCAGCGCCCGCGCCATCGTGCCGATCTCGTCGCGGCTGTCCAGGTCCACCGTCGCGGTCAGGTCGCCCTCGGCGACCAGCTGCAGGACGCCGGTGACCCGCTGCAGCGGGGCGACGATGCTGCGCCGGATGACCAGGGCGGCGGCCACGGCCACCGCCAGGCTCGCCACGAGCAGCACCAGCACCGTCCGCTGCGCACCGCGCACGGTGGCGGCGAACTCCCGTCCGGCGGCCAGCTCGGTGCTCGCCCGCTCGGTCTCGGCCGCCAGGGCCTCCTCGTACGCCTTGCGGGTGTCGCGGTTGGGGCCGAAGGAGGCGGCCACGGCGGCGTCGCGGTCGGTGGCGGCGAGGACGTACTCGGCGCGCAGCGCGTCGAACCAGGCGTCCACCTGCGCCTCGATCGCGTCGACGGCGGCGCGCTCGGCGTCGGTGCGGGCCGCGGTGCGGGCCTGCTCCACCGCGGCGCTGAAGTCCTCCTGGCGGCCCAGGCTCTCGTCGGCGAACTCCTGCTCGCCGCTGATGAAGAAACCGCGCTCGTCGGTGGCGGCGGCCTTGGCGGCCAGCGCGGCCTGCTGCAGCCCGGTGACGTACGGCACCGCGCGACCCACCTCCTCCTGCCGCTGGGAGCGCAGGTCCGCGGTCACCGACAGGGCGACCAGGCCCACCGCGAGGGTGGCGACCGCGACCAGGGCGGTGGCCATGAGCAGCCGGGTGCCGACCCTCCGATCCGCCAGCCAGCGCCGCAACGCCCCCTGCCGCTGCGTCGCCCCGCGGTACCCGTCGCTGCTCACGTCGTCCTGCCCCCCGTCGTCGACCCGGGTCCGCGGTGCGACCCCTCGGCAGGGGTGGAGCGCGTCAGACGCGGAAGCGGCCCACCAGGTCCTGCAGCCGGGCGGAGGTCGCGGCGAGCTCGCGCGCGACCGCCTCGCCCTCGGCGAGGGAGGTGTTGGTGGTGCGCGTGGCGGCGGCGACCCCGTCGATGCTGCCGGCGATGCCCGCGGCGCCCCCGGCGGCCTCGTCCACGCTGCTGCTCATGGCGGCGGTCGTGGCGGTCTGCTCCTCCACCGCCGAGGCGATGGTGCCCTGGTAGTCGCTGATGGTGCTGACGATGCGGCTGATGTCCGCGATGGCCCGCACCGCGCCCTCCGTGTCGGTCTGGATGGTCGCCACCCGGCGGCCGATGTCCTCGGTGGCCTGGGCGGTCTGCTGGGCCAGCTCCTTGACCTCGCCGGCGACGACGGCGAAGCCCTTGCCCATCTCCCCGGCGCGGGCGGCCTCGATGGTGGCGTTCAGCGCCAGCAGGTTCGTCTGCTCGGCGATGGCGGTGATGACCTTCACGACGTTGCCGATCTCGGCGGACGACTCGCCGAGCTTGGCGACCGTCTCGTTGGTGCGGGAGGCGACCTCGACCGCCTCCTGCGCCACGCGGGCGGCGTCGTTGGCGTTCTGGGAGATCTCCCGGATCGACAGGCCCATCTCCGAGGCGCCGGCGGCCACGGTCTGCACGCTGGAGGAGACGTCCGCGGCGGAGGCGGCGACCACGTCGGCCTGCCCGGCGGCCTCCTGGGCGCTGACGGCGATCCGCTCGGTGACGCCGGCGAGCTGCCGGGAGCTGTGGTCGAGGGTGCCGGTGGACTCCGACAGCTGGCGCACCAGGGTCGCGATGCCGTCGCGGGCGCGGTTCACGGCCCCCGCCATGGTGCCCAGCTCGTCGCGGGAGTGGACGGTGGCGGCGACGGTCAGGTCGCCGGCGGCGACCGAGTCCAGAGCGGTGCCCACCGAGGTCAGCTGTCGGTGGACCGTGCGGACGACGAACACGGCCAGGGCGCCGGCGAGCGCCAGACCGGCGCCGAGGACGGCGAGGACGACCGTGCGCGCGGTGCGCTGCTCGGCCTCCGCCTGCGCGACCACGGCGCTCGCCTGCGCCGCCTCGGCCTCCTGCAGCTCCTCCAGGGCGGCGCCGAACCCCCGCTCGGCCTGGATGAAGCGCGGGATGACCTCGTCGGCCGCGGGCATGGTGAACCCGGCGGCAGGGGTCTGCTGGAACACCACGACGTCACGCAGCGCGGCGTGGTCGCCGTAGGCGGCGCGCAGGTCGGTCACGGCGTCGGCGGCCGCGCCGGTGGCGTGCTCGGAGTAGTGGTCCAGCGCCTCCTCGATCCGGGCGTCGGCGTCGCGGGCGAGCTGCAGCGCCTCGGCGCGACCGGCCTCGTCGGCGTCGGTGGCCAGCAGGCAGGCGCGGAACATCGCCGCGACACCGCTGTGCACGGTGGCGATGTCGCCCATGCCTCCCACGTGGTCGGTCTGGATCGTCCGCACGTCCTCCCCGATCGCGGCGGAGGTGGACAGCCCCACGGTTCCCACCCCCACGGCCACGGCGGAGGCCGCGAGCACCGCCGCGGCGATCTTCGTCGTCACAGAGCGGTCGGCGAGCAGGCGGCGGGGGGTCTCGGTCGCGTCCATGCGGGGTCTCCTCGGCGAGCTGGACGGCCCGGCGGTTCCTCCACCTGCTCGTCCTCCCCTCCTGTGTCGGCGCCCCACCGCGGTTCCTTGAGCGTTTCACCCCTCCCAGCGCAGTTCCGCCACGACGGGGGAGTGGGTGCTGCCGCCCGACGGCGCCTCCGCGTCCGCCACCGGCTCCAGCCCCGCCACGAGGACGGCGTCGACGCGCGCGTACCCGGGGTTCGACCCGCGGGTCAGCTGCGGGCGGTCGCCCACGGCCCGGTGCACGTCGGTCAGGCCGCCGCCGTCCGGGCCGTCCCCGGTGAGCACCCGCAGCGGCTCGTTGAAGTCCGAGGAGTTCAGGTCGCCGCCCACCACGACGGGCCCGTCGGCCGCCAGGTCCCGGGTCACGTCGGCGTAGCGCAGCGCCTCGGCCACCCGGGTGCGCGCCGCCCGCCCGGTGCCGCCGGCGGGGTTGTCCTCCCGCTCGCGCGGGGTGCAGCCCAGGCAGGGGGAGGCCAGGTGCAGCGACAGCACGGGCAGCCGTGCCGGGCCACCGAGGGCGCGGGCGTCCAGGACCACCACCTCGCCCGGTCGCGCGCCGTCCGGCAGGTCCGTCACCGGTCGCGCGGACACCACCGGCACCGTGGCCCAGACGGCGTCGCCGTCGCTGCTGCCGGACCCGTCGGCCACCGGGCTCGCCGGGCCGTACCAGCGGTGCGGGTACTGCGGGTAGCGCTCGTCGAGGAACCGGCGGGCGGCGGGGCTGACCTCCTGGAGCAGGAGCACGTCGGGCTCCCACCGCTCCACCAGCAGGCGCAGCCCGTCCAGCCCGCGGGTGCCGGTGAGGTTGAACGTCGCCACCCGCAGGTCCGCGTCGCCGCCGCCGCGGCCCGGCAGCGCGTGCGGGCCCAGCAGCGCCCCGGCCGCCACGGCGGGGGCGAGGACCGACGCCAGCACCCCCCACGCGCGCACCGCCACGGCCGCCGGGACGACCGCCAGCGCCGGCAGCAGCCACCAGAACGCCGTCAGCCCCGCCACGTAGGTGAGCGCGGTGGAGTCGCCGAGGCCGGCGAGCGCGGCGAGCGCGGCGGTGGCGCCGACGCCGTAGACCAGGGCCAGGGCCCGCGCGGTGCCGGCGGCACCGCTCACCGGCGCATCACGCCGCGCCGCTCCCGCCGTCGGCCGCCGCACGCCTCGTCGTGCCCGTCGTCGTGCCCGTCGTCGTGCCCGTCGTCGTGCCCGTCGTCGTGCCCGTCGTCGCGCCCGCCGCCACGGTGCCCTCCTGCGCGCCGTGGCCACCGCGCAGGGCGGTGTGCACCACGTCGGGGGTGAGCACCCCCAGGAACTCGGCGCCGTCCAGCACGGGCAGGAACCGCAGCTCCTGCGCCAGCAGGGTGGAGAAGGCGGTGCGCATCGTCTCGGCCCGCTGCACGGTCACCTCGAACGGCTGCGTCCAGTCCGCCACCCGGCCGGCGCGGTCGCCGCGGCGCGCGGCCTCGGTCAGCGGCGCCCGCGGCACCCAGCCGACGAGCTCGCGGCTGTCGGGGTCGAGCACGACGCCCCAGGAGCGGCCGTCGACCTCCAGCGCGGTGGAGGCGTACGCGACGCCGTCGCCGGGCGCCAGGACGGGGGGTGCCTCCAGGTCCTCCGGGCGGATCGGGGTGACGGCCAGGCGGCGCAGGCCCCGGTCCGAGCCGACGAACTCCACGACGAAGTCCGTGGCCGGCTGCGACAGCAACGTCACCGGATCGGCGTACTGCTCCAGGTGCCCGCCGGTGGACAGCACCGCGATGCGGTCCGCCAGCCGCACCGCCTCGTCCAGGTCGTGGGTGACGAACAGCGCCGTCTTGCCCAGCTCGGTCTGCAGGCGGCGGAACTCGACCTGCAGCCGGTCGCGCACGACCGGGTCCACCGCGCCGAACGGCTCGTCCAGCAGCAGCACCGGCGGGTCGGCGGCCAGGGCGCGGGCGACGCCGACGCGCTGCTGCTGGCCGCCGGACAGCTCCGCCGGGTAGCGGGGCCCGTGCACGGCCGGGTCCAGCCCCACCAGTTCCAGCAGCTCGTCGGCGCGGGCGCGGCGCGCGGGCGCGTCCCAGCCGAGCAGCTTGGGCACGGTGGCGACGTTGTCGCGCACGGAGCGGTGCGGCAGCAGGCCGCCGGCCTGGATGACGTAGCCGATCCCGCGGCGCAGCTCCACCTCGTCGACGGCGGCGGTGTCGCGGCCGTCGACGAGGACGCGCCCGCTGGTGGGTTCCACCAGGCGGTTCACCATCCGCAGGATCGTGGACTTGCCGCAGCCGCTGGGCCCGACGAGGGCCACGAGCTCGCCGCGGTGCACGTCCATCGTCAGCTCCCGCACCGCCTCGGTGCCGTCGCGGTAGCGCTTGCCGACCCCCTCGAAGCGGATGACGGGCTGCTCGCCCGCCTCCTCCGTCGCACCCGGTGCGCTCCCGACCTCGCCGATCACACGGGGAGCCTCGCCGACGCCGCCGTGCGGCGCAACGCGTCTGGCACCCTTGCGGCGTGGATCACGCAGACGGCGGGGACGGCGGGGCGGCCGCGGCGGACGCGGGGACGGACGGGGGGACGGTGACGGACGCGGTGACGGGTGCCACCGAGCCGTTCGACCCGCCGGGCGTGACGTGGCGGCGGGTCTCGCCGCGCCTGGTGACCTCCCAGCGCGTGACCGGGACCCTGTGGTCGGCGCCCGTCGTCGTGGTCCTGCTGGTGCTCGCCGCGCTGCTGACGTGGTGGATCGCGCTGGGCGCCGCGGTCGTCGCGGCCCTGTGGGCGTGGGCGTGGTGGTTGACCGGCCGGCAGGTGCCCGCCTGGGGGTACGCCGAGCGCGACGAGGACCTGCTCGTGCGCCACGGCCTGCTCTTCCGTTCCCTCGTCGTGGTGCCGTACGGGCGCCTGCAGTACGTGGACGTCGAGGCCGGTCCCGTCGACCGGCGCTTCGGCCTGGCGAAGGTTCAGCTGCACACCGCGTCCCCGGACACCGACGCCGCGATCCCCGGCCTGCCGCCGGAGGAGGCCGCCCGGCTGCGCGACCGCCTCGCCGAGCGCGGCCGCGCCCGGCTGGCGGGGCTGTGAGCGGCAGCGAGCCCGCCGGCGCCGCAGCCGCCGGCGGGGACGCGCGCGAGCAGGAGCCGGCGGTGGAGGCCGTCGACCCCGCCGTCGCCGGGCGGCTGGACGCCCCCACCCGCGCGGTGCTGGAGGACGCCGGCTGGCGCCGGCTGCACCCCGTCACGCCGGTGCTGCGCGCCTGGAAGATCGTCGCGGCCGTCCTGGCGTTCGCCGTCGTCCAGAACGGCGACGAGCTGCTGCGCATCGACGTCGAGGCGTGGCTGCTGGCGCTCCTCGTGCTGGGCGGTCTGCTGGTGCTGGCCGTCGTCGGCGCCGTCTACAGCGCGATCGCGTGGCGCCGCACCCGCTACCGCGTCGACGCCGAGGCCGTGCGCGTCGAGCGCGGCGTGCTGTGGCGCCAGCAGCGCAGCGCCCAGCTGGACCGGCTGCAGGCGGTGGACGTGGTGCGCCCGCTGCTGGGCCGGTTGTTCGGGCTCGCCGAGCTGCGCCTGGAGGTGGCCGGCGGTTCCGGCAGCAAGGTCTCGCTGGCGTACCTGCGCGAGGAGGAGGCGCAGCGGGTGCGCAACGCGCTGCTCGCCGCGGCCGCGGGGCTGCGCCTGGACGACGCCGGCGGCGGTGACCTCAGCGCCCCGGAGGCGCCGCAGCGGCCGGTCGTGCACGTGCCGCCGGGTCGGCTGGTCGCCGCCACCCTGCGCTCCGCGTCGACCGTGCTGGTGGTGCTGGCGGCCGTCGCCCTCGTCGTGGGCAGCGTCGCCGCCCGCAGCACGACACCCCTGGTGGCGGCCCTGCCCGGCGCGGTCGGTGCCGTCTCGGCCGTCTGGCAGCGCTTCAGCCGCGGTTTCAACTTCACGGTCGCGCACTCCCCGGACGGGATGCGCCTGACGCACGGCCTGCTGGAGCTGCGCTCGCAGACCCTGCCGCCCGGCCGCGTGCAGGCGCTGCGGATCACCCAGCCGCTGCTGTGGCGCCGGCCGGGCTGGTGGCGCGTGCAGGTCAACGTCGCCGGGTACGCCGTCGGCCCCGGGGAGGCGGGCCAGGAGGCCACCACGGTGCTGCCGGTGGGCACCGAGGAGGAGCTGGCGCAGGTGCTGGCGATCGTGCTGCCCGCCCTGGGCGCCAGCGGGCCCGGGCCCGAGGCGGCGCTGGCGCTCGTGCACGACGGGCTGACCGGCCGCGACGAGCAGGGCGGGTACACGCCGGTGCCGCGCTCGGCGCGCTGGCTGGACCCGGTGTCGTGGCGGCGCGACGGCTACCGCGTCACCGAGCACGCCTTCCTGGCGCGCGGCGGCCGGCTGGTGCGCCGCCTGGACGTGGTGCCGCACGCCCGCACCCAGAGCCTCGGGATCGCGCAGGGCCCCCTGCAGCGCCGCCTGGGCCTGGCCAGCGTGGCGCTGCACTCCACGTCGGGGCCGGTGAAGCCGCGCGTGGAGCACCTGGCCGCCCCCGTGGCTGCGCGCCTGCTCGTGGAGCAGGCGGGGCGGGCGCGCGCCGCGCGCGCCGCCGCCGGGCCGGAGCGCTGGATGTCCGGCGACGCCGACGGCTGAACCCCCGCGCGGTCGGCGCAGCGCCCCCGGAGCGGGGCGGTGCTGCGCCCGGCCGCTCCGGTGCTCCCGCCCGGAGCGCCTCAGCGGTGCGTGCCGCCGGTGCCGCCGCCCCCGCGTCGGCGCAGCTGCGCGACGGCCGTGTCGATCTTCCGCCGGGTCGCCGGGTCCTTCGCGGCGGTCTGCACGCGCCGCGTCGCCTCCTGCGCGAACCGCCGTCCCTGCGGCGTCGACAGGAACCTCGTCACCTTGCCGAGAAGCCCTCCGGCCACTGCACCCGCCCCCTCCCACCACCCGCCGGTCCGTCCGCGCGGTGCGCTGGCGACACGTTCTCGCGCCGGGTGCACCGCCGCCACCGGGGGTGGCGGGGTCAGTCCTTGCGGAGCACCACGGCGACGTCGGTGACGGTGAAGAGGAACTCCCCGGCGGCGGCGCTGCGGCGCAGCCCCTCGATCCAGCCGGCGGCGCGGGCGGCGAGCTGCGGCTCGTCGGCGACGGCGGCCAGCACGCCGGTGGCGACCTTCCAGGCGACGGAGCCCTCGTCGAAGCGGCGGTGCGGGTCGGCCCAGGAGTGCACGGACTCGACGGTGAAGGCGCTGCGGGCGGCGTGCCGCAGCAGCTTGCGGCCGGCGAAACCGTCGGTGGGGGACCCGCCGGCGGGCGCGTGCGCCACGAACCGGTCCAGGAGGGTGCGGGTGAGGGCGTCGTCGTCGCTGGTGAACAGCGCGGTGTCCCAGTCGGAGTGGGCGAGGACGGCGGTGCCCCCGCGCCGCAGCACGCGGTGGACCTCGCTGAGGTGGGCACCGGCGTCGGCCAGGTGCTCGACGGCGTTGAGGGAGACGGCGACGTCGGCGGTGCCGTCGTCGAGGGGCAGGTCGTCGAGGTCGGCGATGTGGGCGCGCACCCGCCCGTCGAGCAGCAGGTCGTCGTCGAGGGTGGAACCGACGTCGACGGCGTGCACGGTCCGGGGGTCGGCGGCCAGCAGCGCGCGGGTGGTGCGCCCGGAACCGCAGGCGAGGTCGAGGGCCACCGCTCCCGCGAAGGGGCGGGCGAGCGTTGCGACGTTCTCGAAGCGGCCCACGGGGGAACTCTAGGAGGGCGGCGCCGCGGTGGGCTCCTGGACGCCGCCCACCGCGGGTTCTTCACGGTGCGTCGCGGAGTGGGAAGCGGAGCGTCATGGGGTCCGTCTGTTCGGCTGACGAGGGGCTGGGAGAGCACTCTCACGCGGCGTCAGGTGCGCCGGAACTCGCCTAGCATCTCCGGTGGACGGGACCGCCCGGGGCACGAGCGGTGCCGGGGCCGGGACGCGGGGGGCGGACCGGTTCGGTCCCACCGGGCCCGTCCGTGCGCACGGCGCGAAGCAGGTCGTCTCGACGGGTCCGCGGTCCCGTCCGGAGGGGGAGGTGGGACCGAGCAGTGGTCGACACGACTCGGCAGGAGAGCCGGACGGGTGGCGGGGCGGTCCCGCCGGGTGGCCCGCGGCGCAGGTGGGTCCTCGGGGCCGGCCTGGCCGGTGCGGCGGTCGCCGGTGGGGTGGCGACGTGGCTCGTCACCGGCCGCGACGACGAACCGCCGGCCGCGGCCCCGCAGCGCGACTGGACGCCCAGGACGCACGTGTCCGCGGCCGACCTGGACACCAAGTGGGCCGGCGTCTACCGGACCCACGACGTCGCCGAGAACACCGAGTTCGGCGAGTGGCTGGGACGGCCGCTGGACGTCGCCGTGGTCTTCGGTGCGCAGAACGACTGGTACGCCCTGACGCACCCGTGGTTCGCGTACGAGGCGCCGGAGGGGCAGGACTGGGCGGCGTGGGTGCGCGAGCGCCCGGACGAGCGCAAGCTCGTCGTGTCCACCGCGATGGTCCCCGAGGGGGTCCCGGAGGACTGGCGCGCCCGCGGGGCGGCCGGCGAGTACGACGACCACTGGGTCGAGTACGGCCGCAACCTGCGCGACTGGGGGATCGGCTCGTCGATCATCCGCCTCGGGTGGGAGATGAACGGCGACTGGTACGAGACCCACTACATCGGCGAGACCGCCGAGCAGCGCGAGCAGTGGAAGGAGTACTTCCGCCGCATCGTGCGGGCCGTGGAGGTCGAGGGCACCTCGTTCGAGATCGACTTCACCATCGCCGAGGGGCCGCAGGACTCGGTGGCCATCGACGAGATGTACCCCGGTGACGACTACGTCGACATCATCGGCATGGACGTCTACGACTCCTGGATCGCCCCCATCGACCCCGGCGCCCGCTGGCAGGCCAAGGGGGAGAAGATCAACAGCGTCCCCAAGCTGGTCGAGTTCGCCGCGGAGCACGACAAGCCGCTGAGCTTCGCCGAGTGGGCGATGGTCGCCGAGGGCCGCACCCAGGGCGGTGGTGACAGCCCGGAGTTCATCCACCAGATGGCCGACGTGATCGCGGCGAACCCGGTGCGGTACCAGGCCTACTTCGACGTCCCGGCCGGTGGGGTGGGCATGACGCTGGCCGACGCCCCCCTGGGTGCGGCGGCGTTCCTGCAGCGGTTCGGGCCGGGCGGCGACGCGGCCCCGACCGACCGGTGACCGCGGGTAGCGTGGAACGCGTGATCGGCACTCCTCCCCGCACGCCCTCGTGAGGCGGCGGATCGCGGCGCTGCGCGCCTCGGGCGCGACGCGCAGCGTCTGGAACATCACCGACCAGATGATCTCCAGCGCCAACAACTTCCTCGTGCAGATCGTCATCGCCAAGTCGGTGAGCGACGAGGACTTCGGGTCCTTCGCCATCACCTTCGCGATCTTCTCGGTGCTCACCGGGTTCTTCCGGGCCGCTGCGACCGCGCCGGTGGGGATGCGGTTCTCCGCCGCGGACGACCGGGAGTTCAGCCGGGTGACGGCCTCGTCGATGGGCCTGGTGCTCATCGGCGGCGTCGTGGTCGGCCTCGCTCTCGTGGGCGTCGGCTCGCTGGGGTTGTTCCCGCCGGCGCTCGACAGCTCGATGATGGCGCTGGGGCTGATCCTGCCCGGCCTGCTGCTGCAGGACGGCTGGCGCCAGGTGCTGTTCGCGCGCCTGCGGCCCGCGGCGGCCTGCCTCCTGGACGCCACGTGGGGCGTGCTGCAGCTGGCGGCCGTGGGGATGCTGTTCCTCAGCGGTGTGGACTCGGTCGCCGCCTACGTCGTGGCGTGGGGCGGGGCGGCGTTCGCCGCCTCGTTCGTCGGCCTGGGGCGGATGCGGGTGCTGCCGCGGGTGCGGCTGGCGGGGGCGTGGGTGCGCGAGCAGTTCACGCTGGTCCGCTACACGGTCCCGGAGTACGTCATCCTCCAGGCCGGGGCGCAGGCCGCTGTCCTGGTGGCGGCGGCCCTGAGCACGACCGCCGCCGCCGGTGCGCTGCGGGGCGCGAACATGCTCACCGTCCCGGCGCAGATCATGTCCACGGGGCTGCTGTCGTTCGCGGTCCCCGAGTTCGGCCGCCACCGCGGGTCGTGGGCGCCGCGGAAGTGGTTGCGGGCGAGCTTCGCGGTGTCCGGGCTGGTGTGCGTCGTGGCGGCGGTCTGGGGCGGGCTGATGCTCCTGCTGCCGGACGCGGTGGGCCTGGCACTGCTGGAGGAGACCTGGGAGGGCACGGAGAGCGTGCTGCTGCCGGTGGTCCTCGCGCAGTTCGGGTCGGCGATGAGCGTGGGCCCGGCGGCGGTCCTCTACGCCAACGAGGGGGCCCGCACGACGTTCCGGTTGCACGCGTTCTACGCGACGCTGGTGGTGGTGCTGACGACCGCGGGTGCGCTCATCGCCCGCGAGCACGGGGCCACCGCCCAGGGCACGGCGTGGGGGCACGCGCTGGCCTTCTGGATCAGCTCGCCGATCTGGTTCGTCGTCGCCCACCGCCACGTGCGCGGCCGGGCGGCGGCCGCGGCGGCCGGTGCCGTCGGGCCGCAGCAGGGCCCGGCCGTGGAGGAGGAGCGGCCGGTCGGCTGAGCCCCCCGCGGAGGTCGCCCACCGCCCGCCCGCCCGTCCCGCCCCGTCGCCGGTCCCCGGCGGCGGGGCGGGCGCGTCTCCGCGTCAGGCGCGCCGCGTGCCGCCGGTGGGGTCCGCGGCGGGCACGGTGATGCCCACCCCGCCCGGTCGTGCGTCGGCGTCCTCGCGGCGGGCGGCGCGCCCGCGGCGGGCGGCGGCGTCCAGCACCTGCTCGAAGCGGTGCCCGGCGAACAGCGAGCAGGTGGGCACCAGCACGTAGAGCACCTGCGGCTGCAGCAGCGAGCCGGTGAGGAAGGCGCTGGCGAAGACGCCGCTGAGGGCCAGCGTGGGGGCGGGGGAGCGGTGCAGCAGCGCCAGCACGACGAAGGCGCAGAACAGCGCGGCCGCCGGCAGCCCGTACTCGAACACCAGCTTCGCCAGGCCGGAGAAGTTGATGGGCAGGCCGGTGAGCCGGTAGATCTCGCCCATCAGCTCGTCGGCGTAGCCGGCGCCCTTGCCCAGCAGCGCCGCCGCGGGGTCGGCGCCCCAGGCGTCGAGGATCTCCTGGTAGGGGGCGACGAAGCGCAGGTTGCCGCTGGAGTTGGTGCCCGAGGTCTCCGTGGAGCGCTTGAGGAAGATCTCCCCCAGCGGGGACAGCAGCGCCCCCACGGCGGCGAGCACGCCGGCCACGACGATGCGCACCGCCCACCAGCCGCCGCGGCGCAGCATCAGGACGAGCACCCCGAACGAGGCGAACAGCAGCCCGGTGCCGGAGATGGTGCCGATGAGCGCCAGGCCCAGCACCACCGGGCGGACCGCGGCGGTGCGCCGCACGAGGGACGACAGCAGCGCCAGGGCGAGGAACTGCGCGTAGATGGACGGCTCCAGGAACACGAAGCCGTTGGCCTTGATGACCGGCGAGCCGTACTCGATGGGGTACGAGGTGTTGTAGCCGCCGAAGAGGAAGGCCTCCGGCACCACGTCCAGGAGGTAGTCGCGGTAGGTCCACACCCCGGCGAACTGCGTCAGCGTCTGCAGCAGGCCCAGCACCGCGAAGACGAGCATGAACTTCTCGAACAGGTCCAGCACGCGCGGGTACAGGTGGTGCCGGTGCGGGTGCAGGCGGATCGCGAACGCCGACCAGATGACGGGCAGGTACAGCAGCGACGTGAGCACGCCGGAGCGTTCCGTCACCATCACCGTCCCGGCGGCGATCAGGCAGACGGCCATCGCCACCACGAAGGTGCGCACCGCGGGGGTGTTCTCGACCGCGTCGCCGTGCCAGAGGAGGTACCCCAGGCCGAGCAGCACCACGGGCACCGCCACCGACAGCTGCGGGCCCACCGGGATGGTGAAGCGCTGCAGGACGGTGACCGCGACGAGGAAGACCGCGACGACCGCCAGGACGCGGCGGTCGGCCACCGTGCTGGCACCGGCCGCCGAACCCGCGGGGTCGGCGGCCGGTCCGGCGGACGTGGCCGGCCGGGGGTGTGTTCTCACGCGTGCTCCCGTGTGTGGACGGCCGGTGCGGGTCTCGTGCCGGCCGGCGGCGGTTCTGCGGTGGTGGCGGGGGGACCGCGGGGCGTTGCCCGCGACGGGGTCCCGGGCGCACCGGCTGCCGTGCCATCGTAGGTCGCGCCGGGGCGCGGCGGGGCTGGTCCGGCGCGAGCACCGCCGGGTTCGTGGCGGTTCGTGACGGGTTCACCCACGGGGAGCAACGACGCGTTGGGCCGTGCGGGTCGTCGCGGCAGCAGTGGGCCCGAGCGGGCCACGGTGCCCGTCCCGCGGTGGAAAGATGGGCGCGCGGTCGCCCGTGCGGCCGGCCGGGTGAGGGGCACCCGGTGGGGGAGCAGGAGGAGCGGCGTGGCGGGAACACCCGTGGGGACCATGGAGCGCAGCAGCACCAGCGCGTGGGGAGCCGTCTACCGGCACCGCTGGAAGGTGCTGGTCGCGGGGCTGGTGCTCGCCGTGGCCGGTTACTTCGCCGCCGGCCAGTGGCTGGAGCCGCGGTACGCGGCCACGGCGACGATCACCCTGGACAAGGACCGCCCGTTCGACCCCACCGCGGTCGGCCAGAACGCGGCGAACCTCGGCGACTCCACGCAGTGGGCCGTCCTGCAGGCGGCGGTCGTGGACTCCAGCGCCGTGCTGGACACCGCCCTGGAGCCGGTGGCCACGCCCGACGGCGGGACCGTCTCGGTGCCGGCGGCGGAGGCGGAGGACTTCCGCGACGGCCTCACCATCACCGGCCTGGCCGACACCAACCAGATCACCGTGACGGCCACCGCCTCGTCCGCGCAGGCGGCGGCGGACATCGCCGACGCCGTCGCGTACGCGTACCAGGCGCGCTCGCTGGCGCAGGTGACCGCGGCGACGAACGCCGTGGTGGGGGTCCTCGACCCGGTCGGGGACGCCGCGCAGATCCAGCAGCTCAACATCGCCGCGGCGTCGTACGGCTCCGGCGTGGGTGGCGTGCAGCCCGCGCGGGTGCCGGAGGCCCCTACCCCGCCGACGCCGCTGCACGTCGGTCTCGTGGCCGGTCTCGCCGGCCTGCTGGCCGCCGCCGGTGCCGTGGCCTGGGGTGCGCACCTGAAGCAGCGCGTCACCGCGCCGCCGCTGCCCGGCCTGGTGGAGCTGGCCCGCTGGGGGTCGCTGCCCGCGGGGCGCGCCCTGGCCGACCCCACCAGCGCGCCCAGCCGCAGCGCGGGCGTCGTGCTCGTCGGCCTGCAGCACCTGGGGCACCTGCGCACGCCGCGCCTGGAGATCAGCAGCGTGCTCGTCACGGCGACCAGCGGCAGCGCCGGTGCGCTGGCCACGGGCATCGCGGCCGCGGCGGCGCGCTCCGGGCGCCGGGTGGTGCTCGTGGACGCCGACGAGTCCGGCAGCCAGCTCGCCGCCCACGGCGCGCCGGTGGGCGACGTGACCGGCCGCAGCGTGCCGGAGCGGCGCTGGAGCGAGGAGGTGCGCCCGTGGGGCGTCGGGGGCGGGGCGGTCGTCAGCGTCCTGCCGCTGGACGCGCGGACGCTGCAGCCCCACGGGGTCGGCGCGGGCATCCGCCACCTCGTGGAGGCCGGCTACCTCGTGGTCTTCGTGGGCGGTTCCGTGGTCTCCAGCCCGGTCGCGTTCGCGGTGGCCGGCGAGGTCGACGCGGTGCTCGTGCAGGTCGAGGCGGACCCGCGCGCCGAGCTGGTCAGCCGCACGACGGCCCAGCTGTCGATCGCCGCCCCGGCGGTGGTGGCGCAGGTCGTGGTGGGCGACCCCAGCCCGGCGCAGGGCGGTGCGCCGGAGGCGCGGCCCGCCGAGCAGCGCCCGCGCCCGGTCGTGCAGGAGCGGTACGACGAGCCCACGGGCTCGGCCCCCGGCCGGCGCGGCTGACACCCGCCGCCCCTGGGCCGGGCCACCGGCCCACCGACGAGGCGCCCCACCGACGCGGTGGGGCGCCTCGTCGCGTCTGGAGGGGTCTTCGTCACCCTGCGTGAGAACCGTCCGGAGTCCTCCCCCCGTCCGGGCCCCCGGTGGTGACGCTGCGTGCACCGATCGCCGGTCATCGCGCGTCACACCCGGGGCGTTACAAGAAGTCGCACGTTCGCGCTCAAGGCCTCGCAGGCCGGTCCCGATGGTCTCTGTGTCACCCCGAAACGGGCCATCCCGGTTCCTCCGGAAGACGTAGCGGAGGCACCATGACCTACCAGCGAGGTTGCACCCCCCCATGAGCAAGCTTTCCAAGTTCCTGCTGTCCGCCGCTGCCGTCGCCACCGTCGCGAGCGGTCTCTCCGCCGTCACCCCCGCCCCCGAGGCCAGCGCCGCCGAGACCGCCGTGCGCGTCAGCACGGTGAACACCGCCGTCAAGGACAGCAAGGGCCGGACCTGGGCGAAGGACAGCGGCTTCGTCGGCGGCACCTCGGTGCCGCGCTCCTCCTGGGCCGACATCAAGGGCACCGTCGACGACCGCCTGTACCAGTCCGAGCGCCACGGGGTGAAGAGCTGGAGCGCCCCCGTCGCGAACGGCACCTACCAGGTGACCGTGAAGCTCGCCGAGACCTGGTACAGCACCAAGGGTGCGCGCATCTTCTCCATCACCGCCGAGGGGCAGCCGGTCGTCACCGACCTCGACCTGGTCGCCGCCGCGGGCAAGAACGTCGCCTACGACAAGACCGTCACCGTCAAGGTGACCGACGGCCGCGTGAACCTGGCCTTCTCCGCCAAGAAGGACTCGGCGAAGATCGACGCGATCCAGGTCCTGAAGGTCGCCGACGCCCCGGCCGCGACGCCGACGCCGACGCAGACCGCCACCCCGGTCGTCACCCCGTCGCCGCGCCCGACGAACCCGCAGCCCACGCTGCCGACCGCGACCACCCCGCCGGCCACCACCCCGGCGCCCGCCGCCGGCCAGCCGGCCACCTCCGGCCCCTGGAAGTCCGGCGCCTCGGGCACCGGTGCCACCAACGGCGCGTTCGCCAAGTGGCGCGGCACCGACATGGGCATCTCCGGCACCTGGTCGGACAACAACCTCAACGCCGCGAACTTCTGGCAGCTGGACCCCAAGGGCTCGTACGGCTCCTGGCAGAAGGACCTGGACATCGCCGTCGGTGCGCTGGACCGCGGTGAGTCCTGGTCCGCCGGTGCCCGCGGCTCCTACGACGCGCGCTGGCGCCACTCGCTGACCACGCTGAAGAAGAAGTGGGGCGACCGTCCGGGCACGCTCTACATCCGCTTCGCCCACGAGATGAACGGCAACTGGTACCCGTGGTCGGTGAACTCCGCCAACCACAAGGACTTCGTCGCCTCCTGGAAGCGCTACCGCGCCATCCAGAAGGACGTCTTCCCGGCCGCCAAGCTGGTGTTCAACGTGAACCGCGAGTCGGTCAACACCGGCATCGACTGGCGCAAGATGGTCCCCGGCTACGCGGAGGGCAACGTCAAGGCGTACGTCGACGTCATGGGCGTGGACTACTACAACCAGTACCCGTACGTGGGTGACTGGAACACCTGGAACTCCTCGCTGCAGCAGGTCGACAAGTGGGGCGCCCCGAAGGGCCTGGCCAAGCACCTGGAGTTCGCCAAGAGCGTCGGCCTGCCGCTGGGCGTCGGCGAGTGGTCGGGCAACGCCGACAAGGGCGACTCCCCGGTCTTCATGGAGGGCATGTTCAACTTCTTCAAGGCCAACGGCGGCACCGGCGCGGGCAAGCTCCTCTACGAGGTGCAGTTCAACGTGGACAAGGACGGCCGCCGCTGGCTGCTGACCGAGGGCACGCGTCAGCCGAAGGCCGCGGCGAAGTACCGCGAGCTGTTCTGACGGCCGCTCGCCGGACGGGCGCTCCCTACGGGGAGCGCCCGGTCGACGACGGTGGGTGACGACGGGGGTGGAACCGGGTGACCGGCTCCACCCCCGTCGGCGTTCGACACCGTCGTTCGACTCGGAGTAACTAAACAAGCACTTTCGGTTGCTTTCCTGGTGCCTGGAACCGGTTCCGCGGAGAACGGCGAGCCGGATCGTGGAAGACCGGTGAGCGGGACAGGTTGAACACCGCTCCAAACGGCCTCACCCGGTTACACTCCTGCGCACCGCGCCGGAACGGTCCAGGGGGAGGAACGACCGGCGTCGGCCCGCAGCGCGCAGGTCAACCGGGGGGAACTCGAATGTCGCTCAAGCGGTCCGCACTGGCTCTCGCGCTCGGCGCGTCAGCCGCCGTCGGTCACGTCGTCTACCCGCTGGCCGTCCACGCGGCCGCGCGCCGCCGGGCGGTCGCCGAGGTTCCCGCTCCACCGGAGTGGCCGGCCGTGACGGTCCTCGTGCCGGCGTACCTCGAAGAGGGCGTCATCGCCGCGAAGATCGACAACGTCCGCAAGAACGGTTACCAGGGCGAGCTGGAGGTCCTCGTCGTCGCCGACGGCGACCCCGGCACCGCCGCCGTCGCCGAGTCCGTCGGGGCGCGGGTGCTCCTGCTGTCCGAGCGGCGCGGCAAGTCCCAGGCGCTCAACGCCGGTGTCGCGGCCGCCACCCACGACTTCGTCGTCATCAGCGACGCGAACTCCGAGCTGGAGTACGACGCCATCGGCTACCTCGTCTCCGCGCTGATGGTGCCCGGCACCGGCGCCGTCGCCGGGGAGAAGCTGGAGGGCGAGGGCGGTGAGCTCGCCTACTGGCGCTTCGAGAGCTGGGTCAAGCGCAGCGAGGCGAAGCTGGGCACCACCCTCGGCCTGGACGGCGGGCTGTGCGCCGTGCGGCGCGAGGCGTGGGTGCCCATCCCCGCCGACATCTCCAACGACGACTTCTGGATCGCGCTGGACCTCATGGAGCGCGGCTGGTCCGTCGCCTACGAACCGCGCGCGCTCATGCGCGAGCCGTCCATCGGCGCGTTCGAGCTGTCCTGGGAGCGCAAGACCCGCGTGCTGGGCGGTGGCCTCTGGGTGATCTGGCGCAAGCGCCGGCTGCTGGACCCCCGCGCCGGGCTGGTCAGCGCCGAGCTGTGGGGCCACAAGCTGTGGCGGTCCACCGCCGGGCCGCTCAGCCACCTCGCCCTGCTCGGCGTCGCGGCGTCCTCCGCGCGGCGCAGCCGCACCGCCCGGGTGTTCCTCGCCGGGCACGCGGTCGCCACCGGTGCGCTGATCGCCCAGGAGCGGGGCCGCGCCGTCCCGCTGCCGGGCCGCATCGCCGCCCAGGTGCTCTACCTGCAGATGGTCGCGTTCGGCGGGATGCGCCGCTGCCTGCGGGGCGACCGCGTGCTCCGCTGGGACAAGCCCGCCCGCTGAACCGGCGGGCGGAGCCCGCCCGCACGTCCGGTGGACGCTCCCCGGGGGGAGCGCCCACCGGACGTGCGTTCAGCCCTGCTCGGGGCCGTCGATGACGACCCGGCCCGCCACGCTCGCGCGCCCCGTCGTCACGCCCTTCACGTACGCCCAGTGCTGGCTCGCCAGGTCCCGCTGCCGCGTCGCGGTGCGCTGCGCGGCGCGCACGGCGTACCCCGCGGCCAGCGCCGTCGTGAGCAGCCGGTGCTCCACCCGCCCGTGGTCGCGCGCCAGGTAGCGCGACATCGCCGCGCCCCGCAGCCGCAGCATCTCCAGCGACGGCGCACCGGAACCGCCCGCCGCGTGGGGCACCAGCACGTCCGTGCGCAGCTTCTCGTGCATCCCCGCGGCCCGCGCCGCGCGGCCGTAGGCCATGTCCTCGTTGTAGACGTAGAACGCCTCGTCGAAACCGCCCAGCTCCAGGAACGTGCTGCGCCGCACCGCCATGCACGCCCCCGTCGTCCAGTCCACGGAGATCCGCTCCCCGGGCCGCGGCCGGGCGTACAGGCCCGCGCGCGGCAGCACCTTGTGCAGGCCCGCGGAGTGCACGAGGGCGCGCCGCACGCTGGGTTCCCACCCGCCGACGCCCAGTTCCACGCGGCCGTCGGTGCCGACCATCGTGGCCGCGCTCGCGGCGCACAGAGGGTCGCCCGCCACGTCGTCCAGCAGCGGGGCCAGGTGCTCGGCGGTGGGGCGCGAGTCCGGGTTGCCGAAGACGAGGAACTCGTGGGTGGAGCTGCGCGCACCCATGTTCGCCGCCCGGGCGAAGCCCTTGCCGCCACCGGAGTCCACGTACCGGCCGTTGGGCCGGCTCTCGACCACCTCGCGCACACCGTCGGAGCCCTGCGCGTTGTCGACGACGACCACGGGCAGGTCCTCGTCGAAGCCCGCCAGCAGTTCCCGGACCTGGTGGGCGCTGCGGTAGCTGACCAGGACGAGCTCGACGTCGTGGGCGGTGCTCCGCGGTGCGCCACCCGCACCTCCCGCCGCACCCCGCGCCACGTCGTCCACCACGTCGTCCACCGCTCCCACGTCCCGTCTCCCGTCGCACGTGCCGGTCCCGCGGACCGGCCGGTCCCGCCCGGCATCATCGCGGACGCGGAGCGCGGGCGACCACCGTTCGGTGCAGGGCCTCCGCCGACGGGGTGACGACGCGCAGGAGTCGCGCGAGCGCCGGGCGTGCGCGCCCGGCCGCCGCCGTGCGGCGGACCGACCCGGACGGCGCAACGGCCGCACCAGGACGCCGAACAGGTGACTCCCCGTGTGAATGCCGTCACAACCACTTCCGCGCACGCTGCGGCTCGGTCGCGGTGCGGGGTCCACGAGGGGCGTGGGCGGCTGCGGCGCAGTCGGTGCGGGCCGGCGCCCCCCCGGGGCGCGCCGTCCGGCCGGGAACGGGGGAACCGCGTGTGGCAGAGGCTTCCCGGCAGAGCCGTCAGCGGGCTGACGCTGCTGTCGTTCGCCGGGCACGTCCTGTACCCGATCTACCTGCTCTCGCGCGGGGGCCCGCGCCGGGCGGCGACCCGGCCCGCGCCCGCCGGGTCCTCGACCGCCGTGCCTCCGCCCGCCGCGGCGGGCGGGAGCTGGACGTGGGACGACGTCGACGTCCTCGTGCCCGCGTTCGGCGAGGCCGGCGTGCTCGCCGGCACGGTGGAGCACCTGGCCGCCGCCGGCGTCCCGCGCGAGCGCATCACCGTCGTCGTCGACGAGGACGAGGCGACCCGGGACGCCGCGCTGCGACTCGGCTGCCGCGTCGACCACGCGCCCGAGCGCCGCGGCAAGGCCGCCGCGGTGAACCGCGGCGTGGCCGGGGCCCGCTCCGGCGTGGTCGTGCTGCTGGACGCCAACGCCCGCGTCGACGGCCTGGACGCCCTCGTCGACCGCGTCGTCACCGGCGAGCTCGACCTCGCCTCCGGGGTGCGCGCCGAGTCCGGCGCCGAGGACGAGTCGCTGTACTGGCGCTACGAGAACTGGATCAAGCGGGCCGAGTCCTGGACGGGCGGCTCCCTCGCCCTGGTCGGCGAGGCGGTCGCCCTGCGCCGCGACGCGTTCGGCCCCATCCCCGCGGGCGTCCACAACGACGACCTCTACCTGGCGTTCGACTTCGCCCGCCGCGGGCTGCGGGTCGGCGTCGAGCCCGGCTGCGTGGCCGTGGAGGACTCCGCCCCGCGCGCCGACCAGCTCGAGCGCCGCGTGCGCATCATGAGCGGGCAGCTGCGCCTGTTCTGGGAGTTCCGCGCCAGCTTCCTCTCCGGCGACGAGCGGTTCACCCGGTTCGCCCTGCACAAGGTGTGGCGCTCCACGGTGGGCCCCGCCGCGCAGGTGGCGCTGACCGCGGTGTGCGCGGCCCGGCCCCGCAACCCCTGGAACCGCGCGTTCCTCGCGGCGGAGGCGCTGTCCGTGGCGGCCTACCTCACCGGGGACCGCCTGCGCGGTCCTGCCGCAGCCCCGCTGCGCGTCCTGGGGCAAGCTGTCGGCATGCCTGTGACCGTCTTCTGCCTCGCGCTGCCCCGTGCACTGCGCCGACCCACCAGCGGCGTCTGGAAGAAGCGCAGCCGGTGAGCGCGCCGGTGCGCCGACGCGCGTGGGTCGTGCTCAAGCAGCTGCCCGCCCGGACCGACTCGGGGGGGCGGCAGCGCTCGCGCGCCGTGCTGGACGCCTACGCCGCGGTGTTCGACGACGTCCAGGTCGTCGGCTTCGACACCTGGCCGGCGTGGCGCGAGGACCTGCCGGGCCACGTCACCGTGCACGAGGTCCCCGCCCCGTCGCCCACCCCGGGCGCGGTGCTGCGCGGTTCCGTCTTCGCCGGGAAGTGGTTCTCCGCGCGCATCCGCGACCTGCTCGCGGCGCAGGTGCGCCCGGGCGACATCGTGCACGTGGACTTCCCGCAGATGGCGGTGAACGTCCCCGCGGGGGTGCCCGTCGACGTGCTGGACCTGCACAACGTCGAGGCGGACCTGCTGCGGCGCCGGCTGCGCACCGAGCACCGGCTGCTGGGGCGCGTCCTGGCCCCGGAGGTGGCCCGGTTCGCGCGGTTCGAGCTGGCCAGCGCCCGGCGCGCGCGGGTCGTGACGGCCTGCAGCCGCCGCGACCAGGAGGTGCTCGCCGCGGCGGGGATCGCCTCGACGTTCGTGCCCAACGGCGTCACCGTCTCCGCGGCGGGGGCGACCGAGCCGCCGCGCACCCGGCGGGCCCTGTTCGTCGGTGCGATGGACTACGGCCCCAACAAGCAGGCGCTGCGCTGGTTCCTGGACGAGGTGTGGCCGCTGGTCCTGCAGCGGGTGCCGCAGGCGCGGTTCGCCGCGGTCGGGCGCGGGCTGGCCGGCAGCCACCCGCGCCCGTCGGGGGAGCCCGACGGTGCGGAGTTCCACTCCGACGTGGCGTCGGTGGACCCCTTCTACGAGCAGGCCGACGTGTGCGTGGTGCCGCTGCTGTCCGGCGGCGGGACGAAGATCAAGCTGGTGGAGGCGCTGTCGCGCGGCCGGGCCGTGGTGACCACCTCGCTGGGCCTGGAGGGCCTGGAGGAGCACCGCGAGGTGCTGCGGGTGGCGGACGGCGCGCCGGCGTTCGCGGACGCGCTCGCGGGCCTGCTCGCGGAGCCCGAGACGGCGGCGCAGCTCGGGGCGGCGGCCGCGCAGGCGGCCCGCTCCTTCTCGTGGGAGAGCGCCATGGCTCCTCTGCGTGACCTGCTCGTCTCCATGCGTACATCCTGAGGAGCAGACGGGCGGCTTCTCCGCCGAACGTCGGAATCTCACGCTCCGTGTTCGAGGCGCTGTAGTAGCCTTCCCAGCGCACCGGACGACGGTGGCAGCGCGGTTCGTGGGGGGTCGCGCCGCCGCCGCTACGGCCCTCGGTCGCAGAACCGGGCCGATCGTGCAGCCCCCACTCCGGCGTGCGCACCCGCACGCCTCGACACGCCTCGACACCGAGTGAGGGAATGGCCGATGAGCCCGTCCGACACGCAGACCCCCGTCTCCGAGATCCCCGTCGTCATCCTCTGCGGGGGCATGGGCACCCGTCTGCGCGAGGCCAGCGAGAAGCTGCCCAAGCCCCTGGTCGACATCGGCGGCCGGCCCGTCCTGTGGCACATCATGAAGCTCTACAGCGCCCACGGCTTCCGCAAGTTCGTGCTGTGCCTGGGCTACAAGAGCGACATGATCAAGCGGTACTTCCTGGACTACCGCATCAACGCCGGTGACTTCACCCTGAACCTGTCCTCGCAGGAGGCGCCGACGTTCCACACGAACGGCGTCCAGGAGGACTGGGACATCACGTTCGTCGAGACCGGCCTGACCACCGCCACCGCCGCCCGCATCAAGCGCGTCGAGCAGCACCTGACCGCCGACAAGTTCGTCCTGACCTACGGCGACGGCATCGGCGACGTCGACATCACCAAGACGCTGCGCGACCACGAGGCCGGCGGCCGCCTGGCCACCGTCACCGCGGTGCACCCCTCCAGCCGCTACGGCGAGATGCACGTCGCCGACGGCGCGGTCGTGGAGTTCAACGAGAAGCCGACCCTCGCCGACGGCTGGGTCAACGGCGGGTTCTTCGTCTTCGACCGCGCCTTCGCGGACAAGTACCTCGAGGACGACCCGGACATGATGCTCGAGCAGAAGCCGCTGCAGACCGTCGCCCGCGACGGCCAGCTGACGCTTTCGGCGCACGAGGGCTACTGGCTCGGCATGGACACCTTCCGCGACTGGACCGAGCTGAACAAGCTCTGGGACTCCGGCGAGGCGCCCTGGAAGATCTGGGAAGACTGAGAAACCCCTAGGAACCGGAGAACCGCAGTGAAGATCGTCGTCACCGGGACCGAGGGTTACCTCGGTTGCCTGCTCGCCCCCACCCTGCTCGAGACCGGCCACTCCGTGCTCGGCATCGACACCGGCTACTACAAGCAGGGCTGGCTCTACAACGGCGTCACCGCCTCGGTCGAGACGCTGGCCAAGGACATCCGCCACATCACCGCCGAGGACCTGCGCGGCGCCGACGCCGTCGTGCACATGGCCGAGCTGTCCAACGACCCGCTGGGCGAGCTCATCCCCGACGTCACGTACGTCGTCAACCACAAGGGTTCCGTGCGGCTGGCGGAGATGGCCAAGGCCGCGGGCGTCTCGCGCTTCGTCTACATGAGCTCCTGCTCGGTGTACGGCGTGGCCGACGACACCGTCGACGAGACCTCGCCCGTCAACCCGCAGACCGCCTACGCGGAGTGCAAGGTCATGGTCGAGCGCGACCTGGCCCCGCTCGCGGACGACGACTTCTCCCCGACGTACATGCGGAACGCGACCGCCTACGGCGCCTCGCCCCGCCAGCGCTTCGACATCGTGCTGAACAACCTCGCCGGCCTGGCGTTCACCACGGGCAAGATCGCCATGACCTCCGACGGTTCGCCCTGGCGGCCGCTCGTGCACGGCCTGGACATCGCCAAGTCGATCCGCGCCGTCCTCGACGCCCCCCGCGAGGCGATCCACAACCAGGTCTTCAACGTGGGCGACTCCCAGCAGGTCTACCGCGTCCGCGAGATCGCCGAGGCCGTCGGTCGCGCGCTGCCCGAGGCCGAGATCACCTTCGGCGAGAGCAACGGCGACAACCGCAGCTACAAGGTGAACTTCGACAAGATCCACTCGACGCTGCCCGGGTTCTCCTGCGACTGGAACGCCGACAAGGGCGCCGCCCAGCTCGTCGAGGTCTTCAAGGCCATCGACCTGGACGAGGAGACCTTCAAGGGCCGCGGTCACACCCGGCTCAAGCAGCTCGAGCACCTCATCAGGACGGGGCAGCTCGACAAGGAGCTGTTCTGGAACTTCCAGCCGACCAGCGGGATCGCCCAGTGAAGATCACCACGACCGGCATCGAGGGCGTCGCGATCGTCGACCTCGAGGAGCGCGCCGACGAGCGCGGGTTCTTCGCCCGCACGTTCTGCCGCGACGAGTTCGAGGCCGCCGGGCTGGTCCCGGCCGTCGAGCAGTGCAACCTGTCGTACAACCACCTCGCCGGCACGCTGCGCGGCATGCACACCCAGGTCGACCCCGCCCCGGAGGCGAAGCTGGTGCGCTGCACCGCCGGCGCCATCCAGGACGTCATCGTCGACCTGCGCGAGGGCTCGCCCACGTACCTCAAGCACGTGGCCGTGGAGCTGACCGCGCAGAACCGCCGCGCGCTGTACGTCCCGCCGTACTTCGCGCACGGGTACCTCACGCTCACCGACGGCGCCGAGGTCGTGTACCAGGTCAGCCAGAAGTACACCCCGGGCACCGAGCGCGGCCTGCGCTACGACGACCCGGACCTGGCGCTGCCGTGGGCCCGCGACGTCGCCGTCATCAGCGACAAGGACAAGTCCTGGACGCTGCTGGCCGACGGGGCGGTGCTGTCGTGATCATCGTCGACAACGCCCTGAAGCAGCGGCAGGCCGAGGGCCGCCCCATCCGCGTCGCCCTCGTCGGCGCCGGGTTCATGGGCCGCGGCGTGGTCAACCAGGTCGTGAACTCCGTGCCCGGCATGGAACTCGTCGCGATCGCCAACCGCACCGTGTCCAAGGCGCGCGACGCCTACGAGCAGGCCGGCCTGACCGGCGTGGTCGAGGCCGACGACGCCGCCGCGGTCGACAAGGCGATCTCCGCCGGCACGCCCGTCGTCTCCGCCTCCTACGAGGCCGTCGTCGACGCCGGCCAGGTCGAAGCCGTCGTCGAGGCCACCGGCAACACCGAGTACGGCGCCCACGTCGTCGTCCGCGCCATCGAGTCCGGCAAGCACGTCGTGCTGCTGAACGCCGAGGTCGACGGCACCGCGGGCCTGGCGCTGCGCAAGCGCGCCGAGAAGGCCGGCGTCGTCTACACCGGCGCCGACGGCGACCAGCCCGGCGTGCAGATGAACCTGCTGCGGTTCGTGCGCTCCATCGGCGTCACGCCCCTGGTGGCCGGCAACATCAAGGGCCTGCAGGACGAGTACCGCAACCCCACCACCCAGGAGGGGTTCGCGAAGAAGTGGGGTCAGGACCCGTACATGGTGACGAGCTTCGCCGACGGCACCAAGGTGTCGTTCGAGCAGGCCCTCGTCGCCAACGCCGCGGGTTTCACCGTGGAGAAGCGCGGCATGCGCGGCGCCGACCACCACGGCCACGTCGACGAGCTCACCGCGAAGTACGACGTGGACCAGCTCAAGGAGCTCGGCGGCGTCGTCGACTACGTCGTCGGCTCCAAGCCGGGCCCGGGCGTGTACGTCCTGGGCACCCACGACGACCCCAAGCAGCAGCACTACCTCAACCTGTACAAGCTGGGTGAGGGACCGCTGTACTCGTTCTACACGCCGTACCACCTGTGCCACTTCGAGGTGCCGCTCACCGTGGCCCGCGCGGTGCTGTTCCGCGACGCCGCCATCGTGCCCGGCGACGAGGTCACCGTCGAGGTCGTCACCACCGCCAAGACCGACCTGGCGGCGGGGAAGACCGTCGACCGCCTCGGCGGGTACGACACCTACGGCGTCGCCGAGCGCTACGACGTCACGAAGGCTCAGAACCTCCTGCCGATGGGCGTCGCCGAGGGGTGCGTCCTCAAGCGCGACGTCAAGAGGGACGAGGTCCTCACCTACGACGACGTCGTCCTGCCCGAGGGGCGCCTCATCGACGCCCTGCGCGCCGAGCAGGCGGCGATCCTCGCCGGCTGAGCCCCCGGGGCACCGTCTCCGCCAGAGCCCGCCGTGCATGATCACGGCGGGCTCTGCGCGTGCTCCGCAGCCGCAGCGTTAGGGTTCCGCGGTGAACTCCGCAGGGCGCCTCGACGTCGCCGTGGTCGGTGCCGGCCGCGTCGGGCCCGTGCTGGGTGCCGCGCTGCGCGCCGCCGGGCACCGCGTCACCGGGATCGCCGCCCGCACCCGCGACGCCGCCGAGCGCGTGGAGGCGCTGCTGCCGGGCGTGCCGTGGGTGGATCCGGCCGACGCGTTCGCCGCCGACCTCGTGCTGCTGGCGGTGCCCGACGACGCCCTCGCCCCGCTCGTCGCGGAACTGGCGCCCCGCGCCCGCCCCGGGCAGCTCGTCGCCCACACCTGCGGCCTGCACGGCACCGCGGTCCTCGAACCCGTGACCGCCGCCGGCGCGATGCCCGCCGCCCTGCACCCGGCGATGACCTTCACCGGCACCTCCCTGGACCTGGGGCGCCTGCGCGGTGCCGTGGTCGCCGTGACCGTCCCGCCGCTGCTGCTGCCGATCGCCGACGCCCTCGTGCGGGAGTGGGGCGCCGTCCCCGTGCCCGTCGCGGAGGAGGACCGGCCCGTCTACCACGCGGCCCTCGCGCACGGCGCGAACCACCTCGTCACCCTCGTCGCGCAGGCGCTGGACGCCGCCCGCGAGGCCGTCGGCGACGCCGCGCCCGACGTGCTGCGCCCGCTGCTGGCCGCGGCCCTCGACAACGCGCTGGGCGCCGGGGACGCGGCCCTGACCGGACCGGTCGCGCGCGGGGACGCCGGCACCGTCGCCGCGCACCTGCGGGTGCTCACCGAGCGCGCCGGCGAGGGCACCGCCGCCACGTACGCGCAGCTCGCCCGGGTGGCCGCCGACCGCGCCGCCGCAGCCGGGCGCCTGCCCGCGCCGGCCGCGGAACGGGTCGCCGGCGCCGTGCGGGAGGTTCTCGAGGAGTCCCGGGCGGAGCGCGCCCGGCGAGGTGAGGAGCAGCAGGACCGTGGGTGAACTGGTCGTCGCGCGCACCCGGGCGGAGCTGAGCGCCGCCCGTGCGCAGCTGGAGGGGCCCGTCGCGGTCGTCATGACGATGGGCGCGCTGCACGCCGGGCACGCCCGGCTGATCGCCGAGGCCCGCTCCCGCGCCGCCTCCGTCGTGGTGACGGTCTTCCTGAACCCGCTGCAGTTCGGGGCGGGGGAGGACCTGGCCCGCTACCCGCGCACCCTCGACCAGGACCTGGAGCTGGCCGCCGAGCACGGCGCCGACCTGGTGTTCGCCCCCACCCCGGACGTCGTCTACCCCGACGGCGAACCCGGCGTGCGGGTCAGCGCCGGGCCGCTCGGTTCGGTGCTGGAGGGCGCCAGCCGCCCCGGCCACTTCGACGGCGTCCTCACCGTCGTCGCCAAGCTGATGCACCTGACCCGCCCGGACCTGGCGCTGTTCGGGCAGAAGGACGCCCAGCAGCTGCTGCTGGTGCGCCGCATGGTGCGCGACCTCGACCTGGGTGTGGAGGTCGTCGCCGTGCCCACCGTCCGCGAGGCGGACGGCCTGGCGATGTCCAGCCGGAACCGCTACCTGACCCCCTTCGACCGGGAGGTCGCGCTCGTGCTGCAGCGGGCCCTGGCCGCGGGGGAGGCCGCGGCCGCCGAGGGGCCCAGCGCGGTGCGCCGCGCCGCCCGCGACGTCCTCGTCGCCGAACCCGCCGCCCGCGTGGACTACCTGGCGCTGGTGGACCCGCACGAGCTGGCGGACGTGCCCGAGCACCACCGCGGCGAGGCCCTGCTCGCGGTGGCCGCCCGGGTCGGCTCCACCCGCCTCATCGACAACGTCCCCCTCGTCGTCGGCCGGGGCGAGGGCTGAGCGGACAGCGGTGCTGCAGGGGTGGGCGAGACACCCCGTCTGCAGTCACCACCTGGCGGCGTGTCCCAGTGCCCCTGCAGCACCGCCGTCCGCTCACGCGGCGAAGGGCGGTCGCCCCGCCGCGAGGACGTCCACCACGGCGTCGACCAGCCACTCCCGCCGGCGCAGCACGTCCTCGTAGGTGGAGCGGAGCACCACCCGCCCCTGCCGGGCCAGTTCGACCCCGCGCCGCCGGTCCAGGCGGAACGCTGCTCGATCCGCGTGGAAGGCGTACCCGTCGAGCTCCACGACGAGCCACCCGTCGACGAGGAGGTCGACGCGCCCGACCTCGTCGTGCGCGACCTGCAGCTCCAGCTCCACGCGCAGCCCGCGCTCGCGCAGCTCCACGCGGACGATCGACTCCAGCAGCGAGTCGGAGCGGGCGTCGGCGTGGGCCACCAGCCGCGCCCGCGGATCCGCGCGGTGCAGGCGGCCGACGGGTGCGGCCAGGTCGTCGGCGTCGAGCAGTCCCCGGCGCAGCGCGCTGTCGCAGACGGCGACGGCCTCGGGCAGGGAGAGGCACCGGGCGCAGTCCAGGACCGCGGTGAGCACGTCCACGACCCGCGCGCCCGCGGGCCGCCGCCGGTGCACCACCGCGCGCGGGTGCGTCAGGCGGCTGCCCCGGGGGCACCGGACGTGGGGGGCTCCGGGCGGCTCCAGCAGTTCCAACCCGTGCGCGCGGGCCGCCGAGGCGCACGTCAGGGCTCCGTCCACGAGGACGGCGGCGAGGTGGTCCCGGTCGCAGCGGGGCAGGGCGAACACCCCGCGCGCCGGTCGCACCACCTCGCCGCGTTCCACCGCCCGCAGCAGGGCGCGACGGGAGGTGTGCGTGAGTTCCCCGGAGCGCCCCGCGCCGCCCAGCCGTTCCAGCGCCTGCAGCACGTCCACGTCCCGCAGGGTGGACCACCTCGTCCACGTGAGCGTCGGGCCGTCCACAGGTGGACAGCGCTGCTGCACGCTCGCCGGGTTCCACGGCGTGTCGCGGTCCTTGAGGCGGCGCGCCGTCGTGGTGCTGCAGCACCCCTGTCCGGTCCGGGACCCCGTCCGCGCGCGGCTAGCCTTGCCGGGTGAGCGATCAGCAGGGGGAACCGGTGGACGCGGGGGCCGACGAGGAGTTCGAGGACCTGCCCGAGCAGGTGCGGGTCCGCCGCGAGAAGCGCGACCGCATCCTCGCCTCCGGCGGGGAGGCGTACCCGGTCGGTGTGCCCCGCACGCACTCCCTGGCGCAGGTGCGCGAGAGCTGGGCGCACCTGGAACCCGGTGAGGAGACCGACGACGTCGTCGGTGTCACCGGTCGCGTGGTGTTCCTGCGCGGCACCGGCAAGCTCGTGTTCGCCACCCTGCAGGAGGGCGACGGCACCCGCCTGCAGGCGATGCTGTCCCGCGACGGCGTCGGCGAGGACGCGCTCACCGGCTGGAAGTCCGACGTGGACCTGGGCGACGTGGTGTTCGTGCGCGGCCGGGTGATCTCCTCCAGGCGCGGGGAGCTGTCGGTGATGGCGGACTCCTGGGCGATGGCCGCCAAGGCCCTGCGGCCGCTGCCGGTGCTGCACAAGGAGCTGTCCGAGGAGGCGCGGGTCCGCCAGCGGTACGTGGACCTCATCGTGCGCGAGCAGGCCCGGGAGAACGTGCGCGCCCGCTCGGCGGTGGTGCGCTCGCTGCGCCGCACCCTGGAGGACCGCGGGTTCCTCGAGGTGGAGACGCCGATGCTGCAGACCCTGCACGGCGGCGCCAGCGCCCGGCCGTTCGCGACGCGTTCGAACGCGTTCGACACCGAGCTGTACCTGCGCATCGCCCCGGAACTGTTCCTCAAGCGCTGCGTCGTCGGCGGCATCGAGCGCGTGTTCGAGATCAACCGCAACTTCCGCAACGAGGGCGCGGACTCCACGCACTCGCCGGAGTTCGCGATGCTGGAGGCGTACCAGGCGTGGGGGGACTACGACTCCATCGGCGAGCTGACGCGGACCCTCGTGCAGACCGCCGCGCAGGAGGCGTTCGGCACGCAGGTCGTCACCCTGGCCGACGGGTCCGAGTACGACCTGGGCGGGGAGTGGACCTCCCTGTCGATGTACCCGTCGCTGTCGGCGTCGCTGGGTGAGGAGATCACCCCGGAGACGCCCCGCGAGCACCTCATCGCCGTCGCCGAACGCCTCGGGATTTCCGTCGACACCGTCCGCTGGACCCACGGAAAGCTCGTCGAGGAGCTGTGGGAACACCGCGTGGCTGATTCCCTGGAATCCCCGACGTTCGTGCGCGACTTCCCGGTGGAAACGTCCCCGCTGGTGCGCGCGCACCGCGAGGTCGCGGGTGTGGTGGAGAAGTGGGACCTGTACGTGCGCGGTTTCGAGCTGGCCACCGGCTACTCCGAACTGGTCGACCCGGTGGTGCAGCGCCAGCGCTTCACCGAGCAGGCGCGCCTTGCGGCCCTCGGCGACGACGAGGCCATGCGCATCGACGAGGACTTCCTGCGCGCCCAGGAGCACGGGATGCCGCCCACGGGCGGCATGGGGATGGGCATCGACCGCCTGCTCATGGCCCTGACGGGCCTGGGCATCCGCGAGACCATCACCTTCCCGCTGGTCAAGCAGCGCTGAGCCCGGACGGGGCGGCGGCGCGGCGGACGTACCCTGGAGCGGTGGACGCCCTCGTCGCGCTGCTGCCGCCCGCCGGCCTGCTCGTGCTCTTCGTGCTGCTGATGCGCTCGATCCTGCACGCCGACCGCCGGGAGCGTGCCGCGGCCACCAGGGCGCGCGAGGAGCACGCGCGGGAAAGGGCCGCCCGTCAGGGCGGCGCTTCCTGACGCCGCTTCTCCGCGCCGCTTCTCCGCACCCCTTCTCCGCACCGGTTCCCCGGCGCCTCCTCCCGGAAGCCCGGATCGTGCGCCCGGCTCCTTCCGGCCTTTTTGACAGGAATCCCGGAAATGCGACAGACTGCCGCAGGCGGCCGCATTCCTGCGAGGCGCTGAGGATTCGATCCCGAAAGGGTGCCCCGCGATGGCTCAAAGGGTCCAGGTGCTGCTCGTCGACGACATCGACGGCGGTGACGCCGCGGAGACGGTGTCCTTCTCGCTCGACGGCGTGGACTACGAGATCGACCTGTCCGAGGAGCACGCCGGCGCCCTGCGCGAGGCGCTGGCGACGTGGGTCGGCCACGCCCGCAAGGTCAGCGGCCGCTCCGGCGGCAGCTCGCGCCGCTCCGCCCAGCGCGAGCGCGGCGGGTCCCGCTCGGGCTCCGGGTCGCAGCCGGCGCGCGACACCGGCGCCGTGCGCACGTGGGCCAAGGAGAACGGCTACACCGTCTCCGACCGCGGCCGCATCTCCGCCGAGGTCGTGCAGGCCTACGACGACGCCCACGCCGGCAGCTGACCCGACCGGCGCCCCGCGCGGCGCCACCCGGACGACCACGGCCGCGTCCGCCCTCACCGGCGGGCGCGGCCGTCGCCGTCCGGGTGCACCCTGAGCCGGATGCGCCCGCAGCCGGTCGGCGGATGCCCCGCCGCCGCCCGCACCGGCAGGCTCCTCCCCGTACCCGACGCGAGGAGGAAGGGCCAGCTCATGATCGAAGCTGTCGGCCTGCGCAAGGTGTACGGCAAGAAGGTGGCCGTGCACGACCTGAGCTTCACCGTCCGGCCGGGCATCGTGACGGGCTTCCTGGGCCCCAACGGTTCCGGCAAGTCCACCACCATGCGGATGGTCCTGGGCCTGGACCGCCCCACCGCCGGGCACGTCCTGGTGGACGGCCGGCCGTTCGTGCGGCACCACGCCCCGCTCTCCGCGGTGGGGGCGCTGCTGGACGCCAAGGCCGTCCACACCGGCCGCTCCGCCCGCAAGCACCTGCAGGCCATGGCCGCCACGGCGGGCATCCCGCGCAAGCGCGTGGAGGAGGTCATCGACCTCGTCGGGCTGGGCGAGGTGGCCGGCAAGCGCGCCGGCGGCTTCTCCCTCGGCATGGGCCAGCGCCTGGGCATCGCCTCCGCGCTGCTGGGCGACCCGGCCACCGTCATGTTCGACGAGCCGGTCAACGGCCTGGACCCCGACGGCATCCTGTGGATCCGCAACCTCATGAAGGACCTCGCCGCCGAGGGGCGCGCGGTGTTCGTCTCCTCGCACCTGATGAGCGAGATGGCGCTGACCGCGCAGCACCTCGTCGTCATCGGCCGGGGCCGGCTCATCGCCGACGAGAGCGTGCAGTCCTTCGTCGACCGGGTGCAGCCGCGCGGCGTGGTCGTGCGCACCCCGCAGGTGGCCGAGCTGACCGAGCTGGTGCGCGCGGCCGGCGGCACGCTCCGCCCGATCGGCGACGGCTCCTTCGACGTGCGCGAGATGACCGCCGAGCGCATCGGCGACGCGGCGGCCGCCCGCGGCGTCGCCCTGCACGAGCTGACCACCGTCAAGGCCTCCCTGGAGGAGGCGTTCATGGAGCTGACCGCCGGCGCCGTCGAGTACCAGGCGCGCTCCGGCGGCCCGTCCGGGCCCGGCGCCGCCCCGTCCGTCCCACCCGCCCAGGCGGCCGTCGCCGACGCCCGCCCCGTCCGTCAGGAGGTGTCCCGGTGAGCGCCGACGCGAAGGTCGCCGGTTTCCCGCAGTACGCCGGCACCCGGTACCGGGTGACCTTCGGCGGGCTGGTGAGGTCCGAGTGGATCAAGTTCTGGAGCGTGCGCTCCGTCGTGGTGACCATGGTGGCGTCCGTGGTCGCGATCGTCGGCCTGGGGGTGCTGATCGCCTGGGGCACCGCCACCACCCTGGCGGACCCGGAGACCGGTGCGGTGATGACGGCGCAGGGGTTCGACGCCACCGCCGCCAGCCTGCAGGGCGCCCAGATGGCCACCCTCATCGTCGCCGCCGTCGGCGTCATCGTCATCGCCGGCGAGTTCTCCACCGGCATGGTCCGCACCAGCTTCGCGGCCGCTCCCGGCCGGCTGGGCGTCTACGCCGCCAAGGCGCTCGTCCTGGCGGTGTCCGTGGCGGTGCTGTCCGCCGTCGCCGTGCTCCTCGCCTTCCTGGGCGGCCAGGCGCTCCTGGACCGCGAGGGCGTGGGCGCCTCGCTGGGCGACGACGGGGTGGTGCGCGCGCTGGCCGGGAACGTCGCCATGCTCGTGGGCGTGGCGCTCGCGGGTCTGGGCGTCGGCGCGCTGCTGCGCAACACCGCCGGCGCCATCTCCACCGTGCTCGCCGCGATCTTCGTGGTGCCGCTGCTGCTCATGCTGGTGCCGGAGTCCTGGGGCGGCGACACGATCCGCGAGTACTGGTTCAGCAACGCCGTGATGAGCGCCACGGCGGTCGCCGAGCAGCCCGACTACCTCGGCGTCGTCCCGGGCCTGGCCGTCTTCGCGGCCTGGGTCGCGGTCCTGCTGGGCCTGGGAGCGCTGTCCCTGAAGAGCCGGGACGTCTGAGCCCTCCGGCGCCCGGGGGGACGCCGGAGACCGCCGCAGGGGGCCGTGCCACGGGCGCGGCCCCCTGCGGCGCGCCCGGGGCGGCCTGGTTGGATCGGGTGAGACGACCCCCCCACGGAGAGGTGGACCATCGGTGGCCGAGCGCGCCTGCTTCCTCATGCACCTGCGTCCCGAGCTGGTGGACGAGTACCTCAGCGCCCACGAGCACGTCTGGCCCGAGATGCTCGAGGCCCTCAGCCGCGCCGGCTGGCGCGACTACTCGCTGTTCGTGCGCCGCGAGGACGGCCTCGTCGTCGGCTACTGCGTGGCCGACGACTTCGACGCCGCGGTGGCCGCGATGGACCGCGAGGAGGTCAACGAGCGCTGGCAGGCCACGATGGCGCGCTTCTTCGCCACCGGGGAGCACCCGGACCGCTCCATGGAGCGCCTGGAGGAGTACTTCCACCTCGCCTGAGCGGCGGGCGCCCGCCCCGGCGCCGCGCGGGCGGCACCGGGGCGGGGGCGCTCAGCCGCTGCGGGCGTCCCGCTCGCGCTGGGCGACCGCGTCGGGCAGCGCCAGCATCCGCGGCGGGGGGGCCAGCACCCGCACCCCGGGCTTCACGTTCGTCATGACCGTCGCGTTGGGGCCGATGACGGCGTCGTCGCCCACCTTGACGCCGCCGACGACCACGGCGCCGGCGCCGACCGACACGCCCCTGCCCAGCACGGGCGCCTGCTTCGCGAAGCGCTCCCCGTCGCCCATGCCGGCCCCGATGGACACGCCCTGGCGGATGACGCAGTCGTCGCCGATGCGGCTGTTGGGGTGCACCACGATGCCGTTCTGGTGCGCGATGCGCACCCGGCGCCCCAGGACCGTCGTCGGCGGCAGCTCGATGCCGTAGACGTTGCGGACCACCACGTGGCCCAGGGTGCCCAGCTTGCGCCCCAGCGTCCCGCGCGCCCAGGCCGGTGCTGCGTCGCTGCGGGCCCACGCCCCGAGCCGGTGCACCACCACGGCGTGGGTGCCGGGCGTCAGCAGACCCCCGTTGACGGCGACGTCCTCCTTCAGCTGCGCCAGGATCCCGATCGGTGCGCCTCCGCCGGCGGGCTCCGCCCGATCGGCGTCCCCGCCCGCGGCCGCGTCGCCGGGTCCCGTCCCGACCGTCCCGCTGACCTCGTCCGTGTCCACGTCCATCCCCCTCGTCGTGCCGGCATCCCCCTCGGTCGTGCCGGCGGTCCATCCCTGACGCTACGGGAGGATGTCAGGCGGGGCCGGGACTTCCCGCCCGCGACCCGCCAGCGCCACCCGCCCGGGTGCTGCGCCCGTCCGCTCCCGGCGAACGACGTGGCGGAACACCCCCCGGTAGGAGCAGGTTGGACAGGGAGACAGGGCCACGACCCCCTCGCGGACGCCCGCCGACGCGGACGGCGTGAAGGTGTCGGGGCCCGGGACTAGCATCGGAACGGTCCGCGGGGGGTGGTCCCTCGAGGACCCGACCACCCGCGAGGAGCGCCGCATGTTCGAGAGGTTCACCGACCGCGCCCGACGGGTCGTCGTCCTGGCCCAAGAAGAGGCCCGGATGCTCAACCACAACTACATCGGGACCGAGCACATCCTGCTCGGCCTGATCCACGAGGGCGAAGGCGTCGCCGCCAAGGCCCTCGAGTCGCTGGGCATCTCCCTGGACGCCGTCCGCGAGCAGGTCCAGGAGATCATCGGCCAGGGCCAGCAGGCCCCGTCCGGCCACATCCCCTTCACCCCCCGCGCCAAGAAGGTGCTCGAGCTGTCCCTGCGCGAGGCGCTGCAGCTCGGTCACAACTACATCGGCACCGAGCACATCCTGCTCGGCCTGATCCGCGAGGGTGAGGGCGTCGCCGCCCAGGTCCTCGTCAAGCTCGGCGCCGACCTCAACCGCGTCCGCCAGCAGGTCATCCAGCTGCTGTCCGGCTACCAGGGCAAGGAGCCCGCCACGGCCGGCGGCCCGCAGGAGGGCACCCCCTCCGGCTCGCTCGTCCTCGACCAGTTCGGCCGCAACCTCACGCAGGCCGCCCGCGAGGGCAAGCTGGACCCGGTCATCGGCCGCGACCCGCAGATCGAGCGCGTCATGCAGGTCCTCTCGCGCCGCACCAAGAACAACCCGATCCTCATCGGCGAGCCCGGCGTCGGCAAGACCGCCGTCGTCGAGGGCCTGGCCCAGTCCGTCGTGCGCGGCGAGGTGCCCGAGACCCTCAAGGACAAGCAGATCTACACGCTCGACCTCGGCGCGCTGGTGGCGGGCTCCCGCTACCGCGGCGACTTCGAGGAGCGCCTGCGCAAGGTCCTCAAGGAGATCCGCACCCGCGGCGACATCATCCTGTTCATCGACGAGATCCACACCCTCGTGGGTGCGGGTGCCGCTGAGGGCGCCATCGACGCCGCCAGCATCCTCAAGCCCATGCTGGCCCGCGGCGAGCTGCAGACCATCGGCGCCACCACGCTCGACGAGTACCGCAAGCACATCGAGAAGGACCCGGCCCTGGAGCGGCGCTTCCAGCCCATCCAGGTGCCCGAGCCCAACCTCGCCCACGCCATCGAGATCCTCAAGGGCCTGCGCGACCGGTACGAGGCGCACCACCGCGTCTCCATCACCGACGCCGCGCTGGTGGCGGCCGCCACGCTGGCCGACCGCTACGTCAACGACCGCTACCTGCCCGACAAGGCGATCGACCTCATCGACGAGGCGGGCGCACGCCTGCGCATCCGCCGCATGACCGCACCGCCGGACCTGCGCGAGTTCGACGAGCGCATCGCCGACGTGCGCCGCGAGAAGGAGTCCGCGATCGACGCGCAGGACTTCGAGAAGGCGGCCTCGCTGCGCGACAAGGAGAAGAAGCTCCTGGCGCAGAAGGGCGAGCGCGAGAAGCAGTGGAAGTCCGGCGACATGGACGTCATCGCCGAGGTGGACGAGGAGCTGATCGCGGAGGTCCTGGCCACCGCCACGGGCATCCCAGTCGTCCGGCTCACCGAGGAGGAGTCCTCGCGCCTGCTCAACATGGAGGCCGAGCTCCACAAGCGCATCATCGGCCAGAACGACGCCATCAAGGCGCTGTCCCAGGCCATCCGGCGCACGCGCGCCGGCCTGAAGGACCCCAAGCGCCCCGGCGGGTCGTTCATCTTCGCCGGCCCCACCGGTGTCGGCAAGACCGAGCTGGCCAAGGCGCTCGCGGAGTTCCTCTTCGGCGAGGAGGACGCGCTCATCCAGCTCGACATGAGCGAGTTCTCGGAGAAGCACACCGTCTCGCGGCTGTTCGGCTCCCCGCCCGGCTACGTCGGGTACGAGGAGGGCGGCCAGCTCACCGAGAAGGTGCGTCGCAAGCCCTTCTCCGTCGTCCTCTTCGACGAGGTGGAGAAGGCGCACCCCGACATCTTCAACTCGCTGCTGCAGATCCTCGAGGACGGCCGCCTGACCGACTCGCAGGGCCGCGTGGTGGACTTCAAGAACACCGTGATCATCATGACGACGAACCTGGGCACCCGGGACATCTCCAAGGGCGTGGGCACCGGCTTCGCCGCCGGCAGCCAGACGACGCAGACCAACTACGAGCGGATGAAGTCCAAGGTCAGCGACGAGCTCAAGCAGCACTTCCGGCCCGAGTTCCTCAACCGCGTCGACGACATGGTCGTCTTCCCGCAGCTCACCCAGGAGGAGATCGTCCAGATCGTCGACCTGTTCGTGAAGCGGGTCGACGAGCGCCTCAAGGACAAGGACATGGGCATCGAGCTCACGCCGTCCGCGAAGGTGCTGCTGGCGACCAAGGGCTACGACCCCGTCCTGGGTGCGCGGCCGCTGCGCCGCACGATCCAGCGCGACATCGAGGACGTCCTCTCCGAGAAGATCCTCTTCGGCGAGCTGCGCCCCGGCCAGATCATCTCGGTCGACACCGAGGGCGAGGGCTCGGAGCAGAAGTTCACCTTCGAGGGCACCACCAAGGAGGACGTGCCGGTCCCGCTCTCGCTCGGCAAGTCCACCGACGGCCAGTGACGGCCTGAAGCACCACCACGACGGCCCGGCACCCCGCAGGGGGTGCCGGGCCGTCGTGCGTCCGCCGGGCCGCGCCGCACGCTCTCTGCGAAGATCGTCGCCGTGACGTCTCAGGTGCGGGTCCGCCCGGCGCGGACGAGCGACGTGCCGGCCGTCCGCGCCCTCGTCGAGGACTACGCGCGCGATCGCATCCTGCTGGCCAAGGAGCTCATCACCCTCTACGAGGCCGTGCAGGAGTTCGTGGTCGCCGAGGTCGACGACCCGGCCGCCCCGCGGGGCGTGCGGATCGTGGGGTGCGGGGCCGTGCACGTGCTCTGGGAGGACCTCGCCGAGGTGCGCACCCTGGCCGTGGACCGCTCCGTGCGCGGGCGCGGGGTGGGGCACCTCATCCTGGAGGCGCTGCTGGCGCGCGCCGGCGACCTCGGCGTCACCCGGCTGTTCTGCCTCACCTTCGAGACGAGCTTCTTCGCCGCCCACGGCTTCGAGGAGATCGACGGCACGCCCGTCGCGCCGGACGTCTACACGGAGATGCTCCGCTCCCACGACGAGGGCGTCGCGGAGTTCCTGGACCTGGCGCGCGTCAAGCCCAACACGCTCGGCAACACCCGGATGCTGCGGGTCGCGACCCGTGGCCGGACCGAGGAGGTAGCACCTTGAACCCCACCGATCCCCGCATCGATCCCGCCACCGTCTCGCTCGTCGTCATGGGCGTCTCCGGCAGCGGCAAGACCACCGTGGCCCGCGGCGTCGCGGACGAGCGCGGCTGGGAGTTCGCCGAGGGCGACGACTTCCACCCGCGGGCCAACGTCGAGAAGATGGGTGCCGGCACCCCGCTGGACGACGAGGACCGCTGGCCGTGGCTGCGTGCCATCGCCGCCTGGATCGGTGAGCGGGAGGCCGCCGGGCGGTCCGTCGTCGTCACCTGCTCGGCGCTGAAGCGCTCCTACCGCGAGCTGCTGGCCGACGGGCACCCCTCGGTGCGCTTCTGCCAGCTCGTGGTGCCCGAGGACGTGCTGACCGAGCGCCTGGCGAACCGGCAGGGCCACTACATGCCGGCCTCCCTGCTGCGCAGCCAGCTCGACACCCTGCAGGACCTCCAGCCCGACGAGCCGGGTTTCCAGGCCTGCGTCGAGGGTGGCCCGGACGCCGTCCTCGCCGACGTCCTCAGCCACCTCTGACCCCCCGCCCCCTGGTCCCGCTCTCCCCGCTCCGCCCCGATGCCCCACCGTGATCATGTGCGGTTGAGGGCTCAACCGTGCATGATCACCACGGGGAGGGGGTGGGGGAGGGGTCAGGAGCGGGGGAGGGCGAAGGTGCCGTCCGGGAGGGGCTCCACGAGGCCGTCGGCGACCAGCCCGTCCAGGCAGCGCGCGCGCTGCACCGCGTCACCCGGCCAGGCGGCGTCCAGGTCGGCCGCCTCGACCGGGCCGTCGGTGGCGCGCAGCACCGCCAGCAGCCGGCCGCGCACCTGCCGGTCCGTGCCGGCCCACCGCTGCGCGCGCCGGGCCGGGCCGGTGTGCGCGGGGCGCCCCGCCACCACCCACGCGCAGCGGTCCAGCAGCGGGCAGGCCGGGCAGCGCGGGGCGCGCGCGGTGCACACCAGGGCCCCCAGCTCCATGACGCCCACCGACCAGCGCGCGGCCGTCTCCGGGTCCTCCGGCAGCAGGGCCACCGCCAGTCGCGTCTCGGCCGCCGTGAGGGCGGGGGCGGGTTCGGCGGCACCGGTCACCGCGCGGGCCTGCACCCGGCGCACGTTGGTGTCGACCACGGCGTGCCGCCGGCGGAACGCGAACGCGGCGACCGCGGCGGCGGTGTAGGCGCCGATGCCGGGCAGGGCCAGCAGCACGTCGTGGTCCTCGGGCACCTCGCCGCCGTGCTCGGCGGTGATGGCGGTGGCGGCCGCGTGCAGCCGCAGGGCGCGCCGCGGGTAGCCGAGCCGGTCCCAGGCGCGCACCGCCTCGCCGGGCGGTTCGGCGGCCAGCGCCGCGGGGGTGGGCCAGCGCTCCAGCCACTCCTGCCAGCGCGGCAGCACCCGCGCCACCGGCGTCTGCTGCAGCATCACCTCGCTGACGAGCACCCCCCACGGCGAGCAGCCCGCCTCCCGCCAGGGCAGGTCGCGCGCGCAGACCGCGTACCAGTCGAGGACGGTGCGGTGCAGGTCGCCGAGGTCGCCGGGGCCGAGCGGTGCGGGGCTGGGGAGCGGGGTCGTGCGGGGCACCGCCGGATCCTCCGCGGTGATCGGGGAAGTCGCAACTCCCTCGATCGCCGTGGGGCGGGGGTGGCGGGGGGAGGGGCGGAGGGTGCCCAGGTGGCGGCGGAGGGTGATGGGTGCGGGTGGTGGGGCGTCACGTGCCGGGGTGGAGCGGCGCGCCTGCGCCCGAGCCCACCCCGCGGCGCCTACCTTCACTGCGGTGAGCAGCGTGCTGCACCCCGTGGGGCCCGAGCGCCGGTCGATCTACTGGCGCCGTCGCCTGCTGGCCCTCGTCCTCCTCCTGCTCCTCGTGGTGGCCGCGGTCCTGGGGTTGCGGGCCCTGCTGCCCGAGGACGCCTCGGAGCAGGCCGTCGCCCGGCTCGACCCCTCCGGCGTCTCGCCCACCCTCGGTGCCGTCGCCCCCTCCCCGAGCGCGAGCGGCGAGCCGTCCGCGAGTCCCTCCGCGAGCCCGTCCACCACCACGCCGGCGGAGCCGGAGCCCTGCGAGAGCGGGGACCTGGAGCTGGCGCTCACCTCCAGGGCCACCACCTACGGCCCCGACGCCGCGCCCCGGTTCGTGCTGACGGTGCGCAACGTCTCCGGGACGACGTGCACGGCGGAGATCGGCAGCGGGCTGCGCACCTTCACCGTCCGGGACGCCTCGGGCGCGCAGGTGTGGTCCAGCGCCGACTGCCAGTCCACGGGCTCCAGCCAGGTCTACGAGCTGGACCCGGAGGGCACCCGGTCCATGAGCACCACCTGGTCGCGCCAGCGCTCCGCCCCCGGCTGCCCGGCGGACCAGCCGGCGGCCGAGGCCGGCGCCTACACCGTGGAGGGGACCTGGGGCGAGGTCGCCGCCGAGCCGCTGCCGATCAGCCTCACCGGCTGAAGCCCCGCGGCCCGGTGGGGCGGGCGGACCTCAGACGTGCGGACCTCAGACGTAGCGCTCCAGGATGCTGGACTCCGCCAGCCGCGAGAGCCCCTCGCGCACCGCGCGGGCCCGCTGCTCGCCCACGCCGTCGACCGTCATGAGGTCGTCGATGCCGGCCGCCAGCAGCTTCTGCAGGTCGCCGAACTGGTCCACCAGGCGTTCCACGATCGCGCCGGGCAGCCGCGGGACGCGGTTGAGGAGCCGGAAGCCGCGCGGGCTGACCGCGGAGTCGAGGGAGTCCCCGCCCACGGAGAAGCCCAGCACGCGGGCCACCTGGCTGAGGTCCACCAGCTCGGTGGAGTGCAGCTGCGCCAGCGCGTCCAGCACGTCCTCCAGCGGGCCCTCGTGGCGGCCGGACTCGAGGTAGTCGCGCACCACCAGCTCGCGGTCCGGGCCGACGCCGCCGATGAGCTCGTCCAGCTGCAGGGACAGCAGCCGCCCGTCGACGCCGAGCTCCACGACGTAGCCGGCGATCTCGTCGGCGATGCGGCGCACCATCTCGATGCGCTGCACGACCGAGCACACGTCCCGGACGGTGACGAGGTCCTCGATCTCCAGCGCGGAGAGGGTGCCGGTGACCTCGTCCAGGCGGGCGCGGTAGCGCTCCAGGGTCTGCAGGGCCTGGTTCGCCCGGCCCAGGATGGCGTCGGACCCCTCCAGCACGTACCGGCGCGACCCCACGTACACCGCGACGATCCGCATGGACTGCGAGACGGAGATGACCGGGTAACCCGTCTGCTTCGCCACGCGCTCGGCGGTGCGGTGGCGGGTGCCGGACTCGCTGGTCTCGATGGAGGAGTCCGGCACGAGCTGCACCGCGGCGCGCAGGATGCGCGTGACGTCGCGGTCGCAGACGATCGCCCCGTCCATCTTCGCCAGTTCGCGCAGCCGCGTGGCGGAGAACTCCACGTCGAGGGCGAAGCCGCCGGTGCTCAGCGCGTCGACGACCCGGTCGAACCCCAGCACGATGAGGGCACCGGTGCGTCCGCGCAGGATGCGTTCCAGGCCGTCGCGCAGTTCCGTCCCCGGGGCGACGGCGGCCAGTGTCGCGCGCAGGATCTCCTCTGGAGTGCGTTCCGCGGTCGCCACCGGCCCTCCTCCGAACGTTTCGCGCCGGAGTCTAGCGGCGTCCGCCCGACGCGCCCGGTGCGCCCGTGCACGCGGCGCCCGCGGGCCGTCCTCAGCCGGCCCGGCCGCCGCGCCGGCGCGGCTCCTCGGGCTCGCCCAGGCGGGCGTGGGCGACCGCGTCGGCCAGGCTGGCGGCCTCCAGCACGGTCATCCCCGCCGGTGCCTTGCCGTCGGGCACCGAGCCGGTGGGGACCACGGCCGCGGTGAACCCCAGCCGCGCCGCCTCGGCCAGCCGGCGCGGCACGCCCGTGACCGGCCGGACCTCCCCGGCCAGCCCCACCTCGCCGAAGGCCACGAGGCCGTCCGGCAGCGGCTGGTCCACCGCGGCGCTGGTCACCGCCAGCGCCGCCGCCAGGTCCACCGACGGCTCGGTGAGCTTCACGCCGCCGACGGTGGCGACGTAGGTGTCGCGGTTGCCCAGCGCCACGCCCAGGCGCCGCTGCAGCACCGCGAGCACCATGGCGACCCGGCTGGACTCCAGGCCCCCGGTGACGCGGCGCGCGTTGCCGGCGGAGGTGTCGGTGGCCACCAGCGCCTGCAGCTCGGCCAGCAGCGGCCGGCGCCCCTCGAGGGTGACGGTGATGCAGGTGCCCGGCACCGGCTGCGGCGTGCGGGAGACGAACAGCCCGCTGGGGTCGGGCAGGCCCACGATCCCGTCCTCGCCCAGGTCGAAGCAGCCGACCTCGTCGGTGGGGCCGTAGCGGTTCTTCACCGCGCGCAGCAGCCGCAGCCGCGAGTGCCGCTCGCCCTCGAACTGGCACACCACGTCCACGAGGTGCTCCAGGGTGCGCGGGCCGGCGATCGAGCCGTCCTTCGTCACGTGCCCCACCAGCAGCGTCGCCAGGCCGCGGCGCTTGGCGACGGCGATGAGCGCGCCGGCGACCTCGCGCACCTGCGAGACACCGCCGGCGGCGCCCTCCACCTGCCCCGAGGCGACGGTCTGCACGGAGTCCACCACCAGCAGGTCCGGGCCGGCCTGCTCCACGTGCCCCAGGACCGTGGCCAGGTCCGTCTCGGAGGCCAGCAGCAGCCGCGGGTGCAGCGCGCCGATGCGCTCGGCGCGCAAGCGCACCTGCGCGGCGGACTCCTCGGCCGTCACGTACAGCACCGTGCGCCCGCGGGCTGCCACCCGCGCCGCCGCGTCCAGCAGGAGGGTCGACTTGCCCACGCCGGGCTCGCCCGCCATGAGCACCACCGCACCGGGCACCAGACCGCCGCCGAGGACGCGGTCCAGCTCGTCCACGCCCGTGGGCGCCGCCCGGGCGGCCTCCACGTCCACCTCGGCGATGGGGCGCGCCGGCTCGCGCACCTGCGCGGGCACCGTGGTGCGCACCACCGGGGCGCCGGTCTCCTCCACCGACCCCCACGCCTGGCACTCCCCGCAGCGGCCCACCCACTTCGCGGTGGTCCAGCCGCACTCGGCGCAGCGGTAGGACGGCTTGGCGGGACGGGCGGGGCTCCTGGTCGGCACGGTCAGCACCGTAGGCGCCGCCTCCGACACCGGGCCCGCGGCGCCCCGGCCGCCCGCACGGTCCCGGACGCCAGAGGACCGCCGGCCCCGCGGGGGGCGGCGGTCCTCTCGAGCGCGCGGTGGGCGGTGCGGGTCAGCTGCCCGCGGGGCCCTCGCCGTAGAGCAGCTTGGTCGTCGCCATGAGCACGCCGAGCACCACGAGCACGAAGCTCGGCACGAAGGCGAGGATGGCCGCGCCGATGCTGCCGCTCTTGCGGTACAGCAGGTAGGCGGAGAAGACCATGATCAGCGCGCCGAGCGCGGTGACGCCCATGGCGATCGCGACCTGGGTGCCCGAGGCGCTCTGGTAGGGGTCGAAGCCCAGCAGGAGCGCCGGGACCAGCGCGCCCACCGCCAGGCCGACCACCCAGACCCCCAGCGCGACCACGGTGCCGGTGCTGGGCCTGGACCAGCGGACGGGGGCGAGGGCCCGCTGCTCCTCGTGGCGCACCGGCGGGGCGGAGTGCGTGCTCATGCCCCCATCATCCACGCCCGGGCCCCGGCGTGGCGAGCCAGGTGGCGCGTCGCGGCCGTGTCGCGACCGCGCCGGACCGGCGCGGCACCGGCGCGGCGCCGGCGCGGCACCGGCGGGGTGCCGGGCGTGTCCGCGGCGGGTGCGCCGGTCGGGTGACGGGTGCTCCACCGAACCACCGCGCGGGCCGATGCGGTGGACGTGGTGGTGAGCGGTGGACGCGCGCGGGTCGGGACCGGCGGGACCGGCGGGACCGGGCGCGCACCGCGCACCCTCCCGGCCGCGCCCCGTCCGGCGGGGCTGCGCCGGTTCCCCGCCGAGCGGGAGCGCGCCTTCCAGACCGAGCGCAACGCCGCCCGCTCCCGCGCCTTCGTCGTCACCGCCCTGATCGGGCTGACGCTGTTCGACCTGTACGTGCTCGTCGACGTCCTCACCTTCCCGCAGGTGGCGGTGGTCTCCGCCGTGGCGCGCTGGGCGGTCGTGACCCCGCTGGCGCTGCTGGGGCTCTGGTGGCGCCGCCGCCGGCTGGCCCGCTGCCCCGCCTCCCGCGTGGACGGCCCGCTGGTCGCGGGCAGCCTCGTGCTGCAGGTCGGCGCGCTGGCCGTCGTCTCCCGCTCGGCGCCCGCGGAGGTCGCCGACTCCTACTTCCTCGGCGCGCAGCTCCTCGTGCTCTTCAGCGTGGTGCTGCTGCGCAGCGACGTGCGCCACTCGGCGCTCGTGGCGCTCACCACGCTGGTCGCCTTCGCGGCGGCCTCGGCGGCCCCACCGGGCACCGACCCCGCCCTGACCCTCGCCACCCTGCTGACCGTCGTCGTCAGCGGCGGGTTCGGCGTGTCGATGGCCGCGGGCCTGGAGGCCGGTGAGCGCTCCGCGTTCCTGGCCCGCGCCCGCGAGGCGGAGCTGGTGGCCGAGCAGGCGCGGCTCATCGAGGCCCTGGCCACCGCCAACGCCGGGCTGGCCGAGGCCGCCCGCCGCGACGGGCTGACGGGCGTGCTCAACCGCCGGGGCCTGGACGAGCACCTGCGCGGCCTGCGCGACGGCGGTGCGTGCGCCGTGATGCTGGACGTGGACCGCTTCAAGGCCTACAACGACGCCCTCGGCCACGAGCGCGGCGACGAGTGCCTGCGCCGGGTGGCCGCGGCGCTGCAGGCGCAGCTGCGCCCCGGCGACGTCCTGGCCCGCTTCGGCGGCGAGGAGTTCACGGTGCTGCTGGCGGAGGCGACCGACGCCGACGGCGCCCTCGGGCTCGCCGGGCGGCTGCGCGAGGCCGTGGAGGCGCTGGCCCTGCCGCACCCGGCGCCGCACCCGGCCCGGCCCGAGGGCTGCCCCGGTGTGGTGACGATCAGCGCCGGGGTGGCCTGCGGCGGCCCCGTGGCGACGCTGCTGGGCCGCGCCGACGAGGCGCTGTACGCCGCGAAGGCGGCCGGCCGCAACGCGGTCCGCCGCGCCCCCGCCGCCTGAGCCGCGCGCCGCCCGGGAACGGCGGGCCGTTCAGAACCGGCGCCAGCGCAGCACCACGGCGTAGTCGACGACCGTGCCGGCGTGCCCGGCGAGGAAGCGCTCGGCGTGCGCGGGCGCGAACTCGATGCGCACCACCGCCTCCAGGTCCTCGCGCCGCTCGAACTCCCACGCCACGTCCAGCCGCTCGACGGCCCAGCCGCGGCGCGCGAAGAAGCGGTCCACCGCGGCCTGGTCGTAGCCGGGCAGCGCGGCGGAGAACCAGCTCCCGAACGTGGACCGGGTCGCGTCGTTGTCCACGACGAACGCCGCCCCGCCCGGGCGCACCACCCGCTCCAGCTCGGCCAGGCCGGGTTCGCAGCCGGGGCCGAAGAAGTACGCCCAGCGCGCGTGCGCCACGTCGACGCTCGCGGCCGCCAGCGGCAGCGCCCCCGCCGCGCCGTGCAGCACCCGCACCCCCGCCAGGCCCCGCACCCGCTCCAGGGCGCGGCGCAGCAGCGGCGGGTGCGGCTCGACGCCGGTGACGCTGCGCGCGCTCGCGGCGAAGCGCGGCAGGTGGAACCCGGTGCCGCAGCCGACGTCGAGCACGTCGGCACCGGCCCAGTCCCGCACCGAGCGCATCGCCGCCTCGAGGACCCCGCCGCGGTCGACGGCGAGGTTCTCCAGCTCGTAGACGTCGGGGGAGTCCCACACGTTCGGGCTGGGCACCACCCCGGGCAGGTCCGCCGGGCTCACCGGGGCGCGCGCGAGCGGTCCGCGGGGTGCACCGTCAGGGGCAGCAGCCGGCGGTGCGCACCCCCGCGGGTGCGCCGCAGCAGCGCCTCGCAGTGCCGGGCCAGCTCCTCGTAGGCGCCGTCGCCGACCAGCTCGCGCAGCTCCGCCTCCGCGCTGCGGAACAGCGGGCGGGTGCCCACGTGGGCGGCCGGGTTGGAGGTGCAGTACCAGTCCAGGTCGTGCCCGCCCTCGCCCCAGCCGCGGCGGTCGTACTCGGCGATCGTCACCTCCAGGTACTCGCTGCCGTCGCCGCGCGCGACGGTGCGGTAGGAGCGCTTCAGCGGCAGCTGCCAGCACACGTCCGGCTTCAGCGTCAGCGGTTCCACGCCCTCGGTCAGGGCCAGCAGGTGCAGCGCGCACCCGGCGCCGGCGGCGAACCCGGAGCGGTTGGCGAACACGCACCCGCCGTCGACGACGCGGGTCTTCACGTCCCCGTCCTCCGGCTCCGTCCACCCGTTCGCGCGGCCCTCGTCGTGGTACTGCCACGTCGCGGGCGTCAGGCGCGCCACGGCCGCGGCGACCCGCTGCTCGTCGGCGGGCTCGGTGAAGTGCGCGCCCAGCGCGCAGCAGCCCACGTCGGGGGCGTCGGCGTGGATGCCGGGGCAGCCGGCGCCGAAGATGCACGTGTAGTCGGAGGTCAGCCACGTCAGGTCGCAGCGGTACACGGTGCCCGGTGCGGCGTCCGGGTCCTCGGCGACGTCGGCCGGCTCGGGGAACTCGATCCACAGCCGGGGGCCGTCCAGGGGGACCTCGGCCGCCGGTTCGGGCAGGGGGGCGACGGGCACCGCACGAGGGTACGCGCGTCGCGGTGCCCGGCCCGCGGAGCGCGTGCGGGGGCGCGCCCGGCGGTCCCCTAGGGTTCGGCCCATGCGCTTGGGCGTCCTCGACGTGGGTTCCAACACCGTCCACCTCCTCGTGGTGGACGCCCACCCCGGCGCGCACCCGCTGGCGGCGGACTCCACCCGCCGGATGCTGCGCCTGGCCGAGCACCTGGACGGCTCGGGCGCGGTGAACGCCAAGGGGGTCGCCGGGCTGACCGCCGCCGTGGAGGAGGCCGCCCGCGCCGCCGAGGACGCCGGCGTGGAGGAGCTGCTGGCGTTCGCGACCTCCGCCGTGCGCGACGCCACCAACGGCGAGGAGGTCCTCGCCCACGTCGCCGAGCGCACCGGGGTGCGCCTGGAGGTGCTGCCCGGCACCGCCGAGGCGGACCTGACGTTCCTGGCGGTGCGCCGCTGGTACGGCTGGTCGGCCGGGCGCCTGCTGGTGCTGGACATCGGCGGCGGGTCCCTGGAGGTCGCCGCGGGCCTGGACGAGGCGCCGGACGTGTCGTTCTCGCTGCCCCTGGGCGCCGGCCGGCTGACCCGTGACCGGCTGCCGGGCGACCCGCCCTCGAAGGAGGCGGTGCGCGAGGTGCGCCGCTACGTGCGCCAGCAGATCGCCGCCCGGGTGCGCGACGTCACCCGCGCCGGCGCCCCCGACGCCGTGGTCGTCACCAGCAAGACCTTCCGCAGCCTGGCGCGGCTGTGCGGCGCGGCGCCCAGCGCCGAGGGGCCGCGGGTGCGGCGGGTGCTGCGCCGGGAGGACCTGAGCGCGAGGGTCCCGGAACTGGCCCGCATGACGTGCGCGCAGCGCGCCCAGCTGCCGGGCGTGGCCGTGGAGCGCGCCCACCAGGTGCTGGCCGGGGCCCTCGTCGGCGAGGCCGTCTTCGAGCTGCTCGGCGTGGAGGAGGCCCTGGTGGGCCCGTGGGCGCTGCGCGAGGGGATCATCCTGCGGCGCCTGGACGCCATCGGTGCCGGGCGGGGCGCGGCGGTACCGGGAGCGCGCGCCGACGTGGTCGCGCTCTAGGTTGGACCGCATGGACCTCCAGCACGGCGGGCCGCTCCCGGTGGGCCTGTCGACCTCCTGCTCGTACCCCGAGTCGACCACCGCGGCGTTCGAGATCGCCGCCCGGCTCGGCTACGACGGCGTCGAGGTCATGGTGTGGACGGACCCCGTCAGCCAGGACGCCGCGGCCCTGCAGCGCCTGGTGGACCACTTCGGCGTTCCGGTGGTCTCGGTGCACGCGCCCACGCTGCTGCTGACGCAGCGCATCTGGGGCCGCGGCGACCCGTGGGGCAAGGTCGAGAAGTCCTGCGAGCTGGCGGCGACGCTCGGTGCCCCCACGGTGGTGGTGCACCCGCCGTTCCGCTGGCAGCGCGAGTACGCCGCCGGCTTCGTCGAGGGCGTCGAGGCGCTGGAGGCGCGCACGGGCGTCACCCTGGCGGTGGAGAACATGTTCCCCTGGCGCGCGCGCGGCCGGGAGGTCGTCGCCTACGCCCCCGGCTGGGACCCCACCCACGTCGGCTACCGGAACCTGACCCTGGACCTCTCGCACGCGGCCACGTCGGGCCTGGACTCCCTGGAGCTGGCGCGGGCGTTCGGCGACCGCCTGGCCCACGTGCACCTGTGCGACGGCTCCGGCTCCCTGAAGGACGAGCACCTCGTGCCCGGGGACGGCGCGCAGCCGTGCGCGGAGGTGCTGCAGCACCTGGCGGCCACCGGCTTCACCGGCGGCGTGGTCGCCGAGGTGAACACCCGGCGCGCGCGCGGTCGCGCGGCGCGCGAGCGGGAGCTGGCCCGCACGCTGGAGTTCGCCCGGCGCCACCTGGCGCCGGCGCCCGTGGGGGAGGGGTCGGCGTGAGCGCGCCGGAGGCCGCCGCCGCACCGGGCCCGGGGCGCCCGCACGGCCTGCTGGTCCTCGTCGGCGCCGGCGTGATGGGGCAGGCGCTGCTGGGCGGCCTGCTGCGCGCCGGTCGCAGCCCCGCCGGCGTGCTCGTCCTGGACCGCCGCGCCGGGCGCGGCGCGGAGCTGCACGAGCGCTTCGGTGTGCGGGTGGTGGACGAGCCGGCCGCGGTGCGCGACGCGGCCACCGTGCTGCTGGCCGTCAAGCCGCAGGACCTCGACGCCCTGCTGGACTCCCTGGCCCCGCACCTGGCGCCCAGCGCGCTCGTCGTCTCGCTGGCCGCGGGGGTGACGACCGCCGCGATCGAGGCGCGGCTGCCCGCCGGCACGGCCGTGGTGCGGGTCATGCCGAACACCCCCTCGCTGGTCGACGAGGGCATGGCCGCGCTCGCCGGCGGCAGCGCCTGCACGGACGCGGACCTCGCCGAGGCGGAGGACCTGCTGCGCTCGTGCGGGCGCACGGTCGTGCTGCCGGAGAAGCACATCGACGCGGTGACGGCCCTGTCGGGTTCCGGGCCGGCGTACGTGTTCTACGTCGTGGAGGCCATGGTCGAGGCCGGCGTGCTGCTGGGCCTGCCGCGGGCGGCCGCGACCGAGCTGGTGGTGCAGACGGTCGTGGGGGCCGGGGCCATGCTGCGCGAGACCGGCCAGCACCCCACGGTGCTGCGCGAGCAGGTGACGTCCCCGGCGGGCACGACGGCCGCGGCGCTGCGCCGGCTGGACGAGGAGGGCGTGCGCGCGGCGCTGGTCTCGGCCGTGGAGGCCGCCTGGGCGCGCTCGCGGCAGCTGTCGGGGAGCTGAGCGGGTGGCTAGGGTGCCCGGCGTGCTCCCCGCCAGCTCAGCGCCGCGCACCGCGCCGGCGGTCCCGGAGGTGACCGCGGTCCCCGACGTCGTGCAGGTCGTGTGGGACCCCGTCTTCAACCGCTACGACTTCGGCCGCTGGCACCCGATGGCGCCGGTCCGGCTGGACCTGACGGCCCGGCTGTGCGAGTCGCTGGGCCTGTTCTCGGCGCCGGGCCTGCGGGTGGTCTCGGCGCAGCCGGCCGGTGAGGACCTGCTGCGCACGGTGCACGAGCCGGAGTACGTGGCCGCGGTGCAGGCGGCCTCGGCGGACCCGGGCAGCGCCCAGGAGGTGTTCGGCCTGGGCACCGAGGACGACCCGGCCTTCCCGGGGATGCACGAGGCGGCGGCGCGCATCGTGGGCGGTTCGGTGGAGCTGGGGCGGGCCCTGCTGGCGGGGCGCGCCCAGCACGGGGTGAACTTCTGCGGCGGGATGCACCACGCCAAGCCGGGGTGCGCGAGCGGCTTCTGCGTCTACAACGACGCGGCGGCGTCCATCCGCGCGATGCTCGACGAGGGCGCCGAGCGCGTGGTCTACGTGGACCTGGACTGCCACCACGGTGACGGCACGGAGGCGGTGTTCTGGGACGAGCCGCGGGTGCTGACGATCAGCGTGCACGAGTCGGGCACCACCCTGTTCCCCGGGACCGGCTTCGCGGACGAGCTGGGCGGGCCGGGCGCGCTGGGCGGCGCGGTGAACCTGGCGCTGCCGGCGGGCACGCGCGACGCGGGGTGGCTGCGGGCGGTGCACTCGGTGGTGCCGCAGCTGGTGGCGTCGTTCGCGCCGGACGTGCTGGTGACGCAGCACGGCTGCGACACGCACGCCCTGGACCCGCTGGGGCACCTGGTGGTGTCGCTGGACGCGCAGCGCGCGGCGGCGGCGGCGATGCACGCGCTGGCGCACTCCGCGGCGGGCGGTCGCTGGCTGGCGCTGGGCGGGGGCGGCTACGAGGTGGTGGACGTGGTGCCGCGCACGTGGGCGCACCTGGTGGCCGAGGCGGCGCACCGGCCGCTGGACCCCGCGACGCCGCTGCCGGGGTCGTGGCGCTCGCACGTGGAGGAGACGATCGGCCGCGAGGCGCCGCGGACGATGACGGACGGGGAGAGCGGGGCGTTCCAGGCGTGGTCGTCGGGCTACGACCCGGCGGACCCGGTGGACCGGGCGATCCTGGCGACGCGGCGGGCGGCCTTCCCGCTGCACGGCCTGGACCCGGAGTTCGACTGAACGCAGCCAGGCCTCACGCACCGCTCAAGTCACTCTGGGTGACTCTTTGGACACGCATCTCTTCCACCCGTGTCGCACCTACCCCTACAGTGGGTGGCGGGACGCGCCCCCACTCCCCGTCCGGGAGGCCGGCGGGCCGCTGGCGCGAGGTGGAAGGTGCTGTGGGGATGCCTGAGGACCGTCCGCTGTCCGACGTCCGGTTCCTGACCGTGGCGGAGGTGGCGTCGATGATGCGCGTGTCGAAGATGACCGTCTACCGGCTCGTGCACAGCGGCGACCTGCCCGCGGTCCGGGTCGGCCGCTCCTTCCGGGTGCCCGAGGACGCCGTGCACGAGTACCTGCGTCAGGCCTACATCGACACCGCCTGAGGCCCTCCGGGGCCGGCGGGTGAGCGGCCGGCGGAGGCGGCGGGCGCCGTGCCCCCGCCGGGCCGGTAGACTGGCGTCGGTTTGCCGCGTCAGCGGCTGGACGCGAGAAGCACCCGTCGAGTGAGCGAGGACCCCTTGGGCTCTGTCATCAAGAAGCGCCGCAAGCGCATGGCGAAGAAGAAGCACCGCAAGCTGCTCCGCCGCACGCGCCACCAGCGTCGCAACAAGAAGTGAGCTGAACGAAGCCGACCGCCGACGGGCGGGTCCCCACCGGGGGCCCGCCCGTCGGCGCACCTACGCCGCGCGCCGCACCAGGCCCGCCAGCCCCAGCGCCGCGGCCCCCACCGCCCCCGCCGCACCCGCGCGCACCGTCCAGCGCGCCGCGTGCCGCCACCGCCGGAACTCGCGCACCTCCCAGCCGTGCCGCCTCGCGTGCCGGCGCAGCGCGGCGTCCGGGTTCACGGCCACCGGCCGCCCCACCAGCGACAGCAGCGGCAGGTCGTTCGCGGAGTCCGAGTACGCCGCGCAGCGCGCCAGGTCCCAGCCGGCCGCCACCGCCAGCCCCCGCACGGCCTCCGCCTTCGCCGGCCCGTGCAGCGGCTCGGTCACCAGGCGTCCCGTGTAGGTGCCGTCCACGCTCTCGGCGACCGTGCCCAGCGCGCCCGTCAGGCCCAGCCGGCGCGCCACGACGTCCGCCAGCTCCACCGGCGCCGCCGTCACCAGCCACACCGGCGCCCCCTCGCGCAGGTGCCGGTCCGCCAGCGCCCGCGCCGCCGGGCGCACCTTCGCCCCCATGTGCTCCTCGTAGACCTCCTCGCCGATGGCGCGGATCTCCTCGGTGGTGTGGCCCGCCACGAACGCCAGCGCCAGGTCCCGCGCCTCCAGCAGGTGGCCGTGCACCTCCCCGCGCACCGCGTAGTGCAGCGCCCGGCGCGCGAAGCGGCGCAGCTCCCGCCGCGAGAAGAAGCCCCGGGCGTGCAGGCCGCGCGCGAAGTAGAACAGCGACGCGCCGCGCACCAGCGTGTTGTCCAGGTCGAAGAACGCGGCCTCGCAGGGTTGGGGCGTCGTCACCCGGCCAGTCGCCACCACCGCATCGTAGGCCGCGGCCGCCCCCGCGCGAGCCCCGCACGAGCCCGCGGGGGGAGGATGGGCCCGTGCGGAGCGGGACGGGCGACGAGGGCGTGCGGGTGGTGCTGGTCTCGCGCACCGGGTGCCACCTGTGCGACGAGGGGCGCGAGGTGGTGCGGGCCGTCGCCGAGCGCGCCGGGACGGCGTGGGCCGAGGTCGACGTGGACGGTGATCCGGAGCTGCTGCGGCGCTTCTCGGACCGGGTCCCGGTGGTGCTCGTGGACGGCACCGAGCGCGACTTCGGCCGGCTGGACGCCGGGCGCCTCGAGCAGGCGCTCGCGGGCCGGCGCTGGTGGCGCCGCGGCCGCTGAGGCGCCGGTCGCGCGCCGCGCCGCCGACACCGCGCGACTTTGTGCGCGCGTTCACAAACGCTTACTCTGCTGGGGCGCCGCTGGGCGGCGCTCCCGGTCGGCACGGCCGGTGAACGGGCCGGCGAGCCGCGCCGGCGAGCACGTACGAGGGTGCCGGGTCTGACCGCAGTGGACGAGGACGACGTGAGCAGCGCGCCCCGCGACGGCGCGCCCACCGCCGACGGCGCCGACCGCCCCCCGGCCCCCGGCACCGCGGTGCCCGAGGCGCCGGCGGTCCCCGAGGCGACGGTGGCGCGGCTGCCGCAGTACCTGCGGGCCCTGAGCGCGCTCGCCGAGGCCGGTTCGCGCACCGTGTCCTCCGAGGCGCTGGCCGAGGCCGCCGGGGTCGGCTCGGCGAAGCTGCGCAAGGACCTCTCCCACCTGGGCAGCTACGGCACGCGCGGCGTCGGGTACGACGTGGAGCAGCTGCACCGGCACATCGCCGACCGCCTCGGGCAGGCCGCCAGCTGGCGGGTCGTCATCGTGGGCGTCGGCAACCTGGGCCACGCGCTGGCCGGCTACAGCGGCTTCGCCTCGCGCGGCTTCACGGTGGTGGGCCTGTTCGACGACGACCCGGCGGTGATCGGCCGGGTCGTGGGCGGCCTGCGGGTGCGCCCGCTCGAGGAGTTCGGCGAGGTCGTCGGCGAACCCGGCTCGGCGATCGCGGTGCTCGCGGTGCCCGCCCGGCACGCGCAGGCCGTGTGCGACCGCCTCGTGGCGGCCGGCACCCGCAGCGTCCTCAACTTCGCCCCCACCGTGCTGCGCGTCCCCGACGGCGTGGACGTGCGCAAGGTCGACCTCGCCTCGGAGCTGCAGATCCTCGCGTTCCACGCCCAGCGGCGCGCCGCCGCACCCGCCCACCGCCCCAGCGCCGCCGGTCCGCGCGGCGCCACCGGCGCCCCCGCCGGTCCCCTGCTGCCGCACGCGCTGCACCGCGTCGAGGAGGTCGTCTGAGTGACCCTCATGGTCGTGGGCCTGTCCCACCGCACCGCCGCCCTGGAGGTGCTCGAGCGGGCCTCCTTCGACGACGCCTCCGCCGCGCGCACCGTGGCGGAGCTGACGGCCTCCCCGCACGTGGAGGAGGCGTTCGTGCTGTCCACCTGCAACCGGGTGGAGGTCTACAGCGACGTCACGCGCTTCCACGGCGGGGTCGCGGCGGTCGGTGAGGCGCTGGCGCGGCGCATCGGCGTCCCCCTGGACGAGCTGGGCGACCAGCTCTACGTCCACTACGAGGACGCGGGCGTGGAGCACCTGTTCCGGGTGGCGTGCGGGCTGGACTCGATGGCGGTGGGCGAGGCGCAGATCCTCGGCCAGCTGCGCGGCGCGCTGCGCGAGCTGCACGGCTCCGACCGCGGCGGCGGCACCCTGGACCGCCTGCTGCAGAACGCGCTGCGGGTGGGCAAGCGCGCCCACTCCGAGACGTCGCTGGACGCCGCCGGCGCCTCCCTGGTCGACGCGGCCCTCGTGCGCGCCCGCGACGTCGTGGGCCCCGTGGCGGGCGGGCGGGCGCTGGTGGTGGGTGCCGGCGCGATGAGCGCGCTGGTGGCCACGACGCTGCACCGCGCCGGGATGGACGTCGTCGTGGCCAACCGCACGCCGGAGCGGGCGCAGCGCCTGGCCGCCGCGGTGGGCGGGCGCGCCACCGGGCTCGACGCGCTGCGCGCGGAGGTCGCCGCGGCCGACGTCGTGGTCAGCTGCACGGGCGCCGTCGGGCACGTGCTCGACGTGGCGGTCGTGGCCAGCGCGCTGCTGGACCGCCCGCAGCGCCCGATGCTGCTGGCGGACCTGGCGCTGCCGCGCGACATCGACCCGGACGTCGCCACGCTGCCCGGTGCGCACCTGGTGGACCTGGAGGGCCTGGGCGCGGACCTCGCCGGCAGCGCGGTGGCCGACGACCTGCGCGCGGTGCGCGCCATCGTCACCGAGGAGGTCGCCGCCTACGCGGCGTCGCTGCGGGTGGCGGACGTGGCGCCGACGGTGGTGGCGCTGCGCGCGCAGGCCCGGCACGTCGTGGACACGGAGATGCGCCGGCTGGCCGGGCGCGTGGACCTGGACGGCGCCACCCGCGCCGAGGTGGACCGCGCGGTGCACCGCATCGTGGAGAAGCTGCTGCACACCCCCACGGTGCGGGTGAAGGAGCTGGCGGAGTCGCCGGGCGGTGCGGGGTACGCCGCCGCGCTGCGGGCGCTGTTCGACCTGGAGGTCGGCGGTGCCGCGGGCTCCTCGCCGCGCGTGGTGGAGGGGCCCCTGTCGGGCACCGTCGCCGAGGCCGTCGGGAGGCTGTCGTGACGCGCCCGCTGCGGCTGGGCACCCGGCGCAGCGCCCTGGCCACGACGCAGAGCGGCTGGGTCGCGGACGCGCTGCGCGCGCGCGGTGCCGACGTGGAGCTCGTGGAGATCACCACGCACGGCGACGTGGACCGCGCGCCGCTGGCCGTCATCGGCGGCACCGGCGTGTTCGTCTCCGCGCTGCGCGACGCGCTGCTGGCCGGCGAGGTGGACCTGGCGGTGCACTCCCTGAAGGACCTGCCGACCGCCGCGGCGGACGGCCTGGCGCTGGCGGCCGTGCCGCAGCGCGAGGACCCGCGCGACGCGCTGGTGGCCGCCGACGGGCGGACCCTGGCGCAGCTGCCGGCCGGCGCGCGCGTCGGCACCGGCTCCCCGCGCCGACGGGCGCTGCTGCTGGACGCCCGCCCCGACCTCGACGTCGTCCCGGTGCGCGGCAACGTCGACACCCGGCTGCGGATGGTGTCCTCCGGCGAGCTGGACGCCGTGGTGCTGGCCGCGGCGGGCCTGGCGCGCCTGGGGCGCCTGGGGGAGGCCACCGAGCTGCTGGACGCGCAGGCGTTCGTGCCGGCCCCCGGGCAGGGCGCGCTGGCGGTGGAGTGCCGCGCCGACGACGCGGAGGTGCTGGCGGTCGCCGGCGCCCTGGACTCGCCCGCCGACCGCCTGGCGGTCCTCGCCGAGCGCCAGCTCCTGGCCGGCCTGGAGGCCGGCTGCTCCGCGCCCGTGGGTGCGCACGCCCACCTCGACGGCGGCGAGCTGCGCCTGGCGCTGGCGGTGCAGGGCCCGGACGGGCTGGTGCGCCGCGACGTCACCGGCGCGGTCGCCGACCCGGGGGCCGCGCGCGCCCTGGGGCAGCGCACGGCCGTCGGGCTGCTCGCCGGCCCGCTGGCCGGCGCGGCCGACGCCCTGGAACCCCTCGCGACCCCCGCACGACCTCCTGCCGCCGCCGGCGGCGCGCAGGAGCACACCCCGGACCGAGCCCCGGCCGGTCCACGTCCCGACCCGGAGAGTGGCTCGTGAGCACGACGACGAACAGCCCGGTCCTGGAGACCGCTCAGACCGCGCCGGCCGCGGGCGCCGTGCCCGCCCCGGAGGTCACCGTCCTGACCGAGGCGCCCCCCGCGCCGGCGCGCCGGGCCTCGGCCGCCGCCGGTTCCGCGCACGGCGCCGCCGCGAACGGCTCCGCGCGCCGCCTGGGGCACGTCTCGTTCGTCGGCGCCGGCCCCGGTGACCCCGGCCTGCTGACGCTGCGGGCCGTGGAGCTGCTGGGCGCCGCGGACGTGGTGGTGCTGGACTCCGGCGCCCGCGAGGACCTGGTGGCCCGGCACGCCCGCGACGGCGTGCAGGTGGTGGACGCCGGCTCCGGCGACGGCGTGGACGCGACCACCCGGGCCGCGCGCGCCAAGCTGGTGGTGAAGGCCGCGAAGTCCGGCGGCCGCGTGGTGCGCCTCATGGACGGCGACCCGTCCACGTTCAGCGGGCTGGCCGAGGAGATCGCCGCCTGCCGCAAGGCGGGCGTCGGCTTCGACGTGGTGCCGGGGGTCTCCGCCGTCAGCGCCGTCCCCGCCTACGCGGGGGTGCCGATGACCGCGGCCGCCACCACGAGCGTGAACGTGGTGCACCCGGCGGGCCGCGACGTGGACTGGTCCCGGCACGCGGGCGCCGACTCCACCGTCGTGGTGCTGGGCACCGGCGACGACATCGCGGCCGCCGCGGTGGGCCTGCTGGCCGCGGGGCGCGCCCCCCGCACGCCGGTGGCGCTGACCTCGCACGGCACGACGACCACCCAGTCCACGACCACCACCACGCTGGGCGAGCTGGAGCCGATCGCCACCGCGATCGACGGCTCGCCGACGACCGCCGTGGTCGGCGACGTGGTGAGCCTGCGCGAACAGGCGTCCTGGTACGAGACGAAGCCGCTGTTCGGCTGGCGGGTGCTGGTGCCGCGCACCAAGGAGCAGGCCGGCGGCACCACGGCGCTGCTCGCCGAGCACGGCGCCACCGCGGACGTCGTCCCCACCATCTCGGTGGAGCCGCCGCGCACGCCGCAGCAGATGGAGAAGGCCGTCAAGGGCCTGGTGACGGGCCGCTACGAGTGGATCGGGTTCACCTCCGTCAACGCGGTGCGCGCGGTGCGCGAGAAGTTCGCCGAGTACGGGCTGGACGCGCGCGCGTTCAGCGGCCTGAAGGTCGCCGCGGTGGGCGGGGTGACGGCGGACGCGCTGCGCGAGTGGGGCATCGAGCCGGACCTGGTGCCCGACGGGGAGCAGTCCGCGACCGGCCTGCTGGCCGCGTGGCCGCCCTACGACGAGGTCCTCGACCCCATCGACCGGGTGTTCCTGCCGCGCGCGGACATCGCCACCGACACCCTGGTGGCGGGCCTGCAGGAGAACGGCTGGGAGGTCGACGACGTCACCGCCTACCGCACGGTGCGCGCCGCACCACCGGCCGCGCCGGTGCGCGAGGCCATCAAGACCGGCGCGTTCGACGCGGTGGTCTTCACCTCCAGCTCCACGGTGCGCAACCTCGTCGGCATCGCCGGCAAGCCGCACCCGTCGACGGTGGTGGCGTGCATCGGCCCGGCGACGGCGAAGACCGCCGAGGAGCACGGCCTGCGGGTGGACGTGCTGGCCGCCGAGCCGAGCGCCGCGGCGCTCGTGGACGCGCTCGCCGCGTACGGCGAGGGGCTGCGGGCGGCGGCCGCGGAGGCCGGTGAGCCGGTGCTGCGGCCCAGCCAGCGCAAGTCCCCGGCGCGCCGGCGGTCCCGGTGAGCGGCCTGGAGCCGTCCCGCCGGGCGGTGCCGGCGCTGCCGGTGCGCCCGCGCCGGCTGCGCGCGACGCCGGGGATGCGTCGGCTGGTGACGGACGTGCACCTGCACCCCTCCGACCTGGTGCTGCCGGTGTTCGTGCGCGAGGGCGCCGCCGAGCCGCAGCCGATCCGCACCCTGCCGGGTGTGGTGCAGCACACCCGCGCCTCCCTGGTGGCCACGGCGAAGGAGGCCGTGGCCGCCGGCCTGGGCGGGATCATGCTGTTCGGCGTGCCCGCGTCGCGCGACGCGGTGGGCTCGGGCGCCGACGACCTGGACGGGATCCTCAACGTCGCCCTGGCGGACGTGCGCGAGGCGGTCGGCGACGAGCTCGTCGTCATGGCCGACCTGTGCCTGGACGAGTTCACCGACCACGGCCACTGCGGCGTGCTCGACGAGCGCGGCCGCGTGGACAACGACGCGACCCTGGACCGCTACGCGTCCATGGCGCTGGCGCAGGCCGCGGCGGGCGCGCACCTGCTGGGGCCCAGCGGCATGATGGACGGCCAGATCGGGCACCTGCGCGCGGTGCTGGACGACGCCGGCCGCGAGGACGTGGCGATGCTCGCGTACGCGGTGAAGTACGCCAGCGCGTTCTACGGCCCGTTCCGCGAGGCCGTGGACTCGCAGCTCACGGGGGACCGGCGCACCTACCAGCAGGACCCGGCCGCGAACGTCGCCGAGGCGCTGCGCGAGCTGCGCCTGGACCTGGACGAGGGCGCGGACCTGGTGATGGTCAAGCCGGGCCTGCCGTACCTGGACGTGCTGCGCGCGGTCGCGGACGTCGCCGACGTCCCGGTGGCGAGCTACCAGGTCTCCGGCGAGTACGCGATGGTCGAGTTCGCCGCGCAGGCCGGCGCGATCGACCGCGAGCGGGTGGCGCTGGAGTCGCTGCTGGCGCTGCGCCGCGGCGGCGCGCAGGTCGTGCTGACGTACTGGGCGCTGGAGGCCGCGCAGCGCTGGCTGGGCTGAGGCCTCTCCGGGCGAGAACGACGCCGCGCGTCCCCACGGGGGACGCGCGGCGTCGTCGTTCCCGCGGCGCACCTCTTGGCACTCGGCGCCCCGGAGTGCTAATAGATGGGGCAGCGCGGTGCGCCGCCCACCAGGGCGCCGCACCGGTGCGCGACCCTCCCCGCCGCGCGGCGTGGCGCGGCAGCCCCGAGCTGCGGCGCCGCACCCTGCGGTGCCGTCAGCGACCCACCCGGGCAGCCGCGTGCTGCCCCGAGCCCGTCGCTGGAGGACAACGTGACCGTCTCCGACGCTCCGCCGATCCCGCGTCCCGCCCGTGCACCGCGCGACACCCTGCGCATCGCGGTGGTCGCCCCGCCCTGGTTCGAGCTGCCGCCGCGCGGGTACGGCGGCATCGAGTCCGTCGTCGCCGATCTCGTCGACTCCCTCGCGGAGCGCGGGCACGAGGTGACGCTCGTGGGTTCCGGCCACCACCGCACCCGCGCCGCCCGCTTCGTGCGGGTGTTCGACGAACCCCCGTCCGAGCGCCTGGGGACCCCGGCGCCGGAGGTGATCCACGCCGCCGCCGCCGGTGCCGCCCTGGCCGACCTGGACGTGGACGTCGTGCACGACCACAGCCTCGCCGGGCCGCTGCTGGCGCGCGGGCGCCGCGTGCCCACCGTCGTGACGATGCACGGTCCCGTCGACGGCGAGCAGGGCGAGTACTTCGCCGCCCTGGGCGACAGCGTCGACGTCGTCGCCATCTCCGACGCGCAGCGTCGCCTGAACCCCGGCATCAACTGGGTGGGGCGCGTGCACAACGCGATCGACGTGTCGAGCTTCCCGTTCCGGGCCGACAAGGACGACCACGTCCTGTGGCTGGGCAGGTTCAGCCCCGACAAGGGTCCCCACCTGGCGATCGACGCCGCGCGCGCCGCAGGCCTGCGCATCGTGCTGGCGGGCAAGCGCAGCGAGCCGGCCGAGCGGGAGTTCTTCGAGCGGGAGGTCCGCCCGCGGCTGGGCCGCGACGCGGAGTACGTCGGCGAGGCCGACGCGGCCCTGAAGCGGGAACTGCTCGCGAGCGCCCGTGCGCTGGCGTTCCCGATCCAGTGGGAGGAACCCTTCGGCATGGTGATGATCGAGGCGATGGCCTGCGGCACACCGGTCGTGGCGTTGCCGCGCGGCAGCGTCCCGGAGGTCGTCGACCACGGCCGCAGCGGGCTGGTGGTGCGCGACCCCGCCGACTTCCCCGCCGCCCTGTCGCTGGCCGCCGACCTGGACCCGGCCGCCTGCCGCCGGCACGCGGAGCGGAACTTCGACCTGCCGGTGATGGCGGCCGGGTACGAGCGGCTGTTCCGCTCGATCGTCGAGGGGCAGCGCAGCGTGCGGGCCCTGACCGCCCCGCGCGCGTCGCTGCGCCGGCTGCGGGAGCGGGGGGTGTCGGCGTGAACGGTTCGACGGGAACCCCGCAGGACCTCCCCCCGGCCTCGCCCGGCGGTGACGTGACCCTCGTCGAGGGCGCTTCGTTCTGCGTGAGCGACAGCACCGGCGACATGCGCCCGGACCGCCCGCACGGGGTGTTCTTCCAGGACACCCGCGTCGTGTCCGGCTGGCAGCTGCTGCTGGACGACGAACCGCTGCAGCCGCTGAGCGTGGCCGTGCCCGAGCCGTTCTCCGCGGTGTTCACCACGCGCGCCGCGCCGCGGCCGGGCCAGGCCGACGCCACGCTCGTCGTGCAGCGGCGCCGCATGGCCGCCGACGGGCTGCGCGAGGACGTCGTGGTGCGCAACCACGGCACCGAACCGGCCGGCATCACCCTGCACCTGTCGGTGGAGGCCGACTTCGCGGACCTCTTCGACGTCAAGGAGGGCCGGGTGGCCCGCCGCGCGCCCGTGCAGCGCAGCGGTCAGGGCGAGGACCTGGTGCTGGGGGTGGCGCGCGGCAGCCGCCGGCGCGGCGTGCGCGTGCACGGGCAGGGCGCCACCGCGCTGCCCGGCGCCCTCGTGTGGCGCGTGGTCGTCCCCGCGCACGGGGAGTGGTCCACCACGGTGGAGGTGCTGCCCTCCACCGAGGAGGGGGAGGTCGGCACGTCGTTCCCGCTGGACCGGCCGGTGGAGGCCGCCGCCCCCGCGCGGCGCATGCGGGACCGGCGCCGCGCCAGCCCGGACGTGGAGTGCGAGGACCCGGTGCTGGCGCAGGCGCTGCGGCGCAGCGTGCTGGACCTGGGGGCGCTGCGGATCGCCGACCCGCGCCGGCCGGGCGCCGACGTGGTGGCGGCTGGGGCGCCGTGGTTCATGGCGCTGTTCGGTCGCGACTCGCTGCTGACGAGCTGGCTGGCGCTGCCGTTCGACCCCGGCCTGGCGCTGGGGACCCTGCAGACCCTCGCCGACCACCAGGGCCGGCGCGTCGACCCGATGAGCGAGGAGGAACCCGGGCGGATCCTGCACGAGGTGCGGCTCGGGGTGGACGCCGATCGGGCGCTGGGCGGCAGCAGCGTGTACTACGGCAGCGTCGACGCCACCCCGCTGTTCGTCGTGGTCCTCGACGAGGCGGCTCGCTGGGGGGCGCCGCTGGAGGAGGTGCGGGCGTTGCTGCCGGCGGCGGACCGGGCGCTGGAGTGGGTCGAGCGGTACGGCGACCTGGACGGCGACGGTTTCGTGGAGTACCGGCGCAAGACGGACCGGGGTCTGCTGAACCAGGGCTGGAAGGACTCCTCCGACTCGATCTCCTTCTCCGACGGCCGGCTCGCCGAGGGGCCGATCGCCCTCGTGGAGGTCCAGGCGTACGTGTACGCGGCCCTCACCGCCCGCGCGCACCTGGCGTCCCTGGTGGGCGACGAGGCCGGCGCGCGCGGCTGGGAGGAGAAGGCGGAACGGTTCCGCCGCGCCGTCGACGAGGCGTTCTGGATGCCCGGGCGGGGGTGCTACGCCCTGGCGCTGGACGGCCGCAAGGAGCAGGTGGACGCGCTGGCCTCGAACCAGGGCCACTGCCTGTGGGCGGGCCTGCCGGACCCCGACAGGGCCGCGCAGGTCGCGCAGCACCTGCTGTCCCCGGCGATGTTCAGCGGCTGGGGGATCCGGACCCTCGCGTCGACGGAGGCGCGCTACAACCCGGTCAGCTACCACAACGGCTCGGTGTGGCCGCACGACAACGCCCTGGCCGTGGCGGGCCTGGTCCGCTACGGGCACGTGGAGGCGGCGCAGCGGGTCGCGACCGGGCTGCTCGCGGCGAGCGCCTCCACGGGCGGTCGCCTGCCGGAGCTGTTCTGCGGTTTCGACCGCGCCGAGTCGCCGGTCCCGGTGCCGTACCCGACGTCCTGCTCGCCGCAGGCGTGGGCGGCGGCGACCCCGATCGGCCTGCTGACGGCGCTGCTGCGGTTGCGGGTGTGCGCCCCGCACGGCCGGGTCGAGAGCGACCCGGTGCTGCCGGCGTCGTGGGGCCGGGTGCGGGTGTCGGGCCTGACGGCGGGCGAGGAACGCGTGGACGTGGACGGCGACGGGCTGCGGCCCGCGCGGGAACCGGCGGCCAGCGCCGGGTGAACCCGTGCGCCGGTGCGGTCCGGCCCGGACCGCACCGGCGCGCCGGCCGGCGCCTCGCCACGGCCCGGTCACGGTGTGCGTTGACAACGTTGCAGAGGGCCCCCTAGTTTCCCGAGCGCCACCGCAGCGGCTCCGCCGCTGCCCGAGCGAGGAAGCTCAGACAGGGGACCAGATGCCTTCTCCCACCTTCACCCGACGCAGCGTCGTGCTGGCCGCCACCGCGGCCGGGGCGCTGGCGAGCACCGCGGCCGGTGCCACCGGCGCGGCTGCTGCCCCCCTCCGGCGCCCCGGCATCTCCACCGAGGCGTGGGGGAACCTGCCCGACGGCACCGCCGTCGAGCGGTACACCCTCGTCAACGGCGAGGTGACCGTGCGGGTCCTCACCTACGGCGGGATCGTCCAGAGCCTGGAGTTCCCCGACGAGCGGGGGAACGTCGAGAACGTCGTCCTCGGGTTCGACGACCTCGAGGGCTACCTGGCGGGGAACAACCCCGGCCCGTACTTCGGTGCGCTCATCGGCCGCTACGGCAACCGCATCGCCGGCGGGAGGTTCACCCTCGACGGCGTCGAGCACCAGCTCCCGCTGAACAACGGCCCGAACTCCCTGCACGGCGGCGACGACTCGTTCGACAAGCGGGTGTGGGACGCGGAGGCGCTGCCCGGCGACCAGGTCGTGGGCCTGCGGCTGACCCTCGTCAGCCCCGACGGCGACCAGGGCTACCCCGGCACGCTCACCGCCGAGGTCACCTACACCCTGGACCGCTTCGCGCAGCTCACGGTGGACTACTCCGCCACCACCGACGCCGCCACCGTCGTGAACCTGACGAACCACACGTACTGGAACCTCCGGGGCGAGGGCACCGGGACGATCTACGACCACGAGCTGACGATCCACGCCGACGCCTACACGCCCGTGGACGCCACCCTGATCCCCACCGGTGAGATCGCCCCCGTGGCGGGGACCCCGATGGACTTCCGCGACCCCACCGCCGTGGGTGCGCGCATCCGCCAGCCGTTCCAGCAGATCCTGTTCGGGCAGGGCTACGACCACAACTGGGTGCTGGACCGCGCCACCGCCGACGAGCTGGAGGAGGCGGCGACCCTGCACGACCCGGCGAGCGGCCGCACCCTGACGATCTCCACGACCGAGCCGGGCCTGCAGTTCTACTCCGGCAACTTCCTCGACGGCACCCTGGTGGGCACGTCGGGTTCGGTGTACCGGCAGGGCGACGGGCTGGCGCTGGAGACGCAGCACTTCCCCGACTCGCCGAACCAGCCGACGTTCCCCTCCACGGTGCTGCGCCCCGGTGAGGAGTACCGCAGCACGACGGTGTTCGCGCTCTCGCGCTGACCCCGCCCCTCCGCGGCGGCCGCCCTCCGGCCGCCGCGGAGGCCCTCGACGGCTCCCCGGCGACAGAGCGGTCGCACGGCGGGCCGTCCCTGCGCGCTCGGGGACGAGGCTCAGGGGGAGCTGCGCGCCAGCCGCAGCTCCACGCCGCGCACGAACTCCTCGAAGGCCGCGTCCACCCGTGCGGCGTCACCGGTGACGAACCGGTCCAGGACGAGCCCGCGCATGGCCCCCAGGACCAGCGTGGCCAGCGCGCCGGCCTCCTGCGGCGGGCAGCCCTCGCGCACCAGCCCGGCCTCGAGCATCCCGGTGCGCTCCCGCACCGAGCGGCGCACCGCGCCGGCGAGCGCCTCGTCGTGCAGCGCGTCCCCGGTGATCGCCAGGAACAGCCGCACGTACTGCTCGCCGCGCCCGGTGGTCGCGTGCCGCCACAGCGCCCGCAGGGGACCGCCCTCGGGCTCGCCCGCCGGTGCGCCGTCCAGCAGCTCCGGGGCGGTGAAGGCGCGGTCCAGGACCCGTTCGACGATCTCGGCGACGAGGCGCTCGCGGGTGCCGAAGTGGTGCAGGAGCGCGGCGTGGCCGACGCCGGCGCTCTCGGCGACGCGGCGCAGCGACAACCGGTCCAGGCCGTGCTGCAGGACGTGCTCGGTGGCGGCCTGCAGGAGCTCCTCGCGACGGTGCTGGTAGCGCAGGCGCCGCCCGTCGACGCGTTCCGGTCCTTCGTCCTGCGTTCCCGCCACGCCGCGAGGGTAGCCGTGAGCGAGGGGCCCGGGACGCCTCTCCCCGGATTGCTTGACCGAGTGGTCAGGCTATGGCTAGCTTGTGCCTCGCCAGGGGGTCAGGAGCCCGGTGCGGTGCACGGCGCGAGGACGCGCGGGTCACCGCGCGGCCGTCCCGACCCGCCGGCGTCCCGCCCCGACGCACGCCCTCAGGAGAGCACTGCGATGCCGAGCACCCTCACGTCCCCGTCCCGGCGCCGGTCCGTGCGCGGGTTCCGCGCCTCCCTGGCCGCCACCGCCGTCGCCCTGCCGTTCCTGGCGGGCGTGGCGCCCGCGCAGGCCGCCGACAACCCCTACGAGCGCGGCCCCGCGCCCACGACCTCCAGCGTCGAGGCCTCGCGCGGCTCCTTCGCCGTCTCGCAGACCCGCGTCTCCAGCTACAGCGTGCGCGGTTTCGGCGGCGGCACGATCTACTACCCGACCACCACGAGCGCCGGCACGTTCGGCGGCGTGGTCGTCGCGCCCGGGTACACGGCGACCCGGTCCAGCATGGCCTGGTACGGCCCCCGCCTGGCCTCGCAGGGTTTCGTGGTGTTCACCATCGACACGAACTCCCGCTACGACCAGCCCTCCTCGCGCGGCGACCAGATCCAGGCCGCGCTGGACTACCTGACGGACAGCAGCAGCGTGCGCTCCCGCGTCGACGCCGACCGCCTGGCCGTCATGGGGCACTCCATGGGCGGCGGCGGCAGTCTGGAGGCGATCGCGGACGACCCCGCCATCAAGGCGGCGATCCCGCTGACGCCGTGGAACACCGACAAGACGTGGTACGAGGTGAGCACCCCCACCCTGATCATCGGTGCCGAGGACGACACCGTCGCCCCCGTCCGCTCCCACTCCGAGCCGTTCTACGACAGCATCCCGTCCAGCACCGACAAGGCGTACCTGGAGCTGCGCGGCGCCAGCCACTTCGCACCGAACACCTCCGACACCACGATCGCGAAGTACAGCATCAGCTGGCTCAAGCGCTACGTGGACGACGACACCCGCTACACGCAGTTCCTGTGCCCGGCGCCCACCGTCAGCCTGGCGATCAGCGAGTACCGCAGCACCAACTGCGACTGACGCACCCCGCGACCACCCCGGCGCGGGTGAGGGAATGCCCCGCCCGCGCCGGGGGTTCACCACGGCGAGCGCCCGCCCCGCACCGGGGCGGGCCGCACGTCGTGCTGTCGCGTGAGAGGTCGTCCCCCATGTCCGTGCCGCTGTCCGTCCTCGACCTGGCCCACATCGCTCCCGGGCGGTCGGCCGGTGACAGCATCGCGGGCAGCGTCGCCCTGGCCCAGCAGGCTGAGCGGTACGGGTACCGGCGCGTCTGGTACGCCGAGCACCACAGCATGCCGACGATCGCCTCGTCCGCGCCGGCGGTGCTCATCGCCCACGTCGCCGCGCACACCAGCACCATCCGCCTCGGTGCCGGCGGCGTCATGCTCCCGAACCACTCCCCGCTGACCATCGCCGAGCAGTTCGGCACGCTGGACGCGGTGCACCCCGGCCGCATCGACCTCGGCCTCGGCCGCGCCCCCGGCTCGGACGAGCGCACCACGTACGCGCTGCGCCGCGACCCGTCCTCCGCCGAGAGCTTCCCGCAGGACGTGCAAGAGCTGCGCGCGTACCTCGCCGGCGAGTCCCGCGTCCCCGGCGTGCAGGCCGTCCCGGGCGCCGGTTCCCGCGTCCCGCTGTTCATCCTGGGTTCCTCGCTGTTCGGCGCGAAGCTCGCCGCCGCCCTCGGCCTGCCGTACGCGTTCGCCTCCCACTTCGCCCCGCAGGCGCTCGAGGCCGCGGTGGCCACCTACCGGCGCGAGTTCCGCCCCTCGGAGGACCTGGACGCCCCGCACGTCATCGCCGGGGTGAACGTCGTGGCCGCCGACACCACCGAGCGCGCGCAGGAGACGTTCGAGCACGTGCGCCGCACGTTCGCGCAGTCGCTGTTCGGGCGCGGGCGCACGTTCACCGAGGCGGAGGTCGACGCGCTGATGTCCTCCGCCGCCGGGATGCACGTGCAGCAGATGCTGTCCTGCTCGGCGGTGGGGACCCCCGCGCAGGTGCGCGAGCAGGTCGAGGAGTTCCGTCGCCGTGCCGACGCCGACGAGCTCATCGTCGCCCACCAGGCCCGCGACACCGAGGAGCGGCTGCGTTCCGTGGAACTGCTCGCCGAGGCCGTGGAGCTCACCCCGGCCGCCTGAGCCCGCCGGCCGGGGGCGAACCGTTCGCCCACCGGCCACCCGGGGTTCGCCCTGCGGGAACCTGGTCGCAGCAGGCTGCGCTCCCGCCGGCGGACGACCGCCGGCGCTCCCACGCGCCCCGGAGGCAGCCCGTGCCCGCAGGTCCCGCAGCTCCCCGTCCCCTCAGCCGCCGCAACGTGCTGACCCTGGCCCTGGCCGGTTCCGCCGCGACCGTGCTGCCCCTGGGCCGGGTGCAGCCGGCGTTCGCGGGGACCGCACCCACCGGTGCGCTGCTGCCGTTCGTCGAGCACTACACGACGAACGTCGCGGAGAACACCACGCAGTGGACGAACGCCGCGGTGCGGATCCTGTCCGGTTTCGACGACCTGTGGGAGACCGGCCCGACGTGGGACACCGGCCGCGTCCTGGACCGCGACGTGCTGCGCGCCAACGTGCAGCACGTCGTCGACGTCACGCACGCGCGCACCGACGAGGAGGCGAAGGTCGCGTTCGTCCGCGACCGCCAGCACCAGAGCTACGCCGCCACCGCCGGCCTCGGCCCCCTCGCGGAGCTGTACCGCGAGGGCGCGCAGGCCGTCACCGGCATCACCGAGGGCCCCGACGGCACCCCGCCGGAGAAGGTCAGCGACGAGCTGCCCGCCGACGCGCCCGCCGGCTCGGCCCTCGGCGCCGGTTCGGAGACCTCGGAACTGGGGTTCGTCGCGCAGCTCGTGAACGCGGTGCGCGGTCCGCACGCCTCCAGCAACCCCAGCAAGAACGCCTACCAGTACCCGCGGCCGTGGCGCCTGGACGCCGACAGCGAGGTCGCCCCGACCGGGGAGGTCGACGAGTTCGGCTTCCCCGTGTACGCCTCCGACGTCGTGGTCGCCCCGCAGCTGCTGCGCCAGCGCGGCGACGACCCGGCCGAGGACGGCGGGTTCCCCAGCGGCCACACCAACGCCTTCCACCTGGCCGCCCTCGCCCTGGCCCACGCGGTGCCCGAGCGGTTCCAGGAGCTGATCGCCTGCGCGTTCGAGCTGTCCGACAGCCGCATCGTCACCGGGATGCACTCCCCGCTGGACGTCGTGGGCGGCCGGGTCCTGGCCACCGCGCTGGCCGCGGCGGCGCTGCACGACCCCGCCAACGCCGTGCTGAAGCAGGCCGCCCGCGACCAGGCGGCGGCCTGGTTCCAGGAGCGCACCGGCACCGACGCGACCGGTCTCGTCGCGTTCGCCCGGTCCGGGGGCGAGCAGGACCCGTGGGGCGACCGCGACGCGAACCGCGAGCTCGTGCAGCGCTACCTCACCTACGGCTTCCAGCGCACCGGCCCGCGCACCCCGATGGTGGTGCCGCACGGTGCCGAGGTGCTGCTGGAGACCCGCCTGCCGTACCTGAGCGCCGCCCAGCGCCGGGAGGTCCTGCGCACCACCGCCCTGCCCGCCGGGTACCCGGTGCTGGACGGCCCGGAGCTGTGGGGACGGCTGGACCTGTTCACCGCCGCCGACGGCTACGGCCGCTTCGACACCACCGTGGCCGTCGACATGGACGCCGCCGCGGGCGGTTTCTCCGCGGCCGACGCGTGGCGCAACGACGTCACCGGCCGCGGCGATCTCGTCAAGCGCGGTTCCGGGGAACTGACCCTCAGCGGGGACAACTCCTTCACCGGCGGCACCCGCGTGGCCGGCGGCATCCTCGTCGCGGCCTCGCCCAGCGCGCTGGGCCGCGGGGACGTCACCGTCGCCGCGGGCGCGCTGCGGGTCGCCGCCGGCTGCGCCGCTCAGGTGCGCGGCGACTTCTCGCAGGCGGCCGGTGCCGCCCTGGAGGTGGCCCCCGCCGCGGGCGGCGACGCACCGCTGCGGGTGCGCGGCACCGCCGCCCTGGACGACGGCGCCGTGCTGCGGGTCGACCCCGCGGCCGCCGGCGGCTGGCCCGTCGGCGAGGAGCGCCCGGTGCTGCGCGCCCGCCGCGTGCGGGGCGGCTCCGCGGCGGTCGAGGTCGCCGGCGGCGGCCGCGCCGAGCTGGTCCCCACCCGCGACGGCGTCTCCGTGCGCCTGCTCGCCACCGCCTGACCCGGCTGCCCCCCGCTCCACCCCACCCCACCCCGCCACCCCCGCGGTGATCTCGCGAGCGTGAGCGCTCGACCGTGCAGGACCACCGCGGGAGGACGGGGTGGGGGAGGGGCGGGTCAGCCGAGGGAGGGGACGATGACCGCGCGGCCGTCGAGGGTGCCCTCGTGCAGCGCCTCGTACGCCTTCGGGGCGTCGCTGAGGGAGAACTCCTGCGTGTGCACGTCCAGCACCCCGCGGTGCGCCAGCGCCACCAGCTCGTGCAGCTCCGGCACCGACCCCCAGTACGGGACGCTGACGGCGGTGGCGAACGGCGTGCGGAAGAACCCGACGCTCGCCGCGCCCCCGCCGATGCCGACGATCGTCACGTCACCCTCCACGGCCGCCGCCGCGATCGCCGTGTCGATCGTGGGCTGGGCGCCGACGAAGTCCAGCACCACCTCCGCCCCGCGCCCACCGGTCAGCTCCCGCACCGCCCGGGCCGCGGAGGCGTCCGAGGTCAGCACCTCGTCGGCACCGACCGAGCGGGCCAGCTGGAGCTTCTGCTCGCTGACGTCCAGCGCGACGACGCGGGCGGGGGAGAGGTGCTTGAGCAGCTGGATGCCGACGTGCCCGAGACCGCCGGCGCCGATGACCACGGCCGTCGAGCCCGGCACCAGCTTCGGCAGGGACCGCTTGATCGCGTGGTACGGGGTGAGCCCGGCGTCGGTCAGCGGCACGGTCTTCACCGGGTCCAGGTCCCCGATGGGCACCAGGTGGCGCGGGGAGTCCACCAGCAGGTGCTCGGCGATCGCGCCGGGAGCCCCCAGGCCCGGCGGGACGATGCCCAGCTCCGCCGCCCGCGGGCAGTAGTTCTCCTTGCCCTGCACGCACGTGTGGCAGGTGCCGCACCCCCACGGCCCGTACACGAGGACGTTCGTGCCGATCTCCAGCCCCTCCACACCGGCACCGACGGCCGCGACCTTCCCGGCACCCTCGTGCCCCAGGGTCAGCGGCAGCCCGTAGGTGTACTCCTCGGCGGGCAGCCCCATGACGAAGGCGTCCGAGTGGCACACCCCGGCAGCCGTCACCTCCAGCAGGACCTGCCCCGGCCCCGGTTCGGGGGTGGGGACCTCCACGACCTCCGGGGCCCGGCCGATCTCGCGGTACTGCAGCGCTCGCACGTCGTACCTCCCTGGTGGGGTCCGGGACCCTCCCGGCTCCCACCCCCTGGACTACCCGGTCCGGGGCCCGGTGACGCGGGCCGGAGGTCCCGGACCTCGGGGTGCTCACGCTCCGCGCCCGGCGACGGGCCCGGCCGGGTGAAAGGCGCCCCCGGCGCTGGAGAGCGGTGCCGCACGACCCGATCACCCCTCCGTGCCCACTGCCCCGCCCCACCCCCACGAGAGCGACCGCCTCGCCTCGGTGGCGAGCTACCGCTGGGCCTCGGCCGTGGGCGACCCCGGGCTGCAGGCGCTGGTGGACGCCGCCGCGCGCGCGCTGGACGCGCCGATGGCCGGCCTGTCGCTCATGGACGCCGACGAGCAGAGCCACCTGGCGCGCGCGGGCATCCCCGTGGTGGCCCTGCCGCGGCACCTGTCGCTGTGCACGCACACCGTGTCCGGCGGGATGCCCGTCGTGGCCGGCGACGCCACCGCCGACCCCCGTTTCGCCGACCACCCCCTCGTCACCGGCGAGCACCGCGTGCGCGCCTACGCCGGGGTGCCGGTGTTCGGCCGCGACGGGCTGCCGCTGGGCACCCTGTGCGTGGTGGACGTGCGCCCCCGCGACTTCACCGGCGAGGACGTGGCGCTGCTGGAGCGGCTCGCGCGCGCCGCCGCCGGCCTGCTGGAGCTGCACCGGCGCGACGCGGGCGCCGGCCTGGCCGGCCGCGACGTCCTCACCGAGAGCCTGCGGCTGCGCCGCGCCGTCGACGACGGCGAGCTGCGCGTGCACTACCAGCCGGTCGTGGACCTGCGCACCGGCCGGGTCGCGGCCGTGGAGGCGCTGGTGCGCTGGCAGCACCCCGAGCTGGGCCTGCTGCCGCCGGGGCGCTTCGTGCCCGTGGCGGAGGCCAGCGGGCTCGTCGTCGCCCTGGGCCGGTACGTCCTCGCCGAGGCGTGCCGGCAGGTCGCGGCCTGGCGCGCGCAGGACCCGGCCGCCGCCGCGCTGCGCCTGGCGGTGAACGTCTCCGGCCGCCAGCTCGCCGACCCCGGGGTCGTGGACGCCGTCCTGGACGCCCTCGACGGCGCCGGCCTGCCCGCGCACGCCCTCACGCTGGAGCTGACCGAGACCGCCCTCGTGCACGGCACCGACGTGCAGCCGGCGCTGCGGCGGCTGCGGGACGGCGGGGTGCGCCTGGCCCTGGACGACTTCGGCACCGGCTACTCCTCGCTCGCCTACCTGCGCGACTTCCCCGTCGACGAGCTGAAGGTGGACCGCTGCTTCACCGCGTCCCTGGGCGACTCGGTGCGCAGCGGCACCATCACCGCCGCGTCCGTCGCCCTGGCCCACGACCTCGGCTGCGAGGTCGTCGTCGAGGGCGTGGAGCACGCCGGGCAGCTGGCGCACGTCGCGGCCCTGGGCGCCCGCTACGCGCAGGGCTACCTGCTGGCCCCGCCGCGCGAGGCGACCGCCTGCGACCTGGGCGCCACCTGGCCGGTGCCCGTGGGGGCGCTGCGCCGCCCCGCGGTGGCGGTCCCGCGCCAGGCGCCGGGCGCCGTCCGTGAACTTCCTCACGACGCGGCGTCGTAGACACCCCTGCGGCGCTCGCACCCCCGGGAGCTTGCGACACTGGAGCCCGTGACCGCGTCGACGCCCGCCCCGGCGACCCCCGACCGCACCTCCGACGCCCCGGCCTCCGCCGCCCTGTTCGAGCGGGCGAGCGCCGTGATCCCCGGCGGGGTGAACTCGCCCGTGCGGGCCTTCCGCGCCGTCGGCGGCACCCCCCGCTTCACGGCCTCCGCGCGCGGGCCTTACCTGCGCGACGCCGACGGCACCGAGCTCGTGGACCTCATCTGCTCCTGGGGCCCGATGATCCTCGGGCACGCCCACCCGGACGTCCTGGCCGCCGTGCGCGCCGCCGCCGAGCAGGGCTTCAGCTTCGGCACCCCCACCGAGCGGGAGGTGGAGCTCGCCGAGGAGATCGTCGCCCGCGTCGAGCCCGTGGAGCAGGTGCGCCTGGTCAGCTCCGGCACCGAGGCCACGATGAGCGCGATCCGGCTGGCGCGCGGCTTCACCGGCCGCCCCGTCGTGGTGAAGTTCGCCGGCCACTACCACGGCCACGTCGACGCGCTGCTGGCCTCCGCCGGCTCCGGCCTGGCGACGTTCGCGCTGCCGGACACCCCCGGGGTGACCGGCGCCTCGGCCGCCGACACGCTCGTCGTGCCCTACAACGACCCGCAGGCCCTCGCGGACGTCTTCGCGCAGCACGGCGAGCGCATCGCGTGCGTCATCACCGAGGCCGCCGCCGGGAACATGGGCGTGGTGCCGCCCGCGCCCGGTTTCACCGCCGAGCTGCGCCGCCTGACCCGCGAGCACGGCGCGCTGCTCGTCTCCGACGAGGTGATGACCGGTTTCCGCGTCAGCCGCGCCGGCTGGTACGGCTTCGAGGGTCTGGGCCCGGAGCACGCCCCCGACCTGCTGACCTTCGGCAAGGTCATGGGCGGCGGCTTCCCCGCCGCCGCGTTCGGCGGGCGCGCCGACGTCATGGCCCACCTGGCCCCCGCGGGTCCCGTCTACCAGGCGGGCACCCTGTCCGGGAACCCGGTCGCCACCGCCGCCGGCCTGGCGACCCTGCGCGGCTGCACCGACGACGTGTACGCCGCCGTGGAGCGGAACGCGCGCACCGTGCGCGAGGCCGCGAGCGAGGCCCTGAGCGCCGCCGGCGTGCCGCACGTGGTGAACACCGCCGGCAGCATGTTCAGCGTCTTCTTCACCGGGCGCGAGCAGGTGCGCGACTACGACGAGGCGAAGCAGCAGGACCTCGGCGCGTTCCGCGCCTTCTTCCACGCCATGCTCTCGCGCGGCGTGCACCTGCCGCCCAGCGCGTTCGAGGCGTGGTTCCTGTCCGCCGCCCACGACGAGGAGGCGATCGGCCGGGTGCTGGACGCCCTGCCGCACGCGGCCCGCGCCGCCGCCGAGGGGGCGGGGTCGCTGTGAGCGTGCCCGCCACCGTCACCGGTTCCGGCGTCGAGCCCGGCCCCCGCACCGCACCGGGCGCCGAGCCCCGCGCCGAGGACCACGCCCCCTCCGGCGCGCCGCGCACCGTGGTGCACCTGGTGCGCCACGGCGAGGTCCACAACCCCGAGCGCGTCCTGTACGGCCGGCTGCCCGGGTACCGGCTCTCCGAGCGCGGGCGGGCGATGGCCGCGCGCCTGGGCCTGCACTTCTCCACCCGCGACGTCGCCTCCGTGACCGCCTCCCCGCTGCAGCGCGCCCAGGAGACGGCCACCCCCATCGCCGAGGCCCTCGGCCTGCCGCTGGGCACCGAGGAGCGCATCATCGAGGCCGGCAACAGCTTCGAGGGGTTCCACGTCACCACCGGCGCCGGCTCCGTGCGCGACCCGCGGGTGTGGCCGCGGCTGTGGAACCCGCTGCGCCCCAGCTGGGGCGAGCCGTACGCGGTGCAGGCCGAGCGCATGGTCGCCACCGTGCGCGACGCCCGCGACGCCTTCCCCGGCCGCGAGTCCGTCCTCGTCAGCCACCAGCTGCCGGTGTGGGTGACGCGGCTGCGCGCCGAGCACCGCCCCCTGTGGCACGACCCCCGCAAGCGGCAGTGCGCCCTGGCGTCGATCACCTCGCTGGAGTTCGCCGGCCGGCGCCTCGTGTCCGTCACCTACACCGAGCCGTGCGCCGACCTGCTCGTGGGCGCCGACCCCGTGCCGGGCGCGTGAGCACCCCGGTCGCCCGCCCCCGCCGCCGCGCGCTGGCCGGCGCGTTCCTGGCCGCCGCGCTGCTCGCCGGCTGCGGCGGTGGCGACGGCCTGCCCGAGGCGCAGGGGCAGAACTGGATCTCCGGCGACGGCACCGTCGCGACCACCCCGCCGGCCGAGCGCGGCGAGCCGGTCACCTTCACCGGCGAGACGGTCGACGGGGAGACGATCGACCTGGCCGACCTGCGCGGGCAGGTCGTCCTGCTGAACACCTGGTTCGCCGCCTGCGGCCCGTGCCGCGAGGAGGCCGACGACCTGCAGCAGGTGTGGGAGGAGTACTCCGGCCGCAACGTGCAGTTCGTGGGGATCAACACCTACGACACCGCCGCGATCGCCGAGTCCTTCCACCGCAGCTTCGGCGTCACCTACCCCAGCGTGCTCGACGCCGACTCCGGCGAGGCGATGCTCGCGCTGCGCGGCGTCGCCCCCCAGGCCACCCCCACCACGATCGTGCTCGACACCGAGGGCCGCGTGGCGGCCCGCGTGTCCGGGCCCGCGGACGCCTCCACCTTCGCCGGCCTGCTCGACGACGCCGGCGCGGCACCCGCACCCGACGAGCCGGCGGTCCCCGCCGCGACCGGCACGGCGGCGCCCGCGTGATCGGCGAGCTGCAGCAGGCCGTCGCCGCCGGGCCCCTGCTGCTGGCGGTGCCGCTGGCGGCGCTCGCCGGGCTGGTCTCGTTCCTGTCGCCGTGCGTGCTGCCGCTCGTGCCGGGGTTCCTCGGCTACGTCACCGGCCTGGGCGGGCAGGACCCCGCGCAGCAGCGCCGCGGGCGGATGCTGGCCGGGGCGGTGCTGTTCGTGCTCGGGTTCTCGGTGGTGTTCGTCCTGGTGAACTTCACCGTGGGCGCCCTCGGCGACGCCCTGGTGCGCTACCGCGTCGAGCTGCAGCGGGTGCTCGGCGTGCTCGTCGTCGCGCTCGGCGCGCTCGTGGTCGCCGCGCCGCTGTGGGCGCAGCGGGAGCTGAAGGTGCGCTGGCGCCCGCGCGCCGGGCTGCTCGGCGCACCCCTGCTGGGCGTCGTGTTCAGCCTCGGCTGGACCCCCTGCATCGGCCCGATCTTCGCGGCGATCTCCGCCCTCGGCTTCCAGAGCGGCACCGCCGGTCGCGCCACCGGCCTCGCCGTCGCCTACTGCCTGGGCCTGGGCCTGCCGTTCGTCCTGGTCGCCGCCGGCTACGAGCGCGGCGTGCGCGCCCTCGGCGTGCTGCGCCGGCACACCCGCGCCGTCAACGTCTTCGGCGGCGTGCTGCTCGTCGCCGTCGGCCTGCTGCTCGTCACCGACGGCTTCAACGCCGTCCTGGGCTGGCTGCGCGGCCCCATCGGGAACTTCGAGACGGTGATCTGACCCCATGGCCCGTACCGACGAGACGCACCTGGACGACCTGCGCGACGAGTACCGCGACGCGCAGCCGGCCACCGGGGAGCCGGCCACCGAGGCGCCCGCCCCGCGCGGCGCCCGCCGGGCCCGCACCCCCGCCCCGCAGGCCGCGCCGCTGGCGCCGCTGGAGTTCGCCCGCTACTGCTGGCGGCAGCTGACGAGCATGCGCACCGCGCTGTTCCTGCTCATGCTGCTCGCCGTCGCCGCCGTGCCCGGCTCCACGTTCCCGCAGCAGGACAACGACCCGGCGGGCGTGGCGCAGTGGAAGGCCGACCACCCCACCGCCGGGGACTGGGTGGAGCGGCTGCAGGGCTTCGACGTGTACTCGTCGGTCTGGTTCTCGGCGATCTACCTGCTGCTGTTCATCTCCCTCATCGGCTGCGTCGTGCCGCGCGCGGGCGTGCACCTGCGCTCGCTGCGGGCGAAGCCGCCGCGCACGCCCGCGCGGCTGGAGAAGCTGCCCGAGCACCGCGCCGCCGGGCTGGCCGCCCCGCCCGCCGAGGTGCTGGCGGCCGCCCGCACCGTGCTGCGCGGGCGCCGCTTCCGCACCGAGGTGCGCGAGGAGGCCGCCGGCGGGCCGGGCGGTGGGTCCGTGGCCGCCGAGCGCGGCCACCACCGCGAGACCGGCAACCTGCTGTTCCACCTGTCCCTGGTGGGCCTGCTGGTCTCCATCGCCTCCAGCTCGCTGTTCTCCTACTCCGGCCAGCGCCTGGTCGTCGAGGGCGGCACGATGGTCGGCACCACCTTCGACAGCTTCACCGGCGGTGCCGGCGCCGACGTGGGCGACGTGCCGCCGTTCACGCTGGAGCTGGACGCCATGGACGTCGCCTTCGAGGCGCAGCAGACCTCCCAGATCGGCCAGCCGCGCCGCTTCGCCGCCGACGTCACCCTCACCGACGCCCCCGGCGAGCAGCCGCGCGAGGAGACCATCCGCGTCAACCACCCCGCGAAGGTCGGCGGCACCCAGATCTCGCTGTCCGGCAACGGCTACGCCCCCGTCATCGTCGTGCGCGACGGGCAGGGGAACGTCGTGCAGGACGGGGCCACGCCGTTCCTGCCGCAGACCGGCAACTACGACTCCACCGGCGTCGTGAAGGTCCCCGACGCCGTCGACGCCGGCGGGGACCCCGTGCAGATCGGCCTGTCCGGGGTGTTCCTGCCCTCGGCGACGACGGACGCCACCGGCGCGCCGGTCTCCGGCTTCCCCGACCTGGCCAACCCCTTCCTCGTCATGCAGGCCTACACCGGCGACCTCGGCCTGGACGACGGGGTGCCGCAGAACGTCTACGAGCTGGAGGGCGACGGCCTCACCCAGGTCCTCGACGAGCAGGGGCGCCCGTTCCTCATCCGCCTCGCCCCCGGGGACAGCGTGGAGCTGCCCGGCGGGCTGGGCACGGTGAGCTTCGAGGGCGTGCAGCGCTACGCCTCCTTCGACGTGCGCTCCACGCCCGGGCAGACCGCGGCGCTGGTGTCCTCCCTGCTGGCCACCACCGGCCTGGTGCTCTCCCTGTTCCTGCCGCGCCGCCGCGTCTGGGTGCGGGTGCGGCCCGCCGGCGACGGCACGGGCAGCGCCGTGGAGGTCGCCGGGCTGGCGCGCGGCAACGACGCCGGCCTCGCCTTCGAGGTCGACGGGGTGCTGCGGCGGCTGCGCGAGGCGACGGGTGAGCCCCTGGAGCCGGCTGCGTCGTCGCCGCCACCCGGCGCGGTGGGCGACGATGGGCACGAGCACGAGCGCGACGAGGATCGCGACGAGCGCGAGGCGCGGGCGGGGTCCCGCGCGGAGGAGGGACGATGACCGTCGACGAGAACGTCGCGCAGGTCTCCAACCTGCTGCTGTACTCGGCGATGACGGCCTACCTGGGGTCCTTCATCGCCTACGCGGCCGACCTGGCCGAGGGCGGCAAGGAGATCAAGGCCCGCGACGCCCGCCGCCGCGGGTCCGCCGAGGCCACCGCCGCCGGCACGACGGCGAGCACCGCCGCGGCGGGGGCGGTGCTGACCGAGGCACCCGCGCCGCCGCCGCGCCGCCGCCGCGCCGCCGCGGTGGGCACCTCGCTGTTCGCGGCGTCCACCCTGCTGCTGGCCGGGTCCGTGACCGCCCGCGCCCTCTCGGTGCACCGGGTGCCGTGGGGCAACATGTTCGAGTTCGCCCTCACCGGCTGCCTCGTGGTGTCGATCGGCTACCTCGTGGCCGTCGTGCGCGCCTCCCGCGCCGGTCTCGGTGGCGGTCGCGATGCCCGCTACCTCGGCACCTTCGTCGCCGGCCCGGTCCTGGCGACCCTCGGCATCGCGCTGCGCAGCTTCTACGTGGAGGCCGCCCAGCTCGTGCCGGCCCTGGACAGCTACTGGCTGGTCATCCACGTGTTCGTGGCGATCCTCGCCACGGCGCTGTCCACCCTCGGCTTCTCCGCGACGGTCCTGCAGCTCGTGCAGGAGAAGCGCGAGCGCGTGCGGGCGGGCGGCGGGCACCCCGGCGGGGCGTTCATGGACGCCCTGCCCGGCTCGGCGGAGCTGGAGCGCACCGCGTTCCGGCTCAACGCGGTGGCGTTCGTGATGTGGACGTTCACGCTCATCGCCGGTGCCGTCTGGGCGCAGGTGGCCTGGAACCGCTACTGGAACTGGGACTCCAAGGAGGTGTGGACGTTCATCATCTGGGTCGTCTACGCCTGCTACCTGCACGCCCGCGCCACCCGCGGCTGGGACGGTCGCCGCGCCGCCTGGCTGTCCGTGCTCGCCTTCGGGTGCGTGCTGTTCAACTACCTCGTGGTGAACATCTTCTTCCCCGGCCTGCACTCGTACGCGGGGGTGTGACGTGGGTGCGACGCTGAAGTACACGGTCCTGCGGCTCGGCATCTTCGTGCTGTGCCTGCTCCTGATGAGCGCCCTGGGGGCGCGCGGCTGGCTGGCCCTGGCCGTCGCCGCCGTGCTGTCGGTGCTGCTGTCCCTGCTGCTGCTGCGCCGCCAGCGCGAGGAGATGGCCGCGCGCCTGCAGCAGCGCGTCGAGGGGCGGCTGCAGGGCGGGCAGGGCGGTGCGACGTCCGCCCGCGCGACGTCCCGCTTCGAGAAGTCCCGCTTCGCCAAGGGCGTGCAGGACGACAACGCCGCCGAGGACGACGGCCGCTGAGGCGGCCCGGCGGCCCGCCGGTCAGCGCAGGGGCAGGTTCGGCAGCAGGTCGGGGACCTGCCGGTCCAGCTCGCGCAGGTCCACCACCTCCGGCACCGCCGGGGTGCGGCCGGCCGCCTCCGCCTCGTCGGCCGAGCGCACCAGCACCTCCAGCACCCGGCGGACCAGCACCGGCTCGTCCGCGGCCGTCGCCCCCAGCTCCTCCAGCACCCCGGCGTCGCACGTCACCACGTGCGACGAGCTGGTGCCTCCCGCCGTCGTGAGCGTCGCCGCGTAGCGGTGCTCCCCGTCTGCCTGCACGTCCACAGCACCCATGCGGCGCACACTGGCAGACGCCCGCTCACAGCGCGAGGCCGACCGCCAGCAGCGCCCCGACGGCCAGTTCCAGCACACCGGTGTCCTTCAGCACGGGGATCAGGTCGCGTCCCGCCGCGCCGCCCAGCACCGTCCGCAGCGGCCGCACCGCCAGCGGCACCGCCAGCAGCACCAGCAGCACCCACGGGTGCCACGGCGCGCACGCCAGCGCCGCCGCGAGACCACCCGCGACGAGCCCGGCGAACAGCAGCCGGCTGCGGCGCTCGCCCAGGCGCACCGCCAGGGTGCGCTTGCCCGCCAGGGCGTCGGTGGGCACGTCGCGCAGGTTGTTCGCCACGAGGATCGCGCACGCCAGGAGGCCCACGCAGAACGCCCCGGCCAGCGCCGCGCCCCCCACCCGGTCCACCTGCACGTACGTGGTGCCCAGCACGGCCACCAGGCCGAAGAAGACGAAGACGAACACCTCGCCCAGCCCGGCGTAGCCGTAGGGGCGCTTCCCGCCCGTGTAGTACCAGGCCGCCGCGACCGACGCCGCACCCACCAGCAGCAGCCACCAGTGCTCCGACAGCGCCACCACCGCCAGCCCGGCCAGGCCGGCGACGGCGAAGCAGGCGAACGCGGCGTCGCGCACCGTGCGCGGCTCCGCGGCCCCGGAACCCACCAGGCGGAACGGGCCGACCCGCTCGGCGTCGGTGCCCCGCACGCCGTCGGAGTAGTCGTTGGCGTAGTTGACGCCCACCTGCAGCGCGAGCGCCACCACCAGCGCCAGCGCCGCCGGCACCCACGCCGGCCCGCCCAGGGCCGCCGCGGCGCCCGTGCCCACGAGCACCGGGGTCAGGGCCGCCGGCAGCGTGCGGGGCCGGGCCGCCGACACCCACTGCGCCGCGGTGGCGCGGCGGGCGGGCGGCGGGACGGCCGACAGCGGCACGGCGGGGTCGGGCGTGGGTTCGGCAGGGTCCGGCACGAGGGTCCATCGTGCCAAGCGTGCGGGCGGTTCCCGCCGAGGGGTCGGTCCGCGCTCCGTGGTCCGGTCCGGTCCGGCCCCGTCACCGTGGCCGGGTGGGGTGCCGGGGACGCGGGGTGACCGGGTGCCGGGCTCTCCGCCCGCGCCGTCGACCGGGCGGCACCGGTTCGGGGTGCGTTCGGCGCGGGCTCCGGACGCCCTGCACCCGGTCACCCCGCGCCCCCTCCACAGGCGCCTGACCGCGGGGTCGTCTCTTCGCCGTTCCCGTACGTGGGACGGCTCTTCCCGTCAGCCGTCGGCGGGCGAGCCCGCGGGGCCGTGCCGGACCGGGCGTGAACCGCAGGGGAGAGGGTGGCGAGGTGGTGGGGTGGCCGGGCGTCCGGAGCCCGCGCCTGGTGTGTGCGGGTGACGTGGTGCGCCGGGTCCGGCGCGGGCGGAGAGCCCGGACGCGGCACCGCCTCGTCGCCCGGCCGCGAACAGGACCGGGGTGACGGAACCGGGTACGGGTTCAGAGCCCGCGCAGGAAGTCCTCGTCGTCGTCGGGGCCCTTGGGCCCGGGCCGGTACCCCGGGCGCGGGCGGGGCGCGCTCGCGGCCGTGGGCCGGCCGGCCACCAGGTACCCCACGGCGCCGAACAGCGGCACCAGCACCACCAGCAGCAGCCAGCCCCACCGGGGCAGGGTGCGCAGTTCGCCGTCGCCGGCCTGCACGATGCTCACCAGGCAGTACACGGTCAGCCCCAGCACCAGGAGCACCGGAAGGACGCTGCGCACCGTCACCCACCTCCTCGGTCCGGCCGGGTCCCGGACCGGTACCGGCACCCGCGGGGACGACGAACGGGCAGCGGACGCGGTTCCCGGGGGACGTCAGCCGCCCGTCGCCGGTCGTTCGCCGTCCGGTCGCCCCCGCGTCGCCAGCGCGCGCAGCGCGCTCCTGTCGGGCTTGCCGGGGCCGCGCAGCGGGAGCGCGTCCAGCAGGAGGAGCTGGCGGGGGGCGGCGTGCGGGGCCACGCGTTCGCGGACCACCGCCCGCAGGTCCGCCAGTGCGGGGGCGGCACCGGGCAGCGGCACCACGGCGGCGACGACCCGCTCACCCCACTCGGGGTCCGGCGCTCCCACCACGACGGCCTCCGCGACGCCGGCGGCGGCGGCCAGGGCCTCCTCGACGAGCGCGGGGGCGACCTTCAGCCCGCCCGTGGTGATGAGGTCGTCCAGGCGGCCGGTGACGCGCACGAGCGTGCCGCGCCCGTCGGTGCGCACCTCGGCCGCGTCGTCGGTGCGGAAGGTGCGGGTGCCGTCGGGGGCGGTGCGGAACGCGGGGTGGCCGGGCAGGCCGCGGTAGCCGCGGGCGACGACGGGTCCGGTGAGCGCGAGGCGGCCGTCGTCCTGCGCGACGGCCCGCACGCCGTCCAGGGGGCGCCCGTCGTACACGCAGCCGCCGCACGTCTCGGACATCCCGTAGGTGGTGACGACCCGCACGCCGGCGGCGCGGGCGCGCGCCAGCAGGGGCGCCGGCGTGGCGGCGGCGCCGACGAGCACGGCGTCGTGGGCGGCGAGGGCGGCGGTGGCCTCGTCGCCGGCGTCGAGCAGCCGCAGCAGCTGGGTGGGCACGAGGGACGTCAGCCGCCGGGGTGCGGTGCAGGCGGTGGTGGCGGCGGTGAAGGCGGCGGGGTCGAAACCGCCGGTGGTGTCCACGACGACGGGTTCGGTGCCGGCGCGCACGGAGCGCAGCAGCACCTGCAGGCCGGCGACGTGGTGGGCGGGCAGCGCGAGCACCCACTGCTCGCGGCCGGTGCTGGCGGTGGGGCCGGCGGTGGGGCCGGTCAGGCGGGCGGCGGTGGCGTCGGCGGAGGCGCGCAGGGCGCCGGCGCTGAGGAGGGCGCCCTTGGGGGTGCCGGTGGAGCCGGAGGTGGCGACGGCGAAGGCCGTGGGGTCGTCCGGGTCGTCCTCGCCGGGGGCGAGGGGTTCGCCGGTGCGCAGGGCGGGGTGGGGGGCGCCACCGGCGGCGTGGGGGTGCCAGGCGGTGTCCGACCGGCCGGCGAGCGCGTCGGAGAGGACGGGCAGGAGGTCCAGGACGCGCGGTCCGGCCGGCACCGGCAGCGCGCGCAGGAGCCGGGCGGGCGGTCGCGGGGCCGGTGGTGCGGCGGGGGTCACCGGCCGAGCCTAGGCCGCCGCGCCCGAGCCTCCCCCTCCTCCCTCGGTGATCGAGGAAGTCGTGACTTCCTTGATCACCGAGAGAGGGGGGGCGCGGAAAGTGGTGAGACAATCACTGTCCGCTCAGGTCCAGGGGTCGCTGCGACCTGCGCAGCGGTTCCACCACGCGAACGGCGCAGCGAATCACCCCATGAGCGTGACCGCTCGTTACCGGAGTGTCAGGATGAGCGCGCTCGGCCCGGGGAGGGGATGACGGTGAGCACCACGGTTCCGGAGCGGCGCCCCGTGGCGAGCGTCGTCTGCGACGGCCTCGTCACCCTCGCCGCCCTGTGCACCACGCTGGCCGCCGCCGTCGCCTTCGTGCGCGGTGCCGACGCCACCGCCCTGCGCACCCTCGGCTGGTGCCTGCTCATCGGCTTCCCCCTCGTGCAGCTGATGACCCGCTTCCCCTTCCAGGTGAACACCCGGCACGCCGGCGTCGAGGTCCAGTTCGACGTGGGTGTCCTCGTCTTCCTCCTGTGCTTCGCGCCGCCCTGGACCGCCACCCTCGCCTGGGCGCTGTGCGTGATCCCCACCAACCTCTCCCAGCGCAAGAGCTGGGTCAGCCGCGTGTACAACGCCTCCATCGGCGTGCTGTTCGCCCCCGTCGCCGTCGGTGTCCTGCACCTGCTCGGCGCCGGCGGCCGCGGCCGCGCCATCGCCGTGCGGGGCGACCTGCCCGAGCTGCTGGCCGTCGCCGCGGCCGTCGGCGCCGTCTTCCTCGTCGACCTCCTCGTCTCCGCGGTCTCCGTCGCTCTGCAGGAACGCACCGGGGTGCGCGCCGAGCTCGGCCACGGCGGCACCTGGCTCGCCGGCGGCGCCGCCCTCGCCGTCGGCGCCGTCGGCTACCTCGGCGGCCTCGTCCAGGAGGAGCTCAGCCCGTGGGCCGCGGGCCTGCTCGCCGTCCCCATGGTCGTCACCCTCATCGCCACCCGAGCCATGCGCACCACCCGCGACGTCGCCCGCCGCACCGAGGCCCTCTTCGAGGCCGCCACCGCCCTGCACACCCAGGGCCGGCGCGCCGACCTCGCCCGCGCCCTCGCCAAGCACGCCCGCATGGTCGCCGGCACCCCCGCCGCCGCCGTCCGCTCCGTCGGGCCCGGCGAGGGCGAGATCGGCGTCCCCGTCGTCGCCGGCGACGGCCACGTCCTCTACGTCACCGCCCCCCGGCACCGCGACGCCGCCCAGCGCGCCGCCGACGAGAAGGCCCTCGAAGCCCTCGCGTCCGTCGGCGAAGCCGCGTTCTTCCGCGTCGGCGCCAACGAGGAGATGCACGGCCTGGCCCGCCGCGACATCGTCACCGGCCTGCCCAACCGCCTGCAGTTCTCCGAGCGCCTCGCCATCGAGCTCGAGCGCGCCCGCCAGGGCGGCGGCCTCGACGAGCTCGTCGTCCTCTACCTCGACCTCGACGGCTTCAAGGGCGTCAACGACCGCTTCGGCCACGACGCCGGCGACGAGCTGCTGCGCCTCGTCGGCGCCCGCCTGCGCGACACCCTGCGCGGCGGCAGCACCGTCGCCCGCCTCGGCGGCGACGAGTTCGCCGTCCTCGCCCCCCGCTGCCCCGACGTGGAGGGGTTGTGCCGGCGGGTGCTGGCCGCCCTGCGCGTCGAGGTGCGCATGCGCGGGCACGTCGTGCGCACGCAGGGCAGCATCGGCTGCGCCCGCGCCCGCCCCGGCGACGACGTCAGCACCCTCCTGCGCAACGCCGACACCGCCATGTACCGGGCCAAGGTCACCGGCAAGAACCGCTGGATGGAGTTCCGCCCCGAGCTGCTGGAGGAGGAGATCGCGCGGCTGCAGGTCATCGAGGACCTCCAGCAGGCCCCCGCCGACGCCTTCGTCGTCCACTACCAGCCCATCGTGGACCTCGCCACGTCCGAGGTCGTCGCCCTGGAGGCCCTCGTGCGCTGGCGCCGCGACCGCGGCGACGGCGTCGAGCCGCTCGTCGGCCCGGACGAGTTCATCGGCCTCGCCGAACGCTCCGGCACCGTCGTCGGCATCGGCGACGCCGTGCTGCGCACCGTCGCCCGCGACGCGGCCACCATCCGGCTGCACGCCGGGCGCCGCCTGGACCTCATGGTCAACGTCTCACCCGTGCAGCTGCGCCACCCCGACTTCACCACCCGGGTCGCCGCCGCCGTGCGGCAGGCGGCCGCCGGCGGAGGCCGGCTGCACCTGGAGATGACCGAGAACGTCATGATCGACGACGACACCGTCGAGGTCCTGCGCGACCTCGCCGAGACCGGGGCGCTGCTGACCATCGACGACTTCGGCACCGGGTTCTCCTCCCTCGGCTACCTGCGCCACCGGCCGTTCTCCTCCTTCAAGATCGACCGCAGCTTCGTGCGCGACATCGGCGCCGAGCCCACCGCCCGAGCCCTCGTGGAGGGCATGGTCAAGATGGGGCAGGCCCTCGGGCTGTCCATCGTCGCCGAGGGCGTCGAGGAGCCTGAGCAGGCCGCGATCCTGCGCGAGATGGGGTGCCCGCTGGCCCAGGGGCACCTGTACTGCCGGCCGATGCCGCTGGAGCAGCTGCACGAGGTCCTGAGCCGGCCCGCCGCCCGGCCCCTCATCGCCTAGCCCTTTCGGTCGGGTGCCGTCACCGGGGCCGGGGCTGGGGTCCGTCGCCGTGGCCGGGTGGGGTGCCGTGGCCGCGGCACCGCCTCGTCGCCCGGCCGTGAACGGGACCGGGGTGACGCGAGGGGATCAGAAGTACCAGGGGAACGGCGACCAGTCCGGTTCGCGCTTGCCGAGGAAGGCGTCGCGCCCCTCGACGGCCTCGTCGGTCATGTAGGCGAGACGGGTGGCCTCGCCGGCGAACACCTGCTGGCCGACCATGCCGTCGTCGACGGCGTTGAACGCGAACTTCAGCATCCGCTGCGCGGTGGGGGATTTGCCGTTGATCTCGGCGGCCCACTGCAGGGCCGTCTCCTCCAGGTCGGCGTGGGGGACGACGGCGTTGACCATGCCCATGTCGTGGGCCTGCTGGGCGGTGTAGGGGCGGCCGAGGAAGAAGATCTCGCGGGCGAACTTCTGCCCGACCTGGCGGGCCAGGTACGCGGAGCCGTAGCCGGCGTCGAAGGAGCCGACGTCGGCGTCGGTCTGCTTGAAGCGGGCGTGCTCGGCGCTGGCGAGGGTGAGGTCGGCGACGACGTGCAGGCTGTGCCCGCCGCCGGCTGCCCAGCCGGGCACGACGGCGATCACGACCTTCGGCATGAAGCGGATGAGCCGCTGCACCTCCAGCACGTGCAGGCGCCCGCCCTCGGCCTTCGCGCGGGTGGCGTCGACGGTCTCGGCGGTCTCGCCCTCGGCGTACTGGTAGCCGGAGCGGCCGCGGATGCGCTGGTCGCCGCCGGAGCAGAACGCCCACCCGCCGTCCTTGGGGCTGGGGCCGTTGCCGGTGAGCAGGACGCAGCCGACGTCGGGGGTGCGGCGGGCGTGGTCGAGGGTGCGGGCGAGCTCGTCGACGGTGCGGGGGCGGAACGCGTTGCGCACCTCGGGGCGGTCGAACGCGATGCGGACGGTGCCGCGCTCGCGGCCGGGGAGCGCGCAGCGGTGGTAGGTGACGTCGGTGAGGTCGTCGAAGCCGGGCACCTCCGTCCACGCCGCAGGGTCGAAGGTCTCGCTGACTCCGTCGAGGGCGCTCACGCCGCCCGAGGGTAGGCGCGGCCGTCGCGGGCGGCGCGGAGCGGGGTGTCGGTGACGTCCGGTACAAGTTTCATCACGCAACGAAGTAGTGCGGAGCCCGATGCGGTGAAGTGGTGTGGATCACGCGGATCCGGTGTCAGCCTGTGTCCGTGAACGGACGCGGAACCACAGGTGAACGAGCTTCGATCGAGGGCGGCGGTGCCCCGCCGCGCACGTTCCGGGACGCCGTCCGGCTGCCCGGTCGCTGGACGCCCGTCCTCCTGCTGGCCGTCGCCGGCCTGAGCGCGGTCAGCCTGCTCAGCCAGGTCCTCAAGCACGGCGTCGACCTCGACGTGGACGGCCTGAACACCCTCGAGCGGTGGTTCTTCGTGGACCGCGAGATGGGGATCCCCGCGTGGTTCTCCACCCTGCTGCTGTTCGCGGCGGCCGAGCGCCTGTGGCAGACCGCCACGGCGGCGAAGGCGTCCGGCGACCGCTGGCACCGCCACTGGCGGTTGCTGTCGATCGCCTTCGCCTACCTGTCCCTGGACGAGCTGACGGAGATCCACGAGCAGACCATCCCGCCGCTGAAGGCCGCGTTCGGGTTCAGCGGCGTGCTGGCCTTCGCGTGGGTGGTGCTCGCGGTGCCGCTGCTGGTCGTGTTCGGGCTGGTGTTCCTGCGGTTCCTGCTGGCGCTGCCGCGGGCGACCCGCTGGGCGTTCCTCGTCTCGGCGGCCCTGTACTGCGGGGGCGCCGTCGGCGTGGAGATGCTCAGCGCGCCGTTCTTCGACAGCGCGGGCGTGGAGACGGTGACCACCACCGTCGTCGGCGGCGTGGAGACGGTGACGCACGGTGTCGTCATCGAGAGCGTGGCGTACGCCGCGGTCGCCGGCGTGGAGGAGGCGCTGGAGATGGTGGGGTCGGTGCTCTTCCTGGGGGCCACCGCCGTGGCGCTGCGCCAGCGCACCGGCCGGACGGTGACGCTGCCGGTCGCGCCGGCCGGGGACGCCGGCCGCGTCACCGCCGCCCGCTGAGCCCACCCCCGCCCGCGGTGCGCCCGCGCGGCCCTCGGCCGCGCAGGGGCGCCCCGGGCGGGGAGGATGGGGGCGTGATCGGTGGACCCGAGGTGCCGCTGCCGCCGCTGGGCGAGCTGCTGGAGGCCGCGCGCGTCGTGCGGCTGCCGCTGCGCACCCGCTTCCGCGGCCTCACCGAGCGCGAGGCGCTGCTGCTGCGCGGGCCCGCCGGGTGGGGGGAGTTCGCCCCGTTCACCGAGTACGGGCCCGCCGAGTCCGCGCGCTGGCTGGCCGCCGCCGTGGAGGCCGCCTGGACCGGGTTCCCGGCGCCGGTCCGCGAGCGCGTCGAGGTCAACGCCACCGTGCCCGCCGTGCCCGCCGGGGACGTGCCCGCGGTCCTGGCGCGCTTCCCCGGCTGCCGCACCGCGAAGGTCAAGGTCGCCGAGCGCGGCCAGGACCTCGCCGACGACCTCGCCCGCGTGCGCGCCGTGCGCGAGGTCCTCGGCCCGGGCGGGCGGGTGCGGGTCGACGCCAACGCCGGCTGGGACGTGGACGCGGCCGAGCGCGCCCTCACCGCCCTCGGCGAGGCGGGCCTGGAGTACGCCGAGCAGCCCTGCGCGAGCCTGGAGGAGATGGCCGAGCTGCGCCGCCGGCTGACCCGCGCGGGCACGCCCGTGCTCCTGGCCGCCGACGAGAGCGTGCGCAAGGCGGAGGACCCCCTGCGGGTGGCTGGGCTGGAGGCCGCCGACGTCGTCGTCGTCAAGGTCGCCCCGCTGGCGGGAGCGTGGTCCGCGCTGCGCGTCGCGCAGGCCTGCGGGCTGCCCGTCGTCGTCTCCAGCGCCCTGGACACCTCCGTGGGCCTGGCCGCCGGCGCGGCGCTGGCGGCGGCGCTGCCGGAGCTGCCGTTCGCGTGCGGGCTGGGCACCGGGGCGCTGCTCGCCGCGGACGTCACCGCCGAGCCCCTGCTGCCGGTGGGGGGCACCCTGCCGGTGGGCCCGGCGCGCGCCGAGGAGGACCTGCTCGCCGCCCACCGCGCGCCCGCCGACCGCGAGGCGTGGTGGCGCGAGCGGCTGGCGGCCTGCCACGACGTCCTCAGCCGTGCGGCGCCGGTCGCACCAGGTTCGTGATCCGCGCGGTGCACACGCGCCGGCCCGACTCGTCGGTGACGACGACCTCGTGGCTGCACAGCGTGCGGCCCAGCGCGATCGCCGTCGCCGTGCCCGTCACCCGCCCCGAGGACACCGCGCGGTGGTGGGTGGCGTTGATGTCCGTGCCCAGGGCCTGGCCGCCCGGCCACACGTGCAGGAACGCCCCGATCGAGCCCAGCGTCTCGGCCAGCACGCACGACGCCCCGCCGTGCAGCAGGCCCGCGACCTGCGTGTTGCCCTCCACGGGCATCGTCGCCACCAGCCGCTCGGGGGCGGCCTCGACGAACTGGATGCCCATCCGCTCCACCAGGCCGCCGGCGGGGAAGACCGCCAGCAGCTCCTCCAGGGACGGCAGGGACCGGGTGCACTCGCTCACACCCGGAGGCTGCCACACGCCCCTCCGCGCGGGGAGCCGACCGCCACGGGGTCCAATGGGGGGGTGAACCCCTCGACCGCGCTCGCGACGGTCCTCGTCGACGCGCTGGTCTCCCTGGGCCTGCGCCACCTCGTCCTGGCGCCCGGCTCGCGCAGCGCCCCCCTGGCGTACGCGGCCGCCGCGGCCGCCGACGCGGGCCGGCTGGAGCTGCACGTGCGCGTCGACGAGCGCAGCGCCGGGTTCCTCGCCCTGGGGCTGGCGCGCGGCGCCCTGACCCGCGGCGAGGACCCGCTCGTGGCGGTGGTGACCACGTCCGGCACCGCCGTGGCGAACCTGCACCCGGCCGTGCTGGAGGCCTCCCACGCCGGCGTGCCGCTGCTGGTGCTGTCCGCGGACCGCCCCCACGAGCTGCGCGGCTCCGGCGCCAGCCAGACCGCCGACGCCCAGGCCCGGCTGTTCCTGCCGTCGGTGCGCTTCTCCGCGGACGTGCCCGCCCCCGCCGACCCGCAGCGCCAGGCGCCGGCGTGGCGCTCGGCGCTGGCCCGCGCGGCCGCCGCGGCCCGCGGCTCGCGCGGGGAGGGAGCCGGCCCAGCGCACGTGAACGTCGCCTTCGCCGACCCGCTGACCCCCTCGCCGGGCACCGCCCCGGCCGGGGACGCCGGGCTGGCCCGGGTGGAACGGGCCCCCGTCCCCGCGCCCGTGCTGCTGCCGCGCGGCCCGCGCACCCTCGTCCTCGCCGGCGACGCCCCCGACGCGTCGGTGGGTGCCGCCGCCCGCGCGCTCGCCGAGGACGCCGGCTGGCCGCTGCTGGCCGAGCCCAGCTCCGGCGCGCGCGGCGGGCCGCGGGCGGTGGGCCCGTACCGGCTGGTCCTGGGCGCCGCCGACGCGGACGGCCCGCTGGACGCCGCGGAGCGCGTCGTCGTCTTCGGCCACCCCACCCTGTCGCGGCCGGTGAGCCGCCTGCTGGCCCGCGACGACGTCGAGCTGGTCGTGGTCAGCGCCGCCGGCACGTGGCCGGACGCGGGGTTCCGCGCCGCGCGGGTGCTCCCGGCGGCGACCGCGGCGGGTCCCGCGGGGGAGCGGGAGGTGGAGTTCGCCGCCCGCTGGGCGCGCGCGGGCGAGCTGGCCGCCGAGGCCGTGGACGCGGTGCTGGACTCCGAGGCCGCCGGCGGCGTCCTCAGCGGCCCGTGGGCGGCGCGCGAGGCGGTGGCGGCGTGCGCGGCGGACGGCTCGGCGTTCGTGGTCGCCGCCAGCAACCCGGTGCGCGACGCGGACCTGGCCTCCCGCCCCGCCGGGGTGCCGGCGGTGTCCAACCGCGGCCTGGCCGGCATCGACGGCACCCTCGCCACCGCGTGCGGGGTGGCGCTGGCCCGCGGCGGCGGCGTGCGCCTGCTGGTGGGCGACCTGGCGTTCCTGCACGACGCGAACGCGCTGCTGCCGGTGCCGGGGGAGGCGCGCCCGGACCTGACGGTCGTGCTCGTCAACGACGACGGCGGCGGCATCTTCGAGACCCTCGAGCACGCCTCCTCGGTGCCGCGCAGCACCTTCGAACGGGTCGTGGCGACCCCGCACGGGGTGGACGTCGCCGCGCTGTGCGCCGCGTGGGGGGTGCCGCACGAACGGCCCGCCACCCCCGCCGCGGCGGCCGCTGCGATCGCCGCGCCACCGTCGGGGGTGCGCGTGCTGGAGCTGCGGGTGCCGCGCGGCGAGGTCGCCGCGCGGGCCCGCCGCGTCGCCGACGCGGTGCGGGCGGCGGTCGCCGCGGGCTGAGCGGTACCGGTCCGCGGGGTTGTGGGGGTGGCCCACCCTCCCTACCCTCACGTCACGGCAGGATCGCCCGGTGCCGCCGCGGCGCGTCACCACGACCCACGACCGGGGGACCGCGATGACCACCACCACCGACGCCGTCAGCGGTGCCGGACGCGCGGCGCAGGGACCCCGCGTCGCCTGGGCCGACGCCGCGAAGGGGCTGGCCATCGCCCTCGTCGTGCTGACCCACGCCACGATCTTCCTCGGGGAGGCCGGGCACGGCAGCCCGCTGTGGCGGGACCTCAACAAGCTCCTGACCGGCGTGCGGATGCCGCTGTTCTTCACCGTCTCCGGCCTGCTCGCCGCCTCCGTGGCGTCGCGGCCCTGGCGCGAGGTGCTGCGCCGGCGCGTGGTGCCCTCCGCGTGGCTGTTCGTGCTGTGGCTGCTGCTGACCACGGCGTTCTTCACGGCCGGGGTGTGGGTGGAGGCCGGCCAGCCCGCCGGGCCGGCGGAGTTCGCGCTGGCGCTGGTGCGCCCGCACACGGAGCTCTGGTATCTGTACGCGCTCGCCGTCTTCGCGGTGGTGGCCCGCCTGCTGCGGCCCGTGCCGCCCCCGGCGCAGCTGGCCGCGGCCGCGGTGCTGTCCGTCACCACGAGCGCGGGGCTGACCGCGACGGGCAGCTGGGCGTGGGACAACATGGCCGCCTACCTCGTCTTCTTCCTCGCGGGCGCCCACGGCCGGCGGGTGCTGCCGCGGGTGGTGGAGGGCGTCGGGGTGCTCGGCACCGCGCTGCTGCTGGTGACGTTCACGCTGCTGGCGGCGGCGGTCTCGCTGCTGGACCTGCACCTGGTGCCGGGGCTGCCGCTGCTGCGCGGCGCCCTGGGGGTGCTGGGGGCCTCGGCGGCGTGCGCGCTGCTGGTGCGGCGCTGGCCGCGCACCCCGCTGCGCGCCCTGGGGCGCGCCACGCTGCCGGTCTACCTCACGCACGTGCTGTTCATCGCGCTGCTCACCACGGCGCTGGAGCTGCTCGTGCCCGAGACCCTGCCCCGGGCGGTGCGGCTGCTGCTGCCGGTGGCCGTGACGGTCCTGGTCGTGCTGGCGGGGGTGGCGGTGCGCCGGGTGCTGGCGCGGGTGCCGGGGCTGCTGGCGCCGCCGGACGCGCTGGTGCCCTCCGGCCGCTGAGGCCGGCCGCCGGCGCCTCACCGACGCGCGGGGCGTCGCCGGCCGCCTGAGAGGATGGTCCCGTGACGACACCGGGGCGTGAGCTGGCCGACCTGACGAAGCGCCCCCGGCAGGTGTCCGCGATGTTCGACGACGTCGCGGACCGCTACGACGTCACCAACGACGTGCTCTCCGCCGGGCAGGACCGGCTGTGGCGGCGCGCGGTGGTGCACGCGGTGGACGCCCGGCCGGGGGAGCGGGTGCTGGACCTCGCGGCCGGCACCGGCACCTCCAGCGAGCCGTTCGCCGACCGCGGGGTGCGGGTGGTGCCGTGCGACTTCTCCCGGGGGATGGTGCGCACCGGCAAGCTGCGCCGACCGGACCTGCCGTTCACGGCGGGCGACGCGACGCGGCTGCCGTTCGCCGACGGCGTCTTCGACGCGGTGACGATCTCCTTCGGGCTGCGCAACGTCGTGGACGTGGACCGCGCCCTGCGCGAGATGGCGCGGGTGGTGCGCCCGGGCGGGCGGCTGGTGGTGTGCGAGTTCTCCACACCGCCGAACCCGCTGCTGCGCCGGGCGTACGGCGCGTACCTGCACCACGGCCTGCCGCGGGTGGCGCGGCTGGTCAGCTCCCACGGCGAGGCCTACGGCTACCTCATGGAGTCCATCGACGCCTGGCCGGACCAGCGGTCCCTGGCCGCGCGCATCGGGGCCGCCGGCTGGGAGGGCGTGCGGTGGCGGGACCTGTCCGCCGGGATCGTCGCGCTGCACCGGGCCGTGCGGTCGGCGGCCTGAGCGCCGCGAACTACACTCGACAGAGCTCGTGAAGGTTTTCACGAGCGAGGACGACGGAGGACCAGGTGGCGGTCGAGACCGGTGGCGCGCTCAGCGCCACCCAGCGCACGGCTGACGACGCCGACGTCCTCGTCGTCGGGGCCGGCCCCGCCGGCTCCACCCTGGCGCGGTACCTGGCCACCGCCGGCCGGCGCGTGCTGGTGCTGGAGAAGAGCGCCTTCCCCCGCGAGAAGGTCTGCGGCGACGGCCTGACCCCCCGCGCCAGCCGCGAGGTGGAGCTGCTGGGCCTGCCCACGCCGGCCGCGGACGGCTGGGTGCGCAACCGGGGCCTGCGCCTGCTCGGCGGTGGCGTGCGCCTGCAGGTGCCGTGGCCGGAGATCAGCGACTTCCCCTCCTACGGGCTGGTGCACACCCGTTCCCGCTTCGACCAGGCGCTGGCGGAGCACGCCCGCGCCGGCGGCGCCACCGTCCTGGAGCGCACCTCGGTGACCGGTCCCGTCGTGGACGAGCGCACCGGTCACGTCGTGGGCGTGCGGGCGCGGCCGGTGGACGAGAAGGGGCGCCGGGCCGGCGAGGAGCGCGTCCTGCGCGCCCCCGTCGTGGTGGCCGCCGACGGCGTGGGCAGCCGCCTGGCGCTGTCGATGGGCCTGCACCGGCGCGACGACCGCCCCCTGGGCGTGGCGGTGCGCACCTACTTCCGCAGCCCCCGCCACGACGACGACTGGCTGGAGAGCTGGCTGGAGCTGCGCGAGCCGGGCGCGCGCCCGCACGAGCTGCTGCCCGGGTACGGCTGGGTGTTCGGGGTGGGCGACGGCACCAGCAACGTCGGCCTGGGCGTGCTGAAGGCCGACGCCGGCTCCGGCGACGTGGACTACCGCGACCTGCTGCGCCGGTGGCTGTCCTCGATGCCGCCGGAGTGGCGCTTCGACCCGGAGCACCAGGTGGGGGAGGTGCGCGGGGCGGCGCTGCCGATGGCGTTCAACCGCACCCCGCACTACACGCGCGGCCTGCTGCTCGTCGGGGACGCCGGCGGCATGGTCAACCCGTTCAACGGGGAGGGCATCGCCTACGCGATGCAGTCCGCGCGACTGGCCGCGGAGGTCGTGGACGGCGCGCTGGGCGCGCCGGACGCCCGGGCCCGCGAGCGCGCCCTGCACGGCTACCCCGCCGCGGTTCGCGGGGAGCTGGGCGGGTACTACACGCTGGGACGCGTGTTCGTCTCCCTCATCGGTCACCCGGAGGTCATGCGCGTCGCCACCCGCTTCGGGCTGCCGCGGCCGGGCCTGATGAAGCTGGTGGTCAAGCTGCTGGCGAACCTCGCCGACCCGGCGTCGAAGGACGCCACCGACCGCGTGGTCGTGGCGCTGCAGCGACTGGCGCCCGCGGCGTGAGGAGCGACGCGTGAGGAGCGACGCGTGAGGAGCGACGTGACCGGTACCAGGACGAGCGCGGCCACCGGCCTGCCGACGGCCGACCCGGCGCTGGAGTCCTCGCTGCGCGAGGGGCTGGAGGTCGTCGAGGAGCGGCTGCGCGAGGCGGTCGGCAACGTCGACCCCCTGGCGGACGCGGCCTCGCGGCACCTGGTGCAGGCCGGCGGCAAGCGGGTGCGGCCGATGCTGACGCTGCTGGGCTCCCACTTCGGCGACCCCTCCCGCCCGGAGGTGGTGGACGCCGCGGTGGTGGTGGAGCTGACGCACCTGGCCTCGCTGTACCACGACGACGTGATGGACTCCGCCCCCACGCGGCGCGGCGCCCCCGCGGCGCAGCACGTGTGGGGCAACAACGTGGCCATCCTCACCGGCGACCTGCTGTTCGCGCGCGCCTCCAACGTGGTGGCGGGCCTGGGCCCGGAGGCGGTGCGGGTGCAGGCGCAGACCTTCGAGCGCCTGTGCCTGGGGCAGTTGCACGAGACGGTCGGCCCGCGCCCGGACCAGGACGCGGTGGCCCACTACCTGGACGTGCTCAGCGACAAGACGGCCTCCCTGATCGCCACCGCGGGGCGCTTCGGCGCCCAGTTCGCCGGCGCCGACCCGGAGGTGGTGCGGGCGATGGTCGCCTACGGCGAGGACGTGGGCGTGGCGTTCCAGCTCGCCGACGACGTGCTGGACCTGACCAGCGACGTGGGCGACTCCGGCAAGCGCCCCGGCACCGACCTGCGCGAGGGGGTGCCGACGCTGCCGGTGCTGCTGGCGCGCCGCGCCGCCGCCGGGGGCGACGCGGAGGCGGTGCGGCTGGTGGCGCTGCTGGACTCCGGCCGCCTGGGCGACGACGACGTGCTGGCGGAGGCCGTGGAGGCGCTGCGCGCGCACCCGGTGACGCGCGCGGCGCGGGACACGGCCCGGGAGTGGGCCGAGCGCGCCACCACCCACCTGGTGGACCTGCCGGACCGCGCGGCGCGCCGGGCGCTGGAGACGTACGCGGGCACGGTCGCCGACCGCGTCGGCTGACGCCGCGCCCGCGCGGCCGCCGGGCCGTCAGGCGCGCGGGCGCGGGAGCGCCGGCCGACGCCGCCGCTGGGCGCGCAGCGCGTCCGCGGTCAGCAGCGCCAGCGCCGCCCACACCAGCGCGAAGCCCACCCACCGGGAGGCGGGCATCGTCTCGCCCAGCACCAGCGCGGCGGCGAACTGCAGCACGGGGGTGGTGTACTGCAGCAGCCCGATCGTGGTCAGCGGCACCCGCCCGGCGGCCAGCGCGAACAGCAGCAGCGGTGCCAGCGTCGCGGGTCCGGACAGCACGGTGAGCACCGCGTGGTCGGTGCCTCCGGCGGTGAACGTGGAGCGGCCCGTCGTCCCGATCCAGGTCAGGGTGGCGAGGGCGGGCAGCACCAGCACGCCCGTCTCCACGGTCAGCCCCGTCAGCGGGTCCACCCCGGTGCCGGAGCGGGCCAGGCGGTTCTTCAGCAGCCCGTAGGTGCCGAAGGAGGCCGCCAGCGCCAGCGCCATCCACGGCAGCCGCCCTAGGTCGGCGGTGATGACCACGACCGCGGCGGTGCCCACGGCGACCGCGGCCCACTGCGTGCGCCGCAACCGCTCGCGCAGCACGAGCACGCCCAGCAGCACCGTCACCAGGGGGTTGACGAAGTACCCCAGGGACGCCTCCAGCACGTTCCCGCTGGTGACGGCCAGGCCGTACACGCCCCAGTTGACGGCGATGGCCACGGCCGCCACGGCCAGCAGCCGCAGCTGCGCGGGGGTGCGCAGCACCCGCAGCACGGCCGGCCAGCGGCGCAGCGCCGTCAGCAGCAGCACCGACAGCGCCAGGGACCACACGACCCGCTGCGCCAGCAGCTCCAGCGCGCCGGTGGGCAGCAGGACGTGGAAGTAGAACGGGAACAACCCCCACAGCACGTAGGCGCCGGCGCCGGCGAGGAGCCCGCCGGGCGGGGCGGCCCCGGCGCCGGGCGGGCCGGGGGTCCGGTGCGGGCCGGGTGCGGCGGGGGCGGTCGGGCGGGGTTCCTCCACACCGCGCATGGTGCCCGTCCGGGGGCGTCCGCGGACGCATTAGGCTTGCCTGCGCAGTCGACCGCCGACGTCGAGACGAAGGACACCAGATCCCGTGAGCACCCAGCGTCCGCTGCGCGTGGCCGTCGTCGGAGCCGGGCCGGCAGGCATCTACGCCTCGGACATCCTCTCCAGGGCCGACCTGTCCGCGACGGGCTTCGACGGCGTGAGCATCGACCTGATCGAGCGCCTGCCCGCGCCGTTCGGCCTCGTGCGCTACGGCGTCGCGCCGGACCACCCGCGCATCAAGCAGATCGTGGTCGCCCTGGAGAAGGTCCTGGGCCGCGGCGACATCCGCCTGCTGACCAACGTGGACTTCGGCACGGACCTGACGCTGGAGGACGTCCGGCGCCACTACGACGCCGTGGTGTTCTCCACCGGCTCCATCGAGGACGCGCCGATGGCGATCCCGGGCGTCGACCTGCCGGAGAGCTTCGGCGCCGCCGACTTCGTCTCCTGGTACGACGGGCACCCGGACTACCCGCGCGAGTGGCCGCTGCAGGCCTCCAGCGTCGCCGTCCTGGGCGCCGGCAACGTCGCCCTCGACGTGGCCCGGATGCTGGCCAAGCACGCCGACGACCTGCTGCCCACGGAGATCCCGGACAACGTCTACCAGGGCCTGAAGGCGTCGAAGGTCACCGACGTGCACGTCTTCGCCCGCCGCGGGCCGGCGCAGGCGAAGTTCTCCTCGCTGGAGCTTCGCGAGCTGGGGCACGTGCCCGACGTCGACGTCATCGTCGACCCGGAGGACTTCGAGTTCGACGAGGGCTCGATGGCCGCCATCGACAAGTCGAACCAGACGAAGCAGGTCGTCAAGACGCTGACGGACTGGACGCTGAAGGAGGGCGACGGCACCGCCTCCCGGCGCATCCACCTGCACTTCCTGCACGCGCCGGTGGAGATCGTCGGCACCGACGGCCACGTCAGCGCGCTGCGCACCGAGCGCACCCGCCTGAAGGGCGACGGCACGGTCGAGGGCACCGGCGACGTGCACACCTGGGACGTGCAGGCCGTGTACCGGGCGGTCGGCTACTTCGGCTCCCCGCTGCCGGGCGTGCCGTTCGACCAGCTCAAGGGCGTCATCTCCAACCACGAGGGCCGCGTGCTGAGCCCGGAGGGCGAGCACCTGAGCGGCGTGTACTGCACCGGCTGGATCAAGCGCGGGCCCGTCGGCCTGATCGGGCACACCAAGTCCGACGCCTCCGAGACGGTCCGCCACCTCGTCTCCGACGCGGCGGGCTTCGAGCGCGCCGCCGAGCCGGACCCGCAGGCGGTGGTCGACGCCCTGACCGCCAAGGGCGTGGAGGTCCTCACCTGGAACGACTGGGAGGTCCTGGACGCCTACGAGCGGGAACTGGGCCGGCCCCACGGGCGCGAGCGCGTCAAGGTCGTCTCCCGCGAGGACATGATCCGGTACTCGCGCCAGGTGCTGGCCGAGGCCGCCGCCCACCGGGAGGCCTGAGGTGCGCGTCGTCGTCTGCGTCAAGCACGTCCCCGACATCCAGTCGGCCCGCTCCTTCCGCGAGGACGGGCTGCTGGCCCGCGGCGGCGAGGACGACACCCTCAACGAGCTCGACGAGGACGCCCTGGAGGCCGCGCTGCGCCTGGTCGAGGCGCACCCGGTCGCCGAGGGAGCCGAGCCGCACGAGGTCGTCGCCCTCACCGTCGGGCCCGCCGCGGCCGTGGAGGCCCTGCGCCGCGGCCTGGCGATGGGCGCCACCAGCGCGGTGCACGTGCGCGACGACGCGGTCGCCGGCTCCGACGCGATCGCCACCGCCCGCGTGCTGGCCGCGGCCGTGCGCCACGTGCACGCCGAGCGGCCGGTGGACGCGGTCGTGGCGGGCATGGCGGGCCTGGACGGGCTGACCTCCCTGGTGCCGGCGGCCCTGGCGGCCCTGCTGGACTGGCCGCAGCTCACCCTCGCCGACCGGATCACCGTCGAGGACGGCACCGTGCGGGTGCGCCGCGAGACCTCCACCGACGTGGAGGAGCTCAGCGCCCCCGCCCCGGCCGTGCTGTCGGTCACCGACCAGGCGTTCCGCGCCCGGTTCCCCGACTTCAAGGGCATCCTCGCCGCCCGCAAGAAGCCGGTGGAGGTGCTGGCCCTCGCCGACCTCGGCGTGGACCCCGCCACCGTGGGCCTCGGCGGGTCGGCGGCCCGGGTCGTCGAGGCCGTGCCGACCCCTGAGCGGGCCGGCCGCGTGCTGGTGACCGGCGGTGCGGAGACGGTGCCCGCCCTCGTGGACTACCTGGCGCAGAAGGGTTTCGCGTGAACGTCCTCGTCCTGCTCGACCACGGCGACGGGCGGCTGCGCCCCACGGCCCTGGAACTCCTGACCCTGGCGCGCGACCTGCCGGACGCGCGGGTCCACGCCGTGTGGGTCGGGGCCGACCCGGCCGAGGAGGTGCGCGCTCAGGTCGGCGCGCACGGCGGCCACGCGCTGCACCACGTGCTCGTCGACGGCGCCGACGACCGCCTGACCGCCTCCGTCGTGGACGCGCTGGAGGCGGTGCGCGCCGAGGTGGACGCCCCGCTGCTGCTGGTGGCCTCCACGTTCGAGGGCAAGGAGGTCGCCGCCCGCCTCGCCGTGCGCACCGGCGCCGGGGTCGTCACCGGCGCCGGTGGCCTGGAGCGCGACGCCGACGGCCGCTCCGTGGCCACCAAGACGGTCCTGGCGGGGACCTGGACGACGCGCTGCGCCGTCACCGGCCCGTTCGGCGTGGTGGCGCTCGCCCCGAACTCCGTGCAGGCCGCGCCGCTGGCGCAGCCCGCCCCGGCCGAGGTGGTCGAGCACCGCGTCGAGGCCTCGGCGGCCGCGCGCGCGGTCACCGTCCACTCCCGCGAGCCCCGGCCCACCTCGGACCGCCCCGCGCTGGCCGAGGCGGAGGTCGTCGTCGTCGGCGGCCGCGGCGTGGAGGGCGACTTCACCGCCGTGGAGGAGCTGGCCGACGTGCTCGGCGGGGCCGTGGGCGCCACCCGCGTCGCCACCGACGAGGGCTGGATCGGGCACGAGGCCCAGGTGGGGCAGACGGGCGTGACGATCAGTCCGCGGCTGTACGTCGGTGCCGGCGTGTCCGGCGCGGTGCACCACCGGGGCGGCATGGCGGCCTCGGTGACCGTCGTGGCGGTGAACAGCGACCCCGACGCACCGATCTTCGAGTTCGCCGACTACGGGGTCGTGGGCGATCTCAACGAGGTCCTGCCCGCCCTCAGCGAGCAGATCCGCCGCCGCCGCGGCTGAAACCCCCGGTTTGCGCGCGGGCGAACGCGTGCCCTAGGTTCCCGGACGACCATCCAGAGCGGCCGAGAGACCTGGCTCGACGACGCCGCAGCAACCACCCCTCGGGGAAGGTGCTTCCGCCAGGACCGATGGGAGTCCTGGTGAGCACTGCCCGTGTCGTCGTCCCCGCCGCCGTCGACCGCCGCGTCCTGCGGCGGCGCGCGGCGCTCGGCAGCTTCGTCGGCACCACGATCGAGTGGTACGACTACTACCTCTACGGCACGGCCGCCGCGCTGGTGTTCGCCCCGCTGTTCTTCCCGCAGGTCGGCGGTGCCGTCGGCGTCATCGCGGCGTTCGCCACGTACGCGGTGGGTTTCATCGCGCGCCCACTGGGTGGTGCGGTCGCCGGTCACCTGGGGGACCGCCTGGGGCGCAAGAAGGTCCTGGTGGCGTCCCTGCTGCTCATGGGCGCCTCGACGGCCCTCATCGGTCTGCTGCCCACCTACGCGGCCATCGGGGTCGCCGCGCCCGTGCTGCTCGTGACCGCCCGCCTGCTGCAGGGCTTCTCCGCCGGCGGCGAGTGGGGCGGTGCCGTGCTGCTGGCGGTGGAGCACGCCCCCGAGCGGCGCAGGGGGTTGTTCGGCGCCGTGCCGCAGATGGGCTCGGCCGCGGGCATGGTCCTGGCCAGCGGGGGCTTCTGGCTGACCCGCACCCTCACCACCCCCGAGCAGTTCCTCTCCTGGGGCTGGCGGGTGCCGTTCCTGGCCAGCGCAGTGCTCGTCGTGGTCGGTCTGGTCATCCGGCTGAAGGTGACCGACTCGCCGGTGTTCTCGGACCTGCGCCGCGCCGGTGCCGTCGCCCGCCGCCCGGTCGCCGACGTGCTGCGCGAGGACGCCCGCGGGGTGCTCCTGACCAGCGGCATGCGTCTGGGCCAGATCGGCGGGTACGTCCTCTACACCGTCTTCGCCCTGAGCTACCTCACCGAGCAGGTGCGCGCCGACGGCGCCGACGTGGGCCTGCTCGCCGTCCTGGTCGTCTCCGTGCTGAGCCTGGCCACCACCCCGCTGTGGGGACTGGCCTCGGACCGCTTCGGCCGCAGGCCCGTGTACCTGTTCGGGGCGCTGCTCACCGCGGTGTTCACCGGGCCGGCGTTCCTGCTGCTCGACACCGGTTCCACCGTGCTGATCGTCGGCGCGCTCGTCGTCGCCGTGAACCTCGGGCACGACAGCATGTACGGCGCGCAGGGGGCGTTCTTCGCCGAGCAGTTCCCCGCGCGCACCCGCTACAGCGGCGCCTCGCTGGGCTACTCGATCGGCGCGGTGCTCGGCGGCGGGCTGACCCCCCTCATCGCGGCCTCGCTGCTGGCCCTGGCCGACGGCGCGCCGTGGCTGGTCGCCGGCTTCGTCAGCGCACTGGCGCTGCTCACCGCCGCCTGCGCCGCCGCGGCCCCGGAGACGGCCCACCGGCCCCTGGACACCACCACTTCGAAGAACCTGGAGACCGTCGTCCCGTGAGCACCGCACCGCTGCGCCTGAACGCCTTCGCCATGGCCTGCGTGGGTCACCAGGCCGCCGGGTTGTGGGCGCGCCCGGAGGACCGCAGCGCCGAGTACCGCACCCTGCGGTACTGGACGGACCTGGCGCGGCTGCTGGAGCGCGGGGGCTTCGACGCCCTGTTCCTCGCCGACGTCCTCGGCGTGTACGACGTGCACGGCGGCTCGCGCGACGCCGCCGTGCGCGCGGCCGCCCAGGTGCCCGTCAACGACCCGCTCATGGCGGTCTCGGCCATGGCCGCGGTCACCGAGCAGCTCGGGTTCGGGCTGACGGTGACGACCACGTACGAGCAGCCGTACGCCCTGGCCCGCCGCCTGACCACGCTGGACCACCTCACCGGCGGCCGCGTCGCCTGGAACGTCGTCACCGGCTACCTCGACTCCGCGGCCCGCAACCTCGGCTTCGACCGGCAGGTGCCGCACGACGAGCGCTACGACGTCGCCGAGGAGTACCTCGAGGTCTGCTACAAGCTCTGGGAGGGGTCCTGGGAGGACTCCGCCGTCGTGCGCGACGCCGAGCGCGGGGTGTACGCCGACCCGGCGAAGGTCCACGACATCGGCCACCACGGCCGCTGGTTCGACGTGCCCGGCGCGTTCCTGTGCGAGCCGTCCCCGCAGCGCACCCCCGTGGTCTTCCAGGCGGGCTCCTCGCCGCGCGGGCAGGAGTTCGCCGCCCGGCACGCCGAGTGCGTCTTCGTCATCGGCCCCACCGCGAAGCACGTCCGCCGCACCGTCGACTCCCTGCGCGAGCGGGTGGAGCGCGCCGGGCGCGACCCGCGCTCGGTCACCGTCTACGCGGGGCTGACCGCCGTGGTGCGCCCCTCCGACGCGGAGGCGACCGCGCTGCTCGCCGACTACCGGGCGCACGCCAGCAGGGACGGCGCGCTGGCGCTGTTCGGGGGCTGGACGGGCGTGGACCTGGCCGGCCTGGCGCCGGGGGAGCCGCTGCAGCACGTCACCACCGACGCGAACCGCTCGGCGCTGTCGTCGTTCACCAGCGACCCGGACCGCACCTGGACGGTGGACGACCTGGCCCGCTTCGTGGCCGTCGGCGGACGCGGTCCGGTGCTGGCGGGCTCGCCGGCCACCGTGGCCGACGCCCTGGAGGAGTTCGCGGAGGTCTCGGGCGTCGACGGCTTCAACCTCATGTACGCGACGATGCCCGGCACGTTCGCCGACGTCGTGGACCACCTGGTGCCGGAGCTGGCCCGCCGGGGGCGCACCGCGCCGCCGGTCGCGCCGGGCACCACGCTGCGCGAGCGGCTCGGCTCGGGCGAGGGGGCGCGGCTGGCCGCGTCCCACCCCGGCGCGGCGCACCGCCGCCCGGTCGCGGGCACCACGACCCGCGCCTGAGGCGACGGCGCGCGGAACGACCGCGCGGCGCGGCGCGTTGCACCCCTGGCTGGACCCGTACCAGGGAGGACGAGAGCGCCCGATGCACCGTCACCACAACGGCCTGAAGACCGCGGTCCTCTTCGGGGCGATCTGGGCGGTCCTGCTCCTGATCGGCGGGCTCCTCGCGTCGGCGTTCCGCGCGCCGCTGCTGCTGCTGGTCTTCGCGGTGCTGGGGGTGGCCACCTCCGCCTACGGCTACTGGAACTCCGACAAGCTCGCCCTGCGCGCCATGCGCGCCCGGCCGATCTCGGAGGCCGAGCAGCCGGCGATGCACCGGATCGTGCGGGAGCTGTCCACCCGGGCCCACCAGCCGATGCCGCGGCTGTACGTGTCCCCGACGATGGCGCCCAACGCGTTCGCCACCGGCCGCAACCCCGGGAACGCCGCGGTGTGCTGCACCGAGGGCATCCTGCAGCTGCTGGACGAGCGGGAGCTGCGCGGTGTGCTGGGGCACGAGCTGCAGCACGTGTACAACCGAGACATCCTCACCTCCTCGGTGGCGGGGGCGCTGGCGGGCGTCATCACGTCCGTCGCCCAGTTCGCGCAGTTCGGCGCGTTCTTCGGGGCCGCAGGCGGGCGGGACGGCGAGGGGCGCACCAACCCGATCGCCGTGCTGGCGCTGTCGCTGGTGGCGCCGCTGGCCGCCACCGTCATCCAGCTCGCCATCTCCCGCACCCGCGAGTACGACGCCGACGAGGACGGCGCGCGCCTGACCGGCGACCCGCTGGCCCTGGCCTCGGCGTTGCGCAAGCTGGAGCTGGGCACCCGGCAGCTGCCGCTGCCGCCGGAGCGCGAGCTCGTCAACTCCAGCCACATGATGATCGCCAACCCGTTCCGGGGGCAGGGCTTCAGCCGGTTGTTCTCCACCCACCCGCCGATGGCCGAGCGCATCGCCCGGCTGGAGGCGATGGCCGGCTACCGCCGCTGACGCGGGGAGCCGGCCGGCGCTCAGCCGAGGACGGACTCGACCCAGCCGCGCACCAGCGGCCACACCACGCCGTCCACCGCGAGCGGGTCCAGGTGCCCGACGCCCTCGGGCAGCTCCAGGCGCACCTCGTCGCCGGCGGCCGCCGCTGCGTCGGCGAACTCCTGCGACTGGCTCACCGGCACGGTCCCGTCGGCCGTGCCGTGCACGACGAGCAGGGGCATCCCCAGCGCCACCAGACGGGTCGGGTCGCCCACCGCGTAGCGGTCGTCGACCTCGGCGGGCGTGCCGCCGAACACCGCCGTGCAGTTCGGGTCCCCACCCTCCACGCCGAGCGTCGTGGGGTGCAGGGCGCCGGACGTGGAGCAGGCGGCCGCGGGCACGACGCGCGGGCCCGCACCGGGAGCCCCGGCGGGCAGCCGGTGCCGGGCGGCCGCCCAGACCGCCAGGTGCGCCCCGGCGGAGTGGCCGAGCACGAGGACCCGCCCGGCCGGCAGGTCCTGCTCGGCCGCGACGTCGGCGGCCGTGTCCACGGCGGTGGCCACGTCGGTGAACGTGCCCGGCCAGCCGCCGCCGTCCCCGACGCCGCGGTAGTCGGTGTTGAGCACCGGCCAGCCGCGCCCGACGAGGTCGGCCACGGTGGCGTTGACGTCGCGCCGGTCGACGGCGGCTCCCCACCCGCCGCCGTGCACGAGCACGACGAGGGCGTCGCGGCGGGTGCCGACGGGCAGCCAGAGGTCGGCGACCTGCCGCGCGTGGTCGCCGTAGCGGTGCTCGGTGCGCTGGGCCGTGTCCAGCCCGGCCGGCACGAACGGCAGCGCGGTGGCCGTGGTCGTCGCCGCGGCGGTGGCGCCGGCCGTGGGAGTGGCCCCCGGGGTGCTGGGCGGCTCGCCGTCCGGGCTCGTCACGGGCTCCGGACCGGGGACGCCGGAGCACCCGGCGAGCGCGAGGGCCCCGGCCGCCCCCAGCAGGGACCGGCGCCCGGGGTGCCGCGGCGCGGTGGTGCTCACGGCGACCGGGTCAGCGGTAGTTGACGAACTGCAGCGCCACGTCGAGGTCGGCGCCCTTGAGCAGGGCGATGACCTCCTGCAGGTCGTCGCGGCTCTTGGAGCTGACGCGCATCTCGTCGCCGGTGATCTGGGTCTTGACGTTCTTCAGGCCGCTGTCGCGCACGATCTTGCCGATCTTCTTGGCGACGTCCTGCTCCAGGCCCTCCTTGAGGGTGGCCGTGATCCGGTGCTCCTTGCCCGAGGGGGTGGGCTCGGAGGTGTCCAGCGCCTTCAGCGACACCCCGCGCTTGATGAGCTTGGTCTGCAGGACGTCCAGCACGGCGTTCACGCGGTCCTCGGAGTTGGCGACCATGAGGATCGTCTCGCCGCTCCAGCGCACCGAGGCGTCGGTGCCCTTGAAGTCGTAGCGCTGGGAGATCTCCTTGGCCGCCTGGTTCAGCGCGTTGTCCACCTCCTGGCGGTCGACCTTGCTGACGACGTCGAACGAGGACTCGCTGGCCACGTGTGCTGTTCCCTCCGGAGCGGTTCGCGCGGCCGGTTCGTCCCGGCCGCCAGACCTTGCTATCCTCTCACTCGCACCTGGTCATCCAGGCGCACTGGCGGGTTGCCCGAGCGGCCAAAGGGAGCGGATTGTAAATCCGCCGGCATTGCCTTCGTTGGTTCGAATCCATCACCCGCCACGTCGCGAGCGCGACCCGGGCCCGGCAACGGGCTCGGGTCGCGGCGTGTAGGGTGAACCTCACGCCGTGCGAGCGGCGAGCAGTGCCCCGATAGCTCAGTGGTAGAGCACTTCCTTGGTAAGGAAGAGGTCTCGAGTTCAATCCTCGATCGGGGCTCTCAGCGTTCGGCCGGTCCGCCGGCGGGCGTGCGGCGGAGTAGCTCAGTTGGTAGAGCAAGCGGCTCATAATCGCTGTGTCGTCGGTTCAAGTCCGGCCTCCGCTACGGACACCGCAACGCCGTGACGAGCGGCCGCCCCGCCGGGGCGGCCGCTCGTCCTGCGTGGTGGTCCGGGCGCTCGGATCGCGTACCCTGGGGGGCGAGATCGCGGCGCTGAAGTCGCCCGCAGGACCCCAGTTCAGGAAGAGGCAACCCGCCGTGGCCAAGACCACCGACGTCCGCCCCAAGATCACCATGGCTTGCACCGAGTGCAAGGAGCGGAACTACATCACCAAGAAGAACCGGCGCAACGACCCCGACCGGCTCGACCTGGCGAAGTTCTGCCCGCGCTGCGGCAAGAAGACCACGCACCGCGAGACCCGCTGACCCGGGCCCGTTCGCCGCAGTGACGTCCGTCACCGTCGACGAGTCCTTCCAGGGGCGGGTCTACCCCGCCTCCGGGGCCACCGCCGTGACCGCCGACGCGGTCCGGGCCTTCGCCCGGGCCGTGCGGGCGGTCCACCCGGCCCACCACGACACCGCCGCCGCGCAGGCCCTGGGCCACGCGGACGTCGTGGCGCCGCCCACCTTCGCCGTCACCCTGGCGCAGCGGGCCGACGCCCAGTTCATCACCGACCCCGCGGCCGGCATCGACTACTCGCGCGTGGTGCACGGCGAGCAGTCGTTCACCCACCACCGCCCCGTCGTGGCCGGTGACGAGCTGACCGCGGAGCTGCACGTGGACCGCGTGCGCGTCGTGCGCGGCAACGCCATGGTCACCACCCGCACCGAGCTGCGGCTGGCGGACGGCACGCCGGTGTGCACCGCCGTCTCCACCCTCGTCGTGCGCGCCCCGGAGGAGCAGTGAGCACCGTCAGCAGCGTCCGCTTCGAGGACGTCCGCGTCGGTGACGCGTTGCCCACCGCGCGCCACGAGGTGACCCGCGCGGACCTGCGCGCCTACGCCGAGGCCTCCGGCGACCGCAACCCCATCCACCTCGACGAGACCGTCGCGCGCTCCGTCGGGCTGCCCGACGTCATCGCCCACGGGATGCTCACCATGGGCCTGGCCGGGCAGACCGCCGCCGACTGGGCCGGCGACCCCGCCGCCGTCGTCGAGTACGCCACCAAGTTCACCGCGCCCGTCGCCGTGCCCGCCGAGGGCGGTGCCGTCGTCGAGGTCGCCGGCACCGTCGCCGCCGTCGACGAGCAGCGTCGCACCGCCACCGTGGACCTCGCGGTCACCAGCGCCGGCACCAAGGTCCTCGGCCGCGCGCGCGCCGTCGTCCGCCTGCCGTGAGCCTCGCCGCTCCGGCGGCGGGCGACCGAGCCGCGCTGCGCGCCCGCACCGCCGTCTACGCGGCCTTCATCCTCAACGGCTTCGCCTTCGCCAGCTGGATCGCCCGCATCCCCTCGGTGCGCGAGGACCTCGGCCTGAGCGACCAGCAGTTGGGCTTCCTGCTGCTGGCCCTGTCGATCGGCTCGGTCGGGGCGATGCCGCTGGCCGGGGCCGTCGTCATGCGCATCGGGCGGGTGCGCACCGTGGCCGCGGGCGCGCTGGCCGTCGCGGTGGGCATGTCCGCCGTCGCCGTGGGGGTCGACGCCCTCGGCAGCGCCGCGGTCGTCGCGGCGGGCCTGGTCGCCCAGGGCGCCGGCACCGCTGCCTGGGACGTGGCGATGAACGTCGAGGGCGCCGCCGTCGAGCGCCGCCTCGACCGCTCGATCATGTCCCGCTTCCACGCCGGGTACAGCCTGGGCACGGTGCTGGCCGCCGGGCTCGCCGTGCTGCTGCTGGCCGCGGAGGTGCCCACCTGGGCGCACCTGGGTGGTGCGGCGGTGCTGGCGCTGGCCGGGACGCTGCTGGCGGTGCGGGCCTTCCTCGCGACGCCCGTCGCTCCCGAGCCCGGTGCGCACGCCCCCCGCGGCCTCGCGCTGCGCGACGCCTGGCGCGAGCCCCGCACCCTCCTGCTGGGTCTGATGGTGCTGTGCATGGCGTTCGTGGAGGGCACCGCCAACGACTGGCTGGCCGTGGGGATGGTCGACGGCCACGGCACCAGCCACGAGGTGGGCGTCACCGGCTTCGCCGCCTTCGTCGTGTTCATGACCCTCGGCCGCCTGCTGGGCCCGGTGGTGCTGGAGCGGACCGGCCGGGTGGTGGCGCTGCGCGGCTGCGCCGCCCTGGCCGTCGCCGGCGTGCTGGTGTTCGCCCTCGCCCCCTCGGTGCCGCTGGCCGTGGCCGGTGCGGCGCTGTGGGGGGTGGGCACGGCTCTCGGCTTCCCGCTCGGCATGAGCGCCGCCGCCGACGACGAGGCTGGCGCCGCCGCCCGCGTCAGCGTGGTCTCCTCCGTGGGGTACGCCGCCTTCCTCGCCGGCCCGCCCCTGCTCGGCCTGCTCTCCGAGCGGATCGGCATCCTCGACGCCCTGCTCGCCGCAGCCGTCGCCTCGGCGATCGCCCTGGTGCTCTCCGGCGTCGCCCGTCCGCCCGCCGTCGTCCGCCCCGGGAGCAGCTCGTGACCACGTCCGCCACCACCGGCCCGCTCATCGCCCCCTTGACCTCCCTGCGCGTGGGTGGTCCCGCCCGCCGCGTCGTCGTGGCCCACACCGAGGACGAGCTGGTCGAGGCGGTGCGCGAGGCCGACGCCGGGGGCGAGCCGCTGCTGCTCGTCGGGGGCGGCTCCAACCTGCTGGTCTCGGACGCCGGCTTCGACGGCACCGTCGTGCACGTGGCCACCACCGGTGTGCGGCTGGGCTCCGAGGACGCCTGCGGCGGGGCCGTCGTCACCGCCGCGGCGGGGGAGCGCTGGGACGCGCTGGTGGCCCGCGCGGTCGCGAACGGCTGGTCGGGCGTGGAGGCGCTGTCCGGGATCCCCGGCACGGTGGGTGCCACCCCGGTGCAGAACGTCGGCGCCTACGGGCAGGACGTCTCGCAGACCATCGCCACCGTGCGCACCTTCGACCGCGTGGCCGGCCGCCAGCGCACCTTCGCGGGCGCCGACCTGCGCTTCGGGTACCGCACCTCCCGGCTGAAGACCGAGCGGGTGGCGCTGAACGGCGAGCACCCGGAGAGCCGCTACGTCGTGCTGGACGTGACGTTCCAGTTCCGCTTCACCGACCGCTCCGCACCGATCGGGTACGCGGAGCTGGCCCGTCGCCTCGGCGTCGAGGTCGGCGACCGGGTGTCGATGACGGACGTGCGCGCCGCCGTGCTCGCGCTGCGCGAAGGCAAGGGCATGGTGTGGGACGAGGCGCACCTGGACGACCACGACACCTGGAGCGCCGGGTCGTTCTTCACCAACCCGGTGCTCACGCGGGAGGAGGCCGCCGTCCTGCCCGAGGACGCCCCCCGCTACCCGGCCGGCACCGGCGCCGACGGCGAGCCGCTGGTGAAGACCAGCGCCGCGTGGCTCATCGAGCGCGCCGGCTTCGGCAAGGGGTACGGCGCTCCGGGGCCGGCGTCGCTGTCCACCAAGCACGCGCTGGCGCTCACCAACCGCGGCCCGGCGCGCGCGGAGGACCTGCTGACCCTGGCGCGCGAGGTGGCCGCGGGCGTCCACGAGCGCTTCGGGGTGCGGATCGTCAACGAGCCGGTGCTCGTCGGCTGCTCGCTCTGAGCAGCGCGTCGCGCACGAGGTCCAGCACCTCCTCCTGGGCGAGCCCGGCCTGCAGCGCCCGCTCCACGTACCCCTCCGCCGCCCAGCGGACCTCCTCGGCCACCGGCGCGGCCGTCGCGGTGACGACGGTGCCGGTGCGCCGGCGGGAGGCGACCAGCCCGGACAGCTCCAGCTCCCGGTAGGCCCGCTGCACGGTGCCCAGCGCCAGGCCCAGGTCCGCGGCCAGCGCCCGAGCCGCGGGCAGCCGGTCACCGGTGCGCAGCGCACCCGTGGTGACGAGCGTGGCGACCTGGCGGCGCAGCTGCTCGTAGGCGGGGACGGGGGAGGCGGTGTCCACGACGACGCGCAGCCCGCTCACGCGACGACCGCCGTCGTGCGCCGCCGCCGCAGCCCGGGCGCCGGCCAGAAGAGCGTGACGAGCCCGGCGAGCGCGACCGCCGGCGAGCTCCACAGCGCCACCCCCGCCAGTGCCCGCCACCCCCGGGGCGGCGCCGAGGAGCGCCAGGTGCCCGCCGCGACCTGGTAGTCGCCGCCGAGGCCGCCACCCGAGGTCCCGGCCAGCAGGAGCAGCCCCCCCAGCGTCAGCACCGCGGCGGCGGTGGAGGTGCGCAGCACCCGGTGGGCGGCCACCCGGCGCAGCGCGGCGTCGGTGGCGTCGTCGGCCGCCGGGACCGACGGCCGGACCGGCACGAGGTGCAGCACGGCGGCGGTGGCCACGGCGGTGAGCAGCCCCAGGGCCGCGATCGGGGCGGTGAGCGCCACGCCGGGGAAGGTGGCCGCGCTCCAGGTCGCCAGGCCGTCGGGGGAGGACCACTCCACCGAGCGCCCGTCCTCGGCGCCGAGGACGGCGCCGAGCAGGCACACCGCGGCGAGCAGCGCGCCACCCGCGGCGGCGCAGCGCAGCAGCCCGGGGGAGGCGCCCTCGCGCACCGAGCGCACCAGCAGCCGCGCGCTGCGCACCCGGGTCGCCGGGCGCGGCCACGTCGCCTCCGCCAGCAGGGCCACCAGTGCGTAGGCGGTGGCTCCGGCCAGGGGCAGGACCACGACGAGGCGTTCCTCGCGCGACTGCCAGGCGCCGGCCAGGCACGCGGCGGCGGTGCCGGCACCCGCCAGCGCGGCCAGCCCCGTCCACACCTCGCCCCTTCGGCGGGCGCCGGCCACGGGCAGGGGGAGCGAGGCGGCAGGCACCCGGCGGTGCGCCGCGAGGGCGGCGGCCCCACCCGCGAGCGCCAGGCTCAGCAGCAACGGCCCCACCACGACCAGAACCGCGTGCACGGCACCTCCACTGACCGATTGACCCGACTCATTGAGTCAATCACGTCGTGGCGGTCCGCGTGAACTCGTCCGCCCCGTCCGCGGCACCCGTCAGCCAGTCGTCCACCTGCGCGTGCAGCACCCGCTTCGTCGCCGCCGCGGCCCGCGAGGCGGTGATCGACGCCTTCGCGAGCCCGGCCAGCGCCGCGTCGTCCAGCCCGTGGTCCTCGCGGGCGCTGCGGTACTGCGCCACCAGCCGCGGCCCGAACAGCAGCGGGTCGTCGGCGCCCAGGGCCACGGTCGCACCCGCCTCCAGCAGCCGCCGCAGCGGCACCGAAGCCAGGTCGCCGTACACGCCCAGGGAGACGTTGCTGGCCGGGCACACCTCCAGGGCCACCCCGGCGTCCACGACCCGCCGCAGCAGGTCGGGGTCCTCCGCGCAGCGCACGCCGTGGCCGAGCCGGTCCGGGTGCAGCGTCGCGAGCGCCTCGCGCACGTGCGCCGGTCCCAGCAGCTCGCCGGAGTGGGGCACGGAGGCCAGTCCGGCGCGACGGGCGATGTCGAACGCGCCGGCGAAGTCCGCGGTGCTGCCCCGGCGCTCGTCGTTGGACAGGCCGAAGCCGACCACCGTGCCCGGCCCCTCCCCGGCGTGGCGGGCGGCCAGCCGCGCCAGGGTGCGCGCGTCCAGGGGGTGCCTGATCCGGCTGGCGGCCACCACGACCGCGACCGCGGTGCCCGTCAGCGCGGTGGCCTCCCGCGCCGCGTCCAGGACGATCTCCAGCGCCGGGGTGATCCCGCCGACGTGGACGGCGTAGGAGGTCGGGTCCACCTGAAGCTCCAGCCACCGCGAGCCCTCCGCGGCGTCGTCGGCGGCTGCCTCCAGCACGATGCGGCGCATGTCCTCGGCGGTGCGGACGCAGGAGCGCGCGGCGTCGTACAGGCGCTGGAAGCGGAACCAGCCGCGCGCGTCGGGGGAGAGGTTCACCATGTGCTGCCCCGACAGCGCCGTGGGCAGGCGCACCCCGTGCGCCTCGGCCAGCTCCAGCAGCGTGCTGGTGCGCATCGACCCGGTGAAGTGCAGGTGCAGGTGGGCCTTGGGCAGGGCCTCCAGCGAACGCGTCACGCTGCGTGAGTCTGCCAGTGCTGCACGTCACCGTCTGGTCGGTGGGCGGGGACGGTCGAAGGGGCGCGGCGCCGGTGCCGCGGGCGCCGCCCGCGTAGCAGGACGCCGAGGTCCCGCTCCCCGCCGGGGACGCTCACACGACCTCGGCGAGCAGCCGCTGGACGCGTCCCACACCCTCCTCGAGGTCGGCGTCGGCGAGGGCGTAGGACAGCCGCAGGAAGCCGCTGGGACCGAAGGCCTCGCCCGGCACGACGGCCACCTCGGCCTCCGTGAGGATCAGTTCGGCCAGGCGCGCCGAGGAGGTGATCTCGCTGCCCCGCAGCGTCCTGCCGATGAGCGCCTCGACGGAGGGGTAGGCGTAGAAGGCCCCCTCCGGCAGCGGGCACTCGACGCCGTCGATCGCGGAGAGCATCTCGGTGATGCGCCGGCGGCGGCGGTCGAAGGCGGTGCGCATCGTCGCCACGGCGTCCAGGTCGCCGGACAGCGCGGCGATCGCGGCGCGCTGGGAGACGTTGGCGACGTTGGAGGTCAGGTGGGACTGCAGGTTGCCCACGCCCTTCACCACGTCCGCCGGGCCGATCAGCCAGCCCACCCGCCAGCCCGTCATCGCGTACGTCTTCGCCACGCCGTTGAGCACCACGCAGCGCTCGGCCAGCTCGGGCACCTCCACGGGCATCGACGCCGCGCGCCCGCCGTCGTAGACGAGGTGCTCGTAGATCTCGTCGGTGACCACCCACAGGCCGTGCTCGTCGGCCCAGCGCCCGATCGCGCGGACCTCCTCGGGGGAGTAGACCGCGCCGGTCGGGTTCGAGGGGGAGTTGAACAGCAGGACCTTGGTGCGCGGGGTGCGTGCGGCCTCCAGCTGCTCGACGGTGACCTTGTAGCCCTGCTCGAGCCCGGCGAAGACCTCCACGGGCACGCCGCCGGCCAGGCGCGCCGCCTCGGGGTAGGTCGTCCAGTAGGGCGCGGGCAGCAGCAGCTCGTCGCCCGGGTCCAGCAGCGCCGCGAAGGTCTCGTAGACGGCCTGCTTGCCGCCGTTGGTGACGAGCACCTGCGACGGGGGGACCTCGTAGCCGGAGTCGCGCAGCGTCTTGGCGGCGATCGCCTCGCGCAGCGCGGGCAGGCCGCCGGCGGGGGTGTAGCGGTGGTTGGCCGGGTCGGTGCAGGCGGCCACGGCGGCCTCGACCACCGCGGGCGGGGTGGGGAAGTCCGGCTCCCCGGCGCCGAAGCCGATGACGGGCCGGCCGGCGGCCTTGAGCGCCTTGGCCTTCGCGTCCACGGCGAGGGTCGCGGACTCGGCGATGCCGGCGACGCGGGCGGACACTCGGGTGCGGGCGGGGGCGCTCGGAGCGGACACGGCTCCCATCCTGGCACTGCCGCCGCACGCTCGTCCGCGCCACGCGCCGGGTTCCGGGCGGGGGCCGGGAGGGTTCGGGTTCGACTCCGCGGCGTGTTCTCGCCTAGAGTGCTGATCGGCGGGCTGGTCCCGCCGTGGTGGAGCGTGCCCCACGGGGTCGCCGAACCGCTCAGGGCAGTGGCGCAATTGGTAGCGCACCGGTCTCCAAAACCGGCGGTTGTGGGTTCGAGTCCCTCCTGCCCTGCGAGCACCACCCGCGTCCCCCGGGGACGCGCCCGCCGCAACCCAGCGCGCAGCGGGGCAGCACCAGGCGAGTCAGCACCGGAGCACCGGCAGACGGTGGGGAGCAGGTCGACGTGAGCGAGACGAAGGCCGCGGACCGCGCGGCGGCCAAGCGCCGCGGCGGGATCCTGCTCTTCCTGCGCCAGGTCGTCGAGGAGCTGCGCAAGGTCGTCTGGCCCACGCGCCGCGACCTGCTGAGCTACACGGGCGTCGTCCTGGTGTTCGTCGCGGTGATGATGCTCTTGGTGTCCGTCCTGGACTACGGCATCGGCAAGCTCGTCCTGCTGGTGTTCGGGTCCTGACGGACGGCGGCGCACCGCTGCGGTGCGCGGAGTCCCTATCCCGAAGGAAGCAGGTCAGCACCGTGTCGGAGCAGTGGGGTCCCTCGCTCGGCGAGCGGCGCACCGGCGACAGCCCCGAGGGCGACGAGTCGTTCAGCCCGGTCAGCGACGAGGTGTTCAGCGCCGCGCCCGAGCCCTCGCCCGTGCCGGTGGGTGCGTACGAGGACGAGCGCGCCGAGGCGGACGCCTCCCTGACGGGCTACGACGCCGAGGACGTCGCCGCGGAGGTGGAGGCCGACGGGGAAGCCGCCGCCGAGCAGGCCGCGGACCTCCCGGACGTGCCCCTGACGGACGCCGTGGGCGCACCCGAGGGCGAGGAGGCCCACGACCTCGGTGCCGCGGGCCCGGTCGACGGCGACCCGGTGGGTGAGGTCGACGAGCTGGAGGCGGACGTCGACGAGGCCGAGGAGTTCCGCAAGAAGCTGCGGCGCATGCCCGGCGAGTGGTTCGTGATCCACAGCTACGCCGGCTACGAGAACCGCGTGAAGACCAACCTCGAGACCCGCATGACCAGCCTCAACATGGAGGACTACATCTTCCAGGTCGAGGTGCCCATGGAGGAGGTCGTCGAGGTCAAGAACGGCCAGCGCAAGAACGTCCGCCGGGTGCGCATCCCCGGTTACGTGCTGGTGCGCATGGACCTCACCGACGAGTCGTGGGGCGCCGTGCGGCACACCCCGGGTGTGACCGGCTTCGTGGGCAACACGCACCAGCCGGTGCCGCTGTCGAACGACGAGGTCTTCTCGATGCTGGCGCCCGCGCTGCAGCAGAAGCCCAAGCAGGGGGCCGGGTCGGGTGCGCCCGCCGCCGACGGTGCACCCGCGGCGGCGCCGCGGGCGGTGGAGTTCGAGATCGGCGAGTCGGTCACGGTCATGGAGGGTCCCTTCGAGACCCTGCCGGCGACCGTCTCCGAGATCTCCGCGGACCGCCAGAAGCTCACCGTGCTGGTCTCGATCTTCGGGCGCGAGACGCCCGTGGAGCTCAACTTCAACCAGGTCGCCAAGATCTGACGGCGCCCCGAGCGCCCGAGCGAGCCCCCTGCCCCCGCGGCGGGGGGCTCGTTCGTCGTGCGCGCCGGTCCCGTGCCGGCGCGTACACTGGACGGCGGCCTCAACCCGTCGTCGCCCGATCCGCGGGCACCGATACGGCCACCCCCAGCACTCGAAGGGATCGCGCATGCCCCCCAAGAAGAAGGTCGCCGGCCTCATCAAGCTCCAGATCAAGGCGGGCCAGGCCACGCCCGCACCGCCGATCGGCCCCGCGCTCGGTCAGCACGGCGTGAACATCATGGAGTTCTGCAAGGCGTACAACGCGCAGACCGAGGCCCAGCGCGGCAACGTGATCCCGGTCGAGATCACGGTCTACGAGGACCGCTCGTTCACCTTCATCACCAAGACCCCGCCGGCCGCGGAGCTCATCAAGAAGGCCGCGGGCGTCGCCAAGGGCTCCGGCGAGCCGCACGTCACGAAGGTCGCGAACCTCACGCAGGCCCAGGTGCGCGAGATCGCCGAGCAGAAGCTGCAGGACCTCAACGCCAAGGACGTCGACATGGCGGCCCGCATCATCGCCGGCACCGCCCGGTCGATGGGCATCACCGTCTCGGACTGACGTCCTCCCCGCCGCGGCCGGCCCACCGGGCCGGCCGCACCCCCAGTGGCAGGGCCCCGCGCGGCCCGTCGACCACGACCCTCACCCCTGACAAGAGGAGCAGCAGTGAAGCGCAGCAAGGCCTACCGCGCCGCCGTCGAGAAGATCGACGCGGACGCCCTGTACGTCCCCGCCGAGGCCGTGAAGCTGGCCCGCGAGACGTCGACCACCAAGTACGACGCCACGGTCGAGGTCGCCTTCCGCCTGGGCGTGGACCCGCGCAAGGCCGACCAGATGGTCCGCGGCACCGTGAACCTCCCGCACGGCACCGGCAAGACCGCCCGCGTGCTCGTGTTCGCCGTCGGCGAGCGCGCCGCGCAGGCCGAGGCGGCCGGCGCCGACATCGTCGGTGGCGACGAGCTCATCGACGAGGTGGCCAAGGGCCGCCTCGACTTCGACGCCGCCGTGGCGACGCCCGACCTCATGGGCAAGGTCGGCCGCCTGGGCAAGGTGCTGGGCCCGCGCGGTCTGATGCCGAACCCGAAGACGGGCACGGTGACCATGGACGTCGCCAAGGCCGTCACGGAGATCAAGGGCGGAAAGATCGAGTTCCGCACCGACAAGCACGCCAACCTGCACTTCGTCATCGGCAAGGTGTCGTTCGACGAGGCCCAGCTGGTGGAGAACTACGCCGCCGCGCTGGACGAGGTGCTGCGCCTGAAGCCGTCGTCCTCGAAGGGCCGCTACCTGAAGAAGGCGACCATCACGACGACGATGGGCCCGGGCATCCCGGTGGACCCGGCGGTGACCCGCGTCCTCACCGAGGAGACCGCCTCGGCCTGAGGCGCTCGCTCGCCGCACGCCCGTCCGCAGGGGCGGGGTCCCTCCCGGGGCCCCGCCCCTGCGGCGTTCCCGTCCCCGCCGGGGGCTGTCGGCGGTGGTCGGGAGCACCGGTTCACGGCGTGTAGGCTTGACCACGTACCGAAGACCGCCGGTCGCTTCCCTCTCCGTTCGGAGGGGTGGCAGAAGGTCCCGAGCACGGGCGACCCGCGCAGGTGTGAGAGCTTCCCCAGGTCCTCCTCAGGGCCCGGTCCGACGCCCCGCGCTCCTGCGCCGGGGCGTTTCGCACGTTCGGGCCCGGGCCGGCTCCCCGAGACGAGGAAGGGAGGGCACGCATGGCGAAGGCGGAGAAGGTCGCGGCCGTGAAGGAGATCACGGCGCTGTTCCAGGAGTCCAACGCTGCGGTGCTCACCGAGTACCGGGGGTTGACCGTGTCGCAGCTCACGCAGCTGCGCACGGCGCTGGGTCCTGACACGACCTACGCGGTCCTGAAGAACACGCTCGCCAGCATCGCGGCGAAGGAGGCCGGTGTCACGGCCTTCGAGGGTCAGCTGACCGGCCCGTCCGCGATCGCCTTCATCTCCGGTGATCCGGTGGAGGCGGCCAAGGGCCTGCGTGACTTCGCCAGGACCAACCCCCAGCTGGTCGTCAAGAGCGGCCTGCTCGAGGGCCGCGCGATCAGCGCCGAGGACGTCACCGCTCTGGCCGACCTGGAGTCCCGCGAGGTGCTCCTGTCCAAGGTCGCGGGTGTCCTCAAGGCGTCCCAGGCCAAGGCCGCGGCCCTGTTCCAGGCGCCGCTGTCGAAGACCGTCCGCACCGTGGAAGCGCTGCGGGAGAAGCAGGCGGGCGCCGACGCCGCCTGAGGCGCCGGTCACCGTCCACCCACCCGCCCGCGGGCGCACCCCCGCGGACACACCCCAGACACAGGAAGGACCGCCACCATGGCGAAGCTCAGCACCGACGAGCTGCTCGACGCGTTCAAGGAGCTCACGCTCATCGAGCTCTCCGAGTTCGTGAAGAAGTTCGAGGAGACCTTCGACGTCACCGCCGCCGCCCCCGTGGCCGTGGCCGCTGCCGGCGGCGCCGGTGGTGGCGCTGCCGCCCCGGCCGAGGAGGAGAAGGACGAGTTCGACGTCATCCTCGAGTCCGCCGGCGACAAGAAGATCGGCGTCATCAAGGAGGTGCGCGGCCTGACCTCCCTGGGCCTCAAGGAGGCCAAGGACCTCGTCGACGGCGCCCCCAAGCCCGTCCTCGAGAAGGTCAACAAGGAGGCCGCGGAGAAGGCCAAGGCCGCCCTCGAGGGCGCCGGCGCCACCGTCACCCTCAAGTGACCCCCTCCCGGGCCTGAACGGGCCCGGGACACCGCCGCGAGGGGNCCCGTCCGGCCGCCCCTCGTGCGTTCGGTACGGGTACCCGCGCGACACGCCGTCCACAGCGGGCCGGATCGCCTTGACGCGGGGGCGGTGGGGGACCATCCTCATCAGCGGTTGTCATCACGTTCCGCCTCGCGCGACACCGTCGTCGTCCGTGGCCGAGCGCAGGCGTCGACTGCGCCCCGGGTCGGGGCTGGACAGTCACGCCCTCGCGGGGTACCTTACTGTTTTGCGCTGCCTTCAGTCATATGGCCGGTCGTCGACCAGTGGGACGACCGAGTGGGGCAGGTCAGCGCGTGTCACGTTCGCAGGCCCGTGGAAGGACCCCTCTTGGCCGCCTCGCGCACAGCGTCCGCACCAGGCAACAGCTCCGCCCTCACCGTCTCCGGACGGTACTCCTTCGGCAAGATCCGTGAACCGCTTGAGGTGCCCGACCTCCTCGCGCTTCAGACCGACAGCTTCGACTGGCTGCTCGGCAACAAGCGCTGGCAGGACCGCGTCGCGGCCTCCCGCGAGGGCGGTCTGGACGTGCCGATGACCTCCGGCCTGGAGGAGATCTTCGAGGAGATCTCGCCGATCGAGGACTTCTCCGGCTCCATGTCGCTGTCGTTCCGCGACCACCGCTTCGAGCCGCCCAAGTACTCCCTGGACGACTGCAAGGAGCGCGACCTCACCTACGCCGCTCCGCTGTTCGTCACCGCGGAGTTCATCAACGGCAACACCGGTGAGATCAAGAGCCAGACGGTCTTCATGGGCGACTTCCCGCTCATGACCGACCGCGGCACCTTCGTGATCAACGGCACCGAGCGCGTCGTCGTCTCGCAGCTCGTGCGCTCCCCGGGCGTGTACTTCGAGCGCGTCCCGGACAAGACCTCCGACCGCGACACCTGGACCGCCAAGGTCATCCCGTCGCGCGGCGCGTGGCTCGAGTTCGAGATCGACAAGCGCGACACCGTCGGCGTGCGCATCGACCGCAAGCGCAAGCAGTCGGTGACCGTCCTGCTCAAGGCCCTCGGCTGGAGCGAGTCGCAGATCCGCGAGGAGTTCGCGGACTACGAGCCCATGATCGCCACGCTGGAGAAGGACCACACCTCCGGCGTCGAGGACGCGCTGCTGGACATCTACCGCAAGCTGCGCCCGGGCGAGCCGCCGACGCAGGAGGCCGCGCGCAACCTGCTCGACAACCTCTACTTCAACCCCAAGCGCTACGACCTGGCGAAGGTCGGCCGCTACAAGGTGAACAAGAAGCTCGGCATGGAGGAGCCGCTGTCCTCCAGCGTGCTCTCCGTGGACGACATCGTCCGCACCATCAAGTTCCTGGTGAAGCTGCACGCGGGCGAGACCGCGATGCAGGGCGTGAAGAACGGCCAGCCGGTCGACGTGCGCGTCGAGGTCGACGACATCGACCACTTCGGCAACCGCCGCCTGCGCAGCGTCGGCGAGCTCATCCAGAACCAGGTCCGCACCGGCCTGTCCCGGATGGAGCGCGTCGTGCGCGAGCGCATGACGACGCAGGACGTCGAGGCGATCACGCCGCAGACGCTCATCAACATCCGTCCCGTCGTGGCCTCCATCAAGGAGTTCTTCGGGACGAGCCAGCTGTCGCAGTTCATGGACCAGACCAACCCGCTGGCGGGCCTGACCCACAAGCGCCGCCTGTCGGCGCTGGGCCCCGGTGGTCTGGCCCGCGACCGCGCCGGCATGGAGGTCCGTGACGTCCACCCGTCGCACTACGGCCGCATGTGCCCCATCGAGACCCCCGAGGGCCCGAACATCGGCCTCATCGGCTCGCTGTCGTCGTACGGGCGCATCAACCCGTTCGGCTTCATCGAGACGCCGTACCGCAAGATCGTCGACGGCGTCGTCTCCGACGAGGTCGAGTACCTGACGGCCGACGAGGAGGACGCCTTCGTCATCGCGCAGGCGAACGCCCCGCTGAACCCGGACGGCACCTTCGCCGAGGCCCGCGTGCTGGTGCGCGCCAAGGGCGGCGAGACCGAGTTCGTCCCGCGCGCCGAGGTCGACTACATGGACGTCGCGGCGCGGCAGATGGTCTCCGTCGCGACCGCCATGATCCCGTTCCTCGAGCACGACGACGCCAACCGCGCGCTCATGGGCTCCAACATGCAGCGGCAGGCGGTGCCGCTGGTCAAGACCGAGGCCCCGCTGGTCGGCACCGGCATGGAGTTCCGCGCCGCCGTCGACGCCGGTGACGTGGTCGTGGCCGAGAAGGCCGGCGTGGCGACCGAGGTGTCCGCGGACCTGGTGACCACGACCAACGACGACGGCACCACGACCACCTACCGGGTGGCCAAGTTCCGCCGCTCGAACCACGGCACCGCGTACAACCAGCGCGTGGTCATCGGCGAGGGCGACCGCGTCGAGGTCGGCACCGTGCTGGCCGACGGGCCGTCGACCGACGGCGGCGAGATGGCGCTGGGCCGCAACCTGCTCGTGGCGTTCATGCCGTGGGAGGGCCACAACTACGAGGACGCGATCATCCTGTCGCAGCGCCTCGTGCAGGACGACGTCCTGTCCTCGATCCACATCGAGGAGCACGAGGTCGACGCCCGCGACACCAAGCTGGGGCCGGAGGAGATCACCCGCGACATCCCCAACGTCGCGGAGGACGTGCTGGCCGACCTCGACGAGCGCGGCATCATCCGCATCGGCGCCGAGGTCCGCGACGGCGACCTCCTCGTCGGCAAGGTCACGCCCAAGGGCGAGACCGAGCTGACCCCGGAGGAGCGCCTGCTGCGCGCCATCTTCGGCGAGAAGGCGCGCGAGGTGCGCGACACCTCCCTGAAGGTCCCCCACGGCGAGACCGGCACGGTCATCGGGGTGAAGGTCTTCGACCGCGACGAGGGTGACGAGCTGCCCCCGGGCGTGAACCAGCTGGTGCGCGTCTACGTCGCGAACAAGCGCAAGATCACCGACGGTGACAAGCTCGCCGGCCGCCACGGCAACAAGGGCGTCATCTCCAAGATCCTGCCCGTGGAGGACATGCCGTTCCTCGAGGACGGCACCCCGGTCGACGTCATCCTCAACCCGCTCGGCGTGCCGAGCCGGATGAACGTCGGGCAGGTCCTGGAGCTGCACCTGGGCTGGATCGCCTCGCGCGGCTGGCAGGTCGAGGGGCAGCCGGACTGGGCGAAGCTCATCCCGGAGGAGATCCGCGAGGCGCCGGCCGGCTCCCGCATCGCGTCGCCCGTCTTCGACGGTGCGCGCGAGGAGGAGATCACCGGGCTGCTCGACTCCACGCTGCCGACCCGCGACGGCGACCGGCTGGTGCAGGGCGACGGCAAGGCCCGGCTGTTCGACGGCCGTTCCGGTGAGCCGTTCCCGGACCCGGTCGCGGTCGGCTACATGTACATCCTGAAGCTGCACCACCTGGTCGACGACAAGATCCACGCCCGCTCGACCGGCCCGTACTCGATGATCACCCAGCAGCCGCTCGGTGGTAAGGCGCAGTTCGGCGGTCAGCGCTTCGGCGAGATGGAGGTGTGGGCGCTGGAGGCGTACGGCGCCGCCTACGCCCTGCAGGAGCTGCTGACCATCAAGTCCGACGACGTCCTGGGCCGCGTGAAGGTCTACGAGGCGATCGTCAAGGGCGAGAACATCCCCGAGCCGGGCATCCCCGAGTCCTTCAAGGTGCTCATCAAGGAGATGCAGTCGCTCTGCCTGAACGTCGAGGTCCTGTCCTCCGACGGCATGGCCATCGAGATGCGCGACAGCGACGAGGACGTCTTCCGGGCGGCCGAGGAGCTGGGCATCGACCTGGCTCGGCGCGAGCCGAGCAGCGTCGAAGAGGTCTGACGGGTGCGGGCCGGGGGAGCACCCCCGGCCCGCCACCGCCGGCCAACGGGACCGCTGAGTCCCACGGACTAGTCAGACCTCAGGAAACGACAGAAAGAAGATCACGTTGCTCGACGTCAACTTCTTCGACGAGCTGCGCATCGGGCTGGCTACTGCGGACGACATCCGCACGTGGTCGCACGGTGAGGTCAAGAAGCCGGAGACCATCAACTACCGCACCCTGAAGCCGGAGAAGGACGGGCTCTTCTGCGAGAAGATCTTCGGTCCCACCCGGGACTGGGAGTGCTACTGCGGCAAGTACAAGCGCGTCCGCTTCAAGGGCATCATCTGCGAGCGCTGCGGCGTGGAGGTCACGCGCGCCAAGGTGCGCCGTGAACGCATGGGCCACATCGAGCTGGCCGCGCCCGTCACGCACATCTGGTACTTCAAGGGTGTCCCGAGCCGCCTGGGCTACCTCCTGGACCTGGCGCCGAAGGACCTCGAGAAGGTCATCTACTTCGCCGCCTACATGATCACGTGGGTCGACGAGGAGGGCCGCCAGCGCGACCACTCCTCGCTCGAGGCGCAGATCGAGGTCGAGAAGCGCGAGGTGGAGAACCGTCGCGACGCCGACGTGGACGCCCGCGCCAAGACGCTCGAGCAGGACCTCGCCGAGCTCGAGGCCGAGGGCGCCAAGTCGGACGTGCGCCGCAAGGTGCGCGAGTCCGCCGAGCGCGAGATGGCGCAGATCCGCCGGCGCGCCGACGCCGAGATCGACCGCCTGACCGCGGTGTGGGACCGCTTCCGCACCCTCAAGGTCCAGGACCTCGAGGGTGACGAGGTGCTCTACCGCGCCATGCGCGAGCGCTTCGGCATGTACTTCGAGGGCGGCATGGGTGCTGCGGCGCTGCAGAAGCGCCTGCAGAGCTTCGACCTGGACGCCGAGGCCGAGTCGCTGCGCGAGACGATCGCCACGGGCAAGGGGCAGCGCAAGACCCGCGCCCTGAAGCGCCTGAAGGTCGTCTCCGCGTTCCTGACCACGCGCAACTCGCCCGAGGGCATGGTCCTGGACTGCGTCCCGGTCATCCCGCCGGACCTGCGACCGATGGTCCAGCTGGACGGTGGCCGCTTCGCCACCAGCGACCTGAACGACCTGTACCGCCGGGTCATCAACCGCAACAACCGCCTCAAGCGGCTGCTGGACCTCGGTGCGCCCGAGATCATCGTGAACAACGAGAAGCGCATGCTGCAGGAGGCCGTCGACGCGCTGTTCGACAACGGCCGCCGCGGCCGGCCGGTGACGGGCCCGGGCAACCGCCCGCTGAAGTCGCTGTCCGACATGCTCAAGGGCAAGCAGGGCCGGTTCCGCCAGAACCTGCTGGGCAAGCGCGTCGACTACTCGGGCCGCTCGGTCATCGTCGTCGGCCCGCAGCTGAAGCTGCACCAGTGCGGTCTGCCCAAGCAGATGGCGCTGGAGCTGTTCAAGCCGTTCGTCATGAAGCGGCTGGTCGACCTGTCGCACGCGCAGAACATCAAGTCGGCCAAGCGCATGGTCGAGCGCGCCCGCCCGGTGGTCTGGGACGTCCTGTCCGAGGTCATCACCGAGCACCCGGTGCTGCTCAACCGCGCGCCCACGCTGCACCGCCTGGGCATCCAGGCGTTCGAGCCGCAGCTGGTCGAGGGCAAGGCCATCCAGATCCACCCGCTCGTCTGCACCGCGTTCAACGCGGACTTCGACGGTGACCAGATGGCCGTGCACGTGCCGCTGAGCGCGGAGGCGCAGGCCGAGGCCCGCATCCTCATGCTGTCCAGCAACAACATCCTCAAGCCGGCGGACGGCCGCCCGGTGACCATGCCCACCCAGGACATGATCATCGGCATCTACCACCTGACCGCCGACCGGGACGACGTGGACGGCGTGGGCCGGCACTTCTCCTCGCTCGCCGAGGCGATCATGGCCTTCGACGCCAAGCAGATGAACCTGAACGCCAAGGTCAGGATCCGCCTGTCGGGTGTCGTGCCGACCCCGGACATGACCCTGCCCGAGGGGTGGCAGGCCGGCGACGACCTCGTCGTCGACACCACCCTGGGCCGTGCGCTGTTCAACGAGGCGCTGCCGGTGGACTACGAGTACGTCAACGACGTCGTGGACAAGAAGCGCCTGTCGGCCATCGTCAACGACCTCGCCGAGCGCTACCCGAAGGTCCAGGTGGCGGCGACGCTGGACGCCCTGAAGGAGGCCGGTTTCCACTGGGCCACCCGCTCGGGCACCACCGTCTCCATCGCCGACGTGATCACCCCGCCGAACAAGCAGGCGATCCTCGAGACCTACGAGGCCAAGGCCGAGAAGGTCCAGCAGCAGTACGAGCGCGGTCTGATCACCGACGACGAGCGCCGTCAGGAGCTCATCGAGATCTGGACGCAGGCCACGAACGACGTCGCCAAGGACCTCGAGCAGGCGATGCCGACGCACAACACGATCCACCGCATGGTGAGCTCGGGTGCGCGAGGCAACTGGATGCAGATGCGTCAGCTCGCCGGCATGCGCGGTCTGATGGCGAACCCGAAGGGCGAGATCATCCCCCGCCCGGTCAAGGCCTCGTTCCGCGAGGGCCTGACCGTGGGTGAGTTCTTCATCACCACGCACGGCGCCCGCAAGGGTCTGGCGGACACCGCGCTGCGGACCGCCGACTCCGGCTACCTCACCCGTCGCCTCGTCGACGTCTCCCAGGACGTCATCGTGCGCGAGGACGACTGCGGCACCCGCCGCGGCCTGGAGATGCCGATCGCGGAGCGCAACGCGGACGGGTCGCTGCGCCGTCACGACGACGTCGAGACGAGCGTGTACGCCCGGACGCTGGCCACCGACGTGATGGTCGGTGACGAGGTGGCCCTGGCCGCCGGCGCCGACCTCGGCGACGTCGTCATCGACGAGCTGGTCGGTCGCGGCGTGGAGTCGGTGAAGGTCCGCTCGGTGCTCACCTGCGAGTCCCGGGTCGGCACCTGCGCCCGCTGCTACGGCCGCTCGCTGGCCAGCGGCAAGCTCGTCGACATCGGCGAAGCGGTCGGCATCGTGGCGGCGCAGTCGATCGGCGAGCCGGGTACGCAGCTGACGATGCGCACCTTCCACACCGGTGGTGCCGCCTCGGAGTCCGGCGACATCACGCACGGCCTGCCGCGCGTGGTGGAGCTCTTCGAGGCCCGCACCCCCAAGGGGAACGCGCCGATCACCGAGGTGCCCGGCCGGGTCCGCGTGGACGAGACCGACAAGGGCCGCTCGATCGTCGTCGTCCCCGACGACGGGTCCGAGGAGATCGCCTACCCGGTCACCCGCCGCCAGCGCCTGCTGGTGGAGGAGGGCCAGCACGTCGAGGTCGGGCAGAAGCTCGTCCAGGGCGCGGTCGACCCGAAGCAGATCCTGCGCATCCTCGGCCCGCGCCGGGTGCAGATGCACCTGGTCGACGAGGTGCAGGAGGTCTACCGCTCCCAGGGCGTGTCGATCCACGACAAGCACATCGAGGTCATCGTCCGCCAGATGCTCAAGCGGGTGACGATCATCGAGCAGAACGGCTCCGAGCTGCTGCCCGGTGAGCTGGTGGAGCGCGCGCGCTTCGAGGAGGAGAACCGCCGGGTCATGGCGGAGGGCGGGCAGCCGTCCTCCGGCCGCCCGGAGCTGATGGGCATCACGAAGGCGTCGCTCGCGACGGACTCGTGGCTGTCCGCGGCCTCCTTCCAGGAGACGACGCGGGTGCTGACCAACGCGGCCATGGAGGGCAAGAGCGACCCGCTCCTCGGCCTGAAGGAGAACGTCATCATCGGCAAGCTCATCCCGGCCGGCACGGGTCTGCCCCGTTACCGGAACATCCGGGTCGAGCCGACCGAGGAGGCCAAGGCGCAGATGTACTCGGTGCCCGGCTACGACGAGGTCGACTACGCGCAGTTCGGCGTGGGCTCCGGCCAGGCCGTCCCGCTGGAGGAGTTCGACTACGGCAGCAGCGACTTCCGCTGACCGCCTCCGCGCCGCCCCGTCCCCCCGCNGCGGCGGGGGAGCGGGGCGGCGCCGCGCGGAGGCGCCGCCGGTCCGGCGGCGCACCCGCGCTCCCCACCGCCCGGGGGCCTCGTTTTGACCCCCTGATTTGCGGCGGGTAGGCTCGTGTGCGCTTGACACGAGCGTGCCCGCGATCAGGTGACAAGACGTCACCGGCTCGGGCCCTCGACCGAACGACACGCCCGACCTCGTGGGTCGGCGGGGAGTCGAGCGCGGGCTCACGACGAGCAGCGCGTCCCGAGCAGCAGAGCCGACGAACGAGATCGACAGACGGAGACAGGGTGCCCACCATCCAGCAGCTGGTCCGCAAGGGCCGGGAGGACAAGGTCGTCAAGACCAAGACGCCCGCCCTGAAGGGCAGCCCGCAGCGGCGCGGCGTGTGCACGCGCGTGTACACGACGACCCCCAAGAAGCCCAACTCCGCGCTGCGCAAGGTCGCGCGCGTGAAGCTCACCAGCGGCATCGAGGTCACCGCCTACATCCCCGGTGTGGGCCACAACCTCCAGGAGCACTCGATGGTCCTGGTGCGCGGCGGTCGCGTGAAGGACCTCCCCGGTGTCCGCTACAAGATCGTCCGCGGTTCCCTCGACACGCAGGGCGTGAAGAACCGCAAGCAGGCGCGCAGCCGCTACGGCGCGAAGAAGGAGAAGAGCTGATGCCGCGCAAGGGCCCCGCCCCCAAGCGTCCCCTCGTGGTGGACCCCGTCTACCAGTCCCCGCTGGTGACGCAGCTCGTCAACAAGATCCTCCTGGACGGCAAGAAGTCCGTCGCGGAGTCGATCGTCTACGGCGCCCTCGAGGGTGCCCGCGCCAAGACGGGCAACGACCCGGTCGTCGTGCTCAAGCGCGCGCTGGACAACGTCAAGCCGGCCCTCGAGGTCCGTTCCCGCCGTGTCGGCGGGTCGACCTACCAGGTGCCGATCGAGGTGCGTCCCAGCCGCTCCACCACCCTCGCCCTGCGCTGGCTCGTCGGCTACGCCCGTCAGCGTCGCGAGAAGACCATGACCGAGCGCCTGCTCAACGAGATCCTCGACGCCTCGAACGGCCTCGGTGCCGCGGTGAAGCGCCGTGAGGACACCCACAAGATGGCCGAGTCGAACCGGGCCTTCGCGCACTACCGCTGGTGACCCCAGCGGCACCTCGCCGACTCACCCCCTCGATCCCAGGGAAGAGGCAGTAAACCGTGGCACAGGACGTGCTGACGGACCTGACCAAGGTCCGCAACATCGGCATCATGGCCCACATCGACGCCGGCAAGACCACGACGACCGAGCGGATCCTCTTCTACACGGGGATCAACTACAAGATCGGCGAGGTCCACGACGGCGCGGCGACGATGGACTGGATGGAGCAGGAGCAGGAGCGGGGGATCACCATCACCTCCGCCGCCACCACCTGCTTCTGGGAGGGCACCCAGATCAACATCATCGACACGCCCGGCCACGTCGACTTCACGGTCGAGGTCGAGCGGTCGCTGCGCGTCCTCGACGGCGCGGTCGCCGTCTTCGACGGCAAGGAGGGGGTCGAGCCCCAGTCCGAGACGGTGTGGCGGCAGGCGGACAAGTACGACGTCCCCCGCATCTGCTTCGTCAACAAGATGGACAAGCTCGGGGCCGACTTCTTCTTCACCGTGAAGACGATCATCGATCGTCTGGGTGCCGAGCCCCTCGTGATGCAGATCCCGATCGGCGCGGAGAACGACTTCCAGGGCGTCATCGACCTCGTCTACATGCGCGCCCTCACCTGGAGCGCGGACGCGGCCAAGGGGGAGGCGTACGAGAAGGGCCCCATCCCCGCGGAGCTGCAGGAGCAGGCCGACGAGTACCGCCAGAAGCTCGTCGAGCGCGTCGCGGAGACCGACGAGGCGCTGCTGGAGAAGTACCTGGGCGGCGAGGACCTGACTCCCGAGGAGATCAAGGTCGGCGTCCGCAAGCTGACGATCAACAGCGAGGTCTACCCGGTCTTCTGCGGGTCCGCGTTCAAGAACAAGGGCGTGCAGCCCATGCTCGACGCGGTGCTGGACTACCTGCCCTCGCCGCTGGACGTGAAGCCGATGGTCGGTCACAAGGTCGGCGACGAGTCGGTCGAGATCACCCGCAAGCCGGACGTCGAGGAGCCCTTCTCGGCCCTCGCCTTCAAGATCGCCGCGCACCCGTTCTTCGGGAAGCTGACCTACGTGCGCGTGTACTCCGGGCGCATCGCCGCCGGCTCGCAGGTCGTGAACTCGACCAAGGGCAAGAAGGAGCGCATCGGGAAGCTCTTCCAGATGCACTCCAACAAGGAGAACCCGGTCGACGAGGCTCGCGCGGGCCACATCTACGCGATGATCGGCCTGAAGGAGACCACGACGGGCGACACGCTGTCCGACCCGGCGCAGCAGGTCGTCCTCGAGTCGATGACCTTCCCCGAGCCCGTCATCTCCGTGGCCATCGAGCCCAAGACGAAGGGCGACCAGGAGAAGCTGGGCACCGCGATCCAGCGCCTGGCCGAGGAGGACCCCACCTTCCAGGTCGAGCTCGACCAGGAGACCGGTCAGACCATCATCAAGGGGATGGGCGAGCTCCACCTCGACATCCTCGTCGACCGCATGAAGCGCGAGTTCAAGGTCGAGGCCAACGTCGGCAAGCCGCAGGTGGCCTACCGCGAGACCATCCGCCGCGCGGTCGAGAAGATGGACTACACCCACAAGAAGCAGACGGGTGGGTCGGGGCAGTACGCGAAGGTGCAGGTCACCATCGAGCCGCTGGACACCTCCGACGGGCAGTTCTACGAGTTCGAGAACAAGGTCACCGGTGGCCGCGTCCCGCGCGAGTACATCCCCTCGGTGGACGCCGGCATCCAGGACGCCATGCAGCTCGGTGTCGTCGCGGGCTACCCGCTGGTGGGCATCAAGGCCAGCCTCCTGGACGGCGCGGCGCACGACGTCGACTCCTCCGAGATGGCGTTCAAGATCGCGGGCTCGATGGTCCTCAAGGAGGCCGTCAAGCGCGCCGACCCGGTGCTGCTCGAGCCCGTCATGGCCGTCGAGGTGCGTACGCCCGCGGACTACATGGGTGACGTCATCGGCGACCTGAACTCCCGCCGTGGGCAGATCGAGTCCATGGAGGACGTCAGCGGGGCCAAGCTCGTCAAGGCGACCGTTCCGCTGTCGGAGATGTTCGGCTACGTCGGCGATCTGCGGTCGAAGACGCAGGGCCGTGCGGTCTACTCGATGCAGTTCTCGAACTACTCCGAGGTTCCCCGGAACGTGGCCGAGGAGATCGTGAAGAAGGTCCGCGGGGAGTAAGCACCCCGGGAGCCGGTGGGGGGCCACACCCCCCACCGGCACGACGTCGGTCACCGAGCACGGTCGGCCGGCCACCCACCCACCCGCCCGATCCTCGGGTCGGGGAAGAAGCGACAGTCCGAGGAGGACCCCCAGTGGCGAAGGCGAAGTTCGAGCGGACTAAGCCGCACGTCAACATCGGCACGATCGGTCACATCGACCACGGGAAGACGACGCTGACGGCGGCGATCACCCGCGTGCTGCACGACAAGTACCCGGAGCTGAACCAGGCCTCGGCCTTCGACCAGATCGACAAGGCTCCTGAGGAGCGTCAGCGCGGCATCACGATCTCGATCGCGCACGTCGAGTACCAGACCGAGGCGCGCCACTACGCGCACGTCGACTGCCCGGGTCACGCGGACTACATCAAGAACATGATCACCGGTGCGGCGCAGATGGACGGCGCCATCCTGGTGGTCGCGGCGACCGACGGCCCGATGCCGCAGACCAAGGAGCACGTCATCCTGGCCCGCCAGGTCGGCGTCCCCTACATCGTCGTCGCGCTGAACAAGGCCGACATGGTGGAGGACGAGGAGCTCCTCGAGCTCGTCGAGATGGAGGTGCGTGAGCTCCTCTCGTCCTACGAGTTCCCGGGCGACGACGTCCCCGTCGTGCGCGTCTCCGCCCTGAAGGCCCTCGAGGGCGACGCCGAGTGGGGCGACAAGCTCATGGAGCTCATGAACGCGGTCGACACCGCGATCCCCGAGCCCCAGCGTGCGGTCGACCAGCCGTTCCTCATGCCGATCGAGGACGTCTTCACGATCACCGGCCGCGGCACCGTGGTGACCGGCCGCATCGAGCGCGGTGTGCTGAACGTCAACCAGGAGGTGGAGGTCGTCGGCATCCGCCCCACGTCGACCAAGACCACCGTGACCAGCATCGAGATGTTCAACAAGATGCTGGACACCGGCCAGGCCGGCGACAACGCCGCCCTGCTCCTGCGTGGCCTCAAGCGCGATGACGTCGAGCGCGGCCAGGTCGTCGTGAAGCCCGGCAGCATCACGCCGCACACCGAGTTCGAGGGCCAGGCCTACATCCTGTCCAAGGACGAGGGTGGCCGTCACACGCCCTTCTACAACAACTACCGTCCGCAGTTCTACTTCCGGACGACCGACGTCACCGGCGTCGTCTCGCTGCCCGAGGGCACCGAGATGGTCATGCCCGGTGACAACACCGAGATGAAGGTCGACCTCATCCAGCCCATCGCCATGGAAGAGGGCCTGAAGTTCGCGATCCGTGAGGGTGGCCGCACCGTCGGCGCCGGTCGGGTCACGAAGATCATCAAGTGAGCTGAGCCGGCGGGGGAGCGCGAGCGTCCCCGCCGGATCGCTCCCTGCGCGGAGGGGCGGGTCCACCTGGGCCCGCCCCTCCGTCGTGAGGGGTCCCGCCGCCGGCGGGTACCCCCGGATGTCCTCCGAGCGCGCGGCCCGATTCGCCAAGGTGGGGTGCTGTCTGGCAGACTATCGGGGTTGCTGTGCCGCCGCGGGTCATCCCGCCCGGTGGCCGGCGGCCGCGAACGTCGAACGTCTCGTACGGGCGGCGGACGGTCAACCTGAACAGGACGACCGCCGTGGGTGACCACGGCTAGGGACCACACCGGGCAACCGGGCGAGGGTGCAGAACGTGCGAGAGCGCGACACGCCCGACCTCGGGGGTCGGGGCCCCACGAGGGGCCCCGCGCCGCGCGCGAGTCAGTAGCGGTACGAAGAGAGAGAGTCAGACGACGCCATGGCGGGACAGAAGATCCGCATCAGGCTCAAGGCCTACGACCACGAGGTCATCGACAGCTCGGCGCGCAAGATCGTCGACACGGTGACCCGGACCGGTGCATCCGTCGCCGGGCCCGTGCCGCTGCCGACCGAGAAGAACGTCTACTGCGTGATCCGCTCGCCGCACAAGTACAAGGACAGCCGCGAGCACTTCGAGATGCGCACGCACAAGCGCCTCATCGACATCATCGACCCCACGCCGAAGACCGTCGACTCGCTCATGCGTCTCGACCTCCCGGCCGGTGTCGACATCGAGATCAAGCTCTGAGGGACTGCACACGATGAGCGACAGGCAAGTGCGAGGGGTGCTCGGCACCAAGCTCGGCATGACGCAGCTGTGGGACGAGGCCAACCGCCTCATCCCCGTCACGGTCGTCAAGGTCGAGCCGAACGTCGTGACCCAGGTCCGCACCACTACCACCGACGGCTACGAGGCCGTCCAGCTCGCCGCCACGGCGATCCCGCAGCGGAAGGCGAACAAGCCGGCTGCCGGGCACTTCGCGAAGGCCGGTGTCGCGCCGCGCCGCCACCTGGTCGAGCTGCGCACCAACGACGCCGCGTCCTACGAGCCCGGCCAGGAGGTCACGGCCGAGGTGTTCGACGCGGGCACCACCGTCGACGTGGTCGGCACGACCAAGGGCAAGGGCTTCGCCGGTGTCATGAAGCGTCACGGCTTCGCCGGCGTGGGCGCCTCCCACGGTGCGCACCGCAACCACCGCAAGCCGGGGTCCATCGGCGGGTGCGCCACCCCCGGTCGCGTCTTCAAGGGCCTGCGCATGGCCGGCCGCATGGGTGCCGCGCGCCAGACCACCCAGAACCTGACCGTGCACGCCGTCGACGCGGAGAAGGGCCTGCTGCTCATCACGGGCGCTGTGCCCGGCCCCCGCGGCGGCCTCGTGCTCGTCAAGACCGCCGCCAAGGCGCGCGTGAAGGAGGCCTGAGCACATGACCACGACGACTGAGGCCATCGCCGTCCCGCTGCGCACCGCCGACGGCGGTACCAACGGCACCGTCGAGCTGCCCGCGACCGACTTCGGCCGCCAGGTGAACGTGGCGCTGATCCACCAGGTCGTGACGGCCCAGCTGGCCGCCGCGCGCCAGGGCACCCACGCCACCAAGACCCGCGGCGAAGTCCGCGGCGGCGGCAAGAAGCCGTACAAGCAGAAGGGCACCGGCCGCGCGCGCCAGGGCTCGCTGCGCGCCCCGCAGTTCACCGGCGGTGGCACCGTGCACGGCCCCCAGCCCCGCGACTACTCGCAGCGCACCCCCAAGAAGATGAAGGCCGCCGCTCTGCGCGGTGCCCTGTCCGACCGGGTGCGCCACGAGCGCCTGCACGTCGTGGAGGGCATGGCCATCGGCGACGCCCCCTCGACGAAGACGGCCGTCAAGCTCCTGTCGACGCTGTCCGGCCGCAAGAACGTGCTGGTCGTCCTGACCCGCGACGACGAGGTGTCGGCCAAGAGCCTGCGCAACATCGCCGGCGTGCACGTCCTGCCCGCCGACCAGCTGAACACCTACGACGTCGTGAAGAGCGACGACGTCGTCTTCACCCGCGCGGCGCTGGACGCCTTCGTCGCGGGCCCGCCGAAGGGTCGCAGCGCGACCGCGGTGGCTGCGGAGTCGGAAGGGAGCACCCTGTGAGCGCGCTCGGCGGAACCCAGAAGGACCCGCGCGACATCCTCATCGCGCCGGTCGTCTCGGAGAAGAGCTACGGGCTCATCGACGAGGGCAAGTACACGTTCATCGTGGACCCGGCCGCCAACAAGACCGAGATCAAGATCGCGGTCGAGCGGGTCTTCGGCGTGAAGGTCTCCGCGGTGAACACCGCCAACCGGCAGGGCAAGAGCCGGCGCACCCGGTACGGCACGGGCAAGCGCAAGGACACCAAGCGGGCCATCGTGACGTTGCGCGAGGGCACGATCGACATCTTCGGCGGCTCGGTCGCCTGAGCCCACGGGGCTCGCACGACTGCCGTAGACACCTTCGAACCCGAGGAACGACGCAATGGGAATCCGCAAGTACAAGCCGACGACGCCGGGCCGCCGCGGCTCGTCCGTCGCCGACTTCGTCGAGGTCACGCGGAGCGAGCCGGAGAAGTCGCTCGTCCGCCCGCTGACCAAGTCCGGTGGCCGCAACTCCACCGGGCGCATCACCACCCGCCACATCGGCGGCGGCCACAAGCGCGCCTACCGCGTCATCGACTTCCGTCGCAATGACAAGGACGGCGTGCCGGCGAAGGTCGCGCACATCGAGTACGACCCCAACCGCACCGCGCGCATCGCGCTGCTCCACTACGTGGACGGCGAGAAGCGCTACATCATCGCCCCGAGCCGCCTGAAGCAGGGCGACCGGATCGAGAACGGCCCCACGGCCGACATCAAGCCCGGCAACAACCTGCCGCTGCGCAACATCCCGGTCGGCACGGTGGTCCACGCCATCGAGCTGCGCCCCGGCGGCGGCGCCAAGATCGCCCGGTCCGCGGGCGCCAGCGTGCAGCTCGTGGCCCGCGAGGGTCGCTTCGCCCAGCTGCGCATGCCCTCCGGCGAGATCCGCTACGTCGACGTCCGCTGCCGCGCGACGGTCGGCGAGGTCGGCAACGCCGAGCAGTCGAACATCAACTGGGGCAAGGCCGGCCGCATGCGCTGGAAGGGCAAGCGCCCGACCGTCCGCGGTGTGGCCATGAACCCGATCGACCACCCGCACGGTGGTGGTGAGGGCAAGACGTCCGGTGGCCGTCACCCCGTCAGCCCCTGGGGTCAGCCTGAGGGCCGCACGCGGCGTCCGGGCAAGGAGAGCGACAAGCTCATCGTCCGTCGTCGCCGCACCGGCAAGAAGCGCTGATAGGGAGTCCAGGCCACCATGCCTCGCAGCTTGAAGAAGGGCCCGTTCGTCGACGACCACCTGCAGAAGAAGGTGGACTCGCAGAACGAGGCCGGCACGCACAACGTCATCCGGACCTGGTCCCGCCGTTCGGTCATCACGCCGGACTTCCTGGGTCACACGTTCGCGGTGCACGACGGCCGCAAGCACGTCCCCGTCTTCGTCACCGAGGCGATGGTGGGGCACAAGCTCGGCGAGTTCGCGCCCACGCGGACGTTCAAGGGCCACGAGAAGGACGACCGCAAGGGTCGTCGTCGCTGAGCCCCGCGGTTCAGTGCAACGAAGTCACGAACTGAGACCAGAAGGCAGGACAGGGATGGAAGCCAAGGCGCAGACGCGGTACCTCCGCGTCACGCCCCAGAAGGCGCGCCGAGTCGTCGACCTCGTCCGGGGCAAGCAGGCCACCGAGGCCGTCGCCGTGCTCTCGTTCGCCCCGCAGTCGGCGGCCGAGCCGGTGCGCAAGCTCGTCGAGAGCGCCATCGCGAACGCGAAGTTCCTCGCGGACAAGCACTCTGAGGCGTTCGACCCGAACGACTACGTGGTCAAGGCGATCCACGTCGACGAAGGCCCCACGATGAAGCGCTTCCGTCCCCGCGCCCAGGGCCGCGCGGGACGCATCCTGAAGCGCACCAGCCACATCACGGTGGTCGTCGCCCCCGCAGTCGCCGGCGCCAAGAAGACGAGGAGGACCCGCTAGTGGGACAGAAGGTCAACCCGCACGGGTTCCGACTGGGCATCACCACCGATCACAAGAGCCGCTGGTTCGCGGACTCCACCAAGACGGGTCAGCGCTACGCCGACTACGTCAAGGAGGACGTCGCGATCCGCCGCCTCATGTCGAAGGGCATGGAGCGGGCCGGCATCTCCAAGGTCGAGATCGAGCGCACCCGCGACCGCGTGCGCGTCGACATCCACACCGCCCGGCCGGGCATCGTCATCGGCCGTCGCGGTGCGGAGGCCGACCGCATCCGCGGTGAGCTGGAGAAGCTGACCGGCAAGCAGGTGCAGCTGAACATCCTCGAGGTCAAGAACCCCGAGATCGACGCTCAGCTCGTCGCGCAGGGCATCGCCGAGCAGCTCGCCAGCCGCGTGTCGTTCCGCCGTGCCATGCGCAAGGGCATGCAGACGTCCCTGCGCTCCGGCGCCAAGGGCATCCGCGTGCAGTGCGCCGGCCGCCTGGGCGGCGCCGAGATGAGCCGCTCGGAGTTCTACCGCGAGGGGCGCGTGCCGCTGCACACGCTGCGCGCGAACATCGACTACGGCTTCTACGAGGCCCGCACGACCTTCGGCCGCATCGGTGTGAAGGTCTGGATCTACCACGGTGACGTCACCAGCCGTGAGCTCGCCCAGTCGCAGGCCGCCGCCCCGCGCGCCCCGCGTCGCGGGGAGCGCGGTGACCGCGGTGAGCGCGGCGGCCGTCGTCCCCGTCCCACGCAGGACGCGACCAGCGCACCCGTGGCCGAGGCCGCTGCCGGTGGCAGCGCCCCGACCGGGACCGCGGCGAGCGAGCCGGTGACCGGCAAGGGCAGCAACGGAACGGAGGGCTGAGGCGTGCTCATCCCACGGCGAGTCAAGCACCGCAAGCAGCACCACCCCACGCGGCGCGGTGCGGCCAGCGGCGGCACCCGCGTCACGTTCGGCGAGTACGGGATCATGGCCGTCGAAGGCGGCTACGTGACCAACCGGCAGATCGAGTCGGCTCGTATCGCCATCACCCGCCACATCCGTCGTGGCGGCAAGGTCTGGATCAACATCTACCCGGACCGCCCGCTCACGAAGAAGCCGGCCGAGACCCGCATGGGTTCCGGCAAGGGCTCCCCGGAGTGGTGGATCGCGAACGTGAAGCCGGGAAGAGTCATGTTCGAGCTGTCGTTCCCCAACGAGAAGGTCGCTTCGGAGGCGCTGACCCGCGCCATCCACAAGCTGCCGGTGAAGTGCAAGATCGTGCGCCGCGAGGGTGGTGAGTGATGGCCATCGGGACCAAGGGCCTGGGTGCCGACGAGCTGCGCGACTTCGAGGACGCGAAGCTGGTCGAGGAGCTCAAGAAGGCCAAGGAGGAGCTGTTCAACCTGCGCTTCCAGTCCGCGACCGGGCAGCTGGAGAACAACTCCCGGCTGCGGGCCGTCAAGCGGGACATCTCCCGCATCTACACCACGATGCGCGAGCGCGAGCTCGGCATCACCGAGGCGCCGATCACGAAGGAGGCCGCGGAGTGAGCGAGCAGACCGCCGCCGCCGCGACGAGCGAGCGCGGCTACCGCAAGACGCGCCGCGGTTACGTCGTCAGCGACAAGATGCAGAAGACCGTCGTGGTCGAGGTCGAGGACCGCGTGAAGCACCCGCTCTACGCGAAGGTCATCCGCCGCACCACCAAGGTCAAGGCGCACGACGAGGCATCGACCGCCGGCGTGGGGGACCTCGTCCTCATCGCCGAGACCCGGCCGCTGTCCGCCACCAAGCGCTGGCGCGTCGTCGAGGTCCTCGAGCGCGCCAAGTGACCTCGGGCGGAGCGCAGGTGCGCACCGCCTCCCGTACCCCATGTCCGTTCGGCCAGGCTCGACACCCCCTCGCGGGGCGTCGAGAACCGGCGCGACGAAGGAGTAGAGAGTGATCCAGCAGGAGTCGCGGCTCAAGGTCGCCGACAACACGGGTGCCAAGGAGATCCTGTGCATTCGCGTGCTCGGCGGTTCCGGCCGCCGCTACGCGGGCATCGGTGACGTGATCGTGGCCACGGTCAAGGACGCGATCCCCGGTGGCAACGTGAAGAAGGGCGACGTGGTCAAGGCCGTGATCGTCCGCACCAAGAAGGAACGTCGCCGCGCCGACGGTTCCTACATCCGCTTCGACGAGAACGCGGCCGTGATCCTCCGCGCCGACGGCGGCGACCCGCGCGGCACCCGAATCTTCGGGCCCGTCGGTCGTGAACTGCGCGAGAAGAAGTTCATGAGGATCATCTCGCTGGCTCCGGAGGTGCTCTGACCATGGGGAAGATCCGCATCAAGAAGGGTGACCTCGTCCAGGTCGTCACCCGCGTGCGTGGTCGTCGCAACGAGGACGGCACCAAGACCTCGGACCTCGGCAAGCAGGGCAAGGTCCTGGAGGTCTTCGCCGACACGCAGCGCGTGCTCGTCGAGGGCGTCAACCAGATCAAGCGCCACACCAAGGCTCGCCCGGGCGTCGCCGGCGGCATCGAGGTCCGCGAGGCCCCGATCCACATCAGCAACGTGCAGCTGGTCGACCCGGAGTCGGGCAAGCCGACCCGCGTGGGCATCCGCACCGAGCAGGTCGAGCGCGACGGTCGCACCAAGACCAACCGGATCCGTGTCGCCAAGCGCTCCGGCAAGGACATCTGATGACTACTGAGACTGAAGCCCGCCCGCTGCCCCGCCTGAAGCAGCGCTACCGCGACGAGATCAAGGGTCAGCTGCACGAGCAGTTCGGCTACGGCAACGTCATGCTGATCCCCGGCCTGGTCAAGGTCGTGGTGAACATGGGCGTCGGCGAGGCTGCCCGCGACTCCAAGCTGATCGACGGCGCGGTGCGTGACCTGACCGTGATCACCGGCCAGAAGCCGCAGATCACGAAGGCCCGCAAGTCGATCGCCCAGTTCAAGCTGCGCGAGGGCATGCCGATCGGTGCGCACACCACGCTGCGCGGCGACCGCATGTGGGAGTTCCTGGACCGCCTCGTGTCGCTGGCGCTGCCGCGCATCCGCGACTTCCGCGGCCTGTCGCCCAAGCAGTTCGACGGCAACGGCAACTACACGTTCGGCCTCAACGAGCAGTCGATGTTCCACGAGATCGATCAGGACAAGATCGACCGCGTCCGCGGCATGGACATCACGGTCGTGACGACGGCCAAGACCGACGAGGAGGGCCGTGCGCTGCTGCGTGCGCTGGGCTTCCCGTTCAAGGAGAACTGACCGTGGCGAAGACCGCTCTCATCACCAAGGCCGCGCGCAAGCCGAAGTTCGCTGTCCGCGCCTACACCCGTTGCCAGCGCTGCGGCCGGCCCCACGCCGTGTTCCGCAAGTTCGGCATCTGCCGCATCTGCCTGCGGGAGATGGCACACCGTGGCGAGCTGCCCGGTGTGACCAAGAGCAGCTGGTGACCACCGACATCACGACGACGCCGAAGGTCCGCACCGCGCCCCGCGGTGCGGAAACCCCGGCGAGGAAGGGCGGACGAGCCCGATGACGATGACCGACCCCATCGCAGACATGTTGACGCGTCTGCGCAACGCCAACTCGGCGTACCACGACACGGTCTCCATGCCGTACAGCAAGCTGAAGTCGCACATCGCCGAGATCCTCCAGGCCGAGGGCTACATCGCCTCCTGGTCCGTCGAGGACGCCGAGGTCGGCAAGAAGCTGACGCTGGACCTGAAGTTCGGCCCCAACCGCGAGCGTGCGATCGCCGGCCTGCGCCGCGTGAGCAAGCCGGGTCTGCGGGTCTACGCGAAGTCGACCAACCTGCCCCGCGTGCTGGGTGGCCTGGGCGTGGCGATCCTGTCCACGTCCTCCGGGCTCCTGACCGACAAGCAGGCCAACAAGAAGGGCGTGGGTGGGGAAGTCCTCGCCTACGTCTGGTGAGGGAGGAGGACTCATGTCGCGCATCGGTCGACTCCCGATCCCCGTCCCCGCGGGCGTGGACGTGACCATCGACGGCCCCGCCGTCACGGTCAAGGGCCCCAAGGGCACGCTGACGCACACCGTCGCCTCGCCGATCACGGTGGAGCGCGCGGAGGAGGGCACCCTGCAGGTGGCCCGCCCCGACGACGAGCGCACCTCGCGGGCGCTGCACGGCCTCACCCGCACCCTGCTGGCCAACATGGTCCAGGGCGTGACGCAGGGCTACGAGAAGCGCCTCGAGATCGTCGGCACCGGGTACCGCGTGACCGCCCGGGGCACGGACCTCGAGTTCGCGCTCGGGTACAGCCACCCGGTGGTCGTCAAGGCCCCGGAGGGCATCACCTTCGTGGTGGAGAACAACACGCGCTTCTCGGTGTCCGGCATCGACAAGCAGCAGGTCGGCGAAGTGGCTGCGAACATCCGCAAGCTCCGCAAGCCCGACCCGTACAAGGGCAAGGGCGTGCGCTACGCCGGCGAGCAGATCCGCCGCAAGGTCGGAAAGGCGGGTAAGTGACGATGGCTCTCTCCACCCAGCGGACTCAGAAGGGCAAGGCGGCTGCGCTCAAGCGTCGCCACACCCGCGTGCGCAAGAAGGTCGTGGGCACCCCCGTGCGCCCGCGCCTGGTCGTCACCCGCTCCTCCCGACACGTCTTCGTGCAGGTCATCGACGACGCGGCGGGTCGCACCCTCGTGTCGGCCTCGACCATGGAGGCGGACCTGCGTGCCAGCGGTGACGACAAGTCGGCCAAGGCGAAGGCTGTCGGCGTCCTCGTCGGCGAGCGGGCCAAGGCGGCCGGCATCGAGGCCGTGGTCTTCGACCGCGGCGGCAACCGGTACGCCGGGCGTGTCGCGGCGATCGCCGACGGCGCCCGCGAGGCTGGTCTCGCCCTGTGATGACCCGAACTGTCGATGAGATGAGGAACGTCTGATGCCTGGACCCCAGCGCCGAGGCGCCGGCGCCGGTGCGGCCGGCGGCGGCGACAACCGCAACAACGACCGTCGGGACCGCCGCGACGGCGGCCGCGACCAGCGCGGGCGGGGCGACGCGGGCGACCGCGGCAACTTCGTCGAGCGCGTGGTGACCATCAACCGCGTGGCCAAGGTCGTCAAGGGCGGCCGTCGCTTCAGCTTCACGGCCCTCGTGGTCGTGGGTGACGGCGACGGCACCGTCGGCGTCGGCTACGGCAAGGCCAAGGAGGTGCCCGCGGCGATCGCCAAGGGCGTCGAGGAGGCCAAGAAGAACTTCTTCCGCGTGCCGCGCATCCAGGGCACCATCCCGCACCCCATCCAGGGCGAGAAGGCGGCCGGCGTGGTCATGCTGCGCCCGGCTTCCCCGGGTACCGGCGTCATCGCCGGTGGCCCGGTGCGCGCCGTGCTGGAGTGCGCGGGCGTGCACGACGTGCTGTCGAAGTCGCTCGGCTCCGACAACGCGATCAACATCGTGCACGCGACCATCGAGGCCCTGCGCGGCCTGGAGCGTCCCGAGCAGGTCGCGGCGCGCCGCGGTCTGCCGGTGGACCAGGTGGCCCCCGCCGCGCTGCTGCGCGCCCGTGCCGAAGGGGTGAGCGCCTGATGGGTCGCATCAAGGTCACCCAGGTGAAGTCCGGCATCGGTGGCAAGCAGAACCAGCGGGACACCCTGCGCAGCCTCGGGCTGCACAAGATCGGGCAGAGCGTCGTCAAGGACGACAAGCCGGAGTTCCGCGGCATGGCCATGACGGTCGCTCACCTCGTGACCGTCGAGGAGGTTGACTGACATGGCGAACCAGCCGGGCGAGCACGTCCTGAAGCTGCACCACCTGCGCCCCGCACCGGGGTCGCACACCGCCAAGACCCGCGTCGGCCGCGGTGAGGCCAGCAAGGGCAAGACCGCCGGCCGCGGCACCAAGGGCACGAAGGCCCGCTACCAGGTGCCGGAGGCCTTCGAGGGCGGCCAGATGCCCCTGCACATGCGACTGCCGAAGCTGCGCGGGTTCAAGAACCCGTTCCGCGTCGAGTACCAGGTGGTCAACCTCGACAAGCTGGCCTCCCTCTACCCCGAGGGTGGCGCGGTCACGGTCGAGGACCTCGTCGCCAAGGGCGCCGTCCGCAAGGGCCAGCCCGTCAAGGTGCTGGGCACCGGTGAGATCGCCGTTGCCCTGCAGGTGACCGCGGACAAGTTCTCCACCTCGGCGGCCGAGAAGATCGCGGCGGCCGGCGGGACGACGACCGCCGCCTGAGGCTCCGGCCCCACAGCTCCACCGGTTCCACACCGCACACGGCGGTAGCGGCGAGTGATCGCCCGCTACCGCCGTGTGCGCGTTGTGGGGGACTGTAGGGTGCTCGGGGAGACGCGCGCTGTGCGCGCCGACCCGGCAGGTCCTCCGCAAGTCCGTCCACGAAGTCCACCCGCCGCGCCCCGCCGGGCAGCGGTGGCGCAGGAGGTTCACGTGCTCACCGCATTGGCCCGCGCGTTCCGCACGCCGGACCTGCGCCGCAAGCTGCTCTTCACGCTCGGCATCATCGTGCTGGTCCGGGTGGGGTCGTTCGTGCCCACGCCCGGCGTCGACTACGGCGCGGTGCAGCAGTGCATCGCGCTGGCCGAGTCCGGGAACGACCTGCTGGGCCTGGTCAACCTCTTCTCCGGCGGCGCGCTGCTCCAGCTGAGCATCTTCGCGCTCGGGATCATGCCGTACATCACGGCGAGCATCATCATCCAGTTGCTCACCGTGGTGATCCCGCGCTTCGAGGCGCTGAAGAAGGAGGGGCAGCAGGGCACGACCAAGCTGACCCAGTACACCCGGTACCTCACGATCGCCCTGGCGATCCTGCAGTCGACGACGTACGTGACGATCGCGCGGGAGCCCTCGCGCCTGTTCGGCACCGCCTGCAACGCCGAGGTGGTGCCCGACCAGAGCATCCCCGCCATCGTCCTCATGGTCATGACCATGACCGCCGGCACGGGGCTCATCATGTGGCTCGGTGAGCTCGTCACCGAGCGCGGCGTCGGCAACGGCATGTCCCTGCTGATCTTCACCCAGATCGCCGCCGGGTTCCCCACGTCGCTGTGGGCCATCCAGCGCGAGCAGGGTGCCCTCACCTTCGCCGCGGTGCTCCTCATGGGGCTCGTCGTCATCGCCGCCGTCGTCGCCGTCGAGCAGTCCCAGCGCCGCGTGCCCGTGCAGTACGCCAAGCGGATGATCGGCCGGCGCATGTACGGGGGCAGCTCCACCTACATCCCGCTGAAGGTCAACATGGCCGGGGTCATCCCGATCATCTTCGCCTCGTCGCTGCTGTACCTGCCGGCGCTGGTGGGTCAGTTCAGCGACCAGAACGCCGGGTGGGTCGTGTGGATCAACGAGCACCTGGTGACGGGTGACCACCCGGTCTACATGATCACGTACTTCCTGCTGATCATCTTCTTCGCGTACTTCTACGTCGCGATCACGTTCAACCCGGACGAGGTCGCCGAGAACATGCGCAAGTACGGCGGCTTCATCCCCGGCGTGCGCGCCGGCCGGCCCACCGCCGAGTACCTCGACTACATCCTCACGCGCATCACCCTGCCCGGCTCGCTCTACCTGGGGCTCGTCTCGCTGCTTCCCCTGATCGCGCTGGTGGCGTTCAATGCCAACTCCAACTTCCCCTTCGGGGGCACGTCGATCCTGATCATCGTCGGGGTCGGGCTCGAGACGGTGAAGCAGATCGAGTCCCAGCTCCAGCAGCGCAACTACGAAGGGTTCTTGCGATGAGTCGTCTCGTCCTCCTCGGTCCCCCCGGTGCCGGCAAGGGCACCCAGGCCAAGCGCCTGTCCGAGAAGCTGGGGATCCCCGCCATCTCCACCGGTGACATCTTCCGGGCCAACGTGGCGCAGCGGACCGAACTGGGCAGGACGGTCCAGGAGTACCTGGACGCCGGCAAGTACGTGCCGGACTCCGTCACCAACGCGATGGTCCGCGACCGCATCGCGCAGCCGGACGCCGCCGACGGCTTCATCCTCGACGGGTACCCGCGCACCACCGACCAGGTCCGCGAGCTGGACGACATGCTCGCCGGCTCCGGCGCCAAGCTGGACCGCGTGCTGGAGATCACCGCCGACCCCGACGAGCTCGTGCGCCGCCTGACGAAGCGGGCGCAGGTCGAGGGCCGCAGCGACGACACCGAGGAGGTCATCCGCACCCGGCAGGAGGTCTACGCCGAGCAGACCGCCCCCCTGGTGTCCGTGTACTCCGAGCGGGGCCTGCTGCGCAGCGTGGACGGCCTGGGCGAGGTGCCCGAGGTGACCTCGCGACTGCTGGACGCGCTCGCCTCCGACGCTGGCTGAGGCGGCCTTGTTCGGTCGCGAGCGCATCGAGATCAAGACCCCCGAGCAGGTCCTGGCCATGCGCAGGGCGGGCCTGCTCACCCACGCCGCGCTGGAGAGCGCCCGGGCGGCCATCCGCCCGGGCATCACCACCCGCGAACTGGACGGCATCGCCGCGGAGGTGATCCGGGCCGGTGGGGGCACGTCCAACTTCCTCGGCTACCACGGCTACCCCGCGACCCTGTGCATCTCGGTCAACCACGTCGTGGTGCACGGCATCCCCGGCGACCAGGTCCTCGCCGAGGGCGACGTGGTGTCCGTCGACGGCGGCGCGATCGTCGACGGCTGGCACGGCGACTCCGCCTTCACCGCGATCGTGGGGGAGCCCGCGGCCCCGGAGGACGTGGAGCTGGTGGAGACGACCCGCAGGGCCCTGTGGGCGGGCATCGCCGCCCTGGACCGCCGCGGGCGCGTCGGTGACGTCGGGGCCGCCGTGGAGGACGCCGTCGACGGACGCTTCGGCATCGTCGACGGCTACACGGGGCACGGCATCGGCACGGCCATGCACATGGCGCCGGAGGTGCTCAACTACCGGGTGCGGGAGCGCGGACCCAAGGTGCGGCCGGGCATGTGCCTGGCCGTGGAGCCGATGTGCACGCGCGGTGGCGTCGAGACCGACGTGCTGGCCGACGAGTGGACCGTGGTCACCTCCGACGGTGCGCGTGCCGCGCACTGGGAGCACACGGTGGCGGTGCTGGACGAGGGCCTGTGGGTCCTCACCGCCCCCGACGGGGGAGCTTCCGAGCTCGGTCCCCTCGGGGTCTCCGTGCCGCAGGACTGACTGCCGCCCAACGGGTCCCGACGGCTGTGCGCCGTCGATTTCGCCTACGGCGCGCCGTCGACTAAGCTTGACCGTTGGTTCGCCATGCCTACGTTCCGGTCCCTCCGGGTCCGGGCGCAGCGGGCGGACACCGAACCGACACTTGATGAAAAGCGGAGGACATGCCGAAGAAGGACGGCGTCATCGAGATCGAAGGCACCGTGATCGAGGCCCTGCCGAACGCGATGTTCCGCGTCGAGCTGAGCAACGGTCACAAGGTGCTGGCCCACATCTCCGGGAAGATGCGGCAGCACTACATCCGCATCCTCCCCGAGGACCGGGTGGTCGTCGAGCTCAGCCCGTACGACCTGTCCCGCGGGCGCATCGTCTACCGCTACAAGTGATTCCCCCACTGGCCGCCGGCCGCGGTCCCGCCACACCCGTGGTCGGGGTCCGGTCTGCTCGACCGGAGACACGATGAAGGTCAAGCCGAGCGTCAAGAAGATCTGCGACAAGTGCAAGGTGATCCGCCGCCACGGCCGGGTCATGATCATCTGCGACAACCTGCGCCACAAGCAGCGCCAGGGCTGATCGCAGGACCCCCGCCGCCGGGCCCCGCAGCCGGCGGCACCCATCGCAGCACCCGCCCGCCCCGCACGCCGGGAGCGGGCGACACCCCCGGTCGGAGGCCGGGGACCCGCCGGACGAGAGCGGGAGCGGTACTGCGCCAGACCTCCGCGACAGAAGAGGGACCACCCGCATGGCACGTCTCGTCGGCGTCGACCTCCCCCGCGAGAAGCGGCTCGAGATCGCGCTCACGTACATCTACGGCGTCGGGCGCACGCGCGCCATGGAGACGCTGACCGCTACCGGCGTCAGCCCGGACCTGCGTGTCCGCGACCTCTCGGACGACGACCTGGTCGCCCTGCGCGACCACATCGAGGGCAACTACCGCGTCGAGGGTGACCTCCGCCGCGAGGTGGCGGCCGACATCCGCCGCAAGGTCGAGATCGGCACCTACCAGGGTCTGCGGCACCGCCGCGGCCTGCCCGTCCGCGGGCAGCGCACCAAGACCAACGCCCGCACCCGCAAGGGACCGAAGCGCACCGTGGCCGGCAAGAAGAAGGCCGGTCGCAAGTAAGCAGTGCGCGGCCCTCCGGGTCGCCTCGCGAGCCGTCCGCCGGCTCGCCCTCGAACTCAGTCGTCGCAGTCCACCAGGAGTCCGGACACCATGCCTCCCAAGAGCCGCCAGGCCACGGCGACGCGCAAGCCGCGTCGCAAGGAGAAGAAGAACGTCGCGCACGGCCACGCGCACATCAAGAGCACGTTCAACAACACGATCGTCTCGATCACCGACCCCACCGGTGCGGTGATCGCCTGGGCGTCCGCCGGCCAGGTCGGTTTCAAGGGGTCGCGCAAGTCCACCCCGTTCGCCGCCCAGATGGCGGCCGAGGCCGCTGCCCGCCGCGCCCAGGAGCACGGCATGCGCAAGGTCGACGTCTTCGTCAAGGGTCCCGGCTCCGGCCGGGAGACCGCGATCCGCTCCCTCCAGGCCACCGGCCTGGAGGTCGGCGCCATCCAGGACGTCACCCCCAGCCCGCACAACGGCTGCCGGCCCCCCAAGCGCCGGCGCGTCTGACCCGGTGACGACGCCGGCCGCACCCCACGGGGGAGCGCGGCCGGCGTCCTCCCGACCGGCCGGACCGGCCGGACCAGCCAGACCAGCCAGACCCCGTCGGTGGACCGATGCTGACGGGCGTGCGGGGCGTCATATGGCGGACGCCCGCGGGAAGGAACCTCCGTGCTGATCGCACAGCGCCCCACCCTCACCGAAGACGTCGTCAGCGAGTACCGCTCGCGCTTCGTCATCGAGCCCCTCGAGCCCGGCTTCGGCTACACCCTGGGCAACTCGCTGCGTCGCACCCTGCTGTCGTCGATCCCGGGCGCAGCAGTGACCAGCCTGCGCATCGACGGTGTGCTCCACGAGTTCACCTCCGTGCCGGGGGTCAAGGAGGACGTCACCGAGATCGTCCTCAACGTCAAGAACCTCGTCGTCTCCTCCGAGCACGACGAGCCCGTCGTGATGTACCTGCGCAAGCAGGGGCCCGGCGCCGTCACGGCCGCCGACATCGCGCCGCCGGCCGGCGTGGAGGTCCACAACCCGGACCTGCACATCGCCACGCTGAACGGCAAGGGCAAGCTCGAGATGGAGCTGACGGTCGAGCGCGGCCGCGGTTACGTCTCGGCCGCCCAGAACAAGTCCGGCGAGCAGGAGATCGGCCGCATCCCGGTCGACTCCATCTACTCGCCCGTGCTGAAGGTGACGTACAAGGTCGAGGCCACCCGCGTCGAGCAGCGGACGGACTTCGACCGCCTCGTCGTGGACGTCGAGACCAAGCACGCCATCACCCCGCGCGACGCCGTCGCCTCCGCCGGCAAGACGCTCGTCGAGCTGTTCGGTCTGGCGCGCGAGCTGAACGTCGAGGCCGAGGGCATCGACATGGGCCCCTCGCCCACCGATGCCGCGCTCGCCGCCGACCTCGCGCTGGAGATCGAGGCGCTGGACCTGACGGTCCGCTCCTACAACTGCCTCAAGCGCGAGGGCATCCACGCCGTCGGCGAACTGGTCTCGCGCAGCGAGGCCGACCTGCTCGACATCCGCAACTTCGGGCAGAAGTCCATCGACGAGGTCAAGGCCAAGCTGGCGGGCATGGGCCTGCACCTCAAGGACTCCCCGCCCGGGTTCGACCCGAGCACCGCCGTCAACGACTTCGAGGAGGACGACTCGTCCTTCGCCGAGGACGAGCAGCTCTGACCGTCCGCTGACCGGCACCCTCCACCCGGGTGTCGGCGACCTTCGAGGAGATCGACAACCATGCCCACCCCCACCAAGGGTCCGCGGCTCGGCGGCGGGCCGGCCCACGAGAAGCTCATCCTCGCCAACCTGGCGACGCAGCTCTTCGACCACCGCAGCATCACCACGACCGAGGCGAAGGCCAAGCGCCTGCGCCCGGTCGCGGAGCGCCTGATCACCTTCGCGAAGAAGGGTGACCTCGCGTCCCGCCGCCACGTGATGAAGACCGTGCGCGACAAGTCCGTCGTGCACTTCCTCTTCACCGAGATCGCCCCGGCCATGGCCGAGCGCGAGGGTGGCTACACCCGCATCGTGAAGATCGGCCCCCGCAAGGGCGACCAGGCCCCCATGGCGGTCATCCAGCTCGTCATGGAGCCGGTCAGCCCGAAGCAGGCCACCGTCCGCGAGGCCGAGCAGGCCGCCGCGAGCGCCGCCGCGGCGTCCGCCGCCGTGGCCGCCGACGCCGAGGCCGGTCAGGCCGCGGTGGAGGAGCCCGTGGAGCCGGGCAGCGTGGACCAGCCCGACACCCTGCCCGAGGGTGACGGCGCCGACACCGGTGCCGAGGTCGACGCCGCCGAGGCCGACCCGAGCGACGAGAGCACGGAGGGGAAGGCCTGAGCGCCTCCTCCCCGCACCGCGACGAGCCCGTCCTCCCCGCAGGGGAGGGCGGGCTCGTCCGCGTCGACCCGGCCGGTGCCCCGGAGGTGGTGCGCGTGCGGCTCGACCTCGGCTACGACGGCGCGGGCTTCGCCGGGTGGGCCGAGCAGCCGGGCCTGCGCACCGTGCAGGGCGAGCTGACGCGCGCCCTGGGGCGCGTGCTGCGGCTGGACCCCGCCCCGCGCCTGACGGTCGCCGGCCGCACCGACGCCGGTGTCCACGCCCGCGGGCAGGTCGCGCACGTGGACGTGCCCCGCGCAGCCTGGGAGGCGGCTCCCGGCCGCTCCGGTTCCGAGCCGGGTACCGCCCTGGTGCGGCGCCTGGCCGGCGTGCTGCCGCCCGACGTGCGCGTGCACCGCGCCGCGACCGCGCCCGACGGCTTCGACGCGCGCTTCTCCGCGCTGCGCCGCCGCTACGCCTACCGCGTCTGCGACGACCCGTCCGGTGCGCCACCGCTGCTGCGCTCCCACGTCCTGCACCACCGGCGCCCGCTCGACGTGGCCGCGATGGACTCCGCCGCCCGCGCGATGGTCGGGCTGCACGACTTCGCCGCCTACTGCAGGCCCCGCGAGGGGGCCACGACCGTGCGCACGCTGCTGGCGCACTCGTGGCGGCGCGAGCGGGAGGGCCCGTACGCCGGGCTGCTCGTGGCGGACGTGCGCGCCGACGCCTTCTGCCACTCGATGGTGCGCGCCCTCGTCGGCGCCGTCCTGGCCGTGGGCGACGGCCGCCGCGGCCCCGACTGGCCGGCGCAGGTGCTGCTGCGCGGGGTGCGCGACCCGGCCGTCGCCGTCGTCGCCCCGCACGGGCTGTGCCTGGAGGAGGTGGCCTACCCGCCCGAGGCGGACCTGGCCGCCCGCGCCCGCGAGGCGCGCGCCGTGCGCTCGCTGCCCGTGCCGCCGGCCGCCGAGGACCCTCTGCGGCCGCGCTGACCCCGCGCGGCACGGCGCGGCACGGCGCGGCGCGGCCGCGCCCGCGGTGCGCGGGGGTGCCTGCCGGGCGCCGGGGGCGGTGGGGCAGTCTTGCGTCGTGCCCACGCTCGTCCTCGTCCGCCACGGCAAGGCGGACACCCCCCTCGGCCTGCAGGACATCGCCCGCCCCCTCACCGAGCGGGGTCGCGCGGACGCGGCCGCCGCCGGTCGCTGGCTGTCCGAGCACGTCGCCGCCCCCGACCTGCTGGTGACCTCCCCCTCGCGCCGCACGGAGGAGACCACGGCACGCCTGCTGGACGCCTGGTGCGTCGAGCCGTCGATCGTGGACGAGGAGCGGGTCTACGAGGCCTCCGTGGGGGACCTGCTGCGCCTGGTGCGCGGGCTGGACACCGACCGTCCCGAGTCGGTCGTGGTCCTGGTCGGCCACAACCCGGGCCTGTCCGACCTGCTGGAGGCGCTCACCGGCGAGGTGCAGCAGCTGCGCACCTGCGGTGTCGCGGTGCTCGACGTGGCGGGGGAGTGGGCCGACGCCGACACCACCAGCTGCACGCTGCGCGCGGCGCACACGGCCCGCGCGTGATCGTGCGCGCCGCCACCGCGCGAACGGCGGCGGCGGGGGGACCGGCGGCGCCCGCCGCCCGCGCCGGGGCAGACTGACCCCCGTGGGCCACGTCGACGTCCAGGCCGTCAGCCACGAGCTGCCCGACGGCCGCCCCCTGCTGCACGAGGTGACCTTCCGCGTCGCCGACGGCACCACCACCGCGCTGGTCGGCCCCAACGGCACCGGCAAGACGACGCTGCTGCGGCTGGTCGCCGGTGACGAGCCCGTCCAGTCCGGGGCCATCGCCCGCAGCGGCGGCCTCGGCGTCATGCGGCAGTTCGTCGGGTCGCTGCGCGACGCCACCACCGTCGGCGAGCTGCTGGTCTCCGTGGCCCCGGCGCCGCTGCGCGCGGCCGCCGCGGCCGTGGACGCCGCCGAGGCGGCGATGCTGGAGACGGACGCCGAGCGCGAGCAGATGCGCTACGCGCAGGCCCTGGCCGACTACGCCGACGTCGGCGGCTACGACGCCGAGGTCGGCTGGGACGAGTGCACCACCGCCGCGCTGGGGACGGGTTTCGAGGGCTGCCGGCACCGCCTGGTGCGCACGCTCTCGGGCGGGGAGCAGAAGCGGCTGGTGCTGGAGGCGCTGCTGCGCGGGCCCGACGAGGTCCTGCTGCTGGACGAGCCGGACAACTACCTCGACGTGCCGGGCAAGCGGTGGCTGGAGGAGCAGCTGCGGGCCACGGCCAAGTCGGTGCTGCTGGTCAGCCACGACCGCGAGCTGCTGTCCGCCGCCGCCGACCGCATCGTCACGCTGGAGCCCGGTGCGCTGGGTGCCGTCTCGTGGGTGCACGGCGGTTCCTTCGCCACCTACGGCGAGGCCCGCACCGCGCGCGGGGAGCGGCTGGAGGAGCTGCGACGGCGCTGGGACGAGGAGCGCGTGAAGCTGCGCGCCCTGGTGCTGGCGCTGCGTGAGAAGGCGAAGTTCAACGACGGCGTGGCCTCGCGCTACGCCGCGGCGCAGACGCGGCTGGCGAGGTTCGAGGAGGCGGGGCCGCCGCAGGCGCCGCCGGCGGTGCAGGACGTGCGGATGCGCCTGCGCGGCGGCCGCACCGGCAAGCGGGCCGTGGTGTGCGAGGGGCTGGAGCTGACCGGCCTGATGCGGCCGTTCGACGCCGAGCTGCACCTGGGCGACCGGGTGGCGGTCCTGGGCTCCAACGGCTCGGGCAAGTCGCACTTCCTGCGGCTGCTGGCGGCCGGGGGCTCCGACCCCGACCCCGAGCACGCCCCCGTCGACGAGCACCCCGTCGCAGCGGTGCCGCACGCGGGCGCCGTGCGGCTGGGCGCGCGGGTGCGGCCCGGCTGGTTCGCGCAGACGCACGAGCAGCCCGCGCTGGTGGGCCGCACGCTGCTGGACGTGCTGCACCGCGGCACCGCCCACCGCGCCGGGCTGGACCGGGAGGCGGCCGCGCGGGCGCTGGACCGCTACGGGCTGGCGGGGGCCGCCGAGCAGCGCTTCGAGCACCTGTCCGGCGGGCAGCAGGCCCGGTTGCAGATCCTGCTGCTGGAGCTGTCCGGCGCCACGCTGCTGCTGCTGGACGAGCCCACCGACAACCTCGACCTGCACTCGGCCGAGGCGCTGGAGCAGGCGCTGGCCTCGTTCGAGGGCACCGTGGTGGCGGTGACCCACGACCGCTGGTTCGCCCGCGGCTTCGACCGCTTCCTCGTCTTCGGCGCCGACGGGCGGGTCGTCGAGAGCGCCGAGCCCGTGTGGGACGTGGCGCGGGTGGCGCGCGCCCGCTGATCCACCCCGGTGCGGCGCGCAGCCGTTTTGACCCTTCGGTACCGGGCCGGGTAACGTCATTGGTCGTTGTGCCCACGCAGTGCCTGTCCGCCCGGAAACCCGGAGCAGACGGCCCCGAGCGCGGGCCCGTTCCGCAATCGTCTCGAGGAGATGGGCAAGCCCCGTGCGCACGTTCACCCCGAAGCCCGGCGACATCGACCGCCGCTGGCTCGTCATCGACGCGGAGGACGTCGTCCTGGGTCGCCTCGCGTCGCAGACGGCCGCCCTCCTCCGCGGCAAGCACAAGCCGACCTTCGCGCCGCACGTCGACGGCGGCGACTTCGTCGTCATCGTCAACGCCGCCAAGGTGGCCCTGACGGGGGCCAAGCGCGAGCAGAAGATCGCCTACCGCCACTCCGGGTACCCCGGCGGCCTGAAGGCCACGAGCTACGTGGACCTGCTGGAGCAGAACCCCGAGAAGGCCGTGGAGAAGGCCGTCCGCGGGATGCTGCCGAAGAACTCGCTGGGACGGCAGATGCTGTCCAAGCTCAAGGTCTACGCCGGCCCGGAGCACCCGCACGCGGCGCAGCAGCCGCAGCCCTTCGAGCTGACCCAGGTCGCGCAGTGAGCGCTACCCCCACTGCGAACTGACTGAGGAGAACCGTGGCCGAGTACACCACCGAGACCGTCGACGACATCACCGAGTCCGACGAGTTCACCGGCACCTACACCAGCGAGTCCGCGCAGCCGCAGACCGGCGGCAGCAGCGTGATCGCCCCCGGCGGGGCCACCGGCCGCCGCAAGGAGGCCGTCGCTCGCGTGCGCATCGTCCCCGGCTCGGGCAAGTGGTCGATCAACGGCCGTGAGCTGGAGAGCTACTTCCCGAACAAGGTGCACCAGCAGCTCGTCAACGAGCCGTTCCGGGTCACCGCGCTCGAGGGGTCCTTCGACGTCATCGCCCGCATCCACGGCGGTGGCTCCTCCGGCCAGGCCGGTGCGCTGCGCCTGGGCGTGGCCCGTGCGCTCAACGCGGTCGACCTCGAGGCGAACCGCCCGGCGCTGAAGAAGGCCGGGTTCCTGACCCGCGACCCGCGCGCCATCGAGCGCAAGAAGGCCGGTCTGAAGAAGGCCCGCAAGGCGCCGCAGTTCAGCAAGCGCTGATCCGCGCCCGCACCCGCGGGCACGCACAGCTCACACCGCGACGGCCCCGGGGGGAGAACCCCGGGGCCGTCGTGGCGTCGAGAAGCATTGGACCGAGTGGGGGACGGACGCGTGGGGCGGCTCTTCGGCACCGACGGGGTGCGGGGTCTGGCGAACGTCGACCTGACCGCGGAAACGGCCCTCGGCCTGTCCGTGGCGGCGGCGACGGTGCTCGCCGCGCCGGGTGGGGCCGCGCACCCGCGCGCCCTCGTGGCCCGGGACCCGCGCGTGTCCGGGCAGTTCCTGTCCGCGGCCGTCGTGGCGGGGCTCGCCAGCGCCGGCGTGGACGTGCTGGACGTGGGCGTGGTGCCCACCCCCGCGCTGGCCCACCTCGTCGACGTCACCGGCGCCGACTTCGGCGTGATGCTGTCCGCCTCGCACAACCCCATGCCGGACAACGGGCTGAAGATCTTCGCCCGCGGCGGCACCAAGCTGCCCGACGAGGTCGAGGACGCCGTCGAGCGGGAGTTCCGCGCCGGCGGCGGCCGCCGTCCCACCGGTGCCGCGGTCGGCCGCGTGCACGCCGGCCCGGACGTCGAGCAGGACGCCGCCGACACCTACGCCGCGCACCTGCTGTCCACCCTGCCGAACCGGCTGGACGGCCTGCACGTCGTCGTGGACTGCGCCAACGGGGCGGCCAGCGCCATCGCCCCGCGCGTGCTCGCCGAGGCCGGGGCGCGCGTGACCACCCTGTTCGCCCACCCCGACGGGCTGAACATCAACGACGGCTGCGGGTCCACCCACCTCGGCCCGCTCACCGAGGCCGTCCTCGCCCACGGCGCCGACGTCGGCATCGCGCACGACGGCGACGCCGACCGCTGCCTCGCCGTGGACGCGACCGGCCAGGTCGTGGACGGCGACCAGATCCTCGCCGTGCTGGCGCTGGCGATGCGCGAGCGCGGGGAGCTGCGCGAGTCCACCCTCGTGGCGACCGTGATGAGCAACCTCGGCCTGCGGCTGGCCATGCAGCGCGAGGGAGTGCGGCTGGTGGAGACGGGCGTGGGGGACCGCTACGTGCTCGAGGCGCTGGGTGCCGGCGGCTGGAGCATCGGCGGTGAGCAGAGCGGCCACGTCGTCCTGCCCGCGCACGCCACCACCGGCGACGGCGTCCTCACGGCCCTGCACCTGCTGGCGCGGGTGGCGAGCACCGGCCGCTCGCTCGCCGACCTGGCGGGCGTCGTGCAGCGCCTGCCGCAGGTCCTCGTGAACGTGCGCGGCGTGGACAAGTCCCGCACCGGGCAGGACGAGCACCTGCGCGAGGCCGTCGCGGCGGCCGAGGCCGAGCTGGGCGAGACCGGCCGCGTGCTGCTGCGTCCCAGCGGTACCGAACCGCTCGTGCGCGTCATGGTCGAGGCCGCGCGCACCGAGCACGCCCAGGAGGTCGCCGACCGCCTGGCGGGCGTGGTGCGCGAGCGCCTGGCGCTCTGACGCCCCTGGGCGCAGCGCCCGCACCGGAAAACCCCTCGCCCGCACCGCGGGTGCCCTGGCTCACTGGTGACGTGCACGTCCTGACCACCAGCACCGACGACCCCGCCCGCGCCGCGTGGGCGGCGGAGCACTTCGACGACTGGTACGCCGCGCAGGCCGCCGGTGAGTCCCACGGCCGCGCCGACCCGGCGCTGTGGCAGCCGGGGGAGCGGCGAGCCCAGCTGGAGCACGGCACCGTCGACGACCGGATCCACCTGCTGCTGGCGCGCGACGCCGCCGGGGCGGCGCTCGGCGCGGCCGAGGTGTGGCTGCCCGTGCACGACAACGCGCACCTGGCGATCGTCGACGCCGCGGTCGTCCCCGCCCACCGTCGCCGCGGGGTGGGCACCGCGCTGCTGCGCGCCGGCCTGGACGTGGCCGCCGCGGCCGGCCGCACCCGCGTGCGCTCCACGACGGAGCGTCCGGTGGGCGTGGCCGCCGGCGACTGGCCCGGCTCGGCCGCCGCGACCGCGTGGGGGTTCGCCGTCGCCCAGGCCGTCGTCCGCCGCCAGCTGCTCCTCCCGCCGCGCCCGGGGCTGCTGGACGAGCTGGAGCGCGCCGCCGCCCCGCGCGCCACCGGGTACGCGGTGCGGACCTGGGCCGGCCCCGCGCCGCAGGAGCACGTCGACGCGATCGCGCACCTGGCGTCGCGGATGAGCACCGACGCCCCCCGGGGGGAGCTGAGCACCACCCCGGAGGTGTGGGACGCCACCCGGGTGCGTGAGGGGGAGGTGCTGCGCACCGCGCAGGGCCGGCGGTGGTGGACGGCGCTGGCCCTGGCCCCGGGCGGCGAACCCGTCGGGTACACGGTGCTGGTGAACTCCCGGCACGAGCCGCAGCGGCTGCTGCAGCACGACACCCTCGTGGTGCGCGAGCACCGCGGCCACCGCCTCGGGCTGCTGCTGAAGGTGGCGTGCCTGCGGGCGGCGCTGCACGACGTGCCCGGTGCCGAGCGGGTCACGACCTGGAACGCCGCGTCCAACGCGCCGATGGTCGCGGTGAACGAGGCACTCGGGTTCCGCTGCGACGAGGTCGTCGAGGAGCTGGAGGCGCCCCTGGAGGCGGTGCGGGCCGCCGCGGGGGGCGTGGCGGCCGGGGTGGCCCGCTGACGCGGCGGGCTCAGAGCTTGCGCAGCCGCACCTGCTGCACGGAGTGGTCCGGGCCCTTGCGCAGCACGCACGTGGCCCGGCCACGGGTGGGACGCACGTTCTCCACGAGGTTGCGCTCGTTGATGTCCGCCCAGATCCGCTGCGCCCGCGCCACGGCCTCCTCGTCGCTGAGGGCGGCGTAGCGGCGGAAGTACGACTGCGGGCGGTTGAACGCGGTGCGCCTCAGCTCCAGGAACCGCGACACGTACCAGGAGCGCACGTCGTCGGTGCGCGCGTCGACGTAGAGCGAGAAGTCGAAGTAGTCGCTGACGGCCACGCCCTGCGTGCCGTCGGCGCGGACCCGCGCCGGCTGCAGCACGTTCAGGCCCTCCACGATGAGCACGTCGGGGCGGCGCACCACGGTCTCCTCGCCGGGGACGATGTCGTACGTCAGGTGCGAGTACACCGGCGCGCGCACCTCCGCCGCCCCGGACTTCACCGCGGAGACGAACCGCAGCAGCGCCCGGCGGTCGTAGGACTCCGGGAAGCCCTTGCGCTCCAGCAGCCCGCGCCGCTCCAGCTCGGCGTTCGGCAGCAGGAACCCGTCCGTGGTGACCAGCTCCACGCGCGGCGTCTCCGGCCAGTGCGACAGCAGCTCGCGCAGCACGCGCGCCGTGGTGGACTTGCCGACCGCCACCGACCCCGCGACGCCGATGACGAACGGCGTGCGCCGTGCCCGCTCACCCAGGAACGTGGACGTCGCCGCGTGCAGGCTCCCGGCGGCCCTCTCGTACAGCGTCAGCAGCCGCGACAGCGGCAGGTACACCTCCTCCACCTCGTGCAGGTCGACCCGGTCGCCCAGGCCGCGCAGCCGCGCGACGTCCTCGGCGGTGAGGGTCAGCGGGGTGGCGGCGCGCAGCCGGCTCCACTCGGCCCGGTCGAGCACCACGTAGGGGGAGGTCTCGCGGGGCCCCTCGCGGGGGCCGTCGCGGGAGGGGTCGGGCACGGCCGGCTGCCTGACCGGCGCGGGCGACGTCCCGGGCAAGGGTCCGGCCGAGCTCACCGGCGGCACGGTACCCGCTGCCGCGCGGTGCACCGGGCACCCGCCCGACCGTCGGCCGCCCCGGCGTCGCCCGCCGCGCCCCCGCGTCACCCACCCGGCCGGACGGGTGCACCCGCACGGGTGGCCGTGCACAGGTCGTGCACACCGCGCTCCCCGCCGGGGCGGGGGACGGACCGTACGCTTGCTGCCCATGTGCGGCATCGTGGGCTACGTCGGGCGACCCGGGGCACCGGGCGCGGCAGCGGAGGGCGGCCCCGCCGTCGTCCTGGAGGGGCTGCGGCGGCTGGAGTACCGCGGGTACGACTCGGCGGGCATCGCCGTCGTCACCGGCGACGGCGTGGCCGTGCGCAAGCGCGCCGGCAAGCTCGCCAACCTCGTCGAACTGCTGGACGCCGACCCGTTGCCGGACACCGGCACCGCGATCGGGCACACCCGCTGGGCCACCCACGGCGGCCCCACCGACGCCAACGCGCACCCGCACGTCGACGCCGCCGGCCGGGTGGCGGTCATCCACAACGGCATCGTCGAGAACTTCGCGGCGCTGCGCGCGGAGCTGACCGAGGCGGGCGTGGAGTTCACCAGCGAGACCGACACCGAGGTCGTCGCCCACCTGCTGGGCGCCCAGTACCGCCTCACCCCGGACCTCACCGAGGCGATGCGCGCGGTGTGCGCCCGGCTGGAGGGCGCGTTCACGCTGCTGGCCGTCCACGCCGACGCCCCCGGCACCATCGTCGGCGCGCGCCGCAACTCCCCGCTCGTCGTCGGCCTGGGCGAGGGCGCGAACTACCTCGGCTCGGACGTGGCGGCGTTCATCGCGCACACCCGCGAGGCCCTGGAGCTCGGCCAGGACCAGGTCGTCACCATCACCCCCGACGAGGTGCGCGTCGTCGGCTTCGACGGCACGCCCGCGCAGGGCCGGCGCTTCCACGTCGACTGGGACGCCTCCGCCGCGGAGAAGGGCGGTTTCCCGAGCTTCATGGCCAAGGAGATCCACGACCAGCCGCAGGCCATCGCCGACACCCTGCTGGGGCGCACCGACGCCGCCGGCCGCCTGCAGCTGGACGAGATGAAGATCACCGAGGCCGAGCTGCGCAGCATCGACAAGATCGTGGTCATCGCCTGCGGCACCGCCGCCTACGCCGGGCAGGTCGCCAAGTACGCGATCGAGCACTGGTGCCGCATCCCGGTGGAGGTGGAGCTCGCCCACGAGTTCCGCTACCGCGACCCCGTCGTGTCCGAGCGCACGCTCGTCGTGGCGATCTCGCAGTCCGGCGAGACCATGGACACGATCATGGCGGTGCGCCACGCCCGCGAGCAGGGCGCCAAGGTGCTCGCGATCTGCAACACCAACGGCTCCACGATCCCCCGCGAGTCCGACGCCGCGCTGTACACGCACGCCGGCCCGGAGATCGCCGTGGCCTCCACCAAGGCGTTCCTCGCGCAGATCACCGCCTGCTACCTGCTGGGGCTGTACCTGGCGCAGCTGCGGGGCAACAAGTTCGCCGACGAGGTCGCCGAGGTCCTCGCGCAGCTGCACGAGGTCCCCGGCCAGGTGCGCCAGGTCCTCGACGGCCTCGAGCAGGTCCGCGAGATCGCCCGGTCCATGGCCGACACCCGCTCGGTGCTGTTCCTCGGCCGGCACGTCGGCTACCCGGTGGCGATGGAGGGCGCCCTGAAGCTGAAGGAGCTGGCCTACATCCACGCCGAGGGCTTCGCCGCCGGCGAGCTCAAGCACGGCCCCATCGCCCTCGTCGAGCCCGGCCAGCCCGTGTTCGTCGTGGTGCCCAGCCCGCGCGGGCGCGACTCCCTGCACGCCAAGGTCGTCTCCAACATCCAGGAGGTGCGCGCCCGCGGCGCCCGCACCCTCGTCATCGCCGAGCAGGGCGACACCGACGTCGAGCCGTACGCCGACGTCGTCATCCGCGTCCCGCGCACCTCCACCCTGCTGTCCCCGCTGCTGGCGGTGGTGCCGCTGCAGGTGTTCGCGTGCGAGCTCGCCACCGCCAAGGGCCTGGACGTCGACCAGCCGCGCAACCTCGCCAAGTCCGTCACCGTCGAGTGAGGCGCACCCCGCCGCGGGTGGCGCGGACCCCGCGTGGGACCGTGTCCGCCTGCGGAGGGGGCTGAGGATGATCGTCGGAGTGGGCATCGACGTGGTCGACATCGCGCGGTTCGTGCGGCAGCTCCAGCGAACGCCGCGGCTGCTGGACCGGCTGTTCGGCGACGGCGAGCGCGGCCTGCCCGCCGAGTCCCTCGCCGCGCGCTTCGCCGCCAAGGAGGCCGTCGCCAAGTCGCTCGGCGCTCCCGTGGGCCTGGTGTGGCGCGACGTCGTCGTCGAGCGCGAGGACGGCCACCGCCCCGAGATCGTCGTGCGCGGCAGCGCCGAGCGCATCGCCCGCGAGGCCGGGGTGCAGCGCTTCCACCTGTCCCTGTCCCACGACGCCGGCATCGCCACCGCCATGGTCGTCGCCGAGGGCGCGTGACGCTCCGCTGACGCACGGCTGAAACCGCGCTGAGCCGTCCGGGGAGCCGCCGGCGAGCGCCCGGGGCCCGTCGGTGCCAGGGTCGGAGCGTGATCGAAGCGCACGCCACCGCCGACGTCCGCGCCGCTGAACGCACCGTGATGGCCACCGCCCCCGAGGGCACCCTCATGCAGCGCGCCGCCACCGCCCTCGACGCCGAGTGCGCCGCCGTGCTGCGCGCCACCACCGGCCGCGTCACCGGCCGCCGCGTCGTCGTCCTCGCCGGCGCCGGCGACAACGGCGGCGACGCCCTGTTCGCCGCCGCGCGCCTCGCCGGCCGCGGCGCCGGCGTCCTCGTCCTCACCACCGCCGGCACCGCCCACCCCGAGGGCCTGGCTACCGCCGTGGCCGCCGGCGCGCGCGTGCGCCCCTTCGACGACGAGGGCCCCGCCGCCTGCCGCGCCGCCGACCTCCTCCTCGACGGCGTCGCCGGCATCGGCGGGCGCGGCGGCCTGCGCGCCCCCCTCGACGAGCTGCCCGCGGCCCTGGCCGGCGCCGGCGAGGACGGCCCCGTCGTCGTCGCCGTCGACCTGCCCAGCGGCCTGGACGCCGACCGCGGCGCCGTCGAGGGCGGGGTGCTGCACGCCGACGTCACCGTCACCTTCGGCACCGCCAAGCCGGCCCACCTGCTGGCCCCCGCCGCCGCCCGCTGCGGGCGCGTCGTCGTCGCCGACATCGGCGTGCGCGAGCAGCTGCCCGCCCCCGCGGTGCGCCGCGTCGAGCCCGCCGACGTCGCCGCCCGCTGGCGCCGCCCCGGCCCCGGCGACGACAAGTACTCCCGCGGTGTCGTCGGCGTCGTCGCCGGCGGCCCCGACTACACCGGTGCCGCCCTGCTGGCGGTCGACGCCGCCGTGCGCGCCGGCGCCGGCATGGTGCGCTACCTGGGCCCCGAGCACCCCGCCGAGCTGGTGCGCCACCACCGTCCCGAGGTCGTCGTCGGCCCCGGCCGGGTGCAGGCGTGGGTGCTGGGGCCGGGCGTGTCCCCCGACGACGACGAGCAGCAGCAGCGGGTGCGCGAGGCGCTCGCCTCCGGGGAGCCGGCCGTCGTGGACGCCGGCGCGCTGGCCGGGTTGCCCGAGGGCCTGGGCCCGCAGCACGTCCTCACCCCGCACGCGGGCGAGCTGTCCCGCCTGCTCGGCGTCCTCGGCGAGGACGTGCCCCGCACCGCCGTGGAGGCCGACCCGCTGCCGCACGCCCGCCGCGCCGCCCGCGCCACCGGCGCCACCGTCCTGCTGAAGGGCTCCGTCACCACCGTCGCCGGCCCCGACGGGCGCGTCCTCACCGCCGCGTCCGCCCCCGCCTGGCTGTCCACCGCCGGGGCGGGGGACGTGCTCGCCGGCGTCCTCGGCGCCGCCCTCGCCTCCCGCGCCGCCGAGCTCGCGCGGGACCCGGCGCTCGCCGCCGAGGTCGCCGCCGACGCGGCCGTGCTGCACGGCTGGGCCGCCGCCCTCGCCAGCGCCGGCGGGCCGATGAGCGCGCTGGACGTCGCCGAGGCGTTGCCGGCGGCCCTGACGTCGCTGCCCGGCTGGTAGGCGCCCCGTCGGTGGGGCGCGGTGGGTGCCGGACGCCGCCTGCCGCACCACCGGGCCCCCACCGCTCGCGGGTCTGGGGCGCCGTGCCGGGCAGCGACACGGCGCCGCCGTGGTGGGGGAGGGGAGGTCGGGGCCGCCGGGTACCGTCGGAGCGTGGGCTCACCCGTGGACGAGGCCGTGGACCCGGCCGCCGCACCCGCTCGCCGCACCCCGCCCGAGCCGTCGCCGGGGCTGCCGGCCGAGGCCGTCGTCGACCTGGACGCGATCACCGGCAACGCGGCCGCTCTGCGCGAGCGGCTCGGGTCCGCGCAGCTCATGGCCGTGGTCAAGGCCGACGGGTACGGGCACGGCGCCGTGCCCGCCGCGCGCGCAGCGCTGGCCGGCGGGGCGAGCTGGCTGGGCGTGGCGCACGTGCACGAGGCGCTCGCGCTGCGCGGGGCCGGGATCGCGGCGCCGGTGCTGGCGTGGCTGCTCACCCCCGGGCTGGACCTGGGCGCGGCCGTGGCCGCGGACGTGGACCTGTCGGTGGCCGCTCCCTGGGCGCTGGCGGAGGTGGTGGCCGCCGCGCGCGCCACCGGGCGCACCGCCGGCGTCCACCTGGAGCTCGACACCGGCATGTCCCGCGGCGGCGCCTCCCCGGAGCGGTGGGTGGACCTGCTGGACGCCGTCGCGCAGCACGTCGCGGAGGGTTCGGTGCGGGTGCGCGGCACGTGGGCGCACTTCGCCTCCGCCGACGCCCCCGGCGACCCCTCCGTGGACGCGCAGCTCGACGCCTTCACCGCCGCGGTCGCCACCGCCCGCGCCCGCGGGGTCGACCCCGGGCTGCTGCACCACGCGAACTCCCCGGCGGCGCTGTTCGACCCGCGCGCCCGCTTCGACCTGGCCCGCTGCGGCATCGCGCTGTACGGGATCAGCCCGGCACCGCACGTGGCCTCGTCGGCGCGGCTGGGGCTGGTGCCGGCGATGACGTTGACGGCGCGGCTCGCCCACGTGCGCCCGGTGCCGGCCGGTGCGGGCGTCTCCTACGGCCTCACCCACCGCACGCCCCGCGCCACCACGCTGGGCCTGGTGCCCGTCGGGTACGGCGACGGGCTGCCGCGGCACGCCTCCTCCCGCCCCGGCGGCGGCGGGTCGGTGCTCGTGGCCGGGCGGCGCCGGCCGGTGCTGGGGCGGGTGTGCATGGACCAGGTGGTCGTCGACCTCGGCGGCGAGGAACCGGCGCCGGGGGAGCCGGTGGTGCTCTTCGGCGCGGGCGAGGCCGCCGGCCGGCCGGCCGAGCCCACGGCGCAGGACTGGGCAGAGGCCGCCGGCACCATCGCGTACGAGGTCGTCACGCGCATCGGCCCGCGGGTGCCGCGCCGCTGGACCGGGGGCACGGCGTGAGGGTCGCCGGGGTGCTGCGCCCGCGGCGGCGCGTCGCGGTCGCCCGCGAGGAGGTGCAGCCGCTGGCCGGGGAACCGGTCGAGGTGCAGACCGACGACGGCGCGTGCCTGCACGTGGAGGTCGACCCCGCCGACCCCGCGCAGGTGGTCCCCGGCGCACCGACCGTCGTGCTGTGCCACGGCTACGGGCTGTCGGCCGACGCCTGGCACTTCCAGCGCCTGGCGCTGCGCGGCCGGTACCGCCTCGTGCTGCCCGAGCACCGCGGCCACGGCCGCTCCACCCGGGGCCCCGCCGGGCCGGTGGGGGTGGCGCGGCTGGCCGACGACCTGGGGCAGGTCCTCGACGTCGTGGCGCCCACCGGCCCGCTGGCGCTCGTGGGCCACTCCCTCGGCGGCATGACGATCATGGAGCTGGCGGTGCGCCGGCCCGACCTGCTGGAGCGCGTCCGCGGCGTCGGCTTGGTCGCCACCAGTTCCGGCGGGCTGGCCGCGTTCGACCACGGGCTGCCGCTGCTGGGCCGGCACCTGGTGCGCTGGGCCGAGCAGGCGCTGCAGCGCACCGCGGAGCGCGCCGACGTCCTGGAGCGCGGCCGCCGTCTGGGCGCGGACGTGGAGCAGCGCCTGGTGTCGCACTGGTCGTTCGCCTCACCGGTGTCCCCGGAGGTGGAGCGGCTGGCCGCCCGCATGATGGGCGCCACCTCGGTGGGCACCATCGCCGACCTGCTGCCGGCGTTCGGCACCCTCGACGAGAGCGAGGCGCTGGTGGCGCTGGCCGGGCGGGCGGTGCTGGTGATCGCCGCCGAGCGCGACCTCATGACGCCCGCAGCGCACGGGCGCACCATCGCCGACGCGGTCCCCGGCGCCGAGCACGTGCTGGTGCGGCAGGCGGGGCACCTGGTGATGCTCGAGCACCCCGCGGTGGTCACCGCCCGGCTGGAGCGGCTGCTGGCGCGCGCCGCCGGGGACGTCGGGCCCGGTGGGGGCGACGAGGTCGTCCTGCCGGTGGCCGCCCGCTCGCGCCCGAGGCGGGTGCGGCGGTGAGCGCCCCGCTGGAGCTGGAGCTGGAGCTGCCCACCGCGGAGGCCACCGGGGAGTTCGGCCGCCGCCTGGGAGCGCTGCTGCGCGCCGGGGACCTGGTGGTCCTGTCCGGCGACGTCGGCGCGGGCAAGACGACGATGACCCGCGGGCTGGCTGACGGGCTGGGCGTGCGGGGGCCGGTGACGTCCCCCACGTTCGTCATCGCCCGGGTGCACCCCTCCCTGCGCGGCGGCCCGCCGCTGGTGCACGTGGACGCCTACCGGGTCGGTTCCCTGGCGGAGGTCGACGACCTGGACCTGGACGCGGACGCCGACGAGGCCGTCACCGTCGTGGAGTGGGGCGCCGGGCTGGTGGAGGACCTGAGCGGGCAGCGCCTGGAGGTGCACCTGGAGCGTCCGCACGGCGCGGCGCCGGCGGGGGAGTCCGGTGAGGTGCCGGTGGAGCCGCGCGCCGCGCGCGTGGTCGCGCACGGCGAGCGGTGGGCGGGTGTGGACCTGGCCGGCGCGCTGGGCGCCGGCGCGTGAGCGGCCCCCGAGGGCAGCGTCCTGCCGGCGACCGGCCTCGCGGGTCGGGGAGCCCGGGGGCCACGCCCTAAGCTGCGCGGCGTGCTGCTGCTCGCCCTGGACACCGCCACCGACGGGGTCGCCGTGGCGCTGCACGACGGCACCCGCGTGCTGGACGCGCGCCGTGCCGGCGACGCCCGCCACCACAACGAGGTCCTCGTCCCCACCATCGCCGAGGCGCTCGCCGCCGCCGGTCGCGAGCGCGGCGAGGTCACCGACGTCGCGGTGGGCGTGGGGCCGGGCCCGTTCACCGGCCTACGGGTGGGGCTGGTCACCGCCCGCACCCTGGCGCTGGCGTGGGGCGCGGCGCTGCACGGGGTGTGCGCGCTGGACGCGCTGGCCGCGCAGGCGGTCGCGCAGGGCGCGGTGCCCGCGGAGGGGGAGTTCCTCGTCGCCACCGACGCGCGCCGCCGCGAGGTGCACACGGCGCGCTACCGCGTCGAGGGCGGCCGCCCGGTGCGCCTGGGCGGCCCGGACGTGGTGGCGCCCTCGGCGGTGCAGCGCGACGGGCTGACCGTGGTGGGGCGCGGTGCCGCCCTGTACCCGGAGGCGCTGGGACCGGCCGGCCCGCTGGCCGACGTCGACGCGGGGTTCCTCGCGCAGGTGGCCGTGGACGCGCTCGACGGTCGCGGCGGGCCGGGGCTGCTGCCGGCGGAGCCGCTGTACCTGCGGCGGCCGGACGCGGTCGAGCCCGGCGCCCGCAAGCGCGTCACCGCGTGAGCGGGTGCGCGGTCCGGCCGGCGCGCCGGTGATCGACAGCGGTTGACACCGCCCGAGGGAGTGGGAGGGTGTGATCGCCGCCGCGACCCGTCGGCGGTCCGCCCGATCCGGCACCGCCCCAAGGACAGCGCCGTCCCCGTTCCCGGAGGCCCCATGGACGCCGTCGAACCCGCCTACGGCACCGCCACCCTGCTGCTCATCGCAGCGGGTGCCGTGGCAGTGCTCCTGCTGCTCATCATCAAGTTCAAGCTGCACGCCTTCCCCGCGCTCGTGCTCGTCAGCGTGCTGACGGCCGTGGCGACGGGGATCCCCACCGGCGACATCGTCGACACCCTCAGCACCGGCTTCGGCGGCACGCTCGCCAGCGTGGCGCTGCTCGTCGGCTTCGGCGTCATCATCGGGCGCCTGCTGGAGGTGACCGGGGGCGCGCAGGTGCTCGCCGACACCCTGATCGCCCGCTTCGGGGAGAAGCGCGCCCCGCTGGCCCTGGGCGTCGCCTCGCTGCTCTTCGGCTTCCCGATCTTCTTCGACGCCGGTTTCGTCGTCTTCCTGCCGATCATCTTCTCCGTGGCCCGGCGCTTCGGCGGCTCGGTGCTGCGCTACGCGCTGCCCGCGGCCGGCGCCTTCGCGATCATGCACGCGTTCGTGCCGCCGCACCCGGGTCCGGTCGCCGCGGCCGAGCTGCTGGGGCTGAACGCCGACATCGGCCTGCTCATCATCGTCGGCTTCGTGGTGGCGGTGCCCACGTGGTTCGTCTCCAGCTACCTGTTCGGCCTGTGGGCGGCGAAGCGCACGGACGTGCCGCTGCCGGCGGAGTGGGCCGGGCACGCGGCGAAGGCCGGCGGGGACCACGGCACCAACCGCGAGTCCTCCACCGGTGCGGGCAGCGGCAGCGCGGCGGGGGCGGTCGGCGACGGCCGCGACGACGAGCCCGCGGGCGGCGGGAACGAGGGCCTGCCCGGCCCGCCGCCGTCGTTCGGCACCGTCCTGCTCCTGCTCCTGCTCCCGCTGGTGCTGATCTTCCTGAACACCGGCCTGAACACGCTGGCCACGGCGGGCAGCGTCGACGGCGACGCCGGCTGGGTGCAGACGCTGCGCCTGATCGGGCAGACGCCCATCGCGCTGCTCATCGCGGTGCTGGTGGCGATGGTCGTCCTGGGTCGCGGCCGCTTCGACAAGGGCTCCGTGGAGGACCTCGCCAACGGCGCGCTCGGCCCGGTCTGCGCGATCATCCTCATCACCGGCGCCGGCGGCATGTTCGGCTACGTGCTGCGCACCAGCGGCATCGGCGGCGCGCTGGCCGACACCCTGGAGGCCGCCGGCCTGCCGATCATCCTGGCCGCGTTCATCATCTCCCTCGGTCTGCGCGTGGCGCAGGGCTCGGCCACGGTGGCGCTGACGACGACGGCCGGGCTCATCGCCCCGGCCGTGCAGGGCGCGGGCCTGTCGTCGCTCGACCTGTGCTTCGTCGTCATCGCCATCGCCGCCGGCGCGACGGCCCTGAGCCACGTCAACGACTCCGGCTTCTGGCTGGTGGGGCGCTTCCTCGGCATGGACGTGCCCACGACGCTGCGCACCTGGACCGTGATGGAGACGATCATCGGCGTCGTCGGCTTCGCGCTGGCGTGGCTGGGGTACGTGCTCCTGTGACGGCCGTGCTCGCCCCGGGAGCGCTCCTCGCGCCGATGCGCTGGTGGCACGTGGCCGACGCGCAGCGCCTGGAGGCCGACCTGTTCGGTCCCACCGCGTGGTCGGTGGAGACGTTCTGGGGCGAGCTGGCGGCCCCGGGCCGCACCTACCTCGTCGCGCTGGAGGGCGAGGAGGTGGTCGGCTACGCCGGGCTCGTGGTCTCCGGCGCCGACGCCGACGTGCAGACCGTCGGCGTGGCCCGCGCCGCGCAGGGTCGCGGGCTGGGCCGGGCGCTGCTGCACGAGCTGCTGGCGGCGGCCCGTGCGGGCGGCGCCACGCACGTGCTGCTGGAGGTGCGTGCCGACAACGAGCCCGCGCAGGCGCTGTACCGCAGCGAGGGGTTCGAGCAGATCGCCCGCCGGGCGCGCTACTACCAGCCCGGCGGCGTCGACGCCCTGGTGATGCGCACGCGGGTGTGAACCTCAGCCCACCGGTTCCACGACGAGCACCGACTGCCTGCCGGCCACCCGCGTCAGCACCACCGTGGCCGGCGTCGAGCCCTTCAGGGCGAGCTGGCGGCGCAGGACGTCCGGGTCCACGGCGGTGCCGCGCTTCTTCACCGTCAGCGGGCCGACGTCGCGCTCGCGCAGGTACCGGCGCAGCGGCTTCAGCCCGAACGGCAGCACGTCGAGCACGGCGTAGGAGCGGGCGAACGGCGAGGCGGCCGGGCCGTCGGTGGTGACGTAGGCGATGGTCTCGTCCACCAGACGGCCGCCGAGCAGCCGCGCGGCGGCACCGACGAGGCCGGCGCGGACGACGGCGCCGTCCGGCTCGTGCAGGTGGGTGCCCACGGCGCCGACGGCGGGGACGGGGTTGTCCGCGTCGTCCAGCTCGGAACGCTCCCCGCCGCGCACCACCAGGGCGCTGCGGCGCACGCCCGGCCGGGCCAGCGGCCCGCACCACAGCGCCGCCTCCACCACGTCGCCGTCCACGGACGTCCACTGCGCCTCCGCGCCGGCGGGCACCAGCTCGTGCGGCAGGCCGGGGGCGAGCTTGGCGCCGGTGGCGGGCACCCGCGCGGCGGTGGCGAGCACGAAGGACAGCGGCGGGGAGGTCGCCTCCGGGTCGAGGAGGCGCCGGCCGCCGGCGGTGCGGCGGGCGGGGTCGAACCAGGCGCCGTCGCCGGGACCCAGCTCGTCGACGACGCCGGCGGTGACGTCGGCGCAGCGGACCTCGCCGCGCCCGGCGAGGTTGGCGGCGGCGGCCGCCGCGGTGCCGGGGTCGGCGTCGACGGCGAGGACGTCCAGGCCGGCGTCGGTGAACGCGAGGGCGTCGGCGCCGATGCCGCAGCCGAGGTCGGCCACCCGGCGCACCCCGGTGGTGGTGAAGCGCCGGGCGTGCTCGGCGGCGACGACGGCGCGGGTGGCCTGCTCCACCCCGGCGGCGGTCAGCAGCAGCCCGGCCGCGCGCGGGCCGAGCTTGGCGGCGGCGCGCTCGCGCAGTCGCGCCTGCGTCATCGCCAGGGCGACGAGGGCGGGCTCGTGGCCCTCGCGGCGCAGCCGCTGCCCCAGGGCGAGCGGGTCGGCCGGGCCGGCGGCGGCGAGCACGTCCAGCAGCGCGCGCCCGGCGGGGGAGGTGAGCGCGGCGACGTCGGCGGGGTCCACCCCGGGAGCGTGCCAGCCGGGGGACACGCCTGGCACTCGCGGGTCGGGAGTGCTAACTTCTGACGCAGCGTCGGTGGCACTCCTCCCGCGGGAGTGCCAGACGCGAGACGGGCCGCCCGGCACCCGCGACGACGGGCGCGCACCACCCTCGCAGCCGACCCACCAGTACGCCAGATCCGTACCGAGTACGCAGAAGGGGAGGGCCGCTCAGTGTCGGTCTCCATCACTCCGCTCGAGGACCGCATCGTCGTCAAGCCGCTCGACGCGGAGCAGACGACCGCTTCCGGTCTGGTCATCCCGGACACCGCCAAGGAGAAGCCCCAGGAGGGCGAGGTCCTGGCCGTGGGCCCGGGGCGCGTGGACGACAACGGCAACCGCGTGCCCGTCGACGTCGCCGTCGGCGACAAGGTCATCTACTCCAAGTACGGCGGCACCGAGGTCAAGTACGGCGGCGACGAGCTGCTGATCCTCTCGGCGCGCGACGTCCTCGCCAAGGTCGCCAAGTAAGCGGCTGACGGACCACGACGCCCCGGGCGCCCGAGACACCGGGCGCACCCGGGGCGTCTCCCGTTGACGCTCGAAGATCTGGAAGGAACACGCACATGGCCAAGCAGCTCTCGTTCGACGAGGACGCCCGCCGCTCCCTGGAGCGCGGTGTCGACGCCCTCGCCAACGCCGTCAAGGTGACCCTCGGCCCGCGCGGCCGCAACGTCGTCATCGACAAGAAGTGGGGTGCGCCGACGATCACGAACGACGGCGTCACCATCGCCCGCGAGGTCGAGCTCGACGACCCGTTCGAGAACCTCGGCGCGCAGCTCGCCAAGGAGGTCGCCACCAAGACCAACGACGTCGCCGGTGACGGCACCACCACCGCGACCGTCCTGGCCCAGGCCATGGTCCACGAGGGCCTGCGCAACGTCGCGGCCGGCGCGGCCCCCTCGGGCCTCAAGCGCGGCATCGACGCGGCCGTGGAGGCCGTGGGCGACGAGCTGCTCAAGCTCGCCCGCGACGTCGACGGCAAGGGCGACATCGCCCACGTCGCCACCATCTCCGCGCAGGACCCGGCCGTCGGCGAGCTGCTCGCCGACGCGTTCGACAAGGTCGGCAAGGACGGCGTCATCACGGTCGAGGAGTCCTCCACGACCGCGCTGGAGCTGGACTTCACCGAGGGCATGCAGTTCGACAAGGGCTACATCTCGCCCTACTTCGTCACCGACGCCGAGCGCCAGGAGGCGGTGCTGGAGGACGCGTACGTCCTCGTGCACCAGGGCAAGATCTCCACGGTCAGCGAGCTGCTGCCGCTGCTGGAGAAGGTCCTGCAGGCGTCCAAGCCGCTGCTGATCATCGCCGAGGACATCGAGGGCGAGGCCCTGTCCACGCTGGTCGTCAACAAGATCCGCGGCACCTTCAACGCCGTCGCGGTGAAGGCCCCGGGCTTCGGCGACCGCCGCAAGGCGATCCTGGGCGACATCGCCGTCCTCACCGGCGCCCAGGTCGTCGCCGAGGAGGTCGGCCTCAAGCTCGACCAGGTCGACCTGGACGTGCTGGGCACCGCCCGCCGCATCGTCGTCACCAAGGACGACACCACGATCGTCGAGGGCGCCGGCGCGTCCGACGAGGTGGAGGGCCGGGTCGCGCAGATCAAGGCCGAGATCGAGCGCACCGACTCCGACTGGGACCGCGAGAAGCTCCAGGAGCGCCTCGCGAAGCTGGCCGGCGGCGTGGTCGTCATCAAGGTCGGCGCGCACACCGAGGTGGAGCTGAAGGAGAAGAAGCACCGCATCGAGGACGCCGTCTCCGCGACGCGCGCCGCGATCGAGGAGGGCATCGTCGCCGGCGGCGGCAGCGCCCTGACCCACGCGGTGAAGGTGCTCGAGGGCGGTCTGGGCAAGGAGGGCGACGAGGCCACCGGCGTGAAGCTGGTGCACCGCGCCGCCACCGAGCCGCTGCGCTGGATCGCCGAGAACGCCGGTCACGAGGGCTACGTCGTGGTCGAGAAGGTGCGCGGCCTCGAGGTCGGTCACGGCCTGAACGCCGCCACCGGCGAGTACGTGGACCTGCTGGCCGCGGGCGTCATCGACCCGGTGAAGGTGACGCGCTCCGCGCTCGTCAACGCCGCGTCGATCGCGTCGATGGTGCTGACCACCGACACCCTCGTGGTGGACAAGAAGGAGGAGGAGCCGGCGGCTGCCGGCCACGGTCACGGCCACGGCCACTGACCCCTCCCCGCGCACGACGAGAGGCCCGGTCCCTTCGGGGACCGGGCCTCTCGTCGTGTCGTCGTCGTGTCGTCGGGGCGTGCCGCGCACCGCACCACCGTGCGCGGGTGCGCCGTCCGACGCCGGCGGGCCCCCGCCCGTCGGGGGAGCGTCAGCTGGCGATGCGCAGGCCGCGGCGGCGCTCGGCGGCGTAGGCGGCCTCGCGGTCGTCCTCGGTCAGGCCGCCCCACACGCCGTAGGGCTCGCGGACCTTCAGGGCGTGCTTGCGGCACTCCTCGATGACGGGGCAGCCGGCGCACACGGCCTGGGCGGCGGCGTCGCGGTTGCGGCGGGCGGGGCCGCGCTCGCCCTCGGGGTGGAAGAAGAGGTCGGGGTCGGCGTCGCGGCAGGCGCCGATGAGCTGCCACTCCCAGATGTCGGCGACGGGACCGGGGAGGCGGGAGATCTCAGCCATGGTGCGCTCCTTGGGGAGGGTGCGGGTCTTCGGGGGTCATCGCCGGGGCGACGGATCTTGCTGACGAGGTAGGACGCTACAACCGCGTCAGAAGTTGTTCAAGGCCCTCCCGGCAAGTTGTTCAACACTGATTCGAGTGACCTACGTCACCTTGTTCAAGCGGAGTCACCGACAGCTGACCGCCACGTGCACAGCCGGTGAACAACCCTGTGGACGAACCCCCGGCAAGCCCCCGCACCCGCCCCGACCTGCGGTGAACAACGTTGAACAACTTGTGACCGCCTTCCGTGGCCTCCTCCGCCGGGCCGACGGAGGGGTGAGTGGCGGCTCGCGCCGCGGCGCGGGAGGATCCGGGGGTGTCGTCGTCGCCCCAGGGCTCCACCGCGCCCCCGGCCCCGCGCATGACCCTCACCGTCGCCGCGGTGGCGCGCCGGCTCGGGGTCGCCCCGGCCACCCTGCGCACCTGGGACCGCCGCTACGGGCTCGGGCCCTCCGAGCACACCGCCGGCGCCCACCGGCGCTACTCCTCCACCGACCTCGCCCGCCTGGTGGTGATGCGCCGCCTCACGCTGGAGGGCGTGGCCCCCGCTGAGGCCGCCGCCATCGCCGCCACCACGGCCGTCGCCGACGGCGGCTTCGCCCTCGCCAGCGTGTCCACGATCCCCGCCGCGGTCATCGAGGCGGCCGTCACCGACGCCGCCGCCCTGGCCGGCCCGGAGCAGGACGGCCAGGACCCCGCCGCGGCGGACCCCCGCCCCGGGCTGCCCGATCCGGCCGCCGGCGCGGGCGCCGCGTCCGGTGGCGCGATCGGCGGCGAGGACGACGACGAGGACGACGACGAGGGGCCCGGCGCCCCGCGCGGGGCCGCGGGCCGGCCGGCGGCCCCGGCGCACGCGCCCGGCGGGCTGCAGGACTGGGCGGTGCAGAGCCTGGCGGACCGCTTCGCCGAGGAGGTGCGCAACCGCGGTGCCGCCGCCGCGTGGGACGCGGTCCTCGGCCCGGCGCTCGCCACCGACGACGCCGCCCTGCACGAGGCCGTGGCCCGCGCCCTGGCGGTGCTGCCGACCCGCGACGACGAGCGCTCCGTCGTGCTGGCCGGCGCCGACCCCGCGCCCCGCGGGCCGCTGCTGCTGGCCGCCGCGGTCGCCCTGGCCGAGGCGGGCGCGGGTGCCCGCTCGGTCGGCGACGGCGTCCCGGTGCGGGTGCTGGCCGCAGCGGTGCGCCGCGCCCGCCCCCCCGCGGTGCTGCTGCACGCCCATCGAGAGCGCGGCCCCGCGGACGTGGCCGCCCTGGCGGTGCTGCTGGCCGTGCGGCCGGCGCCGCTGCTCGTGCTCAGCGGGCCCGGGTGGCCGAAGGCGGTCGAGGGCTGCGAGCGCGCCACGTCCCTCGCGGACGCCGTGCGCCGCTGCGCGGCCGCCGTGCACGGCTGACCCGGCCCCCGGTGCGCCGGCCGACCTCGCTTGACGCGGGCCCCGCCGACGCGTTAGGGCGCGCTCAGGTGAGGGCCCTCCCGTGCCGATGACTTCGACGTGGCGCGCTCGACGCACGCCGCGACGCCCCACGGACGGGTGCGTCCCACCCGTACAGGGAAGAGGCAAGTGGTGGCTACGGTCCTGGTCTGTGACGACCTCCCGCTGGCCCGGGAGACGATGCGGCGCATGGTCGCCGCGGTCCCGGGCGTGACCCGCGTCGTGGGTGCCGCCTCCGGTGAGGAGGCCCTGACGCGCTGGCCCGTCGAGCGGCCCTCGCTCGTCATCATGGACGTGCGCATGCCGGGGATCGGCGGGGTGGAGGCGGCCCGCCGCCTGCTCGCCCGGCACCCGGAGGCGAACGTCCTCATGGCGACGATGGCCGAGGACGGCGACGGCGTCGCCCGCGCGGTGGCCTCCGGCGCCCGCGGCTACGTCGTCAAGGACGTCTCCCGGGAGGAGCTGGCGACCGCCGTGCTCCAGGCGCTGCAGGACGTCTCCCGCCGCCGCGGCGGCGGCCGCCCCCGCACGGTCCTCTCCGGCCGGGCGCCGGTGCTGACCGAGCGCGAGGGGCAGGTCCTGGTCGGCATGAGCCGGGGCCGCAGCAACGCCGAGATCGGGCGGGAGCTCTTCCTGTCCGAGGACACGGTCAAGACGCACGCGCGGCGGTTGTTCCGCAAGCTCGAGGCGGCGGACCGGGCGCAGGCGGTGGCTGTGGGATTCCGCTGGGGTCTCGTACGGTAGGCGCGTGGGCCCTGGGGGCGACGAGACCGGTGGACCGGCCGGGGTGGACGCCGCGCGGCGCGTCCGTCCCGGTGCTGCCTCCGCGACCGGTGTCGTCCCCGGCGGTGTCGAGGTGCGCACCACGCCGGCCCTGCTGCACGGCGGTGCCGGCCCGGACGTCCCCGAGGTGCTGCGCGACCCCGACGGTGACGCGGACGTCACCGGTGATGACGGTGCGGAACCAGGTGTAACGGCGAGTGCCCCTCGCCCGATGAGCAGAGTGGATGCCGGGGGGCTCCAGGACCTGGCGGCGCGCGCCCTGACGGGGGAGCAGGGCGCCGTCGCCGACCTCCTGGCAGCGGTTCGCCGCCTCGTCCACCGCTACTGCCGGGCCAGGCTCGGGCGCATGCCCGGGGCTGATCACGCCGCCGAGGACGCGGCACAGGAGGTCTGCATCGCCGTGCTGACGGCACTGCCCCGCTACAAGGACACCGGGCGCCCGTTCGAGGCGTTCGTGTACCGCATCGCGGCGAACAAGGTCGCCGACGCGCAGCGGGCCGCCTACCGGGCCCCCGTGCCCACCGACGAGGTCCCCGACTCCGCCGCTCCCGGGCCCGGCCCGGAGCAGCTGGCCCTGGACGCCTTCGACTCGGAGACGGTCGGGCGGCTCCTGGACACCCTGCCGCCGAAGCTGCGGGAGATCCTCACGCTGCGCGTGGGGGCGGGCATGTCCGCCGAGGAGACCGGTCGCGCCCTGGACATGACGGCGGGAGCGGTGCGCGTCGCGCAGCACCGCGCGATGCAGAAGCTGCGCAAGGCCGCGCTGGCCGACGACTCGCTGCGGGTGACGTCGTGAGCGCCGGGACCGGCCGCGGCGACCGCGGGCACCTGCGCGGCGGCCCGGAGGGGCTGCCCACGGTGCCGGACCTGCTGGCCACCGACGCCCTGCTGGACCGCCTGGGGGCGCACCGCGCCACCGAGGGCGACCTGGACGACGCCGTGGCGCGCCTGCTGGACGCCTACGCCCAGCACGCCGACCCGGAGACCGCCGGAGCGCGGCAGGTGGACCTGCCGTTGCCCGTCGTGGTCCCGGGCGTGCCCACCGCCCCCGCGGGGGCGGACGAGGCCGGGCCGCGCGTGCTGCTGGCGCGGCGCCGCACCCTCGAGCGCCTGGGCCGGGGCACGGCCGCGGCGTGCGCGGTGCTGGCCCTGCTCGGCGGCACGGCCGCTGCGGCCGCGACGAGCGGCGGCTCGGCGGCCTCGTCCGCCGACCAGGTCGCCAGCCCGGTCGTCGCCGGCAAGCCCGACTGGTTCCCCGAGAGCGTCTGGGAGGTGCTGGGCGGCACGGTCGAGCAGCGCGTGGAGCGGCAGCTGGCGCAGGCGCGCGCCGCCGCGTCCTCCGGCGCGCACGAGGAGGCCGTGGAACGCGTCGGCCGCGTCCTGACGAGCCTGCGCGCCGCCGAGGGCGACACGCCGCTGGTGCGGTCGGTGCAGGACACCCTGCAGGAGCTCCGCCAGCAGGCCGCGGCGCAGGGACCCGCGGTCGCCGCGCCGCCCACCGCGACCGCGAACCCGGGGACGCTGCCCCGCCTGGTCGCCGACTCGACCCCCACGGTGGAGGGCTCCCCGCGCTGGGTGGCGCCGATGGCGCCCCCGGTGAGCGCGACGCCGTCGGCGCCGTCGGCGCCATCGACCCCGTCGGCGCCCTCGGCGCCGGTGCCCTCGGCGCCGGTGCCCTCGACGCCGTCGGCCCCCGGCGGTACCGCCACGCCCACCGGCACCCCCAGCGGCGCCCCCGCCCCGCGCCCCTCGTCGGGCCCGAGCGCCCCGAGCGCCCCGAGCACCTCGGTCCCGAGCGGCCCGGCCCCCTCCACGGGCGTGCCCACCGCGCCCGGTGCGCCCCCGGCCGAGCCGTCCCCGGACGTGCCGGGCGAGCCGACGAGCATCCCCCCGCAGCCCTCGGACCCGGCCGAGCCGCCAGCGGGTGGGCCGAGCGCCCCCGCGGGCGGCGGTGCCCCCGACGGTCCCGGGGGCACGGACGCGCCGTCCGCCCCGGCGGAGTCCCCCGCCCCGGCGGAGCCCCCCGCCCCGGTGGAGCCCCCCGCCCCGGTGGAGCCCCCCGCCCCGGTGGAGCCCTCCGTCCCGGACGCGGCCACGGGCGAGCCGGCCGCGCCGTCCCCGGACGGGGGTCCCGGGCAGGTCCCGGCCGGCGGCGAGCCGGCCCCGGACGCCACGGGTCCCGCCGCTCCCACGGCGCCCGCCGACCCCACCGACCCCGTCGGTGGCGACCCGGCCAACCCGCCGCCGGCCCAGGAGCCCTCGCCGGAGCCGTCGCCCGAAGCGGGGGTCCTGCCGTCGCCGGAGCCCGCGCCGGTGCCGTCGCCCGCCCCGGTGCCCTCGTCGGAGCCCGCGCCGGTGCCGTCGCCCGCCCCGGTGCCGTCGCCGGAGCCCGCGCCGGTGCCTGCGCCCGAGGCGGGGCCGACGCCGGGGCCCGCCGGGGAGGAGGCGGCCCCGGGCGCGCCCGCCGCTGCGCCGGGGGAGGCCGCGCAGTCGTCCGGGCAGGGCTGAGCGAGCCGTAGCATCGAGGGGTGAGCGCGCAGACCCCCGCCGGTGCCCCGACCCCCCTCCCCGCTCCCGACCACCCCGGCCACGACCCCTTCGGCTTCGTGGGCCTGACGTACGACGACGTCCTGCTCCTGCCGGGCGAGTCCGACGTGATCCCCTCGGAGGCGGACCCCTCCAGCCGCGTCTCCAAGCGGGTGACGTTGCGGGTGCCGCTGCTGAGCTCGGCGATGGACACCGTCACCGAGGCCCGGATGGCGATCGCGATGGCCCGCCAGGGCGGCCTGGGCGTGCTGCACCGCAACCTGTCCGCCGACGAGCAGGCCGACCAGGTCGACATCGTCAAGCGCTCCGAGTCGGGCATGGTGACGCGTCCGGTGACGACGTCGCCGGACGCGACCCTGGCCGACGTCGACGAGCTGTGCGGGCGGTACCGCATCTCCGGCGTGCCGGTGGTCGACGCCGACGGCGTCCTGCTGGGCATCGTCACCAACCGCGACCTGCGCTTCGAGAGCGACTTCTCCCGCTCGGTGCACGAGGTCATGACCCCGATGCCGCTGGTGACGGCGCCGGTGGGCATCAACGCCGCCGACGCCGAGCAGCTGCTGCGCAAGCACAAGATCGAGAAGCTGCCGATCGTCGACGAGCGGAACCGCCTCACCGGCCTCATCACGGTGAAGGACTACGTCAAGAACGAGCAGTACCCGCTGGCGACGAAGGACGACTCGGGCCGGCTGCGGGTGGCCGCGGCGATCGGCATCTTCGAGGACGCCTGGAAGCGCGGCATGCAGCTCGTCGACGCGGGCGTGGACGTGCTCGTGGTGGACATGGCGCACGGGCACTCCCGCGCCGTGCTGGAGATGATCTCCCGCCTGAAGGCCGACAGCGCTGCCGCGCACGTCGACGTCGTCGGCGGCAACGTCGCCACCCGCGCCGCGGCGCAGGCGCTGGTGGACGCCGGCGTGGACGGCATCAAGGTGGGCGTGGGGCCCGGGTCCATCTGCACCACCCGCGTCGTCTCCGGCGTGGGCGTGCCGCAGGTGACGGCCATCCACGAGGCGGCGAAGGCCGCGCGCCCGGCGGGCGTGCCGCTCATCGGCGACGGCGGCCTGGCGTACTCCGGCGACATCGCCAAGGCGCTGGTGGCGGGTGCGGACACGGTGATGCTCGGCTCGCTGCTGGCCGGGTGCGACGAGAGCCCCGGTGACCTGGTCTTCATCAACGGCAAGCAGTTCAAGAGCTACCGCGGCATGGGGTCGCTGGGGGCGCAGCAGACCCGGCAGGGCGGTCGCTCGTTCTCCAAGGACCGCTACTTCCAGAACGACGTCGCCTCCGACGATCGCTTCGTGCCCGAGGGCGTGGAGGGCCAGGTGCCGTACCGCGGCCCGCTGGCCGCGGTCGCGCACCAACTGGTCGGCGGCCTGCGGCAGTCGATGTTCTACGCCGGCGCCCGCACCGTGCCGGAGCTGCAGCGCGTGGGTCGCTTCGTCCGCATCACCCCGGCGGGGCTGAAGGAGTCGCACCCGCACGACATCCAGATGACGGTCGAGGCGCCCAACTACTCCCGCGGTCGCTGAGGAGCGGCGCCTCCTGGACCCCGCGGGTGCCGCGCGCTGCTCCCGCGGTCGCTGACGGCGCGGCACCCGCCCCGCCGCCGCGGGAGGGGCGGGCGCCGGGCAGCCGGTAGCCTGTCGGGGTGTACGAGATCGAGATCGGCCGCGGCAAGCGGGGTCGTCGCGCCTACAGCTTCGACGACGTGGCGATCGTCCCCAGCCGCCGCACGCGCGACCCCGAGGACGTCTCCACGGATTGGCAGATCGACGCATACCACTTCTCCCTGCCGGTGCTGAGCGCGCCGATGGACTCGGTGGCCTCGCCGGCGACGGCCGTGGCCATCGGCCGGCTCGGCGGCCTGGGCGTGCTGGACCTCGAGGGCCTGTGGACGCGCTACGAGGACCCGGAGCCGCTGCTGGCGGAGATCGCCGCGCTGGACCCGGCGGTCGCGGTGCGGCGCATGCAGGAGATCTACGCCGAGCCGGTCAAGGCTGAGCTGATTACCGCACGGCTGGCGCAGGTGCGCGCCGCCGGGGTGACCGTCGCCGGGGCCCTGTCGCCGCAGCGCACCCAGGAGTTCTGGAAGGTCGTCGTCGACGCGGGCGTGGACCTGTTCGTCATCCGCGGCACCACCGTCTCCGCCGAGCACGTCTCCGGTCGCAGCGAGCCGCTGAACCTCAAGCGGTTCATCTACGAGCTGGACGTGCCGGTCGTGGTGGGCGGTGCCGCGACGTACACGGCGTCCCTGCACCTGATGCGCACCGGCGCCGCGGGCGTCCTCGTCGGCTTCGGCGGGGGAGCGGCGCACACCACCCGCCGCACCCTGGGCATCCACGCCCCGATGGCGAGCGCGGTGGCGGACGTGGCGGCGGCCCGGCGCGACTACATGGACGAGTCCGGCGGCCGCTACGTGCACGTCATCGCCGACGGCGGTGTCGGCACCTCCGGCGACATCGTCAAGGCGGTCGCGTGCGGGGCGGACGCGGTGATGCTGGGTGCGGCGCTGGCGCGCGCGACGGAGGCCCCGGGCCGCGGCTGGCACTGGGGTCCGGAGGCGCACCACTCGGTGCTGCCGCGCGGTGAGCGGGTCCACGTGGGCACGGTGGCGCCGCTGGCGGAGATCCTCGAAGGCCCCGGCCGCGTGGCCGACGGCACCACGAACCTCGTCGGTGCGCTGCGCCGCTCGATGGCGACGACGGGCTACTCCGACCTGAAGGAGTTCCAGCGCGTCGAGGTCGTCGTCTCCCCCTACCAGCCGGCGTGAGCGGGCGCCCGGTGGCGGTCTGGACGCCGGACGAGCTCGGTCCGCAGGACGGTCGCACCGTCCTGGTGACGGGCGCGAACTCCGGCCTGGGGTTCCACGTGGCCGTGGAGTTCGCCCGCCGCGGCGCGGACGTGCTGCTGGCCTGCCGGGACACCGGCCGGGGTGAGGCGGCCCTGGAGCGGTTGCGCGCGGACGTCGCCGACTCGGGCGTGCAGGCGTCCGCGGAGCTGGTGGCGCTGGACGTGGCGGACCTGGCGAGCGTGCGCCGCGCGGCGGCGGACGTCGCCGGCCGGCGCGCGAGCGTGGACGTCCTGGTGAACAACGCCGGGGTCATGGCGCCGCCGTTCGCCCGCACCGCGGACGGGTTCGAGCTGCAGGTCGGCACGAACCACCTGGGGCACTTCGCGCTGACGGGGCTGCTGCTGCCGCTGCTGCTCGCCGGCGACGGTGCGCGGGTCGTCAGCGTGGCGAGCGTGGCGCACCGGTTCGGCGCGCTGGACCGCGAGAACTACCTCAGCGAGCGCTCCTACTCGCGCTGGCACGCGTACGGGCAGTCGAAGCTGTCGAACCTGCTGTTCGGGCTCGAGCTGCAGCGGCGCGCCGCGGCGGCGGGGGCGCCGCTGGTCTCGACGACCGCCCACCCGGGGATCTCGGACACGAACCTGTGGAAGGCGACGCCGCTGGCGGCGGACAGCCGCGTGGGCGGTGCGCTGGGCCGGGCGCTGGGCCGCCTGGTGGGGCACCCGCCGGCTCAGGGGGCGTGGCCGCTGCTGCGCGCGGCGGGCGATGCGGCCGCCACCGGCGGGGAGTTCTTCGGCCCCGACGGGGTCGGCGGCTGGAAGGGTTTCCCGGTGCTGGAGCGGGCGTCCGCGGCGGCGTACGACACCGCGGACGCGGCCTGGTTGTGGGCGCGCTCGGCGGAGTGGACGGGCGTGGCGTTCGAGGAGCTCACCGCGCGCTGACGGTCCCCACTCGTCCGCGACGGTGCGGTGGCCCCGGGGGCTGGGTGCACCCGCCCCCGGGGACGACCGGTCAGTCGATGAGGGACGGCGCCAGGTCGGGCGCGGACTTCGTCCCGCGGGTGGCGTACACGTCGTCCACGACGCCCGCGCTGCCGCCGCCGCGCCGGGTGGTCTCGGCCGCGGCGAGCATCAGCGGGGTGCGGCCCTCGGGCGTGGGCAGGAACTCCACCGCCGTGGCGGCGCCGATCTCGGCGGTCTCGCTGAAGGCGTGGCCGAGGGCGGTGAGCTCCGCCCCGTGCGCCTGCAGGAACGCCGGCTCGGCGTTCACGGTCGCCGTGTTGCGCGGCGTGGCCCGCGGCGCGGCGATGGCCTCGTCGAGCTGCATGTTCGCGTCGACCCGGTTCACGAGGGTCTGCAGGACGGTCGTGATGATGGTGCTGCCGCCGGGGGAGCCGAGCGCCATGAGGGGCTCGCCGTCGTTCAGCACGATGGTGGGGGCCATGCTGCTGCGCGGGCGCTTGCCGGGGGCGGGCAGGTTGGGTTCGGGCTGCGTGAGGTCGGCGGGCGCGAACGTGAAGTCGGTGAGCTCGTTGTTGAGCAGGAAGCCGCGGCCCGGCACCGTGATGCCGCTGCCGCCGGTCTGCTCGATCGTCAGCGTGTAGCTGGCGATGTTCCCCTCGGCGTCGGCCACGGTCAGGTGGGTCGTGGACACCCCCGCCGCGGTGTCCTGCACGCTCGCGCCGTCGGTGGCGGCGCAGGGGGCGTACTCGCCGTCCGGTACCCCGGCCGGGACCGGCTTGGGCGCCGCGGCGGTGGGGTCGATCTCGCAGGCGCGTTCGGACGCGAAGCCCTCCGAGAGCAGCTCCTCGACGGGGACCTGGCTGTAGGCGGGGTCGCCGACGTAGGCGTTGCGGTCGGCGAAGGCGAGCGCACCGGCTTCGAGGTAGTGGTGGAGCCGGTCGGCCTCGGGCATCGAGGCCAGGCCGTACTGGTCGAGGATGTTCAGGGCCTCGCCGACGGTGGTGCCGCCGCTGGAGGGGGGCGCCATGCCGTAGACCTCCAGGCCGCGGTACTCCACCGCGGTGGCCTCGCGCAGCGGGGCGTCGTAGGCGGCGAGGTCGGCCGCGGTGAGCAGACCGTCGTAGGCCTCCGGCGCCCCCTCGGCCTCCTGCGGGTCCTGCGCGGTCGCCGCGATCTCATCGGCGAGGCGACCGTCGTAGAAGGAGTCCACGCCCCGCACGGCGAGCTGCCGGTAGGTGCGGGCGAGGTCGGGGTTGCGGAAGACGGACCCCACCTCGGGCAGTTCCCCGCCGGGCAGGAACAGCTCCGCCGTGGCGGGGAACAGCCGGAACCGCTCCTCGTTCTCGGCGGTCTGCTGCCGGAACGTCTCGTCGACGGTGAACCCGTCGCGGGCCAGGGCGGTGGGCCCGGCGAGCACGTCGCGCAGCGACTTGGTGCCGAACTCCTCCAGGGCCCGTTCCCACGTGCGCGGCGTTCCCGGGGTGCCCACGGACAGGCCGCTGTTCACGGCGTCGCGGAAGGGCAGGGGCTCGCCGTCCTCGTCGAGGAAGGCGGTGGCACCCATGGCCATCGGGGCGGTCTCCCGGCCGTCGATGGTGGAGACCTCACCGCTCTCGGCGTCGTAGTAGACGAAGAACCCGCCGCCGCCGACGCCGGCGGAGTAGGGCTCGGTGACGCCGAGCGCGGCGGCGGCGGCCACGGCCGCGTCGGCGGCGTTGCCGCCGTCGGCGAGGACGTCGAGGCCGATGCGGGTGGCGTCGGGGTCGACGGTGGCGACGGCGCCACCCGTGCCGACGGCGAGGGGCACCTTCTCGGCGGTGGGGGCGGCGGTGGGGGCGGCGGTGGCCGGGCCGGCGACGGCGACCCCGGCGGTCAGGCCGACGAGCGCGAGGAGGGAGGTGCGGCGACGGTGCGGCATGCGTGCTCCAGGCGGGGGGTGGGACCGCGGACGGCGCCATCCAATACCCCTGCGCGGCGCCGGCGCAAGGATCCCGACACGCACGGTGAGGACCCGGCGGTCCCGCGCTCCTGAGCTCCCGCGTCACGCAGTGTTGATGATCACGTGATCTGCACGAAACACAGCACCGCCAGGGTTCGGGTGTCCCCCTCACCGGGGGTGATCCCCCTGTGTCCTCTCGAGGAGAACCGTGCCCGTTTCCCGCAGGAACTTCCTCCGTGGTGTCGGCGCCACCGGCGGCGCCGGGGCCATGTTCGGCGCCATGGGCGCCTTGGGCCTGGCCCCGCTGGCGTCGGCCGCCGAGAACGCCGCGTTCACCCCGCCGCGCGCGTCCGACTTCACCCTCACCGGCCGCTCAGCCCGCAGCGTCCTGGTGCTGGGTGCCGGCATCGCGGGCCTGACCACCGCGTACGAGCTCGGCAAGGCCGGGTACCGGGTCACCCTGCTCGAGGGCCGCCACCGCCCCGGCGGCCGGAACTGGACGGTCCGCGGGGGTGACACGGAGACGGACCTGAACGGCGAGACGCAGCGGGTGAGGTTCGCCGAGGGCCAGTACATGAACGCCGGCCCCGCGCGCATCCCGCAGCACCACGTCACCCTGGACTACTGCCGCGAGCTGGGCGTCGCGATCGAGCCGTTCGTGAACCAGAACGCCGACGCGTTGCTGTACTACACCGGCGACACGGCGATCTCCAACACCCCGGTGAAGCACCGCGCCGCCAAGGCGGACGTGTACGGGTACGTCTCGGAACTGCTGTCGAAGGCCACGAACGCGGGTGCGCTGGACGGTGAGCTCAGCGCCTCCGACAAGGAGGCCCTCATCGAGTTCCTGCGCGACTTCGGCGACCTGGGGAACTCCACCGGGGACCCGGCCGCGGCGGACCTCTACCTCGGTGGCAGCGGCCGCCGCGGCTTCGACGTCGAACCCGGGGCCGGCCTGGAGGCCGGCTCCGTCACGCCGGCCCCCGGCCTGCACGACGTCCTCGCCAGCGGCATCGGCCGCGAGTTCACCTTCGAGTTCGGCTGGGACCAGGCGATGATGATGTTCCAGCCCGTCGGGGGCATGGACCGCATCGCGTACGCGCTGGAGAGGGCCGTCGGTCCGGGGAGGATCCGCTACGGCGCGGAGGTCACCGGGATCCGCACCACCCCCGCCGGCGGGGAGGTCGACTACGTCGACGCCCGCGGCGTCCCGCGCACCGCGAGCGCGGACTTCGTCGTCAACACCATCCCCCCGCACATCGCCGCGCGCATCCCGCACAACCTCGGCCCCGGCGTCACCACGGCGCTGCAGGCGGCGAAGCCGGCACCCACCGGGAAGATCGGTCTGGAGTACTCCCGCCGCTGGTGGGAGGACGACATGCGCATCTACGGCGGCATCACCAACACCGACCTGGACCTGGCGCACGTCTGGTACCCGTCGTCGGGTTTCCACACCGAGCGCGGCGTCGTCGTCGGCTACTACAACTACGGGCAGGCCGCCCTGGAGTACCAGGCGCTGCCGCACGCGCAGCGCCGTGCACGGGCCGTGCGCAACGGCGCCCTCATCCACGGCGACGTGTACGGGAAGGACATCGCGTCCTCGTTCTCCGTCTCGTGGGCCGCGACGAAGTACAGCGAGGGCGGCTGGGTGGGCTGGGAGGACCAGGCCGGGCCCGACTACGCGACGCTGCTCGCCCCGCAGGGCAACGTCTACTTCGCCGGCGACCACCTCTCCCACGCCATCGCCTGGCAGCACGGCGCGATGACCTCCGCCCGCGCCGCCGTCACCGCGCTGCACCAGCGCGTCATGAGCAGCTGAACCACCGAACCGGAGGAACCCGAGTGAAGAAGAACCTGTCCCGCCGGCCGCTGGCCGTGGGCGTCAGTGCGCTGCTCCTCGTCGGCCTGGGCGCCGGCGCCGGTGTCGCCGCCGCCCGCGGCGGGACTCCCGCACCGGGAACGGTCGAGGTGGCGCTGCCCCTGGGTGAGACCAACCCGTTCATCGCGAACGGTGTCGGCATCGGCCCGGGCACCGCGATCTACAAGTCCAGCGGGATCGGTCCGTCCGCTGCGAACCCCGACGCCGCGCCGGGCACCCCGGACGCGTACGTGGACCTCGCCTCCTTCGGCGGTGCGCTGCCGGAGGGCGTGACGCTCACCGAGGCGCAGGGCCTGAACGCCCTGGCGGCGATCGGGGAGAACCTCGCCGCGCAGGGCCTGAGCTTCGACGACGTCGTCACCATGCGAGTGTTCCTCGCCAACGAGGAGGGCACCGAGACGGCCGACTTCGCCGGCTGGAACCGCGCGTACCGGCAGTACTTCGCCAACGTCGACCTGGAGACGAACGAGGCGGTCGACGTGCCGATGGGCACCGCCGCACCCGCGCCGCCGCTGTTCGAGAACCCCGCCCGGCCGTCGCGCTCGGCGCTGGAGGTCGCCTCCCTGCCGGTGGCCGGTTGGCTCGTGGAGATCGAGGTGGACGCGGTCTACCCGGAGCAGCCGTTCGCGAAGGGCGAGAAGCACTGACGCGCCTCTGACGCGCCTCTGACACGGCGGCCGCGGCGGGACCCCGGGGGTTCCGCCGCGGCNCCGCCGCGCGCCCCGGCCGCGGCCGGCGGTCACCCGCCCTTCGACTGGTTGAAGCGCAGCATGTTGCCGGCAGGGTCGCGGAAGGCGCAGTCGCGCACGCCGTACGGCTGGTCCACCGGTTCCTGGAGCACCTCCCCGCCGGCGGCGCGCACCCGCTCGAAGGTGGCGTCGCAGTCGTCGGTCCGGAAGATGACCCCGCGGAGCATGCCCTTCGCGAGCAGTTCCGCGGCGGCCCGCCGGTCGTCGGCGGACGCGTTCGGGTCCGCCAGGGGCGGTTCGAGCACGATCTCCACGTCCGGCTGGGCGGTGGAGCCGACGGTCGTCCAGCGCATCCCCTCGAACTCGACGTCGTTGCGCACCTCCAGGCCGAGGGCGTCGCGGTAGAAGGCGAGAGCCGCCTCGTGGTCGTCGACGGCGATGAAGCACTGCGAGAGCGTGATGTCCATGCGCTTCACGCTAGGGGCGCGTCCGCGTCCCGGGCTTCTCCGTTCCTGACCGGTCGCGTCCTGACCGGCCGCGTGCGCACCCTGGCCACGCAGGGCGGCACGGCGGCGCTCTCGTCGTGGTGGCGCGCCCGGTACGCGCTGGGGCTCTCGCCGACCAGTTCGGTGAACCGCGAGCTGAACGAGCCCAGCGACGTGCAGCCGACCGCCAGGCACACCTCCGTCACCGTCAGGTCGCCGCGCCGCAGCAGCGCCTTCGCGCGTTCCACCCGCCGCGTCATCAGGTAGCCGTACGGCGTCTCCCCGAAGGCGGCCCGGAAGCTGCGCGAGAAGTGGCCGGGCGACATCAGGGCGGCGCGAGCCAGCGCCGGGACGTCGAGCGGCTGCGCGTGCTCCCGGTCGATCAGGTCGCGCACCCGCCGCAGCCGGACGAGGTCCTCCAGCGTCACGCGACCACCGTGCCACGGCCCCCGCGCCGCGGGTAGGGGTGCGGGGGCCGTGGCACGGCACCGGCCCCCGCGGGGGTGCGTGCCTCAGCCGCCGTGCCAGCTGCGCCACAACCGCGCGTACGGCCCGTCGGCGTCCACCAGTTCGTCGTGCGTGCCGAGTTCCGTGATGCGCCCGCCCTCCACGACGGCGATGCGGTCGGCGTCGTGGGCGGTGTGCAGGCGGTGGGCGATGGCGACGGTGGTGCGCCCGTCCAGGACCGCCGCCAGCGAGCGCTCGGTGTGCCGGGCCGCGTTCGGGTCCAGCAGCGAGGTCGCCTCGTCGAGCACGAGGGTGTGCGGGTCCGCCAGCACCAGGCGCGCCAGCGCCACCTGCTGCGCCTGCGAGGCGGACAGCTCCACCCCGTTCTCGCCGACCTGCGTGGCCAGGCCCTCGGGCAGCGCCCGCACCCAGCCGAGCGCGTCCACCGCTTCCAGCGCCGCCTCCACCGCGGTGTCGTCGGCGTCCGGCGCGGGCAGCGCGACGTTGTCGCGCAGGGAGGCGCTGAACACGTGCCGCTCCTGGGTGACGAGCGCGACCTGGCGGCGCATCTCGTCCAGGGGCAGTCCGGTCACCTCGGCGCCGCCGACGCGCACCGACCCGCTGGTGGGCGGGGCGATGCCGGCGATGAGCCGGCCCAGGGTGGACTTGCCGGCGCCGGTGGGGCCGACGACGGCGAGGCGCTCGCCGGGTTCCAGGGTGAGCGAGACGTCGTGCAGCACGGGCCGGCCGGGGGCGTACTCGTAGCCGACGCGCTCGGCCCGCACGTCGTCGGAGCGGGCCTCCTCGCCGGTCTCGGTGCGGTCCGGCGGCACGGTCGCCAGGCCGACGACCCGCGCGAACGACGCCTGCCCCACCTGCAGCTCGTCCCACCAGATGAGCAGCTCGTTGACGGGACCGACGAGCTGCCGCAGGTACAGCACGACGGCGGCGACCTCACCGGCGGAGGCGAGGTCGTGGCGGACGAGGAACCCGCCCCACACCAGCGCCACCACCACCGGCAGCAGGTACGACATCTCGATGGTGGGGAACCACGTGGTGCGCAGCCGCAGCGTGTACGACTCGCGCCGCACGGTCTCGCCGATGACGCGGTCCAGCAGCCCCACCCGGTGCTCGGCCAGGCCCAGCGCCTCCACGGTGCGCGTGTTCTCCACGTTCTCGCCGAGGGTCGTGGAGATGCGGCCCCACCAGGCGCGCTCGGCGGCGTACCCGGCGGGCGCGCGGCGCAGGTACCAGCGGGTCCCGACGAGCAGGCCGGGCAGGCCGGCGAGGATCGCCAGCGCCACCAGCGGCCCGGCGAGGAACGCGGCGGCGACGGTGAACGCGGTGGTGACGGCGGCCACGAGGATCGCCGGCGCGCCGTAGCGCACGGTGTAGCTGAGCGACTCGACGTCGTTGGTGGTGCGGGAGACGAGGTCGCCGGTGCCGGCCTGCTCGACGACCGACAGCGGCAGCCGGGTGGCGCGGGCGAGGAACTCCTCGCGCAGCTCGGCGAACACCTCCTCCGACAGCGACAGCGACCGGTACCGCGCCACCCGCGCCAGCAGGGCCTGCGCGACGACGGCGGCGGCGAGCAGCGCGACGGTGCGGTCCACGTCCGCCAGGGCGGCCGCCGCGTCGCCGCCGCGCGCGGCGGCCACGACGCGGTCCACGAGGCTCCCCAGCAGCCACGGGCCGGCGAGGCCGACGAGGGCGGCGGCCGAGTGCAGCACCAGCATCACCGCGCCCGGGCGGCGGTGCCGGCGCACCAGGCGCTCGACGTCGCGCAGCACCTGGGTGCGGTCGGCGACCGGCAGGGTGGTGCGCTCGTCGAGCAGGGGGTCGGTGCCCTCGTCGGTCGTGCTCTCGGTGGTGCTCACTCAGGTCTCCTGACCGGGCAGCGGGGCGGGCACGGGGCGGCGGGCGGTGGGCTGCGCCGGCACCCCGCCCGCGGTGGGCGCGCCGTGGGCGTCGCCCTCCCCACCGGCGTCGCGGGTGACGAAGCGGCGGTACGCGGGGTCGGCCAGCAGGTCGGCGTGCCGGCCGCTGGCGACGAGGCGCCCGCCGCGCAGCCAGTGCACCGTGTCGGCGTGCGGTGCCACGAGCGGGCTGCCGCTGGCCACGAGCGTGGTGCGCCCGGCGCGGGCGGCGCGCAGGCGGGCGGCGATGCGCGCCTCGGTGTGGGCGTCGACAGCGCTGGTGGGCTCGACCAGCACCAGCACCTCGGGGTCGCGCAGCAGCGCGCGGGCCAGCGCCAGGCGCTGGCGCTGGCCGCCGGACAGCGAGCGGCCCCGCTCGGTGACGACGCCGCGCAGCCCGCCGTCGACGAGGTCGACGATCCCGGTGGCGTCGGCGACCTCCATCGCGGCGAGCACCTGCGCGTCGCCGTGCGCGCCCTCGGGGTCGACCTGCTCGCGCAGGGTGCCGCTGAACAGCTGCGCGTCGTCCTCGGCGAGCAGGACCCTGCGGCGCACCTCCGCGACGGGCACCCGCCGCAGCGGCACCCCGCCGAGGGCCACGCCCTCGTCACCGGACCCGGCGGGGTCGCCGGAGTCGTCGAAGCGGGCCAGGCGCCGGCCCAGCGGCGCGGCCAGCTCCGGGGGGTCGCTGACGACGACGGTCAGCTCGCCGGGGGCGGCGACGACGCCGGAGACCGGGTCGGCCAGCGGCCCCGCCGGCGGGTGCTCCGGCCGGGCCGGCTCGGTCAGCAGCGGCGGCACCTCCAGCAGCGTCACCAGCCGGCGGGCGGCGACGAGGGCGCGCGCGTACTTGTCGGCGGCCTCCACGAGCATCCGCAGCGGGGAGGTGAGGAACGCGGCGTAGCCGTAGAGGGCGACGAGCTCACCGGGGCTGATCTCCCCGCGCACGGTGGCGCGCGCCCCCGCCCACACCAGGGCGGCGACGAGGAGGCCGGGCACGAGGACCTGCAGGGCCTCCAGGCCGGACTCCCACGCGGCCACCCGTACGCCGGCGGCCCGCACCTGCTGGCTCTTGTCGCGGTAGCGGGTCAGGAACACCTCCTCGCCGCCGACGCCGCGCAGGATGCGCAGGCCCCGCACGGTGTCGGTGCCGAGGGTGGTCAGCTGCCCGCTCAGCTCGCGCTGGTGCTGCTGCCGCGCCTTCAGCGGTCGCAGCAGCACCAGCAGCACCACCAGCACGGCGGGGATGCCGAGCAGCACGACCAGGCCCAGCGGCACGGAGGTGCGCAGCACGAGGAGCGCGACGACGGCCACGGCGAGCACGGACGCCACCGCGCGCTGCGTGACGTCGAAGGCGTCGCCCACGCGCGGGCCGTCGGAGGAGGTGCTGGCCAGCACCTCGCCCTGCGGCAGGCGCCCGGTGACGGCGGTGCCGGCGCGGGCGGTGTGCCGGCCGACCTGCTGCAGCGTGCGGAAGCACGCCGTCAGCCAGTTCGTGACGGCGTAGCGGTGCCGCAGCACCGCGGCGACGGTGGTGACGAGCGCCAGCGCCAGCACGACGCCGGCCCAGCGCAGCAGGGCGGCGTCGTCACCGGCCAGGACGCCCTCGTCGAGGGCCTTGCCGACGGCGGCCGGCAGGACGGCCTGCGCGAGCATCCACGCGCAGCCGAAGGCGGTGCCGATCGCCATGGAGCGCCGCTGCTGCGCGGCCGTGCGCAGCAGCAGGCGCAGGGGGGAGCGGACGTCGGGGGTACCGGGGTCTTTCAGGGGGAGGTCCCGCACGTGGATCGACGGTAATCGCTGTCCGTGACGGGTTCCACGGGTTTGAGCGGTGCTACCGGCGTGGTCCCGGCCGCTCCACCGACCCCGTGCCCGTCTCGTACCGCCAGCGCGCCCCGGACCGCCGGGCACCGTTCTCCAGCCGGGCCAGCGCGCACCGCAGGCCCGGCGAGGAGTTCCGCACGGCGCTGGTGTCGACGACGAGTCGCCGCTGCGCGCGGCGGCGCGCAGCTGCCGCACCACCTCGGCGAGCGCGGCGCCGGTCGGGTCGGGCGGCAGGCGCACGACCACCGGTGCGGCCGGGTTCACGGGACCCGCAGGTTCTCGAGCCCCGTCGCCGCGCGCACGCGGCCGGTGAGGGCGCGGGCCAGCAGGTGGCACGCGAGCGCGACCGCGGCGCCGCCGACCAGCGCTGCGAGCAGGGGTGCCAGACCGCCCGGTGAGGACGTCGCGAGGAGCGCGATCCCCAGGGGCAGCCCACCGAGCAGGGTGCCGGCGACCACGGGAGGCACGGCGCTGCGCACCAGGCACCGCGCCTGCACCGCGACGAGGGTGCGCAGCGGCGTCCCCAGCGCCGCGGTGGAGGCCACGGCCCTGCGGGTGCCGGCGAGGTGGTCGGTCAGGCCCAGCAGCAGGCTCGCGAGCGCCACCGCGGCCGCGACGGCGCCGACGGCCGCGGCGAGCCCGGCCCCGCTGAGGTAGAAGGTGAGCCGCTCGGAGTCGTACTCGGTGCCGCCGCGGGGCGGGAACAGCAGGGACCCGGCCATCGCCGAGGTGTACCCGAACGAGAGTCCGCAGACGAACAGCACGGCGCTGGTGCCGGTGGCCGCGGCCAGGCCGCCCCGACGCTGCGCAGCGGCCAGGAGCGCGACGGCGGTGCCCCCGCGCGCCCGCGGCCGGGGCCCGGTGAACACCGAGCGGCGCGTCGCCGCACGGACGGCCAGCAGGACGAGCGCCGCGCCCACCGCGAGCGGCACGACGCCCAGCGGCAGCCACCACCAGCCACCGGCCACCAGGACGAGGCCGAGGGCGAGCAGGCCGGCGACGTGCGCGCGCGACGGCGCGTTCGAGGTCGCGGGGGCGGCGTCCAGCGGGCCGCGGCGGTGCGCGGCTCCCGGCGTGAGAGCGCCCAGCGCCGCCCCACCCCAGCGCAGCAGGAGCACCAGCACGGGCCACGCGACGAGCAGTTCAGCTTGCAGGCGCGGCAGCAGGCGCGCACCGGGCGGCAGGGCCGGGTGGAGCAGGACCCACAGCACCAGGTAGGCGGGAGCGACCCAGAAACCACCCCGCGTGAAGGCCGCGGCGGTGCGCGCGGCCCGCAGCCGCCGCAGGTCGGCCGGCGCCGCCCCGGCCAGGGAGAGCTGCCGCTCCCGGCGCTGTTCGAGGACCCCTCCCACGCGCAGCGCCTGCACGGCCAGCGCCAGGAACGGCGTGGCGAGCAGGACCGCGGCGATCGCGGTGCCCGGCCGCAGACCGGGCTCGGCGAGGAACGGCGCCAGGCCGCCGACGGGCTCACGGCCCACCTCGACCACCTGCCTGCCGTCCGCGTCCCGGTAGTAGCTGGTGACGCCGCTCAGGACGGTGTCGTGGACGGTGAGCACGGCCACCGCCACCAGCAGCGCCACCCCGATCCCCGCGGCGGCCGCTGTCGTGGTG
>NZ_JALBVB010000051.1:0-59382 GCF_022669155.1 Kineococcus sp. TRM81007 | reverse complement strand
CACCGCCGTCAGCGTCCGCACGGCCTCGCGGGTCAGCGCGCTCACCGCAGCACCGCCTCGTGCTCGACGGCCCCGTCGCGCAGCCGCACCTCACGGTCGGCGAGCGCGGCGGCGGTGTTGTCGTGGGTGACGAGCAGGACGGCGCCACCGTCGCGGCGGGCCACGTCCAGCAGCAGGTCGAGCACCTGCCGGCCGCCGGTGGCGTCGAGGCTGGCGACGGGCTCGTCGGCGAGCAGCACGCGCGGGGAGGTCAGCAGCGCGCGGGCGACGGCGGCGCGCTGCGCCTGCCCGCCGGAGACCTCCTGCGGCACCGCTCCCGCTGCGTCGGCCAGGCCGACGCGAGCCAGGGCGTCGTGGGCGGCGGTGCGGGCGGCGGCGAGGTCGCCGCCGTCGAGCAGCAGCGGCAGGGCGACGTTGTCCCGCAGCGGCAGGTCCGGCACGAGCTGGCCGTACTGCAGCACGATGCCGACCTCCCGGCGGCGCAGCACCGCGCGCTCCGTCTCGTCGAGCCGGGCGAGGTCGCGGCCCAGGAGGGTCACGGACCCGGCCTGCGGGGTGAGCAGCCCGGCGGCGGCGTGCAGCAGGGTGGACTTGCCGCACCCGCTGGGGCCGGTGACGGCCACCACCTCACCGGGGTGCAGGGTGAGCGAGACGCCCCGCAGCGCGGGGGTGCGGGCGTAGGAGTGCGCGACGGCGCGCAGCTCCAGGGACGGGTCGGGGATCGGGGGCGCAGCGGTCACCGGGGCTCCTCGGGGGTGGGGGAGTCGAGCGCCTCGACGGCCTCGTCGAGCCAGCGCAGGTCGGCGTCCAGGTGCAGCACGGCGTACCGGTGCGCGAGGCGGGTGGCGACGTCGTCCGCGGCGGGGTCGCGGGCCTGCAGCTCGCGCATCCGGCGCAGGTGCGCGGTGCGCTGGTCGAGGGCGACGGCGCGCGCCGCCCGTCCCGGCGCGGAGGTGCGCAGCGCGACGACGGTCTTGCGCACCACGTCCTCCGTGCCGGCGACGGCCGGGGGAGCGGGTTCGGCCAGCCAGGCCCGCAACCGCTCCCTGCCCTCGTCGGTGACCGCGTAGACGGTCCGTTCCGGCCCCCCCTCGGAACGGGTCTCGACCACCTCGGCCAGCCCGTCGCGCACGAGCCGCCCCAGCGTGGCGTACACCTGCCCGAACGCCAGCGGCTTGGCGTCGGGGAACCAGCGGTCGTACGCCTGCTTCACCTCGTAGCCGTGCGCCGGCCCCCGCAGCAGGAGCGCCAGGTGCAGCTCGGTCATGGACACGGCACCTTTGTACACCCGAAGTATGTACGGAGTGAATAGCTGGGCGGCGGAGAACGCCGGCCACCCGGGCGCGACGCGCCCGGCCGCTCCCCTCCCGGGGCGCGGCCGGGCGAGGAGCTCCCGGGGCGGGGGTGTCAGCCGACCGGCACGGTGCGGTGAGCGCGGACCGCGTCCGCGTACGCCTCGGCGCTGGGCTTCGGGGTTCGTTCGAACGTCTCGCGGTCCACCGCCACCAGGCCCAGCTTGGGGCCGTAGCCGAAGATCCACTCGAAGTTGTCCAGCAGCGTCCAGTGGCAGTACCCCAGCACGGGCGTGCCGGCGGCCACCTCGTCGCCGAGGTGCTCCAGGGCGGCGGGGACGAAGGCGGCGCGCTGGGCGTCGTCGTCGGTCTGGATGCCGTGCTCGGTGACCAGGACGGGCGCACCGGAGACCTGGTGCGCGTAGCGGACGGCCCCGGCGAGCGCGGCGGGTTCGATGACGGTGCCCATGCCGTTGCGGGGACCGTCGGGCAGCACCTCGCCCTCGGGTCCGTGCAGCACGCGCTCGTAGTTCTGCACGCCGATGAAGTCGTCCTCGCGCGCTACGTGCAGCCAGTGGTCGTACACGGCGGTGCGCTTGGCGTCGCGGTGCGCCTCGCCGCCGGGCAGCGCGACCTCGTCGGCGATGGCGATGGAGATCCCGACGGGCAGGTCCGCGCGCTGCGCCTTGATCGCTGCGCGCGCGGCGCGGTGGGCGTGCGTCATCGCCTCCTGGAAGGCGTCCTGCGCGTCGGCCGGGATGACGTTGGAGGCGAAGTACCGGTCCGTACCCGCGGCGCGGGCCGCGGCGGCGAGCATGTCGCGCTTGAGCTGTTCGGCCTGCGGGGGCAGTTTCCCGCCGGCCTGCAGCAGCTGCTCCAGGTTGGGTTCGTTCAGGGTGACGCCGGCGGTGATCCGGTCGCCGAGGCGTGCGGTGACGCGTTCGCACTGCGCGGCGAACAGCTCGGCGGCGTCGTCGGCGAGCCAGGAGCCCGCTGCGGCGAACCAGTGCGGCGCGGTGAAGTGGTTGAAGGTGACCACGGGCGCCAGCCCGCGCTCGAGGCAGCCGTCGACGAGGCGTTCGTAGTGCTCCAGCGCCGAGCGGTCCACCTGCCCGCGCTGCGGTTCCACCCGCGCCCACTCGACCGAGAAGCGGTAGGCGTTCAAACCCATCCCGGCGACGATGTCGAGGTCCTGCGGCCAGCGCTGCAGGGTGCGGCAGGCCGGGCCGCTGGGTTCGGCGAACAGGGTGGGGGTGGTGTTCTCCAGGAACCACGTGTCGCTGTGGACGTTGTCCCCCTCGCCCTGGTGCCCGGCGGTGGCCACGCCCCACAGGAAGTCCTCGGGGAACGGGTGGTTCATGTCGTTGCTCTCCTTCTGGGGGTGCCGGGTCGTGCGGTGCGATGGTGCCGCACCGGTGCGAGGGGCCGGCCCAGTGGGGACCGGACCCCTCGCCGGTCGTCAGCGGGCGCCGCGGATGAACTGGATGAGCAGGCCGCCGACGATCGCGCACAGGGCGCCGGCGATGAAGAGGGCGGAGTAGTTCTGCCCGTCCCCGATCGCCAGCAGTGCCGGCGCTGCGGCAGCGACGAGCGTGACCGGCAGGTTGTCGGCCACCTTGATGAGCGCCAGGTCCTTGGCCGGGTTCTCCGGGTCGGGCAGCACCTGCGTGGCCAGAGCGAGTTCGACGGCGAAGTAGACGCCCTGGCCGAGGGCGATGACGGCGCAGCCGACGAGGTAGGCGGGGAAGCTCGTCGCCACCGAGGCCACGACGAGTCCGGCGGCCAGGACGAGCGCGGCGACCAGGATGAACGGCCGGCGCACGCCCAGTCGGTCGCTGAGCTTGCCGATCGCCGGTGCGACCAGCAGCGAGAGCCCGCAGTTCACGACCACCGTCAGCAGGATCGCCCCGCCGAGCTGCGCCGGTTCGAGGTGGAGGTGCTGCAGGAGGTAGAGCGCCTGGAAGCCGTTGAGCGCCGCGACACCGCAGAAGACGAGCAGGCGGCTGGTGAAGACGAGCGCGAAGTCGGGGAACCGCAGCGGGTTGACCCAGAAGATCCCGACGACCTCACCCAACCGCAGCGGCGTGCGCGCCTGCGTGGAGCGCTGCTCGCGCAGGACGGCGGCCAGCGCCAGCATGGCGACGACGGCCAGGGCCGTGGGGATCCCGACGATCGGGCGCAGGTCCGCCCCGAACGGCTGCGCCACCGCCATGCCCAGCAGGGCGCCCATGGCGGTGGACAGGCTGAGGAACGCGGCGGCGGGGCCTCGGCGCTCGGCCGGCAACCGGTCAGCCAGCAGCGCCGTGGTCGTCACGCCGGCGGCGATGAACCCGAGAGTGATGAGCAGGTGCGCCAGCACGAACACCGGCACGTTCGGCGCCGTGACGAGCAGCGTGCTGCCCAAGGCGAACGAGGCCGCGCCGGCGACGAGGTAGGGGCGGCGCCGGCCGAAGCGGGAGCGGGAGCGGTCGCTCAGCGCGCCCACGGTCGGCAGGGCGACGAGCGTGAAGATGCCGGCGATCCCGCTGGACAGGGAGATGATCGTCGCCGCGCCGGCGGCGTCGAGCTCGGTGGCCTTGAGCGTCAGCGTGAGCAGGGCGGCCGACATCTGGGCCGCACCCGCGCCGACCGCGGCGAGCACGAGCAGCGGGACGAAGCCGCGCGGCAGCGGGGTGGCCGGCGCCGCGTCGAGGGGCGGTGCGTCCAGCGGCCGGGAGCCGGGAGCGCGCGACGCCGAGGTGGGGTCGGAGGAGAGGGTCATCGGGCTTCCTTGCCGGGCGGGGCCGCCTCGCGGCGGCCGGTGTCGACGTTGACGCCCCGTCTCAGGGGGTGGCGAGGACGCTAGAGGCAAAACCTGAAGGGGTCAATGTTTTCGTCGTGATCCTGCTAGCTTGGCCGCATGGCAGGACCTCGCGGCGAGTACCGCAAGAGCGCCGAGCGCCGCAGCCAGATCCTCGAGGCCGCGTTCGCCGTGTTCGCACGCAGCGGCTACACCGGCAGCTCCGTCAACGAGATCGCCCGCGCGGTGGGCATGACCCAGACCGGTGTCCTGCACCACTTCTCCGGCGGCAAGATGGCCCTGCTGCAGGCGGTCCTCCAGCAGCGCGACGTGCGCGCCGAGCTGCTGCTGGCAGGCCGGCACGGCCGGGACTTCCTCGCCGGGCTCGTCGAGATCTCCCGGCTCCAGGCCGGCCAGCGCGGCGTCGTGCAGCTCTACACGCTCCTGGCGGCGGAGGCGACCGACCCCGAGCACCCCGCCCGCGCGTACTTCACCGAGCGCTTCCGGCACATCGCCGACGCCGTGACCACGGCCTTCGCCGAGGAGGCCGCGGCGGGCGGGCTGCGCGAGGGCGTCGACCCGCGCCGCGCCGCGCTGAGCACGCTGGCCACGACGGAGGGCCTGGAGCTGCTGTGGCTCGACGGGCTCGACGTCGACATGGCCGAGGACATCCGCTGCCACATCAGCGGCTTCCTCCGCACCCCTCTCGTGGTCCCCGGCCCGGCGCCGTCGCCGGCGGGACCCGCCCCGTCGACAGCAGGAGCGTCATGAGCACCACCGAGCGGGCCGTCGTCCGGCCCGTCACCGTCGAGCACCACCGCGAGCCCCTCGGGATCGGGCAGGACCGCCCGCGCCTGTCCTGGGTCGTCGACACCGACGAGGCCGGCTGGGCCCAGCGCGCCCACGAGGTCGAGGTGAGCGACCCGGACCGCCCGGGCGAGCCGCTGCGCACCGGGCGCGTCGACGGGGCCGAGCAGGTGCTCGTCGCCTGGCCCGCCGCACCGCTGGGCAGCCGCGAGCGCCGCTCGGTGCGCGTTCGCGTGTGGGGGGAGGCGGAGCAGCCCTCGGCGTGGAGCGCGCCGACCGTGCTGGAGACCGGGCTGCTGGAGGCGGGCCTGTGGAGCGCGCGGATGGTGGCTCCCGCGCTGCCTCCGGCGGGTGAGGGCGGCGAACCCGCCGCGCTGCTGCGCGGCGAGGTGCACGTGCCCGGCGGCGTGGTGCGCGCCCGCCTGCGCGCCAGCGCCCACGGCGTCATGACGCTGCACCTCAACGGCGCCCCCGTGGGCGAGGACGTGCTGCACCCGGGCTGGACGAGCTACGCCACCCGGCTGCGCTACCGCACCTGGGACGTCACCGACCTGCTCCGCGAGGGCCGCAACGCGCTGGGCGTGCACCTGGCCGACGGCTGGTGGCGCGGCTACCTCGGCTTCGCCGGTCTGCGCGACGTCTACGGCGCGACGACGGCGGCCCTGGTCCAGCTCGAGGTCGAACACGCCGACGGCACCCGCACGGTCGTCGGCACCGACGCCTCGTGGCGCTCCACGCTCGGGCCCGTCACGCGCGCGGACCTCTACGCGGGCGAGACCTTCGACGCGCGGCGGCGTCTGGAGGGCTGGGACGCCCCCGGTTTCGACGACACCGGCTGGGACGCGGTGACGGTCGAGCCCTTCGACACCTCCACGCTCGTCGCCCCCGACGGACCGCCCGTGCGGCGGCAGGGGAGCGTTCGCCCCGTGGAGATCACCACCTCGCCCTCGGGGCGCACCCTCGTCGACTTCGGCCAGAACCTCGTCGGGCGCCTGCGCCTGCACGTGCCGGCCGGCGAACCCGGACTGGTCGTGACCCTGCGCCACGCCGAGGTGCTCGAGCACGGGGAGCTCGGCGTGCGCCCGCTGCGCGCGGCGCGGGCGACCGACGAGCTCGTCCTGGACGGGCGGGCGTTCACCTGGGAACCGGAGTTCACCTTCCACGGCTTCCGCTACGCCGAGGTGGACGGCTGGCCGGGCGAGCTCACGGCGGAGCACCTCGAGGCCGTCGTCGTGCACACGGACCTGCGCCGCACCGGCGAGTTCGAGACCTCCGACCCGCTGCTGAACCGCCTGCACGAGAACGTGGTGTGGGGCATGCGCGGGAACTTCCTCGACGTGCCCACCGACTGCCCGCAGCGCGACGAGCGCCTCGGCTGGACCGGCGACCTGCAGGTCTTCGCCCCGACGGCGGCCTACCTGTACGACACCACCGGAATGCTCACCGGCTGGCTCGCGGACCTCGCCGCCGACCAGCACCCCGACGGCAACGTCCCGGTCTACGTGCCGTGGGCCGACGTCGACCCGAACCTGCCCCCGCTGGGCGCCGAGGCCGGGTGGGGCGACGCCGCCACCGTGGTGCCCTGGACGCTGTACGAACGCTCCGGCGACGCCGGTGTCCTGCGCCGTCAGTGGGTTTCCATGACCGCCTGGGTCGACGCGTTCGCCGCCCGGGCCGGGGACGCGCTGGACTTCGCCAGCGGCGGTTTCTCCTTCGGCGACTGGCTGGACGCGGCCGCCCCCGACGACCAGCCGTGGGCCGCGCGCCTGCCGTGGCAGGCCGTCGCGACGGCCTACCTGGCCCGCTCGGCCCGGATCGTGCGCGACGCCGCGGGCGTGCTGGGCGAGGACGAGGCCCGGCAGCGCTACGGCGAGCTCGCCGAGCGCGTCGCCGAGCGGTTCCGCACCGAGTACGTCACCCCCAGCGGCCGGGCCGCCTTCCCCTCCCAGACCGCGTACGCGCTCGGGCTGGCCTTCGGCCTGCTGCGGCCCGAGCAGCGCGAACGCGCCGGGGAGCTGCTCGCCGAGCAGGTGGCCACCGACGGGTACCACGTCGGCTCGGGTTTCCTCGGCACGCCCCTGGTGTGCGACGCCCTGGCCGACACCGGCCACGGCGCCACCGCGTGGCGCCTGCTGCTGCAGACGGAGTGCCCGTCGTGGCTGTACGCGGTGACGATGGGCGCCACCACGATCTGGGAGCGCTGGAACTCCATGCTCCCGGACGGCTCCATCAACCCCGGCACCATGACGTCGTTCAACCACTACGCCTTCGGCGCCGTCGCGGACTTCCTGCACCGGCGCGTCGGGGGCCTGGCGCCCGCGGCGCCGGGGTACCGGCGCCTGCGGATCGCGCCGCTGCCGCACCCGGCGCTGACCCGGGCGCGCACCGCGCACGAGACCCCCTACGGGCGGGCCGCGGTGTCGTGGACGCTCGAGGGGGAGGCGTTCGCCCTGCAGGTCGTGGTCCCGCCGTCGACGGAGGCCGACGTGCACCTGCCGGACGGCTCCGACCCGATCACCGTGGCCGCCGGCGTGCACCGCTTCACCTGCACGGTGACGCAGGGCGTCCCCGCTCAGGCGCCCGCCGCCTTCACCGGAGCCTGACGACACCGGTGCCGCGGCGCGAGCCGCGGGATGCACCGCTCACCCGCACGAGAGGGAGATCACGTGCCGAAGACGCTCACCGTCGCCCGGCGCTCACGGGTCGTCGTCGACAACGACTGGGCGGGTGACCCCGACGGTCTCGTGGCGCTGGCCCACCACCTGCTCTCACCGGGCAACGTGGTCGAGGCCGTCACGAGCTCGCTGCTGTCCCCGCTGTTCGGCCCCCCGGCCGGCGGCAGCGCGCGGGGGGCGGCCCTGGCCGCGGAACTCGTCGACGTCGTGGGTGGCCCGGCCCCCGCCGTCCACGCGGGCTCCGACGAGCCCTTCGACCCGGCCAGGCCGCCGTCGGAGGCGGCGACGGCCATCGTCCGGGCGGCCCGCCGGCAGGACCCGCTGCCGCTGGTCGTCGTCTGCGCCGGGCCGCTGACCAACGTCGCCGAGGCCCTGCACCACGACCCGCGGATCGCCGAGCGGATGACGCTGTCCTGGGTCGGCGGCTCGTCCACGGGCCGCCCGGAGTACAACCGGGACACCGACGAGGCGGCTGCCGCGCACGTCCTCGGCGTGCCCGGGTTGCGCCGCTGGCAGTTCCCGCTGGAGACCTACCGCACCTGCGCGTGGAGCGTCGCGCAGCTCGAGGACGTGCTCGACGGCTGCGGGCCGCTGGGCGCCTGGCTGTGGCGCCGGTTCGTCGAGCTGCCGCTGCCGGACGGTTTCGAGGTCGACGCCGTGTGGCCCCTCGGCGACAGCTGCCCGCTCGTCGGGACGGCGCTGTCGCCGGAGTCCAGCACGTGGCTCGACGAGCCGGACGGGACGCGGACCTGCACCCGGCTCGACGGGCAGCTGGTCTTCGGCGACATGGTGGCGCTGTTCCGCGGGCACGCTCGCCGCGCGGCCCCGGCTCGTCCGCACTGACCGCTGCGGTTCACCCGGCCGAGCGGTCGCGGTGCTCGGAGCGGGTGAGCGGCGCGGTGCCGTCGCCGGCGCGCACGCCCAGGACCCGCCCGCTGGAGGTGGCGGCACCCCGCCGGGGAGGTGGCGCCCGTCGAGGCGGGACGACCGTGCTGCCCCCACGCCGGTGGGCGGTGCCGCAGCCCCCGCCGGATACCCTGGACCCGTGACGCCGGACGCGCCCGAGACCACCCAGACCGCCCCCGCCGAGGTGGCCGCCGAGCGCGCCCACCGCCCGGTGCTGGTCGTCGACTACGGCGCCCAGTACGCCCAGCTCATCGCCCGGCGCGTGCGCGAGGCCGACGCCTACTCCGAGATCGTGCCCAGCACGACGCCGGTGGCGGAGATCCTCGCCAAGGACCCGGCCGCGGTGATCCTCTCCGGCGGCCCGTCCAGCGTGTACGCCGAGGACGCCCCGCAGGTCGACCCGGCGCTGTTCGAGGCCGGCGTGCCGGTCCTCGGCATCTGCTACGGGTTCCAGGCGATGGCCAAGGCGCTCGGCGGCGAGGTCGAGCGCACCGGCCGCCGCGAGTACGGCGGCACGGTGGCGCAGCTGACCGACCCGGCCGCCTCCACGCTGCTGCACGACCAGCCCGCCGAGCAGTCGGTGTGGATGTCCCACGGCGACAGCGTCGCCCGCGCCCCCGAGGGTTTCCGCGTCGTCGCCTCCTCCGCCGACACCCCGGTCGCGGCGTTCGAGGACGACGAGCGCCGCCTGTACGGCGTGCAGTGGCACCCGGAGGTCAAGCACTCCACCCACGGGCAGGACGTGCTGGTGAACTTCCTGCGCGAGGGCGCGCGCGTCCCGGCGGACTGGACGACCGGCAACGTCATCGACGAGCAGGTCGCCCGCATCCGCGCCCAGGTCGGCGACGGCAAGGTGATCTGCGGCCTGTCCGGCGGCGTGGACTCCGCCGTGGCGGCTGCCCTGGTGCAGCGCGCGGTGGGCGATCAGCTCACCTGCGTGTTCGTCGACCACGGCCTGCTGCGCGCCGGGGAGGCCGAGCAGGTCGAGCAGGACTTCGTCGCCGTCACCGGTGTGAAGCTGCACGTGGTGGACGCCGCGCAGCGCTTCGCCGACGCCCTCGCCGGGATCACCGACCCCGAGGCCAAGCGCAAGACCATCGGCCGCGAGTTCATCCGCGTGTTCGAGCAGGCCGCCTCCGACGTCATCGCCGCCGAGGGCGGCAGCGGCGAGGTGCGGTTCCTCGTGCAGGGCACCCTCTACCCGGACGTCGTGGAGTCCGGCGGCGGCACCGGCGCGGCCACCATCAAGAGCCACCACAACGTCGGCGGCCTGCCCGAGGACATGAAGTTCGAGCTGGTCGAGCCGCTGCGCGCCCTGTTCAAGGACGAGGTCCGCGCGGTCGGCGAGCAGCTCGGCCTGCCCGAGGCGATGGTGTGGCGCCAGCCGTTCCCCGGCCCCGGCCTGGGCATCCGCATCGTCGGCGAGGTCACCCCGCAGCGGCTGGAGACGCTGCGGGCGGCGGACGCCATCGCCCGCGAGGAGCTGACCGCCGCCGGCCTGGACCGCGAGATCTGGCAGTGCCCGGTGGTGCTGCTGGCCGACGTTCGCTCCGTGGGCGTGCAGGGCGACGGCCGCACCTACGGGCACCCCGTCGTGCTGCGGCCGGTGAGCTCCGAGGACGCCATGACGGCGGACTGGACCCGCCTGCCGTACGAGGTGCTGGCGCGCATCTCCACCCGCATCACCAACGAGGTGCCCGAGGTGAACCGCGTGGTGCTGGACGTGACGAGCAAGCCGCCGGGCACGATCGAGTGGGAGTGAGCTCTCCCTGAGCGACGGCGAGGGCCGGGCACCCNCCCTCGCCGTCTCCCGGGTCCCGTCCCCTGCCTCCCCTCCGCCGGGGGTGCCGGTGGCCGGGTGGACACCACCTTCCTAGGAGGCCTAGGATTCTTCCTAGTAGCCCTAGGGAGAGGAGGGGGCGGTGTCCCCGAGGGCCGGCATCACCGCGGCGCGGCTCGTGGAGGCCGCGGCGGACCTGGCGGACGAGGTGGGGCTGGACAAGGTCACCGTCTCCGCCCTGGCCCGCCGGTTCGGCGTCGCCGACGCGAGCCTGTACTCGCACGTGCGCAGCGCCGCCGACCTGCGCCAGCGCGTCTCGGTGCAGGCCGCGGCGGAGTTCTCCGAGGCGCTGGCCGAAGCCATCGCCGGGGTCTCCGGCGCCGAGGCGCTGACCCGGTGCGCGCTGGCGTTCCGCCGCTACGTGCTCGAGCACCCCGGCCGCTACGCCGCCACGACGGTCCGGCTGCCACCGGAGGTCGCGGCCGCGAGCGAGGGTCACCGGCGGATCGTGCAGCTCAGCTACCGCCTGCTGGAGGGGTACGCCCTGCCGCCCGATGCGCTGACCGACGCCGTCCGCTTCTCCCGCAGCGCCCTGCACGGCTTCGTCACCCTGGAGGCGGCCGGGGGCTTCGGCTCCGAGGGGGACCGGGAGGCGTCCTGGCTGGCCACGCTGCGCGGCGTGGACCGCGCCCTGGCGTCCTGGCCGCGCGAGGACGCGCCGGGCGCCTGACGCGATCGCGGCCGGTGCGACCGCTGACGACGGACGATCGAGGAGCGGGCCGCGGGCCCGCGGAGGAGGAACCGTGACCGACGAGGTGACCGGGGTGGGCGTGCGCCCGCTGGTGCTCACCGACGACGTGGTGCGCCGCGCCCTGCGCAACTGCAGCAAGGGGGAGGCGTCGCGGCTGAACGTCCCCGCCTGGGTGCGCGAGACGGACACCGCCACCGCGCCCGTGGTGGGCTGGCGCGACCCCAAGGCGCCCGAGCGGGGCTGCCTGCTCGTCCTCGCGAGAGGTGAGGCTCGCGGGCTGCTGCTGCGCGCGCCCAGCAGCGGGGGAGCGCGCGCCGCCGCGATGTGCGACCTGTGCCGCACCACGCGCTCCGCCGGGGACGTGGCGCTGTTCGCCGCCCCCCGCGCCGGGGCCGCCGGCCGCCGCGGCGACACCGTCGGCGTGTACGCCTGCGCCGACCTGGCGTGCGCGCGGTGCGTCGAGGTCGAGAAGGGCACCTCGGCGGTGCGCCCCGACCCCGGCCGCACCGTGGAGGAGCGCCGCGCCGACCTGGCGCGGCGCGCGGGCGCCTTCGTGGACTCGGTGCTCGGCGCGTGACCCCGGTGCCGCGCGGGGGCGGCCCGGCTGCACCCGGCCCCGCCGCGGTGCAGCGCCGCCCCGCCGCCCCGCGACCGCGCCGGGTCGAGCCCTTCGTCCTCGCCGTCCTCGCAGCCATAGCGGTCGCCGCCCTGCTGCCGGCCGGTGGTGCCGTCGCGACGGGCCTGTCGCGGGGCACGACGGCCGGCGTGGCCCTGTTGTTCTTCGTCTACGGCGTCCGCACCGAACCGGCCGAGGCGCTGCGCGGTCTGCGGGACTGGCGGCTGCAGGGGACCATCGCCACCGCCACCTACGTGCTCTTCCCGCTGCTGGGGCTGCTGCTGGCGCTGGCGACCGGGTGGTTCCTCGACGACGGCCTCGTCGCCGGGTTGCTGTTCCTCGCGGCTCTGCCGTCGACCGTGCAGTCGTGCGTGGTGTTCACCGCCGTGGCTGGCGGGAACGTGCCCGGCGCCGTCGTCAGCGCCACCACCTCCAACCTCGCCGGCATCGGGCTCACCCCGCTGCTGGCCGCGCTGCTGCTGGGCTCCTCCGGAGCCGGGCCGGACGCCGCCGCGCTCGGCAGGATCGTGCTGCAGCTGCTCGTGCCGTTCCTCGCGGGCCTCGCCGCCGGCAGGTTCCTCGGTGGGTGGGTCCGCCGGCACCGCCGGTCGCTGTCCCTCCTGGACCGGTGCGTGATCGTCGCCGTGGTCTACGCGGCGTTCAGCCGCGGCGTGCGGCAGGGCGTGTGGCAGCAGGTGCACCCGGCCGAGGTCGCCGTCGTGCTCGCCTGCGCGGCCGTGCTGCTCGCGGCGGTGCTCGCCGCGGCGTGGTGGGCGCCGCGGCTGTGGGGCGCCGCCCGCCCCGAGCGCGTCACGGCGATGTTCTGCGGATCGAACAAGTCGCTGGTCACCGGGCTGCCGATGGCCACCGTGCTGTTCGACCCGCACGTCGTGGGCCTCGTCGCCCTGCCGGTCATCCTCTACCACCCGCTGCAGATCACCGTGTGCTCCGCCCTCGCCGGCCGGATGGCTCCCGGGCGCCCGTGACGGGGACCCGGCGGGGGCCCGGCGCCCGAGTGGCGGCGGCCCCACCCGCCGTCCAGGGTTGTCGTGTGCAGGGACGCAAACGCGCCCGCCGGACGGGAGGGGACCGAGGTGGCCAGGGACCCGCAGGGGGGTGATGCGCGGCGCGTCGGGCGGTGGGTCCTCGACCTCGCCCTGCTCGTCGCGGTGGGCAGCGTCGTGGTGGTGCTGGTGTCCGGCAGGTGGGAGGAGGCGGTGCGCTTCGGCCTGGTGCTGGGCGCGATCGTCACGGCACGGCTGGCCGCCGTGCCGCCCACGTTCGCGGGGGCGTTCTCCGTGCTCCTGCTGCTGGCCATGTGGGCGTCCGTGCAGCACTGGTACCGCGCCATCTCCTGGTTCGACGTCGTCGTGCACTTCCTCACCCCCGGCAGCATCGCCGCCGTGGCCTACTACGTGCTCGTGCAGTGGCGCCTGCTGCCCGGGCCCCGCGAGCTGCCCACCCACCTGCGCTCGTGGGCGCCGGTGCTGTGGACGACGCTGACGGGAGTCACCATCGCCGTGGGCTGGGAGTTCTACGAGTGGACCGTGGAGCAGTTCAGCCCCCGGGGGATGCACGTCGGGTACACGGACACGGTGGTCGACCTGTTCGCCGGCACGTGCGGCTCCCTCGTGGCCGGGCTGCTGGTCCACGCGCACAGCCGCTCCCGCCGCGGGCTCGTGCTCCCCGGTGACGGCGAGCGGCGGACCTCGCCCGCCGGCCGTGCCTGAGGACACCGCCCCCACCGGCCCCGAGGCCGGTGCGTGAGCGCCGTGCGCCGGGGGAAGCCGTTCCTCCTCCTGGCCACCCGTGAGCACGACGGCGTCGCCGACGCCGAGCACGCCGCCGTGCTGCGCCACGGCGGGCTGCGCCCCGGGGAACTGGTGCGCGTCCGCCTGGAGCGCGGGCCGATGCCGGAGGTCGACCTCGACGACTTCTCCGGCGTCGTCGTCGGCGGTAGCCCGTTCTGCACCAGCGACCCCGAAGGGTCGAAGTCGGACGTGCAGCGCCGCGTCGAGCGGGAGCTGGCCACCCTCCTGGACCGGGTCGTCGCCGCGGACGCGCCGTTCCTCGGCGCCTGCTACGGCATCGGCACGCTCGGCGTGCACCGCGGCGGCGTGGTGGACCGCACGTACGGCGAGCCCATCGGCACGGCGCCCGTCACCCTCACCGCCGCGGGGCGCGCCGACCCCGTCCTCGGCGCGCTGCCGGACACGTTCGAGGCGTTCGTCGGGCACAAGGAGGCGCTGCGCGTGCCGCCGCCGCACGCGGTGGTGCTGGCCACCTCGCCCGCCTGCCCCGTGCAGGCGTTCCGCGTGGGGGAGAACCTCTACGCCACCCAGTTCCACCCCGAGCTGGACGTGGACGGGATCGTCCAGCGCGTGGGCGCCTACCGCGACTCCGGCTACTTCCCGCCGCACGAGCACGACGAGGTCGTCGCGCGCCTGCGGCGCTCGCGCGTGCAGGTCGCCTCCCGGGTCCTGCGCCGCTTCGTGGAGCGCTACCGGCGGTCCTAGAACGCCGCGGCCAGGCGGCGCACCGCCTCCCCGACGTGGGCGGTGGGCAGCCCCGCCACGCACAGGCGCAGGTGCGCGGTGTCCTGCTCGGAGACCACGTAGTGGCGACCCGGGCCCACCGCGACGCCCTCGACGAGGGCGCGTCGGGCCAGCTCCACGTCGTCGACGCCGCGCGGCAGCCGCACCCACAGGGAGAAACCACCGCGCGGTCGCGTCCAGGAGCACTCCGGCAGCTCCCGCGCCAGCGCCGAGCACGCGGCGTCCACCCGGGCCGAGAGCGCGGCGGCCAGCGCGCGCAGGTGCGCGCCCCACCCGGCACCCGTGACGAGCTCGACCGCGGTCTCCTGCAGCGGCCGGGAGACGAAGAGGTCGTCCACCACCCGCAGCGCCGAGATGCGCTGCGCCACCGGCCCCCTGGCCACCACGCACCCCACCCGCAGGCTCGGGGCGGCGGCCTTCGTCAGGGAGTTCACGGTGATGACGCGCCCGTCGGTGTCGTCGCGCAGCAGCGACGGCGGCGGCGTGGGGCCGTGACCCAGCCAACGCGCGTAGTCGTCCTCGACGACGAAGGCGCCCGCGGCGGCCGCGGCCTCCAGCACGGGGCGGCGCCGCTCGGCGGCCAGCACCGAGCCGTCCGGGTTGGCGTAGGTGGGCTGCACGTACAGCACCCGCGCCCCGGTCGTGGCGAACGCCCGCTCCAGCAGGTCCGGGCGCACGCCGTCGGCGTCGGAGGGCACCGGCACCGGCACCAGCCCCGCGCTGCGCAGCAGCGAGATGACCCCGGGGTAGCCGGGCACCGCGACGAGCACGGGGCTGCCCGCCGGCACCAGGGAGCGCAGCACCGTGGACAGCGCCCCCTGCCCGCCGGGCGTGACGAGCACGTCCTCGCGGTCGGCGCCCAGCTGCCCGGCGAACCAGGTGCGCAGCTCCGGCAGGCCCGCCGGTGGCGGCACCGACCACGCCTGCGGGCGGCGCGCGGCGCGGGCGCTGGCGGCGGCCAGCCGCGAGGTCGGCTGCAGCGCCACGTCCAGGTAGCCGCGGGCCATGTCCAGGACGTCCTCGGGCGGGGCGCTGAGGGCGGCGACGACCCCGCCGGCCTGCACGGGGGAGGCGCCGAGGGCGACCTGCTGCCAGCCGGTGTCCGCGGTGGTGGTGGCGGTGGGCCGGGCGACGAAGGTGCCCGCGCCGGGGCGGGTGACGACGGTGCCGTCGGCGACGAGCTGGTCGATGGCGCGCTGGACCGTGACGGGGCCCACGGCGAGCTCGGCGACGAGGGCCCGGCTGCTCGGCAACCGCGCCCCCGTGGGCAGGGCGCACGCCCGCTCGCGGAGCGTGGCGGTCACGCGTTCCACGCTGCTACCCGACTGCATGGTTGCGCACAATAGTGTTACCGACCGCGCGGGCCGCAGGGCGGGGCGCCGGCCCTCGTGCGCGCTACCGCCGCCCCGCCGCCGCTACCGCCCGCCGCCGCGCGCCGCCGGTCGCCGCCCGGCCCCGGCGGCCGCTGCCGGGCGGCGGGACGCCCGCCCGCGCCGCGTACCCTTCGGGGGTGGCCCACTCCCTCCGGACAGGCACCGGCGCGCGCCGCGCCGCCACCCAGGTGGTCGTGCTCACCGCCGTGGCGTGGCTGGTCGCGGCCGTCTGCGTCGTGCTGGGCCTGTGGCAGTGGAACCGGGGCAACGTGGTGATCAGCCAGGCCCCCGCGACGCTGCCCGTCGTGGACGTGGAGCAGGTCGTCTCCGCAGCCGCCGACGGCGGCTCCGCCGCGGCGGCGCTCTCCCGCGACGAGGTGGGCCGCCGCGTCGCGGTGAGCGGCACCGTCGACCCGGCGGTGGACCTGCTCGTGCCCGGCCGCGCCCTGGACGGCCGCGCCGGCTCCTGGGCGCTGAGCCTGGTCCGCCTCGGCGACGGCACCGGGGTGCCCCTGGTGCGTGGCTGGGTCCCCGAGGGCACCGCCGCCCCCGCCGCCCCCACCGGCCCCGTCGACCTCCTCGGCGTCGTGCAGCCCCCGGAGGTCTCCGACGTCGCCCCGTCCACCGCCGCGCTGCCGGAGGGGCAGACGTGGGTCGTCAGCGCCGCCGACCTCGTCAACCGCGTGGACTACCCCGTGGCCAGCGCCTACGTCACCGCCGCCGAGCCCGTCGCCGCGGCCGGTGCGGACGCCACCGCGCTGCGCGCCGTGCCGCCGGCCGACCCCGGTGAGTCGACCCGCCACCTGGACTGGCGCAACCTCGCCTACGCCGCGCAGTGGTGGGTGTTCGCCGGCTTCGCCCTCGTGCTGTGGCGCCGCGCTCTGCGCGACCTGCGCGCCGACCGGCGGGCCGCCCTCGCGGGCGACCCCGAGCGCGTCCTCGAGGGCGACCCCGCCGGTGCCGCCGGTGCCGCGCCCCGGCAGGATCGGTCCCCACAACCCGCCGACGGTCCGGGAGGACGAGACGTGAGCAGCACCCGATGAGCACCGAGCGCACCGCCCCGGCCCTGCAGGGCACCGGCCGGGTCCGCTCGGCCCTGACCCGCTACCGCGTCATGGCGTGGATCACGGGCATCGGCCTGCTCTTCGTCGTCGCCGGCATGGTGCAGGAGTACGCCCTGGACCGCGGCGACTCCATCACCCGCGTCATGGGCCCCGTGCACGGCCTGTTCTACGTGCTGCTGCTCATCACCACGTTCGACCTCGGCACCCGCGTGCGCTGGCCGTGGTCGCGGATGCTGCTCACCGCGCTCGCCGGCACCGTGCCCTTCCTGTCCTTCTACGCCGAGCGCAAGAACCACCGCGCCGTCGAGGAGCAGCTGGCGGGCCGCCCGGCGGCGAGCTGAGGAGCCCGTGACGACGACCGGCCCGGGCACCACCGGCGAGCGCCCCGCCCTGCAGCGCGTCGCCGTGCACGTCGCGCTCCGCTCCGGCGGCCGGCTGCTCGTGCGCGACGACCCGCCCGGGGCGGTCCTGCCGTGGGCGGTCCTCGCGCACGGCGAGACCCCCGTCGCCGGCGCGCAGCGGGCGCTCGCCGCCGCCGGTGCACCGCCCGCGCGGGTGGCCGGGCCGCTGGAGGTCCGCGACGACGTGCGCCGCGCCCTCGGTGAGGAGGTGCCGGGCCACCCCGGCGGTGTGGACCTGCACACCGTGCACGTGGTGCTGGGCGCGACCGCCGCCGGACCGGGCCGGGGCGGTGCGGCCGGCCCCGCCCGGTGGGTGCCGGACCCCGGCACCCACGCCCACCCCCTGGTGGCCGACGCGCGCGTGCGCGTGGAGCCCGCCGAGCTGCGCCGGCTCCAGGCCCCCGCCGACGGGTCGGTGCCCGTGGTGCGCCAGCGGCTGGCCGCCTACGCCGTGGTCGTCAGCCCCGCCGGGGAGATCCTGCTCACCCGCCTGTCGGCGCTCACCCCCAGCCCCGGGCGCTGGACGCTGCCGGGCGGCGGCGTCGACCACGGCGAGCACCCGCTGACGGCCGCCGTGCGCGAGGTCCACGAGGAGACCGGCATGGACGTGGAGGTCGACGGCCTGGCCGACATCGGTTCGGAGCACTTCACCGGCCGGTCCCCGCGCGGGGTGCTGGAGGACTTCCACGCCGTGCGGGTGCTGGTCACCGCGACCGCCCGCCAGGTGCGCGCCCCGCGCGTGCTCGACGTCGGCGGCAGCACCGACGCCGGCTCGTGGGTCCCGCTGGCCGAGGCCGAGCGGTGCGCCCTGGTGGGCGTCGCGCACCGCGGCGTGCAGATCGCGCTGCGGCAGCGGGAGAGCGGCCCCGGCGGCTGGGCGGCCGGCGGGGCCTGAGGCTCCCGGGGCACGACGCGGGGCACGTCCGGTCCCGGGACCGTTCCCAAGGGGACCCCGCGACTGGCAGACTCCGCGCGCCTGTCCCCCTCCGTGGAAGCGAGCTCATGAGCCGTCCCCTCGTTCGACTCGTCGGTCCTGCTGCCGGTCTCGTGGCGTTCACGGGTTCGCTGGGCGTGGTGTGCGCCGGTCTGGCCCCCGCGGCCCTGGCCGCGCCCACCGCGACCGCGACGCCCACCGCCACCGCGATGCCCACCGCGACCGCGACCGCCAGCGCGACGCCCACCGCCACCGCGACGGTCGTCGCCGAGGGGACCAGCGGGTTCCGCGAGATCCTGCCCGACCCCGCCCCGGGCCAGACGCAGATCCAGATCGGCGCGTTCAACGACCTGCACGGCCGCCTGGAGGCGCCCGACGAGACCGAGGACGGCGCCCCGATCGGCGGCGTCGCCCAGCTCGCCGGGGCGCTGGACGCGCTGCGCGCGCAGCAGCCGAACACCGTCGCGGTCTCGGTCGGCGACAACATCGGCGCCTCCACGTTCACCTCGTTCATCCAGCAGGACGAACCCACGCTCGAGGCCCTGAACGCGATGGGCGTGGCCGTCTCCGCCGTCGGCAACCACGAGTTCGACAAGGGCTACGCCGACCTGACCGACCGCGTCGGCGTGGACGGCGAGAGCGGGCTGGCCGGTTTCCCGCACCTGGGGGCGAACGTGCTGGAGGCAGACGGCAGCCCCGCGATGCCCGCGTTCGCCACCACCGACGTCGGCGGTGTGCGCGTCGGTTTCGTCGGCGTCGTCACGACGGCCACGCCGAGCCTCGTGGCGCCCGACGGCATCGCCGGGTTGCGGTTCACCGACCCCGTCGAGGCCGCCAACCGCGTCGCGGCGCAGCTGTCCGACGGCGACACCGCCAACGACGAGGCCGACGTCGTGGTGCTGCTGGCCCACGAGGGTTCCGAGGGCACGGACTGCGAGGAGGTGCGCGCCACCGGCCGCTTCGGCGAGCTCGTGCGGGGCGCCTCCGCGGAGATCGACGCGATCCTCTCCGGGCACACGCACCAGCTCTACGACTGCGAGTTCCCGGTGGGGGGGAAGCAGGCTGCCCGCCCGGTGCTGTCCGCCGAGTCCTACGGCACGGCCCTCGACCGCGTCGTCCTGAACGTCGACGACGCCACCGGAGAGGTCGTCGCCCAGGCCCACGAGGTCGTCCCCGTGCAGGGCTTCACGCCCGACGCCGAGGTGCAGGGCATCGTGGACGAGGCCGTCGCGTTCGCCGCGGAGGAGGGGGCGCGCCCGGTCGGCCGCATCACCGCCGACGTCACCCGCGCGTTCACCGGGGCCGAGGACGACCGCGGCACGCAGTCGCCGCTGGCGAACCTCATCGCCGACGCCCAGCTGCAGCAGACCCGCGGCGCGGGCGCGCAGATCGCGCTGATGAACCCCGGCGGCGTGCGGGACGACCTGGAGTTCACCGCCTCCGGTTCCGAGGGCGACGGGGTCGTCACCTACGCCGAGGCCGCCGCCGTGCAGCCGTTCGCGAACTCGGTGGTCACCCTCACCCTCACCGGGGCGCAGGTGCGCCAGGTGCTGGAGGAGCAGTGGCAGCCGGAGGGTTCCTCGCGGCCGTTCCTGGCCCTCGGCGTCTCCGACGGCTTCTTCTTCACCTACGACCCGGACGCGCCCGCCGGGCAGCACGTCACCTCGGTCACCCTGGACGGGCGGGAGCTGGACCCGGCGGCGACGTACCGGGTGACGGTGAACAGCTTCCTGGCCTCCGGCGGGGACAACTTCGCCACCCTCGCCGAGGGCACCGAGCGCACCGAGCTGGGCAGGACCGACCTGGAGGCGTTCACCGCCTACCTGGGTCTGCCGGAGAACCAGCCGCTGACCGCGGACCGGGAGCCGCGCTCGGCGGTGGCCGCGGCGGCCCCGAGCCCGGCGCCGACGACGTCGGCGCCCGTCCCGGCGCCGACCGCCGCGCCGACCGCCGCGCCCGCGCCCGCGCCGACCTCCTCGGCGTCCGCGGCACCGGTGCGCACCACGCGCCCCAGCAGCCGGCCCACCCGCACGGCGGTCACCGGCACCGGGCGCCTGGCGCGCACCGGCACCGAGGTCGCCCCGTACGTGGCCGGCGGGGCGGGGCTCGTCCTCGTGGGCGGGCTGCTGATCGGCGTGAGCCGGCGGCGGGGCGCCCGCGCCTGACGTCGCCCGTCCGACGGCTCGTCCGCCGCGGGGCCACCCGGGACCTCCCTGGGTGGCCCCGCGGCGCGGCGGGGCCCGCGCGGCGGCACCTCCCGGCGCGCCGATCGCGGTGCGAGGCCCCTAGCATCACTGCAGTGAGTGACCCCCTACGGAGGGTGACGGGCGAGGGTTCCCCGTCACCCCTGCCCGACCCCGACGGGGACGCCGCGACGCACGGCGGCAAGCGCGACACCCGGGTGGCCATCGAGGCGGCCCTGCTGCCGGCCGTCTTCGAGAGCCCGGCCCTGGCGGTGATCGCGCTGGACCGGCAGGGGCTCGTCACCGCGCTCACACCCCCGGCCGAGCGGCTGCTGGGCTACGTCGAGAGCGAGCTCGTCGGCGAGCCGCTGCACGAGCGGCTGCACCACCACCGCGCCGACGGCAGCCCCCTGACCCGGCGGGACTGCCCCGTCGTGGCCGCCCTGGAGGGGGCCCGGCCCGCGTGGGGCGACGGCGACGTCCTGGTCCGCAAGGACGGGTCCCTGCTCGTCGTCGACTGGGCCTTCGCCCCCGTGGTCCTGGCCCGCACCCTCACCGGCGGCGTCCTCACCTTCCACGACCCGCGCGACCGCACCGACAGGGCGTCCCGGGAGGGGGGGCGGCTGGCCGCCGCCGAGGCCGCCAACCTGCGCCTGACCCTGCTCGCCGACGTCTCCCGCTCCCTGGCCTCCGCCACCACGGGTCTGTCCGAGGCCCTCGGGGCCATCGCGCGCAGGGTCGTGCCGGCCCTCGCCGACTGGGCGGCGGTCGACCTGCTGGACGAGCGCGACGGGCACGCGAGACGGGTGGCGCTGGTGCACCGCGACCCGGACGCGGACCCGGAGCGGCTGGCCCGCCTGGGGCAGCTGCCGCCCCTGGCGCCCGAGGCGCGCGACCCGCTGGCGCAGGTCCTGCGGGGCGCGCCGCTGCAGCACGTCCAGGACGCCGCGGTCCTCGACGAGGAGGGGGCGGGCGTCGCGGGTGCCGCCTGGTCGCAGCGCACGGCGCTGGTGCGGGCCCTCGGTGCCGTCGAGGCGATCGTCGCGCCCCTGCGCGCCCGCGGCCGCGTGCTGGGCGCGCTGACGCTGGTGCGCACCGATCCCGCCCGGCCCTTCCAGCCGGAGGACGTCGCGTTCGCCGCCGACCTGGGGGAGCGGGCCGCCACGGCGGTCGACACGACCCGGCTGCTGGAGGGCGAGCAGCGCCGCGCCGAGCAGATGCAGCGCGCGCTGCTGCCCGAGCTGCCCGGGCGGATCGGTGAGCTGGAGCTGCACGGGCTGTACCAGCCGGCCGGTGACCGCGCCCAGGTCGGCGGCGACTGGTACGACGCGTTCCCGCTGCCCGACGACGGCGTCGCCCTCGTCCTCGGCGACGTCGCCGGCCACGACCTGCACGCGGCCACCCGCATGGGGGCGATCCGGCACAAGCTGCGCGCCCTCGCCGCGGACCGCCTGGACCGCCCCTCGGCGGTCCTCGCCCGGCTGGACCGGGTGCTGCAGCGCTTCGCGCCCAGCGACGTCGCCACCCTCGTCCTGGCGCACCTGCGGCCGGGCGGCGACGGCTGGGGCGTCGAGTGGTCCTGCGCCGGGCACCCCCCGCCCCTGCTGCTGGTGCCCGGTGCCGCCCCGCGCCTGCTCGACGTCGAGGCGGACCTGCCCCTCGGGGTCGCCGACCTGCCGCGCCACGACGTCCACGACGCGCTGCCGGCCGGGGCCACCGTGGTCTTCTACAGCGACGGGCTCGTCGAGCACCCCGGCGAGTCCCTCGCCGACGGCCTGCAGCGCCTGGTGGCCGCCGGTGCCGGGCTGGAGGACGCGTCCCTGCCGCAGCTGTGCCGGGACCTCCTGGAGCGGGTGCGTCCCGCGGGGAACGACGACGTCGCCGTCCTGGCGGTGCGCCCGGGGGCCGCCGGGACCGGCGCCCGCGCGGCCGGCGGCGGGGACCTGGTGCGGGTGCGGCTGCTCGGGGTGCCGCTGCGCCTGCGCGCGGAGCACCTCCGGTGCACCGAGGCGCTCCTGCGGGAGCTGGCGCTCGTGCGCATCGGTGCCCGGCACGAGACGTCGGCGACCCTCCCGCAGCGCCTGCTCGGCCTCGCGGCGGAGCTGCAGAGCACCTACGCACCCCTGCTGACGCAGCCCGTGGCCGACCTCGACGCCGCCACCGCGGCAGGGTGCGAGCACTGCGACGTCACCTACCGCGTGCCCGCCGGCGCCGCCGACTTCGCGCGCCGCGCGCTGGGTGCGCTGGAGGAGGCCGACGAGTTCTGCCGCGCCGAGCGGCACCTGCTCACCCTGCCCGCACCCCCGGGAGTGGTGGCCTACCGCCGCTGGCTGGTCGGCGAGTTCGTGCACCAGGTCAGCGGCGGCGAGCCCCGGCCGTGGCGGCCCCCGGAGCCGCAGCAGCCCGCCGCCGCGACCGTCGGGCGGGCCGGTGCGGACGGGCGCGCCCCGGCGGGCGGGGGACCGGTCGCGCCGGAGGGCGCCGGGTGGAGCGCGGTGGGTGAGCCGCTGCGGCTGGACCCCGAACCCGGTGCCGCCGCCGCCGCCCGGCGGCACGTGCGCCGGCTCCTGCGGGACGCCGGTGCCGGGGAGGTGGAGGAGGCCGCGGAGCTGGGGGTCTCCGAGCTGGTGACCAACGCGGTGCTGCACGCCCGCACCCCCGCCAGCGTGACGGTGCGCACCGCCCCCTCCGGGGCCGTGCGCGTCGAGGTCGCCGACGCGTCCGCCGCGGCCGTGCAGGAGCGCCGGTTCGGCCCGGAGGCCGCCACCGGGCGCGGGCTGCGGCTGGTCGCCTCGATCTCCACCGCGTGGGGCGTCGACCCGCTGCCCGCGGCAGCCGGACCGGGCAAGGTGGTCTGGTTCGAGCCGTCCGCGGACACGACGGCGGCAGCGGCGGCCGGGGACGCCGGTCAGTGGGGTGCGCAGGACTGGGCGGCCGGCCTGCTCTGAGGGGCACCCGGCGGGACGCGCCGAGGGCCACCCGGGATCCCGGGTGGCCCTCGGCTCACGACTGGTGGTCGCCCCGACGGTCGCCTCGCGGCGAACGGCCGCTCGTAGCGGCTGGATGTGAGGCCCGGGGACACGTACCGGGGCGACCTCCCTGTCCAAGCACGCCGGGTGCCCCGCGATTCCGGCCGCCCGGCGTGACGCCCGTCACGCCGGGGTGGTGCGTCAGGTGCGCTGCGCCTCGCGGTGCTCCAGCGCGGCGCCCTCCACGTCCAGCGCCGGCAGCCAGCGCAGCCAGCGCGGCAGCCACCACGCCGCGCGCCCCAGCAGCGCCAGCGCGGCCGGCACCAGCACCATCCGCACCACCACCGCGTCGGCGAGGATGCCGATCGCCAGCGCGAACGCGATCGGCTTGATCGTCGCGTCGCCCTCCGGCACGAAGCCCGCGAAGACCGCGAACATGATCGCCGCGGCGGCCACGACCACCGGCGCCGCCTGCCGGAAGCCGGTGCGCACCGCCGCCACCGGGTCGGCGCCGTGCGCGTGCGCCTCGTGCATCCGCGAGACGAGGAACACCTGGTAGTCCATCGCCAGGCCGAACAGGATGCCGACCACGATGATCGGCGCCAGGCTCAGCAGCGGCCCGGTGGCCTCGGCGTTGACGACGTCCTTCAGCCAGCCCCACTGGAACACCGCGACGGTCGCGCCCAGCGACGAGCCGATCGTCAGCAGGAAGCCCAGCACGCCCACCAGCGGCACCAGCAGCGAGCGGAACACCAGCACCAGCAGCAGCAGCGCCAGCCCCACCACGAGCACCAGGTACACCGGCAGCGCCTCGTCCAGGGTCTGCGAGACGTCCACGCCCACGGCGGTGTTGCCGGTGACGTACGCCTCGGTGCCCTCGGCGGCGTCGCGGGCCAGGCGCGCGCGGACGTCCGCCACCAGGTCGCGCGTGGCCTCGTCGTCCGGCCCTGTGGTGGGGATGACGGTGACGAGCGCGGCGGTGCCGTCGGCGTTGGGCTGCGCCGGCGTCGCCAGCGCCACGCCCGGCAGCTCGGCCACCTCCGCCTGCACCTGCTGGGCGCGCTCGTACGCGCCGGAGCCGTCGACGAGGACCAGCAGCGGCCCGGTCACGCCCGGGCCGAAGCGGTCGGACAGCAGCTGCGCGGCGCGCGCCTGGGTGCTGTCCTCCGGCGGCAGCTGGTTCAGGGTGGTGCGCAGCGAGAACACCGGCACCGCGACGACCGCCAGCGCCACGGCGGCCGCCAGCAGGCTCGGCCAGCGGTGCCGGGTGACGGTGCGCGCCCACCCGCTGAAGAACCCGCGGCCGTCGGCGTCGGGGGACGGCAGCGCGACGTGCTGGCCGCCCTCGTGCGCCAGCGCCCGGCGCGCCCGCCGGGACAGGGCGCGCGTGCCGATCAGCCCCAGGGCCGCCGGCACCAGGGTCAGGGCCACGAGCACCGCGACGACGACGGTCGCGGCGGCCGCCAGGCCCATCTCGGTGAGGAACGGGATGCCCGCCACCGACAGCCCGGCCAGGGCGATGACGACGGTCAGGCCGGCGGTGAGCACCGCGGAACCCGCGGTGCCCACGGCGATCGCGGCGGCCTCGGGCACGGGTCGGCCGTCCAGCAGCTCGTGCCGGAACCGCGTGACGATGAAGAGGGCGTAGTCGATGCCGACGGCGAGGCCGAGCATGACGGCGAGGATCGGGGTGGTGGACTGCAGGTCCACGAACCCGGTGAGCACGGTGATGCCCAGCACGCCGGTGCCCACCCCGACGAGCGCGGTGAGCAGGTTCATCCCGGCGGCCACGAGGGAGCCGTACGTGATGGCCAGCACCACCAGGGCGGCGACGACGCCGACCGCCTCGGCGGCACCGCCGACCTCGGAGACCTCCTGCGTGGCCTCGCCGGTGGCCTCCGCGGTCAGCCCCGCCGCGCGCGCGTCCTCCAGGACGCCCAGCAGCTCCTCGCGCTGGGCTTCGGTGATCTCCGGCGCCTGCACCCCGTAGGTGACGGTGCTGTAGACGGCGCGCTGGTCGGGGGAGACGGTGGGCGCGGCCGGGTCCAGCGGGTTCGTGGCGCTCGCCACGCCGTCCAGCTCCTGCAGCTGCGCGACGACCTGCGCGACCGCGGCGGCGTTCTCCGGCGCGGTGACGAGCTCGTCGCCGGGCGCCTGCAGCACCACCTGGGCGCTCGCCCCGGTGGAGCGGTCCCCGAAGCGGTCGTCGATCAGGCGCAGCGCGGTCGTGGACTCCTGGCCGGGGATCTCGAAGGTGTTCACGGTGGAGCCGGCGAGGGTGGCGGCGCCGACGCCGGTGCCGAGCAGGACGAGCACCCAGACGCCCAGGACGAGCAGGCGGTGGCGCACCGCCCCCAGTCCCAGGCGGTGCAGGAAGGTGGCCATGGGGGTGTTCTCCTCGGGTCTCAGGCGCCGGTGGGGGCGCCGGTGGGGGCGTCGGCGGGGTGGCCGAGGGCGCCGACGGCCGCGGCGACGAGCAGGGGCCGCACGACGTGGGCGGGCTGGTGCTCGCGGCAGGCGAGCGCGGCGGTGGCCAGGCCCCCCAGGCAGGTGGTCAGCCGCACCGCGCGCTCCGGGCCGGTGTCGGGCGGTGCGGCGAACGCCTCGAAGAGCACCGCCGCCAGCTCCTCGAGCTGGCAGGCCTGCTCCTGCGCCCCGCCGCTGACGGAGGACAGGGCCAGGGCCGTGAAGCCGGGCCGCGCCAGGGCGAGGTCGGCCAGGGCGGCGACGACGGCGCGGTCGCGGGCGGGGCCGGGCGGTGAGGCCGCGACGCCCCCGGCGAGGCGGCGCACGTGGTCGAGGGTCATGGCCAGCGCGGCGCCGGCCAGCGCCTCCTTGGTGGGGAAGCGGTGCAGCAGCCCCGTCTTGGAGTAGCCGGTGGCGTCGGCGACGCGCTGGACGGAGGTGTGCTCGACGCCGTGCCGCGCGAAGAGGGCGGCGGCGGCGTCGAGGATCTCCTCGTCGATCTGCTGGCGGGTGGGACGCGGCACTGGACCAGAGTAGACCAGGAACGACCAATCCGGTCGGTCAGGGACCGCGGTGGTCCTCCCTGGTCCGCGCGCGGGCCCGGGTGTCGGGGCGCGGGCCTACCCTGGGGCGCGATGAGCACCTTGTTCGACGACCTCCCCCTCGGCGGCCCGGGCGAGCCCGCGGCCCGCGCCGGTGCGCCCGCGGCCCGCCGGGAGCCCGGCGCGGTCGACCTGCTGGCCGGGCTGAACCCGCAGCAGCGCGAGGCCGTCGTGCACGCGGGCTCCCCGCTGCTCATCGTCGCCGGCGCCGGCTCCGGCAAGACGCGCGTCCTCACCCACCGCATCGCCCACCTGCTCGCCGAGCGCGGCGCCACGGCGGGGCAGGTCCTCGCGATCACCTTCACCAACAAGGCCGCCGCCGAGATGCGCGAGCGCGTCGCCGCCCTCGCCGGCGACGTCGTCGGGATGGGCGCGCGCAGCATGTGGGTGTCCACGTTCCACTCCGCCTGCGTGCGCATCCTGCGCCGCGAGGCGGCCACCCTGGGGATGCGCTCGTCGTTCTCCATCTACGACTCCGCCGACTCCCAGCGCCTGATGACCATGGTCGTGCGCGAGCTGGAGCTGGACCCGAAGAAGCACGCGCCCCGCGCGCTGAGCGCGATGGTCTCCAACCTCAAGAACGAGCTCGTCGACGAGGAGGAGTACGCCGAGCGCGCCGCGGCCGAGACCGCCACGCCCGCCGAGAAGGTCCTCGCCCAGGTGTACCGCTCGTACCAGCAGCGGCTGCGCCAGGCGCACGCGATGGACTTCGACGACCTCATCATGTCGACCGTCCACCTGCTGCAGGCGTTCCCCGACGTCGCCGAGCACTACCGCCGCCGCTTCCGGCACGTCCTCGTCGACGAGTACCAGGACACCAACCACGCCCAGTACGTGCTGGTGCGCGAGCTCGTCGGCGGCTCGGTCAGCGAGGCCGCCGCCCGCGGCGGGCACGCGCTGGCGGTCCCGCCGGCGGAGCTGACCGTCGTCGGCGACGCCGACCAGTCGATCTACGCCTTCCGCGGCGCCACCATCCGCAACATCACCGAGTTCGAGCAGGACTACCCGGACGCGCGCACCGTCCTGCTGGAGCAGAACTACCGCTCCACCCAGACGATCCTCACCGCCGCCAACCAGGTCATCGCCGTCAACACCGACCGCCGTGCGAAGAACCTGTGGACCGCCTCCGGCGCGGGGGAGCGGATCGTCGGCTACGTCGCCGACGACGAGCACGGCGAGGCGCAGTTCGTCGCCGACGAGGTCGACCGCCTGCACGACGAGGCGGGCGTGCGCTACGGCGACGTCGCGGTGTTCTACCGCACCAACGCGCAGTCCCGGGCGCTGGAGGAGGTGTTCATCCGCACCGGCCTGCCCTACAAGGTCGTCGGCGGCACCCGCTTCTACGAGCGCCGCGAGGTCAAGGACGCCGTCGCGTACCTGCGGCTGCTCGACAACCCCGACGACACGGTCAACCTGCGCCGCGTCCTCAACGTCCCCAAGCGCGGCATCGGCGAGCGCGCCGAGGCCACCCTGGCGGTGTTCGCCGAGCGCGAGCGCATCCCGTTCGGGCAGGCCCTGGAGCGCGCCGACGAAGCGGTGGGCCTGGTGGCCCGCTCCCTGAACGCCGTGAAGGGCTTCGCCCAGCTGGTGGCGGACCTGCGCACCCTGGCGGAGTCCGGCGCCTCCCCGGCCACCGTGCTGCAGGCGGTCCTGGAGCAGACCGGCTACCTCGCCGAGCTGCGCGCCAGCGGCGACCCGCAGGACGAGTCCCGCGTGGAGAACCTCGCCGAGCTCGTCGCGGTGGCCGAGGAGTTCTCCGACGCCGACCCCGACGGCACCCTCTCGGACTTCCTCGAGCGCGTCTCCCTCGTGGCCGACGCCGACCAGATCCCCGAGGAGGAGGACGGCGGCGGCGTGGTCACCCTCATGACCCTGCACACCGCCAAGGGCCTGGAGTTCCCCGTCGTCTTCCTCACCGGCATGGAGGACGGCACGTTCCCGCACCAGCGCTCCCTGGGCGACCCGGACCAGCTCGCCGAGGAGCGGCGCCTGGCGTACGTGGGGCTCACCCGCGCCCGCGAGCGCCTGTACCTGTCGCGCTCGGCGGTGCGCAGCGCGTGGGGCGCGCCCCAGCAGTACCCCGCCAGCCGCTTCCTCGACGACGTCCCGGCGGACCTGCTGGACTGGCGGCGCGGGGAGGCCGCGTTCGCGACGTCCGCCGCGTCCTCGTCCGCGCCGCGCCCGCCGTCGCGGCCGGTGGCGCGCTCGGCCGGCAGCCGGCCCGTCATCAGCCTCAGCCCCGGCGACCGCGTCACCCACGACACCTTCGGCCTGGGCACGGTGGTGCGGCTGGAGGGCGAGGGCGACAAGACCGTCGCGCACGTCGACTTCCGCGGCGAGGGCACCAAGCGCCTGCTGCTGCGGTACGCGCCGGTCGTCAAGCTCTGACGCGGCGTTCCGTGTGACGTTCTCGTCACACGGACGCGGCCCGGCGTTGCAGTCCTGTGACACCGCGCATGAGCACCCGGGACCCGGGGGTACCCGTGCCGTCATGGACAACGCCGGCACGGACACCGTCCCCGACCTCCGGAGCACCACCCGCGGCGAGCTGCTCGACGCGGCACGCGAGCGCGGCGTCCCCGTGGGTCCGCGGATGACGAAGCGGGAGCTGGCCGAGCGCCTCTCCGCCGAGGCCGACGCCCCGCGCACCGATACCCACCCGGACCACCAGCCCCGGATCGCCTCGCGGGTGGAGCCGTTCCGGCGGCTCGCGCGGGCCCGTGCGGACGGCGACATGGTGCTGCTGCCGCGCACGCTCACCGGCGACGACCGGCGCATCCACGTGCGCCAGACGCTCCGGGAGGACCACCAGGTCCGCATCGCCCGCGGCGACGAGGAGTCGCGGGCGAAGTTCGACAAGCTCGCCGGTTCGCTGTTCAGCTTCTTCCGCGGCACCAGCCTGCTGTTCTACCGGGACATGGCCGGTGAGGACGCGTGGATGCCGACGGTCCTGGCCACCGGGGACGTCCACCCCGACAACTTCGGCGTGCTCCCCAACCGCGACGAGGTCCCGGTCTTCGGCATCGACGACCACGACGAGGCGTTCTTCGCCCCGTTCACCTGGGACCTCAAGCGCGGCGCCACGGGTTTCGTCCTGGCCGCGGGCGAGCTGGGCGGCAAGGGCCGCGGCAAGCAGGAGGCCATCGCCCGGGCGTTCGTGCAGGGCTACGTCGAGGCGATCGGCTCCTACGCCACCGAGGAGGGCGAGCTCGACCACGAGCTGCGCCGCGACAACTCCCCGAAGCTCATCAAGGACCTCATCGACGACTCGCTGTCCGTCAGCCGCGCCGAGTGGCTGGCCGACGACTACCTCGGCGAGCAGCTCCGCGGCTTCAAGGCCAGCAAGAAGCTCGTGCCGGTCTCCAGCCGGCGCGAGGAGTTCCAGGGGGTCGTCGACCGGTACGTCGCCGCGAACGACCTCGACGTCCCGGCGCGCGCCGCGGGGATGCGGGTCAAGGACGTCGCCGAGCGCAAGGGGCAGGGCACCGCGTCCCTGGGCCTGACCCGCTACTACGTGCTGATCGAGGGGCCCGCGGGCGACGGCACCGACGACGTGGTGCTGGAGTTCAAGCAGGCCCGCCGCTCCTCCCTGGACGGGCTGGTGCCGCCGTCCGACTTCGACTCCACCGGCCACGGCGACCGGGTCGCGAACGCCCAGCGGGCCCAGCTGGTGCGCGGGGACGCCTTCTACGGCAGCGTCGAGCACGAGGGGCTGAGCCTGCTGGTGCGCGAGCGGTCCCCGCTGCGCCGTTCCCTCGACCTGGAGGACCTGTCCGGTTCGGAGTGGGTGCAGTACGCCCGCGTCTGCGGCGGCGTCGTGGCCCACGTCCACGCCCTCTCCGACGACGGCGGCGGGCTGGACCACGACGTGGAGCCGGCGATCACCGCCGCGATCGGGCCCGAGGAGCTGTTCACCGACGACGTCGTCCGGTTCGCCGTCGGCGCCGCCGAGCGCGCCCGCGCCGACCACGAGTCGTTCCGCGCCGACCACGCCCTCGGCGCGTTCCGGCGGGTGGACGTGGTCTACCGCTGAACAGCCGATCGCGCGCGGCTGAACGGGCGTCCGCGGGCGGCTGAACGCGGCGGCCGGGCCCCTGGTGCGCAGCGGCCGCGTGCCCCAGACTCGCTGCCGTCAGGCCACGGAACCTCGGGCCCACGACTACGGCAGGAGTTCAACCATGAGCGAGCTGCGCGCTGGACCGGTCGTCTCGGGACGGGTCTACGTCGTCGACGAGGTCGCGGGCCGGGTCCCGCGGGAGCTGGAGGACTTCACCGGGGAGGCGACCTTCCGCGTCTCCCACGGCCCGGACGTGCACGAGGTCGTCGGTGTCGGCCGCGTCCTGGACGGGGCGGTGCGCTTCCACGAGAAGTCCGGCGGCCCGGGGGGCAAGGACGTGCGGGTCTGGCGGGTGCGGCGCACCGACCGGGGTTTCGAGGCCGAGCACGCCGGGTGCTGACACCCCGGGCGAGGGCCGGGCGGGTGGCACCGCCCCCGTGAGCCTCAGGTGCCGGCCCGGTGGTGCCGATGCTGCGACCCGGCGGGTGCCGGAGCCCGTGCCCTCCGGGGGCCGGGCTGGGAGGTGGGCGAGGTGGGGACGCGCGGTGCGCGGGTGGCGCTCGTCGTCGACCGGGTGGAGGACTACGCCCTGCCGGTGATCCGGGGCGTGGAGTCCGTCCTCGCCCCGGCCGGGGCCTCGCTGCTGGTCCTCGTGCACCCCCGCCCGGCTGCGCAGGCGCGCTCCTGGGTGGAGCGGCTGCGCCGCGCGGGGAGCATCGACGGGCTCGTGGTCAGCACCGTGGCGGACCCCGCCACCGGGACCTCCGCCGTCGCCGGGCTGGTCGCGCAGGCCGGCGGGCTGCCCGTCGTCACGCTCGGCGGCGGCGTGCTCGGTGTGCCCGACGTCAGCTGCGACAACGCCGCCGGCACGGCGCTGGCCGTGGACCACCTGCTCGCCGCCGGCCGGCGGCACCCGCTGCTGGTGGCCGGTCCCGCGGACTCCGCCGACTCCCTCGAGCGGGAGGCCGCCTTCGCCGCGGCCGTCGCCCGGGCCGGGTTGCCCCCGGCGCCGGTCGTGCGCGCCGGTTTCCACCGCGAGACGGCCTACCGCCGCACCGCGCAGGCCCTGGGCTCGCTGGGCGCCGTCGACGCCGTCTTCGCCGCGAACGACGAGATGGCCCTGGGCGCCCTGGACGCGCTGGCCGCGGGCGGGCGGCGCGTGCCGGAGGACGTCGTGGTCGCCGGCTTCGACGACACCAGCGCCGCGGCCACCGCCGAGGTCCCGCTGACCAGCGTGGACCCGCACCTGGCGGAGCAGGGCGAGCTGGCCGCGCGGCTGGTGCTGGACCTGCTGCGCGGCGGGGACGTGCCGGCCCGGGTGCGCACGGGGTGCGAGCTGGTGGTGCGCGCCTCGACGGCCGGGCCCGAGGGCGCCGGGCCGCCCGGCACGGGCGCCGTCGTACCCGTGGAGCTGCTGCGGGACGTGCGCTCCGGGCTCCTGGTCACGCACCACCTGCTGGGCCTGAAGCACGGCCTGTCCTCCGTGGTGAGCGAGGACGACCTCGCGCGGGAGCTGACCGCGTACCTGCCCCGCGTCGCCGTGCGCCGCGCGCACCTGGCGACCGTGCGGGACGGCCGGGCGCGCCTCGTCTACAGCACGGGCACCCCGCCCGCCGGTGCCCCCACCGGTTCGTACCCCGTGGAGGAGCTGCTGCCGGGCGCGCGGCGCGGTGAGCTCGCCCACGGCACCCTCGTCGTGCAGGTCCTGGCGCCCGGCGGTCACGAGCGCGGCCTGCTGCTGCACGAGCAGGACCGCCTGGACCGCTACACGGCCGAGGCGCTGCACCAGGACCTCACCGCCGCCCTGCAGGCCCTGCAGCGCGCCCGCCGGGCCCGCGCGCACGCGGCGGAGCTGGAGCGCCTGGTCGCCGAGCGCACCGCGCAGCTGCAGGCGGAGGTGCACAGCCGGCGCCTCGCCCAGGAGGAGCTGACCCGGGCCAACGCCCGGCTGTCCGAGGCGCTGCTCGTCGACGGGCTCACCGGTGTGCGCAACCGCCCCGCCTTCGACGACGCCCTGCGGCGCGCGTGGCGCGAGCACGAGCGCACCGGGCAGCCGCTGAGCGTCCTGCTGTGCGACGTGGACCGCTTCAAGGCGTACAACGACACCGCCGGGCACCTCGCCGGCGACGCGTGCCTGCGCGCCGTGGCCGCCTGCATCGCCGACGCGGTGCGCCGCAGCGACGACGTGGTGGCGCGCTTCGGCGGGGAGGAGTTCGCCGTCGTCCTGCCCGCCGCCGACGCCGCGGCCGCCGAGCGCGTCGCCGCCCGGGTGCTGCGGCGCGTGCGGGCGGCGGCCCTGCCGCACCCCGGCTGCGGTCCGGGCGCCACCGTGTCCGTCAGCGTGGGGGTGGCCACGAGCGCGGCGGCCGCCGGCGCCGGTCCCGAGGACCTGCTGCGCACGGCGGACGGCGCCCTGTACCGGGCGAAGGACACCGGCCGCGACCGCCTCGTCCTGGCCGGCGTGCTGTCCTGAGCGGGCCGGCGCTCAGCGCCGCGCGCGCTCCCGGCGGCGTGCCCGCGCGTCCACCGCGGCGGCCGCCGCGAGCATCCCGGCGACGTCGAGGACGACCAGCAGGGGCGGAGCACCGGTCTCGGCGATCGCCTGCGCCAGCGCCCCGGTGAGCACCGCCGGCACCATCACCACCACGTTGTTGACGGCGTGCAGCACCACGGCCGCCTCCAGGCCGCCGGTGCGGTGCACCAGCCACGACGCCACCAGCGCGAACACCAGCCGGTCGGTGAACAGCCACGGGTCCTGGGGGCCGTGCGCGGCGCCGAACAGCACCGCCGAGACCACCGCGGCGAGCACCGCGCCCACCACCGGCCGCGCGCACCACGACCCCAGGGCCTGGCTCAGCCAGCCGCGGAAGAAGTACTCCTCGCCGGCCGCCTGCAGCGGCGTGGTCAGCAGCACCACCGCCAGCAGCGCGACCGCCCGACCCGCGGCGGGCGCGGTGCCGTCCCCGAACGCCGGGCGGCCCGCCAGGACCTCGGCCACCGCCATCGCCAGCGCCGCGACCACCGCGACGGCCAGCACCGGCGGCAGCACGCGCAGCGCCCACCGCCACCGCCAGCGGCCCGCCACCGACGACACCAGGCCGGCCGAGCGCCCGTGCCCGGCGCGCACCGCCAGCCACGCCAGCGGGACCCCCGCCGCCAGCACCAGGTTCGACAGCAGCAGGCCCCACCAGGTGCTGAACAGCGCCTCGTCCAGCGCGGCGCCGTCCAGGTCCGTGACGAGCCAGGCGACCCCGTAGCCGACACCGGTGAGCAGCACGAGCACCAGCAGGCCCCCGGCCACGACGGCCGCGCCCACCAGGGGGCGCCACCAGCGGTGCCGGGGCCCGCGCAGCGCTGCGGTGTACGGGACGGGGGACGGGGCCGTCCCCGGGGCGAGGGGAGTGTCGATCACACCCCGAGGCTGCCCGCCGGGCGCACCGCGCCGCGTCCGCCGCCCGGGGTGCTCCGACCGTCGACCGAGGTCGATGCCGCGGCGGCGGGGTGCGACGTGCGGTGGTCCCGCGGGAGGCGCCGGCCCTCCTAGCCTGGCGGGGTGAACGGGGTGAGCGGGGTGAGCGGGGTGAGCGGGGTGAGCGGGGTGGTCGACGGGACGGTCGGGAGCGGGCGTGCGGGCGGGGTGCTGCCCGGCGTCCCACCGGTGCCGCCACCGGTGCCGGTGACGGCGCCCGTGGAGCGGCCGGTGCCGGCGCGCCGTCGCCGCCGGCGCACCGCGCTGCGCCTCGCCGGCGACACCGTCGTGGTGCTGGCGTGCTGGGCGACGGGGATGGTCCTCCTCGGCGTGGAGCTCGACCAGGTCACCGGGCCGCGGGTGCGCGGCGACGCGGCCCTGGTCGCCGACGTCCTGCTCGGGGTGCCGGCCACGCTCGCCCTGTACGCGCGCCGGCGCGCACCGGTGGTCGTCGCGAGCGTCCTCGTGGCCGTCTCCGCGGTGTCCGTCGTCGCGGGCGTGCCCTCCCTGGTGGCGCTGTTCGGGGTCGCCGCGCGCCGTCGCTGGCCCGTGGTGGCGGCGGTGGCGGCCGGTGTCGTGCTGGCCGGGACGGTGTACGGGCTGCTGTGGCCGGAACCGGGTTTCCCCGCGTGGGCGGTCCCGCTGGCCGGGCTCGCCCTCGTCGTCCCGGTGGCCGGGTGGGGCACGTACGTGCGCACCCGCCACCAGCTCATGGCCTCGCTGCGCGACCAGGCCGAACGGGCCCGCGCCGAGCAGGAGATGCGGGTGCGCCAGGCCCGCGCCACCGAGCGGTCCCGCATCGCGCGCGAGATGCACGACGTCCTGGCGCACCGCCTGTCGCTGGTGAGCATGCACGCCGGGGCGCTGGAGTTCCGCCCCGACGCGGACCCCGCCGACGTCGCCCGCGCCGCCGGCGTCATCCGCACCGGCACCCACGAGGCGCTGGAGGACCTGCGCGACATCCTCGGCGTGCTGCGCGCCGAGGACGTCACCGGACCCGCCGGCGAGGAGGCGCGCGGTCGCCCGCAGCCCACCCTGGACGCCCTGCCGGAACTGGCCCGCGAGGCGCGGGAGGCCGGCGGGCGGGTGCGGCTGCGGGTGGACGTGCCCGCACGCGCGCAGGTGCCGGCCCTGGCCGGCCGCACCGCCTACCGCGTCGTGCAGGAGGGGCTGACGAACGCGCGCAAGCACGCCCCGGGCCGCGAGGTGCGCGTGCACGTCCAGGGGGCTCCCGGGCACGGCCTGGAGGTGGTCGTCGACGACGCGGCGAACGCGGCGGCGCCGCCCCCGGGCGGGACGGTGCCACCCGGCGCGGTGCCGGGAGCCGGGCTCGGCCTGGTGGGGCTGGCCGAGCGGGTGGCGCTGGCCGGCGGGGAGCTGGAGCACGGCCCGGCCGGCGACGGGTTCCGGTTGCGGGCGCGGCTGCCGTGGCCGGCGTGAGCGCCGCAGCCGGCGGGCCGCTGCGGGTGCTGCTCGTCGACGACGACCCGATGGTGCGCTCGGCGTTGCGGATGGTGCTCGGCGGCCCGGGCGACATCGCGGTCGTGGGGGAGGCCGCCGACGGGGAGGAGGCCGTCGCGGTGGCCGCGGCGACCGCACCGGACGTGGCGCTGGTGGACGTGCGGATGCCGCGCCGCGACGGCATCAGCGCCGCGCGGGAGATCACCGCCGCCGGCGGGACGCGCGTGGTCGTGCTGACGACGTTCGGGGAGGACGAGGCGGTGCTCGCGGCGCTGCGCGCCGGCGCGGACGGTTTCCTGCTCAAGGACACCCCGCCCGCGGAGATCGTCGCGGCCGTGCGGCGCGCCGCGGCCGGTGAACCCGTCCTCTCGCCCGACGTCGCGCGCCGCCTCATCGGGCGCGCCGTCGGCGGCGCCGGTTCCCGGGACGTCGTCCCGGGTGCGCCCGCAGGCGACGACGAGCGCCGCCGGCGGGCGCTGCGGTCGCTGTCGCGGCTGGGGGAGAAGGAGCGCGAGGTGGCCGTGGCCGTCGGCCGCGGCCTGCCGAACGCCGACATCGGGGAACTGCTGTCGATGCGCACCGCCACCGTGAAGGCGTACGTCTCGCGCGTCATGGCGCACCTGGAGGTGGACAACCGCGTGCAGGTGGCGATCGTCGTGCACGACGCCGGGCTGGTGTGAGGGGCGCCTCAGCCGGGCAGGTGCCCCCACAGCACGTCCAGCTCGCCCTCCACCTCCACCGCGCCCAGCGCCGCCGGCAGGAGCAACGTGCTCGCGCGCGGCAGTTCCCCGGTCCAGTCCCCGGCCCGGACCACGACCGGCGCGGGACCGACGTTCGTCAGCACCTGCGCGGTGGTGAACTCCCGGCGCACCCGCACCGGGTGCCCGCACCGCCAGCGGTGCAGCACGAAGTACGGGCCCTCGCAGCACACCGCGCGGCGCACGCCGTCGTCGTCGGCGGGCACGGTGGCGTCGGTGACGGTGGGCCGGGCGCCCAGGTGCGTCTCGCGCAGCAGCGCCTCCACGTTCTCGCGCCGCTGCTCGTCCGGGACGGGAGAGCCGTCGGCCATCTCGTACGGCATGGCGTGCTGCTGGGTGTCGGAGGTCTGCTCGATCTCGTGGATGAGCGTGTCCGGGCCGAAGGAGTGGATCGTGCCGCCGGGCACGTACACGGTGTCGCCGGCGGCGACGGGGATCCGCTCCAGCACGGTGTCGAACTCCTGCGCCAGCAGCGCCTCGCGCAGGCGCTCGACACCGACACCGGGACGCACCCCCACCAGGGCGGTGGCGCCGGGCCCGGCGGCCAGCACGTGCCACGCCTCCGTCTTGCCGTTCTCCTGACCCTCGAGCTCGCGGGCGGCGGCGTCGTCGGCGTGCACGTGCACCGGCAGCGCGGAGGCCCCGTCGATGAACTTCGTCAGGATCGGGAAGCGGCTGCCGGACCAGCCCGCCCCCACGAGCCCGGCCGGGTGCTCGCGCACCAGGTCCCGCAGGGGCGTGCCGGCCAGCGGGCCGTCGGCGACGACGCCGACCTCGCCGTCCACGTCGCTGACCTCCCACGTCTCGGCGACGCGGCCGTCGGGCAACCCGCTGCGCCCCAGCACCTCGACGATCGCGCGACCGCCGAACACGTGCTGCTTCACGGGGGTGCTCAGGCGCAGCGGGTACCACTCCACGGTTCAGGCCCCTCTCAGAGGATCGGCTTGCCGCCGGTCACCGCGATGCGGGCGCCGGAGACGTAGCTGGACTCGTCGGAGGCGAGCATCACGTACACCGGGGCCAGTTCCGCCGGCTGGGCGGCGCGGCCCATCGGCACCTGCTGGCCGAACTGCGCCACCTTCTCCTCCGGCATGGTGGCCGGGATCAGCGGCGTCCACACCGGTCCGGGGGCCACGGAGTTCGCGCGGATGCCGCGCTCGGCGAGCAGCTGCGCCAGCGAGGCGGTCATGTTCGCGATGGCGGCCTTCGTCGCCGCGTACGGCAGCAGCGTCGGGCTGGGGTTGTCGGAGTTCACCGAGCTGGACCCGATGATCGACGCTCCCTGCTGCATGTGCGGCAGCGCCGCCTTCGTCAGGTGGAAGAACGCGCTGAGGTTCGTGTGGATCGTGCGGTCCCACTCCTCGTCGGGGGTCTCCTCCAGCGAGTCGCGGTTCATCTGGAACGCGGCGTTGCTCACGAGGACGTCGATGCGGCCGAACTCCTCCACGGCCTTGGCGACGACCGCGCGGCAGTGCGCGGCCTCGGAGAGGTCGCCGGGCACCAGCACGGCCTTGCGGCCGGCCCGCTCCACCCAGTGCGCGGTCTCGCGGGCGTCCTCGTCCTCGTTCAGGTAGCTGATGAGGACGTCGGCGCCCTCGCGGGCGTAGGCGATCGCGACGGCGCGCCCGATGCCGGAGTCGCCGCCGGTGATGACGGCCTTCTTGCCCTCCAGGCGCCCGGTGCCCCGGTAGCTCTCCTCGCCGTGGTCGGGCTTCGGGTCCATCGCCCCGGTGGTGCCGGGGACGTCCTGCGACTGCTCAGGCTGCTGACCGGACTCCGTCACGGTTCCTCCTCCATCGTGCGACCTGCTGGGGCTCGCCCGGGTGGGGGTGCCACACGGGCCTGCTCTCCGCCTACCCGTTCGGCCGCTCCTCAACCGCACCGGCGCCCGGTGCGCCGGCCGGGGGACGCCCGGCGCGTCGATGGCGCGCCGGCGCCGGTGGCCGTAGCGTGAACGGTCAACAAGGGCCACCGCACGCGAAGGAGCACCCCGTGGTGTCCGTCCTCGACCGCCGGCGCAGCATCGCGCCCCCCGGTTTCAACCGCTGGCTCGTGCCGCCCGCCGCCCTGGCGGTGCACCTGTGCATCGGGCAGGTCTACGCCACCAGCGTCTACAAGAACGCTCTCGTGCAGCACTTCGGCGTCGGGAACACCGAGATCGGCGTGGTGTTCTCCATCGCCATCGTCATGCTCGGGTTGTCCGCCGCCGTCGCCGGCACCTGGGTGGACCGCAACGGCCCGCGCAAGGCCATGGCCACCTCCGCCCTGTTCTGGGTCACCGGTTTCCTCGTCGGTGCTCTCGGCATCGCCACCTCGCAGCTGTGGCTGCTGTACCTCGGGTACGGCGTCATCGGCGGCATCGGCCTGGGGATCGGGTACATCTCGCCGGTCTCCACGCTCATCAAGTGGTTCCCCGACCGCCCCGGCCTGGCCACCGGCATGGCCATCATGGGTTTCGGCGGTGGCGCGCTCGTGGCGAGCCCGCTGTCGACGCGGCTCCTGGGCGCCTACGACGACGCCTACGACCCCACCGTGGCCGGCAGCGTGCCCAGCGGTGAGGCCGTGGCGATGCTGTTCGTCACCTTCGCCGTCGTCTACGCCCTGTTCATGTCGTTCGGCGCCGCGACGGTGCGCGTGCCGCCCGACGGGTGGCGCCCGGCCGGCTTCGACCCCGCGGCGGTGCGTTCCCGCTCGCTCGTGACGACCGCGAGCGTCTCGGCCCGCAACGCCGTGCGCACCCCGCAGTTCTGGCTGCTGTGGGTGGTGCTGTTCTGCAACGTCACCGCCGGCATCGGCATCCTCGAGCAGGCCTCGCCGATGATCCAGGACTTCTTCCGCGGCGGCGGCGGGGCCTCCACCGTGGCGGTCGCCGCCGCGGGCGGTTTCGTCGGCCTGCTGTCCATGGCGAACATGGCCGGCCGCTTCGTGTGGTCGTCCACGTCCGACGTCATCGGTCGCAAGCCGATCTACACGGTGTACCTGGGCGTCGGGCTCGTGGCCTACGTGCTGCTGGCCCTGTTCGGGCAGACCAGCACGGCGCTGTTCGTGCTGCTGGCCGCGATCATCCTGTCGTTCTACGGCGGTGGTTTCGCGACGGTCCCGGCGTACCTGCGGGACCTGTTCGGCACCTTCCAGGTGGGAGCGATCCACGGCCGCCTGCTGACCGCGTGGTCGACGGCCGGTGTCGTCGGCCCCCTCATCGTCAACGGGTTCCTCGACGCGCAGGGCGAGCCGGGCACGCTGACGGCCGCCGCGTACCGCCCGGCGCTGCTGACGATGGTGGCCCTGCTGGCCGTCGGGTTCGTCGCGAACCTGCTGGTGCGGCCGGTGGCCGAGCGCTTCCACGAACCCGGGACGTCCGGCGCCGGCGCGCAGCCGCCGCAGGGCGGTCCCCGCGACGAGCAGCAGGAGAGGAGCGCCTCGTGAGCGCGAGCGAGGGCACGGGTGCGACGGCCGCCGACGGCGTCGGCGGAGGCGGTGGAGGCGGTGGTGGCTCCGGGGCGCGCGTGGCGGCCGCGTGGGCGCTGGTGGGTGTGCCGCTGGTCTACGGGGTGGTGGAGACGCTCATGCGCGCTTCCCGCCTGTTCAGCGGCTGATCGCCCCCGCGGTGGCCGGGACGTCCCGGCCACCGCGGGTCGCGGCCGTCAGCGGAACCGCTCGGGGTCCCCGGCGCCCTCACGCACCACCTCGGGTGCGCCCTCCGACAGGTCCACGACGGTGGTCGGGGTGGTTCCCACCTCGCCGGCGTCCACGACCGCGTCCACGACGTGGTCCAGCTCCTCCTTGATGCTCCACGAGTCCGTGGGCGGGTCCTCGTGGCCGGGCAGCAGCAGGGTGCTCGACAGCAGCGGCTCGCCCAGTTCGCGCAGCAGGGCCCGCACGAACGGGTGGTCGGGGATGCGCACGCCCACGGTCTTCTTGCTGGGGTGCGCGAACCGCTTCGGCACCTCCTTCGTGGCGGGCAGGATGAACGTGTACGGCGCCGGGGTGGCCGCCTTCACCGCCCGGAACGCCGTGTTGTCCAGGTGCACGAACTGCCCCAGCTGGGCGAAGTCCGAGCACACCAGCGTGAAGTGGTGGCGCTCGCCGAGGTGCCGGATCCGGCGGATGCGGTCCGCACCGGTGCGGCTGTCCAGCCGGCAGCCCAGCGCGTAGCAGGAGTCGGTGGGGTAGGCGACGAGGGCGTCGTCGCGCAGCATCGCCACCAGTTGCGCCACCGCCCGCGGTTGCGGGTCGCGCGGGTGCACCTCCACGAAGCGGGCCATGCCGGGGACGCTACGCCCACCCCGCCGTTCACCGCAGTTCGACGAGGGGGAACAGGACGGTGCGCCGCAGCCGGAACCCCAGCGCCCCGTACAGCCGCAGCGCACCCGCGTTGTCCGCCAGCGCGTGCAGGAACGGCGTCTCTCCGCGCGCGACGACGCCCGCCGCCACGGCCCGCACCAGCCGGCTCGCCAGGCCCCGCCCCCGCGCGGCGGGGTCGGTGCACACGGCGCTGATCTCCGTGAACCCCGGCGGCCGCATCCGCTCACCGGCCATCGCCACCAGCCGGCCGTCGTCGTCGCGCACGCCCAGGTAGGTGCCCAGCAGCGGGGTGCGGGGACCGAACGGGCCCGGCTGCGTGCGCTCCACCAGGTCCAGCACCTCCGGCACGTCCTGCTCGCCGAGCACGACGACCCCGGGGTCCGCGCCCGCGGCCGGGGCACCGGCCGCCGCGGGGGTCGCCACGAGCTGCACCCCCGGCAGTTCCCGCACCAGCCGCGCGCCCGCCGGCAGCGGTGCGTCCAGGACCGCCCCGTCCAGGCCCGGCAGCAGCACCTGCGCACCGGCACCGGCCACCTCGCGCAGCTGCTCCCACGCCCCCTCGTCGCGCGGGTCGGCCAGCGCGTGGAACGGCGAGACGTCCGGCGGGTAGCGCCGGGCCAGGTCACCCCCCTCGGCGAGGTGGCGGTGCGCGCCGGTCAGGGACGCCCAGACGGGCTCGTCGAGGGGGTGCTGCGTCACGCCGGCACGTTCCCACGCGGGCGCGCCGACCGCCGCGGCGACTACCTTGCCCCGTGTGCGCCACGACGCGGACGGGCACCTGAACGGCGGGGTCCTCGCCGACCTCGCCCCCGTCATGCTCTGGTCCACCGACGCCACCGGCGCGTGCACCTCCGTGAACCGGCGCGTCCTGGAGTTCTTCGGCTGCACCGAGCAGGACGTGCTCGGCGGCCGGTGGCGCTCGGTCCTGCACCCCGACGACGCCGGCGGCTACCTGCGCGAGTTCGAGGCCGCCACCGCCGAGGGGCGCGGCTTCCGCGCCCGCACCCGGGTGCTCCGCGCCGACGGCGAGCACCGGTGGATCGAGACGACCGCAGCCCCGCTGCGCACCGCCGACGGGCGCTTCGCCGGCCTGGCCGGCAGCAACCCCGACGTCACCGACGACCGCCGCCGCGTCGAGGCCGCCGCGTTCGCCGCCGAGCTCGGTGACGTGCTCGCCCGTGCCGACGACCCCGCCCAGGTCACCGCGGACGCCGGCCGGCACCTGGCCGCGCACCTGGCGCTGGCGCACCTGGTCCTCACCGTCACCGACGGCGGGGACGGCGGGGACGGCGGGGACGGCGGGGACGGCGGGGAGGGGCCCGAGGTCGTCTGGCGGCACGCCGGCGGCGGCCCGGCGGGGGAGGAGCGCGTCGCCGGCGTCGACGGCGGCGGGCGGCGGCTGTTCACCGTCGCCGCCGCCAAGCGGCCGGGCGCCGAGTGGCACGAGGAGGACGCCCGGCTCCTGCGCGAGGCCGCCCCGCGCCTCTACCTGCACCTGGTCCGCGCCCGCGAGGCGCAGGCGGTGCGCCGCGGCTACGACGAGGCCCGCGCGGTCGTGGCCCGCCTGCAGGCCGCGCTGCTGCCCGCCGCCCTGCCCGTGCTGCCGTGCGTGGACGTGGCCGCCCGGTACGCGGTGGCCGGGGCCGGGCAGGCCGCCGGCGGCGACTGGTTCGACGCCGTGGTCCTCGACGGCGGCCGCGTCGCGCTCGTCGTCGGCGACGTCGTCGGGCACGGCGTGCTCGCCAGCGCCGCCATGAGCCAGCTGCGGGCCGTCCTCGCCCAGCGCCTCGGCGCCGGAGCGGACCTGCCGGAGGCGCTCGCCGACCTCGACGCCGTCGCCCGCCGGCTGCCCGGGGCGGCGGCCGCCACCCTGTGCGCCGCGGTGCTCGACCCGGCCGGTGGCGAGCTGCGGTACGTCACCGCCGGGCACCCCGCCCCGGTCCTCGTGCGCGCCGACGGCACCGCCGGGCACCTGGAGCAGGCCGGTGGCGGCCCGCTCGCCGTCCCCGGTGAGCGGGCCGTGCGCACCGTGCGCACCGCGCGCCTGGCCCCGGGCGAGCACGTCCTGCTCTACACCGACGGGCTGGTGGAACGACCCGGCCGCTCCCGCGCCGCCGAGCGCGAACTGGTCGCGGACGCCGCCGGGCACGCGCTGCGCACCGCGCTCACCCGCGGGCCCGACGCGGCAGGCTCACCCGCCGACGCGGTGTGCCGGGCCCTCATCGCCCGGCTCGCCGGGCCCGGGGCCCGCGACGACGTCACCGTCCTCGTGGCCGCCCGGCGCACCCCGCCGGGACCGCTGGCGGTGGACCTGCCCGCGGAACCGCGCTCGCTGGCCGTGCTGCGCGCGCGGCTGCGGGCGTGGGCCGCGCCGCTGCACCTGCACCCCGCGGAGGCGCGCACCGTGGACCTGCTGGCGGGGGAGGCCGCGGCCAACGCCGTCGAGCACGCCCACGACGGGCGCGACGGGCGCCGCCGGGTGCGCGTCACCGCCGGGGTGGACGCCGCCGGGGTGCTGGGGCTGACCGTCGCCGACGACGGGCGCTGGCGGGAGCCCCAGGAGGAACCCGGCGACCGCGGCCGCGGCCTGGCCCTGCTGGGGGCGCTGGGCCGCCTGCGCGTGGAGCCCTCGGCCACCGGCACGGTCGTGTCCGTGGAGCGCACGCTGCAGCGCCCCGTGGAGGTGGACGTGCCCGGCCCCGCCGACACCGCCGGGACCGGCGCCGGGGCCGTGGAGGAACCGCCGTTCTCCGTGGAGCCGGCCGGCGGCCCCGCGCTGCGGGTGCGGGGCGCGGTGGACCTGGCCAGCGCCCCGGACCTCCTCGACGAGCTGCGCCGCGCCGTCCGGGGCGGTGCGGTCCGCCTCACCGTCGACCTGTCCGGCGTCACCCACCTCGCCAGCGCGGGGGTGCAGGCCCTGGCCGAGGCGGCGCGCGGCGCGGGGGGCTGGGACCGCCTGGACCTGCTGGCGCCGGCGGACGGCGCCGCGGCCGCGGTGCTGGACCTCGTGGAGGTGCCCCACCGCACGAGCTGAGCGGGCGGGCCGGGTCAGCGCCGCCCGCGCACCGCCGCCCGCTCGCGCAGGTCCACGCCCCCGGACGCACCCTCGGGCGCGTCCCCGGGCGCCCCTGGCGCCGCGCCCCCCGGCGCCAGCGCCGAGGTCAGGTCGGCGTGCAGGCTCAGCCGGCGCAGACCGGGGAAGTCCAGGACGTCGGTGCGCGCCCCGACCACCACCCGCAGCGGCGTGCCGGCGCGCTCGCAGCGGCGGTGGGCGCCCGTGAGCACCGAGACGCCCACCGACCCCAGGTAGCCGACGCCGGACAGGTCCACCACCACCGGCCGCGGGGCCCGGGCGTGCTCGACGGCGTCCACGACGGCCGCGGAGAACGCCGCCGCCGACGCCAGGTCGACGTCACCGCCGATCCGCACCACCGGCGTCCCCCCGGCGCTCGTGCGCGAGGCCACCACCCCCGGCTGCGGCCCACCGGCCTCCTCCGCCCCGGCGGGCGCGTCCCCGGCGGGCTCGGTGTCGCCGGCCTCGCGCGCGAAGGTCGTCTGCAGCACGTCGTCGAGGCGACCGCGCACGGTCGCCGGCAGGTCCGCGCCGGCCCGGCACAGCGCCGTGACGCGCTCGGCGAGGGCGGCCAGCTTCACGTTGCGGTGCTGAGAGCTCCACCGCAGCAGCTCGAACGCCTCGTCGGCGCCGATCCCGTACACGAGCATCAGCGCGCCCTTGGCCTGGTCGATCACCTGCCGCGACTCCAGCGCCGTGCGCAGGTGCACCGCGGTCACCTCGCTGACGTCCCGCAGCAGGGGGCCGGTCACGTCGGCGACCTGGCCGGCGAGGGCCCGCACCGGCCCGCCCGGCTCGACCGGCCCGCCCGTCACCGTCGCCCAGCGCCTGCCGCCCCGGCCGTCGTCGAAGGACACCAGCACGCCGAACGGGACGCCCTCGCGCGCGGCTGCGCCGACCTCGTCGCGCAGCCGCAGCGCGTCCCGCGGCTCGACGTGCTCGCACAGACGCGCGGTGGTGGTGACGTCCTCCTCCGGCGGCAGGTGCAGGACCTCGCGCGCGGCGGGGCAGAAGCGCCACAGGTCCCCGGCCACGTCGAGGGTGAAACCCCCCGCGGCCCCGTGGGTCGGCTGCTCGTGCGGCTGCGCCATGCGACCTCCAGCGTCCACCGGCCCCTCGGGGCCGTTCCCGCGCGGGTCCTGCTGGTTCGATCCCCGCCCGCGACCGGTCGTCCGCCCGGCCGGGCGCCCCCATGCTCGCACGCGGGCCGCCGGCGCGGCGAGGCCGAGCGCGCCGGCGGCGACGCCGGTCGCCGCGGGTGGTGTGATCCGCGTCATCCCCGCCGACGGGTCTCCCGCGGCGGGGGAGCACTAGGGTGCTGAACGCCCGGTGCCGGCCGACGCGGGCCCTGCGCGGGGCGCTCGTCGGCAGCGACACGACGAACTTCCGACGACGAAGACGAGGAAGAACTGGTGGACCTCTTCGAGTACCAGGCGCGCGACCTGTTCGCGGCGCACGGCGTACCCGTCCTGGACGGCAAGGTCGCGACGACGCCGGAGGAGGCGCAGGCCGCGGCCGAGAGCATGGGCGGCGGCACCGTGGTCGTCAAGGCGCAGGTGAAGACCGGTGGCCGCGGCAAGGCCGGCGGCGTCAAGCTGGCCCACTCCCCGGCCGAGGCCGCCGAGCGCGCCCGCGAGATCCTCGGCATGGACATCAAGGGCCACACCGTGCACCAGGTGATGATCGCCCAGGGCGCGAAGATCGCCGAGGAGTTCTACTTCTCCGTCCTGCTCGACCGCTCCAACCGCACCTACCTGGCGATGGCCAGCGTCGAGGGCGGCGTGGAGATCGAGCAGCTGGCCGTGGAGCGCCCCGAGGCGCTGGCCCGCGTGCCCGTGGACGCCCGCACCGGCATCGACGCCGCCAAGGCCGCCGAGATCGTGGAGAAGGCCGGCTTCGCGCCCGAGCTGCGCGAGGCCGTCGCCGACGTCGTGCAGAAGCTGTGGGGCGTGTTCACCGCCGAGGACGCCACCCTCGTCGAGGTCAACCCGCTGGTGCGCACCGAGGACGGGCAGGTCATCGCCCTGGACGGCAAGGTCACGCTCGACGAGAACGCCGACTTCCGCCACCCCGCCCACGCCGAGCTCGTCGACGCCGCCGCGGCCGACCCGCTGGAGGCCAAGGCGAAGGAGATGAACCTCAACTACGTCAAGCTCGACGGCGAGGTCGGGATCATCGGCAACGGCGCCGGGCTCGTCATGAGCACCCTGGACGTCGTCGCCTACGCCGGTGAGGGGTTCGGCGGGGTCAAGCCCGCGAACTTCCTCGACATCGGCGGCGGCGCCTCCGCGCAGGTCATGGCCAACGGCCTGGACGTCATCCTGGGCGACGCGCAGGTCAAGAGCGTGTTCGTCAACGTCTTCGGCGGCATCACCGCGTGCGACGAGGTCGCCAAGGGCATCGTGTCCGCGCTCGGCATCCTCGGCGACGAGGCCACCAAGCCGCTGGTCGTGCGCCTGGACGGCAACAACGTCGAGGAGGGCCGGCGCATCCTCGCCGAGGCGGACCACCCGCTGGTGACCGTCGTCGACACCATGGACGGCGCGGCCGCCAAGGCCGCCGAACTCGCGAGCACCGGAAAGGCCTGATCCGTGGCGATCTTCCTGAACTCCGACAGCAAGGTCCTCGTGCAGGGGATGACCGGCTCCGAGGGGCGCAAGCACACCCAGCGGATGCTCGCCTCCGGCACGAACGTCGTCGGCGGCGTCAACCCCAGCAAGGCCGGCCAGAGCGTCGACTTCACCGGCGCGGACGGCTCGCCCGTGCAGGTGCCCGTCTTCGGCACCGTCGCCGAGGCCCGCGAGGCCACCGGCGCCGACGTCAGCGTGATCTTCGTCCCGGCGAAGTTCACCAAGGCCGCCGCGGTGGAGGCCATCGAGGCCGAGACCCCCCTCGTGGTCGTCATCACCGAGGGCGTGCCGGTGCACGACAGCGCCGAGTTCTACGCGCTGGCCGCCGCCGGCGGCAAGACGCGCCTCATCGGCCCGAACTGCCCCGGCCTCATCAGCCCCGGCAAGTCGAACGTCGGCATCATCCCCGCCGACATCACCCCGCCCGGCCGCATCGGCCTCGTCTCCAAGTCCGGCACGCTGACGTACCAGATGATGTACGAGCTGCGCGACATCGGCTTCTCGTCCGCCGTGGGCATCGGCGGCGACCCCGTCATCGGCACCACGCACATCGACGCGCTCCAGGCGTTCCAGGACGACCCGGAGACCGACGTCATCGTGATGATCGGCGAGATCGGCGGCGACGCCGAGGAGCGCGCGGCCAAGTTCATCGAGGCCAACGTCACCAAGCCCGTCGTCGGCTACGTCGCCGGGTTCACCGCGCCCGAGGGCAAGACGATGGGCCACGCCGGCGCCATCGTGTCCGGCTCCGCCGGCACCGCGCAGGCCAAGCAGGAGGCCCTCGAGGCCGCCGGCGTCAAGGTCGGCAAGACGCCCAGCGAGACCGCGAAGCTGGCCCGGGAGATCTTCCAGAACCTGGGGAAGTGACCCCCGCGGCGCCCCGCGCCGCCTGATCGAGGGCCCCCGCCGGTCACCACCGGCGGGGGCCCTCGCGCGCACCGGGCGCGTCGTGGGCCGGTCGGCCGCCCGCCGGGGGAGCATGGGGACGATGTCCACGCTCGTCGACCGCCCCGCCGGTACCCCGCCGCCCCCCACCAGCCCCGCCGACCTGCTGCCGCTGCTCACCGCGGCCGTGCGCGCCGTGCTGACCCTGCTCCTGCCGGTCGCCGTGCTCACGCTCGTGGCGTGGCTCGGCGCGGTGCGCTCCACCTCCTCCCTGGCGGCCGTGGTGCGCGTCGGCGCCGACGTGTGGCTGCTCGGGCACGGCGCCCCCGTGGCCGTCGTCGGCGGCGCCCTCTCCGTCGCCCCGCTGGGCGTGACGCTGCTCGCCGTCGCCTCGGCGGCGCGGGCGGTGCGGATGTGGGTGCGCGACCAGGCCGACGCCGAGCGCGACGTGCCGTTCTGGCCCGGCGCGGCCGTGTTCGCCGGCGGCTACGGCGTCCTCGCGCTGCTGCTCGCCCTGGTCACCCGCAGCGGCGTGGCCGCCGCCGGCCCCCTGCACGCCCTCCTCGGCGGCCTCGCCGTCGGGGCGGTCGGCTTCGCCGTCGGGGCGCGCGCCCACCGGCCGGCCCTGCCGGCGCGGGTGCCGGCCGTCGTGGCCGCTGCGCTGCGCCCGGCGCTGGCGTGCACGGCGGCGCTGCTGGCCCTGGGCTCGCTGGTGGTGGCCGTCGCGCTCGTGCACGGCCGCGCCGACGTGCTGCTGCTGCACCGCTCGCTGGAACCCGGCTGGCTGGGCGGCACGCTGCTGACCCTGGCGCAGCTGCTGCTGCTGCCCACCCTGGCGGTGTGGGCGCTCGCCTGGGTCGCCGGCCCGGGCTTCGCCGTCGGCACCGCCACCTCCGTCGCGCCCGGCGGCACGACCCTGGAGACGCTGCCCGCGGTGCCCGTGCTCGGCGCCCTGCCCCCGCCGGGGGCCACCCCGGCCGCGACGTGGCTCGTGGTGGTGCTGCCGGTGCTCGCCGGGGCGGCCGCCGCGCTGCTGCTGCGGCGCCCGCGCACCGGCGCCGGGCCGGGGCGCCGCCTCGCCGTGGCCGGCGCGACCGGCGCGCTGACCGGCCTCGCCGTCGCGGTGCTCGCCGCCCTGGCGTCCGGGGCGCTGGGCCGTGACCGGATGAGCGAACTCGGCCCGGACCCGCTGCTGACGGGCCTGGCCGTGGCCGGGGAGGTCGCCGCCGGCGGCGCGCTCGCGGTGCTGCTGCAGCGCGCCTGGACCGCGCGGCGCGGCACCCGCGTCCCCGCGGACCTGCCCGCCGGTCTCGCCGCCCCCGCCGGCGGGTTCCTGAACCCCGCCGCCCAGCGGGGCGGCAGCGGCTCGCGGCGGCGCTCCGGCGAGAGCCCCCGCGAGGGCGCCGCCGGGGAGCCCACCGGGAACCCGGGCGGGAGCCCCGGCGACGAGCCCGGCACCGGGCGCCGGGGCCGCCGGAAGCGCTCCGAGCGCCGCTCCCGCCCCTGACCCCTCCCCGCCCCACCGGCCCGCGCGCGGGCCCCACCCACCGGTCCGCGCGCGGGCGGGCGTCCGGCCCGCACCGCCGCGACGGCTATCGTCTGCGCACGTGCCAGCGCGCGTCGTCGTCCTCGCCTCCGGATCCGGGTCCACCCTCCAGGCGCTCCTCGACGCCCGCGGGGACGCCTTCACCGTCGTCGCCGTCGGCTCCGACAAGCCCGGCGCCGCCGCGCTGGAGCGCGCCCGCACCGCCGGGGCCGCGACGTTCACCGTCCCGCCCGCCGAGCACCCCGACCGCGCCGCCTGGGACGAGGCGCTGGCCGCCGCCGTCGCCGCCCACGCACCGGACCTCGTGGTGCTCGCCGGGTTCATGCGCATCGTCGGCGCCCCGCTGCTGGACGCCTTCGGCGGCCGCCTCGTCAACACCCACCCCGCGCTGCTGCCGTCGTTCCCCGGCGCCCACGGCGTGCGCGACGCCCTCGCCCACGGCGTCAAGGTGACCGGCTGCACCGTGCACCTCGTCGACGCCGGCGTGGACACCGGCCCGATCCTCGACCAGGCCGCCGTGCGCGTCCTCGACGACGACGACGAGACGAGCCTGCACGAGCGCATCAAGGACGCCGAGCGGGCCCTGCTCGTCGACGTCGTCGCCCGGCTCGCCCGCGGCGAGCTGCCCACCACCCGCCCGAGCTGACCCGCCCCACCCCGAGAGGACGACCCGAGCCGATGGCCGAGAACCCGACCGCCGAGCGCCGCAGCGTGAAGCGCGCCCTCGTCAGCGTCTACGACAAGACGGGCCTGGAGGAGCTCGCCACCGGCCTGCACGCCGCCGGCGTGGCGATCGTCTCCACCGGCTCCACCGCCTCGCGCATCGCCGCCGCCGGCGTGCCGGTGACGCCCGTGGAGGAGCTGACCGGCTTCCCCGAGTGCCTGGACGGGCGGGTCAAGACGCTGCACCCGCGCGTGCACGCCGGGATCCTCGCCGACCGCCGCCTGCCCGAGCACGTGCGCCAGCTCGCCGACCTCGGGGTGGAACCGTTCGACCTCGTCGTGGTGAACCTCTACCCGTTCCGCCAGACCGTCGCCTCCGGCGCCGGGTTCGACGACGTCGTCGAGCAGATCGACATCGGCGGCCCCTCGATGGTGCGGGCCGCCGCGAAGAACCACCCCAGCGTCGCCGTCGTCACCGACCCCGCCCGCTACGGCGCGGTGCTCGAGGCCGTGAGCGCCGGCGGGTTCACGCTCACCCAGCGCCGCCGCCTGGCCGCGGAGGCGTTCGCCCACACCGCCTCCTACGACACCGCGGTCGCCGGCTGGTTCGCGCAGCAGACCCTGGACGAGGGCGACGAGGGCGACGAGGGCTGGCCCGCCGTCACCGGCACCGCGCTGGAGCGCACCTCGGTGCTGCGCTACGGCGAGAACCCGCACCAGCGCGCCGCCGTCTACGCCGACCCCGCCGCCCGCCCCGGCATCGCCCAGGCCGTCCAGCTGCACGGCAAGGCCATGTCCTACAACAACTACGTCGACGCCGACGCCGCCCTGCGCGCCGCGTTCGACTTCACCGCCCCGGCCGTGGCCGTCATCAAGCACGCCAACCCGTGCGGCATCGCCACCGGCACCGACGTGGCCGACGCCCACGCCAAGGCCCACGCGTGCGACCCGGTGTCCGCCTACGGCGGCGTCATCGCCGCCAACCGCGTCGTCACCGCCGCGATGGCGTCGCAGGTCGCCGACGTGTTCACCGAGGTCGTCGTCGCGCCCGGTTTCGAGCCGGAGGCCCTGGAGGTGCTGCAACGCAAGAAGAACGTGCGCCTGCTGCAGCTGCCCGAGGGGTACGCGCGCGCCGACGCCGAGGCCCGCCCCGTCTCCGGCGGTGTCCTCGTGCAGGACCTCGACCGCATCGACGCCGACGGCGACTCCCCGGCGGGCTGGGCGCTGGCCGCCGGCGAGGCCGCCGACGAGGCGACCCTGGCGGACCTGGAGTTCGCCTGGCGCGCGGTGCGCTCCGTGCGCTCCAACGCGATCCTGCTCGCGAAGGACGGCGCCTCCGTCGGCGTCGGCATGGGCCAGGTCAACCGGGTGGACTCGTGCCGGCTGGCCGTCGAGCGCGCCGGCGCGGAGCGCACCCGCGGCGCGGTGGCCGCCTCCGACGCGTTCTTCCCCTTCGCCGACGGCGCGCGGATCCTCCTCGACGCCGGGGTGCGCGCGATCGTGCAGCCGGGCGGTTCCATCCGCGACGAGGAGGTCGTCGCCGCCGCCCGCGAGGCCGGCGTGACGATGTACTTCACCGGCGCGCGCCACTTCGCGCACTGACGTCCACCCCGCCGCGGGTCCCGGTCGGTAGCGTGCGCCCCGTGCCGACCGGGACCCCAGGACACCCGCCCGCCCCCGGTGGTGCGGTGCTCGGCGCCCTCGTGGCCGGGGCGGGGCTGGCGCTGCTCCTCACCGTCGTCGCCGGGCCCGTCGCCGGTGGCCTGCTGCTCGGCGCCGACCTGGCGGTGGCCGCGGTCCTGCGGCTGGTGCTGCCCGTGCGGGTCGCCGGTGCGCTCGCGGTGCGCTCGCGGGCGGTGGACACCACCGTGCTGCTCGTGCTGGCGGCCGCGTGCACCGCGCTCACCTGGACGTTGCCGACCACTTGAGCGCGCCGCGCCCGCCGCAGTGCGAGGCGCCGTCTGGTAGAGCTGTCGGGCGTGCCCGCTCACCCGCCCCGGACCGCTGCGGCCCGGACCGACCAGGCCCCCGCCGACCCCGTCCGCGCAGCGCGCCGGCAGGCGCTGTCCGTGGGGGTGGCGACCGCCCTGTACGGCGTCAGCCTGGGGGCGCTGGCGGTCGCGAACGGCCTCAGCGTCCTGCAGGCGTGCGCCACGTCCCTGCTGATCTTCAGCGGGGGTTCGCAGTTCGCCCTCGTCGGCGTCCTCGGCGGCGGCGGCAGCGTGGCCGCCGCGGTGGCCGCCTCCTCGCTGCTGGGGGTGCGCAACGCCCTCTACGGGCTGCAGGTCGGCCCGTTCCTGCGGGTGCGCGGCGCGCGCCGGCTGCTCGCGGCACACCTGACCATCGACGAGTCCACCGCCGTCGGTGCGGCCCAGCCCACGGACACCGCCCGCCGCACCGGGTTCTGGGTGACCGGGGTGACGGTCTTCACCGGCTGGAACCTCGCCACCCTCGCGGGGGCGCTGCTCGGCGACGCGCTGGGCGACCCGCGCCGGTGGGGCCTGGACGCGGCCGCCGCGGCGGCGTTCCTGGCGCTGCTGTGGCCGCGGCTGCGCCAGCGGCAGGCGGCGGCCGTCGCGGTGGTGGCCGCCCTGGTGGCGCTGCTGCTCGTGCCGGTGGTGCCGGTGGGGCTGCCGGTCGTCGCCGCCGCCCTGGTGGCGGTCGTCGCCGGGTTACGCGGGGAGCGGTCCGGGGCTCCGGCCGGCGGGCGGGCCGACGAGCGGGCCGGCGAGGGGACGGGGGAGGGCGCGTGAGCACCTGGGTGGCGGTCCTGGTCGCCGGGGCGATCGCCTACGCGCTCAAGCTCGCCGGGCACCTCGTGCCGGCCCGCCTGCTGGAGCACCCCCGCGCCCGCCGCGCCGGCGCCCTGCTGCCGGCGGCCCTGCTGGCGGCGCTCGTCGTGGTGCAGACCGCCAGCGACGGCGACCGCCTCGCGGTGGACGCGCGGCTGGTGGGCCTGGGGGTCGCCGCGGTGGCGCTGGCGCTGCGGGCGCCCTTCCTCGTGGTGATCGTCGCCGCCGCCGCGTCGGCCGCGGGCGTGCGGGCCCTCACCGGCTGGGGGTGACGCGCGCGCGGTCGCAGGCCGGGCACGCCGGGGGCCTGGCGCGTACGGTGCTCCGGTGACCGCCCCCACCACCTGCGCCACCGCCGGGAGCACCGAGCTCGTCGTCCTGCTCAGCGAGGACGGCGTCCCGTGCGGCACCGCCCCCAAGGCGAGCGTGCACCACTCCGCCACGCCCCTGCACCTGGCGTTCTCCTGCTGGGTCGTGGACGGCGCCGGGCGCACCCTGCTGACCCGCCGCGCCGAGGTCAAGCGCACGTGGCCGGGGGTGTGGACGAACTCCTTCTGCGGCCACCCCGGCCCGGGGGAGGAGCCCGCCGACGCCGTGCACCGCCGCGCCGCCGACGAGCTGGGCACCTCGGTGGCGGGCGTGGAACCGGTGCTGCCGCGGTTCCGCTACCGCGCCGAGATGGCCGACGGCACGGTGGAGAACGAGGTGTGCCCGGTGTTCACCGCGCACCTGGCCGCCGACCTGGCGCCCGACCCCGCCGAGGTGGGGGACTGGCGCTGGGTCGACCTGGACGAGCTGCGCGCCGAGGTGCAGCGGGACCCGTCCCCGTTCAGCCCGTGGATGCTGCTGCAGCTCGCCCAGCTCCCCACCGCCCTGGGGTGACCCTCCTCCCCCCGACCCCCGGGCGGGAGCCCTCGCTTCCGTCCGGGGCCGGGGCCGGGGCCGGGGCCGGGGCCGGGGAGTCAGGGAGCGGGCAGCGGCAGCGGTGGGTTGAACGGCGTGACGACCTGCACCGACGACGGCCACGAGTGCGGGGCGCCGGGCAGCTCCCCGCGCGCCTGCAGCAGCGCGTGGCAGGCCCGGCGCAGGTCACCGGGCAGGTCGTGGTGCAGCACCACGTCCATCTCCCCGGTGCGCAGCAGGTGCTCGTGCTCGGGGTGCAGGTCGTGCCCGACGAACAACCGGCACGTGCGCCCCGCCGCCGCGAACGCCGCCCGCACGCCCGCCGAGCTGCCCGAGGCGTACATCGAGTAGACGGAGTCCACGCCCGGGTCCTCGCGCAGCGCCGCGCGCACCAGCTCCGCCAGCGGTGCCCCGCCGGTGGCCTCGCGCACGGCGGCCCGCGGGGAGTGCTCGGCCAGGGTGCGGCGGAACCCCTCGAACCGGGCGTCCTCCCCCTCGAACGTGGAGCGGCCCCGGGCCACCAGCACCGTGCCCCCGCCCGGTCCGCCCCAGCGGCCCACCAGGTAGGCCGCGGTCGCGCCGGCCGCCCGGTTGTCGATGCCCACGTAGGCGACGCGCGCGCTGCCCGGCAGGTCGGTGACCAGGGTGACCACCGGCACCCCGCGCTCGCGCAGGCGGTCCACCGCCGCGACCACGTCCGGGTGCTCCGGGGCCTTGAGCACCACGCCGTGCGAGCCGCGCCGCGTCGCGCGCAGCAGGCGCTGCGCGACCTGCACGGCGGGCGCCTCGTCGGAGAAGTCGAACCGGCAGCGCAGCACCGCCGGGCGCAGCACCGGCAGGGTGCGCTCCAGCGCCTCCCGCACCGCGGAGGTGAAGCGCTCCGGGGCGTCCACGACGACGTCCACGACGAAGGTGCGCCCCGTCAGACGCAGCTGGGTGCGCTGCCGCTCGAGGTCCGCGATCGCCCGGTGCACCTCGTCGACGGTGGTGGCGCGCACCCCCGGGCGGCCGTTGAGGACGCGGTCGACGGTGGTCTCCGACACCCCCGCCTGCCAGGCGATGTCGCGGACGCGGAAGGTGCGGGGCACGGCGCGAGGATGGTGGGGAAATGACGGATCGGCAAGGCCCGCGGCACCGGCGCGCGCCGTAGCGTCGCAGTCGTGGCCCTCACCGGCGAGAGGTCACCGGCCGCACCGGCCGTCGAGCCGAGGAGGTTCCCCGTGACCGCACCAACGACCCGCCGTCCCACCACCTGGCTGACCCGCGAGTACTGCGACCTGGACGAGTTCCGCCGCCTCGTCGAGGTCGGTACCGACCCGGACGAGGTCCCCCTGGCCGACCGCGTCGAGCACGGCGTGCCCGTCTACGGCGAGCGGTTGCGCGCCCACCTCGCCGGCGGCGGCGAGAGCGTCCGCCGCGAGGCGCAGGACGAGATCGCCCGCGTCCTCGCCGACGGCGCCGGCATCGCGGTGTTCGCGGGCGCGTTCGAGGACGCCGTGATCGACCGCGCCACCGCCGCCTACCAGCGGATGATCGACGAGCAGCACGCCTCCGGCGTCACCGGCGGCGACCACTTCGCCAAGCCCGGCGCGAACGACCGCGTGTGGGGTGCGCTGGAGAAGCTCGCCCGCCGGGACCCGGAGGTGTTCTGCGACTACTTCGCCACCGACGTCGTCGACCTCGTCTCCACGGCCTGGCTGGGCCCGCAGTACCAGGTCATCTCCGACCTCAACGTCGTCAACCCCGGCGGGACCGCGCAGACCCCGCACCGCGACTACCACCTGGGGTTCATGCCCCTTCAGACTGCTGAGCGGTTCCCCGCGCACGTGCACCGCCTCTCGCCGGTGATGACGCTGCAGGGCGCGGTGGCGCACGTGGACATGCCCGTGGAGTCCGGGCCGACGATGTACCTGCCGCACTCGCAGAAGTACGAACCCGGTTACCTCGCCGTGGTGCTGCCGGAGTTCCGCGCGTACTTCGACGAGCACTACGTGCAGCTGCCGCTGCGCAAGGGCGACGCGGTGTTCTTCAACCCGGCCCTGTTCCACTGCGCCGGTTCCAACGTGTCCGCGGACGTCAAGCGCATGGCGAACCTGCTGCAGGTCTCCTCCGCGTTCGGCCGCTCCCTGGAGGTCGTGGACCGCCTCGCGGTGTGCGAGGCGCTGTACCCGCAGCTGCGCGCCCGCCGCGCCGCGGGACTCCCCGACGTCGTGCTGGACAACGTGATCGCCGCCTCCGCCGAGGGGTACCCGTTCCCCACCGACCTGGACCTGGACCAGCCCGTCGGGCGGATCAACCCGCCCTCGCAGGCAGAGGTGCTGCGGGACTGCCTGCGCGAGGACGCCGACACCGCCGACGCCGTCGCGCGGCTGCGCGAGCACGCCGCCCGCCGCCGCGAGGCGCGCGCGTGACGCAGCACGTCCTGCGGGTGGGCGTGGCCGGTGCCGGGGTCATGGGCGCCGACCACGCCCGCACGCTGCACCGCTTCGTCAGCGGCGCCGTCGTCACGGCCGTCGCCGACCCCGACACCGCGCGCGCCGCCGCCGCGGCCGCCGACGCCGGGGGAGCACGCGTGCTCGCCGACCCGCTGGAGCTGGTCGGCGCCGCGGACGTGGACGCCGTCGTCATCGCCTCGCCCGACGCCACCCACCCCGCCCTGGCCGCCGCGGCGCTGGCCGCGGGGAAACCGGTGCTGTGCGAGAAACCCCTCGCGCCCACGCTGGACGGCGCCCTGGAGGTGGCCGCCGCCGCGGCGGCGCCGGGTGCACCGCTGTTCGCGGTCGGGTTCATGCGCCGCTTCGACCCCGGGTACGTCGCGCTGGCGCGGGCCCTGCGTACCGGGGAGCTGGGCCGGCCCGTGCTCGTGCACCACGTCAGCCGCGGCGTCGCCCCCGGGCCGGGCGCCACGTCGGAGTCCTCGGTGACGGGCTCGGCGATCCACGACCTCGACGTCGTGCCGTGGCTGCTGGGCAGCGAGGCCGCGGAGGTGTCCTGGCACGCGCCCGCCGCCGCGACGGCGGGGGAGCCGGCGCTCGTGGACCCGCAGGTGCTGCTGCTGCGCACCGCCGACGGCGCCCTGACCACCGTCGAGGTGTTCCTCGCCGCCCGCTACGGCTACGACGTGCGCTGCGAGGTCGTCGGTTCCGAGGGCGCCGCCACCCTGCCGGTGCCCGCCCGCTTGCAGGTGGACCGCGACCTGCGGCACGGGCGCGGCCACGACCCCGACTGGCGCCCCAGGTTCGCCGACGCCTACCGCCTGCAGCTGCAGGCGTGGGTGGACGCCGCCCGCGGCGGGCCGGTGGACCCCGCGCTGGCGAGCGCCGCCGACGGCGTGGCCGCCCAGCGGGTCGCCGCCGCCGCGATCGCCTCGATGCGCTCCGGCCGCCCCGAGGCGGTGCAGCGGTGAGCGCCGCGGAGCTGCGCCTGCCCGCCCCGCGCCGCCGCTGGGAGGCCGTGCCGGCGCTGCGGTGGGGCGTGCTGGGCACCGGGTGGATCGCGCAGCGCTTCACCGCCGCGCTGGCCGCTTCCACCGACCAGCGCGTCGTGGCGGTCGGCTCGCGCGGGCGGGCCTCGGCGCAGCGGTTCGCCGGTGCCGCCGGCGTCGAGGTCGCCCACGACTCGTACGAGGCGCTGCTGGCGGACCCGTCCGTGGACGTCGCGTACGTCGCCACCCCGCACCACACGCACCGCGACCTGGCGCTGCTGGCGGTGGAGGCCGGCAAGCACGTCCTGGTGGAGAAGCCCCTCGGCCTGGACGCCGCCCAGGCGCAGGAGGTCGCCGAGGCGGCCGCCACCCGCGGGGTGTTCTGCGCCGAGGCGATGTGGACGCTGTTCCTGCCGCGCCTCGACGTCGTGCGCCAGGTCCTCGAGCGCGGGCTGCTGGGCGACGTGCGCACCGTGCTCGCCGACCACGGCGAGCACTTCGAGCCTGGCCACCGCATCCTCGACCCGGCCCTGGCCGGCGGCACCCTGCTGGACCTCGGCAGCTACCTCACCGCGCTGGCGACGTGGGTGCTGGGACCGGCCGAGGCGGTGCACGCCTCCGGCCAGGACGCTCCTGCCGGCGTCAACGGCCAGGCCTCCGCACTGCTCGCGCACGTCGGCGGGCGGCGGTCGGTGCTGCACACCACGCTGTTCAGCGTCACCCCCTGCACGGCCGTGATCGCCGGGACGGAGGCGACGCTGGTGCTGCCCCGCCGGTTCTTCACCCCCGGCGACGTCGAGCTGCTCGCCGCCGACGGCCGCCTGCTGGACCGCTGGAGCGACCCCGAGCCCGGTGACCACGGGGGGCTGCACCACCAGGCCACGGAGGTCGCCGCGTGCATCGGCGCCGGGCGCACCACCACGCCGCTGCGGCCCGCCGCCGACGTCGAGGCCGGGATGCGCGCCCTCGACGAGGTCGCCGCCCGGCTCGGGGTCTCGTACGCGGCAGCCGGGACGGGCTGAGCGCTCAGGACAGGTCGTGGGCGGCGAGGTAGTCCAGCACCAGCTGCTCGCTGACCCGGCCCCGGTCGGCGACCGGCAGCCCCTGCTCGCGCGCCCACGCCCGCACCAGCTGCGGGTCCGCGCCGGCGCCGCGGGACGGCTTCCCCGGGCGGGCCGGCGCCGTGGCACCGACGGCGAGGTCGCCGGCCGCCGGGGGAGCGGGCAACCGCGTCACCGTGACGTCGTGGCCGTTGCCCGCCAGGCCCGCCGCCCGCTCGGCGACGTCCGCGTGGTGGGTCAGCAGCACCACCTGCACGTCGCGGGCCAGCTCCGCCAGCGCCGCCAGCGCCGCGCCCGTGCGGGGCTCGTCGAACGTCATGAGCACGTCGTCGAGCACCACCGGCAGCGGGCCGCGCCCGGCCCGCACGAGGAGGCGGTGCTCGGCGGCGATCGCTGCCAGCCGCAGCGCCAGGAACACCTGGTCCGCGGTGCCCTCGGACAGCCCGTCCACGCCCTCCAGGACCTCCCCGTCGCCGCGGCGCACCGCCAGGCGGCGGCTGCCGCCGTCGTCGACGGCGCTCAGGCCCGTCCAGCGCCCCGCCGTCAGCACCGACAGCACGCGCCCGGCCTCGGTCAGCAGCGGGTTCTCGCGCGCGGTGGAGAACTCCTCCAGCTGTCGGCGCAGCACCGTGCGCTGCAGGTCCACCTGCACGTACCGCTCGGTGTCGGCGTGCAGCCCCGCCAGCGCCTCCGCGCGGCGCGCCGCCAGCACGTTCGCGTCGGCGCCGCTGGTCAGGCGCTCCAGCTCCGTCTGCGCCCGGCCCACCGCCTGCTGCGCCTGCGCCGACGCCTCGTGCGCCGCCTCCGCGGCCGCGGCGAGCTGCTCGGCGTCGGTGCGCAGGTCCGCGTCGGTGCGCTCGCCCACCTCCCGCACCAGCGCCTCCGCCGCGGCCGCCGAGCCCGCGTCGGCCGCCAGCACCGCCAGCTCGGCCTCCTCGACGGCGCGCTCACCCAGCAGCTCGCGGCTGCGCGCGGCCCGCTCCGCCAGGGCGGCCGGCTCCTCACCCGGGCCGCGCAGCGCGGCGAGCTCCGCCTCGGCGGCCTCCCGGCGGGCCTCCTGCCCGGCGCGCTCAGCGGCCAGCTCGGCCAGCTGCTGCTCCAGGGCGGCGGCGGTGCCCTCGTCGGCGCGGCTGGTGCGCAGCCGCTCCGCCAGCTCCGCCAGCACCCCGGCCACGGACCCCGGCTCGTCGGCGTCGCACGAGACGCCCAGGCGGGCGGCCACGGCGGCGACCCGGCGGGCGTGCGCGGCGACGTGCTCCTCGCGCGCCGCAGCGCGGGCCAGCGCGGCGGCCGCGGCCTCCGCGCGCTCCGCCGCCACCCGCAGGCTCTGCGCGCGCGCCGCCCAGCCGGCCGGTCCCAGCCCGTCCGGCAGGCCGGCGGCGACGGCGGCGTCGCGGAACGCCCCCGCCGCCCGCGCGGCCCGCTCCGCGCACCGCCCGTGCCGCTGCTCGGCGCCCTCCGCGGCGCGCTGCCGCTCGGCCGCCAGCGCCCGCTCCACCTGAGCCTCGTCCGCGGCGGCCAGCACCGCGCGGGCCGCCTCCAGCGCCGGCTCCAGCCCGGCGTCCGCGGTGCCGCCGCGACCGCACCGCTCCAGGACCGCCCCGAGCTGCGCCAGGTGCGCGTCGGCGTCGGCGCGCAGCTCCTGCGCCCGCGCGTCGGCGGCCGCCGCCGCGGCCCGCTCGGCACCCAGCAGCTCCAGGGCCGCCAGCGCCGACGCGGGCCCCTCCGGCCCGGGCACCCGCACCCCGGCGTCCGTGAACAGCTGCGCGAGAGCGGTGCGCGCCTGCCCGGTGGCGCGGCGGGCGGCCTCCTCCACGGCGGCCGCGGCCCGCTCCGACTCCTCGGCGCGCTCGGCGTCGCGGCGCAGCTGGCGCAACCGGGCGGCCGCCTCGGCGTGCTCCAGCAGGGCGTCCGCGGCGGTGTCGGCGCGCGCGACCGCCGCCAGCAGCTCTGCGGCGGCGGCGGTGTCCAGCGCGCCCCCGTCGCGCAGCGGTGCCAGGACCGCGTCGCGGTCGGCGCGCGCGGCGCGCAGCTCCTCCTCGCCGGCACCCCCGGCGCCGGCGGCGGCCTCCGCGAGCTCGGCCGCGCACCGCGCGCGCTCGGCCGTGCACCGCGCGCGCTCGCCGGCGGCCCGTTCCAGCTCCGCCTCGGCCGCGGCCAGCGCGGCGTGCCGCGCACGGGCGTCGGCCGCGTCCAGCGCGG
>NZ_JALBVB010000050.1:56103-111033 GCF_022669155.1 Kineococcus sp. TRM81007 | reverse complement strand
CAGCCCCTACCCGGGGTGGTTCTACCTGCCCGCCGCCGTGGTCTACGGCGTGCTGTTCCTGGTGCCGACGTTCGCGTCGTTCTACTTCGCGCTGACCCGCTGGACGATCTTCGACAGCGAGTTCATCGGTCTGGCGAACTTCGTGCAGTTCTTCCAGGAACCGGCCCTGGTGAAGGGCTTCACCAACACCTTCGTCTACGCGGTGGTCACCTCCGGCGCCAAGGTCGTGCTCGGGCTGGGGCTGGGCATGCTGCTGACCAGCCAGATCGTGGGGCGCGGCTACCTGCGCGCGGTGGTCTTCTTCCCCGTGCTGGTCTCCTCCGTCGGGGTGGGCATCACCTTCCAGGTGCTGATGCACCCCTCGCGCGGGGCGATCAACTCCGCGCTGGGGGTGTTCGGCATCGACGGGCCCGGCTGGCTGGTCGATCCGCAGCTGGCGCTGCTGTCGGTGGCGCTGGTGGACGTGTGGAAGGGCGTGGGGCTGGCCACCTTGATCTACATGGCCGGGATCGTCTCGATCCCGAAGGAGTACTACGAGGCGGCCAAGGTCGACGGGGCCGGGTCGTGGACGCTGTTCCGCAACGTCATCTTCCCGTTGTCGTGGCCGGCGACCTCCACGGTGATCACCCTGTCGCTGATCGGGGGCCTGCGCTCGTTCGACCTGATCTGGGCGATGACGCGCGGGGGGCCCGGTTTCACCTCCGACGTGATCGCCTCGGTGATCTACAAGCAGTACCAGGCCGGCTTCTACGGCCTGTCCACCGCCGGCAACGTGATCCTGTTCCTCGCGGTGACCGCTCTGGTGCTGCCGCTGACGCGGTTCCTGGCCCGCAAGGAGGTCGAGCTGTGAGCTCCACGATCAGTCCCGCCGGGCCGTTGAACCCCCGCTCCCGCTCCCGGTCCTGGTCCCGGCGCAGGGGTGGGGTGGACCCGCAGGGCCCGGCGCCGGGTGGTGGGCGCGTCGGTGGCCCGCGCGCGGCGCTGTACCGCTACGGGGTCGGGGCCTTGGCGATCGTGCTCAGCGTCGTGGTGTTCATCGTGCCGTTCGTGTTCATCGTGCTGACGGCGGTGATGGACGCGCAGCAGGCCGGTGAGTTCCGCTTCGCGCTGCCGCGCCGGTTCCAGGGGTGGCAGAACCTGGTGGAGGTCGTGCAGACGCGCGACTACATCCTCGTCATCGCGTTCATCAACTCCATCGTGCTGACGGTGGCCAGTGTGACGTTGATGGTGGTGTTCGGCTCGATGGTCGCGTTCGTGCTGCAGCGGCGCGTCACCCGCTTCAACGGGTTGATCAACTTCCTGGTGCTGGCTGGGTTGATCATGCCGCCGGCGGTGGTGCCGACGATCTGGGTGCTGCAGCGGCTGGGGTTGTTCGCCACGATGCCGGGGCTGATCCTGGTGGAGGTGGCCTTCGGGATCTCCTTCACGGTGCTGTTGTTCCGGGCGTTCATCTCCACGATCCCGCGTGAGCTGGACGAGGCGGCGGTGCTGGACGGTGCGGGGCCGGTGCGGTTGTTCTTCCGGGTGATCCTGCCGCTGCTGCGTCCGGTGCTGGTGACGGTGGTGCTGGTGCAGTCGGTGGCGGTGTTCAACGACTTCCAGACCCCGTTGTACTTCCTGCCGGGGGACGCGGGGGCGACGGTGCAGCTGACGTTGTTCAACTTCCAGAGCCAGAACCTGTCCAGCTACAACCTGTTGTTCATGGACATCCTGCTGATCACGATCCCGATGCTGCTGCTGTACCTGTTCTTCAACCGTCAGCTCGTCGCCGGCATGACCTCCGGCGCCGTCAAGGGCTGAACCACTCCACGCGGGCGGCGACCGACGACGGACGCCGCCCGCGCTCCACCCCGACACACGTGAGGATCCGAAGCGCATGAGCGCCGTTCCCACCAGCCCGACGTTCGAGCACCACCGCGATGCCCTGGGCATCGGTGAGGCCGCGCCGCGGATCTCCTGGCGGACCACCGCACCGGCCGGGTGGGTGCCGGCCGGCCACGAGCTGGAGGTCACCCGCGACGGCGCGGTGGCGAGCACCGGCCACGTCTCCTCGCCCGACTCGGTCCTGCTGGCCTGGCCGTGGGAGCCGCTGCGTTCCCGGGAGGCGGCGAGCGTGCGGGTGCGGGTGTGGGGGGAGGGCGAGCAGGAGCCCTCGCCCTGGTCGGAGCCGGCCACCGTGGAGACCGGCCTGCTGCACCCGGAGGACTGGACCGCCCTGGCGGTGGGCCCGGCGTGGGACGAGGACCCCGATTCCGATCGCCGACCGGCGCTGCTGCGCCGCGAGTTCCGCGTGGACCGCCCCGTCCGCTCCGCACGAGTGCACGCCACCGCCCACGGCGTCTTCCGCCTCGAGGTCAACGGGCAGCGCGTCGGCACGGACGAGCTGGCGCCCGGCTGGACCGTCTACGGTGAGCGGCTGCGCTGCTCCACCTACGACGTCACCGACCTGCTGCGGACCGGTCCCAACGCCATCGGGTCGTGGCTCGCCGACGGCTGGTACCGCGGCAGGCTCGGCTTCCACGGCGGGCACCGCAACCTCTACGGCACCGATCTCGCACTCGTCGCCCAGCTGCACGTCGTGTTCGAGGACGGCACCGAAGCGGTCGTCGCCACCGACGAGGAGTGGCGCGCCGGGTTCGGGCCGATCCTGTTCACCGGCCTGTACGAGGGCGAGCGCCACGACGCCCGCGAGCTGCCGCGCGGCTGGTCCGAGCCCGGCTTCGACGACGCCGCGTGGAGCCCGGTGCGCACCGCACCGGTCGACGCCACGCGCTTCGTCACCCCCCAGGGCCCGCCGATCCGCTGCACCGAGGAACTGCTGCCCGTCAGCGTGGAGGCCAAGGGCGGCGGGCGCTTCCTGCTCGACTTCGGGCAGAACGCCGCCGGCCGGCTGCGCATCCGGGTGCGCGGGGAGGCCGGCAGGACCGTGACCCTCACCCACGCCGAGGTGCTGCAGGACGGGGAGCTGTACACCCGACCGCTGCGCGGCGCGGAGTCGCGCGACACCTTCACCCTCGCCGGGGGCGGGGTGGAGGAGTGGGAACCCGCCTTCACGATCCACGGCTTCCGCTACGCGCAGGTGGAGGGCTGGCCGGCGGCGACGATCGAGCCCGGTGACGTCGTCTTCCGCGTGTTGCACTCGGACCTGGAGCGCACCGGGGAGTTCTCCTGCTCCGACCCGCTGGTGGAGCGCCTGCACGAGAACGTCGTGTGGAGCATGCGCAGCAACTTCGTCGACATCCCCACCGACTGCCCCCAGCGCGACGAGCGCCTCGGCTGGACCGGCGACATCCAGGTGTTCGCCCCCACGGCCGCCTTCCTCTACGACGTCAGCGGCTTCCTCGCCTCCTGGTTGTGCGACGTGGAGGCCGAGCAGCTCGAGGACGGCACGGTTCCCTGGTACGTGCCCGTCATCCCGGGTGACTTCTGGACCCCGCCGAAGCCCGGGGCCGTCTGGGGCGACGTCGCCGTGCTGACCCCGTGGACGCTCTACGAGCGCACCGGGGACACCGGGGTGCTCGCCGCGCAGTACGACAGCGCCCGGCGCTGGGTCGACCTGGTGGAGCGCCTCGCCGGGCCGGACAGGTTGTGGAACACCGGCACCCAGCTCGGTGACTGGCTGGACCCGGCCGCCCCGCCGGAGTCACCGGCCGACGCCCGCACCGACCGCTACCTCGTCGCCACCGCCTACTTCGCCTGGTCCGCCCGCCACCTGGCCGAGACCGCGCGCGTCATCGGCCGCGGCGACGACGCGCAGCGCTACGCGGCGCTGGCCGACGAGGTCCGCGACGCCTTCCTCGCCGCGCACCTGCGTGAGGACGGCCGGCTCAGTTCCGACGCGCAGACCGCCTACGCCCTGGCGATCCGCTTCGGGCTGCTGTCCGGGGAGCAGCAGCGGACCGCCGGCGAGCGGCTGGCGGAACTGGTGCGCGAGGCGGACGGCCGCATCGCCACCGGCTTCGCCGGCACCCCCGTCATCTGCGACGCCCTCACCCAGACGGGGCACCTGGACGAGGCGTACCTCCTGCTGCTCGAGCGCGGCTGCCCCTCGTGGCTGTACCCGGTGACGATGGGTGCCACGACGATCTGGGAGCGGTGGGACTCCATGCTCCCGGACGGCACCGTCAACCCCGGGGAGATGACCTCCTTCAACCACTACGCCCTCGGGGCGGTCGCCGACTGGCTGCACCGCGTCGTGGCCGGTCTGGCGCCCGACGAGCCCGGGTACCGCTCGATCCTCTTCCACCCCCGGCCCGGCGGGGGCCTGACCTCCGCCGCCGCCCGGCACCTCACCCCCTACGGCACCGCCTCGATCGAGTGGACGCTGCAGGGGGGCGAGCTCGCCGTGACGGTGCAGGTGCCCACGGGGGCGACCGGCCGCCTGGTGCTGCCCGACGGGAGCACCGAGGACGTGCCCGCGGGCACCCACCGCTTCACCAGCGGCGTCCTCACCGCGGACCCGGTGGGGTGAGCGCGACCTGCGCGGCCGGACCGGGGTGACGTAGTGTTCACCGCTGCGCGGTCGGGGCACGGAGGTGGCATGCGCACGGGCATCAAGGACGTCGCACGGCTGGCCGGCGTCTCCGTCGGCACCGTCAGCCACGTCCTCAACCACCCCCAGCTCGTGTCCTCGGAGACGGCCGAGCGGGTGCGCGAGGCGATGCGGCAGCTGGGGTACGTGCGCAACGAGCCGGCGCGCCAGCTCGCGCTGCGGGGCCGCAGCGAGCTCATCGCCGTGGTCCTGCCCACCACCACCGACCCGTTCTTCCTCGACGTCGTCCACGGCGCCCAGCAGGCCGCGGCCCTGCACGGGCTCGAGGTCATGGTCGCCAGCAGCGAGCACGACGTGCAGCGCGAGCACCGGCAGCTCGAGACCCTGGAGCAGCGCCGGGTCCGGGGCGTCCTGCTCAGCCCCGCCGTCGACGCGTCGCTGGAGGGCGTGCGGGCGCTGCAGGAGCGGGGGACCCCGCTGGTGCTCGTGGGTCCGGTGTTCGGCGAGCACCCGTTCTGCTCGGTCTCCATCGACGAGCGTTCCGGTGGCCGTCAGGTGGGCGCCCACCTGGCCCGGGCGGGGCACCGGCGCGTCGTCTTCGCGGGGGCGCCGCTGTCCGCGCACCACGTGCACGAGCGGTGCGCGGGCATGGCGGAAACCCTGCCGGACGCCGACGTGCAGGCGGTCGACGTCTCCGGGTGGCAGCCGGGCGGTGGGTTGCCGGCGCTCGGGGAACTGCTGGACGCACCGCCCCGGCGGCGTCCGACCGCGATCGCCTGCGCGAACGACCTCATCGCCCTGGAGGCCCTGGCGGAGTGCGTGCAGCGCGGTCTGGCGGTGCCGGAGCAGGTGGCGGTCGTGGGGTACGACGACATGCCGTTCACCCGTTCCGCCGCCGTCTCGCTCAGCACGGTGTCGCAGCCGCAGCGGGAGATGGGCCGGTGCGCCACCGAACTGCTGCTGCGGGAGGACGGCGACGGCGCCGGGCACGAGCACGAGCGCGTCGTGCTGCAGCCGACGCTCCTGGCACGGCGCACCAGCGACCGCGTCCTGCCCGCCCGCCGCGCGGTGGGACCCGCGCGCGAGCGCTCCGGGGGTTGACACCCGGAACCCGCTGCTCCAAAGCTGTGAGCACACCGTCACCGCCGCTCTCCTCGGCCACCCTCGTGCGACCAGGCCGCTGAGCGATGCCCTCCGGACGGTTCACACCCTCGAGGAAGAGGAAACCGTGAACACACCTGTCCCTCCACGCGCCCGCGGGTTCCGGACCCCGGTCGCCGCGCGCGGCGGCTGCCCCCCTGGGGTGCGGCGCTGCTGAGCGCGTCACTGGCCGGGCCCGCCGCCGCGGCCCCACCCGCGAGCGGTGGGCCGGAAGCCGACCTCGGGCCCGCCGTCACCGTCTTCACGCCGCAGACGCCGACCCGGCAGATCGAGGACGCGGTCAACCGTGTCGCCGACGCGCAGGCCGGCAACGAGATGGGGCGTGAGCGGTACGCGTTCCTGTTCCAGCCCGGGACCTACGGCAGCGCCGAGGACCCCCTGCAGCTGCGAGTGGGTTACTACACCGAGGTCGCCGGTCTGGGGGAGTCGCCCTCCGACGTGACGGTCCACGGCAAGGTGGAGGTGTTCGACCGCTGCTTCGGCTCCGGCGCCCAGACGTCGTGCAACGCGCTGACCAACTTCTGGCGCACCGTGTCGAACCTGCGGATCGAGGTGGACTCGGCGGGGCAGGAGGGTTGCCGCGCCGGGACGAACTTCTGGGCGGTCTCGCAAGCGGTCTCGATGCGCCGGGTGGAGGTCACGGGTGGGCAGCTGTCCCTGATGGACTACTGCTCCGCGGGTCCGTCCCTGGCCAGCGGGGGCTTCATCGCCGACTCGAAGCTGCCGAACGTCGTGAGCGGCTCCCAGCAGCAGTGGCTCACGCGTGACAGCGAGGTGGCCGGCTGGTCCAACGGTGTCTGGAACCAGGCCTTCTCCGGGGTCGAGGGGGCACCGGCCACCGAGGCCGGCGACGCCCCGCCCTACACCGTCCAGGACCGGACGCCGTTGAGCCGGGAGAAGCCCTACCTGTTCGTGGACAGCGCCGGCGACCACCAGGTCCGCGTCCCGGCGGCCCAGCGGGGTTCCCGCGGCGTCACCTGGGACGGGGGGCAGGCGCCGGGGCGGACGGTGCCGCTCAGCGACTTCTACGTCGCTCGCCCCACCGACTCGGTGGCGCGGATCAACTCCCAGCTCGCGCGCGGCAAGCACCTGCTGCTCACCCCGGGCGTGTACGACGTCGAGCGCAGCATCGCGGTCGAGCGCGCTCGCACCGTCGTCCTCGGGGTGGGGCACGCCACCCTCAGCTCCCGGCGCGGCGCCGTCCCGCGGACCGTGGGGGACGTGCCCGGTGCCGTGGTCGCGGGGCTGACCGTCGACGCCGGTGCCCAGGAGTCGTCGGTCCTGCTGCGGGTGGGCACGAAGAACGCCCGCAAGAGCGACCCGGCCGACCCCGTGACCCTCAGCGACGTGTACTTCCGTGTCGGCGGACCGCAGACGGGTCGGGCGGAGGTCAGCCTGGAGGTGAACAGCGACCACGTGCTGCTGGACCACATCTGGGCCTGGCGCGCCGACCACGGGCTGCCGGGGACCTACGGCTGGGACGTCAGCACCGGCCGCAACGGCGTCGTCGTCGACGGCGACGACGTCAGCGCCACGGGCCTGTTCGTCGAGCACTACCAGCAGTACAACGTCGTGTGGAACGGTGAGCGCGGCCGGACCTTCCTCTTCCAGAACGAGCTGCCCTACGACCCGCCGAACCAGGCGGCCTGGCAGCACGACGGGACGCTGGGGTGGGCGGCGTACAAGGTCGCCGACCACGTCCGCCGCCACGAGCTGGCCGGCGCCGGTTCCTACGTCTTCACCAACGTGGACCCGTCCCTGCACGCCTCCCACGGGTTCGAGGTGCCCCGCACGGAAGGGGTGCGCCTGCGCCACCTGTACACCGTGAACCTCACCGCCGGCACGCTCGACAGCGTCGTGAACGGCGTCGGAGCACCCGTGACCGCGAAGGAGGCCGGCCAGCCGAGCTACGTCCTCGACTACCCCTGATCCTCCGGTCGACCGCGGGGCGGGTCGCGCGCTGCGCGATCCGCCCCGCGTGCGTTCCGCCGAGGCACGGCCGTCGGGCGGTGACGGTGACCGGTTTCGACCCTTGCCGTCGCTGTGGGTTTGCGGTTGACTCGTCACCGGCGGCCTGAAGCGCTTCAAGCGACACCGCCGTTCGATGCGGCGAAGGAGCCCTCGACGGCTCCCCGCCCCCGCCGGTTCGAGGAGGAACTGCCGTGACGACCCACCACACCGCCCGACGCCGGGCCGCCGCGGCGGCGCTGTGCGCCGCCGNGCCGCCCTGACGCCCTGCACCGCCGCCCACGCCGCGCAGCCGCCGGCCGAGGCGTCCACGGGAACGCACCCGGGCGAGCGCGCCCAGCCCTGGCGCGACGCGACGCGGTCCCCGGCGTGGCGCGCGGACGCGCTGCTGCGCGCCATGACGATGGACGAGAAGGTCACCCTCGTCCTGGCCACGAACGACGAGGACTTCGACCCGCTGGCCCACCTGGGGATCCCGCAGATGCGGCGCGTGGACGCCTCCGGCGGGCTGCGCGGGGACACCGGGGTGACCGCGTTCCCCGCCCCCAACGCCCTGGGAGCCACGTTCGACACCGCCCTGGCCGAGCGCTACGGGCAGGCCGTCGGCGCCGAGGCCCGCGCCAAGGGGTGGAACGTCGTGCTCGGCCCCACCGTGGACGTCGACCGCAACGGCCTCTCCGGCCGGGCCGCCGAGGGGTACGGCGAGGACACCCTCGTCAACGGCGAGATGGGCGCTGCGGTGGCCCGCGGCCTGGAGAGCAACGACGTGATCGCCATGCTCAAGCACTTCACCGTGTACAACCAGGAGAGCGGCCCGCGCGAGACCCTCGCGGTCGACGTCTCCGAGCGGGCGCTGCGCGAGGTCCACTACCCGGCGTTCGAGAAGGCGATCCGCGAGGGCGGCGCGGACTCGGTGATGTGCGCCTACCCGAAGGTCAACGGCGAGTTCGTCTGCCAGAACGAGGAACTGCTCGCCGACCTCAAGCAGGACCTCGGCCTCGAGGGGTACGTCGCCACCGACTTCAACCCCCGCACGGACCCGGTGGCGGGCGTCAACGCGGGCGTGGACTCGCAGTCCCTGTTCCCCGGCACGCCCCGCGAGGCGTTCTTCGACGGCCGGATCCCCCAGGAGCGGACCGACGACGCGGCGCGCCGCATCCTCGTCGCCCTGTTCGACTCCGGCGCCTACGACAACCCGCTGCCCACCGCGATCCCCGACGTCGTCACCACCGACGAGCACCAGCGCCTCGCCCGCGAGACCGGGGCCGCCGCCAGCGTCCTGCTGAAGAACTCCGGTGCGCTGCCGCTGTCGAAGCGGGACAGCGTCGCCGTCATCGGTCCCGCGGGCAGCGACGCGATCACCGGCATCGAGGGTTCCTCCTACGTGGACCCGGGCGACTTCACCACCCTCGCCGAGGCGGTGCGGGAGAAGGTCGGCGCCGAGCGCACGACGGTCTCCCAGGGGTCGCTCGGCGACGTGGCGCTGCCCACCGTCCCCGCGTCCGCGTTCACCGCGCCCGGCGGGGAGCAGGGCCTGCAGGCCGAGTTCTTCGCCAACCCCGACTTCCAGGGTGCTCCCGTCGCCACCACGACCACCCCGAACGTCGACTTCAGCGGCGCCGCTCCCGTCGACGGCCTGCCCGCGCAGTGGTCGGCGCGCTTCAGCGGGACGATCACCCCCACCGCCACCGGGCTGGCGCGGTTCTCGTCGCTGCTGTCCGGATCGGCGAAGGTCACGATCGGCGGCGAGACGGTCTTCGACGGATCGCGTTTCATCTGGGACTTCTTCTTCGCCCCGCAGGAGTACACCCTGGGCGGCACCGTCCCGCTCACCGCGGGGGAGCCGGTACCGATCACCGTGGAGTACTCGACCCGCGAGGCCGGGTTCTTCGGCCCGCGACTGACGCTCGGCTGGCAGCCCGAATCGCTCATCCCGGCCGCGGTGGAGGCGGCGAGGGAGGCCGAGACCGCGGTGGTCGTGGTGAACGAGCTGACCGGTGAGGCGGTCGACCGGCTGGGCCTGCGCCTGCCCGGCGACCAGGACGCGCTCATCGAGGCCGTCGCCGCGGTGAACCCGCGCACGATCGTCGTGCTGAACACCCCCGGGCCCGTGCTGATGCCGTGGCTGGACGACGTCGAGGGTGTCGTGCAGAGCTGGTACCAGGGTGCGGCGGTGGGCACCGCGACCGCGGACGTCCTGTACGGCGACGCGGAGCCCGGCGGGCGGCTGCCCGTGACGTTCCCCGCAGCCGAGGGGCAGGGACCGACCCACGACACCGGCGCCAGCGTCGAGTACGACGAGGGGATCCACGTCGGCTACAAGTGGTACGACCAGCAGGACGAGGAACCCCTGTTCGCCTTCGGGCACGGCCTGTCCTACACGACCTTCGAGCACCGCAACCTGCGCACCGGCAAGCTGGACACCCGCAAGGGCGAGCACGAGACCGCGTCCGTCCGCGTTCGGGTGCGCAACACCGGTCAGCGCGCAGGCTCGGACGTGGTGCAGGTGTACGTCGGGCACCTGCCCACCGACGCGGTGGACACGCCGGAGAAGGCGTTGGCCGGTTTCGCGAAGGTCGCGCTGCGGCCGGGGGAGAAGCGCGACGTGCGCATCGAGCTGGACCGCCGGGCCCTCTCCTACTGGGACGAGGACGCCGACCGGTGGGTCACCCCGACCGGTGAGGTCCCCGTGTACGTGGGCCGTTCCGCGGCCGACGTCGACCTCGTGGGCAGCATCACCGTGAAGTAGCCGGCACCCGGGCGGCGGCCCCGGTGCCGCCGCCCGGTCCTGCGGTCTCAGCCCAGGGCGGCGAGGCCCTGGGAGACGACGAGCGCCAGGCCCCCCAGGCCGATCAGCGCGCACGCCGCGGCGGTGGTGGCGATCAGGTGCGCCGAGGCTGCCGGGTGGTCCAGGTCACCGCTGGCCAGCAGCCGGGCGGTGGTGCGTCGCGCCCGCCGGGAGGCCAGCACGTGCACCACCGCCCCGGTGGCGGCCGTGAACAGCCCCAGCACCACCGCCCCCGCGCCCAGCTGCGGCAGCAGCAGCCGGGCGGCGCCCAGCCCGGCCACCACGAGCGAGAGCGCGGTGCGCCGCCAGGCCAGGGCGGTGCGTTCCGGCTGCAGGCCGGCGTCGAAGATCCGCTGCGGCTCCGCCGGGCCGCCGCCGGGGTCGTCGGCGGGTGCGCCGCTCACCGCAGCAGCAGCCCGAGCAGCACCAGGACCCCCGCCACGGCGGTGCCGGCGGTCAGCGGTGCGGCCAGCGCCGGAGCGGCCAGCGGCCGGCCCAGCCGCATGGCGCGCTCGTCGCGCGCCCAGCCGCGCCAGGCCTGCAGGGGGGCCAGCAGCCCGAGGGCGATCAGGACGACGGAGGCGGCCAGGCGCAGGTGCGGCTGCAGCGGCAGGGCCAGCCCTTCCAGGGCGACCCCGGCGGCCAGCAGGGCCAGCGAGGTGCGGATCCACGCCAGGAAGGTGCGCTCGTTGGCCAGGGAGAAGCGCGGGTCCGGTTCGGACCCGTGCCGGTAGACCGACGCGGGGAAACGGGTGCGCTCCTCCGCGTCGCCTCGTGCCTGCCGGCTCACGCCACGGCCCCCGTCGCCCGGTGCGGGCCGGCCGGGGCGGTGGGGCCGCAGCAGCCGCGGCCACTGCTCATCCGTGCTCCTCCTCCGGGGGCGTCGCGGTTCTCCGGGCGGACTCCGGCGACGATGCTACGTGGGTCCCGGGACGTGCGGACGGGCGCGGAGCGGTCGAGGGGGCTCAGTGGTCCAGCGCGAGGTCCAGCGCCAGCAGCGACTTCCCGTGGTCGCGGATCTTCGCCATCTCGACCGCGGTGGCCTTCTGGGCGCCGTCCACCTCCTGCAGGCTGACGCCGTCGCACTGCTGCGCGCGGCGGGGGAGAACCTGCTGGCCGTCGGGGCTTTCTGCACCCCCACCAACAGCTGTCTCCCCACGCCCGGGACGTTCGAGCAGCTCTCCCGGGAACTGCCGACCCTGTTGAAGCGCTACCCGAGCGACAGTTCTGCGACGACGCGCCGGCTGGCGCGCCTGCTCGGCCTGAACCCGCAGGCGGTGGCGATGGCGAACGGCTCGACCGAGCTGGTCACCTGGATCGACCACCTGCTGGCGGCCGGCGAGCGCGTGGACGCGCACCGGCTGCGCGAGGAGGACGGCTCCGCCCTCGACGTCGACGACCACGTGCGCTTCGTCCGCGAGCGCACCGTGCGGATGCTGGACGAGCTGCACGACCTGGACCTGGTCGAGGTCGACGAGTCCTTCCTCGACCTCGTGGACGCCGAACCGGAGTGCTCGGTCGCCGCCGAGGTCGCGGTGCGGCACGACGTCGTCGTGCTCAAGAGCCCGGGCGGGAACTTCGGGCTGCACGGCACCCGGTTCGGTCCCGTGGTCGCCGACCCGGCGCTCACGGCGAGGATCGTCCGGCCGTCCGCCGACGTGGAGCGGCTGCTGGCCGGGTTGCGCGACTGCGCCGCCCGCGCCGCGGGTCGAGGCTGATCGGGGAACCCCCGAGGACGCGGGCGGCCGTCCGGGTGCACCGGGCGCGCCGGTGCGTGGAGCCGGGTCGGGTGGCAGGCTGGAGCGAGGGGGCGGGGGGTAGCGCTCGACCGTCCCCGCACGACCGCGAACCGTCGTCACCCGACCTGGAGGACCCCGTGCGCACCACAGCCGCCGGCCTGACCGCTGCCGCGCTGATCGGCCTGCTGGCCGGCTGCAGCGCCACCACGGAGGACGTGTCGTCGCCCGACGTCACGATCAGCGTGCCGTCGGAGGCGAGCAGCGCGATCGCCTCGGCGAGCGGGGAGGCCGACGCCGCGCTGGACGCGGCCACGGAGGCGGCGGAGGGCGCGGGTGACCGCCTCGCGGGCCTGGCGGCGGCGGTGCAGCCGGAGCTGGCGGCCGACGCGGAGCAGCTGCAGCAGCGCGCAGAGGAGGTCTGCGCGGACATCGAGCAGGGCACGGACGAGGCGACGGTCACCTCGAACACCCAGCAGCTCTTCAGCGGCGGCGACGTCGGGCAGCTCACCGAGCAGCAGGCTCAGGAGCTCGTGGACGCGATCCGCTCGACGGTGTGCCCCTGACGTCGCACGCACGCACGGCGTCGTGGTGGGCGACGACGGTTCGCCCGCGGCGCGACGCCGGGGACGCGGGCCGGGAGGCGGTGGCGCCCCAGCGCTGATCGCGCTCCCGGTCCTCAGGCGGTCCGCTGGTTGCGGCGCGCGTAGGAGCGCGCCGCGCGCACGCGGTCACCGCAACGGGTGGAGCACCAGTGCCGGCGCGCGTGGGTGCGCAGCAGGTACCGGTTGCACGGTTCGGCGGCGCAGGCGGCCAGCAGCACGGCGTCCGGGCCGGTCAGCAGCGCCACGGTGTCGGCGGCCAGAGCGGCCAGGGCGTGCTCCACGACGCGCGTGGTGGGGTGGGTGGCCTCGCTGCGGAAACCGGCGGTCGCCTCCCGGGTCAGCAGGTGCGCGGTGGGGGTGCGCGTCAGGGCGTGGTTGAGCGCCTCGACCGCGGAGGGCGCCGGTGCCCGATCCTCCACGGCGGCGAAGACCTCACGCACGTGCACGCGCAGGGCGGTGAGATGGGCGACGACGTCCTCACCGAGCACCGGGCCGCCCCGGACGCGCGCATCGTCGCGGTGCACACGGAAGCCCTCAACCACTGCACCGTCACTCGTGAGCAGGTGCGGACCCTGGCCCGCGAGAACGGCACCGGCGAGCAGGTGCTCGTGCCCCAGGACGGTGAAACCCTGAGCTTCTGAGCCCCGGGAGCGGCACACTCCAGCACAGCCCCCCGCCCGTCGACCGAGCAGAGACGATCAGAGGCCGCACGTGTCCGTGAACACCACCCCGGGCAGCCCCGGGAGCAGCGCCCCGGAGCGCCGCGACCTGCAACGGCGCGTCCTGCGCGTCCTGGCCGCGGGCCAGGTCCTGGGCGGGCTGGGTACCGGCGCCACCCTCAGCCTGGGTGCGCTGCTCATCACCGAGGTGTCCGGCTCCTCGGCCTGGTCCGGGATGGCCGCCACCACGGCCACCCTGGGCGCGGCCCTGCTCGCGGTGCCGCTGGCCCGGCTCGCGCAGGCCCGGGGGCGGCGCACCTCGCTGAGCACCGGTGCGCTCATCGCCGTGCTGGGCGGGGTGGTGGTCGTCTCCGCCGCCGTGCTGGGCAGCCTGGGGCTGCTGCTGGCGGGCATCCTGCTCATGGGGTCGGCGCAGGCGCTGAACCTCCAGGCCCGTTTCGCCGCCACCGACCTGGCGGACGCGGACACCCGCGGACGCGACCTCTCCCTGGTCGTCTGGGCCACCACGGTCGGGGCGGTCACCGGGCCGAACCTCCTCGAACCCGGTGAGGCCGTCGGGCGGGCCCTGGGCCTGCCGCCGCTCAGCGGCGGTTTCGTCGTCTCCGCGTGCGCGCAGGGTCTCGGCGCCGTCGTCCTGCTCCTGGGGTTGCGTCCCGACCCGCTCCTGACGGCGACCGCGCTCGCCGGTGCGGGGCCGGACAGCCCCGGCAGCAGCACGGCCGTCGGGCGCCACCCCGGTGGGCTGAGCGTCCTGCGCTCGAACCCCACCGCGCGCCGCGCCGTGCTCACCGTCGCCGGCAGCCACGCGGCCATGGTGGCGCTGATGTCGATGACCCCGGTGCACCTGACCGGGCACGGCGCCTCACTGAGCCTGGTGGGGTTGACGATCAGCCTGCACGTGGCCGGCATGTACGCCCTGTCGCCCGTCTTCGGCGCCCTCAGCGACCGCGTCTGCGCCCGCGGTGTCGTCCTCACGGGGCAGGCGCTGTACCTGGCCGCGCTGCTGCTGGCCCTGCTGGGGTCGCAGGACGCGACGTTCGTGACGATCAGCCTGATCCTGCTGGGGCTGGGGTGGTCGGCGTCGATCGTGGCCGGTTCCACGCTGGTCGGTTCCGCGGTCGCGCCCGTGCAGCGGCCCCGCCTGCAGGGGGTGTCCGACTCGCTCATGGGCTACGCCGGGGCCGCCGGGGGTGCGCTCGCCGGGCCCGTCCTGGCTCGGGCCGGTTTCGACGGGCTCGCCGCCGTCCTGCTGGTCCTGGTGCTCGTCGTCGCCCTCGCGCAGCGCGACGAGCGTGCACCGGGCCCAGAACCCCGTGTGCAGGTCGAGGTGTGACCCGGCCCGGGCGCTGAGGGGCCCGCGGGGCTCAGCGGACGCGTTCGGCGGTGAACTGCATCTTCGGGTCGGCGAAGGAGTCCTGCGCGCGGACGATCTGCAGTTCCCGCTCCCCGGAGCGGTACGTGAGCTCGATGAGGTCGAACACGCTGGAGGCGGTGCGCTCCAGCGCGGTCGCGGCGTTCCCGGTGGACCGGTAGTGCGCCGCGAACAGGGCCGCGGTGACGTCCCCCGAACCGTTCGCCTTGAACGGCAGGCGCGGCGTGCGCACGATCCAGGAGCCGGCGTCGTCGGTGGCGAGCATCTCGATGCTGTCGTCGCCCAGCTCGGGCCGCTCCACGCTCGTGACGAGCACCGTCGACGGGCCCATCGCGCGGGCGAGGTCCACGGAGGCGAGGGTGGACTCCAGCGTCGTCGGCTCGGTGCCCGTCAGGAAGCCGAGCTCGAACTGGTTGGGCGTGATGATGTCGGCGACGGGGACGACCCGGTCCCGGAGCAGGTGCGGGATCTCGGGGGCGACGAAGCACCCGGACTTCGCGTTGCCCATCACGGGGTCGCACGCGTAGACGGCCGAGGGGTTGGCGGCCTTCACCCGGCGGACGGCGTCGACGATCACGTCACCGATGCCGGTGCCCCCCTGGTAACCGGACAGGACGACGTCGACCTGCGGGAAGATCCCCCGCTCCTCCACGCCGGTGATGACGTCCCGGACGTCGTCCGCGGCCATGACGGGACCCCGCCAGGCGCCGTACCCGGTGTGGTTGGAGAAGTTCACCGTGTGGACGGGGACGACCTCCACGCCGATGCGCTGCAGCGGGAACACCGCGGCCGAGTTGCCGACGTGACCGAAGGCCACCGCCGACTGGACGGAGAGGAAGATCACGAGGTCAGCCCTTCAACGGTGCGGATCACCCGGAGGACGGTGCCGCCGGAGGCGAACCGCATCCTACCCACCGCGCCTCACCGAAGGTCCCCGCCGGCCGGCCGGGGTGCGTTGCTCCGCGCCCGCCCGGGGCGGCACGGTGGACGGGTGAGCGGCCCCACCCCCTCCACCCCGGACGGTGCGCCCCTGGACGGCGCCGCGGTGCAGGAGGTCGCGGCCGGGGTGGCGATGGAGCTGCCCGCCGTCACCGCCGGCTACCACGTGAACAAGCGGCACTGGATCTCCGTGGCCGGCGGCCCCGGTGTCACCGCGCAGCTGGTCGAGGAACTCGTGCTGGACGCCTACGCGCTCGTGGTGGCGGGTATGCCCCGGCACGCGCGCCCCGCGGTGCCCGACGCGACGCGGCAGCGCCTCCGGAGCGCCGCCCCGGGCGAGGCTCCCACCCGTGCCCACCCGGCACGTCGTCCACCGGGGTGACCGGCCGCAGCCGGACCCGGCGCGGCGCCATACTCGTCCGGTGAGTGACGCACCCGCCTTCCCCGTCCGGACCGCCACCGAACTGGACGCGATGCGCGAGGCCGGTCGCGTCGTGGCCCGCACGCTGCAGGCGGTGCGCGCCGCGGCCGTGCCCGGCGCGAAGCTGCGCGACCTCGACGAGATCGCGCAGACGAGCATCCGCGAGGCCGGCGCCCTGCCGTCCTTCCTCGGCTACGCCCCCTCCTGGGCGCCGCGGCCGTTCAACGGCGTGCTGTGCCTGTCCGTCAACGAGGTCGTCGTCCACGGCCGCCCCACCGGCCGCCGCCTCGACGACGGGGACCTGCTCAGCATCGACGCCGGCGCGATCCTGGACGGCTGGAACGGCGACTCGGCGATCACCGTCCACGTCGGGCACCGGGAGGAGGACGACGTGCGGCTGGTGCGGGCCACCGAGGAGGCCCTCGCGGCGGGCATCGCCGCCGCCCGCCCCGGCGCGACCCTGCTGGACGTGGCGAGCGCCGTCGACGAGGTGGCCCGCCGCCACGGCTACTCCCACCTGCCCGACCACGGCGGTCACGGCATCGGGCGCAGCATGCACGAGGCGCCGTTCGTGCCCAACCGCCCGATGCCCGGCGCCGCCGAGGTGCGCCTGGAACCCGGCAGCACCCTGGCGATCGAGCCGATGCTGCTGGCCGGCGGCGAGGGCTACCGCACCGCCCGCGACGGCTGGTCGGTCGTCACCCTCGACAAGCGCCGCGCCGCGCACGCCGAGCACACCGTCGCCGTCACCGAGGACGGTCCCGTGGTGCTCACCGCCCCCTGACCGGAGCCAGGTGGGCGAACTCGTGGGACGCGTTCGTGTCGGCACGTCCGGTTGGACCTACGCCGAGTGGCGCGGGGTCTTCTACCCGCCCGGTCTGCCGCAACGCCTGGAACCGGAGCACGTCGCCGCCCGGCTGCCGACCGTCGAGCTGAACGCCTCGTTCTACGCGCTGCAACGCCCGCAGAGCTACCTGTCGTGGGCGCAGCGCACCCCGCCGGGTTTCCGCTTCAGCGTCAAGGGCTGGCGGGCCGTCACCCACGAACGCCGCCTCGTCGACGTGCAGGGAGCGCTCGCGGGCTTCTTCGGCTCCGGGGTGCTGGCCCTGGGCGAGAAGCTCGGTGCGGTGCTGTGGCAGCTGCCGCCGAGCCTGCGCTTCGACCCCGAGGTGATGGCGCGCTTCTGCGCCCTGCTGCCGCGCACCACGACCGCCGCCGCGGAACTCGCCGCCTCCCGCGCGATCGCACCCGGCACGGCGACGTCGCCCGGAACCGTCGAGGAGCGCCCGCTGCGGCACGCCGTGGAGGTGCGCCACCGCAGCCACGAGAGCCCGGAGCTCGCCGACGTGCTGCGCGCGCACGGCGTCGCGCTCGTCACCGCCGACACCGGCGGCCGCTGGCCGCTGCTGCTGGAGCAGACCGCCGACTTCTCCTACGTGCGGCTGCACGGATCACCCGAGCTGTACGTCAGCGGCTACGGCGACGCGGCGCTCGAGGACTGGGCGACGCGGGTCCAGGCGTGGTCGGCGGGCGAGCGCGACGTGTTCGTCTACTTCGACAACACCATGGCCGCTCGTGCCCCGTTCGACGCGCTCGCCCTCGCGCGGCTCCTCCTCGCAGGCAGTGGTGCGTCCGACGACTGAAGGGGCCGCCGGCACCGTGTGGGTCGTCGTCCCGCGGACGTGGTGGCCTCGGGACGGTGGAGGCCACCTGCTGCGACCCAGCGATCACGCGAGCGCCGACACCCGTACATCAGCGCCGGCGGGTTCACCGTCACTGGCGAACCGTTTGGTGGCGACGATGCGGTCCACGCGGACGTCGTCCGCCTGCCTCGGCCCCTTGAGCGGGCGCGCTCCGATGACGTCGACGAGCGCGTCGATGGTGGACTTGAGGAGGTTGTCCAGGTCGGGCTCGTCGTTGCCGCTCTGCCCGGGGCCGAGGAGGAAGTCCACCTCGACCTGCACGCGCGCGTCCGCCGGCAGGACGCACCCCGTGAACGCCGACGCCACGGCCCTCTTCCACTCCTGCTCGTTCCGCTCTCCGGTGAACCCGGTCGGTCGGCCGACGACCACGCGCCGGAAGCTGTGCCGTCGGCTGGAGGGAGTTGGCGGGCGCTGCTCGGACGCGGGGCGTACCGGCCGGTGCGACGGGGGCGGCGGGGCGACGATGTACCCCTCGTCCACGTTGCCGTACACGTGCAGGGCTTGGGGCTGGTGGTGCCAGAGCCAGGCGAGGTGGGCGCACAGGACAGCGTCCATCTCGTCCTCGATGCGGTTGAGGTCGCCGGGTCCGGGGGCAGCGATCGTCTGCCGGATCTGTTGCCACCTCGGGTGCTCGGCCAGCTGCAGCACAGCGATCGACTCCAGGTGCCTGGCCAGCTCGGCGAACGCCGGTGCGCGTCGCTCGGTGCCGCCCTTCTTGTAGTCCAGCCGGTAGTTCAGCGCGAACAGTCCGATCATGGCGGGGTGGGGGTAGACCTCGATGCACACGCCCTGCGCACCGCCGGTGGGAGTGGACGGATCGACCGCCCAGCTGAACCGCTCCGCCAGCCCCTGCGCGCGCGGGCGCTCACCCACCAGGCGGTGGTTGGACGGGTAGGCGGAGGCGCCGAAGCTGCCGAAGTGCGTACCCACGAGCTTCTCGGCCGGCCGCGAGCCGGTCGCGTTGGGCACGACGAGCGGCGCGTCCACCGCTGCCACCACCAGGCGCCCCGGTTGCGCGTCCAGCCACGCGGCGATCTCCTCGTCCCTCTTGACGCGGTCGCAGGCGAGGAGCCGGCCGCTGCCGTCCACGGCAGCCAGGCCGGTCCGGCCGGTGGGGGAGTTCTCGACCCAGCCCAGGTCGATGCCGACGAAGCAACCCTCGTCCTCGGGGTGAACCGTGCTGGTCATGCCCCCAGCCTGTCCCCGTCCCCCCGGTTGGCGCAGCGAGACGGCTGAAGAGCGCCTCACCGTGGCTGGAGCGAAGGTGAGGCGGTTGCCGGTGTTGCTGACACGGCGCAGGCCGGTGCCCAGGTCGTCGACCAGCGGGGCGCCGAGCAGGGCCACGACCTCCGAAGCCCGATCTGCGAACATCGAGCTGTGAGCGATGAAGCGACCCGGGAGCGCCTCCAACGTGTCCTGCGGGAGGCTAAGGCGAGCAGCGCGGGTGGGCAGGCTGATCTCGACGACCCTCGACGAGCTGCGCTTCTGCAGCAGATGGTCGAGCTGCAGGAGAAGGCGAGGGCGTTGGGGCTCGACCACGTGGTCGCCAGCATGCAGGTGGGCATCGAGGAGATGACGGCCGCGCAGGAGGCGCTGCGGGTGCGGTTGGCCGAGTCCGACGCGGCCCAGGACCTGGGTCTGAAGGTCCTCGTGCAGGAGCAGGACGACCAGGACTGACTCGACCGGGGCTCGAGCGCGGCGGCACGTGCGCCGACGGCGAGCGGTCGGAGTGGTGGACCTGGCACCGGGACCAGCCCGACAGGGCGTGGCGGCTGTCGGTCGCGCGATGCCCGGAGGATGCCCGGCCGAGCGGTGGACGACGACAGCGCCCCCGCCCTCCGGGGAGGACGGGGGCTGCCGGTGTCAGTTGAAGGGCAGGTCGATGTCCACCGGGGTCTTGACGGTGGCCAGGTGCTTGCCTGCCATGTCGTAGCGGGCGGTGGTGAGTTCCTTCACGTTGATGTGGGTGAAGACGCCACCGTTGCCGCCGGGGCACGGCATGTTGAGGGCCTCGTAGTAGTTCCACTTCATGATCTCGTTGACGTCGATGACGTTCGAAGAGTGCGGGTCGCCGCCCCGGACGCGGGGACGAACGTGTCGCCGGCCCCGGTGAACGGGCCACCGTCGTCGTAGGTGCTGCCGCCGGCGGACCAGGTGCCGAGGTACTGCTCCGTTCCGACGACCACCGCGGGGCCGTCGGTGCAGGCGCCGTACACGTCCCCGGTGACGAGGTTCGACACACCCGTGTCCTGGTTCATCGGGGTGGCGTACACGGCGACGGTGGCGTCGCCGAAGAGCCTGGCGGACAGGCTCGGCTGGGCCGTGACCTTGACGTCACGGGTGTTGTTGCTCTCGTTGGACTCGGTGATCCGCTTGGCGTCGTCGACGTAGGCGGTGACGGTGGCGGTCTGCGCTGGCCACTGCGCGACACCGGTGGGTCCCCAGTTGGCGCGGACGGTGCGGGACTCGCCGGGCTCCAGGCTGGTGGTGGACGCGTCGTGCCAAGTGACGGTCCTGCCGCCCACGCGGAAGCCGACACCGTGGATGGTGCCCTCCGGTGTGGCGGCGGTCCCCTTGTTGGTGATGGTCGCCTGGAACGTCAGCGGTTGGCCGGCGACGACGGACTGGGTCCCCCAACCCACCGACGTCACCGCCAGGTCCGGGCGCGGTGTCGCGGCCTGCGACGGGCCCGTGAGTGCGAGGCTGCCGAGCAGTGCGCCGCCGGCGACGGCGGCACAGGCCTTCCTGTTCACGATGGTTCCCCCCATGGTCCGCTGCGGACCGGTTGCCCACAGCGGACGCATGCGGTAGAGGGTCACCCACACGGCGGTACGCCCCTCAGGTGGAGGGCATCAACTCGTCGAGGGGCGAGGTGACGGATGCGTTGCCGCAGCAGGTGGGCCCCCAGGGGCTCGAACCCTGAACCCGCGGATTAAAAGTCCGCTGCTCTGCCAGTTGAGCTAGAGGCCCTCGCGGTCGCCCGCACCGGGCAGCCTAGCCGCCCCACCGGGACGGTGGCGCCCGGTCGGCCCGCCCGGTAAACGCTTGCTCGGCCTCGGTGCCCCGCCCAGGATGGCCGCGTGACCGCGCTCACCCTGCACCCGGACCGCCTGCTGCCGGCCGACCCGACGACGCGCGGCATCGCGCGCGAGCTGTACCAGCAGGTCCGGGACCTGCCGATCACCTCCCCGCACGGTCACGTGCCGGCGCGGTGGCTGGCCGAGGACGCCGCGTTCGAGGACCCGACGTCGCTGCTGCTGACGCCCGACCACTACGTCACCCGGCTCCTGCACGCGCAGGGCGTGAGCCTGGGCGACCTGGGGGTGGGGGTGGCGGACCCGACGCCGCAGCAGCGGCGGGAGGCGTTCCGGTTGCTGTGCGCGCACTGGCCGGTCTTCCGCGGCACGGCGGTCAAGACGTGGCTGGAGGCGCAGCTCGTCGAGGTCTTCGGCATCGACGTCGTCCCCTCCGCCCGGACCGCGGACGACGTGTACGACGCGATCGCCGAGCGGCTGCGCACCCCCGAGTTCCGCCCGCGGGCGCTCTTCGAGCGCTTCGGCATCGACGTGCTCGCCACCACCGACGACCCGTGCGACGGCCTGCGCCACCACCGCGCCCTCCTCGACGACCCGGACTGGCGCGGGCGGGTCGTCCCCACCTTCAGGCCCGACGCGTACCTCGAAGCGGGCCGCCCCGGCTGGGGAGAGCGCGTCGAGGCGCTCGGCGCCTCCGCCGGTGTGGACACCGGCACCCTCGCCGGCTGGGTGGCCGCGATGGCCGAGCGCCGCGCCCACTTCCGCGCCCACGGCGCCGTCTCCAGCGACCACGCGCACGCCGACGCCCGCGTCGAACCGCTCGAGCCCCACGAGGCGGAACGCCTCTACGCCGCGGCCCGCGCGGGGCGGGTCACCCCGGCCGAGGGGGACGCGCTGCGCCGGCACCTGCTGTTCGAGCAGGCCCGTCTCGCCGCCGACGACGGCATGGTCATGACGCTGCACCCGGCGGTGTGCCGCGACCACCACGGCGCCACCGCGCAGCGGTACGGCACCGACGTCGGCGCCGACATCCCCACCACCGTGGAGTTCACCCGCGCCCTGCGCCCGGTGCTCGACGCCTTCGGCGCCTCACCGGGTTTCCAGCTCGTCCTCTTCACGATCGACGAGACGGCGTACTCGCGGGAACTGGCGCCGCTGGCCGGTTTCTACCCGTCCGTGTACGTCGGGGCGCCCTGGTGGTTCATCGACGCCCCCGACGCGATCACCCGCTTCCGCCGGGCGGTCACCGAGACGGCCGGGTTCGCCCGCACCTCCGGCTTCATCGACGACACGCGCGCCTTCCTGTCCATCCCCGCCCGGCACGACACCAACCGCCGGGTCGAGTGCGGCTACCTCGCCGAACTCGTCGCCCAGCACCGCCTCACTCTGGACGAGGCAGCGGAGACGGCCGTCGACCTCGTCCTCGCCCGCCCACGGGAGGCCTTCAAGCTGTGAACGCCCCGCGCCCGGGAGGACGCGCCGACGTGCCGCGCCCGCGGCCGTGGGGTAGGGATCTGGGGTGAGCACACAGGCGGGGACCACCCCGGAGGTCCAGACCACGGGCCTCAGACGCGCGATCAGCGGCAAGCTGCTGTTCCTCTTCATCCTCGGCGACGTCCTCGGCGCCGGCATCTACGCCCTCGTCGGCGTGCTGGCCGGGGAGGTCGGCGGCGCGATCTGGGTGCCGTTCGCCGTGGCCCTGGTCCTGGCGACGCTGACGGCCACCTCCTACGCGGAGCTGGTCACCAAGTACCCGAAGGCCGGGGGAGCGGCGGTCTTCGCGCAGCGCGCCTTCAAGCGGCCGGTCGTCTCCTTCCTCGTCGGCTTCTCCATGCTCGCCGCGGGTGTCACCAGCGTCGCCGGGCTGGCGATCGCGTTCTCCGGCGACTACCTCGGTGCGCTCGTGGACGTGCCGGCCCTGCCGGCCGCGCTGGTCTTCCTGACCCTGGTGGCGCTGCTCAACATGCGCGGCATCAAGGACTCGCTGCGCGCCAACGTCGCCATGACGGTGATCGAGGTCGGCGGTCTGCTGCTCATCGTGGCGCTCGCCGCCGTGATCCTGGGCCGCGGTGACGGCGACCCGGGCCGCACCCTGGAGTTCGCGCCCGGTCAGTCGGCCGTCGCAGGGATCCTCGCCGCCTCGGTGCTGGCCTTCTACTCCTTCGTCGGCTTCGAGACCTCCGCGAACGTCGCCGAGGAGGCCGTGGACCCCTCGCGCACCTACCCGCGCGCCCTGTTCGGCGGCCTGGCCGTCGCCGGCGTCGTGTACGTGCTCGTCGGCCTGGCGGTCTCCACCGCGGTGGCGCCGGACCGGATCGCCTCGTCCTCGGGGCCCCTGCTGGAGGTCGTGCGCGTCGCCGACGTCGGCCTGCCCGGGTGGCTGTACTCGCTGATCGCGCTCATCGCCGTCGCCAACGGCGCCCTGCTGACCGCGATCATGTGCAGCCGCCTCACCTACGGCATGGCCGAGGAGGGGCTGCTGCCGCGCGTGCTGGGCCGCGTCCTGCCGAACCGCCGCACCCCGTGGGTGGCGATCGTCGTGACCACCCTGGTGTCGATGGCGCTGGTCCTCACCGGCGACCTCGCCGACCTCGCCGCGACCGTCGTGCTGCTGCTGCTGTTCGTGTTCATCAGCACGAACGTCGCCGTGCTGGTCCTGCGCCGCGACCGCGTCGGTCACCGGCACTACCGGGCCCCCACCGTCCTGCCGGTGCTCGGCGTCGTCGCCTGCGTGGCGCTGCTGACCCAGCAGGAGGCCGGCGTGTGGCTGCGCGCCGCGATCCTCCTCGCCGTCGGCGCGCTGCTGTACGCGGTGGCCCGCCGCGCCGTGCCCGCCGACCAGCGGGCCCGCGCCGGCCGCTGACCCGGCCCGGCGTTCCACCGGGACGACGACGGCCCCGCCCCTCGCGCAGAGGGACGGGGCCGTCATCGTGTCGCGGAGCGGTGGGCTCAGAAGGCGGCCGGGTCGGTGCCCGCGCGCACCGCGGTGCCGGTGCGCTGGGTCTGCGCCCCGCGGGCGGCCTGCGCCTGCTGCTGGGCCTGCTGCTGCTGCAGCGCCTGGGCGTACTGCTGCTTCACGGTGTCCATGTCGAGCCCGCGGACCTGCTCGATCAGCTGCTCCAGCGCGGTCTCCGGCAGGGCGCCGGGCTGACCGAACACGGGGATGCCGTCGCGGTAGGCCACCAGCGTCGGGATCGACGTGATGCCGTACCGGGCGGCGAGCTGCTGCTGGTCCTCGGTGTCCACCTTCGTGAACGCGATGTCGGTGTGCTTCTCCGACGCGCGCTCGAAGACCGGGCCGAACTGGCGGCACGGCCCGCACCACTCCGCCCAGAAGTCGATCAGGACGATGCCGTCCTTGACGGTCTCGTCGTGCGTCTCCAGGGTCAGCGCCTGAGTGCTCATGCCTGCACCCAACCACGGCGCCGCCGGAGACCTTCCCGGCGCCCCTCAGCGGGGGCGGCGCCCGGTCAGCGCGAGCAGCTCCTCCTGCGGTGTCGCACCGTCCGGGGCGGGCAGCGCGGGACCGAAGACGCCGTAGGAGCGCCACTCCTCGGCGTGCACCCGCAGGTGCGCCAGCAGCGGCTCCACCAGCTCCGGCTCCAGCCGGTCGTCCACGCCGATGAGCCGGGCGATCTCCACCGCCCGCAGCGCGCGGAACGCGATGACCTGCCACAGGTAGTCGCGGGCGCTGTAGTCGCCGAAGGAGCAGTGCACGGTGCGGTCCAGGTCGTCCAGGCCCTGGGCGGCGGCGATCGCGTCCTGCGCGATCCGCTCGAAGGCCGCCACCGGGTCCGCGCCCAGCAGGTCGCCGGTGTGCGCGTCCTGGCCGACCTCCGCCATCGTGCGCCCGGCCAGCATCGCCGGCACCCACGCGTCGTCGTAGGCGTGGTAGTTCACGAGCTCGCGCAGCGTCGGGTCGCCGTCGGGGTCGCTTGTCGTCACGGTGCCCCGGGTGCGCAGGTCCCACTGGTCCTCGCGGACCTGCCGGACCACGGCCAGCAGCGCCTCGTCCGCCAGCACGAAGACGGTGCGCTCGTCGGTGCCCGCGGGGGCGGTGGTGGTCTGGGGGGTGGTCGTCCCGGTCACGGTGTCCTCCTCGTCGATGGGGTGCTCCGCAGTGCGGTGATCGCCACGCTAGGGACGAAAGGCGTCAGGGCGTGTCGGGCTTCGGGACGGGTCCCGCCGACGCACCGGCCGGATCCTGAGTTGCCGACCCGCCCGTGCGGTGATCGACTGTCCCCGGAGCGAGCGTTCCCGCCCGCGGTCGAGCAGGTGCCGCGCCGGGCGGCTCACTCGCCGCGCACCGCCGTAGTCGAAACGCCGGGCTGACGGCCCACGGCGCCCACCGCGCCGCGGGAACGCGCTCCCCACTGACGAAAGACCCCCGTCAGCAGACGAGGGCTCCGCACGACGAACCACGGGAGACCACATGGCAACGACTGGACCGAACGACCTCGCCCGCGACACCCGCCGCGCCAGCGGCAAGGGCCTCGGTGTCGCCGCCCTCGGCGTCGTCGTCCTCAACATCTCCCCGTTCCTGGACTGGGTGCAGTTCGAGGGCACCGCCCAGGGGCGCGTCGGCTACGAGACCGACTCCCTCGTGCCCTTCACCGCCTACCTCGGCATCGGCTTCCTGCTGGCGCTGGCGTACGCCCACAAGCGCGCCCGCCGCGGTCAGCACCGCGGCCTGACCCTGGCCTCCATGGCCGTGGCGCTGGCCACGACCCTGCAGTGCATCGCCTTCGCCGTGCACCCCATGGGTGGGCTGGAGCGCGGTGACGCCCTCACCCCGGAGATCGGCGTCTACGTCGGCATCCTCGGTGCGGCGATCTGGGCCATCGGCTCCGGTCTGCTCGCCAAGGAGGTCGAGGGTGACGACGACACCGTCGACGTCCGCCCCGGGATGGACCGCGCCGCCCGCAGCTGATCCACGCCGCCAGGGCCCCTCACCGCAGCAGCGGTGAGGGGCCCTGCTCGTACAGGCAGGCCGTCGCCCGCGCTCTCGCGGCGACGGCCTCCCGCACGTCCGCGGGTGCCAGGACCTCCACGTCGGGACCGAAACCCAGCAGCGTCGTCAGCGCCCACTCGCGCGCGTCGAAGGCCACCCGCAGCTCCACCCGGCCCGCCGCGTCGAGCGGCAGGCCGTCCGCCACCACCGGCAGGTGCGGCTGCGCCGCCGCCGACGCGACCCGCCGCAGGCCGGGCAGCGCCCACGGGTGCGCGCGCACCGTCACCTCCAGCGCTTCGCGCGCCGCCTCGGCCCGCGCCAGGTGCTCGCGCCAGGCCCGGTCCAGGTCGAAACCCGCCGGCCGCCGCACCGGTTCGTCCAGCACCCGCACCGCGTCCAGCCGCGACACCCGGTAGGTGCGCAGTTCCCCCTCCCGCTGCGCCAGCAGGTACCACTCGCCCTTCAGCACCAGACCCAGCGGGTCCAGGACGCGTTCGGTGGTCTCCCCGGTGCGGCGGTGGTGGCGCACCCGCACCCGGCGGTCGTCCCACACCGCCCGCGCCAGCGCCACCAGCGCCGGCGCCGGCTCGGCCGTGCCGAACCACCGGTCGGTGTCCAGGTGGAACCGGGACGCGACCCGCCGGGCGCGCTCGCGGCCCTCCGGGGTGGTGCCCGCCAGCAGCTTCAGCTGCGCCCCGCCCACCACGTCGGCGAACCCCAGGTCCTGCGCGACGCCGCCCAGGCCGAGGAACGTCACCGCCTCCGCCTCCGCCGCCGACAGCCCGCTGGTCCGGTGCCGGTAGCCGTCGGCGATGCGGTAGCCGCCCGCCGTGCCGCGCACCGACACCACGGGGATCCCCGCCGCGACGAGCTCGGCGACGTCGCGCTGCACGGTGCGCTCGGACACCTCCAGGTGCTCGGCCAGCTCCCGCGCCGTCACCAGCGGTCGCGTCTGCAGGAGCATCGCCATCGTCAGCAACCGGGCCGCACGCACCGGCCCAGGGTGCCGTCAGCCGGTGCGCAGGCGGTAGCCCATGCCGCGCACCGTCTCGAACCGCTCCGCGCCCAGCTTCTTGCGCAGGTAGCGCACGTACACGTCCACCACGTTCGAACCGGGGTCGAAGTCGTACCCCCACACCGAGCTCAGCAGCTGCTCGCGGGAGAGCACCTGGCCGGGGTGGCGCAGGAACGCCTCGGCGAGGGAGAACTCCCGGCTGGACAGGCTGACCGAGCGCCCCGCCACCGCGACGGTACGGGTCAGCAGGTCCAGCTGGAGCTCGCCGGACGCCAGCACCGTCACCTCCCCGCTGCGGTCCTCGCCCGGGCGCAGCCGCAACCGCACGCGCGCCAGCAGCTCCTCGAACCGGAACGGCTTGGTGACGTAGTCGTCCGCACCGCCCTCCAGGCCGGCCACGGTGTCGGTGACGTCGTCGCGGGCGGTGAGCATGATGACCGGCAGGGAGTTGCGGGCCTGCCGCAACCGGCGCAGCACCGAGAAACCGTCCAGCTCCGGCAGCCCCACGTCCAGCAGCAGCAGGTCGAACGCGCCGCTGCCCGCCAGGTCCAGCGCGGTGCGCCCGTCGGACGCGATGGTCGTGGCGTACCCGCCGGCGCGCAGGCCCTTCTCGACGAACGCCGCGATGCGCGCCTCGTCCTCGGCGATCAGGATGCTGGTCAACGGCCCTCCCGGGCGTGCTCGGTGGGTGGTGCGGCGGGGATCGGGCCGGCCGCCTCGGGGTCGCCGGGGAGTTCCTCCACGGGCAGCGGTAGCGGTAGCGCCAGGGTGAAGGTGGCGCCCGCGCCCGGCAGGCTCGCCACCTCCACCCGCCCCCCGTGCGCCTCGGCGATGGCGGCCACGATGGACAGCCCCAGACCGGAGCCCTCCACGCCCCGGCCGGAGTCCGCCCGGCCGAACCGCTCGAAGACGCGCTCGACGTCCTCGGGGGCGATGCCGGGCCCGCTGTCGCGCACCCACAGCAGCAGTTCGCCGTCGTGGACGGCGCTGCCCAGGGCGATGACGTCACCGGCGGCGGAGAACTTCACGGCGTTGGACACCAGCTGGATGAGGGCCTGCTGCACCCGTTGCGGGTCGGCCACGACCTCCACGTCGGCACGCGCGTCCACCCGCCACCCCCGGTCGCCCAGCGGCACCACCTTGTCGAACGCGTCGTCCAGCAGCCGGCCGGCGTCCACGGGTTGCGGGTGCACGAAGTCCGGCTGGCGCGCCTTCGCCAGCAGCGTCAGGTCGTCCACCAGGCGCGTCATGCGCGTCAGCTCGTCCAGCACCAGCGCGCGGGTCTCCGCGACGTCGCGCGGGTCAGTGTCGTCCACCAGCTCCAGGTGGCCCTGCACGATCGTCAGCGGTGTGCGCAGCTCGTGGCCGACGTCGTCGAGGAACCGGCGCTGCGTGTCGAAGGACGTCTCCAGGCGCTCCAGCATCGCGTTGAAGCTGCGCGCCACGTCCGCCACGTCGTCGTCGCCGTGGACGGGGACCCGCCGCGACAGCTCCGTGGCGCCGACGCCGACGGCCGTGGCGTGCAGGTCGTCCAGGGGGCGCAGCAGCCGCACCGCGGTCAGCCACCCGGCGGTGCCCACCACCAGCAGCGCGGCCAGGCTCAGCACCGCGAACGTGCGGGCGTTCTCGTCGACGACCGCGAACTCCGGGTCCAGCGCGTGACCCACCACGTACAGGCCGAGCGCCGGTTCGCCGGGTGCCGCGCCGGGCAGCGAGACGGGCACCGCGATGATCCGGGTGGGGCCCGCCTCGGTCTCCACGGTCTCCTGCACCGGGGCGCTGTCCGGCGTGGTGGACCGCACCAGCTCCTGCACGCGGGGGTTCTCCTGCAGCGCGAACGGCGGCCGCCGACCGGGCACGTAGGTGTTGCCACCCACGACGATCCCCACGGCGGACTCGTGCGCGTCGGCGATGTCGTTGCGGATGCTCGCCGCCAGCAGGGTGTCCACGGACGTGAACTGCTGCCCGTTGAAGCCGCGGGCGGCCAGTTCGCGCAGCTCGGCGACCTCCTGGCGCATCGAGGCGTGCACGCGCGCCTCGGTGGCGTCGCGCTGCACGACGTGCGAGACGACACCGGTCAGGCCCAGGCCCAGGGCGGTCGCCCCGACCACGGCGAGCACCACCTTCGCCCGCACCGGGCGCAGCAGTGCCCGGGCCCGGTGCAGCGGCGCGCGCCGGTGCGGCGCCCCCTCAGCCGTCGTCGCCGTCGTCGTCCCCGCCGCCGTCGTCGTTCCCGTCGTCCCCGTCGTCGTCCTGGTCGTCACCCGCGTCGTCCCCGTCGTCGTCCTGCCGGTCGTCGCCACCGACGACGACCGGGCCCGGCGGAGCCACCGGGACCACGCTCTCGCCGCCTCCCGCGCGCGGGGCGGGGTCCGGGACCGACGGTACGTCGCCGCCGCCACCGGCGGGAGCGCCACCGCCACTGCCACCGCCACCGCTGCTGCCGCCGCCGGCGGGAGCGGGCGCGGGCGGGGCGGGCGCCGGGGGAGGGGCGGTGCCGGTCGCGGGGACGTCCGACGGCGACGGCGACGCGGACGGCTCCGGGGGCGGGGTGCTCGCGGGCGCGCTGGGCGAGGCGACGACGACGGCGTCGCCGAGGTCCTCGCCGGGCCGATCCGCCCAGGCCATCGACAGCCCCAGGGCGGCGACACCCGCGGCGCTGACCGTGAGCGCGGTCACGACCAGTGGAGTTCGCATGCCGGGAGGCTCGCACCCGAGCGTGAACCGGACGTGAGGCGAGCGTGAGAGGACTCTCATCCGGGCGGCCGGTCGCGCAGCGGTGCCAGCGCCACGTCGCCCGCACCGCCGACCTCCACGACCGCCAGCGCCTCGACCCGCCCGGCCACCGGCAGGTGCTCGCGCAGCGCCGCCACCGCTGCCGCGGGCCGCACCCGCCGCGCCAGCGTGCAGTGCGGCACCCAGCGCCCCGGCGCGGCCGTGGCGAAGGTGTTGACCAGTCCGGCCGACGCCAGGGCGGCGCTCGCGGTGGCGTGCCAGTCGCGCAGGGGGCCGGGTTCGCGGCAGCCCGCCCACAGCACGGCGCCGCGCCCGAACGTGCCCGCCTCGTCCAGGACCACGTCCACCGCGGGCACCTCCGCGGCGGCCCGCGCCACCGCGTCCGCGAACGCCGCCGTGCCCCCGGGCGGGCAGGGGGCGCCGAGGACGGTCAGGTGCGGGCGGTGCCGGGGGGCCGCCGGAGCGCGCACCCCGGCGGCGCGCAACCGCCGGCGCACCTGCTCCAGCGCGGCGCCCAGGGGGGCGTCGAAGGCGGCGCACACCACCAGCGTGCGCTCGCGCGCCCCGGCTCCGCCGCCCACCCGGGCAGGGTAGGCGGCCCGGCGCGTGCCCGCCTGCGGCACAGTGGGGGTGTGGCGCGGTCCCGGAGCACCCTCGTTCGCGTCGTCGTCACGCTCGTGGCGCTGGCGGTGGTCCTCGTCGCCGCCGACCTCGCCGCCCGCAGCTGGGCCGTGGGCCGGGCCGAGCGGGAGCTGCAGGAGCGCCTGGCGCTGCCGCAGCCGCCGGAGGTGGGTCTGGCGGGCGGTTCCTTCCTGTGGCAGGCGCTGCGCGGCCGCTACGAGGACGTCACCGTCACCGCGCAGCAGGTGCCCACCGACGACCTCGTCCTCGACGACGTGCGGGTGCACCTGCCCGCCGTGCGGGCTCCCCTGGGTGCGCTGGCCGGCGGGGCGGGCACCGTGGACGTGGCGGCGGGCACCTTCCGCGCCGAGGTGGGTTTCGACGAGCTCGTCACCCGGGTGGACGCCGGGTCGCTGGACGTGACGCTGACGCGCGACGGTGACGACGTGCGGGCGGTGACCACGGTGGGCGTGCTCGGCTTCGGCGTCGAGGTGGGGCTGACCGTCGAGCCCCGCCTGGCGGGCGAGGAGGTGCGGCTGGTGCCGGTGTCCGCGGAGGCCGCCGGGCGCGAGGTGCCGCTGAGCCGGGCGCGCCAGCTGCTGGGCTCGGCCGGCGTGGACGTCCTGGACGGGTGGACCGTGACCCTGGACGAGCTGCCCGGTCAGGTGCGGGTGCAGGACCTCGCGGTCACCGACGACGGCGTCGCGCTGCGCGGGTCGGTGCTGGCCACGTCCGCGGAACTCGGCTGAACAACCCGGCTGAGCCCTTCCGGACCCGGCTGGGCCCGGCTGGACGGCGCGACCCCCGCACCCCGGGCGGACGTGCGCCGGGGTGCGGGGGTCGCGGTGCCGCTACAGGCCGATCTTGCCGGCGATGCCGCCCAGGCCGCCGCCCCCACCACCGCCACCGCCGGTGAACTTGGCGATCAGCTCGGAGGGGTTGATGCCGAACTTCTCCAGCAGGCCGGAGTGCTGCTCGGTGTCGACCTGGCCCGGGAGCTGGGAGTCGGCCTCCTGCGCCTTGCCGTCGTCGTTGAACTTCTCCCGGATGAGCTGGAGGACCATCTCCTTGGGGATCTGCACGTGTCTTCCTCCTCCTGCTTCGCGGATGCGGTCGTGCCCAGCCTGCCTCCGCACCGGCGATGGCGCACCCGGGCCGCACCTCACAGCGCGGCGGCGCGCACCGCGTCGTCGATCGCCGTCCCCTGCGTGCGCGCGGGGTAGGTGGTGGGGTCCGCGGCCGCGAGCGCGTTGAAGCCCTCGACGAGCGCGACCAGGCCGCGGGCGCGCACCGCGCGCTGCGCCCGGGGCAGGTCCGGGGCCACCCGCCCCAGCAGCCGCTCGACGCGGCGGACGAACGCGCGGTTGTTCTCCCGGTGCACGCGGGCCAGTTCCTCGTCGGCGGCCGCGGCGGCGAGGAACGCCACCCACACGCGGGCGCCGTCGCGCTCGGCCGGCGTCAGGCAGGCGGCCCGGCGCAGGACGGCGCGCAGCCGTTCCGCCGGCGCGTCCGCCGAGGCCTCGGCGGCGTCGAAGGCCGCGGCGGCGCGCTCGTGCAGCAGGCGGCGGGCGTGGACGAGGAGTTCGCGCTTGCCGGCGAAGGCGTGCATGACCAGGCCGGTGGTGCAACCGGCCCGCTCGGCGACGGCGCGCACCGTGAACCCGTCCAGGCCCTGCTCGGCCAGCACCGACCACACGGCCTCGGAGAGCATCTCGCGCTGGGAGTCCACGTCGCGTCGCCTGGGCACCGGCCCACCGTACCGGAACGGGTGTTACCGTAACGACCGTTACGAGCGGACTGAGCGGAGGAGTTCCCGTGGGGAGCTGGCGGATCGACGTGGAGGACTGGGACGCACCGGACGGCGCCGCCCTGCGCGCCGCGCAGCGCGCCGAGCTGGACGCGCGCTACGGCTCGGACGACCACGAACCCGGAACCGCCCCCACCGCCGCGGACGTCGCGGTGTTCCTCGTCGCCCGCGACGAGCGCGGGACCGCGATCGCCTGCGGCGGCCTGCGCCCCCTCGCGCCGGGTTCCGCCGAGGTCAAGCGGATGTACGTGCGCCCCGAGCACCGCGGCAGCGGCGTCGCCACCGCCGTGCTGCGCGAACTGGAACGCGCCGCCACCGGCCTGCGCGTCACGCGCCTGCTGCTGGAGACCGGCACCGCGCAACCCGAGGCGGTGCGCTTCTACGAGCGCGAGGGGTACGAGCGCATCGAGGGGTTCGGCCCGTACGCGGGCGAACCGCTGTCCGTCTGCTACGCGCGGGACCTCGCCACCCCTCCCCGAGCCGGGGTGACGCACCGCTGAACCACGGGTGAACCCCCGGGGAGCGGAACGTGGGAACGCCCTCACCCGCGCCTCACGGGCCTCTCACGCGGCCCGGGCAACGTGGTCGGTGCCGGCAGGACCGCCGGCCCCCACCCACCAGGAGGACCCCGTGACCGCTCTCACCGAACGTCCCGCCGGCGCCCTCGCCGAGCGGCTGCTGCACGCCAAGCGGGCGTTCAGCACCCGCCACGTCGACCTCACCGCCGCCCACCGCGTCGTCGGCGACACCGGCCCGCTCCCCGGCGACGTCGTCCTCGCCCGCGTCAGCGCCGTCGGCCAGCACAAGCGCCTGGAGAGCCCGCACGGCCGCCGCGCGGTCCTGTTCCCCGGCGACGAGGTCGTCGTCGCCTACGGCCACCGCTACGCCCCCGACCAGTTCGAGGCCGTCGTCCCGAGCGACCTCGGCCCCTGCGAACTCGTCGCCGCCGGTGGTCTCGCCGCCCGCGTGCAGTGCGCGCACACCTCCGTGCAGCCGGCCACCTCCCTGGAACCGGTGGGCCTGCTCGCCGACGCCGGCGGGCACGTGCTGAACCTGCGCGGGCACCGGCCCCCGCGCCCGGCGGGCACCGGCGCGCTGCCGCCGCTCATCGCCGTCGTCGGCGCGTCCATGAACTCCGGCAAGACCACCACCGCGGCAGCGCTCGTGCGCGGGCTGACCGCCGCCGACCTGCGCGTCGGCGCCGCCAAGGCCACCGGCACCGGCGCCGGCGGGGACCTGTGGCTGCTCACCGACTCCGGGGCCCGGCCCGTGGTGGACTTCACCGACGCCGGCCTGCCCAGCACCTACCGCGCCGGGCACCCCGAGGTGCTGCGCGTGTTCACCGAGGTCACCGACGCCCTCGCCGGCTGCGACCTCGGCGTCGTGGAGATCGCCGACGGCGTCTTCCAGGACGAGACCGCCCGACTGGTGACCGACCCCCTCTTCCGCGAGCGCGTCGGCGCCGTCGTCTTCGCCGCCGGTGACGCGCTCGGCGCCGTGGCCGGCGTGGAGTGGATGCGCCGGCACGCCCTGCCGCCGCTCGCCGTCTCCGGGGTGCTGACCGCGAGCCCGCTCGCGGTGCGCGAGGCGCGCGTGGCCACCGGCGTGCCCGTGTGGGACCTCGCGCACCTCACCGACCCCGCCGAGGCGCTCGCGACCGCCGCGCGCCTGGTCCCGCACCTGGTGCCGGACCCGGCCTCGGACTCGGCCTCGGACCCGGCCCGGAACCCGGCCCCGCTCCAGCGCGCGGAGGCGGCGGCCGCGTCCCTCCCGGTCCCGGCGTGAGCAGCACCCCCGTCCTGCCCCCGCTGGTCACCGGCGCCCGCCGGCGCCTGTTCGCGCAACTGCTCGCCGTCGGCGTCGGGCAGGCGGCGTGCACGATCTCGACGGCCCTGCTGGTGCGCCGGGCGTTCGACGTGCTCGTCCACCAGGCCGCCGTGCCCGTGCGGCCCGCGGCCGTGCTCGTCCTCCTCGCCGGGCTGGTGCTGTGCGCGGTGACCGCCGGGGTGCTGCGCGCCGCCGAGCGCGTCACCGCCGAGCGTCTCGGGCAGGACTACGCCCTGCACGTGCGCGATGCCCTGTTCGCCCACCTCGTGCGGGTCCCGGCCCGCGAGGTGGGCCGGCTGGGCCGCGGCGGCATGCTGCTGCGGTTCGTCGGCGACCTGTCCGCGTTGCGCAGCTGGGTCAGCCTGGGGCTGGCGCGCCTGCTCGTCGGCGGCTGCGTCGTCGTGCTGTCCACCGCGGCGCTGTGCGTGCTGGACCGGCGCCTCGGCGTCGCCGTCGGCGCCGTCCTGCTCGTCGGGGCCGCCGGCACGCGGTGGGTGCAGCCGCGCCTGACGGCGGCCACCCGCACCGCCCGGGACCGGCGGGCCAAGCTCACCGGGGAGGTCGCCGAGCGCCTGGGGCGCATCGCCGTCGTCCAGGCCGCCGGGCAGGAGCGGCGCGAGGAGCGTCGCGTGCGGCGCCTGGGGGAGCGGGCCGTGGACGCCGCCACCGGCCGGGCCGCGGCGGTCGGCGCCGCCCGCGGCACCGCCGAGGCCACCGCGGCCCTCGCGACCGTGGCCGCCCTGGGCGCCGGCGCGCTCGCGGTGCGCGCCGGCGACACCACACCGGGCAGCGTCGTGGCCGCCACCACCGTCGCCGGCCTGCTCGCCGGGCACCTGCGTGACCTCGGCCGGGTCGCCGAGCTCGCCACCGGCGCCCGGGTGGCGCGCGAGGCGGCGCTGCGGTTCCTGGCCGTGCCGACGCTCCCCGTCGCCCGCGGTGCCCGCGACCTGGAGGTCACCGCGGGGGAGGTGCGCCTGGAACGCATCGGCGTTCGCGGCGCCCTGCGGGACGTCACGCTGCGGGCCGCGCCCGGCGTGTTCACAGCCGTGGTCGGCCCCAACGGCGCCGGCAAGTCCACCCTCGTGGCGCTGCTCGCCCGCCTCGCCGACCCCGACACCGGCGCCGTCCTCGTCGACGGCCAGGACCTGCGCGACGTGGACCCCGCCTCGGTGCGCCGCGCCGTCGGCACGGCCGCGACCGACCTGCCGCCGCTGCGCGGCAGCCTGCGCCGCAACGTCACCTACCGGCTGCCGCGCTGCGAGGACGCGGAACTGCGGCGGGTGGCGCGGTTGTGCGACCTGGACGCGCTGGCCGCCGAGCTGCCGGGCGGCTGGGACGGTGACGTCGGCGAGGGCGGTTCCCGCCTGTCCGCCGGGCAGCGTGCCCGCGTCGTCATCGCCCGCGCCGCGCTGGGCCGCCCGCCGCTGCTCGTGCTGGACGAGGCCGACGCCCACCTGGACGCCGCCGCCGCCGACGTGGTGGACCGCGTCCTGGCCGACCACCGCGGCACCGCCGTCGTCGTCACCCACCGCCGCGCGCTCGTCGAGCGCGCCGACCAGGTCTGGTGCCTGGCCGGTGGCAGGGTCGCCGAGACGGGGACCCCCGCGGAACTGCTGGGGCGCGACGGGCCCACCGCGCGGCTGTTCGGTCCCGCCGGTGTCACCGCGTGGAACGGGGCCCGCGCGGGCGGGCGGCACGGGTGAGGGCTCCGCCGGCGGGACCCGGGCCCGGACGGTGGGGGGCCAGGACGGTCCGCACGACCCGCAGGCGCTGGACGGGGTCCGCGTCCGGGTGGAACACCACGGAGTCCGTCTGGCCGGCGACGCCCAGGTGCCACACCACGGCGGTGAGCTCGTCGACGGGGGCGGAGGCCACGAGCTCGCCGTCCTCCACGGCTTCGCGCAGGCACCTGCGCACGCACCCGAACCACTCGTCGGAGTCCGCCTCGTAGACGTCGCGCAGGTGCTCGTGGTGGGCGACGCGCCCCCAGAAGGCGATGAGGACCCTCGCCTCGTCCTGCGTGGTCCTATCGAGGGGGAAGAACTCCTCCAGCAGGACCTGCAGAGCGGTGAGGCCGCGCCTGCCCGCCACCCGGGCGTCGCGCCGCTGCCCCGCCCGGCGGCTGACCCGCTGGGCGGCCTCGGCGAGGAGCTCGTCGAAGGTGCCGAAGTAGTGCCACAGCGCCCCGACCGAAACCCCCACGCGCGCAGCCACCGCGCGGGAGGTCGCCGCCTCGAGACCGCCGTCGGCGACGATCGCCAGGAACGCGTCGACGAACTCGTCACGGCGCTGCTGCCGGTCCACCGCGCGGGGCACCACCGGATCCTACGACGGCTCCGGGTGTTAACACAGGCCTTACACACGGGACACTGTCGGGAAACCCCGGGCCGTGAGAGTTCCGCGTGTTGAGCGATCGCTCAAGAAGAGGAGGGCAGCCGTGGCCTGGAGCGCTGTGAGCGCCTTCGTGGGGTTGGTGCTCGTCCTCGCCGGAACCCCGAAACTCCTCGCACCGCGGGCCTTCTCGCGCGTCGTGCGGGGTTTCCGCGTCCTGCCGGGCGCCCTCACCCGCCCCGTGGCGCGCGTCGTGCCCGTCGCAGAGGTGCTCGCCGGAACGGCCCTCGTCGCCGGCGTCGCCGCCCCGGCGGCCGCGGCGGCCGCCACCGCCCTGTTCGCGGCGTTCACCGCCGGGCTGGTCGTGAACCTCGCCCGCGGGCGTCGTGACATCGACTGCGGTTGCTTCGGTTTCACGGACCCGCCCGCCGGTGAGGTGGCTCGCATCGGCCCGTGGCACGCCCTGCGCGCCGCTGCCCTCGCAGCGGCCTCCGCGGCTCTGCTGCTGGCAGCCCCCACCGCCCCCGCGGCGGCCGACAGGTTCCAGGGCGCGTGCCTGGCGGTGGTGGTCCTGCTGCTGGCGCTGGTGGTGGCCCGCGTCGCCCGCGTCGTGGACCGCCGGCCCACCCGTGCGGACACCCACCTCGCCGACGCGTCGGTGCGCTACCGCGCCGCCCTGGCCCGCACCGCCCGCTGAGGTTCCCGAAACCCCACTCCCCGGCCCGTTCGGCGGGCGCGACGAGACGAGGAAGACCCCGATGACCACGTTCCTGCTCGTGATGACCGGCGTGCTGACCCTGGCGGTGACCGGGCTGCTGCTGATGGTGCTCGCGCTGGCCCGCGAGGTCGGCCGGGTGCAGGTTCGCCTGGGGCCGCTCGGCGCCCGGATGATGGACTCCGGCCCGAAGGTCGAGGAGACCGGCCCGGCGTTCAGCGGGCTGACCGACCACCTCGGCCGCACCGTGAGCGTCGGCGGTCACCGCGGCAAGTCGCAGCTGCTGATGTTCACCGGGCCCAACTGCTCGACCTGCAAGAGCCTGCTGCCGGGGATCCGCGCCCTGGCGCGGGCCGAGCGGGACCTGGAGGTCGTCATGGTCTCCGACGGCACGCCCGAGGAGCACGCCGCGTTCCTCGCCGCCGGGAGGATCTCCGACGAGCTCAGCTACGTCGACGCCCGCGACGTGGGCGTCGCCTACCAGGTGGGCACCACCCCCTACGGCGTCGTCCTCGACGAGCACGGAGTCATCCGGGCCAAGGGCCTGTGCAACCACCTGCAGCAGGTGGAGAGCCTGCTCAACGCCCTGGAGACCGGCACCCCCTCCGTGCAGCACCTGCACCGCGACGCCCGGGTGGAGCTCGCCGGCTGAACCCGGCGACACCCGCGCTCCCGCGGGGACCAGCGGCAGGACCGATGAGAGGAGAACCGTGCGAGACCCCGACGAGACCCACGAGAAGAAGTTCGCCGTCGACGAGAGGACCGTGCAGGAGCAGGCGGACTGGCTGGCGGGCCAGGGCGGCACCCGCACCAGCAGGGTGGCCCGGCGGTTGTCCGAGCGCGTCTCGCGCCGCTCGGCCCTGGGCAAGCTGGGCGCCTGGACGATGGGCCTGACGGGGGTGGCGATGATCGGTGCGCTGCCCGTCACCCGGTCCGCGCAGGCGGCACCGGGGGCACCGGCCGCACCGGGCACCGAGCCCCTGCTGCCCGTCTACGACGGCGGCAACCCCGCCGAGTGCGAGTACTGGCGCTGGTGCAACATGGACGGCCGCCCGTGCTCCTCCTGCACGGGCGGGGGGGTGACCACCTGCGCCCCCGGCAGCAAGCCGGGCGCGGAGTTCTGGGTGGGGTGCTGCACCGAGCCCACCACCGGCAAGACGTACCTCATCGCCTACTACGACTGCTGCGGCGCCTCCTCGTGCTCGACGAACTACTGCGGTGAACCCGACGCGCAGGCCGTCATGTACAACCCGGTCTCCGGCAGCTACGACCAGGAGATCATCTGGTGCGTCTCCGACGAGTCGCAGTCCTACACCTGCACCATGGCGCCGATCATCGGTGAGGACTGCACCCCCCGGCCGGCGGCCCGGCCCAAGGTCGGTGCCGGGGCGTGATCCCCTCCGGCACGCGCCCGGCGCAGGCGTTCTCGAAACCCCCCGTCGCGGCGGCGTACGGCCGCCGGGCCAGGCTCGGTGCGTGGGCGTCGGCGCTGGTGGCGGGGCTGGTCCTGGCGGCGCTGGTGGAGCCGCACCCCTCGTGGGGACTGCTCGTCCTGCCCGCCGCGCTGCTCTCGGGGATCGGGGCCAGCTGGTCGCCTTGAGGCTACTCGCTGGTCGCCACCACGGTGGCGCCCAAGCCCGCGGTCCGCGGGCGCTCGACACCCGCACGACGGATCCTCTGGTACACGCTGGGACTGCTGCTCACGGCGATCCCCACGGGAGCCGCGGTCGGTGCGCTCGGCGGGGTCCTGCAGGACCTCGTCGCGCGCGTCCCGACGTCGTGGGGCTTCCTCGGCTGGGCCGCGGTCGCCGCCGCGTACGCGCTGCACGAGATGCGCCTGGTCACCCTGCCCCACCCGCAGCGCTCCCGGCAGGTCCCGGCGGGGTGGCGGCGCCGGTACCAGCCGCGCCTGGTCGCCCTCGGGTTCGGTGCCCTCATCGGCCCCGGGTACCTCATCTTCATCCGCACCACCGCCTTCTACCTGCTCACCCTCGCCGTCCTGCTCGCCGGCTCCCCGTGGTGGGGAGCCCTGGGCTGGGCCCTGATGGCCCTGGGGCGCACGGTCTCCTCCTGGGCGGCGCTCCCCAGCGCCCGCCGCGGGGAGCTCGACCGGCACCTGGGGCGCACGCTCCTGCTGGACAACCCCGCCCGCCTGCTGGGCGGGGCGGCCCTGGCGCTGCTGGCCGGCGCCGCAGCGGCAGCGGTGCTGTGAACCGCGGCCGGCGGGCGACCACCCGCCGGCCGCGGCCCCTCGACCGACGAAAGGTGTCCCCCACGTGAAGCTCAGCAGAGCACGCGCCGCGGCGCTGGCCGCGCCCCTGGTGGCGGTGGTCCTGGCGACCGGCTGCACCGGCGACGACGAACCGGCCGGATCCGCCGCGGCGGCCGCGCCGGCCGCCGGCGAACCGACGTTCAGCCCGCCGCCGTACACCACGCCGGGGGAGGGGATCTCCCTCGGCGCGAACGACCAGGAGATCGGCGACACGATCCCCGAACCGCTGCACGTCAGCGAGATCCCCCCGGTCCCCGCCGACCGCATGGTCACCCGGGAGAGCGGCTCCGGCGGTCTGGAGTACGTGTGGGACGTCGTCGACCCGGCCACCGGTGTCGTGGAGTCGCGCATCGCCACCGGCCCCGGGATCTGGGACCCGGTCGTGCACGCCTTCGTCACCGAGTCCTCCGACGAGCCCGCGGTGCTGGCCGCCGAGGTGTGGCGACCCCGCGGGAACCGCGGGCAGGCCGACTTCGTCGTCTCGCGCTACTCCGGGGACCTCCTGGACCCGCAGGAGATCGAGCTGCCCGACACCGCGCGGGTCCACTCCCGCGACGGTTCGCACGCCGTCACGGCCGACCGCCAGTACTTCGTGACCTGGGACGACGGCATGTACGGCCTGCGCGTCGTGGACCTGGCGGCCGGTGAGCAGAGCGGCATGCTGCCGCTCGTCGGGTGCGGCCCCTTCACGTGGGTCGTGGGCCACGACGTCTACTCCGTCTGCGAGGGTTCCCGGGAACTCGTGCGCATCACCATCGGCGAGGACGGCGTGCCCGTCGAAGCCGGCCGCGCCGAGGTCCTGCCCGAGGACTTCGTCAGCAACCGGGAGGCCAGCACCGCCGGGGCCGTGGACGCCGGGCTGCTGGTGGGCGCGAACGGCGACGCCTACCTGTTCGACTTCTCCCGGGGTCTGCCCGAGCAGCCCCAGGCGCCCCTGGGCAACGTCGGCGTCGACTCCGGCCGGTTCGCGGACACGGCCGTGAACGCGGACGCCACGCGCATCGCCGTCGCCTACACCGACAGCGCCGTCCACCCGCACTCCGCCCGCGGCGGCGACGTCGTGCAGGTGCAGCTGCGCGACGCGGCCGGCCTGGACCCGGTGGCGACCCTGACGCTGGAGTCCCTGGGGATGAGCTCCCTGGACTCCTTCGCGTTCGACACCGCCGGCACCACCCTCTACGTGCTGGGGGAGGGCCCCGAGGCCGACGGGGAGGCACCGACCCTGCTCAAGGGGTTCGACGCCGCCACCGGCACCGAGAAGAGCTCGGTCGAGGTCACCGGCAACGTCGACGACGTGTCCGGCCTGCTCGCGCCCGAGGCCCGCGGATGAGGGCAGCCGCCCGCCGGCAGCGGTGGGGACGCTCCCCGCTGCTGCCGGCAGGACCCCTCGTGGGCCGTCGCGGCCTGCTGCTCGCCGGGGCGGCCGGCACCGGGGTCGCGCTCGCTGGCTGCGGCAGCGAGGGACGGGCCGATCCCGGCCCCAGCGCACCCGCCCTGGACCTCGTGGCCGCGACCGACCCCGAGGTCGCCGCCGCCGAGGCCCGCCGCAGCGCCTCCGGGCGCACCGTCGAGGTCGGCCTCGTCGCGCGGGCGGCGACCGTGGACCTCGCCGGACGCGCCGTGGACACGTGGGTGTACGGCGACGGCCTGGCCGCCCCGGAGATCCGCGTCGGGCGCGGTGACCGGTTGCGGGCCGTCGTCCGCAACGAGCTCGCCGAGAGCACCACGGTGCACTGGCACGGCATCGCCTGCCGCAACGACATGGACGGCGCCGCGCCCGCGACCCAGGAGGCGATCGCCCCCGGCGCGGAGTTCACGTACGACTTCATCGTCCCCGACCCGGGGACCTACTGGTACCACTCGCACTCCGGGATGCAGTCCGACCGGGCGATGCTCGGCCCGCTGGTCGTGGAGGACCCCGAGGACTCCTCCGGTGCCGACGAGGAGTTCGTCGTCGTCCTCGACGACTGGGTCGACGGGCTGGGGACCACCCCGGACGCCGTCCTGCAGGCGCTGAACCCCGCGCTCACGGGCGGGCACGGCGGCCACGCCGGCCACGCCGGTCACGGCGCCGCCGCGCCGGCCACCCCCTCGGCGAGCGAGGCCGCGACCGCCGCCGGCCTCGTCGCGGGCGACCACGGCCGTTCCGACGCGCTCGGCGGCATGACGGGGCACATCACCTACCCGCTGCACCTGGTCAACGGCCGTCCCCCCGAGGACCCCGCCGTCCTGGAGGCCGCACCGGGCGCCCGCGTGCGCCTGCGCCTGGTCAACGCCGCCGCCGAGACCGCCTACCGCGTCGCGGTGGCCGGGCACGAGATGACCGTGATCGCGGCGGACGGCTTCGACGTGGAACCCGTGGTCACCGACGCCCTCGTCATCGGGTCGGCGCAGCGCTACGACGTGCTCGTCACGGCGCGCTCGGGCGCCTGGCCCGTCGTGGCGGTGGTCGAGGGCCGCAGCGGGCACGCCGCCGCCGTCCTGCGCACCCGGGACGCCACCGGCTCCGCCGGTTCCCTCGCCACGGTGCCGGACCTGCCGGAACTGTCCGGCCGGCTGGTGCTGGAGAGCGCGATGCGCCCCGCCGCCCGGTCCGTGCTGGAGCAGCGCGAACCCGACCGCTCCTACTCGATCGACCTCATCGAGGTCGAGGGCCGGTACGCCTGGGGCATGGCGGGAGCCGACGCCGGGAACCTCGTCATGCGCGAGGGCGAGCGCGTCCGCATCACCATGAACAACACCACGTCCATGTGGCACCCGATGCACACCCACGGGCACACCTTCGCGATCCCCGAGTACGGCGGGCTGCGCAAGGACACCGCCCTCGTGCTGCCGGGGCAGTCGATGAGCATCGACTTCGACGCCGACAACCCCGGTGAGTGGATGTTCCACTGCCACAACGTCTACCACTTCGAGGCCGGCATGACGGCCAACATGCGCTACGTCCGATGAGAGGTCCCCACGTGAAGAAGCCCGTCCTCCTCCCCGCCCTGCTGCTGGCCGCGTCCCTGACCGCCTGCGGCGGCAGCGACGCCGTGGCCGACGGCGACGGCCAGCCGGTGGTGCGCGTGGAGGTGAAGGACATGCGGTTCACGCCCGCGGAGATCACCGTGCAGGAGGGCCAGACCGTCGAGTGGGTCTTCGACGACGGCGGCATGCCGCACGACGTCGTGGGCGACGACCTGCCCGGCCTGGAGAGCGAACTGCTGACCAGCGGCACCTACACGTACACGTTCACCGAGGCGGGGGAGTTCGGCTACCACTGCACCCCCCACCCGGACATGACCGGCACGGTCACCGTCGAGGGGTGAGGCGCCGGGCGCTGCTGGGAGCGCTGCTGACGGCCCCGGGCGCGGCCGCCGCCGCGTCCTGCGGGCGGGGGAGCGCGGCGGCGCCGGCACCGCCGGCGGTCAGCGTCGTGGTGCGGGACATCGCCTTCGACCCCGCCGAGGTCGAGGTCCGCAGCGGCGACGCGGTCGAGTGGGTCTTCGACGACGGGGGGATCCTGCACCAGGTGCGGGGTGACGGCTTCGACAGCGGCATCGTCGGGGGCGGCACCTTCCGCCACACCTTCACCGCGGCCGGTGAGCACCCCTACGTGTGCAGCGTCCACCCGCACATGACCGGGGTGGTGCGGGTGGTGGCCGCGGGGTGACGCGGCCCGGCACCCGGGGTGGGAAACCCGGTTGCCACCCCGCCGCGCGGCCGCCACGCTCGCGTCGTGACCGACCCGGAGCTCACCGCCGACCTCGCCCGCGTCGACTTCGGCGCCCTGGACGCGGCGCTGCGCGAGGACGGCTTCCACAACGGCCGCACCCCCGACGAGCTGCGGCGCTCGTGCGAGAACTCCCACGCGACGGTGTTCGCCCTCGACGGCGGGCGCGTCGTGGCGATGGGCCGCCTGCTCAGCGACGGGGTCGGCAACGCCTACCTCGTCGACGTGTGGACCGCCACCGCGCACCGGCACCGCGGGATCGGCTCGGAGGTGGTGCGGCGGCTGGTGCAGACCGTGCCCGGGCAGCACGTCGCCCTGTTCACCGACGACGCGGGGGAGTTCTACGGGGGCTTGGGGTTCTCCCCGCAGGAGGGCGGGATGAGTCGGGTCGTGGGGCGCTGGCTGGGCCGCTTCGACCCGCCGCCCCGCCCGGCGTGACCGTCGCGAACGGGGCCGACCTCGCCCGCGCCTACTGGGAGCGGGCCGTCGGCCCCCTGCTGCACCGCTCGTTCCCCGGCCTGCCGCACGCCGCGGGCCGCCTCGGCACCGGTTCCGACGTCCTCGGCCTGGACGACGCCACCTCCCGCGACCACGACTGGGGGTTGCGGCTGACGCTGCTGGTGCCCGCCGCCCGCGTCGCCGAGGTGGACGAGTTCCTCGCGGCGGAGCTCCCCGAGGAGTTCGCCGGCCTGCCCACCCGGTTCCCCACCACCTGGGACCCGCGCCCCGCGCACCGCGTCGAGGTCGCCGACCCCGACGCGTTCGCCACCGCACGCCTCGGCGTGGACGTCACCCGCCCCTGGAGCCCGGCCGACTGGCTCGTCCCCACCGGCCAGTCCGTCCTGGAACTGACCGCGGGCCCGCTGTTCGCCGACACCGACGGGCGCACCACCCGGTTGCGCGAACGCCTCGCCCGCTACCCGGACGACGTGCAGCACCACGTCGTGGCCTGCGACTGGCAGCGGCTCGACCAGGAACTGCCGTTCGTCGGCCGCACCGGGCAGGTCGGCGACGACCTCGGTTCCCGCGTGGTCACCGCCCGGCTGGTGCGCACCGCCGTCCACCTGGGTTTCCTCCTCGAACAGCGCTGGCCGCCGTACCCCAAGTGGGCCGGCACCGCGTTCACGGCGCTGCCCCGCGCGTCCGTCGCCGTACCCGCGCTGGCGGCGGCCCTCGCCGCCGGCGACTGGCCGCAGCGGCAGGCCGCGCTGTGCGAAGCGCTGGAGCACCTGCTGCACCTGCAGCGCACCACAGGCCTGCCCACCACCCCCACCGCGACCGTCCCCTTCCACGACCGCCCGTTCCGGTGCGTCGACCCCGGCCTGGTCCCCGCGGTGCTGGGCGCGGTGCGCGACGCGGCCGCGCGGGCGCTGCCGCCGGGCGTGGGGGCCGTCGAGCAGTGGGTCGACGCCGTCGACGTGCTCGTCGACCCCGTCCGCCGCGCCGCCGCCGTGCGCGCGGCCACCGGCAGCGGCGACGCGGTGCCCCCGGAGCACGACGCACCCCCGACCGGGTGAGGCCGCTCGACACCACCCCCTCCCGTCCCGCACGGTGGGCGGTGGGCACCTCCACGTGCCCACCGGACAAGGGCAAACCCGCCGCGAGGCGGGGACGCAAAGCACAGGGGCCTCACCCGCTGAGGCGGCCCGGCTACCCAGGAGGAAGAACGTTGCGCCGCACCACCACCCTCACCCTCACCGCCGTCCTCGCCGCGGCCCTGGCCGTGCCCACCACCGGCGCCGCGCTCGCGGCACCCAAGGCGAAGCCGACGGCGAGCCCCACCGCGACGGCCACCGCCACCGCGGAGCCCACCGCCACCGCGGAGCCCACCGCCACCGCGGAGCCCACCGCCACCGCGGAGCCCACGGCGACCCCGACCGGCGCCCCCACCGCCACGCCGACCGCCACGAGCACCAGCGCCCCGGCCCCGCGCATCACCCGCGGCTCCCGCGGCGCCAAGAACGTCCTCGTCGTCCACGGCACGGTCAGCGCCGTCGACACCGCCGCGCGCACCCTGACGATCACCGTGCGCGGCGGCCGCGCCAAGGACCTGCGCGGCACGGAGTTCACCGTGACCGTCGCCGAGGGCGCGAAGATCGTCCGCGACGACGCCCCGGCCGAACTGGCCGGGATCGCCGTCGGCGACCACGTCAACCTCAAGGGCACCCGCGGCACCGACGGCCCCACCGCCACCCGCGTCAGCGCCGACAGCGGCGAGGGCGACGGGGAGGAGGGTGGCGAACCCACCGCTGAGCCCACCGCTGAGCCCACCGCTGAGCCGACCGCTGAGCCGACCGCCAGCCCGACCGCCGAGCCGACCGCCACGACCACCGCCTGAGCGTCCACCGCGCGCCGCCGCCACGAGCTGCGCCGGGCCCCCGGCGGAACTCCCCGCCCGGGCACCGCGCGACGCCTCAGCCGTTGCCCTAGAGTCGCCGGTCGTGACCTACACCGCAGACGCTGGACGTTACGACTCCATGCCCTACCGCCGCTGCGGCCGCAGCGGCCTGGAACTGCCCGCGCTCTCGCTGGGTTTCTGGCACAACTTCGGCGACGACAAGCCGTTCCAGACGCAGCGCGACATCGTCCGGCGCGCGTTCGACCTCGGCATCACGCACATGGACCTCGCGAACAACTACGGGCCGCCCTACGGCGCGGCCGAGACGAACTTCGGCCGGCTGGTGAAGGAGGACCTCGCCCCCTACCGGGACGAGCTGGTGATCTCCTCCAAGGCGGGGTGGGACATGTGGCCCGGGCCGTACGGAGACCGCGGTTCGCGCAAGTACCTGATGGCCTCGCTCGACGCCTCGCTGGAGCGCATGAACCTCGACCACGTCGACATCTTCTACCACCACCGGCCCGACCCCGGGACGCCGCTGGAGGAGACGATGGGTGCGCTGGACACCATCGTGCGCTCCGGGCGGGCCCGGTACGTGGGGATCTCCTCCTACGGCCCCGAGCGCACCCTGGAGGCGGCGCGGATCCTGCGCGACCTCGGCACGCCGCTGCTGATCCACCAGCCGTCGTACTCGATGTTCAACCGCTGGATCGAGTCCGGGCTGCTGGACGTGCTGGAGGCCGAGGGTGTCGGCTGCATCCCGTTCACCGCGCTGGCCCAGGGGCTGCTCACCGACCGCTACCTCGACGGCGTCCCGGCGGACTCGCGCGCCGCGCAGGGCAAGTCCCTGGACCCGGGGATCCTCACCGAGGAGAACCTGCGCCGCATCCGCGGCCTGAACGAGATCGCCGCCGGCCGCGGGCAGACCCTGGCGCAGCTGGCGCTGTCGTGGGTGCTGCGCGACCGCCGGGTCACCACCACCCTCATCGGGGCCAGCAGCGTGCAGCAGGTGGAGGACAACGTCGCCGCCGTCGCGAAGCTCGACTTCACCGACGAGGAGCTGCGCGCGATCGACGAGTTCGCGGTCGACTCCGGCGTCGACCTGTGGGCGCAGGCCCGGCAGGCGGGCGACACGGCGTCCTGACGGCGCACCGTCCCGGCCGGGCGCCCCGCACGGGCACCCGGCCGGGACGGGCCGGGACCGCTCGGGTCAGCGCAGCTCCGCGGTGTCGGGGCGCTTCCCCGCCCGCACCGGCACGAACGCGATCACCAGGCCGGCGAACGCCATCACCAGGTGCAGCGCGCTGGTGGGCCAGTTCGCGTTCAGCACGTTCACGTCGGCGTTGTTGGAGTACGCGAACAACCCGGCCCCGGCGGCGACCAGCAGGACGCCGTACCAGCGCGCCCGGCGCGCACCGGTGCGCGCCAGCAGCCCGAGCGCGCCCAGCACCAGGTGCAGCACGTTCGCCAGCGGGTTCACCGCGAAACCGATCACCTGCTGCTCGTGGGTACCGCCGGTGAAGTCGCCGAAGCCGGTCACCACGAACCCCGCCAGGCCCAGGACGATCAGCAGGGCGCCGACCAGGAGCGACAGGTGCTGCCCCGCGGTGGTGCGCGGGCGCTCCACGGACACCTTCCCCGCCATGTTCAGGCTCATGCAGGACAGGTGCCCCGCCCGGCCCCGGCTGAAACCGCCCCCTCGCTCAGCCGAGAGGCGCGGCCGGCAGCTCGACGGTGAACACCGAGCCGCCGTCGGGGCGCGGGGCGTGGCGCACGTCCCCGCCGTTGGCGCGCAGCAGCTCGCGCACGATGTACAGCCCCAGGCCGGTGCCGCGCACCGTGCCGGCGGTGGCGTCGGCGCGGGCCAGCCGCTCGAACAGCCGGTCGCGGAACTCCTCCGGCACGCCGGGGCCGGCGTCCTCCACGCTCACGAGCACCCGGTCGCCGACCGTCCCGGCGCGCACCGCGGTGGCACCCCCGCCGTACTTCGCCGCGTTGGACAGCAGGTTCACGAGCACCTGCTCCAGGTGGCCCGGTTGCACGGACGCCGCCAGGCCCGGCGGGCAGTGGACGCCCGGGGCCGCGCCCGGCACGCTGGCCAGGGCGGCCTCGACGACGGCGCGCACGCGCACCCGCTCCGGGGTGGCGCTCAGCTGCCCGGCGTCCACGCTGACCATCGTCAGCACCTCGCGCAGGATGGTGTCCAGGCGCTGCGCGCCGCGGTGCACGGCCTCGGCGCTGCTGCGCCGGTCGGCCTCCTCCAGCTGGTCCCAGCACTGCACGGCCAGTTCCGAGTACCCCTGGATCGAGGCGAGCGGGTTGGCGATCTCGTGCCCGAGCATGCCGATGAGGTCCAGCTTGAGCTGGTTGGCGGCCTCCAGCTCCCGGTTGCGCTCGGCCAGCTGCGCCTGCTCGGCCAGCCGCTGCGTGACGTCCTCCACCTGCGCGACCAGGTACAGCGGTGCCCCGTGCTCGTCGCGGACCACGGCGCTGCGCAGACGCACCCAGAGGGTGCGCCCGTCGGCGTGCACGAAGCGCGTCTCGGTCGTCGCGGTGTCCAGCTCCCCGGCGACGAGGCGGGCGGTGAGCTCGGCGCTGTCGGCCGCGTCCCAGGGGTGCTGCAGGTCGCGCAGCCCCATGCGCGACAGGCGCTGGGGGGAGTGGCCGGTGATCTCGGCCATGGCCGCGTTGGCCTGCAGGAGGTCGCCCGCGTCGGCCGCGTCCAGGCTGGTCAGGACCATGCCCAGCGGGGAGCCGTCGAACATCATGCGGAAGCGCTGCTCGCTCATCTCCAGCGCCTCCAGCGCGGCGGTGCACTCGGCCAGCAGGGTGGCGTTGCGCGCGGCGTCGTCGGCGTGGCGCAGCCCCGCGGCCAGGCTGCCGGCGAGCAGCTGCAGCAGCTGGGCGTCCTCCGCGGTGAAGGCGCCGGTGGTGCCGCTGGAGACCTTCAGCACGCCCACCGTCCGGGTTCCGCTGACCAGCGGGGCGGTGCACGTGGCGCGGACGCCGATGCGCTCGCACGCCTCGGCGTCCACCCGCGGGTCGGTCGCGGTGTCCTCGCACAGCACGGGGAGCCCCTGCTCGATCGCGGTGCCCGACAGCGACCCGGCGGCCGGCAGCCGCAGCCCCGCGTGGGCGACCAGCGCGCCGGCGGTGGCGGCGTAGCGCAGCTGCCCGGTCTCGAGCAGCTCCACGACGGCCCCGTCGGCGGCCTCGAACGCGGCCACCGCACCGTCGGCGACGGCCTGCAGCACCGCGGCGCGGTCGGTGCCGGCGGCGGCGACCGCCTGCTGCACCTGCACCGTCGTCAGCAGCACGCGGCTGCGGCGGCGGGTCCGCTCCTGCTCGGCGCGCGCCAGCTCCTCGCTGCGGGCCAGCGCCTGCTCGGCGGCGCGGCGCGGGCGCAGGTCGCGCAGGAACGCGTGGCAGCGCCGCTCACCGGCCACCCAGGTCGGCCAGACGGTGATCTCCACCGGCACGCGGGTCCCGTCGCGGTGCAGCGCCTCGACCTCCACGGGGCGCCCGGACACCGTCCGCTCGCCGGTGGCGCGGTAGCGGGCCAGGCCCGCCCGGTGCGCTCCGCGCAGCTCCGGCGGGACGACGACCTGCGTCATCGGCAGGCCCAGCACCTCGGTGCGTTCCCAGCCCAGCAGGTCGGCGGCCGCCTGGTTCCAGTCGGTGAGCGACCCGTCGTCGTCGATGGAGACGAACGCGTCCGGGGCGCAGGCCAGCGCCTGCCGCAGCGCCTCCAGCTCCGCCCGCTCGGTGCCGGCCAGCGCCCGCCCCGGGCCGGCAGCGGTGCGCGGGACCACCGCGGAACCCTCCTGCACGTCCGCTCCAACCACCTTCCCGTGTCCTGTCCGCCCGTGTCCTGTCTGCGCGGGCCCGGTGCCCACCTGTCCGCTCACCCGGCTCACCACCCCGCGCTCTCGTCGACCGGCACCGCCCCGGTGGTGCTCCGCAGGGCGGCGGTGAACTCCCCGGCGATGGCGCTGAAGGTGCGGCACGTGCTCTCCAGCTCCTCGCGCAACCCGCTCAGGGACCGGCCGACCGGCGCCTCGCCGGCGCGCGCCCGCGCCTCCAGGTCCGCGCACAGCTGCGCCAGGACCTCCGCGCCCAGGTTGGCCGCGGACCCCTTCAGGCTGTGCGCGCGGGTCTCCAGCTCACGCGCGTCCCCGGCCGCCAGGGCGTCCTCCAGGTCGGCGACGGCCGCGGGGGCGCGCTCGACGAACGAGGTGAGCAGCTGCGCGAACAGGGCCCGGTCGGCGTCGGTGTCCGCGCCGCCGAGGTCGGCGATGCGGGCGCGCACGGCCACCTCCAGCGGGACCGTCACCGGGACCCGGGCCTCCGGGACCGGTGCCCCTGTGCCCTGCGACGACCACGCACCGGCGGGGTCGTCGCGCACCGCCGAGAGCACCCTGGCGAGCGCGTTCTCCAGCTCGCGCGCCCGCACCGGCTTGGTGAGGTGGTCGTCCATGCCGGCCTCGCGGCACGCCTCGCGGTCCTCGGACAGGACGCTGGCGGTCAGCGCGACGATGCGCGGCTGCAGCTCCGCGGGGACCTCGGAGCGGATGAGCCGGGTGGCCTGCAGGCCGTCCATCCCGGGCATGTGCAGGTCCATCAGGACGACGTCGTAGCGCGAGGCGCGCGCCGCCTCGACGGCCTGCAGGCCGTCGTCGACGGTGTCGACCTCGTGGCCGAACTTCGCCAGCAGGAGCTGGGCGACCTTCTGGTTGACCGCGTTGTCCTCGGCGAGCAGCACGCGCAGGGCGGTGCCGCGCGCCGCGGTCGCCGCGGCCGCGCCCGTGGTGGTGGGGCCCGTGGTGATGGGGCCCGTGGTGGTGGGGCCGGTGGTGGTGGGGCTGGTGGTGGCGGGTCGCGCGGCGCCGAGCAGCCCGCGCAGCGCACCCTCCAGCAGGGCGGTGCGCACCGGCTTGCTGAGGACGGCGTCCACGACGCCGTCCGCCGTGGCGGAGGGATGCCGCTGCCCGCTGCTCAGCAGCACCAGGGGCAGGTCGCGGCCGGCGGGCAGCGCCCGCAGCGCGTTCGCCAGCTGCTCGCCGTCGGTGCCGGGCATGTGCATGTCCACCAGCGCGGCGTCGAAGGCCCGGCCGCCCGCGACCAGGGCGAGCGCCTCGCCGGCGGACGCCACACCCGTGCAGGTGGCGCCCCAGCCCTGGAGCTGCAGCTGCAGCACGCGGCGGTTGGTGGCGTTGTCGTCGACGACGAGGACGTCGCGCCCGGTCAGGTCGTCGACGGGGCGGGCCGGTGCGGCGACCGCGCCGGTGGCCTCGGCCAGCGGGACGTCCAGGGTGAACGTGGAGCCGATGCCGGGGGTGCTGTCGACCCGCAGGTCGCCGCCCATGGCACCCGCCAGGCCCGAGCAGATCGCCAGGCCCAGGCCCACACCGCCCTGCGGGCGGGTGAAGGGGTCCAGCGGCGCGAACGAGCGGAACAGCTGGCCGATGCGCTCGGGGGGGATGCCCGTCCCGGTGTCGCGCACCGAGAAGCGCACCAGCTGCACGGTCCCGCGCCCGCCGGGGACGATGACGGCGCTCAGCGCCACCTCGCCGCGGGAGGTGAACGTCACGGCGTTGCGCAGCAGGTGCGCCAGCACCTGGTGCAGGCGGGGCGCGTCGCCGCGCAGCGCCGCGGGGACGGCGGGGGAGACCTCGACGACCAGCTCCAGGCCCTTGGCGCCCGCCTCGTGGCGCACGAGCGCCACGGCGCCCGCGACGCAGTCGCGCACGTCGAACGGCTCGTCGGCCAGGCGCAGGCTGCCGGCCTGCAGCTGGGAGAAGTCCAGGACCTCGTCGATGACGACGAGCAGGGTCTCGCCGCTGTCGCGGACCGTCTCGGCCAGCTCGCGCTGGTGCGGTTCCAGGGGCGTGTCCAGCAGCAGGTCGGTCATGCCGATCACGGCGTTCATCGGCGTGCGGATCTCGTGGCTCATCGTCGCCAGGAACGCCGACTTGGCCCGGTCCGCCTCGACGGCCTTGTCGCGGGAGTCCACCAGGACCGCCAGCGCGGTGTTCACGGCCTCGCCCACGGCGACGACCTCGGCCGGGCCGGTGACGGCGGCCGGCTCGGTGGTCTCCCCGGCGGCGAGCTGCTGGGCGGCGGCGGCCACGCGCTGCACGGGCCGCACGATGCGCCGGTCCACCCACAGGGCCCCGGCGGCCAGCAGCAGGACGAGGCAGGTGGTGCCGGCCAGGATCAGGGCGCGGGTGCGGGCGGCGTTCAGCGTCGCGGTGCGCTGCTGCTCGGCGAGCAGGGCGCGCTCGCCGGCCTCCAGGACGTCCAGCGCGGCGGTGATGCGCTGCATCGCCCGGCGACCGTCGTCGGTGCTGACCAGCGCCTGCGCGGCCGGGAAGCCGGCGCCGCGGCGCAGGGCGATGGTGTTCTGCATCTCCGACAGCTTGGTCGCCACGGCGCTGCGCAGCTCGGCCCGCGCGGCCGCGGCCGCGGCGCTCGTGCCGGTCTCGCCCTCCAGCACCCCCACGAGGTCGCCGAGGTCGCCGACGGCCTGCTCGTACGGCTCCAGGTAGTACTCGCGCCCCGTGATGACGTACCCGCGCTGACCGCGCTCGGCGTCGCGCACCAGCACCCGCAGGGCGCTGATGTCGTCCAGCACCGCGTAGGTGGCGTCGACGTCGGCGCGCTCGGCCAGCAGCGTCTCGATGCGCGCGTACGAGCTGCCGCCGAGGACGAGGACCGTCGTGATCGTCAGCAGCAGGCCCGCCGTGAGCATCCGCGCGATCGAGGACCGGGTGCGCGGTGCGCGCGGGGTGCTGGTCGCGCGCGGGGCGGTGGTCACCAGGTGGCGCCGGCGCCGGTGGTCGCCAGCGCCTGCTCGATGGCGGTGCACAGGGCGGTCAGCACGACGGGCTTGGTGAGGTAGACCGCACCCAGCGCCCGGCCGGCCTCGATGTCCGCCGGCTGCACCCGGCCGCTGAGGAAGACCACCGGCAGGTGCGCGTAGTCCTCCCGGGCGCGCAGGGCCGCGACCAGTTCCAGGCCCGTCGTGCCCGGCAGGGACACGTCGCTGACCAGGACGTCCGGGGCGCCGCGCTCGGCGATGACCGCCAGGGCCGCCGGCGCCGACTCCGCCCCGATCACCCGGTGCCCCGCGGCGCGCAGCCGCAGGTCGAGCAGCGTGCGGATGTCCGCGTCGTCCTCGACGACCAGCACCTTGGCCATGACCGGGTCCTCCTTCGGCGGTTCGGCGGTGCCGGGGTCACGCCCCCGCACCGGCCCGTGCACCACCGCCGCAGCGATCGGGTGCACCTGACGCCCCAGTCATCGGCAGCGGTGGCGCTGGGGTGAAGCGTCGTCCGTCCGCCCGTCCGGCGACGCCCCCGGACGGGCGGACGGTCACGCACCGTCACCATCCCGGGCTCAAGGCGGCTGCCCCGGTGCCGATGACCACCACGGCGCGGTTCGGCAGTGAGCCCCGGTCGCGCTCCGCCGATCAACAGACGGGAGGGCGGAGGACGTGCACCACCCAGGCGCCCGGGCACCCGGTGCCGCTGCGCTCCGCGCGCTCGCGAACCCCACCCGGGCCAGCGTCCTGTTCGCGGCGCTGTTCACCGCCACGATGGTGGTGGGCCGCCACACGGTCCCCGAGGGCAGCGCGCTGGCGCTCGTCTCGCCCTGCGCCGGGGTCGCCGCCGTCTGGTTCAACGCCCCGCGCAGCGTCGCGGGTCGCGCGCTCGACGCCGCCCTGCTCGTGGTCCCCGGCGTCCTCGTGCACCTGGCGACCGGCGCGACCCCCCTCCTGGCCGTCGCCGCCACCGTGGCCACCCTCGTCCAGACCCTCCTGTTCACGGCGCTGCTGCGTCGCTGGTGCCCCGGCGCCGGGCCCGGGCAGCCGCTGCGCGGAGTGCTGCAGCTGGCGCGCCTGCTCGCCGCGTGCGGCATCGCCGTCAGCGTCGGCGGTGTCCTCGCCGCCTCCGCCGCCGCCTGGGAGACCGACCGCACCGGGTGGGTCGACCTGCTCACGTGGGTGGCGCGCAACGGCCTGGCCGTGCTGCTGGTCGGCTGCGCGGGCCTGCGGCTGGTGACGGCGCGCACCCGCCGCCCGCGCACCGCGGAGACCGTGCTCGCCTTCGCGGTCTCGGGGGCCGCCTACACCGCCCAGTTCGCGCTGCTGGGCAGCCTGCCCGTGACGTTCCTGCTGCCGGTGCTCACCGTGTGGGTGGCGCTGCGCCTGCGCAGCCGCACCGTCGTGCTGCACTGCCTGTTCACCGGCGCCTGCGCCGTCGTCTTCACGCTGCACGGGCACGGGCCGTTCGCGGCGGTGGCCGACCACACCGCGCGGGCCCTGCTCGTGCAGGGGCACGCCGCCGTGGCCGCCGTCATCGGCCTCGTGCTCGCGCTCGGCCGCGACGAGCGCGACGCGCTCCTGGCGGAGGTGCGCCGCCAGGCCGCCGACGCGCAGCGGCAGGCCGAGACCGCCGAGCTGCTCACCGGTGCGCTGCGCTCCCTCAACGCCGCCGCGGACACCCGCGAGGCGCTGTGCGAGGCCACGGCCCGCATCACCGGCGCCGACGGGGTGTACCTCGCCGAGCCCGACGGCCGCGGCGCCCTGGTCAGCCGGGCGGTCTGGGGCGAGGGGATGGTCCCCGTGAGCGTCCCCGTCGGTGAGCCCACCGTGCTCGCCGACGCGTTCCGGCGCGGTGAACCCCTGTTCGTCAGCGACCTCGCCGGGTGCACCGGCGCGGCGGCGCGGCTGCGCGACGCGCTGGGCGCCGTCTCGGTCGCCTACCAGCCGATCACCACGGCCGACGGGCAGACCGCCGGCCTGCTCGCCAGCGTCTGGCGCACCCGGGTGCAGGAGCTGCCCGCACAGGCCCGCGTCGTCCTGGCGACCCTGGCCCAGGAGGCCGCGCACGGCATCGAGCGCGCAGACCTGCTGGCCCAGCTGGCCGTGGCCGCCGAGCGCGACCCGCTCACCGGCCTGGCCAACCGCCGCCGCTGGGACGAGGCCACCTCCAAGGAGATCGCCCGCACCGTGCGCAGCGGACTGCCGCTGTCGTTCTGCCTCATCGACCTGGACCACTTCAAGCGCTACAACGACACGCAGGGGCACCTGGCCGGCGACGACCTGCTGCAGGAGTTCGCCGTCGCCGCGAGCGGGTGCCTGCGCGAGGTGGACACCCTGGCCCGTTGGGGCGGGGAGGAGTTCGTCCTGGCGCTGCCCGGGTGCAGCGTCGCCGGCGCCCGTGCCGTCGCCGACCGCATCCGCGCCGCGGTGCCGCGCGGGCAGACCTGCACGATCGGCGTCGCCCAGTGGCAGCCGGGCCTGAGCGCCGCCGAGGTGATCGCCCTGGCCGACCTGGCCCTGTACGAGGGCAAGGAGGCCGGGCGGAACACCACCGTCGTCAGCACCGTCGTCAGCGACGCGTCCCCCGCTCCGGCCCCCGTCCCCTGACCCCGTCCCCTGACCCGCCCCCGGACCCGCCCCCACCCGCGGTGACCTTGCGCGGNCCGTGCAAGGTCACCGCAGGTGGGGAGGAGAGGGGAGGGGTGGGCGGGGTGGCCCCCGGGGTGGGGTTCGCCGGCGGTGCTAGGTTCGCCCGTGACACGGGGTGCCCCGCGAGGGGCTGAGATCACACCCGTCGAACCTGACGCAGGTAGTGCTGACGAAGGGATGTCACGGCGTGGACGCCGAGAACCCCGCGCGCCCGGGCGCGCACCAGG
>NZ_JALBVB010000050.1:47106-56098 GCF_022669155.1 Kineococcus sp. TRM81007 | reverse complement strand
CCGCGACGCCCTGGCCCGCGACCACCCGCTCGTGCAGTGCCTGACGAACTCGGTGGTCACCACCATCACCGCCAACGCGCTGCTCGCCGCGGGCGCCGCCCCCGCGATGGTCGACAACCCCCGCGAGGCCGCCGAGTTCGCCCGCGCCGCCTCCGCGGTGCTCGCGAACGTCGGCACCCTCGACGACGAGCGCGCGCGCGCCATGGCGCTCGCCACGGCCGCCGCGCACGAGGCGGGGACGCCGTGGGTCCTGGACCCCGTCGCCGTCGGTGCGCTGGGGTTCCGCACCTCCGTCGCCCGCGACCTGCTCCAGCACCGCCCGGTCGCGGTGCGCGGCAACGCCTCCGAGGTCATGGGGCTGGAGGGTTCCGGTGCCGGCGGGCGCGGGGTCGACTCCACCTCCGGCGCCGAGGACGCCCTCGCCGCCGCCCGCGCGCTGTCCGAGCGCACCGGCGGTGTCGTCGCCGTCTCGGGCGAGGTCGACGTCCTCGTCCACGGCGAGCGCGTCGTGCGGGTGCGCGGCGGTTCCCCGCTGCTGACGCGCACCACCGGCGCCGGCTGCTCGCTGGGCGCCCTCCTCGCGGCCTGCACCGCCGTGACGGACGACCCGCTGCTGGCGGCCGTCACCGCGCACGCGCACGTGGCGCTCGCTGCCGAGCGGGCCGCCGCCCGCAGCAGCGGCCCCGGGGGCTTCGCGATCGCGTGGATCGACGAGCTGGACGCCGTGGACGCGAGCGCGCTGCGCGCCGACCTGGAGACCTCCGGGAGGCTCGCGTGAGCGCGCCCCGGGGGCCCGGGAAGGCCCGCTTCGACCCGACCCTGTACCTCGTCACCGACACCGCGCAGTGCGGCGCGCGCGGGGTCCCCGCGGTGGTGCGCGAGGCCGTCGCCGGCGGCGTCACCGCCGTGCAGGTGCGCGGCAAGGGCGCGAGCGACCGGGAACTGCTCGCCCTCGTGCGGGCCGTGCGGGAGGCGCTGCGCGGCACCGGCGTCGCGGTGCTGGTGAACGACGCCGTGGACGTCGCGCTGATCGCCGGCGCGGACGGCGTGCACCTGGGGCAGTCCGACCTGCCGGCCGGGGACGTGCGCCGCCTCGTCGGCCCCGACCTGCTCGTGGGGCTGTCCGTCTCCACCGTCGAGGAGGTGCGCGCGGTGCCCTCCGGGGTGGTCGACCACCTCGGCGTCGGCCCCGTGCACGCCACCGCCACCAAGACCGACGCGGCCGCACCGCTGGGACCCGGCGGGTTGCGCGCCGTGGTCGAGGCCGCCGCGGGAACCCCGTGCGTGGCGATCGGCGGCATCCACGCGCAGAACCTCGACGAGCTGCGCGGCACCGGGATCGCCGGGTTCTGCGTCGTGTCCGCGGTGTGCGCGGCCCCCGACCCGCGCGCCGCGGCGGCGGAGCTGCGGGCGCGTTGGGACGACGGGCGCCCGGTGGTGGACGGCGGGGTGACCCGGTGAGCGCCCGCGTCGCCCTCACCGTCGCCGGCAGCGACCCGAGCGGCGGGGCCGGGGTCCAGGCGGACCTGAAGACGTTCGCCGCCCTCGGCGCGTTCGGCACCGCCGTGCTCACCGCCCTGACGGCGCAGAACACCCGCGGCGTGGCCGGTGTGCACGTGGTGCCCGCGGGGTTCGTGCGCGAGCAGCTGGAGGTGCTGCTGGACGACGTCGCCGTGCACGCGGTCAAGACCGGGATGCTCGCCGACACCGCCATCACGCGCGTGGTCGCGCAGGCCCTGGGCGCCCACCCGGCCCCGCTCGTGGTGGACCCCGTCATGGTCGCCACCAGCGGCGACCGGCTGCTGGACGCCGCCGCCGTCGCCGCCGTGCGCGACGAGCTCCTGCCGGTGGCGGACCTGGTGACCCCGAACGTCCCCGAGGCCGCGGTGCTGCTGGGGTCCGGGGCCGCCCGCGACCCCGGCGAGGTCGTGGAGCAGGCCGAGGAGCTGCTGCGGCGCACCGGGACCGCGGTGCTGCTCAAGGGCGGGCACCTGGGTGGGCCGGAGAGCGTGGACGTCCTCGCCGAACCCGGCGGCACGCACCGCATCACCCGCCCCCGCCTGGGGAGCGCCTCCACGCACGGCACCGGCTGCACCCTCTCGTCCGCGATCGCCGCCGTCGCCGCGCGCGGCGACGGGGCACCGGCGAGCTGGCTGCCCGTCGTGGAGGAGGCGCGGGACTACCTGCAGGGCGCCCTCGCGGCCGCCGGCGACCTGCACGTCGGTTCCGGCAACGGGCCCCTCGACCACTCCTTCGCCCAGCGACCGCACCGGGGGACGACGTGAGCTTCACCGACGAGGCGTGGGCGCGCACCGCGCACCTGCGCACCGCGATCGACGAGTGCCGGTTCCTGCGGGAGCTCGGCGACGGCACCCTGGACCCGGGGGTGTTCCGGCACTACCTGGAGCAGGACGAGATCTACCTCGCCGGGTACGGGCGGGCGCTGGCGCTGCTGGCGTCCCGGGCGCCGGACGTGGCGAGCGCCGCGTTCTGGGCGTCGTCCGCGCACGGCGCCGCGGTGGTCGAGAGCGCCCTGCACGGCGACCTGCTGACGTCCGGGGCGCTGCCGCCCGCCGACGGCCCGGCGCACGCCTCGCCCACGACGCTCGGGTACGTCTCACACCTGGTGGCGACGGCGGCGACCGCCCCGTACCCGGTCGCGGCGGCGGCGGTGCTGCCGTGCTTCTGGGTGTACGCCGACGTCGCGCGCCGCCTGGCCCGCTCGGCGGCCGCCGTGCTGGACGCCGGCGCGCAGCACCCGTACGCCCGCTGGGTCGCCGCCTACGACGCGGAGGAGTTCCACGCCTCGGTGGCCACCGCGCGCCGGCTGGTCGACGAGGCCGCCGCGGGGCCCGGTGGCGGCGAGGTGGTGCACGAGGCGGTGCACGAGGCGATGCACGAGGCGTTCGCGACGGCGACCCGCTACGAGTTCCTCTTCTGGGAGACGGCGCTGCACCGAGAGGACTGGCCGCTGCCCCTGGTGGACCCCGCTCCCGCCTGAACGCCCCCGTCCCGACGGCGGACCCGGGCGGGGCGTGAGAGTGATCACGGCGCCTCGCGTCGGGGGGTGCGGCGCGGCGGTCCGTGCGAGGCTCGGAACCGGGTCGGTGACCACCCGGGTGGCCGGCGCGGTGAGGGGAGCGATCAGTGTCCACGGGCGAGTCCACCGGCAACGGGTCCGTCGTCGTCGTGAACTGCGGCAGCTCCTCGGTGAAGCTGGCTCTCGTCGACCCCGTCACGGGCGAGCGGGCCCTGTCCTGCCTCGGGGAGCGCCTGGGCACCCCCGACGCCGTCGTGCACTTCAAGACCGCCGAGGGCACCCGCACCATCACCCCCGCGGCCACCACCCACCGCGGGGCGCTCGCGCACGTGCTGCAGCGCCTGCTCGACATGGACCTGCCGCCGCTGCTGGGCGTGGGGCACCGCGTCGTGCAGGGCGGCAAGCGGTTCCGCTCCTCGGTGCGCATCGACGACCACGTCCTGGCCGACATCTCCGACCTGTCGGCGCTCGCCCCCCTGCACAACCCCGCCAACGTCTCCGGCATCGAGGCCGCCCGGGCTGTCCTGCCGGAGCTGGACCACGTCGCCGTCTTCGACACCGCGTTCCACCAGACGATGCCCGAGCAGGCCTACCGCTACGCCGTGCCCACCCGCTGGTACGAGGAGTTCGGGGTGCGCCGCTACGGCATGCACGGCACCAGCCACCGGTTCGTCAGCGCCCGCGCCGCGGAGGTCCTGCAGCGCGACGCCGGCGCGGACCCGCGCTCCCTCAAGCTCGTCGTCGCCCACCTGGGCAACGGCTGCAGCGCCACGGCGGTGCTCGGCGGCCGCTCGGTGGACACCACGATGGGCATGACCCCGCTGGAGGGCCTGGTCATGGGCACCCGCTCCGGCGACCTGGACCCGGCCGTGCTGGAGCTGGTGGCCGACCGCACCGGCGCGAGCGTGGCGGAGATCGTGGCGCAGCTGAACAAGGAGTCCGGCCTGCTGGCCCTGTCGGGGCTGTCCAACGACGTGCGCACCCTGGAGGAGAAGGCCGGGCAGGGCCACCCCGGGGCGAAGCTGGCCCTGGAGGTGTTCACGTACCGCGCCGCCAAGCACCTCGCAGCCCTCACCGTCGCCCTCGGCGGCCTGGACGCCCTCGTCCTCACCGGCGGCATCGGCGAGAACGGCACCGCCATCCGCTCGGCGCTGCTGGGTCGGCTGCGCCACCTCGGCCTCGTGGAGGACCCGGCCGCGAACGCCGAGCACGGCCGATCCTCCACCCCCGCAGGGCGCATCACCCGCGAGGGCGACGGGCCGCTGGCGATGGTGGTGCCCACCGACGAGGAACTGCTCATCGCCCGCGACACCGTCGACCTCGTCCAGCACGCCTGACCGGCCGGACCGGCCCGAACCGAGAGGAGCGCGCGGTGCCCCGCACCCTGCTCGTCGTCCCCACCGGCCACGGCGCCGGCCTCACCTCGACCTGCCTGGGCCTGCTGCGGGCGCTGGACGCGCGCGGCGTGGCCGTGGGTTTCCACAAGCCCCTGGCGCAGCCCGGCGGCGCCGGCGGCACCGACCGCTCCGTCGCCCTGGCGCGGCTGACGACGGGCCTGACCGTCGCCGAGCCCATCCCCGCGGCCCGGGTCGTGGAGCGGCTCAGCCGCGGCGAGGTCGACGACCTCATGGAGGAGGTGGTGGCCGCCGCCGAGGGCGTGCTCGCCACCCACGACGTCGTGGTCGTCGAGGGCCTGGCGCCCTCCGCCGACCAGGTGTTCTCCGGGCGGGTCAACCAGGCGCTGGCGACCGCCCTGGACGCCGACGTGCTCCTCGTCGGCTCCGCGGGCGCCGACGGCTCCGACCCCGGCGCCCCCGAGCGCATCGCGGAGGACATGGCCGTCACCGCCGGCACCTACCGGGCGGGGGAGGGGCTGCGCGTCATCGGCGGTGTCGTCTCCCGCTGGCCGGTGCCGGAGGACCCCGAGGTGGCCGTCTCCCGCGTGGCGGCGCTGCGCGGGGCGCTGGACCACCACGGCATCCCCCTGGTGGCGGCCGTGCCGTACCGCACGGAGCTCACGTGGGGGCGCGTGCGCGACCTCGTGCGCGCCCTCGACGTGGACGTCGTGACCCACGGCGACCAGCAGCGGCGCGTGAAGGAGGTCGTCGTCGCCGCCCAGGCGGTGCCCGGGATGCTGCCGCTGCTGCGCGAGGGGCGCCTCATCCTCGTGCCCGGCGACCGCCACGACGTCGTCATGGCGGCCTGCCTGGCCGCGCTGAACGGCACCCGCCTGGCCGGGCTGCTGCTGACCGCCGGCGTCGGCATGGACGAGCGGGTCGCCGACCTCACCCACGCCGCCGCCGCGACCGGCCTGCCGATCCTGCGCACCGACCGCAGCACGTACGCCACCGCCACCGCCGTCAACCGCCTCGACCCCGACGTGCCCGCCGACGACGCCGAGCGCGCGCACGCCGTCACCGCCGCCGTCGCCGACGCGCTGGACCCCGCGTGGCTGGCGGGCCTGCGCACGGCCGCGCACACCCCGCGGCTGTCGCCGGCGGCGTTCCGGCGGCGGCTGACCACGCTGGCCGCCGAGCGGGTGCAGCGCATCGTGCTGCCCGAGGGCACCGAACCGCGCACCGTGCAGGCCGCCGCGATCTGCGCGCAGCGCGGCATCGCGCGCCCGGTGCTGCTGGGCGCGCCCGCCGAGGTCGCCTCGGTGGCCGCCGGGCTGGGGCTGACCCTGCCCGACGGCGTGGAGGTGCTGGACCCCGCCGACCTGGTGGAGCGCTACGTCGACGTGCTGGTGGAGGCCCGCAAGCACAAGGGGATGCAGCCGGACGTCGCCCGCGACTCCCTGGCCGACCCGATCTGGCTGGGCACCACGATGCTCAAGGCCGGTGACGTCGACGGCCTGGTGGCCGGCGCCGTGCACACCACCGCCGCCACCGTGCGCCCCGCGCTGCAGATCGTCCGCACCAAGCCCGGCGCGAAGCTGGCCTCCAGCGTCTTCTTCATGTGCCTGCCCGACGACGTCGTCATCTACGGCGACTGCGCCGTGAACCCCGACCCGAACGCGGAGGAGCTGGCCGACATCGCGCTGCAGTCGGCGGCGTCGGCGCGCGCCTTCGGCATCGAACCGCGCGTGGCGATGATCAGCTTCTCGACCGGTTCGTCCGGGGCCGGGTCGGCGGTGGACAAGGTCGCCGAGGCCACCCGGATCGCGAAGGAGCGCGAGCCCGACCTCGTCATCGACGGCCCGCTGCAGTACGACGCCGCCGCGGTCGCCTCCGTGGCGCGCGCGAAGGCCCCCGGCTCGCCGGTGGCCGGGCGCGCCACGGTGTTCGTCTTCCCCGACCTCAACACCGGCAACACCACGTACAAGGCGGTGCAGCGCAACGCGGGCGTCATCTCGGTGGGGCCGATGCTGCAGGGCCTGGCGAAGCCGGTGAACGACCTCTCGCGCGGGGCGCTGGTGGACGACATCGTCTACACGATCGCGCTGACCGCGATCCAGGCGTCCCGCGGCTGAGGGGGGAGGGGGCGCTCGGGAAGAGGGAAGCGGGCGAGGCTGTTAGGCTTGACGTGACGGTCTGATGCCGTCCACTCAGCGGGCGAGCCGCCCGCGAGGTCGCTCGAGTCTCATCCCTCAGCTTCTGCGCGCAGCACCGTGCGCGCCCGTGCCTGGGGGCGGACCGCCTTAGCGGCCGCAGATCCACGTGGAGTCCACTCCCGCATGCCCCAGTTCGACCGCACGTACCGCTCCGCTCGCGACGACTCCCGCGGTTCCTCCGAGGACCGCTTCCCCCGCCCCCGTCGCGGTGACCGCGACGACTTCCGCTCCGACCGCGGCGGCGAGTCGCGCGGCTTCCGCTCCGACGACCGCGGCCCCCGCTCCGGCGGCGGTTCCCGCGGCTCCTACGGCGGCTCCGGCGGCTCCTACGGTGGCCCCAGCGGCTACCGCGGCCGCCGCTCCGGCCCGCCCCGCAGCCCCCGCTCCTTCGCGCCCAGCGCCACCGAGCAGGCCCTGACCGCCGCCGAGCTGGTCGAGGTCGCCGACCTCACCTTCGCCGAGCTCGGCCTGCCCGAGGAGCTCGTCGCCGCCCTCGAGCGGCGCGGCATGTCCAAGCCGTTCGCCATCCAGTCGCGCACCCTGCCCGACGGCATCGCCGGGCGCGACATCCTCGGCCGCGCCCGCACCGGCTCCGGCAAGACGCTCGGCTTCGGCCTGCCGATGCTGGCGCGCCTCGCCGCGAACCGGCGCGGCCGCATCACCGGCGCCCCCCGCGGCCTGGTGCTCGTGCCCACCCGCGAGCTGGCGATGCAGGTCGCCGACGCGCTGCGCCCGCTGGGCGACTCCATCGACCTGCGCATGGCCGTCGTCGTCGGCGGCGTGCCCTACGGCCGGCAGATCTCCGCCCTGCAGCGCGGCATCGACGTCCTCATCGCCACCCCGGGCCGCCTGGTCGACCTCATCGAGCGCGACGCCGTCTCGCTCGGCGAGGTCGACGTCACCGTCCTGGACGAGGCCGACCACATGGCCGACCTCGGCTTCCTGCCGGGCGTGCGGGCCATCCTGGAGGGCACCAAGCCCGGTGGACAGCGGATGTTCTTCTCCGCCACCCTCGACCGCGGTGTCGAGGCCCTGGTCAAGGACTTCCTCACCGACCCCGCGTTCCACGCGGTGCCGGCCGAGCCGGACTCGGTGGGCAACATGGAGCACCGCGTCTTCGCGGTGCGCCCGCACGACAAGCTGCCGATCCTGACGGAGATCAGCCAGCGCCCCGCGCGCAGCATCTTCTTCGTGCGCACCAAGCTGGGCGCGCAGCGCCTGGCGGACCAGCTGCGCGAGGCCGGTGCGCCGGCGGAGGCCATCCACGGCGACCTGCGCCAGGCGCAGCGCTCCAAGGCGATCGACGCGTTCTCCGCGGGGGAGACCCGCGTGCTGGTCGCCACCGACGTCGCCGCGCGCGGCATCCACGTCGACGACGTGGACCTCGTGGTGCACGTCGACCCGCCGAACGACCACAAGGACTACCTGCACCGCTCCGGCCGCACCGCGCGCGCCGGCGCCAAGGGCACCGTCCTGGCCATCGCGCTGCCGGACCAGGTCCGCCGCTACGGCTGGCTGCACCGCGACGCCGGTGTCGAGGCCAACGACGTGGAGCGCGTCGCCGCCGGCGACGACACGGTGCGCACCCTGGCCGAGTCCGGTGAGCCGGTCGTGGTCAAGCCCCGCACCCGCCCCGAGCGGGAGAGCCGCGGCCCGCGCCGCAGCGGCGGCTTCCGCGGCGGCCCGCGTCGCGACGGCGGTTCCCGCGGCGGTCCCCGCCGCGAGGGCGGCCCGCGCCGCGACGGCGGTTCCCGCGGCGGCCCGCGCCGCGAGGGCGCCGCGCGCGACTGACGTCCCGCGCACGCACGGCCCCGTCCCCTCCACGGAGGGGGCGGGGCCGTTCCGCGTCCGGGGACGGGTGGCGCTCCGGCGCCCCGCGCGGCGAGGATGGGCCCGCACGATCACCGCAGGACCCACCCGAGGAGGCCCCGTGCCCACCCGCACCGCCCGCACCGCCTGGAGCGGCAGCCTGAACGAGGGTTCCGGCCAGGTCGAGCTGACCAGCTCGAAGGTCGGCACCTACGACGTGTCGTTCCCCAAGCGCGCCGCTGACGACGCAGGCGGCACCACCAGCCCCGAGGAGCTCATCGCCGCGGCCCACTCCTCCTGCTTCGCGATGCAGTTCTCCGCGCTGCTCGGCGAGGCCGGTGGCACCCCGGAGAGCATCGAGGTCGTCGCCGACGTCTCCCTCGGCCCGGACCCGGCCGGCGGCTTCCGCCTCACCGGCATCCAGCTGAAGGTGACCGGTGAGGTCAGCGGCATCGACGCCGAAACCTTCGCCCGCACCGCTCAGGCCGCCAAGGAGACCTGCCCGGTCTCCAAGGCCCTCACCGGCGTCGAGATCACCCTCGACGCGCAGATGGACTGACGCCCGGTGGGCTGACGCAGCCGCGTGCGGG
>NZ_JALBVB010000050.1:44150-47088 GCF_022669155.1 Kineococcus sp. TRM81007 | reverse complement strand
GGGGCCCTCCCGCACGTCGACGGGCGTCAGCCGGTGATGCCGGCCTCCTGGCACAGCGCGCTCGCCGCACCCGCGCACAGCGCCTCGGCGGTGGTGTAACCGGAGTCCAGGACCTTCGAGCGGATGTCCGCCCTCGTCACCGCCTCCGGCTGCAGCAGCACGGTGGGCACCGCGCCGTCGCCGTTGTCCGTCGTGGTCGTCGTCGCCGGCTCCTCACCCGCCAGGACGTCGGCGACGAGGTCGGCGGTGGTGCGCGCCTGCGCGGGCAGGTCCTTGAACACCGTCATCGTCTGCGTGCCGGCCAGGATGCGCTGCAGCGCGGCGACCTCCGCGTCCTGCCCCGTGATCGGCACCCCGCCGTACCCGGCGGCGGTCAGCGCCTCCAGGGCGCCGGCGGCGAGGCCGTCGTAGGACGTGTACACGCCCAGCAGCTCGCGCCCGCCCAGCTCGCGCAGCGCCGCCGCCATCTCCACCTCGGCCTGCTCCGCGCTCCAGCCGGCCACCGAGCGGTCCGCGGCGATCTCGACCTCCCCGTCCAGCACGGAGTGCGCGCCGGCGGCGAACAGGCCGGCGTTGTTGTCCGCCGGGTCGCCCTGGAGCATCACCACCGCGCCCTGCCCGGCGCGCTCGCCCACCGCGTCGAGGATCGCCCGCGCGCCGATCTCGCCCACCGCGCCGCCGTCGAAGGAGACGTAGTAGTCCAGCGGGGCGTCCTTGACGAGCCGGTCGTACGCCACCACGGGCACGCCCGCGGCGTCCGCGCTGCGCAGCAGCGAAGCCGCCTCGGCGCCGTCGGCGGCCACGACCACGAGGGCCTCGGCGCCGTCGGCGAGGGCCCGCTCGCCCTGCCGGTTCTGCTCCGCCTGGTCCGCGGCGGTGTGCAGGTCCACCACGCAGTCCCCGCAGCGCTCCTGCAGCCGCACGGCGAAGTTCGGGTAGTCGTACGCCAGCGCCCGCAGCGACGTGCTGGGGGCCAGGAACGCGACGCGGCGCTCACCGCCCGCGGCGGGCGCGTCCGAGGCGTCCCCGCCGCACCCGGCCAGGACCAGGGTGGCGAGGGCGGCGAGCGTCGCGGCGGCCTTCGCGGGGGTGCGGTTCACGGTGGTCCTCCCGGGGGTGGGGGTGTGCCGCGGGGCGGCGTTCGAGTCGGGGTTCGGGGCGGTGCGCACGGCCGGGACCGGTGTCAGTACCGGAAGGTGGCGACGGTGGCGCGCATGCGGTCGGCCATCCCGGCCAGCTCGCGCACGGCCTGGTCGGACTCGGCCGCACCCGCACCGCTGGTCTGGGCGGCGCCGGCGACCGCGCCGATCGTCCCGGCGATCTCGGTGGCGCCGTTCGCGGCGTCACCCACCAGCCGGCTCATCTCCTGCGTGGTGGCCGCCTGCTCCTCGACCGCCGCGGCGATCGTGCCCTGGTAGTCGCTGATCTCGGCGATGACGCTGGAGATGCTGGAGATCGCCGTCACGGCGCGCTCCACGTCCCCCTGGATGGCCTGGATGCGGGTGGCGATGTCCTCGGTGGCCCGGGCGGTCTGCCCGCTGAGCTCCTTGACCTCCCCGGCGACCACGGCGAACCCCTTGCCGGCGTCGCCGGCGCGGGCGGCCTCGATGGTGGCGTTCAGCGCCAGCAGGTTCGTCTGCTCCGCGATCGAGGTGATCGTCTTGACGACGTCGCCGATCTCGGCGGAGGAGCGGCCCAGCGCGGCCATCGTCTCGCCCGTCTCGGTGGCGATGCCCACCGCGCGGCCCGCCACGTCCGACGCCCGCGCCGCGTTGGTGGAGATCTCGGTGATGGACACGCCCATCTCCTCCGCGCCCGCGGCGGCACCGGCGATGTGGCCGCTGACGTCGTTCGCGGAGCGCGCCACGGTGCCGGCGCGCTCGGAGACGTCCGCGACGCTGCCGGAGATCGCCGACGTGGTCGCCTGCAGGTCCCCGGCGGCGCGGGCCAGGGTGCCGGCGTCGGCGTCCAGGCCGGCGACGGTGCGGCGCATGCTCTCGGTGGCCGTGCGCAGGGCCTGCGCCATGCGGCCGACCTCGTCGTGGCGGTCCACGTCCGCGGTGGCGGTCAGGTCGCCGTCGGCGACGCGGCCGAGGACGTCGACGACCTGCCGCAGCGGGCGCACCACCAGGTTCGTCGTCCAGCGCGCCAGGAGCACGGTGACGAGCAGGCCGGAGACGAGCACGGCGACCATCGTGGTGCGGGCGGTGGAGTAGGTGCCGGCCGCCGCCTCCACGGAGGCGAGGGCGTGCTCCTCGCTGAGGTCGTCCAGCTCCGTCAGGGCCCGTTCCGCGTTGCCGGCCAGCAGTGCGACGTTGCCCAGGTACAGCTGCTGGAACTTCGCGCGGTCCCCGGCCTCGCCGGACATCGCCAGCGGGGCGAGGAACCCGTCACGGGTGCCGCGGTAGGAGGTCCACCAGGTGGTGAACTCCTGCAGCTTCGCGCGCTGGGCGTCGGTGCTCAGGGCCGCCGCGTAGGAGGCGGTGAGCTCGTCGACCCGCTCGTCGTCCGCCCGGACGCGCTCGGCGAGGTCGGCGCGGGCGGCGTCGTCGTCCGCCAGGGCCAGGTTCGCCAGGTCCCGCTGGCTCTCCAGGGCGGCCGAGCGCAGGTCGGCCAGGTCGGCGCCCGGCAGCAGGTCGCGCTCGTACACCTCGCTGGTGCGGGCGCTGACGTCGGACAGGCCGCCCAGGCCCACCACGAGCAGGCCGGTGGCGACGGTGCACGACAGGGCGACGATCGCGCCGATCTTCGTGGCGACCGAGCGGTCGGCGAAGCGCCTGCGGCCACCGTCACCGGCGGGGGGCGGGGGCGTCGAGCTCAAGGGGGCCTCCATCGTCCGGGCGCACCCCGCGGGCAGGGGTGACCGTCCTCCATCGGCACACCCCGGGCACCGCTTGAGACGCCCCCTCGGGTGCCTCCTCCCCACCCCGCGGTGATC
>NZ_JALBVB010000050.1:39816-44120 GCF_022669155.1 Kineococcus sp. TRM81007 | reverse complement strand
CCGCGGGGTGGGGAGCGGGGACGCGGGCCGGGAGGAGGGCGCCGGGGCGGGGGGAGCGGCGAGGCGGCGCTCGGCGACGGCGGCGTGCGGCCAGCGGGCCACCCGGTCCGGCAGCACCGGGCGGGCCGTGCGCAGGAGCACCCGCACCGACCCGGCGGCGGCTCGCCGCCCGGGGGTGCGCACCAGGCCGTAGCCGTCCGCGACGGACGGCGGCAGCAGGTCGGCGGTGACGCTGCGCACCAGCGCTGCCGCGCCCGGCAGGGGTGGGCGGGTGCGCTGGGTCAGGATGCCGCCGGCGACGCGGCGCGCCGCGGGCGTGACGACGAGACCGGCGACGGTCTGCTCCCAGTAGCGCTCGAAGTCGGCGGCCGTGGGCGGCAGGACCGCCTGCGGCACGGCGAACAACCGCGCGAACGGCCAGGACTCCCGCCAGTGCCTCTCGCGCTCCCCCGCGCTCATCGCGCGGCCCAGGTAGCGCTCGGCGACCCGGCGCGCCGTCCACACCAGCGTCGCGTGCACCCACAGCGCCAGGTGCGGGTCGCTCGCGCGGTAGGGCGTGCCGGCCGGCACGCCCGGTGCGTCCTCGCGGGTCGTCCCCCGCACGCGGGCGTGCTGCGCCCCCACCTCGCGCGCCGCCGCCCGTGCCTGTGCGGTGTCGCCGAACGTGACGGTGAGAGCGGCCTGCAGCGTCGCCAGCAGCCGGTGCGCCGGACCCGCCTCGTAGTCGCTGTGCACCGCGACGCCCTCGGCGACGAGCGGGTGCGCCACCTGCAGCAGGATCGCGGCCGGCCCGCCCAGGACGGCGGCGCGCTCACCGGTGACGGCGCGGAACGCACCGCCCGGTTCGCACAAGCCCGGGTCGCCGGGCACGCCCGGGCCGGGAGGGGGCGGGAAGGCGGCGCGCAGGGGCAGGCGGGGCAGCCGGTCGGTGGTGCTCACCGCACCCACCCTCGCCCCTGGCGGGTCCTCCCGCACGGGCGGGAGGAACCGGCACGGGCGGGAGGACCCGGCACGTCGGGCCCGGTGCGTCAGGCCCGGGCGGCGCGCACCGCGTCGGCGAGCGCGGTGGCGGGTCGCCCGATCAGCCGCTGCAGGTCGTCGCGGTCGGTGTGCAGCTCCCCGGCGGCGAGGGAGGCGTCCAGGGCGGCGACGAAGCCGGCGGTGCCCTCGTCCAGGCCCACCGAGCGCAGGTGCGCCACGTGCTCCTCGGTGGACAGGTCCCGGTACGCCACGGGGGTGCCGGTGACCTCGGAGACGGTCGCGGCCAGCTCGGCCAGGGTGAAGCCGGGGCCGCCGAGCTCGTGGACGCGGTCGCCGTCGTCGTCGGCGAGCAGCGCGGCGGCGGCCGCGGCCGCGTAGTCGGCGCGGGAGGCGGCCGACACGCGCCCGTCGTGGGCCGAGCCGACGACCTCCCCGGCGGCCAGGTACTGGCCGAGGGCCTCGGTGTAGTTCTCCAGGTACCACCCGTCGCGCAGCACGGTGGTGGGGATCCCGGAAGCCGCCAGCGCTTCCTCGGTGGCCCGGTGGTCGGGCGCCAGGGGGTTCCCGGAGGTGTCCGCGCGCAGGATGCTCGTGTAGGCCAGGCGCTGCACGCCCGCGGCCCGCGCCGCCTCGACGACGTTCGCGTGCTGGGTGACGCGCTGCCCGGGGGTGTCGCCGGAGACGAGCAGCAGCCGGTCCACGCCGGCGAGCGCCTCGCGCAGGGTGTCCGGCTCGTCGTAGTCGCCGCGGCGCACCCGGACGCCGCGCTCCGCGAGGTCGGCGACCTTCCCCGGAGTGCGCACGACGGCGACGACGTCGCCGGCCGGGACGCCGCGTTCCAGCAGGGCCTCGACGACGAGGTGGCCGAGGCGGCCGCCGGCGGCGGTGACGGCGAACGTGGTCACGGTGCTCTCCCACAGGGTCGGTGCTGGTGGTCTCGCGGGCGCCAACCCCCGGGAGGCGGGGGTTGTTCCGGGGTGAGCCACCCCGGGAACGGCGACGGGCGCCGCCCCCCCGAGGGGGACGACGCCCGTCGCGTCACGTGCGCGCCGTCGTCAGCCGGCGACCGAGACGTGCTCGTTGGGGACGCAGTGCGTCATGACGTGGCCGGAGACGTCGCGCGGCCCGTTCTTGCCGAGGTTCGCCAGGCGCGCCAGCTCCTCCTCGTTCAGGGTCTGCGACGCCAGCGGCGGCAGGTGCCGCACGTCGTCCGGGGTGATGCCCAGGCCCTCGCCCACGCGCAGGCCGAGCTCGTCCTCGCACATGAGGAAGTGCCAGACCATGCGCTCCTGGATCTCGCGGTTGCACTGCTGCAGCGCGCCGACCAGGTTCGCCACCAGGTCGTCCTTCTCCCACTGCTGCGAGAGCAGGTAGCGCTCGCCGGCCTGCGCGTAGTCGTTGGTGCGGGAGATGCGCTTGCGGGTCAGGCGGCCGCTGACGACCGGGCCCTGCTCGTCGTGCGTGGGGTAGGTCGCCTCCTTCAGGCCCCCCGTGATCGACGGCTCGTAGTTCACGTGCGGGTTCGAGCCGACCTCGTCGCGGCCGTACGACATCGGGCCGCCCTGCTGGTTGGTGGCGACCGGCGCCTTGGGGCGGTTCACCGGCAGCTGCAGGTAGTTCGGGCCGACGCGGTAGCGCTGGGTGTCGGAGTAGGAGAACGTCCGGCCGACGAGCATCTTGTCGTCGGAGAAGTCCAGGCCGTCCACCAGCACGCCGGTGCCGAAGGCGATCTGCTCGTTCTCGGCGAAGTTGTCGCTGACGTTGCGGTTGAGGACCATCTTGCCGACCGGGCGCAGCGGGAAGGCCTCCTCCGGCCACACCTTGGTGTCGTCCAGCGGGTCGAAGTCCAGCTCCGGGTGGTCGTGGTCCTCCATGATCTGGACGTGCAGCTCCCACTCGGGGTAGTCGCCGGCCTCGATCGCGTCGTAGAGGTCCTTGGTGTGCGCGCCGAGGGTCTGCGCCTGCACGGCGGCCGCGTCGGCCGCGGTCCACGACTTCACGCCCTGCTTGGGCAGCCAGTGGTACTTCACGAGCACGGTCTCGCCGTCCGCGTTCACCCACTTGTAGGTGTTCACGCCGAAGCCCTGCATGGTGCGGTAGGACGCCGGGGTGCCGCGGGGGCTGAAGACCAGCGTGACCATGTGCATGGCCTCGGGGGTCTGGCTGAAGAAGTCGAACGCCCGCTGGGCGACGGACGCCTCGAAGGTCACCGGGTCCGGCTTCTGCGAGTGGATGAAGTCCGGGAACTTGATCGCGTCGCGGATGAAGAAGACGCCCAGGTTGTTGCCGACGAGGTCCCAGTTGCCGTCCTCGGTGTAGAACTTCACCGCGAAGCCGCGCGGGTCGCGCGCCGACTCGGAGGAGTCCCGCCCACCGGCGACGGTGGAGAAGCGGATCGCCAGGTCGGTGCGCTTGCCCTTCTCCTGGAACAGCTTCGCACGGGTGTACTTCGAGATGGGCTCCTCGCCGAGGGAGCCGTACGCCTCGAAGTAGCCGTACGCGGTGGTGCCGCGGGCGTGCACGACGCGCTCGGGGATCCGCTCGCGGTCGAAGTGGCTGATCTTCTCGAGGAACTGGTAGTTCTCGAGCGTGGCGGGGCCGCGCTCGCCGACGGTGCGCTGGTTCTGGTTGTCGAAGACCGGGTGGCCCTGACGGTTGGTCAGGGTCGGGCGGTCGTCGCCCGGGGCGGACTGCTGGCTGGCGACGTCGGTCATCGCGCTTCCTCTCGTGGGGTCTTCCGCTGGAGGGCGGTGGATCGGGTCGGTCCGGGGTCCGCCGCCTGGGCGGCCCGGCAGTCGGGGCACCTGCCCCAGAACACCACCTCGGCCTCGTCCACCGCGAAACCGGCGGTGTCGGAGGGGGCGAGGCAGGGGGAGGGGCCGACGGTGCAGTCCACGTCGACGGTGCGGCCGCACGCGCGGCACACCAGGTGGTGGTGGTTGTCGCCCACCCTCGCCTCGTAGCGGGCCGGGTGTCCGGCGGGCTCGATGCGCCGGGCCAGGCCGGCGCCGGTGAGGGCGTCGAGGCAGTCGTAGACGGCCTGGGTGGAGACCGTCGGCAGCGCCGTGCGGGCCCGGTCGACGACCTGGGCGACCGCGAGGTGCTCGGTGTCGGCCGCGGCCGCGTCGAGCACCTGCAGGACGACCGTGCGGGGGCGGGTGGCCCGCAGGCCGCGAGCGCGCAGGCGGTCCTCGACGCCGCCGGTCGTCGCGGGGCTGTGGGGGTGGGGCACGCCCCGATCACACCAGGCCAGTCTGGAATCAGTCAAGAAAGGGTCACCTACCTCGCCCACCCCACCTCGCCGCCCACCCCGCGGTGATCAA
>NZ_JALBVB010000050.1:0-39799 GCF_022669155.1 Kineococcus sp. TRM81007 | reverse complement strand
CGGGGTGGGGGAGGGGTGTCAGGGGCGGCGCCAGTCGTCGGACGTCAGGTGCGAGCCGGCCATCGGACCCATCTGCAGCATCCCGCCGTCCACCGCGTACGACGCGCCCGTCACGTACGAACCCCCCGGCGAGCACAGCAGCGCCACGACCGCCGCGATCTCCCGCGCGTCGCCCGGCCGGCGCAGCGGCACCCCCGGGCGCTCCTCGGTGTGCGGGTCCTGGTCCTCCTGCCCGGTCATCGGAGTGGCGATCTCACCCGGTGCCACCGCGTTGACGGTGATGCCGTGCTCGGCCAGCTCGATCGCCGCCGTGCGGGTCAGCAGGCCCAGACCGCCCTTGGCCGCGCAGTACGGCGCCGCCCCCACGCGCGGCTGGTGCTCGTGGACGCTCGTGATGTTGACGATCCGCCCGCCGCGCCCCGCGGCGACCATGCGGCGCGCCGCGCGCTGCAGGCACAGGAACGCCCCGTCCAGGTCCGTGGACAGCACCTCGCGCCAGTCGTCGAAGGACAGGTCCAGCAGCGGGGTCGACGTGCCCGTGCCCGCGTCGTTGACCAGGACCTCCACCCCGCCGAGGGCCTCGGCCAGCTCGTCGACGACGTCCGCCGCCGCCGGCAGGTCGCGCAGGTCCAGGTGGCGCAGCTCGGCGCGCCGGCCCAGCGCCCGGACCTCCTCGGCGGTGCGCCGGCCCTGCTCCTCGTCGCGGAACCACGTCACCCCGACGTCGTGGCCGCGCCGGGCCAGCTCGACGGCGATCGCCCGCCCGATGCCGGACTCCGAGCCGGTGACGACCGCGGGTCCGGGGCGGCCGACGGGCTCGCGGCTGCGCAGGTCGCGGAAGCCGCCGCTCTCGGGGGTGCTCTCTTCGCTCATGCCCTCCCCGTACCCGCCGCGAACCCGTGGATGCACCCGTGCGACCGGCAGGACGGCGCGGTCTGCGCGAGGATCGGCCCCGATGGCTTCCGACGACAGCGCGCCCGGACCGGCGCCCCGCGGTGCGGACCGCGGGGCGTCCCGCACCGCGCCCGGCGCCGAGCCCGGTGCCCGGGGGGCCGTGCCCGCCCGTCCCCCGTGGTGGCGCCGCGGCAGGGCGCTGCGAGCCCTGCCGCCGCGCCCGCTGCGGGTGCTGGGGCGCCTGCTGAGCTGGCTGGGCGTGCTGCTGGTGGCGGCCGTCGGGGCCGGGATCGGCTTCGCCCTCGCCCCCGGTCACGACACCTGGGTGGGCCCGCTGGAGACGGAGGTGCGGGTGCACCCCAGCCTGGAACCGGGCGTGGAGGTCGACCTGCCGCCCGTCGGCCAGATCACCTTCGACACGCACGAGGCCCCGATCGAGGTGACCGCCCGCATCGAGGCCGTCGACCTGGACGCCGCCTCCCGCCTGGTGCGCTCCCCGCAGCAGCTGCTGGCGCTGGAGCTGACCGCCGCCGACACCGTGCGCGCGGCCACCGTGCGCGCGGCCACCTACAGCGCCGCGTGCGGGGTCGGCGGGGCGGTGCTCGCCGGGGTCGTCGTCTACCGGGCCCGCCGCCGGGCCCTGCAGACCGGCGCCGCGTGCGTGGCGGCGCTGCTGGTCGCCGGCGGCGCCGCCGCCGCCAGCTTCGAGCCCGGCGCCCTGCAGCAGCCCCGCTTCACCGGTCTGCTCTCCCGCGCGCCCTACGTCGCCTCCAGCACGCAGGAGGCGCTGGAGCGGCTGGAGTCCTACCGCAGCGGCCTGTCCGACGTCGTGCGCAGCGTCAGCACCCTGTACGCCGTCAGCGGCAGCCTGCCCGTCCTCGGCGACGGGCTGCCCGGCGCCGGCGCGGGGGAGGACGTCACGACCGTCCTGCACATCTCCGACCTGCACCTGAACCCCCTCGGCTTCGACCTCGTCGAGGACCTCGTCGAGCAGTTCGGCGTGCAGGTCGTCGTCGACACCGGGGACGTCACCACCCTGGGCACGGCGGTGGAGTCCTCGTTCCTGAACCGCATCGGGGCCCTGGACGTGCCGTACGTGTTCGTCCGCGGCAACCACGACTCCGCCCAGACCCAGGGGGCCGTCGCCGCCCAGGAGGGCGCGGTCGTGCTCGACGAGGGGGAGACCGCGGAGGTGGCGGGGCTGCGCTTCGCCGGCAAGGGTGACCCCGTCTTCACCCCCGAGGGGGAGGGCAGCACCGCCGAGGGTGACGCCGAGGAGGTGCAGCGCCGCTCCAACGAGGTCCTCGCGGCCGGCATCGAGGAGTGGGGGTCCGGGAACGCGGACGACCCCGTGGACGTCGCGCTCGTGCACGACCCCAGCGGCCTGGAGCCCCTGATGGGCCGGGTGCCGCTCGTGCTGGCCGGGCACCTGCACAAGCGCAGCGTCACCCTGGACGACTCCGGCACCCGGGTCATGGTCGAGGGCACGACGGGCGGGGCGGGCATCACCTCCGCGGGGCTGGACCGCCTCGCGGACGGCGCCCCGCTGCCGCTGTCCGCCACCCTGCTCTACTTCGCCGAGGACACCGACGAGCTGCTGGCCTACGACGAGGTCACCGTCGGCGGCCTCGGCCTGGCGGAGGTCAGCCTCCAGCGCACCGTCCTCACCGACGCCGACCGCCCCGAGCTGGTCCAGCCCGCCACGGACCCGACCGTCGCACCCACCGAGAGCGCCACCGCCGACCCCACCGCCGACCCCACCGCCGGCCCGTCCGCTCCCCCCGGCCCGGCGGTCACCGCGACCGCGAGCACGGCGACCGCCGCGCCCTGAGCGGCCTGGGGCGATCGCCGCCGCCCGGCGCCCGGCGCGCGTACCGTGGGCGCCACCATGACCCCCCACCTGGATCCCGAGCGCGCCGCGCCGGCCCCCGTCGCAGGGCCCCTCGCCGACGACGCGCTCGCCGAGGAGATCGAGCTGTACGTGGACGTCGTCGTGGCCGCGTCTGAGAGTGACGGACCGCTGGCGGAGAGCGAGCTGGATCGCGTCCTGGGCGTGGACGACCCCACCGGACCCACCCGGGCGAGTGGCCTGGGTGTCGGCGACGGCGCGCCCACCGCCTAGAGTCCGCTGCGGGTCGAGCGCCGTCGGCCCGGACCGAGCACACCGCAAGCGGAGCCCCAGTGCGTTTTCGACTCACCCCCCGGGACGAGAGCTTCTTCGAGCTCTTCACCCGCACCGGCGAGGTCCTCGTCGAGGCCGCGGCCGTCCTCACCGAGTTCCTCGGCAGCGACCAGGTGCGGCGCGTCGACCTCGCCCGCCGCATGGAGGAGATCGAGCACTCCGGGGACGAAGCCGCCCACGCGGTGCTGCGCCGGCTCCACACCTCCTTCGTCACGCCCTTCGACCGCGAGGACATCCACCGGCTCGCGTCCCGCCTCGACGACTGCCTGGACCTCATGCACGCGGCCGTCGACCTCATCCTGATCTACCGGGTGGGGGACCTGCCGCCCGCCGTGGGGGACCTCGTGCAGGTGATCGCCCGGCAGGCGGAGCTGACCTGCGAGGCGCTGCCGCGGCTGAACACCCCGCGTGCCCTGTCCGACTACTGGGTGGAGGTGAACCGCCTGGAGAACCAGGCGGACCAGATCCACCGCGGTCTCCTCACCACGATCCTCGGCGGGGAGCACGACGCGATCACGGTCCTGAAGCTCAAGGAGGTCGTCGAGAAGCTCGAGAGCACCGCGGACGCCTTCGAGGACGTCGCCCACGCGGTGGAGCTGATCGCGATCAAGGAGTCCTGACCCCGTGGAGCTCGCCCTCCTGCTCGTCGTGGTCGTCGTGGTCGTGGCGCTCGTCTTCGACTTCACCAACGGCTTCCACGACGCCGCCAACGCCATCGCCACCTCGATCTCCACGCGGGCCCTGACGCCGCGGGTGGCGCTGGGGCTGGCCACCCTGTGCAACTTCGTCGGCGCGTTCCTCGGCACCGGCGTCGCCGAGACCATCGGCGACGGGATCATCGACGTCGGGGTCGGCCCCGGCGCCCTGTGGCTCGTCCTGATCGCGCTCGTCGCGGCGATCGGCTGGCAGCTGATCACCTGGTGGCGAGGACTGCCCTCCTCCGCCTCCCACGCCCTCGTCGGCGCGCTCGCCGGGACCGGGCTGGTGACGGGCGCCGTCGTGCACTGGGAGGTCGTGCTCGACATGGTCGTGGTGCCGATGGTCCTCTCGCCGCTGATCGGCTTCGCCCTGGCCTACCTGGTGATGCTCGCCGTCCTGTGGGCCTTCCGCCGCTCCGCGCCCGGGCCGACGCACCGGCGCTTCCGCCTGGCCCAGACCGTCTCGGCGTCCGCGATGGCCCTCGGCCACGGGCTGCAGGACGCGCAGAAGACCATGGGGGTGATCGTGCTGGCGCTGATCGCCGGGGGGTACCACTCCAGCGAGGACTTCTCCGTCCCGCTGTGGGTGCGGGTCGCCGCCGCGGTGGCCATCAGCGCCGGCACCTACGCGGGCGGGTGGCGCATCATCCGCACGCTCGGCCGGCGCCTCATCCAGCTCGACCCCGCCCGGGGCTTCACCGCCGAGGCGGTCTCGGCCTCGGTGCTGTACGTCGCGGCACTGGGCTTCCACGCCCCGGTGTCCACGACCCAGACGATCTCCTCGGCGATCATCGGTGTGGGGGTGACCCGCCGGGCGTCCGCGGTCCGCTGGGAGGTCGCCCGCTCGATGCTCACCGCGTGGGCGCTCACGCTGCCCGCCGCGGCCGCCCTCGCCGCGGGCACGGCACTCCTGCTGCGGCTGTTCTCGCTGGTCTGAGCCGGGCCCGCACGCGCGAGCGCCCGNNNCCGGGCGCTCGCGCGTGCGGGGTCGCCGGTCAGCCGAAGCGGCCGGAGATGTAGTCCTCGGTCGCCTTCTGCGACGGGTTGGAGAAGATCGTCGAGGTGCTGTCCATCTCGACGAGCTGGCCGGGCTTGCCCACGCCCGACAGGTTGAAGAAGCCGGTCTGGTCGGACACGCGCGCGGCCTGCTGCATGTTGTGGGTCACGATCACGATCGTGTACTCGTTCTTCAGCTCACCGATGAGGTCCTCCACCGCGAGGGTTGAGATCGGGTCCAGCGCCGAGCACGGCTCGTCCATCAGCAGCACCGACGGACGGATCGCGATGGCCCGGGCGATGCACAGGCGCTGCTGCTGCCCGCCCGAGAGGCCCATGCCGGGCTTGTCGAGGCGGTCCTTCACCTCGTTCCACAGGTTCGCCCCGCGCAGCGAGGACTCCACGAGCTCGTCCATGTCGCTCTTCTTCATGCGCTTGGCGTTCAGGCGCACGCCCGCGGCGACGTTCTCGTAGATGGACATCGTCGGGAACGGGTTGGGCCGCTGGAAGACCATCCCGATGTGCTGGCGCACCGCGACCGGGTCCACGTCCTTGTCGTAGAGGTCCTGGCCGTCCATGACGACCTTGCCCTCGACACGGGCACCGGGGATGACCTCGTGCATGCGGTTCAGCGAGCGCAGGAAGGTGGACTTCCCGCAGCCGGAGGGACCGATGAGCGCGGTCACGGCCCGCGGCTCGATGGTCATGTTGACGCTGTCCACGGCGAGGAAGTCGCCGTAGTAGATGTTCAGGTCGCTCACGTCGATGAGCTTGGCCACGTCGGCTCCTTGGTCGATCTCTTCGGGGTGCGCCGGCGGGAGCCGCTCAGCGACCGGCCTTGGGGGAGAAGAAGCGGGAGATCATCCGGGCAGCGAGGTTCAGGGCCATCACCAGGATGATCAGGACCAGCGCGGCCGTCCACGCCCGGTCGATGCCCGGCTGCGGCGGGACGCCGGGCTGCGTGTAGCTGTAGTAGGCGTACACCGGCAGGGTCGCCATGCGGCCCTCGAACGGGTTGAAGTTCGTCGCAACCGTCGTGCCCACCGTCACCAGCAGCGGGGCGGTCTCGCCGGCCACGCGGGCCACGGCCAGGGTGATGCCGGTGGCGATGCCGGAGATGCTGGTGCGCAGCACGACCTTGATGATCGTGCGCCACTTCGGCACGCCGAGGGCGTAGGCGGCCTCGCGCAGGTCGTTGGGGACCAGCTTGAGCATCTCCTCGGTGGAGCGCACCACGACCGGGATCATCAGCACGGACAGGGCGATGGAGCCCATGATGCCCAGCTTCGTGCCCGGGCCCACGAGGATCACGAACAGGGCCGCGACGAAGAGGCCGGCGACGATGGAGGGGATGCCCGTCATGACGTCCACGAGGAACGTGATGGCGCGCGCCAGGGTGGACTTGCCGCCGTACTCGACGAGGTACACGGCCGTCAGCAGGCCGACGGGCACGGAGATCAGCGTCGCGATCAGGGTGACGAGGATCGTGCCCCAGATGGCGTGCAGGCCCCCGCCGCCCTCACCGAGGACGCCCTGCATGGACCACGTGAAGAAGGTGGCGTCGAAGCGCGCGGCGCCGTTGGACACGACCGTCCAGACGACGGAGACCAGCGGCACCATCGCCAGCAGGAACGCGATCGTCACCAGGGCGGTGACGACGCGGTCCTTGGCCTTGCGGGGGCCCTCCTTGGCGCGGGAGACCGCGCCGGTGAGCACCAGGTGCACGATCGCGGTGAGGACGGCGACGGCGGCGATCGAGGTGCCGCCGGGCAGCAGCACCGCGACGGCGACCAGGACGGAGGCGGCCAGCAGCGCCCACGGCGTCCAGCCCGGCAGCGCGGCCTTCGACAGCGGCTGGTCGACGGCCGCCAGCACCTCGCGGGGGGACTTGCCGGTGGTGGTGGTCATGCCTTGGCTCCGGAGCGCGAGACGATCCAGCGGGCGGCGAAGTTCACCAGGAACGTGATGATGAACAGGGCCAGGCCGCTGGCGATGAGGGTGTTCGTGGTCAGGCCCGAGGACTCGGGGAAGGCCAGTGCGATGTTCGCGGCGATGGTCAGCGGGTTCGCGGCGCCGATCAGGTCGAACGTGATGATGCGCGCGCCGGAGAGCACCAGCGCCACGGCCATCGTCTCGCCGAGCGCGCGGCCCAGGCCGAGCATCGCGGCGCTGACGACGCCGGAACGGCCGTAGGGGATCACGGCGTACCGGATCATCTCCCAGCGGGTGGCGCCCAGGGCCAGGGCGGCCTCCTCGTGCAGCCGCGGCGTCTGCAGGAAGACGTCGCGCGACAGGGCCGTGATGATCGGCAGGATCATCACGGCCAGCACCAGGCCGGCGGTGAGCATCGTGCGGCCCGAGGGCAGGGCCGGCCCGTCGAAGAAGGGCAGGAAGCCGGCGTTGCGCTCCAGCCACTGGTAGATCGGCACCAGCCACGCGGACAGCACCACGGCGCCCCAGATGCCGTAGACGATGCTGGGCACGGCAGCCAGCAGGTCGACGAGGTAGCCCAGGGTCTGCGCAGCGCGGCGCGGCGCGAAGTGCGAGATGAACAGGCCGATCCCCACGGCGATCGGGGTGGCGACCAGCAGCGCGATGATCGCGGCCAGGACGGTGCCGAACAGCAGCGGCCACACGTACGCGGTGACCGTCTGCCCCTCCGGCAGGTCCTCGGGCGAGGCCGTGAGCGCGGGGATGGACTGGCCGATGAGGAAGGCCGCCACGCCGGCCAGGACGAGCAGGATCAGCACGCCCGCCCCGGTCGAGGTGCCCTTGAAGACGGCGTCGCCCTTGCGGGTGGTCCCGGTGGCGAGGGTGCCTCTGCCGCCCGGTCCGGGGTCTCGGGTCGGCTGCTGGGTCGGGGTGCTCACCCGGGGGTCCTCCTGGTGGGGGGCGGTGCGCGGTGCGGTCCGCGCCTGCTGCGGGAAGGGGCGGGCGGCCGTCGTGGCCGCCCGCCCCTGTGCGGTTCTGGGGTCTGGCTCAGGCGCCGATCATGTCGAGCGAGGTGGTGATGTCCTCGCGCAGCTGGTCGGAGATGGGGGCGGACCCGGCGCGCTCGGCCGCGGCCTGCTGGCCCTCCTCGCTGGTGACGTAGGTCAGGTACGACTTGACGAGCTCGCCCTGGGTGGCGTCCTCGTACGCGGTGCAGGCGATCGCGTAGGAGACGATGAACAGCGGGTAGGCGCCGTCCGCGGTGGTGGTGCGGTCGATCTCGATGGCGATGTCGCCCTCGGGGCGGCCCTCGACGCGGCTGGAGGAGTCCAGCGCGGTGGCGGCGGCCTCGGCGCTGGGGGCGACCCAGTTCTCGCCGACCTTCAGGGCGGCGGCCTGCAGGTCGCTGGCGGCGACCTGGCTCTCGTCCGCGTAGCCGATGGAGCCCTCGCCGGCGCCGATGGCCTGCACCACGCCGGAGGTGCCCTGGGCGGCCTCGCCGGTCTGCAGCGGCCACTCGCCGTCGGGCTCGGCGGTCCACGCCTCGGGGGCGGTGGCGTGCAGGTAGTCGGTGAAGTTCTCGGTGGTGCCCGAGTCGTCGGAGCGGTGCACCGGGTTGATGCGCGTGTCCGGCAGGGTGGCGCCCGGGTTGTCCGCGGTGATCGCCGGGTCGTTCCAGGTGGTGATGGTGCCGTTGAAGATGTTCGCCAGGGTGGTGGGCGACAGCTGCAGGTTCTCCACACCGGGCAGGTTGTAGGCCACGGAGATGGGGGAGACGTAGACCGGCAGGTCGATGGCGTTGCCGCCGGCGCAGCGCTCCTCCGAGGCGGCCAGCTCCTCCTCGTCCAGGTAGGCGTCGGAGCCGGCGAACGGCACGCCGCCGTTGAGGAACTGCTCGCGGCCCGCGCCGGAACCGACCGGGTCGTAGTTCACCGTGACGTCGGGGTTCTCGGCGTTGAAGCCGGCGGCCCAGGTCTGCTGCGCGGCGGTCTGGGTGCTGGCGCCGGCGCCGGCGATGCTGCCGCTGAGGTCCGAGGTGCTCGTCCCCTCGCCGCCGGTGGTGGTCGTCTCGTTCTCACCGCTGCAGGCGGCGAGGCCCAGGGACAGGGCGAGGGCGGCCGGGACGGCGGCGCGGCGGAAGGTCCTGCGGTTCACGGATGAGGCTCGCTTTCGCTCGACGGGCCGGCGCGGGGCAGCGCCAACCGGATCTGACGTGCGAGGACGGTAAGCAGCCGAGGTGACGTGATACCCGGCCGAGGGTGAACGGCGGGTTAACCGGGGGCGGCGTGATCGGGTCGAGTTCGGGGACTGGGGCCAACGTCCAGGTGAACGGGTGAACGTTTGAACAGAGGGTCACCGGTTTCCGACGGCCGGTGCGCATCCGGCGCACCGGGGTGGGCCGGGCGTGCCGAGGCCCCGGCTCAGCGGCCGGCCGGGGGCGCGTGCCGCTCCACGGCCACCACGCGCGCCTCGGCGCCCCGTCCCGCCACGTGCGCGACGACGAACTCCCCCTTGGAGAGCTTGCGCCGCAGCAGCGCCCGCTCACCGTCCCCGGCCACGGCGGCGAGCCGCTCCTGCAGCACCGGCAGCACCGGCCGGTGCGAGCAGAGCACCGTCCCCCGGCCCGAGGCCAGCGCCCCGTCCAGCACGGCACCCACCCCGGCCGGGGCCGCCTCGAAACCCTCCTCGCTCAGCGCCTCGTCCTCCCGCAGCCGCCACGAGGCGGTGTCGGCGGCCGGCAGCAGCGTCTGGACGCACCGCGCCCACGGCGACGTCACGGCCTCGCGCACGTCGAAGCACCCCAGCAGCGGCGCCAGCGCGTGCGCCTGCTCGTGCCCGCGGTCCAGCAGCGGGCGGTCCGCGTCCTCCGCCCCCCGCCACCGGTCGCGCGCCACCGCCTTGGCGTGCCGCAGCAGCAGCACCGGCCAGGTGCGCACCTTCGCCGCCGCCAGGGCCGCGTCCAGCACGCGCACGTCGTGCGGGTACGTCAGCAGTTCCCGAGCCTGCTCCGCCGAGCACCAGCGGACCTCGTCGACCTCCTCGGGCGACGGCGTGCCCGCCACCTCCCCGGGGGCGGCGAACGCCAGCCAGTAGCGCACCCGCTTGCGCCGGCCGCCCTCGACGCGGTAGCGCAGCTCCGGCAGCGGCCGCGTCAGCAGCACCCGGCAGCCGGTCTCCTCCAGCGTCTCGCGCACCGCGGCCACCGCGTGCGGTTCGCCCTCCTCCAGCTTCCCCTTGGGCCAGGACCAGTCGCGGCCGTGGCGCGGCGTGGCGGGGCGGTGCACCAGCAGCACCTGCGGCTCACCGCCCCGGCCGCGACGCACCACCACGCAGCCGGCCGCCTCGACGGTCGCCGGCGCGCCGGCTCGGACAGCGGCCGCCGTCACCGGCGTCGCGGGGACGGCCGGCGGCCGGGACGGGTCGCGATGATGTGCTCCTGCATGTCCGTCAGCGACCGGCCGTCGGCGTCCAGGTGGTGCCGCGTCCACGTCCCGTCCGGTCCCAGGTGCCACGAGGCCGTCGAGTCGCTCATGCACTCGTCCAGCAGCTGCGAGACCTCGCGCACGTGCCGCGGGTCGGTCAGCCGCACCACCGCCTCCACCCGGCGGTCCAGGTTGCGGTGCATCATGTCCGCGCTGCCGATCATCACCACCGGGTCACCGCCCGAGGCGAACCAGAAGACGCGGCTGTGCTCCAGGAAGCGACCCAGGATGCTGCGCACCCGGATGTTCTCGCTCAGCCCCGGCACGCCCGGCTTCAGCGCGCAGATGCCGCGCACCACCACGTCCACCGGCACGCCCGCCCGCGAGGCGCGGTACAGCGCGTCGATGACCGCCTCGTCGACGATGGAGTTCACCTTGATGCGCACGCCCGCGGGCAGGCCCTGGCGGTGGTTGTCGATCTCGCGGTCCACGCGGTCGATCAGGCCCGTGCGCAGCGAGCGCGGCGCCACGAGCAGGCGCTTGTAGGCGGTCTTCGGCGCGTACCCCGACAGCTGGTTGAACAGCCGCGTCAGGTCCTCACCCACCTGCGGGTCGTCCGTCAGCAGCCCCATGTCCTCGTAGAGGCGGGCCGTCTTGGGGTTGTAGTTGCCGGTGCCGACGTGGCAGTAGCGGCGCAGGCCACCGGGCTCCTGGCGCACCACGAGGCTCAGCTTCGCGTGGGTCTTCAGGCCCACCAGGCCGTACACGACGTGCACGCCCGCCTGCTCCAGCTTGCGCGCCCACGTGATGTTCGCCTGCTCGTCGAAGCGGGCCTTGATCTCCACCAGAGCCAGCACCTGCTTGCCGGCCTCGGCGGCGTCGATGAGGGCGTCGACGATGGGGGAGTCGCCGGAGGTGCGGTACAGGGTCTGCTTGATGGCCAGGACGCGCGGGTCGGCCGCCGCCTGCTCCAGGAACGCCTGCACGCTCGTGGAGAACGAGTCGTACGGGTGGTGCAGCAGCACGTCGCGGTTGCGGATCGCGCCGAACACGTCCGACGGCTTGGCGGTCTCCGCGCCGTCGGTGAGGTCGCGGTGGGTGCGCGCGACGAACTTCGGGTACTTCAGCTCCGGGCGGTCGATGTCCGCGATGTCGCCCAGGCCCCGCAGGTCCAGCGGCTCGGGCAGCTCGTACACCTCCTGCTCGGACACGCCCAGCTCGCGCACCAGCAGCTCGCGCACCGTGGGGTCGATGTCCGAGGCGACCTCCAGGCGCACCGGCGGGCCGAAGCGGCGCCGCAGCAGCTCCTTCTCCAGCGCCTGCAGCAGGTTCTCCGCGTCGTCCTCCTCGACCTCGAGGTCCTCGTTGCGGGTGACGCGGAACGTGTGGTGCTGCACGACCTCCATGCCCGGGAACAGCTGGTCCAGGTGCACGGAGATGACGTCCTCCAGAGGCACGAACCGCGCCGAGCGCGCGTCCTCGCCGTCCGCCTGCGCCACCGCCACGAAGCGCGGCAGCAGCGGCGGCACCTTCACGCGCGCGAAGTGCTCCTTGTCGGTGGTGGGGTTGCGCACCACCACCGCGAGGTTCAGCGACAGGCCCGAGATGTACGGGAACGGGTGCGCCGGGTCCACCGCCAGCGGCGTCAGCACCGGGAACACCTGGTCGCGGAAGAAGCCGTGCAGGCGCACCTGCTCGTTGGGGGACAGGTCGTCCCAGTGCACGATGGTGATGCCGGCCTCGGCCAGCGCCGGGCGCACGCCCTCCAGGAACGCGTTCGCCTGCCGCTCGGTCAGCTCGTGGGCGCGCACGGAGATGGCGTCCAGCACCTCGCGCGGCTCCAGGCCGCTGGCGGCGGTGACCGCCAGGCCGGTGGCGATGCGGCGCTTCAGGCCCGCCACCCGCACCATGAAGAACTCGTCGAGGTTGTTCGCGAAGATCGACAGGAACCGGGCCCGTTCCAGCAGGTGGGTGTTCGGGTCCTCCGCCATCTCCAGCACGCGCTCGTTGAACGCCAGCCAGGACAGCTCGCGGTCGGCGAAGCGGTCCTCGGGGAGCTCCACCGGCTCGTCGGTGCGGGGGATCGCAGGGAGCGGGGCGGCAGAACCGGCCCGGGTCGTCGCCGTCATGGAGTTCATCCTGCCACCGGCGGGCGCGTGGACCCCGTTCGGGCGAGGCGCCCGCACGGCGCGTGACGCGCGCTCGACGCCCCGTCGACGGGAGAGCGGCGCGCGGGCGGCGCGAGCGCGGCGGGCTCAGGACCCCGGCGCGCTCGCGTACTGCACGTCCACCGCGGCCCGCGCGAAGCCCAGCGCCTCGTACAGCCGCACCGCGGGGACGTTGCCGCCGTCCACGTACAGCTCCACCTCGCCCGGCGCCCCCGGCCCCGCCACCGCGCGCAGCCCCCGCACCAGCAGCGCCCGCCCCAGCCCGCGCCCCGCCGCGCCCGGGTGCACCCCCAGCACGTACAGCTCCGAGACGTGCGGCTGCACCTTCATCCAGCAGAACCCCAGCAGCCCCTCCGACCCCTGCGCCAGCAGGAGGACCGACGGGTCGAACCACTCCTCGCCCTCGCGCAGCCGCAGGTCCTCCACCGTCCAGCGGCCCTGCTCGGGGTGCTGCGCGAACGCCGCCGCGTTCAGGGCCGTCCACGCCGCCTCGTCGGCACCCGGGACGAACGGGCGCACCCGCACCCCGGGCGGCAGGGCCGGCTCGGCGAGCTCCGCCAGCCCGGCGGTGGCGCGCTGCATGCGCAGCAGCTCGCGCGCGCGCTCCCAGCCCGCGCCCGCGGCCAGCGCCGCGGCGGCGGGGGAGTCCCCGTGCGCCCACAGCAGCGCGCGCCGGCCCGCGGCCAGCTCACCCACCCGCTCCAGCAGGGCGCGCCCGTGCCCGCGCCGGCGCGCCGACGGGTGCACCAGCAGCTCGCCCGCCAGGTCCTCCCCGGCCACCGCCAGCTGCGCGTACCCGGCCGGCACCGACCCGCCGGCCGCGTCGCCGGCCGCCGCCCCGTCCACCGGGGCGTGCAGCAGCAGGTGCCGCACACCGTCGCCGCCCGTGCGCAGCCGCAGCAGGGCGTCCTCGCTCACGGCGTCCGTGCCGTCGGCCGCCGAGACCGCGGCGGCCAGCCGCTCCACCCCCGCGCGCACCGCCGGCGCCACCGGGCCGTCCACGACCTCGAGGCGGCGCGCACCCGCCTCGCCACCCGCCTCGCCACCCACCTGGCCGCCCACCTGGCCGCTCACCTCGGCCGCGGGGCGCTGCGCAGCGGCCGGGGCACCGCGCCGGCCGCGCCCGGCGACCCGTCGGTCCCGCCGCTCGCCGGGAAGCCCGGCGCCGCCTCGTCGTCCAGCAGCTCCTCGCCCGGTGCGTCGCCGGCCGGTGCGTCGCCGGCCGGTGCGTCGCCGGCCGGTGCGCCCGCGCCCTCGCGGCCGTGGGAGACGAACCGGTACCCCACGTTGCGGACCGTGCCGATGGCGCCCTCGTGCTCGGCGCCCAGCTTCGCCCGCAGGCGCCGCACGTGGACGTCCACGGTGCGGGTGCCGCCGAAGTAGTCGTAGCCCCACACCTCCTGCAGCAGCTGGGCGCGGGTGAACACCCGGCCGGGGTGCTGGGCGAGGTGCTTCAGCAGCTCGAACTCCTTGTACGTCAGGTCCAGCTGGCGCCCGCGCACCCGCGCCGAGTAGGCGGTCTCGTCGATGACGACGTCCCCGGCCCGGATCTCCCCGGCGCCCGCGTCCGGCGCCTCGGCCGCCACGCCGTGGGCGCGCCCGGCCGCCAGCCGCAGCCGCGCGTCCAGCTCGGCCGGCCCGCAGGTGTCGAGCAGGACGTCGTCGGCGCCCCAGTCCGCGGCGACCGCGGCCATGCCGCCCTCGGTCAGCACCAGCAGCAGGGGCTGCGACAGCCCGGTGGTGCGCAGCAGCCGGCACAGCGAGCGGGCGGCGGCCAGCTCGCGGCGCCCGTCGACCAGCACGGCGTCCGACGGGGGGCCGTCCACCAGGACCGACGCCTCCGCCGGCAGCACGCGGACGCTGTGCGGCAGCAGCCCCAGCGCCGGCAGCACCTCGGTGGAGGGCGTCAGCGCGTTCGTCAGCACGAGGATCTGGGCCACCCGGTCTCCCGCCCTCCGTCCGCCTGGAGGGGGCGCCCGGGCGCCCCGCCGAACCTGCAGTTTACCGGCCGGCCACCCCGTGCCGGTCCGCGCACCGCCCGCGCGGCACCGCACCGCACCGACCGCGGCGGTGCGGTGCCCGGCAGGGGTGTGCGGGAGGATCGCGGGGTGACTCCCTCCGCGACGGCGACGACCACGCTCGCCCTGGCCGCCCTCGTCGCGCTGGCCGCCTTCGCCGGGCCGGTCGTGCTCGCCCTCGCCGCGGTCCTGGTCAGCGCGCTGCTCGCCGCCGGCTGGCCGGAGCTGCTGAGCCTGCCCTCCCCGCGCGGCACGACCTCCGTGGTGGCGCTGACGGGGCTGGTCGCGGCGGCCGCGACCGCGGTGGCGGTCCTGGCCGGCCGCGACGCGGTGGGGGGCGGGCCGCTGGCCGGGCTGCCCGCCGTGGCGGCCCTGTCCCTGCTGGGGGCCTTCGTCCACCAGCTGGCCCGCCGCGACGGCCGGCCCCGGCTGGTCGAGTCCGTCACCGCCGCCGTGACCGGGCAGGCGCTGGCGGTCCTGGCCGCCTGCTGGGTCGCCGTGCCCGCCACGTACGCGGGCGCCCCCCTGGCACCGGTGGTCCTCGCCGCCCTCGCCGTCGCCGTCGCCGTGTGCGCCACCAGCTGGCCGCTGCGCGTCGCCGGCCCGGTCGCGCTGCTCGCGGGTGCGCTGACCGGCTGGCTGGCCGGTTCGGCGACCGTGGCCCTGGGCGGCGCCGGGATCGTCCCGCCCGCCCGGTGGGCGGTGGCGGGCATCGTCGCCGGCGCTGGGGCGGGCCTGGCGGCAGCCGCCTGGCGGGCGCACTCCGCGCGCCTGCCCGCCGCCGGGAGCGTGCCCGCCGCCTTCGCGGTGGCCGCCGCGCCGGTGGCGCTCGCCGGCGGCGGCGCCTACCTGGTGGGGCGCCTGCTGCTGCTGTGAGGCCGCGGGCGGGGCGGCGGGCGCGGGTCCGGGCCGGACGTGAGGCCGCCCACGTCCGCGGCCCCGGCGGCCGGCGCGCGGGTACGCTCGCAGGGTGCACGCGCTCGAAGTCTTCTTCCTCGTCCTGCTGATCGTGGTCAGCATCGTGATCGCGTGGTTCGCCGGCTTCGTGGTGTACCGCCTCTACAAGGGACAGCGCTGAGCCGTGGCCGGAGCACCCGTGCCCCTGCGCACCGACACGCCGCTCCCGCTGGTCCCGCTGTCCTGGCTGCTGGGCCGCTGGGAGGGCGCCGGCGTCCTCGGCCACCCCGCGCGCGGTGAGGACACCCGCTTCGGGCAGGTCGTGGAGTTCTCCCACGACGGGCGCGACTTCCTGAGCTACACCTCCACCACGTGGGCCCTCGACGAGGCGGGCAGCACCACCGACCCCCTCGACGTCGAGACCGGCTACTGGCGCCCGCGCCCGCTGGACCCGGCGGCCCCCGCGCCCGCCGACGGACCCCGCCCGGTGGACCTGGAGGTCGTGCTGGCCCACCCCACCGGTGTCGTGGAGGTCCTCGTCGGCGAGGCCACCGGCCCGCGCATCGACCTGTCCACCGACGTGGTCGCCCGCACCACCACCGCCCACGAGTACACCGCCGCCACGCGCATGTACGGGCTCGTGGAGGGCGACCTGCTGTGGGCGCTGGACGTCGCGCTCGGCGGCCACCCGATGCGCAGCTACGCGTCGGCGCGGCTGAAGCGGGTGTCCTGACGCCCGCGCTCCCCGCCCCGCTCGGCGAGGCCCTGCACGCGCGGGGGCTCCGCCGCACCCCCCAGCGCGAGCGCGTCCTGTCGTCCGTGCGCCGCCTGGGCCACGCCACGCCCGAGGAGGTGCTGGCGGACCTGCGCGCCGACGGCGCCGCGCCCGCCGTGGACGCCTCCACGGTCTACCGCGCCCTGGCCCTGCTGGAGGAGCTGGGCCTGGTGGCCCGCACCGCGCTGGACCGGCGCGCCGACACCTTCCACGCCGTCGAGCACGGCGGCCACCTGCACCTGGTGTGCGACGGGTGCGGGGCCGTCGCCGAGGCCCCGGCCGACGCGGCCGCCGAGCTGGCCGCCGACCTGCGCCGGCGCACCGGGTTCACCGCCGACGTCGCGCACCTGGCGCTGCGCGGACGCTGCGCCGCCTGCGGCGCCGGCCCCACCCCCCAGACGCCGGAGGAACCGTGAGCACCGAGACCCCCGCCCCCGCCCCCGTGCGGCGCTCGCCGCTGCTCGACCTGCCCGGAGCTGTCGCCGCGGAGGGCGCCGACGCGGGCACCGCCTGGCACTACGGCGACCCGGTGGCCGAGCAGCGCGCCCTCGTGCGCGGCGAGGCCGTCGTGGACCTGTCCCACCGCGGCGTGGTGCGCGTCAGCGGCCCGGACCGGCTCAGCTGGCTGCACAGCACCACCAGCCAGGCCCTGACCGGCCTGCCGGCCGGCACCAGCACCGAGAGCCTGGTGCTGAGCCCGACCGGCCGGATCGAGCACGACCTGCACCTGCTCGACGACGGTGGGGCCACCTGGATCACGGTCGAGGCCGCCGAGCGGGAGCCGCTGGTCGCGTGGCTGCTGAAGATGCGCTTCGCGCTGCGCGTGGAGGTCGAGGACGTCACCGCCGAGTGGGCCGTCCTGGGGGAGTCGAGCAGGGAGCCGGGCGACGGCGCCGGGCCGGTGTGGGTGGACCCCTGGCCCGGGCCCGTCCCGGCGAACGAGGGCGGTGCGGCCGACACCGCGAGCTACGCGGCCGTGCCCACCCCGCTGCACCCGGGCGCCGAGCGGCCCTGGCGGGAGGTGCTCGTGCCGCGCGCCGAGCTGGCGGCCCGGGTGGCGGGCCGGCGGCCGGCGGGCAGCTGGGCGGCCGAGGCGCTGCGCGTGGAGGCGTGGCGGCCGCGCCTGGGCATGGAGACCGACGAGCGCTCCATCCCGCACGAGCTGGACTGGCTGCGCACGGCCGTGCACCTGCACAAGGGCTGCTACCGCGGGCAGGAGACCGTCGCCAAGGTGCACAACCTGGGCCGTCCGCCGCGCCGGCTGGTGCTGCTGCACCTGGACGGCTCCTCCCACGACCTGCCCGGCCGCGGCGACGACGTGGTCCTCGCCGGTGGCCCGGAGCGCGCCGTGGGGCGCGTGACGACGGCCGCGCGCCACCACGAGCTGGGACCGGTCGCCCTCGCGGTGCTCAAGCGGTCCGTGCCGGTGGACGCGCCGCTGTTCGCGGTGGCCGGCTCGGCCGCGGGGGAGCAGCACCGGCCGCTCGCGGCGGCGCAGGAGGTCGTGGTCGCCCCCTGACGCACCGCGGGGGCCTATCCTCAGAACGCGCACGCACGGTGGCGCGCTGATCGCCCAGAGCGATGAGTCTGATCGGGGAGCGGAGGCCGGCATGGACGAGGAGCACGTCAGCGGGTATCAGCGGGGCGGGCGCCGGGCGCTCGACCGGGTGCTCGCCCCGGAGTTCGTCGCGGACCTGCGCACCGTCGACCTCGCGGAGCTGCGCGAGCGGCGCACCCTGGCCGAGCAGGAGGAGGCCGACCTCTCCTACGCCCGCCGGCTGCTGCAGGGCCGCCTGGACCTGCTCGGTGCCGAGCTGCAGCAGCGCTCCGGCGTCGACGGCGGCACGGACGTGTCCGCCGCGCGCACCGACGCCGAGCTGGTGGCCCGCCTGACCGACGTGCTGGCGGACCCGCGCCGCACGAACCACGGCATGGGCCGGCACACCACGGTGCAGCCCAGCCGCGTGGGGGAGCACCGCCGCCGCGCCGAGGCCGCCGTCGCCGACCCGCACCTGTCGGACCTGACGGCCATGGACGACGAGCAGCTGGCCGCCGCCCGGGAGCGCCTGCTGGGCCTGGAGCACGAGCTGTCCGCCGACCGCCACCGCGTGCAGGAGGTCATGGACGCCTGCACCGACGAGATCACCCGTCGCTACCGCGAGGGGATCGCCTCCGTGGAGGACGCGCTGCCGGGCGGCCGCTGACGCCCCGGGGCGGTTCCCCGGGGAGGTCCCCGGCGCCGCGCGCAGCGGGCTCCGCCGATCGGGTGAGCCGCCCGTGCGCGGGGCCGCCGCCGCCGCGACGGGGGAACCCCGCGGCGGTCCCGACCGTAGGATCCAGGTGTGACCTCACTCGTCGGCACCGTCCAGTTCGGCGTGCTCCTCGTGATCGCCTTCGCGGCGTTCGCCCTCGCGGCGTGGGCGCTGGTCGACGCCCTGCGCCGCCCCGCGGGCTCGTTCGTCGCCGCCGGCAAGCGCACCAAGACCTTCTGGGTCGCGGTGCTCGCGGTCGCCGCGGCCATCGGCTTCGTGTCCCTGCCGCCGATCTCCGCGGCCGGTCTGCCCGGCCTGCTGGGCATCGTCTCCGTGGTCGCCGCCGCCGTGTACATGGCGGACGTGCGTCCCGCCGTGCGGCAGTTCGGCGGGCGCCGCGGGCCCGGCCGCGACGAGCGCCGCCAGGGTGGCCCCTACGGCCCCTGGTGAGCCTCCGGGCCCCACGCCGTCCCGCGCGGGCCGGCCGACGGGCCCGGCCGCGCGCCGCGCACCATGCGCAGCCCGCACCGCAGCAGCGCCGTGCCCACGGCCAGCAGCGCCAGCACGGAGAGCACGTCCGCCTCGGTGAAGCCCCGGTCCGCCGTCCAGGTGTGCAGGATCCGACCCTCCACCGGCCCGTTGACGCGGGTCCACACCGCGCTCAGCAGCCCCGTCACCACCGCCACGTCCCAGCGCGGGCGCACCAGGCAGCCCAGCGTCCCCACGCCCAGCGCGAGCAGGGTCAGGGGGATCACCACGGGGACGTCGAGCACCGCTCGATCGTAGGCGCGCAACCGTGACGACGCGTCCGGTTCACCGCCCCCACCCCCTCCGTTCACCCCGTCGGCCGTGCGCCAGGCTGTTCCCGTGAGAGCCGTCGTGCAGCGCGTCAGCCGGGCCCGGGTCACCGTCGACGGCGAGGAGACCGGCGCCCTGGACGGCCCCGGCCTGCTCGTCCTGGTGGGCGTCACCCACGGCGACGGTCCCGGCCAGGCCGAGCGCCTCGCCCGCAAGGTCGCCGAGCTGCGCGTCCTGCGCGGGGAGCGCTCGGTGCTCGACGCCGGTGCGGGCGTCCTGCTCGTCAGCCAGTTCACCCTCTACGGCGACACCCGCAAGGGGCGCCGCCCCAGCTGGGCGGCCGCCGCCCCCGGTCCCGTCGCCGAGCCCCTCGTCGACGCCGTCGCCGCCGCCCTCCGCGCCGCGGGCGTGCCCGTGGCCGCCGGCCGCTTCGGCGCCGACATGGCCGTCGAGCTGGTGAACGACGGGCCGGTCACCCTCCTGCTCGAGGTGTGAGCACCGAACCGGAGCTGCCCCGCACGACCAGCTCGCGCGGAGCCAGCAGCAGCGGCCGCGGCGCCCGGCCCGCCAGCAGGTCCAGCAGCAGCCGCGCCGTGGCGGCGCCGTCGGCCACCACGTCTCGGCGCAGCGCCGTGATGCCGGGGTCGGCCAGCCGGCACAGGATCGAGTCCTCGCCGGCCACCACCGCCAGGTCGGCGGGCACCGCCACCCCCAGCGAGCGCCGTTCCGCGACCACCGTGGCCGCCATGACGTCGTTGTCGTACAGCACCGCCGTCGGCGGTCGCGGCCGAGCCAGCAGCGCCCGCGTCGCCTCCAGGCCCCCGCGGGCGGAGTAGTCGGCGACGACGACCTCCTGCTCGGCGCCCAGCGCCGCGGTCGTCACCTCCTGCCACGCGCGGTCACGCCGGCGCGTGTGGCGGTACTCGGGCGGCCCGCTGACCCGCGCCAGCCGCCGGTGCCCCCGCAGCAGCAGGTGCTCCACGACCCGCTCGAACGGCTCGCGCTCCTCCTCCACCGACACCGCCACCGTGCCGGCACCGCCGCCCGGCTCCTCCTCCTCCCGGCCGCCGCGCACCACGCTCGGCACCCCCAGCTCCGTCACCAGGGCCAGTCGCGGGTCCTCGACCAGCAGGTCGGTGAGCACCACGCCGTCCACGCGGCGCTCCGCCCACCAGCGCCGCAGCACGTCCACCGCGGTGTCGGCGTCGGGGACCACCGTCATCAGCAGGGAGACCGACTCCGTGGCCAGCACGCCCTCCATGCCGGCCACCAGGCGCATGTAGTACGGCTCCTCGCCCAGCAGTTCCACGTCGCGCGCCACCGCCAGGCCCACGGCGTGCGCGCGGGCGTGCGAGAGGGAGCGGGCCGCCGCGCTGGGCCGCCAGCCCAGCTCCCGCGCGGCCAGCAGCACCCGCTCCCGGGTGGCCGCGGACACCCCCGGCAGGTCGTTGAGGGCGTAGGACACCGACGCCTTCGACACCCCCGCCACCCGCGCGATGTCGCGGATCGTGGGGCGCGCCGCGCCCGGCGACGGTCGGCTCACGCTCACCTCCGGCTGCCCGTCCTGTGCGCAGGATCATGCCCGAGCCCCGCGGCACCGCCTCCGCGGGCCCGCGGTGCCACCGCGTCCCACGCGACGGTCAGCTCGCCGAGCCGCCAGCGCGCCGGGCCGTCCAGCACCGGCCAGTCCCGGCGCAGCGCCCGGCACGTCGCCAGCCAGCGCTGCCGGGCCCCGAAGGTGCCCTCCGGGGCGGCGCGCGCCCACGCGGCGTCCGCCGCGCGCAGCAGGTCGTGCACGCCCTCACCGGGCACGTTGCGGTGGATGAGGGCCTTCGGCAGGCGCTCGGCCACCGCCGACGGCTGCGGCAGCCCGCCCAGGCGCAGGGAGAGCGTCAGCGACACCGGCCCGCCCGCCTCCAGCGCCACCCACGCGCTGCGCCGGCCCAGCTCGTCGCAGGTGCCCTCCACCACCAGACCGCCCGGGGCCAGCCGCGAGCGCATCAGCTCCCACGCGGCGGCGACCTCGCCCTCGCCGTACTGGCGCAGCACGTTGAACGCCCGCACCAGCACCGGGTCACCCCCGCCGGGCACGCCCAGCTCGAAACCGCCCACCGCGAACACCGGTGCGCCGGGCACGCCGGCGAGGGCGGCGCGCGCGGCGGCCACCCGCTCGCCGGAGACCTCCAGCCCCACCACCCGCACGTCCTCGCGCACCCGGCGCAGCCAGCGCTGCAGGTCCGTCACGGTCACCGGCCGGCCGCCGTAGCCCAGGTCGACCACCAGCGGGTCGGCCGCCGCGCGCAGCCGCCGCGCCTGCGTGCCCGCCAGCCAGCGCTCCACGCGCCGCAGCCGGTCCGGCCCGGTCGTGCCCCGGGTGACGGTCCCCACGGGACGCGCGGCGGGGCGCCGTGCAGACTGCTCGCCGGGCCGCGCGCTGCCGCGGTCGCCGCTGAAGGGGGGCACCGTCCGACGGTAGCCACCCGGGCGGGGTGGTGGTGACGACCAGCGAGGGCGGGCGGGACGAGCGGTGGGTGCGAGCGCGGGGGTTTCCCGGGTGGCGATGGTGTCGGTGCACACCTCCCCGCTGGAGCAACCGGGCACGGGCGACGCCGGCGGCATGAACGTCTACGTGCTGGAGCTGTCCCGCCAGCTCGCGCTGCGCGGCGTGGAGGTGGAGGTGTTCACCCGGCGCACCTCCTCGGACCAGGAGCCGGTGGTCGCCGCCGCCGACGGCGTGACGGTGCGGCACGTGGCCGCCGGCCCCTACGAGGGCCTGGGCAAGGACGACCTGCCCGGCCAGCTGTGCGCCTTCACCGCCGGGATGCTGCGCACCGGCGCGCGGCGCACCGAGGGCCACTACGACGTGGTCCACTCGCACTACTGGCTCTCGGGGCAGGTGGGGTGGCTGGCCGCCGACCGCTGGGACGCGCCGCTGGTGCACTCCATGCACACGATGGCCAAGGTCAAGAACGCCCACCTGGCGGCCGGGGACGCCCCGGAGCCGGCCGGCCGGCTGATCGGTGAGGAGCAGGTCGTGACGGCCGCCGACCGGCTGATGGCGAACACGCCCGCCGAGCGCGACGAGCTGGTGCAGCTGTACGGCGCGGACCCCGCGCGCGTGGCGGTCGTGCCGCCCGGCGTGGACCTGGCGACGTTCTCCCCGGACGGCGGGCGCGCCGCGGCCCGGCAGCGGCTGGGCCTGCCGCAGGACGCCGAGGTGCTGCTGTTCGTGGGCCGGCTGCAGCCGCTGAAGGCCCCGGACGTGCTGGTGGAGGCGGCGGCCCTGCTGCTGCGGGAGCGGCCCGAGCGGCGTTCCCGGCTGCGCGTGCTGGTCCTGGGCGGCCCCAGCGGGTCCGGCACGGCGCACCCGCACGCGCTGACGGACCTGGTGCGCGATCGCGGCCTGGAGGACGTGGTGCGGGTGAGCCCGCCGGTGCCGCGCGCGGAGCTGGCCGAGCACTACCGCGCCGCCGACGTGGTCGTGGTGCCCTCGCACAACGAGTCGTTCGGGCTGGTGGCGCTGGAGGCGCAGGCGTGCGCCACCCCCGTGGCGGCCGCCGCCGTGGGCGGCCTGCGCACCGCCGTGGCGGACGGCGAGTCGGGGGTGCTGGTGGGATCGCACGAACCGCGGGACTGGGCGCGCGTGCTGGGGGGGTTGCTGGACGACCCGGCGCGGCGGGCGGCGCTGGGGGCGCGTGCGGCAGAGCGGGCTCGCGGTTTCGGGTGGGCCCGCACGGCGGAGGCGACCCTGGAGGTGTACCGGCGCGCTCGCGCCGATCGCCCCTGAGGCCCGTGCGGGGCGCCCTCGGTAGGGTGCGGGACATGAGCGAAGCGGCGCACACCCTGGTCCTGTTGCGGCACGGCGAGAGCGAGTGGAACGCCAGGAACCTGTTCACCGGCTGGGTGGACGTGGCGCTGTCCGAGAAGGGCCGCGAGGAGGCGGCGCGCGGCGGCCGGCTGCTCGTCGAGTCCGGTGTGCTGCCGGACGTGGTGCACACCTCGCTGCTGCGCCGCGCGATCACCACCGCCCACCTGGCCCTGGACGCGGCCGAGCGGCACTGGATCGACGTGCGCCGCTCCTGGCGCCTCAACGAGCGCCACTACGGCGCGCTGCAGGGCAAGGACAAGAAGCAGACCCTCGAGGAGTTCGGCGAGGAGCAGTTCATGCTCTGGCGCCGCTCCTTCGACGTGCCGCCGCCGCAGATCGAGCTCGGCTCGGAGTTCTCCCAGGACGGCGACCCGCGCTACGCCGGCCTGGGGGCGGACATGCCCCGCACCGAGTGCCTCGCCGACGTCGTCGCGCGCATGCTGCCGTACTGGCGCGAGGAGGTCGTCCCGGACCTGCGGGCCGGCAAGGTCGTGCTGCTCGCCGCGCACGGCAACTCGCTGCGCGCCCTCGTCAAGCACCTGGACGGCATCTCCGACACCGACATCGCCGGCCTGAACATCCCCACGGGCATCCCGCTGCTGTACCGCCTGGACGCGGACCTGCAGCCGCTCGTGCGCGGCGGCGAGTACCTCGACCCGGAGGCTGCGGCCGCGGCGGCGGCGGCGGTCGCCAACCAGGGGCGCTGACCGCCCCGAGGACGCTCAGGCGCCGGTCGTGACGCTCGTCGTCGCGGCCGGCGCCGTGCTCGTCGTCGTGGCCCCGTCCACCGGGGTGGCGGTGCCGGAGGGGGTGGCGTCGTCGGCCTCCCCACTGCACGAACGGGTCAGCGCGGTCTGCAACCGCTCCTGGGCCTCCACGGCGGCCGTGCCGGCGGCAGGGTCGTCGACGGCGGCCACGGCCCGGTCCAGCTCCGCCACGGCCGCGGCCAGGTCGGCCGCGGAGCCGGTGGCCGGGGCCAGGTCGCCCGCCTCCTGCGCCAGGCGCTCGTAGTAGTCCAGGACCAGGCGCGCTTCCTCGGCGAGCTCGGGCGGCGCCACGGCCAGCACGGAGGCGTAGTAGGAGGGGCCCTCCTCCGTGGTGACCAGCGCGTACACGGACTGCGCGCGCGGGTCGCCGCGCGGGACGTCCAGCCGTTCGAGCTCCGCCGCGAAGGCACCGTCCAGCTCCTCCTGCGCGCTCTGCACCGCGGAGCAGGCGAAGGCCGGGGACGTGGTCGTGGAGCCGGCGGTCCCCGGCGTCGGGGAGAGCGTGGGTTCCACGGTGGTCGTCGTGGGGGCGGGCCCGGGCACCTCGTCGCCGGAGCACCCGGAGCCGACCAGGACCAGCGCCGCGCAGACGGCCAGGGCCCCTCCCGCTGCGCGGGGCCGACGCCGGAGGGACTCCACGCCCTCGACGCTACACCGGCACGCGGCGCGGCGGCGGTCAGCCGACCAGCGGCAGACCGTCCGGTTGCGGCGCGTCGTGCGAGCCGGTCACCAGGAACGTCACGTTCTTCGCCACGGACACGGCGTGGTCGGCGAAGCGCTCGTAGTAGCGGCTGCACAGCGTCAGGTCCACCGCCACCTCCGTGGGCTGGGCGCCGCTGCGCGCCATCAGCTGCTCGAAGACGCTGCGGTGCAAGCGGTCCATCTCGTCGTCGTCGGTCTCGAGCTCCGCGGCCATGGCCACGTCCCGCGAGGCGATCACGCTGCCCGCCTTGGTGACGATGCGCTCGGCCACCTGCGCCATCTGCAGCACGGTGGAGCGGTACTCGGCCGGCACGACCGCCTCGGGGTGGCGCAGCCGGGCGAGCTTGGCCACGTGCCGGGCGAGGTCGCCCATGCGCTCCAGGCTGGTGCTCATCCGCAGCGCGGTCACCACCACGCGCAGGTCGGTCGCCACGGGCTGCTGGCGCGCCAGGAGCTGCAGGGAGCGCTCCTCCAGGTCCTGCTGCAGCGAGTCGATGCGCTGGTCGGCGGTGATGACGCTCTCGGCCAGTTCGCGGTCGGCGTCGAGCAGGGCGGTCGTGGCGCGGGACATGGCCGAGCGCGCCAGGTTCGTCATCTCGACGAGGGTGTCGACGAGGTGGACCAGTTCGTCGTGGTAGACGTCGCGCACGGTTGCCTCTCTCGAGCTGCTGTTCGGCGGTGCCCGCTGCGGGTCCCGCCGCCCTGGAGGTTCCCAGGTCCGCGTGAACGGACGCCCCCCTGGGCGTGAACACCTCGCGCCGCGGCGGCCGGGGGGCCCGGCTGCGCGGAGCAGGGGTCTCGGCCAACCTTAGGCTGGTGTCGTGGTCGGCGACATCTCGAGCAGCATCGCCGCCGCCGCCGGCGTGCTGGCCGGCGCGGCCGGCGTGCTCGCCTTCCGCGTCTCCGAACGGCTGCAGCACCACGAGCCCGCCCCCAGCGAACCGGTGGGCGTGCCCCCCGGTGTCAGCGACGTCCTCATGGCGCTGCGCTCCTCGGCGGTCGTGCTCGACGCCACCGACGAGGTCGTCAAGGCCAGCGCCGCCTCCTACGCCGCCGGCGTCGTGGCCGGCCGGGAGGTCACCGACGCCCAGCTGCGCGAGATGGTCCGCGCCTGCCGCCGCGACGGCAGGGTGCGCGAGATGGAGGTGGAGCTCGCGCCCGGGCTGGGCCGCCCCCCGGCCGTGGTGCTCGCCCGCGTCTCCCCCCTGGGGCCGCGCCACGTGCTGCTGCTGCTGGAGGACCGCACCGAGTCGCGGCGCGTCGAGGCGGTGCGCCGCGACTTCGTCGCCAACGTCAGCCACGAGCTGAAGACCCCCGTGGGGGCCCTGTCGCTGCTGTCCGAGGCCGTGGAGGACGCCGCCGACGACCCCGAGGCGGTGCGCCACTTCGCCCGCCGGATGCGCCGGGAGTCGAAGCGGCTGACCCAGCTGGTGCAGGAGATCATCGACCTTTCGCGCCTGCAGGCGGCCGAGAACGTCGTGGAGGCGACGCTGCTGGAGGTGGACGTCCTCGTCGCCGAGGCCGTCGACCGCAGCTCCTCGGTGGCCCACCAGCGCGAGTCGGACATCGTGGTCGCCGGCGAGCGCGGTGTCCTCGTCAGCGGCGACCGCGAGCTGCTGGTGACGGCCATGCGCAACCTGGTGCACAACGCCCTCGCCTACTCCCCGGAGCGCAGCCGCGTCGTGGTGGAGGTCCGCCGGGTGCGGCCGGCGTCCGGGGAGGAGGGCGCCACCCCGGCGGCCGTGGACATCGCCGTCTCCGACCGCGGTGTGGGCATCAGCCCGGCGGACCTGGAGCGCATCTTCGAGCGCTTCTACCGCGTCGACCCGGCGCGCTCGCGCCTGACCGGCGGCACGGGGCTGGGCCTGTCCATCGTCAAGCACGTCGCCGGCAAGCACGGCGGTGAGGTCCGGGTGTGGAGCGTCGAGGGGGAGGGCTCGACGTTCACGCTGCGGCTGCCGGAGGCGCCGGCGGCGACCCCCGCGGCCGACGGGCCGCCGGCGCCGGCCGTCGCCGAGCCCCACGACCCCCCGCGGCGCGCGCAGCGCGGCGCCGCGGGTCCTTCCCGACGCTCTCCGGGACAGACCCCGGAGAACACACCCCTGGAGGTTCGACCGTGACGCGCATCCTGGTGGTCGAGGACGAGGAGTCGTTCTCCGACCCGCTGTCCTACCTGCTGCGGCGGGAGGGCTACGACGTGGCGGTCAGCGACACCGGTCCGGCGGCGCTGGAGGAGTTCGACCGGGCCGGTGCCGACCTGGTGCTGCTGGACCTCATGCTCCCGGGCATCCCGGGCACGGAGGTGTGTCGCCAGCTCCGCGCCCGGTCCAGCGTGCCGGTGATCATGCTCACCGCGAAGGACTCCGAGATCGACAAGGTCGTCGGGCTGGAGATCGGCGCGGACGACTACGTCACCAAGCCGTACTCCTCCCGCGAGCTGCTGGCGCGGGTGCGCGCGGTGCTGCGCCGCGGCACCGAGCCGGAGGAGCTGGTGCAGACCACGGTCGAGGCCGGTGGGGTCCGCATGGACGTGGACCGCCACGTGGTCACCGTGCGCGGTGAGCAGGTCCCGCTGCCGCTGAAGGAGTTCGAGCTGCTGGAGATGCTGCTGCGCAACGCGGGCCGGGTGCTGACCCGCGTGCAGCTCATCGACCGGGTCTGGGGCTCGGACTACGTCGGCGACACGAAGACCCTCGACGTCCACGTCAAGCGCCTGCGCGCCAAGATCGAGCCGGACCCCTCCAACCCGCGCCACCTGGTGACGGTGCGCGGGCTGGGCTACAAGTTCGAGGGGTGAGCGGGCGGTCGCCGCGGGTCCCTCGGGCCCGCGGCGACCGGCGGGTCAGTGCTCGCCGGCCTGCCCCTCGCGGATCGTGCCCTCCTCGCCCAGCGGGGGACCGCACTCCACGCCCTCCTGGGCCGCGGCGGCCGTCTCCACGCCCGGGTCGGGCGCCGCGGTCGGCGTGATCGGGGCGTACTCGAAGCACGGCAGCAGGACGGGGGCGTCGACCTCCACGGACTCCCCGGCGACCTGGAACGTCAGCGGGAACGTCTCACCCGGGTAGACGGGCACCTGCGGGATCTGCACCCAGGCCGGGCGCAGCTCGTCGGCGTCGGACGGGTCGGCCGCCCCGGCGGCAGGCTCCCCGACGGCGGCGGGAGCGCCGACCTGCACCAGGCGGCCCGGGCTGATGGCGAAGGTCTCCGTGGGCGCCTGCCCAGCGCCGACGTCGGCGGACACCGTCACCGAGACGTCCTCGAGGGTGGAGTTCACGAGCGTCACCGACACCACGCCCGGCTCGTCGACACCGCTGGCGACGACGAGGGCGTTGCGCACCTCCACGCCGGCCACCGTGACGTTCTTGCCGTCGCTGGGGTCGTACGGCCGCAGGACGACCGCGGGGGAGAAGGTGGAGCACCCCGCGACACCGAGGGTGCTCGCGACGGTGACGAGGGCGACGGCGGCGCGCTGGCGGAGCTTCACGCGCTCAGACTACCGGGAGTCGTAGCCGTCCACCCGGGTGCCGGTGCCGCGGGGTGTCGCCGCCGCCGCGGGCTGCCGGGCCGGTCCGGGGGGCTGCTCCGGGGGGTGGGGAACCCCCGGCCCTGCGCGCGCGAAGCACGTGGATCGGGTCGTGTCAAGGGGGGTGCGGCCCGCCTTCGAGCCTCTGACCTGCGCAAACGCGGTCGCGAAGGGTGCCCGGCCGCTGCTCGGCGTGGTAATCTCGAGTCAGGGAAAGGGGTCACGTTCTATGGCTTTCACGGTCGGCGAAACGGTCGTCTACCCCCACCACGGGGCTGCACTGATCGAGGAGATCAAGACCCGCACCATCAAGGGCGAGGAGAAGCTCTACCTCGTGCTCAAGGTCGCCCAGGGCGACCTGACCATCGAAGTGCCCGCCGAGAACGTCGACCTCGTCGGCGTCCGGGACGTCGTCGGTCGCGAGGGGCTGGACCGGGTGTTCTCGGTCCTGCGCACCGCGTACGCGGAGGAGCCCACGAACTGGTCCCGCCGGTACAAGGCCAACCTCGAGAAGCTGGCGTCCGGGGACGTCATCAAGGTCGCCGAGGTCGTGCGCGACCTGTGGCGCCGCGACCAGGACCGCGGCCTGTCCGCCGGTGAGAAGCGGATGCTGGCGAAGGCTCGCCAGATCCTCGTCTCCGAGCTGGCCCTGGCCGAGAACACCAACGAGGACAAGGCCGAGTCCCTGCTGGACGAGGTCCTGGCCTCCTGACCTGCGCTCTCGTCGTCCCGGCCGCCGGCCGGGGCGAACGTCTCGGGGCCGGCCTGCCCAAGGCTCTCGTGGCCGCGGCCGGGGAACCCCTGCTCGTGCACGCCCTCCGGCGCGCCCTCGACTCCGGCGTCGTCGACGTCGTGGTGGTGGTCGCCCCGGAGGGTGAGCAGCAGCGGGTGCACGTCTTGCTCGCCCCCCTGGGGCTGCCGGACCTCCGTGTCGTGATCGGGGGAGCGGAACGGCAGGACTCCGTGCGCCGCGGCCTGGCTGCGCTGCCGGAGGACGTCGACGTGGTGCTCGTGCACGACGCCGCCCGGTGCCTGACCCCGCCGTCGGTCTTCCGCTCGGTCGTCGAGGCGGTCCGCGCCGGTGGCGTGGCGGTCGTGCCCGTGCTGCCCGTCTCGGACACCGTCAAGCGCGTCGCCGCCGGTCGTGTGCTGGAGACGGTGGACCGCCGCGAGCTCGTCGCGGTGCAGACCCCGCAGGGCTTCGCGCCGGGTCCGCTGCGCCGCGCCCACGAGGCGGCCACCGGAGCCGCACCGGCGACCGACGACGCCGGGATGCTCGAGGCGCTCGGCCACGAGGTGCTCACCGTGGTGGGCGACGACGCCGCCTTCAAGATCACGCGCCCGGTGGACCTGGTCCTGGCCGAGGCGCTGCTGAGGGGAGGGGGCGCGTGAGCGCCGACCGCACCGCCTGGCCCCGCGTGGGCACCGGCGTCGACGTGCACCCGCTCGCGGCCGGCCGCGAGTGCCGCGTCGCGGGGCTGCTGTGGCCCGGGGAGCCGTTGGGCCCGGAGGGCCACTCCGACGGCGACGTGGCGGCCCACGCCTGCGCCGACGCGCTGTTCGCCGCGAGCGGCCTGGGGGACCTCGGTGCCCACTTCGGCACCGGGCGGCCCGAGTGGGCCGGAGCGTCCGGCGCCCGCCTGCTCGCCGAGGCCGCCCGACTGGTGCGCGCAGCCGGTTACGAGATCGGCAACGTCTCCGTGCAGGTGGTGGGCAACCGCCCGAAGATCGGCACCCGCCGCGCGGAGGCGGAAGCGGTGCTGTCCGCGGCGTGCGGGGCACCGGTCAGCGTCTCCGGCACCACCACCGACGGGCTGGGGCTGACGGGGCGCGGCGAGGGCATCGCCGCGGTCGCCACCGCGCTCGTCGTCCCCGTCTGAGCACGGGAACCCCTCCCGCGCCTCGTGCCGTCGCACGGCGGAGCCCCCACCGCGAGCTCGGTGGGGGCTCCGCCGCGTCCCTCAGGAGCGGTCGTCCGGCTGGACGCCCTTCGCGGCAGCGGTGGCGGCGGGCTGCCCCTCGGCCACGGCGGGGTCCCGGCGCAGCGGGTTCTTCTTCTCCTTGTGCTCCTCCGCGGGGTTCTCCGGCTCGTCCGGGAGGAGCACGTGGTGCACGTAGCGCAGCACCACCGTGAGGATCGCCGCGACGGGCACGGCGAGGAACGCGCCGATGATGCCGAACAGCGTCCCGCCGATGGTGACGGCGCCGATGACGACCGCCGGGTGCAGCGCGAGGGTCTTGCCGACCAGCAGCGGCTGCAGGACGTTGCCCTCCAGCTGCTGCACGAGCAGCACGATGCCCAGGACGATGAGGGCCTCCACCCAGCCGAGGGTGACGAGCGCGACGAGGGTGGCCAGCACGCCGGTCACCACGGCACCCACGATGGGGATGAACGCCGCGAAGAAGATCGTCACGGCCAGTGGCAGGGCGAACGGCACGCCGATGATCCACAGGCCGATGCCGATGAAGAACGCGTCGACGAACGCCACGGCCGCCTGGGACAGGATGTAGCCGCGGATCGTCGCCCAGACCCGGGTGCCGAGCTCGGTGGCGTGGTGGTGGGTGTTCGCGTCCAGCCAGCGGCGCGACCACGGCAGCAGCCGGTCCCCGTCGGAGAGGCAGAAGAAGGTCAGCACGAGCACCAGCAGGAACGTGATCACACCGGAGCCGATGCTGGCCCCGACCGTGCCGACACCGCCGACGACGCCCAGGGCGATGTTCTGGGCGTTGCTCTGCAGCTCCTGCAGCCCCTGGTTGACGAGGTCGCCGATCTCCTCCTCGCCGAGGTTCAGCGGCGGGCCGTTGATCCAGTCCTGCACCTGCTGGATCCCGGCGACGGCGGAGTCGGCGACCTCACCGAACTGCCCGGCCACGCTGGGGATCAGGGCGGCGAAGATGCCGGTGACCAGCGCGACCAGGATGAGGATCGAGAGCAGGGCGGCGATCGCGCGGGGCAGCACGGCCCGCAGCAGGCTCGCCAGCGGCCACAGGATCGCGCTGAGCAGCACCGCCAGCAGCAGCGGCAGCAGCAGCGACCAGCCCTTGCCGAGCAGCCACAGCAGGCCGGCGACGCCGATGCCGATGACCAGCAGGCGCAGCGTCCACTTGGCGGCTTCGGCGATGCCGCGCTCGACGACGTTGACCGTGCGCGACTGGTTCTGCGCAGCAGGAGGCGGTGTGGGATCACTCACGGCAGCGATGCTGCCAGGAGCCGAGGCGCCCGCCACTCGGGACGCCCCGGCACCGTCGCCGGTCAGTGACCGCGGGTGATCCACTCCTGCAGGTGGGGGGCCTCGTCACCGATGGTGGTGCTGCCCCCGTGGCCGGTCAGCACGCGCGTCTCCGGCGGCAGCTCCAGCAGCACGTCGCGGATGGAGCCGACGATCGTGTCGAAGCTGGAGAAGGAGCGCCCCGTGGCGCCGGGACCACCGGCGAAGAGGGTGTCGCCGGTGAAGACCGTGCCCAGCGCCGGGGCGTAGAAGCACACCGCGCCCGGGGTGTGCCCGGGGGTGTGCAGCACGTGCAGGTCGGTGCCGGCCACCGTGACCACCTCGCCGGGGACCAGGTCCGTGGTGGCCAGTCCCGGGTGGGTCAGCTCCCACACCTCGCGGTCCGCCGGGTGCAGCAGCACCGGCACCCGGTGCTGCTGCGTGCTGAAGCGTTCGGCGAGGGCCGGCGCGCGGCGCACGTGGTCGTCGTGCGCGTGCGTGCACAGCACCGCCAGCAGCCGGCGGTCCCCGATCGCGGTGGCGATCGCGTCGACGTCGTGGGGGGCGTCGACGACGACGACCTCGGCGTCGTCGCCGACGATCCAGACGTTGTTGTCCACCTCGAAGGTCTGCCCGTCCAGGCTGAACGTGCCGGAGGTGACCAGGTGCTCGACCCGGGCGCTCACTCGCCCATCACCACCACGGAGCGCAGGACCTCGCCGCGCTGCATCGTGGCGAACGCGGCTTCGACGTCGCCCAGCCCGATGCGCTCGCTCACGAACGCCTCCAGCGGCAGGCGCCCGTTCGCGTGCAGCTCCAGCAGCTGCGGGAAGTCCCGCTCCGGCAGGCAGTCGCCGTACCAGGACGACTTCAGCGCACCCCCGCGACCGAACACGTCCGCCAGTGGCACCTGCAGCTGCATCTCGGGAGTGGGCACCCCGACGAGGACGACGGTGCCGGCCAGGTCGCGCGCGTAGAACGCCTGCCGCCACGTCTCGGGCCGGCCCACCGCGTCGATGACGACGTCCGCGCCGAAGCCGTCGGTGACCTCCTGCACGGCGCGCACGACGCCGTCCTCGTCCAGCCCGCGGGAGTTGACGGTGTGCGTGGCGCCCAGCTGCCGGGCCCAGGCCAGCTTCTTGTCGTCGAGGTCGATCGCCACGACGCGCCGGGCCCCGGCCAGCACCGCCCCGGCCACCGCCGCCGTGCCCACCCCGCCGCAGCCGATGACCGCCACGGTGTCCCCGCGGCGCACCGGGGCGGTGTTCACCGCCGCGCCGATGCCCGCCATCACCCCGCAGCCGAGCAGCCCGGCCACGGCCGGGTCGTAGTCCAGCTCCGACCCGTCGTAGATCGAGGTGTCGATGCGGGTGGCCTGCCCGGCCGCCACCAGCGTCTTCGGCGCGAACGCCCCGATGCCCAGCGCCGGGGACAGCTCCGTGCCGTCGGTCAGGGTCATCCTCTGCGTGGCGTTGTGCGTGTCGAAGCAGTACTGCGGCGCCCCGCGCTTGCACGCGCGGCACTGCCCGCACACCGCCCGCCAGTTCAGCACCACCGCGTCGCCGACGGCCACGTTCGTCACGCCGTCCCCGACGGCGGCCACGGTGCCGGCGGCCTCGTGCCCCAGCAGGAACGGGTAGTCGTCGGTGATGCCGCCCTCGCGGTAGTGCAGGTCGGTGTGGCACACCCCGCACGCGGCGACGTCCACGACCACCTCACCGGCGATCGGTTCGGGCACCACGACGTCGGCGGTCTCGACGGCAGCGCCCTTGCTGCGGGAGATGATCGCGGGAACGGTCCAGGCCATGGGCCGACCCTAGTCGAGCCGCCGGACGGAGGCCCCGGCGAGCGGACGGCGGGCCGGTGACCGGCCGGTAGCCTGGCGGGGTGACCCTGCGCCTCCACGACAGCGCCGCCGGCGCGGTGCGCGACTTCGTCCCCCTGCAGCCCGGACGGGTCGGCGTCTACGTCTGCGGCGCCACCCCGCAGGGTTCGCCGCACCTGGGCCACGTGCGCGCGCAGGTCGCCTTCGACGTGCTGCGCCGCTGGCTGACCGCCACCGGGCACGAGGTGACGCTGGTGCGCAACGTCACCGACATCGACGACAAGATCCTCGCCAAGGCCGCCGAGGCCGGGGTGCCGTGGTGGGCGCACGCCTACCGCTTCGAGCGCGACTTCGCCGCCGCCTACGACGCGCTCGGCGTGCTGCCGCCGACGGTGGAGCCGCGCGCCACCGGCCACGTCCCGGAGATGGTCGAGCTGATCGGGCGGCTGGTCGAGCGCGGCCACGCCTACCCGGCCGCCGACGGCTCCGGCGACGTCTACTTCGACGTCCGTTCCTGGCCGCAGTACGGCGAGCTGACGCACCAGGACCTGGCGGACATGGAGCCGGCCGCCGACGCGGACCCGCGCGGCAAGCGCGACCCGCGCGACTTCGCGCTGTGGAAGGGCGCCAAGCCCACCGAGCCGGCCAGCGCCTCGTGGCCCACCCCGTGGGGCCGCGGCCGTCCCGGCTGGCACCTGGAGTGCTCGGCGATGGCCGGGCGCTACCTGGGGGGCCGCTTCGACATCCACGGCGGCGGCCTGGACCTCCGCTTCCCGCACCACGAGAACGAGCAGGCGCAGTCGCGCGCCGCCGGCGACGGGTTCGCGCAGTACTGGCTGCACAACCACTTCGTGACGATGGCCGGCGAGAAGATGAGCAAGTCGCTGGGCAACGTGCTGGGCATCCCGAACCTGCTGCGGGAGCACCGCGCGGTGGTGCTGCGCTACTACCTCGTCTCCGCGCACTACCGCACGGCGCTGGAGTACTCCGGGACCTCGCTGGTGGAGGCCGAGGCGGCGTACTCCCGCCTGGAGGGCTTCGTGCGCCGCACCGCCGAGCGGGTGGGTCCGCACGTCGCCCCCGGCGAGGTGCCGGCGGAGTTCGCCGCGGCGATGGACGACGACCTCGCCACCCCGGCCGCGCTGGCCTCGCTGCACGAGGTGGCGCGGCGCGGCAACCAGGCGCTGGCCGACGGCACCGACGAGCAGCTCCTCACGGCGTACCGGCAGGTGCGCGCCGGTCTCGGCGTGCTCGGGCTGGACCCCCTGAGCGAGCCGTGGGTCTCGCGGGCGGGAACCTCGGACGCGGCGCGCGACGCGCTGGACGTCCTGGTGCGCGCCCGCCTGGAGGAGCGTGCGGCCGCCCGCGCCGCGCGCGACTTCGCGACCGCCGACGCGGTGCGCGACTCCCTCAAGAACGCGGGCATCGTGATCGAGGACACGTCCACCGGTGCCCGGTGGACGCTGGAGGGTGAGCAGTAGTGGCGGGGAACTCGCAGCGCCGTGGCGCTGTCAGCAGGGGCAAGAAGGGCCCGAGCAGCGGCACCGGCGGCAAGAACCGCCGGTCGCTGGAGGGCAAGGGGCCGACGCCGAAGGCGACCGAGCGCACCGGCCACCCGGCCGCGGCGCGCGCGGCGAAGGCGGCGCACCGCGCGGCGACGACCAACCCCCGCCCCGGCGGGCGTCCGCCCGCGCGGCGCACGGCGAAGAAGAGCGGCGAGACCGAGTGGATCGCGGGCCGCAACTCCCTCGTGGAGGCGCTGCGGGCGGGACTGCCGATCACGGGCGTGTACGTCGCCTCGCGCATCGACTCCGACGACCGCGTCAAGGAGATCCTCGCCGCGGCCGGCGACCGGGGCATCCCGCTGCTGGAGGCGTCCCGCGCCGACCTGGACCGCCTCACCGACGGTGCCGTGCACCAGGGCGTGGCGGCGTCGGTCCCGCCGTACGACTACGCCCACCCGCACGACCTGCTGGACCGGGCGGCCGACACCGGCCGTCCGCCCCTGGTGGTGGCCCTGGACGGTGTGACGGACCCGCGCAACCTCGGTGCCGTGGTCCGCTCGGTGGCGGCCTTCGGCGGGCACGGCGTCGTCGTGCCGGAGCGCCGCGCCGCCGGCATGACCGCGTCGGCGTGGAAGACGTCGGCGGGTGCTGCGGCGCGCGTGCCGGTCGCCCGGGCGACGAACCTGACCCGCGCGCTGCAGGAGTACAAGGAGGCGGGGTTGTTCGTCGTCGGGCTGGACGCCGACGGCGACGTCGCGCTGCCGCAGCTCCAGCTCGCCGGCGGGCCCCTCGTGGTGGTCGTCGGCGCGGAGGGCGCGGGCCTGTCCCGGCTGGTGCGCGAGACGTGCGACCAGGTGGTGAGCATCCCCATGGCCGGGGCGGTGGAGTCCCTCAACGCCGGTGTCGCCGCGGGCATCGCCCTGTACGAGGTCTCCCGCCACCGCTGACCCCTCCACCCTCCACTCCGGGCGGGAACCACCGTTCCCGCCCGGAGTGGGGGAGGGGCGGGGGTGGGTGTTCGGGAGGAAGACGCCGGGAGTTCGCCGGCACGTCGTGATCACCTCGTAGCGTCCGCGTCCGTTCCCCCCCCCCTCGACGACGGAGGCCCCGTGCGCCGCCCCACCCGATCCCTGCTGCTCGCCGTCCTCAGCGGTGCGGCCCTGCTGCCGCTGACCGCGACCGCGGCGTCCGCCACGACGCTGCCCGCCGACCCCGGCGCCGCCCCCGCGCCGGCCCCGGCCGTGCAGTCGCTGCCGCAGGCCCACGCCCACAACGACTACGAGCACGAGCGCCCCCTGCTGGACGCCCTCGACCACGGCTTCACCAGCGTCGAGGCCGACGTGTACCTCGTGGACGGCGAGCTCCTGGTCGCCCACGACTCGTGGGACCTCGACCCCGCCCGCACCCTGCAGTCGCTGTACCTGGACCCGCTGGCCGCGATCGTCGCGCAGAACGGCGGCAGCGTGTACGGCGACGGCGAGCAGGTGCAGCTGCTCGTCGACATCAAGAGCGACGCGGTCGCCACCTACGCGGCGCTGGACGCGGTCCTCGCCGAGTACGACGGCCGCGACGCGGGCCTGTTCACCACCTACGAGCTGACCGCCCAGGGGTACGACGGCGAGGACGGCGCGGTCAGCGCCGTCGTGTCCGGCAACCGGCCGGTGGACCTCATGGCCCGCCAGCAGGTGCGGCACGCCGGTTACGACGGGCGTTCCGGCGACCTCAACAGCGGGGCGGACCCCGACTTCATGCCGCTGATCAGCGACAACTGGAACAACCTGTTCACCTGGCAGGGCGTGGGGGAGATGCCGGAGGCGGAGCGCGCCCGGCTGCACGACTTCGTCGAGGCCGCGCACCTGGCCGGCCGCGAGGTGCGCTTCTGGGCGACCCCGGACACCCCCGGCCCCGAGCGCGAGGCGGTGTGGCGCGAACTGGTCGCCGCCCACGTCGACCAGATCAACACCGACGACCTCGCGGCGCTGCGGGACTTCCTGCTGGCGGCGCAGGCCGAGCAGGCGGAGCAGTCGGCGGCCTGAACCCGCTCGTGCGGCGCTCCCCGCCGGGGGGCGCCGCACGGCGCGTCAGCGCGTCAGACGTGGTCGCGCCAGGAGTGCTGCGGTTCGTACCCCAGCAGCCGCCGCGCCTTGCCGATGCCGAGCAGCGTCTCGTGCTCGCCGAGCTCCCCGCGCACCTCGACCCCGGGGTACACCTCGGCCATCAGCTCGGCCGAGGAGCGGCTCATCACCGTGTCGGCGTTGGCGACGATGAACACCTCCACGCCGGGGTCCGTCCGCTGCAGGGACAGCCGCACCGCCTGGGCGCCGTCGCGCGCGTCGACGTAGCCCCACAGGTTCCACTTGCGCAGGTGCGGGTCCGCGTCGAACGAGGGGAACTGCGCGTAGTCCTCCACGTGCATGACGTTGGAGAAGCGCAGGCCCGTCATCGTCAGCTCGGGCTCCCACCGGCAGAAGTGGTGGGCCATCTCCTCCTCCAGCGCCTTCACGAGCGAGTACGTCGACTCCGGGCGCACCCGGTACTCCTCGTCCAGCGGCGCGTACGGGGGGTCGGCGGCGTCGAACGGCAGGCCGAGCAGCGTCTCGCTGGACGCCCACACGACGTTCCGGACCCCCGCGGCGCGGGCGGCGTCGAACACGTTCCAGGTCGCGGCGGAGTTGTTGCGGAACGTCGCGGAGTTGCTCAGCAGGCCCGGCGCGGGGACCGCCGCCAGGTGCACGACGGCGTCGAAGGGGCCGGGGCGCTCGTCGGTGCGCCCGGCGAGGGCCTCGACGACCTGGCCGTGGTCGGTGAGGTCGATGCGCAGGAACTGCGCGTCGTCACCGGGGCGCAGCGTCGGCGGGCGCACCTGGTCCAGCGCGAGCACCGACCAGCCGTTCTCCAGCAGGTCGCGCAGCACGACCTGCCCCAGCTTGCCGGCGGCACCGGTCAGCGCGACACGGGGCTTGTCAGTGGGCAACGTCGTCCTCCGGGGGTGGGGTTCTCAGCGTTCCGCGATGACGCGGATCGCCTGGGTGTCGACGCCGAGCACGGCGCGCTCGTCCGGCTTGCTCGGCAGGACGTTCGCCATGTAGGAGCTCACCGCCTCGTCGAGGCCGACGTCGCGACCGGCGCGCTCGGACAGGTACCAGCGGTGCTCGAGGACCTCGTGGAACAGCTCCGGACCCTCGAGCTTGCCGCGCAGCTCGCGCGGCACGGCGCGCTGCACCGGCTCGAACACCTCCGCCATCCAGTCGTGGGCGACGATCTCCTCGTCCTCGTTCTGCCGGTCGGCGGCCGCCATGTAGGAGTCGAGGTCGTTGAGCAGGCGGCGCGCCTGGTTCTCCTCGGCGTCCAGGCCGGTCAGGCGCAGCAGGCGGCGGGAGTGGTGCCCGGCGTCGACGACCTTGGGCTCGATGCGCACGCTGGTGCCGTCGATGTCCGTGGTGATGGCCAGCTCGCCGACGTCGAAGCCGAGGTCGTTCAGGCGCCGGATGCGGGCCTCGACGCGCCAGCGCTCGCCGCGCTCGAAGGACTCCGCCTCGGTGAGCTCGGACCACAGGGCGCGGTAGCGGGAGATGATGCGGTCGGAGATGTCGAGGACGTCGTCCATGTCCACCTCCAGCGCACCGCTGGCGACGACGTCCATGAGCTCGCCGGCGATGTTGGTGCGCGCCACGTCGAGGTCGTACTCGCGCTGCCCGGTGGACAGCTCGTCGTAGAGCTCGCCGGTCTCGGCGTCCACGAGGTAGGCGGCGAACGCGCCGGCGTCGCGGCGGAACAGCGTGTTCGACAGGGACACGTCGCCCCAGTAGAAACCGGTGAGGTGCAGCTTCACCAGCAGCACGGCGAGGGCGTCGACGGCGCGCTTGGCGGTGCTGGGGCGCAGCGTCTGGCTGTACAGGGCCCGGTAGGGCAGGGAGTACTGCAGGTGCCGGGTCACCAGCACCGAGTTCAGGGGTTCGCCGTCGTGGCCGACGCGGCCGGTGATGACGGCGACGGGCAGGACCGAGGGCACCTCGAGCCGGTTGAGCATGCGCAGCATCCGGTACTCGCGGTGGGCGATCTCCGCGTTGGTCTCCTTCACGGCGAGCACCCGCTTGCCCAGCTTCACGAACCGCACGACGTGCCGGGAGATGCCCCGCGGCAGCGCCGCCAGGTGCTCCTCCGGCCACTCCTCGAGCGGCACCTCCCAGGGCAGGTCCAGCAGCTCGGGGTAGGGCCTGGCCGCGGTGATCTGCAGCGAGGTGGTCGTGGGCGCGCTCACGCTGGTCATCCTCTCAGGAGCGGCGCCGGGGTGGCGGCTCCGGACGCGGCACGGGCCGCCGCCCCCGTGCGCCGGGGGCGGCGGCCCGTGCGTGGCTGAGCTGCGGCGTCAGGCGCCCATGCGCTCGCCGGAGTGCTGGTCGAACAGGTGCACGTGACCCTGCTTGGGGGTGAAGTGCACCGTGGAGCCCTTCTGCGGGGGGCGACGGCCGTCGACGCGGGCGATGACCTGGTGGTCCTCCTGGCCGGGCTGGGCCAGGGAGCCGTAGATGTACGCGTCGGCGCCGAGCTCCTCGACGACGTCCACGTGCACCGGCAGACCGCGGTCGGACAGCTCCAGGTCCTCCGGGCGCACGCCCAGGGTGAGCTTGTCGCCCGTGGCGGCGAGGGAGGCGCGCTCCACCGGCCACACCGAGTCGCCCAGGCGCACGCCGCCGTCGGTGACGTCCAAGCTGAGCAGGTTCATGGCCGGGGAGCCGATGAACCCGGCGACGAAGACGTTGTTGGGGTGGTCGTACATGCGCCGGGGGGTGTCGACCTGCTGCAGCACGCCGTCCTTGAGGACCGCGACGCGGTCGCCCATCGTCATGGCCTCGACCTGGTCGTGGGTGACGTAGACGGTGGTGACGGCCAGGCGGCGCTGCAGGGAGGCGATCTGGGTGCGGGTCTGCACGCGCAGCTTGGCGTCCAGGTTCGACAGCGGCTCGTCCATGAGGAAGACCTGCGGCTGGCGCACGATGGCGCGGCCCATGGCCACGCGCTGGCGCTGGCCGCCGGAGAGGGCCTTGGGCTTGCGGCTCAGGTACGCCTCGAGGTCGAGGATCTTGGCCGCTTCCTGCACGCGGCGCTTGATCTCGTCCTTGGGGGTGCCGGCGATCTTCAGGGCGAAGCCCATGTTGTCGGCGACCGTCATGTGCGGGTACAGCGCGTAGTTCTGGAACACCATCGCGATGTCGCGGTCCTTGGGGGGGACCGTGGTGACGTCGCGGTCGCCGATGAGGATGCGTCCGCCGTTGACGTCCTCCAGGCCGGCGAGCATGCGCAGCGAGGTGGACTTGCCGCAGCCGGAGGGGCCGACCAGCACGAGGAACTCGCCGTCCTCGACGTG
>NZ_JALBVB010000049.1 GCF_022669155.1 Kineococcus sp. TRM81007 | reverse complement strand
TCGGCCTCTTCGCGGGCAGCGCGTTCGGCCTCTTCGCGGGCAGCGCGTTCGGCCTCTTCGCGGTCTGTCTCCTCCGCGTGCCGCCACGCCTCGGTGATCCGCTGCACCTGGCCGCGCGGGTCGCGGAACCAGTCGGCGCTCCACAGGCGCTCGAACGCGACCCCGGCGGCCTCGACCTGCGCGGGCCGGGCGGCGTCCCGGTCGCGGACGGTCGGCAGCACCCGGTACCCCGACCCGTCGAGGTCCACGGCGAGCGCCGCGGTGCCCGGACCGGCGGTGACGAGCAGGTCCACCGGGGAGCCGGCGACGTCCTCGCCGGTGCCGACCTGCAGGCCGGCGGTGCGCAGGGCGGTGGCCACGTCCTCGCGCAGGGCGGTGGTGGCCGGGTCGGCGGGCGCGGCCGGCAGGTGCGTGGCCGTCGGCTCCAGCAGCGCGGCGAGGGCGCTCCACGCGGAGCCGTCGCCGGTGCCCGCGGCGTTCGCGGAGCCGACTGCGACGAGCTGGTGGACCCGTCCGGCGAGCGCGGTGACGTCCTCCAGGGGGCGGCGGTGCGCGTCGTCCACGACGAGGACGTCGAAGTCCTCGCCCGGTGCGGGCAGGCCGGTGGTGCCGTCGGTGACGCGGCAGCGGGGTGCGGCCCCGGTGTCGAGGGCTGCGCCCAGGCGGGCGGCGGCGGCGCGGGCGCGGCGCTCGTCGAGGGCGCGGAAGCGGGCGGCGAGGGCGCCGATGTCCCCGTCCGGGCCCGCGAGGGCGGCTTCGGCGCGGGCGCGCAGCCAGGCGGCGCGCACGAGGCGGGCGACGTCCTCCTCACCGGCGCCGGCGGGCACGACGGCGGCGAGCTCGTCCAGGCCCTGGCCGGACAGCTCGGCGCGGCGGCGCCGGCCCAGCAGGGCGTCGCGGGCGGCGGTGGCCCGGTCGGCGAGGTCGCGGGAGGCGGCGAGCTCGAGGGTGCCGGCGTCCTGCGGTGCCCCGGGCAGGGCGGTCGCGGCGCGGGTGAGCAGGGTGCGGGCGGTGCCGAGGGCCTGGGCGAGCTGGGGGCGCCCGGTCCAGGCGGTCGGCGGGCCGGCTGCGTGCTCGGCCCAGGCGCGGCGCAGCTCCTGCAGCTCCTCGACGTCGTGCAGGCCGAAGGAGCCGTCGTGGCGCAGGGCGGACAGGCGCTTGACCTCGCGGCGGCGGGTGCGTTCCTCGGCGCTGAGGAAGGAGCGCTGCTGCTGGGTGAGGACGGCGCGCGCCTGGTCGAGGTCGGCGGTGAGGGCGAGGGGGACGTAGGTGCGCGCGGCGGCCTCGGCGCGCTCGAGCAGGGCCAGGGCGCGTTCGGCGTCGGCGAGGGTGCGCAGCGGCTGCCAGCCGAGGTCCGCGGTCAGGCGCTCGGTGAGGTCGGTGAGGGTGCCCAGGGTGGCGGGCAGCCGGTCCAGGGCGTCGAAGGACCGGTCGGCGTCCTCGGGGTCCTGGGGTTCCTGGACGGGGACCGCGGGTGCGGGGCGTGCGGCGTCCAGCAGCAGGGCGGCGACCTGGGCGCGCCGGCGCTCACCCCACCCGGCGGCTGCGGGCAGCAGCGGGGGCCGCAGGTGGGCGGCGCGCAGCCCGGTCAGCTCGGCGAGCGCCTCGAAGGGCGTGGGGCCGCCGTCGTCGGGGCGGGCGTGCAGGGCGTCGGCGTGGCGGGCCAGGCCGTCGCGCGCCCGCACGCGGCCGCTCTCGTCCTCGTCGGGCGCGGGGGGCGCCGACGGGGACCCGGCGGCCCCGAGGAGCCCGGCCAGGCCGAGGCCGGTGAGCTCGGCGCGCACGGCGGGGGCCGTGGCGGGCCCGGCCAGGTACAGCACGCGCCGCCCGTCCGCGGCCAGCGCGGCGAGCAGCTCGGCCACGAGGGTGCCGGCGCCGCCGGGGCCGTCGGCGGCGGCGGCGAGGACGGGGACGCCGGTCAGCGCGGCGGCGACGGTGCGGGCGTGGGTGGAGGTCGCCGCGGGCAGCAGCGGCTCCCCGGCCGGGTGGTCCCCGGCGGGTGCCGCGGTGCGCAGCGCGTGCGCGGCCTCACCGTCCCCCGCCAGGGCGGCCAGCAGGGCGGTGTGCAGCTCGGGGCGTCGCTCGGTGCTCACGGGGGGAAACGTACCGACCCGGCCCGCCGGCGGCGTCGCGGCGCTGCGGGACCGGGCGGCGGGGGCCGGTCCCCGGGCACGCCCGGAGCGCGCCTCGGCCGGGCGGGTCCGTGGGACGCGCCCTCACGCCCAGCGCATCGTGAGGGCGCCCGCCAGGTGGTCGCCCGCCGGGCCCCGCAGCGCCGCCCGCACCAGCGCATCGCGCCCGGCGGTGCCCCAGGCGCCCCACGGCCTGCCCACCGCCGTGTTGGCGCCCGCGCGGCGGGCGGCGGAGCGCGCCGCGCGGGTGCGCACCTCCTCGAACTCCCGCATCCGCGGCACCGCCCGCAGGTCCCCGGACCGGACGGCACCCGCCCGGCCGCGCAGGACGTCCACGAGCACCGGCGCGAGCGCCTGCGCGTCCAGCCAGCCCAGGGTCATCCCCTGGCCGCCGATGGGGCTGATCTCGTGCGCGGCGTCGCCGACGAGCACGCGGCGCCCGTGGACGGTCCGCCGGGCGAGGCTGCGGCGCACGCCGAACGCGCTGACCATCGTGCTGGTGGCGGTGTCGAGCACCTCGCCGGTGCGCTCGGCGACCAGGGCGGCCAGCAGCTCCGCGGCGGGTTCGCCCGGGTGACGGCCGGTGCGCACCACCCAGCGGCGCACCCCGCCGGGCAGCGGGAAGGACTCCACGACGCCACCGGGTTCCAGGTGGACGGCCGCGGCGGCGCCGTCGCCGGTGGTGTCGGCGACGTCGCCCATGAGGTAGGCGTCCGGGTACGGGTGCGGGTCTGCGGCGAGCCCGGAGGCCTCGCGGACCCGGCTGCGCGTGCCGTCGGCGCCGACGAGGACCCGTGCCCGCCAGCGGGCGGTCGCCGGCGGCCCGCCGGGCCGGTGCTCGGCGGCGGTGACGTGCACCCGGTCGCCGTCGTCGTGGGCGTCCACGACCTCGCAGCCGCGCCGCAGCGCGCCGGGGGCGAGCTCGGCGAGGCGGGCGGTCAGCAGCGCCTCGGTGCGGTGCTGCGGCAGCGTGAGCACGAACGGGGTGCGCGGCCACGCCCGCTCGAACGTGACCTCGCCAAGCGTCCGGCCGCGGCTGCGCGCCACCGCGCGCTCGACGCGGACGCCCTCGGCGACGGCCCGCCGGGCCAGGCCGACGGCGGCCAGGGCGTCCAGCGCCGGCGGGTGCAGGCCGATGGCGCGTGAGAGGCGGCCGGGTGAGCTGCGGCGTTCCAGGACGGCCACGTCCACGCCGCGACCGGCCAGCAGGATCGCCAGCAGCAGACCGGCGGGACCGCCCCCGGCGACGAGCACCTCGCACTCGCGGGTGCTCACGGGCCGGCGCCGTCGTGCGGCGTGTGGTGCACCGGCGGGTCGTGCGCCAGCAGGTTGCGGCCGGGCCAGGGCCGTTCCACCCGCCACCCGGGCGGCACGTGCGCCCGCAGCTCCGCCGGCCGCCAGCTGCGGCGGATGGAGGTCAGGCCGTCGGCGCGGATGAACGAGCCGGGCGCCAGCGGCAGCGCACCGGCCGAGAACAGCAGGTACGCCCACCGGCTGCGGGCGATGTCGCTGTGCAGGGCGCGGCGCCGCGCCAGGGTGCGGGAGTCGTCCAGCAGGGCCCGCAGCTCCTCGTCGTCGAGGTGGTGCAGCAGGTGGTTGGAGACGACCACGTCGAAGCGGCGCCCCTGCGCCACCAGGTCGGCGCTGAGGGCCCGCTCGAACCGCACCCCGTCCACGGGTGGCCGGCTCACCGCCCACGCGTGGGCGCGCGGGTCGGGGTCGACGCCGGTGACCTCCAGCGCGATGCCGTCGCGGCGCGCCCAGCGGGCCAGGGCGCGGGCGAGGTCGCCGCCGCCGCAGCCGACGTCGAGCACGGTGGCCGGGCGCTCGCGCGGCAGGAGCGGCCGCACGTGGAGGCGGTAGGTCGCCCACCAGCCGGCCACCACGGCGTTGACGAGGCGGAAGCGGGCGTAGGTGCGCGCGAGCGCCTCCGGGTCGCAGTCGGGGGCGTCCATCAGCTCGACGGCGTCGCGGTCGCGCTCCCGGAGGTGGGCGCCGATCACCGCCCCTCCCCCCGGGCGGGCCGGGGTCCCTCGCTCGCACCGTCCACGGTTCCGGAGCGTAGGCGCGAGCGCGCCCGCCGTCCTGCGCAGCGCGGGGACACGGGGCGATCAGCGGGGGGCGCCGCCCCCGGACGGGACCACGAGGCCGGCGGCCGTGCTGCCACCCTCCGTGCCGCCACCCTCCGTGCCGCCACCCTCCGTGCCGCGCTGCTGCTGGGCGCCGAGGGAGTGGATCATCGCGGTGACGTCGACGCCGGTGGTCCGCTTGAGCACCTCCAGGGTCTCCTGGAGGTTGCTGCCCACGGAGCGGCTGAGGGCGCCGGCGCCGTCGTTGGAGATGACGGTGAGGTCCTTGATGCTGCCCAGGGGGCGGGCCAGCGCCTCGGCGACCTGCGGCAGGACCTCCAGCGCGCGCTGGGTGAGCGCGGCCTCCCCGAACTCCTTCAGCGCCTGCGCCTCCTTCTGGAGGGCCTCCGCCTTGGCGGAACCGGTGGCCGCCAGGGCCTCGGCCTGCGCCTGCCCCTCGAGACGGACCGCGTTCGACTGCGCGGTGCGGCGCTGCAGCTCGGCCTCGGCGGCGAGGCGGACCCGGGCGGCCTCCGCCTCCGCGGACAGGCGCACCCGTTCCGCGTCGGCCTGCGCGGCGGCGACGGCGGCCTGCTGCTCCGCCTCGGCCGCGAAGACGCGTGCGGTCCGCTGCGCCGCCGCCTGCTGCTCCGCGTCGTAGCGGCGGGCGTCGGCGGGCTTGCGCACCTCGGTGTCCAGGGTGCGCTCGGTGAGTTCCGCCTGCCGCTGCGCCACCCGCTCCTGCTCCTGCAGGACCTGCTGCTGGGCGGCGGCCTCGGCCAGGCGGCCGGCGGCGTCCGCCTCGGCCGCGGCCTTGTCCTGGTCGGCGCGGAACTGCGCCTGCTGCAGGGCCAGGTCGCGCTGCGCCTGGGCGATCTTCGCGTCGGACAGCGCCTGGGCCTGCTGGGCCTCCTGGGCGTTGTTCGCCTCGGCGATCTCCGCGGCGCGGCGGGCGTTGGCGGCCTCGGGCCGGCCCAGGTCCTGCAGGTAGTTGCCGTCGTCGCTGACGTCCTGGATCTGCAGGGTGTCCAGCACCAGGCCCTGGTTGTTCAGGCTGGTGACGGCCTCCTCCTCGACCTGGCGGGCGAAGGCGACGCGGTCGCGGATGATCTCCTCGACGGTCAGGGTGCCGATGACGCCGCGCAGGCTGCCGGCCAGCACCTCCTGCGTGAAGGGCTCGATCTCCCCCTGCTGCTGCAGGAAGCGCTGCGAGGCGGCTCGGACCAGGTCCTCCGTGCCGCCGACCTTGACGATGGCGACGCCGTCCACGTTCAGCCGGATGCCCTGGCGCGAGACCGCGCCGCGGATGGAGATGGGGATGCGCACCGAGGCCAGGGACAGGCGGTGGGCCTGCTGCAGGAGCGGCTTGACGAAGACGCCGGCGCCCATGACGACCTTCTGGCCGGACAGGTCGGTGGTCACCTCCCCGGTCTGCGGGTTGGTGACCGGCCGGCCCTTCCTGCCGACGATGATCAGCGCCTCGGACGGGCTGGCGATCTTGTACCGCGCCTTGACGACGACGGCCGCCACCAGCAGCAGGACGACGAGCACGCCGGCGACGACGGCGACGACGAGGGTGTCCATCTCGCTCCAGACCCGGGCGCTCCCACCGAGCCCGCGGCCGGGTCCCGGGGGCGTCGCGGGAGCCCGACGGGCGGAGCCGTTCCCGGGCCGGCACGGCCGAGCGGGCCCCTGAGCCCCCGCGAGCGACCCTAGCCGCCCGCGGGGTGCGCCGGGTGGGACCAGGACCCGGTGGTGGGGGCGTGTCGCGCGGGCCGACCGGGGCGCGGTGCGGGGTTCACGAGGCGGTTCACGACTCGGTCTCCTCGGCCTCCTCGGTCCACCGGCGGGTGGTGGGGTCGACGAAGCAGTCGACGCCCTCGTGCTCCACCTCGACCTCCACGGGCAGGCCGCGGACCTCCTGGGAGGCGGCGGCGACCTGCTCGGCGGTGGGGACCGGCAGCTCGGCGCAAGGGCTGGTACCGCTGCAGGCGGTGAGGGCGACGGCCGCGAGGGCGGCGGCGGGCAGGGTGGCGGCGAGCCGCGTCACGTGCGGGTTCACGTGCCGGATCGTGCCACCGCCGCGCTCGCGGCCGCGGCAGTTTTCCAGCTCCTCCGACCTGCGGGGCCCGCCCCGTGCCGCACAGCAGGTGCGCGTCGACGGCCTCGACCTCGCGGTGCAGCCACGTGCGGGCCGCCGGTGCGCTCCAGCACGCGGCGGGCGGTCTCGACGACGAGCGGTCGCCACGGCGGCCAGGGCTGGAAGTCGTCGGTGGCGGGCAGGCCCGGCCCGATGTCCACGAGCGTCTCGCCCACATCCTCGGCGTCGAACACCCCTGAGTCCGGGATCAACGGCTGCACGAGCGCGCTGGTCGTGGTCTTGCCGACGCCTTGGACGCCGTTGATCCACACGATCACGAGGACGGACGTCAGCGGCGTCCCCGGGGGGAAGGCCTGCCTGTGCTCGAACTGGCCTTCTTCGGTGTCGTCGATCCCGAAGCCGCAAGCGTCGCCGGGGACCTTCGAGCCCGCATCGAGCACCGCCCTCATCGATCCGGCGGCCAGCAGGTCGGCGTGGCAGGAGATGTGGCGGGAGATGGCGCCAGGAGGTTCAGCAAGCGCCGGCACCGCCCGCGCCGCCTCGTACCCGGTGGCGCACCTGCAGTGGTGCGCGGGCTGGATGGAGCCGGGCAGAGAGGGCACGCCTGATGTTCGGTCTTCTGGCGATGCTGGCCGGTCTCGTGACGGCGATCAACGCCACCGAGGTCGCTGATCGTGGTGAGCGCGCCGCGCGCAAGACCCGTCGACAGCGCGCCTCCTCCACGGGTCCAGGAGTCACCTCGCTTTACCGCTCACTGCGCAGAATCTTCCCGCCAGCGGGTGCTTCGGGCACCGTTGCTGATGCCGCCGGCACCAGGCCGTCGGTGCATCTGGGCACCACCGGATCACCGCCCATTTACCGCTCGTGCCGATCTCAGGACGTTCAGGACCCTTCACGCATATCGACGATCCGCTATCTTGATGTCATGCCGGTCATCGACTCCGCCGACGCGCTGCTCCGGGAGGCGCGCCGTCGCGCCGGGCTCACGCAGGTCCAGCTGGGGCAACGCGCCGGAGTGACCCAGAGCGTGATCAGCGCCTACGAGTCCGGACAGCGCCAACCCTCCCTGCCGGTGCTGCTGCACCTGCTGCGCGCCAGCGGCCACCTGCTCGACGCCTCGCTGATCGCCACCGACTCCCCGGCCACCGCCCCGCTGTCCGGCCCCCTGGGACAGCGCCTGCGCCGGCACCGGCGCAAGGTCAAGACGATCGCCGCGGCCCACGGCGTGCAGCACGTGCGCGTCTTCGGCAGCACCGCCCGCGGCAGCGAACGCGCTGACTCCGACGTCGATCTGCTCGTCGACCTACCGGCTGGGACGGGGCTGTTCGCCCTGGGACGTCTGCGCCGGGAACTGGAAGACCTCCTCAGGGCCCCCGTCGACCTGGTCCCCGAGGACGGACTCAGACCCGAGGTGCGCGCGAACGTCGAAGCGGACCTGCTGACCCTGTGAGCTCGGCGGCGACGAGGGCGGCGACGAGGGCGGCGACGAGGGCGGCGACGAGGGCGGCGACGACGACTGGGGCGATGGTGTTCGCGTGAGCCGGCACGCCCGCCAGCGCCTGCTGGACGTGCAAGCGGCCCTGGATGCCATCGACGCTCACACCCGTCGCGGCGACCTGCCCGA
>NZ_JALBVB010000048.1 GCF_022669155.1 Kineococcus sp. TRM81007 | reverse complement strand
GCGACCTCTGGGTTATGAGCCCAGCGAGCTACCGAGCTGCTCCACCCCGCGTCGATGAGACGACCTTACGTCACCGTGGACGCCGGGCCAAATCGAGGTGACGCCGCCGCCCCGATCGACCCGCCGGACCGCGCTCCCACCGGCGCCGGCCCCCTCGACGTCGGCGGGACGCGGTCGGGAGGGGCGTGAGCTACCGCGGCACCTCCAGCTCCGTGGCCGAGGACCGCCGGGCCACCACCGGCGAGACACCGCCCACGCGGTGGGCTCCCTCGAGCACGCCCGTCTGAGCACCGGCACCTGCTCGCCCCGGCTGGGGGCGGTGCGCTCGCGCCGCGTCGGCTGAGCGCACGATCACCAGCACCCACCCCGCACCTGTGAGCAGGAGGACGCGCGACCCGGACCGTCCAGGACCGGCGCCCACCCCGCGGGGTCGTCGACCGCACCACCAACCCGGCGGCGGGGCGCCTCGCCCGGTGCAGGGGCCACGGAGGGTGCCGGCACCGGGCCGTGCTGCACTCACCCGGTGCACCACGTGGTCGCAGGAGCCCTCATCGACGCAGGACGAGTCCTGCTGACCCGACGCAGCAGCACCCGAGCGGCCTACCCCGGTCGCTGGGCCCTGCCGGGTGGGCACGTCGAGGACGGTGAGTCCGAGGTTCAGGCGCTGCAGCGGGAGTTGTCGGAGGAACTGGGTGTCACCGTCACCGGGATCGGCCACCGACCGCTGGCCCGCTCGGACGTTCCTTCGCCCTCGCGAGGCGATGAGCTGCACCTGAGCACCTGGCGGGTGCTCGGCTGGCTGGGGACCCCCGTCAACCTGCGACCCGACGAGCACGACAGCCTCGCCTGGTGCACCCGCGGTGAGCTGGACGACCTCGCCTGGGCCCACCCTGAGCAGCACGAGGTGCTGCGGGCCCTGCTCGACCAGCTCCACCCGGCCGGCCGAGCACCGTGGGGATCGGAGGAACGCAGGTGACGGCGCAGCACCCACCGGTCGACGTCCACACCGAGGAAGGGGACGGCGATCGCGTCGCCACCGTCCTGCCCGGACGCGGGTACACCTGCGACGCCCCGTTGCTGCACCACCTGCGGCTGCTGCTGCACGCCGAGGGGTGGACCGTTCGCACCGTGCGCTGGGGCACCCCGCCCTCACCCGAGCAGCTGCACGAGCTCGCACCCGACCTGATCGGTGCGGTGCAGGCACCACGGCACCTGGTGGTGGCCAAGTCGCTGACCACCCGGCTGCTGCCCCTGGCCGTCGAACTGGACCTGCCGGGGATCTGGCTCACCCCGCTGCTGCGCGAGCCGGGAGTCCGCGCCGCCGCCACGAGAGCCGGCGTTCCGACCTTGCTCGTCGGGGGCTCCGCCGACCCCTGCTGGGACTCGGACGCCGCGACCCGATCAGGCCAGCAAGTCCTCGAGCTGCCGAGGGCGAACCACTCCCTGGAGGTGCCGGGAGACCTCGACGCCTCACTGCAGGCACTCCACACGGTCGTGGTCGGCGCGGCCCGCTTCCTCGACGCCCTGGGTTGAGAGGCGCCCTCACGGGGCGGACGTCGCGCTCTCGGCGATGGCCGCGCCGTCGCGCCGGGCTCACGCAGGTCCAGCTGGGGCAACGCGCCGGAGTGACCCAGAGCGTGATCAGCGCCTACGAGTCCGGACAGCGCCAACCCTCCCTGCCGGTGCTGCTGCACCTGCTGCGCGCCAGCGGCCACCTGCTCGACGCCTCGCTGATCGCCACCGACTCCCCGGCCACCGCCCCGCTGTCCGGCCCCCTGGGACAGCGCCTGCGCCGGCACCGGCGCAAGGTCAAGACGATCGCCGCGGCCCACGGCGTGCAGCACGTGCGCGTCTTCGGCAGCACCGCCCGCGGCAGCGAACGCGCTGACTCCGACGTCGATCTGCTCGTCGACCTACCGGCTGGGACGGGGCTGTTCGCCCTGGGACGTCTGCGCCGGGAACTGGAAGACCTCCTCAGGGCCCCCGTCGACCTGGTCCCCGAGGACGGACTCAGACCCGAGGTGCGCGCGAACGTCGAAGCGGACCTGCTGACCCTGTGAGCTCGGCGGCGACGAGGGCGGCGACGAGGGCGGCGACGAGGGCGGCGACGAGGGCGGCGACGACGACTGGGGCGATGGTGTTCGCGTGAGCCGGCACGCCCGCCAGCGCCTGCTGGACGTGCAAGCGGCCCTGGATGCCATCGACGCTCACACCCGTCGCGGCGACCTGCCCGA
>NZ_JALBVB010000047.1 GCF_022669155.1 Kineococcus sp. TRM81007 | reverse complement strand
TGCATCACCCGATGCGAGGCGGGCGGGCATGCCACAGTGCAGATGTGGATCAAGCTCACCTCACCGACTCACACAACGTCGTCGTGGCCATGGACTACGGCCAGTTCGACCTGTGGACCGACTACTGGAGCGACGACCTCGACACCGAGGCTCTGCTGCAGCGAGCCCTCAAGGGCGACCACATCGCTCAGGAGCGCCATTGCCTGGTCATCACCTGCCCGCACCAGAACAACTTCGAGATGCCCTTGACGCTGGAGCGCTGGAGCGCGCCGGCTGAGGATGACCTGCAGGACTGGCAAGAAGCCTACGAAGCACACCTCAGCGTCAGCGAGTACGGCCTCTACTACCAGTCCCCGACCCTGGAAGGCACCCAGCTGCCCGTGCCCAGCGGGGAGTACCACGCGCTCATCACCGGTCGGCGCTTCATCACCCGCGGCTGGCCAGGCTCCACCACGCCCGGAGACGAATGGCGCATCCGCCTGTGGCCCTCCATTGGTCCCGCTTCAGCGCGCCGGCTGCTCGCCTGGACCAGCTGAGAACCCGACCGCACATCCGGTCATCCCGCTGTCGTGGACGTCGACGACCTCGCGGTCTTGTCGATGTCCGTCTGACCGTCTTCGCCTCCTCGCGGCCTCGCTCGGCTGGCAGGATGCTCAGATCAGCGACCTTGGGAGGGTCCATGCGCCACAGCCGACGGCGCTACGCCGCGCTCGTGCTCGCTGCCGCAGCCTTCCTTTCGATCTCGGCCTGCTCCAACGGCCTTGACCCCGCCGACCCTGCCGCTATCGCGATGCGGGCTGCTGACGACCCCACAGCCATCGCAAGACTGGCCGAGGATGCCCCGGCTCCGCAGGCCGCGATCCTCGAGGACGGCCAGGTGAGTGATGCCGAGTACGAGCAGGCCGTCACCGCAGACCGCGACTGCGTCAGCGTCGCTGGTTACGAACCCTCGGAACTGAGGTGGAACGACGGGCAAGTGGGCTTCGAGGTCAGCGCCAACTACGAAGGTGAGGCCGATCCCGAGGCCGCCGACGAGGCCTTCCTCGCGGCGGTGGAACAGTGCTGGAAGGAGCACAGCAAGCTGGTAGGGACGGTCTGGTCAGCCCGGAAGTGAGGCCGCCTACACCGCTGCTCACGACTTCACGGTCATCCCGCGATCCGCGCGCGATCACCGCTGGTAGCGACCCTCGGCCGCGGGGTAGCCAGTGGTCTGCCGCGGCCCAGCCCATCGAGCCAGGTCTGCCTTCCCACCCGCAGATCCGAAGAGCCCGATAAGTGGCTCTTCGGATCTATGGATGGGAAGGTATGCCTGGCCGACCGAGCGAAGCGGTCAAGAGCGGCTGAGGCCATGCGACGGGGGGCCGCTGCGAGGCCGCCCGCACGGTAGGCGCGAGACGAATGGGCGTGCCCCGATGCGGGCGACCTGAACGCACGGAGCAGGTACGCATCGGAGGACCTCAGGCTTCGGCTTGCAGGCGCGGGTCGAGGCCGTACTGGTAAGGGACGCCGAGGTTCTCCCGGAGCGTCGCGCCTTCGTAGTCCCGGTGGTACAGCCCCCGTTCCTGCAGCAGGGGGATGACTTCGTTGACGAAGGTGTCGATGTCCCGCTCGTTGACGTCGGGAGAGACCCAGAAGCCGTCGACGGCGCCGGCCTCGAACCACTCCTGCAGGTGGTCGGCGACGACCTCGGGCGGGCCGACCGGGGTGGGGTGGTAGTCGATGACACCGTGGGCGAGGACCTCGCGGATCGTCCAGCCCTGACGGGCCACCTCGAGGGCGTGCTGGGAGCGGGGGTCGAAGGGGCTGGGACGCGCGGCGGCCAGCTCAGCGGGCGTGAGGGGCTCATCCAGGCGACGGGCGTCCAGGGGCAGGCCGAGCATGGCGCCCAGGTGCGGCGCCCGGGCGGGGAAGACGTCACCGTTCAATCGGATCCTGCGATCCAGGGCATCGCGCACGGAGGTGCCGAGGGCGGGCATGACGCCGGCGAAGTACTTGACGTCATCGGGGTCGCGGCCCGCCGCCCGGGCTGCCTCGCGCACGGCGTCGCGCTGGGCGCGGGCGTCGCCGATGCTGAAGGCGGCGCCGATGACGCCGCTGGCGTAGCGCCCGGCGATGCTGAGTCCGTTCTGCCCGCCGCCAGCGGAGAAGATGACCGGCTGACCCTGCTCGGAGGGCGGAACGGGCAGTGGGCCACGGGCGGCGACGTAGCGGCCCTGCAGGTTTACGGGTTGGATTTTCGCGGTGTCGGCGAAGACCCCGGTGGCCTGGTCTTTGACCCACGCGTCGGCTTCCCAGCTGCCCCAGAGCGCCTGGACGATCTGGATCATCTCGTGGGCACGGGCGTAGCGCTCGGGACGATCGGCGATGGCCTGGCCGAAGTTGGCGGCGGCGGCTGGGTCGCTGGTGGTGACCGCGTTCCAGCCGGAGCGGCCGTGGCTCATGACGTCGAGGGTCTTGAACTGGCGGGCGAGGTTGTAGGGCTCGTTGAAGGTGGTCGAGCCGGTGGCCACGAAGCCGATGCGCTTCGTCTCGCGGGCGATCGCGGCGAGGGTGAGCATCGGCTCCAGCGTCGCCTGCGGGACTTCGTGGTCCAGGTCGCGGGTCATGGCCAGGGAGTCGGGCAGGAAGAGGAAGGCGAACTTCCCCCGTTCAGCAGCCTGCGCGTAACGGACCTGGGCGTCGAAGTTCGTGTAGTTGGCGGGGTCCACGTCCGGGTGACGCCAGGAGGCGGCCTGGGAGCCGTAGCCGGTGCCCAGGTGCAGGCCGAGGATCATCGTGCGGTGGTTCATCGAAACCTCTCACGCAAGAGTAGGAGGAGAAGAAGGGAACGGGCGGTGGAGGGTGCCGGGGCAGCACGCAGCACCGGAGGTGTGATCGACCTGGAACCGATCACCGAGCAGGCCGAGGCCCCCGGGGTGAGGTGTCACTGCTGTGCTCTCTCGGCGAGCCGTCCCCCAGCGTCCTCAGGGGTCGTGGCCGGCGCGGCCATTGCGGCCGTTGTGGCCGCTGACGGGCGTGACGTCGAGGGTGGGTACGGCTCAGTCGGGCAGGGCCCACCCTGAGCGCAGGATGGCGCGCAGTGACTGAGCTGAGGCCTCATCAGCGAGGGCCGCACCGCGCACCCAGGCGGTGGCCAGCACGCTGAGGAACAACTCTCTTCCGCGGACCCACGGCTGGGCACGACCATCACGCTGGGCGGCGGCGAGGAACTGGTCGGTGGTAGTGACGTAGCCCTGACACGTCATCGCCAACGGTGAGGTTTCCGTGGTGAGGGCGTCGCGCAGTGGGTCTGGAAGGCCGTTGAAGGCGCTGGCCCAGGTGTCCAGTGCGTCCAGCCACCGTTCCAGCGCGCGGGCGGAATCAGTCTCCTCCGCCACGATGGCGTCGCGGCGGGCGGTCAGTTCTTCATCGCGCGCTTCGAGCAGAGCAGCCAGCAGCGCTTCGCGGGTGGGGAAGTGCCGGTAGAGGGTGCCGGGCCCGATGCCGGCCCGTTTGGCGATGGCGTCCAGGGAGCTGGCCGCGCCCTGCTCGGTGAAGAACTCCTCGGCGACTTCGAGGATGTGAGCGCGGTTGCGCTGCTTGTCGCTGCGCGTCTTGCGGGGACGGCTTGCGGTCGGCGCCTTGGTCGTGGCGTTGATGCCTGCGTCGGCGCCGTGGGCCGCGTCGGCCGGTGCGGTCGCAGGTGCGTCGGCGGCTGGTTCGATCATGGCGACACCCTCTCGTTGACAAATCGGAGACTACCTCCTTAATCTTAGCCAAGGCAAGCGGAGGACGTCTCCCTCTACGGATTCAGGCGCCCCACCTCACTGGGCGGTAGCCCGACCCGCTGCTGTGCCGCTCTCTTCCCCTGCACGACATACCTCACGTCGACTCACCTCCTAGGTGACCTCGACCGGGATGACGTGGCCTGAGCCCACCGACATGATCCGGAGCCGATCGCCGTGACCCAGACACCAGAACCGACACCGACGAGCACGCAGCCGAGCCTTCCCACGCAGTCGGCCCGCGCCTCGACGCCGTCCACCGCGCCGTCGACCACGTCATCGACCACAACCGATCGCCGGTCGGTGGACCACGGGTCGCGCCCAGCGGAGGCACCCACTGTTGCCCCCGCGCCCAAGACCCACCTGGAGCCCGGCGAGGTCGTCGTCATCGCCGTCCTGGCCGTCTCCGCCTTCATCGTCATCTTCAATGAGATGGTCATGGGGGTCGCCCTGCCCCAGGTCATGGCCGAACTGGGCATCACCGCCGCCACGGGGCAGTGGCTGACCACCGCCTACGCCCTCACCATGGCCGTGATCATTCCCGCCACCGGCTTCCTCATGCAGCGCTTCAACATGCGCCCCCTCTTCGTCGCCACGATGGCCCTGTTCACCGTCGGCACCGCCATCGCCGCCGTCGCGCCCACCTTCGAGGTCCTGCTCACCGGGCGCATCGTCCAGGCCGCCGGCACCGCGACCCTGGCCCCGCTGATGATGGCCACCACCTTCCGGTTGGCCCCCGAAGGCCGGCGCGGCTCCTTGATGGCCCTGACCACCGCCGTCGGTGCCGTCGCCCCCGCGATCGGCCCGGCCATCTCCGGGCTGATCGTGGCCAACCTCAGCTGGCGCTGGATCTTCATCCTCGTCCTGCCCCTGGCGCTGATCGCCCTGGTCGTGGGCGGGATCCTGATGCGCAACCTGACCACCCCGGTCCCCAGCAGCATCGACGCCACCTCCCTGATCCTGGCCGCGATCGGCTTCGGGGCCCTGGTCTTCGGCCTGGCCAGCGCCCACGACACCTCCGGCGGGCACCTGCCGACGAGTTCCTTGCTCGCCGTCGTCCTCGGGCTGGCCGGCATCGCCGCCTTCGTCCTGCGTCAGCGCCGCCTGCAGCGCCGCGACGCGGCCCTGCTGGACATGCGGATCTTCACCCACCGCGGCTTCACCCTGGCCAGCATCGTCGTGCTGTTCTTGGTCTCTACCGCCTTCGGCGTCGGCGTCCTCCTTCCCCTGGTGCTGCAGGACGTCCTGGGCCTGGGGGTCCTGGAGACCGGCCTGCTGCTGGTGCCCGGCGGTGCGGCCATCGCCATCGTCTCCGCGATCGTGGGACGCCTCTACGAGAAGACCGGACCGCGGACCCTGGTCATCATCGGCGCCCTCATCGACGTCGCCGCGTTGTGGTTCATGTCCACCGCCACCCCCGAGCGGCCGGTGGCCGTCATCCTGCTGACCCACCTGGCCATCTGCACCGGTCAGGCGTTCATGTGGACCGCACTGTTCACCCTCGCCCTGGCCTCGCTGCCGGAGAACCTCTACGGGCACGGCAGCGCCGCGCTGAACACCCTGCAGCAGCTCGGTGGGGCCATCGGCGTCGCGGTGCTCATCACCGTCCTCACCATCACCTCCGACGCCGGCGACCCGGCCGCGAACGCGGGTGGTGGTTCCCTGGCGGGAGTCCAGGGGGCCTTCACCGCCGCCGCGGTCATCGCCGCCGCCGCCGTGATCGGTGCCCTCTTCCTGCCTGGCCGGGCCAAGACCACGGGCACGGGCACGGTGCCGGTTTCCACCGGGCACTGACCGTCCCAAGCGCCTCCCCACCCACGACCGCGGCAGCGGTCCCCGCCTTCGTCGAGGAACCACGATGACCAAACCGCAGATGATCCTGGCCATGCAGCTGGGCAACGGCTACGGCAGCCAGCCCGGTGCCTGGCGCGCTCCCGGGGTCGACCCCTCCAACTACACCGACATCGACGCCCTGGTCCGCTACGCCCGCTCCGCCGAGCGGGGCAAGTTCGCCTTCCTCTTCGTCCCCGACCACCTCACCCCACCGGACGACCTCGACCACGCACCGCCGATGCTCACCCTGGAGCCGATGCTCACGATGGCGGCGATCGCGCGGGAGACCGAGCGCATCGGGTTCGTCATCACCGGCTCCACGACGTTCAACGAGCCCTACAACCTCGCGCGTCAGTTCAAGACCTTGGACGTGATGAGCCACGGCCGCGCCGGCTGGAACGCGGTGACGACCAGCGAGCCCGCCTCGGCGGCGAACTTCGGCGCGACCATCGCCCCGCGTCCCCAGCGCTACCAGCGCGCCCACGAGACCATCCAGATCGTCCAGGCCCTGTGGGGCAGCTGGGGGGCCGAGGCCTGGATCAAGGACGCCGAGAGCGGACGCTTCGCCGACGCCGCCCAGGTCCAGCCCGTCAACCTGCAGGGTGAATACGTCGCCTCCCGCGGACCGCTGCCCATCCCACCGTCTGAGCAGGGACAGCCCGTCGTCTTCTCCGCCGGTGGCGGAGCGAACGGCCTGCAGATCGCCGGGCGCTACGCCAGCGGCGTGATCGGGGCCACCTTCACCATCGAGGACGCCCGCGCCCAACGAGAAGCCGTTCGCGACGCCGCCCGCCGCGCCGGACGCGACCCGGACGAGGTCAAGTTCTTCGCCGGGGTCATGCCCGCCATCGCCCCCACCGTGCGTAAGGCCCTCGACCGTCGCACCGCCCTCGGTGAGCACACCTTCCCTGACCGGGTCGCCTACCTGGGGTCCATGCTCGGACTTCCCCTCGACCTCGACCAGATCGACCAGCCGCTGACCGCAGCGCAACTCGACCAGGCCCGGCCCAGCCCCTTCGATCCTCGTTCCCCCAAGGCGCTCGAGGTCGCCCAAGCGGGCTGGAGCATCCGCGACGTCCTGGCCCACGGAGTGATTGACTACCACCCCACACCCGTGGGGCCCGCGTCGGTGACCGCGGATCACCTGCAGGAGTGGTTCGAGGCCGGAGCCTGCGACGGGTTCTGGATCTCCCCCGACGTCTACGAGGACGGCGTGGACACCTTCGTCGACGAGGTCGTACCGATCCTGCAGGAGCGTGGCCTCTACCACCTCGACTACGAAGGACCTACGTTGCGGGAGAACCTCGGCGCCCACCAGCAGTACGGCCTCGACCCCCGGTTGGCGGTCGAGGGCTCATGACCATGGTTGCGGACGCACCCTTCACCGACGTCGTGCGCGCCCGCCGCTCCGCGCGCCGGTTCCTGCCCACCCCCGTACCGGCCGCGGACATCCGGGCCGTCCTCGAGGATGCCCAGCAGGCACCCTCGAACAGCAACACCCAGCCGTGGGTGGTGCACCTGGTCTCCGGACCCGCCCGCGACACGCTCGCCCAGGCGCTGCTGGACGCCTTCGAGCAGGAGCGGACGTCACCGGACTTCACCGGTGACTACGGCGACGGCGTGCACCAGGAGAGGTCGCAGCAGCAGGCCGCGGTTACCTATGCAGCGCACGGGGTGGAACGCTCCGACCACGAGGGCCGGCGAGACGTCGTCCGTGCCAATCTCGACTTCTACGGCGCCCCGCACGTGGCTCTGCTGTTCCTGCCCCCGTTGGGCGATCGGGTCCGGGCCGCCGGGGACGTGGGGATGTACGCGCAGAACTTCCTGCTCTCCTTGACCGCGCGCGGCTACCGCGGCATCCCGCAGGCCGTCCTCAGCGTCTACGCCGACACCGTCCGCGATGTCCTGCAGGTGCCGGCGGAGCTGAAGCTCCTCTTCGGCATCTCCTTCGGGACCGCCGATGAGGAGGCCGAGGTCAATCACCTGAAAATGCCCCGCGTCCCGCTGCAGCGCAGCGTCGTCGTGCACGACACCCCCGGGGTCCTCCACGAGCGGTCCGGCCCCGACCGCGCGTCCCGGGTCGCGGCCGCGCCGTCCGACACCCCCACCACGAGCACGGAAGAGAGCCCCACGTGAAGATCGGCATCCTCGGCGTCGGCAACATCGGCGCCACCCTCACCCGCCGCCTCAGTGAGGCGGGGCACCACGTCCAGGTCGCCAACTCTCGCGGCCCGCAGACCATCGACTCCGACGTGCTGTCCACCGGCGCCCAGGCCGTGGAGGCAGCCGACGTCGTCACCGACGTCGACGTCGTAATTATCTCCATCCCCCTGGCCAAGATCCCCGACGTCGCCCACCTCATCGCCGGTGTGCCGCCCGGCACGGTCGTCATCGACACCTCCAACTACTACCCGCTGCGCGACGGGCACATCGAGGCCCTCGACGGCGGGCAGGTGGAGAGCTTGTGGGTCAGCGAGCAGCTGGGGCGGCCGGTGGTCAAGGCGTGGAACGCCATCACCTCGCAGTCCTTCGACGCCTACGCCGCCCCGGCCGGCACAACCGGACGGCTCGCCATCCCCGTCGCCGCGGACGACGACGCCGACCGGGCGCTGGGCATGGCCCTGGTGGAGGAGACCGGCTTCGACGCCGTCGACGCGGGTGGCCTGGCCGAGTCCTGGCGCCAGCAGCCCGGGGCACCCGTCTACTGCACTGACCTGAGCGCAGCAGAGGTGCTGGCCGCGCTGGCCGCAGCGGTCGTCACCCGGTCTCCCCGGCGGCGTGACCTGGCGATGGCCGTCATCGCCGAGCTCACCGCCGACCCCACCGCTGATCTAGGTGAGGACTTCCTGGTGCGGGTGAACCGGCTCATGTACCGGTGACGACCTAGCCGCAGAGGGCTTCCTCCCCACCGCGGGGTGGTGCAGGGCGTTGCTCGACGAGGTGTCTGTGATGACGAAGGCGCAGCTGTCGCGTCGCTTGCCGAGCTCACCATGATCGTGACTGTCTTGACACGGGCGTGATAGCGCGGACATCGATATGAGCGGCAAGTCGGTGCCTCTCGCAGGCGGGAGCAATCAAGCCCACCACGCTCGGAGGGACCTCCGATCAATCAACGAACGGCTACACCGTGCATCCCTCTTGCAAGCCGCCCGGCCTCGAACACACCGCCGGCCAGTGCGCCGTCGCCGACGAGTTGCTGGGTCTGGATGGTCTGCACCTGCTCGCCGTCGAACGCGTCCAGCACGACACGCAGCACCCTCGGGGGCTGTTACGCCTGACCGTTCAGACCGACCCACCCGAGGTGGTCGCCTGCCGAACCTGCGGGGTGCTCGCCGTCGATCACGGCCGCCGCGAGCACCGCCTCGCCGACGCACCCTGCTTCGGCACCCCGGTGCAGCTGATCTGGCGCAAGCGACGCTGGCGATGCCGCGAACCACGATGCTTCACCGGCGTCTGGTCCGAGGAGCATCCCGCCCTGCCGACGCGGGCAAAGCTCACCACCCGCGCGGTGGCGTGGGCGATGCAAACACTGCGCTGGGACGACTCCACCGTCTCCGCCCTGGCCCGCCAGCTCGGCGTCGACTGGCACACCCTCATGAACGCCATCCGCGCTCACGCCGCCGACGACCTCGACGCGCCATCAGCCCGGTCCGCGCGGCTGGCTGGTGTTGACACCCTCGGGGTCGACGAACACATCTGGCGCCCCTCCGCCCGTCACCGCGACCGGGCCGTCACCTCCATCGTCGACCTCACCCGCGACCTGGACGGCCGGGTCCAGGCCCGCCTGCTCGATGTCACCCTCGGCCGTTCCGGACCGGTCTACGCCACCTGGATCCGTCAGCAGACCCGCGAGTTCGTTGACGGCATCACCCACGCTGCCCTCGACCCCTTCCGCGGCTACGCCAACGCCATCCGCACCGAACTCCCGCACGACACGGTGACGATT
>NZ_JALBVB010000046.1 GCF_022669155.1 Kineococcus sp. TRM81007 | reverse complement strand
AGTCGGCGACCCCTCCGAGCAGGGCTCCGCCCCGCAGCAGGACGCCCCCGCCGAGCAGCCCGCCCCCGTGAAGGAGCCCCTGCAGACGCAGCCGGACGCGGAGGGCGAGTCGCTGGCCGACGAGGTCACCGAGCGCGAGACCGCCCGGCAGCAGGCCGAGGCCTCCACCCAGCCGGCCAGGAGCACGGGCGAGGGGGCTCCCGAGCCGCGGTCCACGCCGCAGCAGCAGGCCCCCCAGCAGCAGGCCCCGGCCCCGCGCCAGGAGGCGCCCCAGCCGACCGGCGGCAACACCTACGTGACGCCGCTGGTGCGTAAGCTCGCGAAGGACCTGGGCGTGGACCTGTCCACGGTCACCGGCACCGGGGTCGGCGGGCGCATCCGCAAGCAGGACGTGCAGCAGGCCGCCGACGAGGCGAAGGCCGCGGCCGAGAAGGCCCAGCAGGCCCCGGCGCAGCCCGCGGCCGCCGCGGCGCCGGAGCAGAAGCAGGCCCCGGCGTTCGAGGTGTCCGCCAAGCGCGGCACCACCGAGAAGATGTCGCGGCTGCGCAAGGTCATCGCCCAGCGCATGAAGGAGTCTCTGCAGAACTCCGCGCAGCTGACCACGGTCATCGAGGTCGACGTCACGCGCATCGCCAAGCTGCGGGCCCGCGCGAAGGACTCCTTCGCGGCCACCGAGGGCGCGAAGCTGACGTTCCTGCCGTTCTTCGTCAAGGCGACGGTGGAGGCGCTCAAGCAGCACCCCTCCCTCAACGCCAGCATCGAGGGCGACAGCGTCGTCTACCACGCCAGCGAGAACATCTCGATGGCCGTGGACACCCCCAAGGGCCTCATCACGCCGGTCATCAAGGACGCGGGCGACCTGAACATCGGCGGCATCGCCCGCAAGGTCGCCGACCTCGCCGCCCGCACCCGCGGGAACAAGATCACCCCGGACGACCTCGCCGGTGGCACGTTCACCATCACCAACACGGGCAGCATCGGGGCGCTGTTCGACACCCCGATCCTCAACGCCCCGCAGGTCGGCATCCTCGGCACCGGCGCGATCGTCAAGCGTCCCGTCGTCCTCACCGACGACGAGGGGCAGGAGACCATCGCGATCCGCTCGATGATGTACCTCGCCCTGTCCTACGACCACCAGATCGTGGACGGCGCGGACGCCGCACGCTTCCTGCAGACGATCAAGAAGCGCATCGAGGGCGGCGCCTTCGAGGGCGAACTGGGTCTGTGACCCTCCGGCGGCCGCCACCACGGCCGCCGGAGGGCCCGGCGCGNTCCCCTCCCGGGGGGCGGGGCTGCGCGCGTCGTGGGAGGGTCCGCAGCGGGAGCAGCAGCGGACGGAGGGGGGCACGGGCAGTGCGCGTGGTGGTGAGCGGGGCCAGCGGCCTCATCGGCCGGCACCTGGTGCGGCACCTGCGCGGGCAGGGGCACGAGGTCGTCACCCTGGTGCGCCGGCAGCCGCGCGAGCCCGGTGAGGTGCGCTGGGACCCCGCGGCGGGCGAGCTCGACCCGGCCGCGCTGGGCAGCGTGGACGGCGTCGTGAACCTCTCCGGTGCCGGTGTCGGCGACCACCGCTGGACCGACGCCCACAAGCGGCTCGTGCTGTCCTCGCGGGTGGACTCCACGAGCACGCTCGTGCGGGCGCTGCTGGCGCTGGACACGGCCCCGCGCGTGCTGGTGAACGCCTCGGCGATCGGCGCCTACGGCGACGCCGGCGAGGCCGTGCTCACCGAGGACGCGCCGCGGGGCACGGACTTCCTCGCCGAGGTCGTCGCCCGCTGGGAGGAGGCGGCCGCACCGGCCGCGGAGGCGGGCGTGCGGGTGGCGCTGGCGCGCACCGGTCTGCTGGCCGACCCGGGTGGTGGCGCCTTCGGGCGCCTGCTGACGCTCTTCCGGCTCGGTCTGGGGGGCCCGCTCGGCGACGGCCGGCACTGGTGGAGCCTGATCTCCACCCCCGACGAGGTCGCCGCCCTGACCTTCCTGCTGGAGCAGCCGGTGTCGGGGCCGGTGAACCTGGCCTGCCCGGCACCGGCGCGCAACGCCGAGGTGACCCGCGCGCTGGGTCGCGCGCTGCACCGGCCGACCCTGCTGGCCGTGCCCCGCCCGGCCCTCCGCCTGGCGCTGGGCGAGTTCTCCGGGCAGGTCCTCGCCAGCCAGCGCGTGGTGCCGCGCGCCCTGCTGGACGCCGGGTTCCGCTTCCGGCACCCGGACGCGGCCTCCATCGCCGGCTGGCTGACCGGCGAGCACCCCACCGGCTGAGCGGCACCGGAGCCGGGACGGGCGCCGGGGGCGGCGCGGCGGACGGCGCGGGGTCAGCCGACCGCCTGCACCCGCCACTGCCCCTCGACCCGCACGAGCGTCAGCCGGGACGTGCGGGGCGCGGAGGGAGCCACGCTCGTCACCGCCCCGCCGGGGCCGAGGACCTCGTGGGCCTGCGTGACCACGTCCGCCACGACCACCAGCTGCTCCGGACCCGCGGACTCGACCGCGACGGCGGTGACGTCGAAGCCGAGACCGGACCACCTGCTCCCCTCGGCCGCCACCTGCTCCAGCAGGGCGGTGTCCGACGCGAGGGCCGGTGACCCCGGCGCGTCCACCCCGAGCAGCGCGGCGGCGTCCACGGCACGCAGCGCGTCCGCCCGCCGCGCGGCCAGCTCGCGCACCACGGCGCCGGCGTCGTCGCCGTGCAGCACGCGATCACCCACCTCCTCCACGGGGGCTGGTGCCTCCGCCTGCGGGGTCTGCGGGGAGGCGGGGGCCTCCGGCGTCGCGGCGACCCCGGCAGCCGCACCGGCGACCACCACCGGGGCCTCGGGGACCCCCGGTGCCCCCGGAGCCGCCGCGCGGGTGGTGCCGGCCGCGGGTGCACCGGGGCGCAGGAGCACCGCCCCCGTCAGCGCACCGGCGACGACGAGCGCCGCCGCCCCACCGACCAGGACGCGCCGCGGCAGCGGACGGGTGCCCGCTGCCCGCGGTGCACGGCGCCCCCCGGCCGACGCTGCGTCCGCCCCCGCGCGGGTGGCGCCGGCGGCCGGGGGCAGCGGGGGTGCCGCGTGCACCACCGGCCGGGTCACGGGCACGACGGGTGCCGCGGGCACCGTCCCGGCAGCACCCGGCGCACCGGCCGAACCACCGGCGACCTCACCGATCGCCCCGCCGACAGCCCCGTCGACCGGTCCGGGCCGGCGCAGCGGGCCGGTGGACGTCCACCCGCGCGCCGCCGCCCGCAGGGGCCGCGGCTGGACGCAACCCGTCGCCGCCTGCGCCAGCTCCCCCGGTGTGGGCCGGCGCGAGGGCTTGCGCTGCAGGCCCTCGCGCAGCACCGCGAGCANGGAGGTGCCGGCGGGCAGCTCCGCCACGGCGCGCCGGACCGCCCGCCGGCCGGTCCCGGCCGCACCGGCCGGCGGGACCCTGCCGGTCAGCGCCCACCACGCCACGGCCGCGAGCCCGTAGACGTCCGCCGCGGCGCCGAGGTCACCGCCCGCCACGACGGCGGGGTCGGCGAAGCCGGGCGTGCCGAGCACGCTGCCGTGCGGGCGGCCCAGCGCCCGCGCCAGCCCCAGGTCGGCCAGCAGCGGCTCCCCGCGGGCGTCGAGCAGCACGTTGCCGGGCGCCAGGTCGCCGTGGACCACGCCGGCGGAGTGCAGCTCCTCCAGCGCCGGGCCGAGCACGGACAGGAGCCCGACGGCCTCCGCCGCGCCCAGGCGGTGCCGCTGCTGCACCACCTGGGCCAGGCTGCCGCCCGGGGCGAGGTCGAGCACGAGCACGGCGTTCCCGTCGCCGTCGCGGGAGATGTCGCGCACCGCGACCACCCGGGGGTGCCGCACCCGGCGCAGCAGGCTCAGCTCGTGCAGCGGATCGGCGGCGGCGCCCCGCATCGGGTGCAGGACCTTCAGCGCGCACGGCACCCCGTCCGGTCCCGTGCCGGACCACACGACCGCGGAGCCGCCCGCGCCCAGCAGGTCCCCCACCTCGTAGCCGTCGACGTGCGGGGGCCGGTGCCGGGGGTCCTCCCCGAGCTGCGCGAGGGCGGCTCGCCGCGCCGCGCGGACCGCCCCGGCGAGCCCGGCGCCCGGCGTCCCCGCGGGACCTCCCGCGGCGTGCCGGCCGCCCCGCACGGACCGCACGCCCGCGACCGGATCACCCGCCGGGGTGCGCACGGGGTCGCCGGGCAGGTCCGCCGCGGGACCGGGCGACGGGTCGGCCGGCGAGGGCCCGGGCACGAGGCCGGGCGGGGTGTCGTCGAGGGGCACGCGGGACAGGGAACCGCACGCGGCGGGATGGCCGCGCTCGTCATCCACAGCCTCGATACGCTCGGGGGGTGATCCCCAGCGCCACCTCCCCCGACCGGTCGGACCCCCTGCTCCCGGCGATCCCGTCGGGGAAGGCCGCGCCGGCCCCCTCCGTGCCCTCCCCGCAGCTGCCGCCCACCGCGGACGTCGTCGTCGTGGGCGCCGGCCTGGCGGGCCTGGCGTGCGCGCGGCACCTGAGCGCCGCGGGGCTGGAGGTGGCGGTCGTGGAGGCCTCCGACGGGGTCGGCGGGCGCGTGCGCACCGACGTCGTGGACGGCTTCCGCGTCGACCGCGGCTTCCAGCTGATCAACCCCGCCTACCCGGAGCTGCACAAGGTCGTCGACGTCGCGGCCCTGGACCTGCAGCAGTTCGACGCGGGTGTCGCGGTGCACCGCGGTGGGCGGGTCTCCCCGGTGCGCGACCCCCGCCGCCACCCGGCGGGCGCCGTGGAGGCGCTGCGCTTCCCCTTCGGCGGCGTGAAGGACAAGGCCGCCGTGGCGCGCTGGGTGCTCAAGCTCACCGGCCCGGGCGACCTGAAGGACGCGGACTCCGGCTGGTGGCAGGCCCTGGACGAGGCGGGGGTGCACGGCGAGCTGCGCCGGTCGGTGATCGAGCCGTTCCTGGCCGGGGTGCTCGGCGAGGTCGACGGCACCACCTCCCGCCGGTTCGTCGACCTGGTGGTGCGCAGCTTCCTGCGCGGCACGCCGGGCCTGCCGGCCCGCGGGGTGCAGGCGCTGCCGGAGCAGCTCGCCGCGGGCCTGCCGGCCGGCTCGGTCGTGCTGGGCACCGAGGTGCGCCACCTCGGCCTGGCCCCCCGCTCGCTGGTCGCGGAGACCACCGCCGGCGGCGTCAACGCGCAGGCGATCGTCGTGGCCACCGACGCGGGTGCGGCCGGTCACCTCGTGCCGCAGCTGCCCGCGCCGCGCTCGCACGCCCTGTCGGCGTTCTGGTACGTCACGCCCTCCTCCCCCGCACCCGCCTCCCGCGCGAAGCTGCTGCACCTGGACGGCGAGCGCGGCGGCCCGGTCGTGAACACCGCGGTGGTCTCCGCGGTGGCCCCGGGCTACGTGCCCGCGGGCGACCGGCGCGGGCTGGTCAGCGCGCTGCTGCTGGGCCGGGACACGTCGGCGGCCACGGAGGCCCGGGTGCGCGCCCAGCTGGGCCGCGTCTACGGCGCGGACACCTCCGGCTGGGAGCTGATCGCCGTGCACGACGTCCCGCACGCGCTGCCGGTGCTGGAGCCGCCCTTCGACGGACCGCTGCCGGTGGAGGTGGGCGACGGCGTCTTCGTCACGGGCGACCACCGCGAGAACCCCTCGCAGCAGGGGGCGCTGGTGGCGGGCCGCCGCGCCGCCGACGCCGTCCTGAACCGGCTCGGGATGGGGCGCCGTCGTGCCGGCTGAGCGGCCCACGATCGTCGCCACCTCCGCCGGCTGGAGGCGGCGCGAGCGCGGCGGTCTGGACTGGGCGGGCACCGCCCTGGAGGCGGTGCGGCTGGCGCGGGTGCCGGCGACCCGCCGCCCGCGCCTGACGTACCTGGGCACCGCGGGCGGCGACCAGCGCACGTGGGCGGCGGAGGTGCACGCCGCCGGCGCCCGCGCGGGGCTCGACACCACGGTGCTGGACCTGTTCCCGATGCCGTCGGTGGAGGACCCGGCGCTGCACCTGCTCGACGCCGACGTGGTGTGGGTGGGCGGCGGGTCGGTGGCGAACCTGCTGGCGGTGTGGCGCGTGCACGGCCTGGACACCGCGTTCCGGGCGGCGTGGGAGGCCGGGGTCGTGCTCGGCGGCGTCAGCGCCGGCTCGATCTGCTGGTTCGCCGGCGGCACGACGGACTCCTTCGGGCCCGAGCTGCGCGCGGTGACGAACGGCCTGGGGCTGCTGCCGTACGGCAACGGCGTCCACTACGACTCCGAGGCGCGCCGCCGGCCGCTGGTGCACGCGCTGGTGGCCGACGGCACGCTCGGCGAGACGCACTGCACCGACGACGGGGTGGGTCTGGTGTACGCGGGCACCGAGCTGGTGGAGGCGGTCGCCGAGGTCGACGGCAAGGGCGCCTACGTCGTGCGCCGCGAGGGCGGCGAGGCCGTCGAGACGCGCCTGGAGCCGCGCCGCCTGCGGCCCTGAGGGGGCCGGGCGCGGACGTACGCTGCCCGCGTGACGACGACGCGGACGGCGGACGTCCCGGCGGTGCGGCGGGTCGGCCTCGGCGAGGGCCTGGTGGCGTACGGCGAGGCGTGGGAGCTCCAGCGCGCCCTGCACGCGCAGGTGGCCGCCGGTGAGCGCCCGGGCACGGTGCTGCTGCTGGAGCACGAGCCGGTCTACACCGCGGGCAAGCGCACGAACTCCTGGGAGCGTCCGGTCGACGGCACCCCCGTGGTGGACGTGGACCGCGGGGGCCGCATCACCTGGCACGGGCCGGGCCAGCTGGTGGGGTACCCCCTCGTGCGGCTGCGCTCGCCGCTGGACGTGGTCGGGTACGTGCGCCGCGTGGAGCAGCTGCTCATCGACGTCGCCGCCCGCTTCGGGGTGGAGGCGTTCCGGGTGCCGGAGCGGACCGGCGTGTGGGTGGCCACCGAGGTCCCGGCGGTGCCGGGCGGACGGTGCGAGGCGAAGGTCGCCGCGATCGGGGTGCGGGTGGCGCGGGGCGTGACGATGCACGGCTTCGCCCTGAACTGCGACACCGACCTGCGCGGGTTCGGCTCGATCGTGCCGTGCGGCCTGCCGGACGCCGGGGTGGCGAGCCTGTCGTCGGCGTCGGGCCGGCGCGTGGGCGTGCTGGAGGCGGCGGCCGCGGTGGAGGAGCTGCTGCCGGCGGCGGGGCTGGCGGGCTGAACCGCCCCGCCCCGCCGCCGGGTGCGGGTCACAGCTGCGGGCGGACCTCCTGCGCGACCAGGTCCAGGTGCTCCAGGTCGGACAGGTCCATGACCTGCAGGTAGAAGCGGGTGATGCCCACCTCGGCGTAGCGGCCGATGGTGTCGACGACCTCGGCGGGCGTGCCTGCCAGGCCGTGTTCGCGCAGCTCGGCGGGCTCGCGGCCGATGGCCTCGGCCCGGCGGACGACCTCGGCCTCGTCGCGGCCGCAGCACAGCACCAGCGCGGCGGAGAAGGTGATCTCCCCCGCGTCGCGGCCGCGCGCCTCGCAGGCCTCGCGCACGCGCTGCACGGCGGCACGGGTGTCGTCCAGCTCGGCGAAGGGCAGGTTGAACTCGTCGGCGTGCTGGGCGGCGAGGGCCGGGGTGCGCCGCTTGCCGCCGCCGCCGACGATGAGGGGGATCTTCGCCTGGGCGGGCTTGGGCAGCGCCGGGGAGCCCTCGATGCGGTAGTGCTCGCCGGTGAAGTCGTACGTCTCCCCCACCGGGGTGCTCCACAGGCCGGTGATGATCTCCAGCTGCTCGGCGAAGCGGTCGAAGCGCTCCTTCAGCGGCGGGAACGGGATGCCGTAGGCGGCGTGCTCCTGCTCGTACCAGCCGGTGCCGAGGCCGAACTCCACCCGCCCGCCGGACATCTCGTCGACCTGCGCCACCTGGATCGCCAGCACGCCGGGGTGCCGGAAGGTCGCGGAGGTGACGAGGGTGCCCAGGCGCACGCGGGAGGTGTCGCGGGCGAGCGCGGCCAGGGTGGTCCAGGCGTCGGTGGGGCCGGGCAGGCCGTCGCCGCCCATCGTGAGGTAGTGGTCGGAGCGGAAGAAGGCGTCGTAGCCGGCTTCCTCGGAGGCGACGGCGACGCGCCGCAGCGTCTCGTAGCTGGCGCCTTGCTGGGGTTCGGTGAAGATGCGCAGGTCCACGCCGACGATCCTGCCCGGCGCGGTGCCGGTGCGCTCTGGCAGGGTCGTCCCGTGACGACCGCGCCGGCCTCCCCGCCCTCCGTGCTCCCCACCACCGCCCGCTCGCTGGAGCACGTGCTCGCCGCGGCGCAGGCCGAGCACCGGCTGCCCTCGGTGGTGGTGGGGGTCGTGCGCGGCGGGGAGCTGGTGTGGACGGGCGCGGCCGGCACCGCCGTGGCGGACCCGGCGGGCACGCGGCCGCCGACGGTGGACACGCAGTACCGCATCGGCTCGATCACCAAGACGTTCGTGGCCGCCGGGGTCCTGCGCTGCGTGGAGGACGGCCTGGCGGGGCTGGACGACCCGCTGAGCGCCCACCTGACGGAGCTGGGCACCGGCGGGGTCGGGGCGCTGACGGTGGGTCAGCTGCTGGGGCAGGCCTCGGGCCTGCAGGCGGAGACGGACGGGCCCTGGTGGGAGCGCACCCCGGGCGGGGACTGGCGCGAGCTGCTGCCGCTGCTGGGGCCGGGGGCGCTGCGGCACCGCGCCGGGGTCCGCTTCCACTACTCCAACGTCGGCTACGGCGTGCTGGGCGAGCTCCTGGGGCGGCTGCGGGGCGCGGCGTGGGACGAGGTCGTGGCGCAGCAGTTCCTGGGGCCGCTGGGCATGGACCGCACCAGCACCCGCCCGCAGGCGCCGGCCGCGCAGGGGTTCGCGGTGCACCCGTGGGCGGACACGGTGCTGCCCGAGCCGGAGCACGACGCCGGGGCGATGGCCCCGGCCGGCCAGCTGTGGTCCACGGTGCCGGACCTGGCCCGCTGGGCGGGTGTGGTGGCGGACGGCTCGGGGGTCCTGCGCCGCGAGACGGCCGAGGCGATGCGGCAGCCGCAGGTCGTGGACGACGCGCGCGGGGCGGCGTGGGGCGCCGGCTACGGCCTGGGCCTGCAGCTGTGGAACGCCGACGGCCGGCGGTTCGCGGGGCACTCCGGGTCCATGCCGGGGTTCGTGGCGATGCTGCGGGTGGACGTGGAGACCTCCGACGCGGTGCTGGCGCTGACCAACTCCACGACGGGATTCGGCGACCTGCCGGTGCGCCTGCTGACGGCGTTCACGGACGCGGAGCCGGCGGCGCCGCGACCGTGGCGGCCGCGGCCGGTGGACGCCGACGTGCTGGAGCTGCTGGGCCCCTGGTACTGGGGGCCGGCGCCGCTGGTGCTGCGCGCCGGCCGGGACGGCTCGCTGGAGCTGAGCGGCCTGACGGGCCGGGCCCGCGCGTCCCGCTTCGGGCGCGACGCCGCCACCGGCGCCTGGCGCGGCCTGGACGAGTACTACGCCGGGGAGGTGCTGCGGCCGGTGCGCGGCGCCGACGGGTCCGTGAGCCACCTGGACCTGGCGAGCTTCCGCCTCACCCGCACCCCCTACGACCCGGAGGGGGACGTGCCCGGCGGCGTGGACCCGGCCGGCTGGCGGCCCTGAACACGCACTGGCGGCCCGCACCCGCCGTGACCTGCCGCACGGCCGGGCGGGAGCGGGCGCGGGCCGGACGTACGCTGGGCGGGTGACGATCGCACCCGAGGGACGGCGGATGCTCCGCATCGAGGCGCGCAACGCCGAGACCCCGATCGAGCGCAAGCCGTCGTGGATCCGCACGAAGGCGCGCACCGGCCCCGAGTACACGGAGCTGAAGGGCCTGGTGAAGTCCGGCGGCCTGCACACGGTCTGCGAGGAGGCGGGCTGCCCCAACATCTACGAGTGCTGGGAGGACCGGGAGGCGACCTTCCTCATCGGCGGCTCGGAGTGCACGCGGCGCTGCGACTTCTGCCAGATCGACACCGGCAAGCCGTCGCCGCTGGACCGCGACGAGCCGCGCCGGGTCGCCGAGAGCATCCGCACGATGGGCCTGCGCTACGCCACGATCACGGGTGTCGCCCGCGACGACCTCGACGACGGGGGGGCGTGGCTGTACGCGGAGACGATCCGCCAGACCCACGCGCTCAACGAGGGCACAGGCGTGGAGATCCTCGTGCCGGACTTCAACGGCAAGCCCGAACTGCTGCAGCAGGTCTTCGACGCGGCGCCCGAGGTCTTCGCGCACAACGTCGAGACGGTGCCGCGCATCTTCAAGAGCATCCGCCCGGCGTTCCGCTACGAGCGTTCCCTGGACGTCATCACGCAGGGGCGCGACGCGGGCCTGGTGACGAAGTCCAACCTCATCCTCGGCATGGGCGAGACGGACGAGGAGGTCGTGGAGGCCCTGGCCGACCTGCGCGGTGCGGGCTGCGACATCATCACGATCACGCAGTACCTGCGTCCCAGCCCGCGCCACCACCCGGTGGAGCGCTGGGTGAAGCCGGAGCGGTTCGTGGAGTTCTCCGCGGAGGCCGAGCGGCTGGGGTTCGCCGGGGTGATGGCCGGCCCGCTGGTGCGCTCCTCGTACCGGGCCGGGCGGCTGTGGGCGCAGGCGATGCGCCGGCGCGGCGTGCCGATCCCGCAGCAGCTGGCGCACCTGGACCGCGACGTGCCGGCGGCGCAGGAGGCTGCGAGCCTGCTGGCGCGCTGAGGCCGTCCCACCCCGCCGCCCGGTGAGCGCCGGGCGGCCCGGTGCCGTGCCCGCGAGCCGTATCCTTGCGCGCATGGCACGACGAGAGGCGCCCGCGGGCGCGACCCCCGCACCGAAGCCGAAGAAGCAGCGGTGGAAGCGGCTCCGTCAGCTCAAGCAGGTCTACGACATGACGGTGCGGGCCGACCCCGCGACCAAGTGGTGGATGCTGCTGGCCGTCGGCGGCCCCGTCCTCGTCGGCGTCGTCGTCGGGCTGATCACCGACCACTGGATCTACTTCCCGCTGCTGGGGATCATGGTCGGCGTCCTGGCCGGCATGTTCCTGCTGGGCCGGCGCGCCGAGCGCGCCGCCTACGTCAGCCTGGAGGGCCAGAAGGGCGCGGCCGGTGCGGCGCTGAGCTCGATCCGCCGCGGGTGGACCGTGGAGCAGGAGCCCGTGGCCGTGGACGCGCGCAACCAGGACATGGTCTTCCGCGCCCTCGGCCGCGCCGGTGTCGTCCTGGTCGGCGACGGCCCGCCCACCCGCGTGCGCAAGCTGCTGGAGGCCGAGCGGCGCAAGGTCGCCCGCGTCGTGCCGAACGTGCCGGTGCACGTGTTCACCGTGGGCGACGGCGGCGCCGAGGGCGAGGTGCCGCTGCGCAAGCTGGCCTCCCGCGTGCAGCGCCTGAAGCCCTCGCTGACCAAGCAGGAGGTGGCCGCGGTCACCAAGCGGCTGCGCGCGCTGGGCGGGGTGCGCCCGCCGGTGCCGCAGGGCGTGGACCCGCTGCGCGCCCGCCCGGACCGCCGGGCCATGCGCGGGCGCTGAGCCGCCGCACGAGGAGACCGCCGCAGGACACGGCCGCCGGTCACCGTCGCACGACGACGGTGCCGGCGGCCTTGTCGTGCAGTCCGCGCCGGTCCACGTCCCACACCACCGCGGGGACGACGAGGACGACGAGCACGCCCCGCAGCAGGCCCCGGGCCGCGCCGACGGGTGCCGGGCGGTCCAGGCGGCGCACCGCGGTGCCCGCCACGGCGTGACCGATGGTCATGCCGATCGTGGACACCAGCAGCACGTGCATGAGGAGGAACACCAGCAGCGGGGCGAACTGCGGGCCCAGCGCGTCCTGCAGGAACGCACGGCCGATGAGGGTGGCCAGCGCCCAGTCCACGACCAGGCCGAGCACGCGCCGGCCCCACCCGGGCACCGATCCGCTGCCGGTGGCCGGCAGGCCGAGGCGCACCCCGGGCACCGACTGCTCGCCGTCCGGTCGCGGGCCGGGGACTGCGCTGGGGGCCGGGCGGCTCGTCACGACGCCAGCCTAGGCGCCCCCGCGGGCCCGCCCGCGCCCTGCGTACACCGCCCTGTCCCCGCCCGGCACGACTCGCGTAACGTGGCCGAAACGTCGGCGACACGGGGGCGAAACGGCGCCCGCCTACCGTCGGCGCGTCCACGGCGGCTCGAAGGCCGGGCCGGTTCCGTTCCTGGAGGTTGGATGTTCAGCAACTCCGAAGAGGTCCTGAAGTACATCAAGGATGAGGACGTCAAGTTCGTCGACATCCGCTTCTGCGACCTGCCGGGTGTCATGCAGCACTTCAACGTGCCGGCCGCATCGGTGGACGCGGACGCCCTGACCGAGGGCCAGATGTTCGACGGCTCCTCGATCCGCGGCTTCCAGGCGATCCACGAGTCGGACATGAAGCTGATCGCGGACCCGACCTCCGCCTTCGTCGACCCGTTCCGGGCCGAGAAGACCTTGGTGATCAACCACTCGATCGTCGACCCGTTCACCGACGAGCCCTACAGCCGCGACCCGCGCAACATCGCGGCCAAGGCCGAGGCGCACCTGAAGTCGACCGGCATCGCCGACACCGTCTTCTTCGGCGCCGAGGCGGAGTTCTACATCTTCGACGACGTGCGGTTCGAGACGAACCAGCGCGAGTCGTACTACCACATCGACTCCGTCGAGGCGGCGTGGAACACCGGCCGCTCCGAGGAGGGCGGCAACCGCGGGTACAAGACCCGCTACAAGGGCGGCTACTTCCCCGTCCCGCCGGTCGACCACTTCGCCGACCTGCGTGACGAGATGTGCGTGGAGCTGGAGAAGGCCGGCCTGACCGTGGAGCGCTCGCACCACGAGGTGGGCACCGCCGGCCAGGCCGAGATCAACTACAAGTTCGACACGCTGAAGAACGCGGCCGACCAGGTGCTGCTCTTCAAGTACATCGTGAAGAACGTCGCGTGGCGCAACGGCCGCACGGTCACCTTCATGCCCAAGCCCCTCTTCGGCGACAACGGCTCCGGCATGCACTGCCACCAGTCGCTCTGGAAGGAGGGCGAGCCGCTCTTCTACGACGAGAAGGGCTACGGCGGGCTGTCGGACCTGGCGCGCTGGTACATCGGCGGCCTGCTGCACCACGCCCCGTCCCTGCTGGCGTTCACCAACCCCACGATGAACTCCTACCACCGCCTGGTGCCGGGCTTCGAGGCGCCGGTGAACCTGGTGTACTCGGCGCGCAACCGCTCCGCGTGCATCCGCATCCCGATCACCGGCAACTCCCCCAAGGCCAAGCGCCTGGAGTTCCGCGTGCCGGACCCGTCGGCGAACCCGTACCTGGCGTTCTCCGCGCAGCTGATGGCCGGTCTGGACGGCATCAAGAACCGCATCGAGCCGGCTGACCCGATCGACAAGGACCTCTACGAGCTCCCGCCGGAGGAGCACGCGAACATCAAGACGGTCCCGTACTCGCTGCCCGCGGTCCTGGACGAGCTGGAGAAGGACCACGAGTACCTGCTCGACGGCGGCGTGTTCACGTCCGACCTCGTCGAGACGTGGATCGACTACAAGCGCACCAACGAGGTCGACCCGATCCGGCTGCGCCCGCACCCGCACGAGTTCGAGATGTACTTCGACATCTGAGCCGACTCACCGCAGGTGGTCCCGAGGGGCCCGGCACCCGC
>NZ_JALBVB010000045.1 GCF_022669155.1 Kineococcus sp. TRM81007 | reverse complement strand
GCGGAGACGACCTGCGACTGCGAACCGGACTGCGTGGCACCGCTGGACAGCTGGGTCGCCACGGCGCTCAGCTCCTCGCTGGAGCCGGCCAGCGTCCGCGACGAGTCGATGATGGCGCGGACCATCGTCGTGAGCTTGTCCATGGTCAGGTCCACCGCCGCCACCAGGCGCCCGATCTCGTCATCGCCCACGTGACCGACGCGCTGGTCCAGGCGTGCCTGGGAGAGGCCCTGCACCACTTCGAGGGTGCGCGTCACCGGGCGGACGATCGAGCGCGAGACCGCGACGGCCACCACCACGGCGACCGCGGCGGCCGCGGCCCCGATGAGGAGCAGTGCCACCACCGCGGTGCGGAAGTCACGATCCCCCCTCTGCGCCAGCTTGGCGGCACCCTCCACCTCGGTCGACGAGAGGTCGTCGAGGAGCTCGGTCATCTCGACGGCGATCGGGGCGACCGCCTCGTCGCGGGTGGAGATGTAGGCGTCGATGTCGCCGGCCTCCGCCGCGGCGACCAGGTCTTCACGAGAGGCTCGGTACTGCTGCAGGAGGTCGGCGAACCGCGCGCGGTCATCCGCGCTCGCGTACGGCGCGTTGTCGTTGTAAGCGGCCAGGGCGTCGTCGAGGGCCGCGTCGTGGCCCGCCATCGCGGCGAGCTCCTTCGCGGTCTCCTCGGCGTTCCGGGTCAGGGCTGCGCTCGTGGCGTCCAGCCGGGTCTCCACGAAGACCGTCTCGACCTCCCCGATGTTCTGGACGGATGCGATGCCGACGGAGGAGAGCATCTCCAGGTTGCCCTGTGAGCTCTGCAGGCGGTTGATGCCCACGGCGACCACGACGGCCAGCAGCAGGCAGACGGCACCGAAACCGGCGAACAGCTTGGCGGCGACGTTCAGGTCGCGGAGACGGGTGAACACAGCACTGGTATCGGTTGGCCCGGGTCACCAGTTGAGCGCCCGGGGCGACGGGTCCCGCGGGACGGAGCGCCGACCACGTCGGGGAGGATGGGGCGGTGAGCGAGGACCCGGAACTGCTCGGTGGCGCCGTCCTGCGCGGCGGCGAGCGCGCGACGCTGACCCTGACGCGCGAGTACCCGCACCCGGTGGCGGCGGTGTGGACGGCCCTGACGGTGCCGGAGGTGACGCGCCGCTGGTGGGCGGCGCTGCGGGCGGACCTGCGCCCGGGCGGGGAGTTCTCCCTGATGTGGCTCAACGGCGACCCGGGGGAGCTGCAGTGGTGGCCCGGCGAGGTGACGACGCTGGACGCGCCCCGGCTGCTGGAGCACACGAACTCCGAGCACGGCCTGCTGCGCTGGGAGCTGGAGCCCGTCGACGTGGGGGCGCTGCGGGCGCGCACCCGGCTGCGCCTGACGAACGACCTGGAGGGCGAGGACGCCTGGGTGCCGATGTCGCTGGCCGCGTGGCACCTGCACTTGGAGGCGCTGGGGCGGGCTCTGGACGGCGGCGCGGCGGACTGGCTGGACTGGGGCGTGACGTCCAACGCCCGCCTGCAGCGGCTGCGCACCGCCTACGCCGCCGCCCTCACCACCCCCTGACCCTCCTCTCCCCGCCCCCGCCTCCCCCGCGGTGGTCGAGGAAGTCGCCACGTCCTCGATCACCGCGGGGCGCGGCGCATCGCCCACACGTGCGGGCCGCCACCGGGGACGTCCACCTCACCGGTGACGCGGAAACCCAGGCCCGCGTAGAACGGCAGGTTGCCGGGCGCGGACGTCTCCAGCACCGCCGGCAGCCCGGCACGGTCGGCCGCGGCGAGGCCCGGCGCCAGCACGGCACGGCCCAGGCCGCGGCCGCGCGCCGCGGGCAGGACACCCACGGTGGCGAGCAGGAACGCGGGTCCGGCGGTGCGCAGGGGCGCGCACGCCTCCTCGGCCGCCAGCGACGCCGTCCACCGGTCCCCCGCCAGCTCCTCCTGACGCACCGCGAGGTCCGCCCACACCCCGGCGGGCACGGGGCGGTCGGAGCGCAGCCAGACGGCGACGGCCGCGGCGCGCCCGGCCGGGTCCGGCGCGCTCCACACCTCGCCGTGCGGGAGGCCGACCTCGGCGAGGGTGAGGTGGAACGAGGCGGTGAGCCGTTCGCGGTGGCGGTCGGCGGCGACGGTCCACGTCGTCCACGCGTACCCGTCGAACGCCTCGGCCAGCACCTGCGCGGCCTCCCGGGCCGCCGCCGCGTCCCCCGCCACCAGCCTGCGGGTCCCCTCGTCCACCACGGCTGCGACCCTCCCACCCACCCCCTGCGGTGGNAGGAAGTCGTCACTTCCTCGACCACCGAGGGGAGCGGGGGGACGGGCGGGGTCAGCGGATGCTGCGGGCCAGGCGCACCAGGGACTCGGGGGCGTCGTCGCGGGGCAGCACCACCTCGACGAGGGCGGGCCGGCCGGTGTCGGCGCGCACCTTCCCCAGCACCTCCACCAGCTCGGCGGGCGTGCCGGCCCGGTGGGTGGAGGTGCCCGGTGCGCCGAGCGCGGCGGGCAGGGCGGTCCAGTCCCAGGCGGTGATGTCCTGGTACGGCGCCTCGGGGCTGCGGATGGCCCGCTCGACCGTGTAGCCGCCGTTGTTCAGCAGCAGCACCGTCAGCGCGCGGGCCTCCCCCAGCAACCGGCCCAGCTCCTGCACGGTCAGCTGCGCGGAGCCGTCGCCGATGACGAGGACGGTCTCGCGCTCCGGCGCGGCGAGCACCGCGCCCAGCGCGGCGGGCAGCGTGTACCCGATGGAGGACCACACCGGCTGCCCCAGCAGGTCGCAGCCGTCGGGCAGCGTCAGCTCCACCGCGCCGTAGAACGACGTGCCCGCCTCGGCCACCAGCAGCGTGCCCGGCGCCAGCCAGTCCTGCAGCAGCGGCCACAGGTCCGCGTGGGTCAGCGGCCCGCCGGGTTCCGCGGGCTCGTGCGCGGCGGCGGGCGCCACGGCCCGGCGCGGCAGGGGTTCCGGGCGCGGCCGGCGCGCCTCGAGGGCCTCCAGCAGCAGCCGCAGCGAGGAGTCCAGGTGCACGCCGTGGAAGACGTCGCCGGCGATGCGGGCGTGGTCCAGCTGCAGGTCCACGGCGGCGTCGGGGTCGAACCCGTGGGTGAAGGACCCGGTGAGGAAGTCCGTCATCACGGCGCCGGCGAGCACCAGCGGGGAGGCGCTGTCGACGCGGGTGCGGGTCTCCTGCGAGTGGGAGAACTCCCCCGCGTACACGCCGAGGTTCGCCGGGTGCGACTCGTCCAGCAGCGCCTTGGACGCCGACTGCGTCGCCACCCGCACCCCGTTCTGCGCGGCGATCCGGCGCATCCGCTCCTCCAGGTGGCGCCGGTGCAGGCGCGGGCCGGCGAGGACGGTGACCTCGGGCGCACCGTCGAGGAACTCCGCGAGCGCCTGCGCGAACTCCCCGCAGGCCTGCGCGTCGCTGCGCAGCACCCGCAGCGGTCGGGCCAGGGGGGCGGCGGAGACGCGGGCGACGGCGACGTCGGCGGGCACGCCCAGGTAGACGGGTTTGGAGGTGCTCACGGCCGTCAGCAGCGCCTGGTCGATCGCGGTGGCGGCCCCGTGCGGGCGCAGCACCACCGCCGAGGCGGTCACCTCGGCGGCGACGCGGGCGAAGTGCCCGAAGTCGCCGTCGGCGAGGGAGTGGTGCAGCAGCGCGCCGTCGGCCATGGCGCGGGTGGCGGGCATCCCGACGACGTGCACGACGGGCACGTCCTCGGCGAAGCTGCCGGCGAGGGCGTTGACGGCGGACAGCTCCCCCACGCCGAACGTGGTGACGAACGCAGCGGGCCCGCGGCGCAGGCGGGCGTACCCGTCGGCGCAGTACCCGGCGTTCAGCTCGTTGGTCGAGCCGACCCAGCGCTGCTCACCGGCGGCGAGCACCTCGTCGAGCAGGGCGAGGTTGAAGTCGCCGGGCAGGCCGAACAGGTGCTGCACGCCGAGCTGCGCGAGGCGGCGGGCGAGGTAGGCGCCCACCGTCACCGTCGTCGCGGCCGGTGGTGCGGTGGCGGCGTTCGCGGTCATGCCCCCGATGACAGCGCCCGGCGGACGATGTGCGCAACAGCCGATCGGTCGGCTGGTCGAAACGATCAGTTCCGTGGCGCGGAGCGGACGTAGGGTGGGCGCCGTGACCACTCTGGACGCCACCGACCGCCGGGTGCTGGCCGCCCTGGACGACGACCCGCGCGCGACGGTGGCGCAGCTGGCGATGGACCTCGGGCTGGCGCGCGGCACCGTGCAGGCCAGGTTGCAGCGGCTCGCGGCCGGGGACGCGCTGCGGCCGAACTCCACGCGGGTGACCGCCGAGGCGCTGGGGCTGCCGATGCGCGCGCTGGTGACCGCGGACGTGGAGCAGGACGAGTTCGACGACCTGGTTGCGGACGTCAGCCGCATCCCCGAGGTGATCGAGTGCGTGGGGATCTCCGGCGACTCCGACCTGCTCATCCAGATCGCGGCGCGCGACGCCGACCACGTCTACGACGTCACCCAGCGGATCACCCGCTGCCGGGGGATCCGGCGCACGTCCACGTCGATCGTGCTGCGCGAACTGCTGGCGTACCGGACGGCGCACCTGCTGCGCGGCTGAACCCGGCGGGGGGGAACCGCTCCAGGTACTCCACGACCATCGTCTGCGACCAGGCGCAGAAGGC
>NZ_JALBVB010000044.1:175487-232375 GCF_022669155.1 Kineococcus sp. TRM81007 | reverse complement strand
GAGGTGCGCACCCTGACCGGTTTCGACCGCGTCATGGTCTACCGCTTCGACGCCCAGTGGAACGGCGAGGTCGTCGCCGAGGACCGCCGCGACGACCTCAACGCCTTCCGCGGCCTGCACTACCCCGCCTCCGACATCCCCGCCCAGGCCCGCCGCCTCTACACCGTGAACTGGACCCGGCTGATCGCCGACGTCGACTACGCGCCCGCACCCCTGCACCCCCTGCTGGACCCGGGCACCGGCGCCCCGCTGGACCTGTCGCACTCGGTGCTGCGCAGCGTCTCGCCCATCCACGTCGAGTACCTGAAGAACATGGGCGTGACCGCCTCCATGTCCGTCTCCCTCGTCCTCGACGGGCGCCTGTGGGGACTGATCGCCTGCCACCACTACTCCGGCCCGCACCGCCCCAGCCACGACGCCCGCTCCGCGGCGGAGTTCCTCGGCCAGACCGCCTCCCAGCTCATCGCCGGCCGGGAGCGCTCCGACGAGCGGGAGGACGCCCTGCAGGCGCAGGACCTGCTCGCGGGGCTGGTCTCGGCGGCCACCGCCTCCGGGGGCGACCCGTTCGTCAACCTCACCAGCGACCGCCGGCTGCTGGAGCTGCTCGGCGCGGGCGGCGTGGCCCTGACCGACGCCGGCCGCCTGCTGACCCTGGGTGAGGTCCCGGACGACGAGGTGCTGCACCGGATCTCCGCGCTGCTGGCCCGGGGCGACGGCGCCCCCACCTTCACCGACCACCTGGCCTCCCTGGACCCGGAGCTGTCCGCGGTCGAGCGGGTGGCCGCCGGCGCGCTGCGGGTGGGCCTCGGCGCGGACCGCTGGCTGCTGTGGGTGCGCCCGGAGCAGCAGGAGGTCGTCGACTGGGGCGGCGACCCGCGCAACAAGGAGATCGCCGCGGCCGAGGGGCCGGGTGTCCGGCTCAGCCCGCGCAAGTCGTTCGAGAAGTGGCGCGAGGTGGTGCGCGGGCGCAGCGTGCCGTGGGAGCGGTGGCGGGCGGTGGCCGCGGACCGGCTGCGCAGCCAGCTCACCAGCCTGGTGCTGGGCCGGGTGCGCGACCAGATCGCGGTGGCGGAGTCGCTGCAGCGCGCGGTCGTGCTGGAGCGGCCGCCGCGCTTCGAGGGCCTGGACGTGCTGGCGCGCTACCGCCCGGCCAGCGGCAGCCAGCTCGGCGGCGACTGGTGGGACGCGCTGGAGCTGCCCGGGGGGCGGGTCGCCGTCGTCGTGGGCGACGTCTCCGGTCACGGCGTGCACGCCGCCGCGGCGATGGCGCAGCTGCGCACCGCGTCGCGGGCCTACCTGTTGGAGGGGCACGGCCCGGCCGCCGCGCTGGACCGCCTCGACGCCCTGGCGGCGTCCGTGCTCGGTGAGCACATGGCCACGGCCGTCGTGGCGGTGCTGGACCCCGCCTCCGGCACGGGGCACGTGGCCAGCGCCGGGCACCCGCCGCCGCTGCTGCTCGAGGCCGGCGCGTCCCTGCTGCCGGTGACGCCCCGGCCGCTGCTGGGGGTGTCCACCGGCCGCGCGCAGGCGGTGCCGGTGCGGCTGTCGCCGGGGGCGGCGCTGGTCCTCTACAGCGACGGCCTGGTCGAGCGCCGGGGCCTGGCCCTGGACGAGACCATCGAGTCGCTGCGCGCCGCCGCGGGCGGCTCGGCGCACCTGCCCCTGCCGGAGCTGGCCGACCACCTCATGACGGTCGTGCCCGACCCCGAGGGCGACGACACGACGCTGCTGCTGGTGCGCTGCACCGGGGACGGGGCGGGCGCACCGCGGCGCTGAGCGCCCCGTGCGCCCCGCCGCGTCAGGCCGCGCGGCGGGCGCGGGTGCGCAGCCGCCACGCGCGGTACGCGACGCCGACGGCGAGGACGAGCAGGCCGGCCAGGACCGAGCTCACCGGCAGGGTGGCCGCCAGCACCACGCAGCCGACGGCGCCCAGGACCTGCAGCGGGCGGGGGAAGCGGCGCCGGTCGGCCGGCTGCGTCCAGGCGGCGGCGTTGGCGACCAGGTAGTACAGCAGCACGCCGAAGGACGAGAAGCCGATCACCCCGCGCAGGTCGGTGGTCAGCACCAGCACGCACACCACCGCGGCCAGGGCGATCTCGGCGTGGTGGGGCACCCGGTGCCGCGGGTGCACCGCGGCCAGCCAGCGCGGCAGGTCGTCCTCGCGGGCCATGGCCAGGCTGGTGCGCCCGACCCCGGCGATCAGCGCGAGCAACGCCCCCAGCGCGGCGGCGGCCCCGCCGACGCGCACGACCGGCTCGGCCCAGTCCCAGCCGGCCGAGCTCACCGCCGCGGCCAGCGGTGCGCCGGAACCGGCCAGGCCCAGCGGCCCCAGCACGCCGAGCACGCTGACCGCGACGAGCGCGTACACGACCACCGCGCCGGCCAGGGCGAGCTGCACGGCCCGGGGGATGGTGCGCTCCGGGTCGCGCACCTCCTCGCCGAGCGTGGCGATGCGCGCGTAACCGGCGAAGGCGAAGAACAGCAGCCCCGCGGACTGCAGGACCCCGTACCAGCCCTGCCCGCCGTCGGCGGCCGGGTTCGCCACCGCGTCCCACGAGAGCCCGCCGTAGCCGGCGGTCAGGCCGGCGGCCACGACCACGGCCAGCGCGACCAGGACCACGACCAGCAGGACGCGGGTCAGGCGGGCGGTGCGGGTGATGCCGTGGTGGTTCACCACCGCCAGCGCCACCACCGCGGCAGCGGCGACCGGGCGCTGCCACGGGCCCGGGGCGACGTGGGCGGCGAAGGTGAGCGCCATGGCCGCGCAGCTGGCGGTCTTGCCCACCACGAAACCCCAGCCGGCGAGGAATCCCCACCAGTGGCCGAGCTCCTCGCGCCCGTAGACGTAGGCGCCGCCGGAGGTGGGGTGGGTGGCGGCGAGCTGCGCGGTGGCGGTGGCGTTGCAGTACGCCACCACCGCGGCGATGAGCAGGCCGGTCAGCAGCCCGGCGCCGGCGGCCGCGGCGGCGGGGGCGAACGCGGCGAACACCCCGGCCCCCATCATCGAGCCCAGGCCGATGGCGACCGCGTCGCCGGTGCCCAGCCTGCGGTCCAGCTGATCGCTCTGCTGCGCGCTCACCGGCTGGTGCTCCTGCGGCGCGGGTGTCGCGGTCCCCGGGAATCCACCTGCCCCATCATCCCCGAGCACCGCTCCGGGTCCGCAACCTCGGCGCCACGTGTTTCCCGGCTGTTCAGCCCGGGTGCACCGCGGCGGTGCCGTCCTCGCCGGCGGGCCGAGGGCCGGTGCTCAGGCGCCGGTGGAGCTGGTCGACGCGGGCGGCGATGTCGTCGCGGACCAGGCGCATGCGCTCGGCGCCCTCGATGCCGCGCGCGGAGGGTTCGTCGGTCTCCCACACCTCCACCGGGGTGCCGTCGACCGGTTCGACGTGCGCCTCGGAGCCGAGGACGACGACGAGGTCGGCGTCGCGGACCATCTCGTCGGTCAGCTGCCGGGTCCGCTGGCCGGAGATGTCGACGCCGATCTCGCGCAGGCTCTCGACCGACTGCGCGTTCAGCGCGCTCCCGGCGCGGGTGCCGGCGGAGCTCACGGCGACGGCGTCGCCCGCGGCCTCACGCATCAGTCCGGCGGCCATCTGGGACTTGCCGCCGTTCTTGACGCAGACGAACAGGACTCGGGGGGTGCTCACGGTTCCGGGGCTCCTCGGGGCGCGGGCGGGGTTCAGCGGGCGGGGTTCAGCGGGCGGGGTTCAGCGGGCGGGGTCCGCGGCCGGGGTGGCCAGGACCGCGGCCAGGGCGTCGAGCGCGGCGGGGACCACGGCGAAGTAGGCCCACACCCCGCGCTTGTCGCGGGTGAGCAGGCCGGCCTCGACGAGGACCTTCAGGTGGTGCGAGACGGTGGGCTGGCTGAGGCCGAGGGGCTCGATCAGGTCGCACACGCACGCCTCGCCGCCCTCGTGCGCCGCCACGAGCGAGAGCAGCCGCAGGCGCGCCGGGTCGGCGATCGCCTTGAGCGTGCGAGCCAGCGTCGCGGCGGTCTCGGCACTGAGGGGCTCGCGGGTCAGCGGCGCGCAGCACGCGACACCCGCCGACCCGCCGGCCGGCGGGACGAGGGGCAGGGTCCTGGTGGGCACGTCCCCAGTGTGACACCCGGCATTCACCGATGTCGATATTGACAGCCGTGAGTCGGTGGTGCGAGTGTCGGTCATCGACAGATGTCGATGGAAGGACCTGCCTGATGAGCGACCTGGTCGCCGAGAACCCCCGCGGCGGTACCGAGACCCCGGTGCTGGCGCGCCTGTCGGTGCTGGACCGCTTCCTGCCGGTGTGGATCATCGCCGCGATGGCGCTGGGTCTCCTGCTGGGACGCGTCGTCCCGGGCCTGGACGAGGCGCTGAGCGCGGTCGAGGTGGGCTCGGTCAGCCTGCCCATCGCGATCGGGCTGCTGCTGATGATGTACCCGGTGCTGGCGAAGGTCCGCTACTCCGAGACCGGGCGCATCGCCGCCGACCGCAGGCTCATGGTCGCCTCGCTGGCCCTGAACTGGCTGGTGGGCCCGGCGCTGATGTTCGCCCTGGCCTGGCTGCTGCTGCCCGACCAGCCCGAGTACCGCACCGGGCTCGTGATCGTCGGGCTCGCGCGGTGCATCGCCATGGTCCTGATCTGGAACGACCTCTCGTGCGGGGACCGCGAGGCCGCCGCCGTGCTGGTGGCGATCAACTCGGTGTTCCAGATCCTCGCGTTCGCCGCCCTCGGCTGGTTCTACCTGCAGGTGCTTCCCAGCTGGCTGGGCCTGCCCACCACCAGCGCGGAGTTCTCCGTCGGCGCCATCGTCGTCAGCGTCCTGGTGTTCCTGGGCATCCCGCTGGTGGCCGGTTTCCTCACCCGCACGCTGGGGGAACGCGCCAAGGGCCGCACCTGGTACGAGGAGCGCTTCCTGCCGAGGATCGGCCCCGTCGCCCTGTACGGGCTGCTGTTCACCATCGTCATGCTCTTCGCCCTGCAGGGCGAGGCCATCACCTCCCGGCCCGGTGACGTCGCCCGCATCGCGCTGCCGCTGCTGGCCTACTTCGTGCTGATGTTCGCCGGTTCCTTCGCCCTCGGCAGGGCCATCGGCCTCAGCTACGCGAAGACCTCGACGCTGTCCTTCACCGCGACGGGCAACAACTTCGAGCTGGCCATCGCCGTCGCCATCGGAACGTTCGGCGTCACCTCCGGCCAGGCCCTGGCCGGGGTCGTCGGCCCGCTCATCGAGGTCCCCGTCCTGGTGGCCTTCGTCTACGTGGCCCTGTGGGCCGGGCGGCGCTTCTTCCCCGGCGACCCCACCGTCCCCACCCGCTGAGGAGGCGCGTGCCGTGAACACCCCCACCGGCCGGCTGCCCGTCGTCGTCGTCGGCGCCGGACCCGTCGGCCTCGCCGCCGCCGCCCACCTGCTCGAGCGCGGCCTGGAAGCGCTGGTGCTGGAGGCCGGCGAGCGGGTCGGTGCCGCCGTCCGCCAGTGGCACCACGTCCGCCTGTTCTCCCCGTGGCGCTACGACGTCGACGCCGCCGCGGCGCGGCTGCTGACCCCCACCGGCTGGGAACACCCGGAGCCGACGGGCCTGCCCACCGGTGGTGACCTGGTCGAGCGGTACCTGGAGCCGCTGGCCGCCACCGAGGCTCTGGCCCCCCGCACCCGCACCGGCGCCCGTGTCGTGGCCGTCAGCCGGGTCGGGCTGGACAAGACCCGAAGCCGGGGCCGCGACGAGCGCCCCTTCCTCGTGCGCGTCCAGCAGGCCGGTGGCACCGTCGTCGACCACCACGCCCGCGCCGTGATCGACGCCTCCGGCACCTGGGGGCAGCCCAACCCGCTGGGCGTCTCCGGCCTGCCCGCGCTCGGGGAGGACGAGGCCGCGCCGTTCCTGGCCGGGCCGCTGCCCGACGTCCTGGGTGCCGAGCGCGACCGCTTCGCCGGACGCCGCGTCCTGGTCGTCGGTGCCGGGCACTCCGCGACCAACACCCTGCTGAACCTCGTCGCGCTGGCGGACGAAGCGCCCGCCACCCGCGTCGTCTGGGCGGTGCGCGGGGCGTCGGTGACCCGCAGCTACGGCGGCGGGGACCTGGACGGGCTGCCCGCCCGCGGTGCCCTGGGCGCCCGGCTGCGCGACGCCGTGGAGTCCGGGCGCGTCGAACTGCGCACCGAGGTCACCGTCAGCGCCCTCGAACCCCGTGGCGGCGAGGTCGTGGTGGTGGCGAGGACCCCGGCCGGTGAGCAGCGCCTGGTCGTCGACGTCATCGCCGCCGCCACCGGCTTCCGCCCCGACCTGGGGGTGCTGCGCGAGCTGCGCCTGGACCTCGACCCCGGCGTCGAGGCGCCGGCGCGCCTGGCGCCCCTGATCGACCCGGAGTTCCACTCCTGCGGCACCGTGCCCCCGCACGGCGCCGACGTCCTGGCGCACCCCGAGAGCGGGTTCTTCACCGCCGGGACGAAGAGCTACGGCCGCGCCCCGACGTTCCTGCTGGCCACCGGCTACGAGCAGGTGCGCTCCATCGCCGCCCACCTCGCGGGCGACGTCGAGGCCGCCGCCGACGTCCGGCTCGACCTGCCGGAGACCGGCGTCTGCTCCAGCTCCACCCCCGCGGTCGCCGCCGACGGCACCGTGGAGATCGACGAGTCCGCCGGTGGCTCGTGCTGCGGCAGCACCACCGGCCCGGCCGGCGCCCCGCAGCCGATCACGGTCGGCGCGGGCCCGGTCGTCGGTGCCGGGGCCGGCGCAGGGCTCGGCTTCTCCACCGGCTTCCTGCGCGGGCGCTCCGGCGAGGCCTCCGCCGGGGACCCCCGCGCCACCTCGAGGGGCTGTCGAGGGTGAAGGCTCCTGCCTCCCTCCGGCAGCCCGGCGCAGCCCGCTTCCTCCGCTCGACCACCAGGGAGACGTTCCGTGAGTGACAAGCCCAGTGTGATCTTCGTCTGCGTGCACAACGCCGGGCGTTCGCAGATGGCCGCCGGGTTCACGACCGCCCTGTCCGGTGGCGCGGTGGAGGTCCGCTCGGCCGGCTCGGTGCCCGCCGAGCGGATCAATCCCGTCGCTGTTCAGGCCATGGCCGAGGTCGGCGTCGACATCACCGCCGAGCAGCCGAAGGTCCTGACCCCCGAGGCGGTGCAGGCCTCCGACGTCGTCATCACCACGGGCTGCGGCGACGCCTGCCCGTTCCACCCGGGCAAGCGCTACGAGGACTGGGAACTGACCGACCCCGCCGGGCAGGGCATCGAGGTCGTGCGGCTGGTGCGCGACGAGATCCGCGGCCGCGTCGAGGCGCTGCTCGCCGAGCTGGTGCCCACCGCTGCCGCTGGGGGGGCGCAGGGCTGATCCCCGCCGTCGGTCCACCGCGCTGCCCGTGGACCGGTGGCCGGGCGACCGGTCAGGCCGGCGGGGGAGCGGTGGTCTCGCGGACGACCAGCTCGGTCGCCAGCTCCACGTGGTGCGAGTCCAGCTCCTCGCCCACCGACATCCGCAGCACGGTCTTCAGCGCCACGCGCCCCATCTCCCGCAGCGGCTGGCGGATCGTCGTCAGCGGCGGCGTGGCGACCTCGGCGAGCTCGGTGTCGTCGAAGCCGACCACGGACAGGTCGTCGGGCACCCGCAGCCCGCGCACCCGGGCGGCCTCCATGACGCCCAGGGCGATGGAGTCGCACCCGGCGACCACGGCGGTGGGCCGGCGCGCGCGGTCCAGCACCTGCTCGCCGGCGCGGCGGCCCGGCTCGTAGGCGAAGTTCTCGGTGTCCAGCGCCCCCTCCGGCGGCACCGCCAGGCCCGCTGCCTCCATGGCCGCGCGGAAGCCGTGCTCGCGGGCCCGGTTGCAGGAGGAGGTGCCGGGGCCGCCGATGTAGACGATGTCGCGGTGCCCGAGCTGCAGCAGGTGCTGGGTGGCGGTCATGCCGCCGGTGAAGTTGGTCGAGCCGACGCTGGTGACCTCGCGGCGCGGCAGGTTCAGCGGGTCGATGACGACCAGCGGCAACCCCACCTGCCCCAGGGCGTCCACGTGCTCAGCGGTCAGTTGCCCGGTGACCACGACGACGCCGCAGCGTCCCAGCGCGGCCAGGTCCCGGGCCCAGGCGCGCGCCGGCGGGCCCTGGGCGAGGTCGTCGGCCAGGCGGCCCACGGCCACGGACACCCCCGCCTCGTCGGCGCCGCTCAGCACCCCCTCGATGACCTGCGTGGAGTACGCCCGCAGCTCCCCGTGGACGAAGAACTGCACCACGCCCGGTCCCGGCTGGGCCCGGCGCGCGGACGGCGGGGCGTAGTCGTGGCGGCGCAGCAGGTCCTCGACGAGGGCCCGGGTGTCCGCGGCGACGTCGTCGCGTCCGTTGACCACCTTGGAGACGGTGGCGATGGAGACGCCGGCCGACTGCGCGATCGTCGCGAGCGTGGGTCGCCGCCCGCTCCTGGTGCGCTGGGTGCGTTCGAGCACGGCGGCCCTCCTCGGCTGGCTGTGCAGGGACTGTAGCCGGGCCGGGGCGGTCCTGGCTGCTCCGTGCAGTGTTGTATCGAAAACTTTAGCTCCGATCTCGGGTCAGGGGCAGCTGTTCGGTCACGGGCGGGCGACGAAAGAGGTGCACCGCTTGACCGTCGTCTGGGGCGGTGCCTATGGTCTCGTCCAGACGCCGCTGTCGAAAGGTTTCGCCAGCGGCGAGAGCTGAAGGGGCCCTCCGGGTCCTCGGGGGCGGCAGCCGCCGTCCGCGTATCGAGAGCAGCCGCAGGGAAGCGGCTCGGCGCATCGGAGATCAGAGTGGATCAGAACCGCACCTCCCGACGGTCCTTCCTCACCCTCGCCATGGCGACCCCCCTGGCCGCCGCGACGCTGACCGCCTGCGGTGGCTCGTCGGGCCCCGGTCAGGCGGCTGAGGGGGACGCCACCATCTGGTTCCTGACGGGCGCACCCAAGGAAGAGGTCCGCCAGCAGTCGGTGGACTCGTTCAACGAGACCTCCGAGAGCGGCGACCTGGCCGCCACCGCCTACCAGAACGACGCGTACAAGACCAAGATCCGCACCGCCATCGGCGCCGGCCAGGCGCCCACCCTGATCTTCAGCTGGGGTGGCGGCAGCGTGCGCAACTGGGCCGAGGCGGGCCAGATCGAGGACCTCACCAGCTGGGTCGAGGAGAACCCCGAGGTGCGCGACCGCCTGTTCGACGCCGCCTGGATCCCCGGCCTCGTCGACGAGAAGATCTACGCCGTGCCGCACGAGACCGTGCAGCCTGTCGTCCTCTACACCAACAACAAGCTGTTCGAGCAGGTCGGGGCGCAGCCGCCCACGACCTGGGACGAGCTCATGGCGCTGGTGCCCGTCTTCAACGACGCGGGCATCGCCCCCATCTCGCTGGCCGGCCAGTCGCGGTGGACCACCATGATGTGGCTGGAGTTCCTCGTGCAGCGCGTGGGTGGCACGGACGCCTACCTCGCCATCAACAACAGCCAGCCCGACGCCTGGTCCAACCCGGACGTCCTGCAGGCCCTCACCATGGCGCAGGACCTCGTCCGCGCCGGCGGGTTCGTCGAGGGCTTCAACTCCGTCGTCGCCGACCAGAACGCCGACCAGGCGCTGCTCTACACCGACCGCGCCGCCATGCTGCTGCAGGGCAGCTGGTGCTACGGCTCCATCAAGGCCGACGGTGGCGAGTTCGTCAGCAGCGGCAACCTGGGCTTCCAGTCCTTCCCCGTCGTCACCGGGGGCAAGGGCGACGGCATGAGCACCGTCGGCAACCCGGCGCAGTACTACTCCATCTCCTCCAGCGCCACCGACGAGCAGAAGGAGATCGCCCGCGCCTACCTCGCCGACGGCGTGCTCACCGAGGAGATCGCCGAGGCCTTCATCCAGGAGGCCGGCGAGGTCCCGATCCTCAAGGGCGTCGAGGACCAGCTCGCCGAGGCGCCGGACGGCGAGTTCCTGACGTTCGTCTACGACATCGCCAGCAACGCCCCGTTCTTCGGGCAGTCCTGGGACCAGGCGATCAGCCCCACCGCCGCCGAGGAGCTGCTGACCAACATCGCGCAGCTGTTCCAGCTCTCGATCGAGCCGCAGCAGTTCGCGGACAACATGAACGCGGTCGCGGGCCAGTGAGCAACGCCCCTGTGGGCACCGTCGCGGTCGGACCGGCCGCGACGGGCCCCAACCGCGTCAGCTCGAAGAGGGGCAACGCAGGTCCGCTGTGGTGGCTGGTGCTGCCCGCGCTGGCGTTCTTCACCATCTTCGGGATCGTCCCCCTCGTGGGCGTCTTCGCCCTGAGCTTCACCGACTGGGACGGCATCGGCGACCTCCGGTTCGCGGGCCTGGACAGCTGGACGGCGGTCCTGCGCGACCCCGAGCTGCCCAACGCCCTGCTGGTGACGTTCCTCATCATGGCGCTGTCCTGGTTGTTCCAGACGCCGATCAGCCTGCTCATCGGCGTCTTCATCGCGGGCCACCAGCGCTACCGCGCCTTCCTGGCGGTGCTGTACTTCGTTCCGCTGCTGCTGAGCTCGGCGGCCATCGCGATCGTCTACAAGGCGCTGCTGGACCCGAACTTCGGCATCGGCGCCGGCCTCGGCCTGGGCTTCCTGAACCAGGACTGGCTGGGGCAGCGGTGGCTGGCGCTGGGCGTCGTCATCTTCGTGGTGTCGTGGCAGTTCGTGCCGTTCCACTCGCTGATCTACCAAGGCGGCGTCCGGCAGATCCCCACCTCGATGTACGAAGCGGCGCAGCTGGACGGCGCGGGCCGGATCAAGCAGTTCTTCCACATCACGGTCCCGCAGCTGAAGTACACGATCATCACGTCCTCGACGCTCATGGTCGTGGGGTCGCTGACCTTCTTCGACCTGATCTTCGTGCTGACCCAGGGTGGTCCCGGCAACGCCACCCGCGCCCTGGCCCTCGACATGTACCTGCGCGGCTTCCGCGCCAGCCTCATGGGACAGGCCAGCGCGATCGCCGTCATCCTGGTGCTCGTCGGCCTCGCACTGGCCCTGCTGCTGCAGCGCCTGGGCGGCAAGGACGCCAACACCAGTCAGCTGGAAGGGGCCTGAGACATGGCAACCGCAGTCTCCACGCCCCGGAAGGCGTCGGCCGGGAAGCCCGGTGGCGGCCGTCGCCGGGGAGCCGGACACCGCAACTACCTCGGCGGGCTGGCCGGGTGGATCTGGTTGGCGATCATCATCGTCCCGATCTACTGGATCGTGATCACAAGCTTCAAGGAGCAGTCCGAGTACTTCCGGACCAACCCGCTGGCGCTGCCGGAGAACCCGACCTTCGCCGCTTACCAGCAGGTCATCGAGTCGAACATCGCCCGGTACTTCCTCAACAGCGTCATCGTCACCCTGGGCTCGGTGGTGCCGGCGGTCCTGATGTCGTTCATGGCCTCCTTCGCCATCGTGCGCGGTGGCGGGAAGTTCCTGAAGTCCGTCAACGCCATCTTCCTCATGGGCCTGGCGATCCCGCTGCAGGCGACGATCATCCCCGTCTACCTGATCATCATCCGGCTCGAGCTGTACGACACCCTGATCGCGCTGATCCTGCCGTCGATCGCCTTCGCGATCCCGCTGACGGTGCTGCTGCTGAGCAACTTCGTCCGCGACGTGCCCAACGAGCTGTTCGAGTCCATGCGCCTGGACGGCTCCAGCGAGTGGGGCACCATGTGGCGCCTGGCGTTCCCGTTGACGCGCCCGGCCATCGTCACCGTCTCCATCTACAACGCCCTGCAGGTCTGGAACGGCTTCCTGCTGCCCCTGGTCCTGACCCAGAGCCCGGACCTGCGCGTGCTGCCGCTCGCGCTGTGGACGTTCCAGGGCCAGTACACGGTGAACATCCCCGCGGTCCTGGCCGCGGTGGTCCTGTCCACCCTGCCGATCCTCGTGCTCTACGTCGTCGGCCGCCGCCAGCTCATCGCCGGCCTGACCGCCGGCTTCAGCAAGTGACGCACCCCCGCACCGCGACCCCGGAAGGACCCTCCTCGTGAGCGAACGCAGGGCGCTCGTCGTCCGAGGCGGCTGGGACGGGCACCAGCCCGTCGAGGCCACCGACCTGTTCATCCCGCACCTGACGGCGAACGGCTTCACCGTCCGCGTCGAGGACTCGCCGAAGGTGTACGCCGACGGCGACTACATGGCGGCTGTCGACCTCGTCGTGCAGTGCAACACCATGAGCACCATCGAGAAGGACGAGCTCGCCGGTCTCATGACGGCCGTGGAGAACGGGACCGGCCTGGGCGGGTGGCACGGGGGCATCGCCGACTCCTACCGGAACTCCTCCGACTACCTGCACTTCATCGGCGGGCAGTTCGCGTGCCACCCCGGCAAGGCGCCGGCCGAGCGCGTCGGGGAGCAGTCGGACAACTACGTCCCCTACCGGGTCGAGATGCTGCCCGCCGCGGCCGAGCACCCCATCACGCAGGGCATCGGCGACTTCGACCTCGTGACCGAGCAGTACTGGGTGCTCACCGACGACTACCTCGACGTCCTCGCCACCACCACCCAGGCCGTGCGCGCCTGGGACCCGTGGCACCGCCCGGTCACCTCCCCGGCGATCTGGACGCGCCAGTGGGGGAAGGGGCGCATGTTCGTCAGCACCCCGGGGCACAACGTCGAGGTGCTGCGCGATCCGAACGTGAAGACGATCATCGAGAGGGGCCTGCTGTGGGCGGCACGGTGAACCCGCTGCGCGTGGGCGTCGTCGGCGCCGGCACCATCAGCGCCCAGTACTCCGCGTGCCTGCAGCGGCTGCCGCAGCTGCGGGTCACCGCGGTGTCGGACCTGAGCACCGAGCGCGCCGGCGCCCTGGCCGCCGAGCACGACGGCGCCCGCGTCCTGGCCCTGCCGGAACTGCTGGCCGCCGACGACGTCGACGTGGTGCTGAACCTCACGCTGCCGTCCACGCACGCCGACATCGCCCTGCAGGCCATCGCCGCCGGCAAGCACGTGTACGGCGAGAAGCCGCTGGCGATGGACGTCGCCGAGGGCCGCGAGGTGCTGAAGGCCGCCGCCGCGGCGGGCCTGCGCGTCGGCTCCGCCCCGGACACGGTGCTCGGCACGGGTGTGCAGACCGCCCGCGCCGTCGTCGACGCCGGGGAGATCGGCGTGCCGCACTCGGCCACGGCGTTCATGACGACGCCCGGGCACGAGCGCTGGCACCACTTCCCCGACTTCTACTACCAGCCCGGCGGCGGCCCGCTGCTGGACATGGGGCCGTACTACGTCACGTCCCTGGTGCAGCTGCTCGGGCCCGTCGAGCGCGTGGTCGGGGTGTCCTGGCGGCCGTCCGCCACCCGCACGATCGGGCAGGGCCCGCGGGCGGGGGAGAGCTTCGACGTCACGATCGACAGCTCGGTCGCGGGGATCCTCGTGCACGCCTCCGGCGCCGTCTCCACCCTGGTGATGAGCTTCGACACCTGGGCCGCGCGCCTGCCGCGCATCGAGGTGCACGGGACCGGCGGCTCCCTGTCCGTGCCGGACCCGAACCACTTCGACGGCACCGTGGAGGTCTACTCCGCGGCCGGCGCCCCCGCGCCCGGCCCGGGCGCGGACCACGACGCGAACTGGCGCGACGCCGGCGTGCGCGCCGGCTACGTCGGGGCGGGGCGCGGGTACGGCCTGGCCGACCTGGCGACCGCCCTCGCCGAGGGGCGCCGGCACCGCGCGAACGACGAGGTCGCCCTGCACGTCCTGGACGTCATGGAGTCGGTGCAGCGCGCCGCCGACACGCGCTCGACCGTCGAGCTGACCACGACGTGCGAGCGGCCCGCGCCGGTCGAGGCCCCGGTGGACCTGACCGCCTGAACCACCGGGACGGGGCCCCGCAGCCGGGAGGCAGCGGGGCCCCGTCACCCGTTCGGGCGTTTCCCAGTCAGGGAGCCACTACTCCCCGTAGCGTCGAAGCATGCGAATCCTCCGTGGGGCGATGGCGCTCGTCGGTGCCGCCTGCCTGACCCTGACCTCCGCGCCGGCCCAGGCGGCGCCCGTGACGGACCTGCGGGTCTCCCCGACGGCGACCTCGAACGCCCGCGGGACCTCGGTCACCTGGACGGTGACCGTCACCTGCCCCAGAGGGACCCCCTTCACCGTCGACGCGCTGCTCAGCCAGTACGACACCAGCGCCCCCTGGTACGACGGGGGCGACCTCGGCGTGCGGGCCACCGCGGACGAACCCGAGGCGTCGGGCCTGTGCCGGGGCAGGCCCCAGCGCGTCAGGTTCCGTCTGCCGGTGGTCAGCGACGAGGACAGCCCGTTCTGGCCGATCATGCCGAGCAGGTCGGTGGTGGCGTTCGCGACGCTGAGCGCCGGCGATGCGGAGGACTCCCACTGCTCCGGACCCGCGTGCGCCGACGAGGACCAGCCCCGGGTGGCGATCACCGGCCGCCCGACGAGGTCCTCCCTGTCGTACGAGCTGGCGCCCCGGGAGATCTGGAACGGGGGCGACGGCACGATCACCACCGCGCACGGGCCCGTCGTCCGGTACGACCGCAACGACCGGTTCACCCACGACGGCCGCGCCGTCTCCTACGACGAGTGGGTCGCCCTGGCGGCGGAGTGGCCCGGGCAGCACCTCTCCGGCACCGTGCAGGCCGACCCCCGCCGGGTCCAGCACCTGGTCATGCAGAGCTGACGGGCAGGAGCCGCGGGCAGGAGCCGACGGGCCGTCCCGTCCCGGTGACCCGCCCGTCCGGCACACTGCCCGCGTGAGCGAGCGACCGGACGGGCGGTTCCTGGTGTCGTCGGGGGCGCCGTGGGAGCCCCTCGTGGGGTACTCGCGCGCCGTGCGCGTGGGCGACCGGGTGTGGGTGGCGGGCACGACCGCCGCCGGGCCGGACGGGCGCGCCGCCGGGGGCTGCGCCGGGGACGCCGCCGAGCAGACCCGCGAGGCCCTGCGGCGGGTCGAGGCGGCCCTGGGGGCCGCCGGGGCCCGCCTGGCCGACGTGGTGCGCACCCGCCTGCTGGTCACCGACATCTCCCGGTGGGAGGAGGTCGGCCGCGCCCACGGGGAGTTCTTCGCCGCCGTGCGCCCGGCCGCCACGATGGTCCAGGTCTCCGCCCTCATCGACCCCACCCTGCTCGTGGAGGTCGAGGCGGAGGCCGTCGTGGGCAGCGGCGCCCCCGTCGCGCGGTCCACCCCGGCACCGGGCCGCACCCCGTGACGAGCGGGCCCGCCACGGCCGGCCCGGAGGAGGTGCTGGCGCGCCTGGCGGCCTCGGCCGCGGCGGTGGACGCGGGCGAGCGCGACGCGGGCGAGGGCCTGCGGCTGCTCGGCGACGCGGGGCTGCTCGCACCGCCCGGTGCTCCCGGTGAGCGGCCGGCGACGGCGGTGGCGCTGCTGCGGGCCGTGGCCTCGGCGAGCCTGGCCGACGCCTTCTGCGCCTGGTCGCAGACGATGGTCGTGGAGTACCTGGAGCGGTTCCCCCCCGCCGGGGAGGGGCCCGCCCTGCTCACCGGGCTGCGCGCCGGCACCCTGCCCGGTGCCACCGCGCTCGCGCCGGCCCTCGCCGACCTGACCGGCGGACCACCGGTGCCCGTGCTGGCCGAGCCCGCGGGCGGCGGCGCCTGGCGGCTGACCGGGGCGGTGTCGTGGGCGTCGAACCTGTTCGACGGGGCCGTCGTCGTGCTGCCCGCCCGCACCGCCGGCGACGGGCGCCTCGTGGTGCTCGTGCGGGTCGGTGAGCCCGGTGTCCGGGTGCGCCCCGCCGGGCCGCTGCTCGCCCTGGACGGCACCGGCACGGGCGCCGTCGAGCTCGACGGGGCGAGCACCACCACCGTGCTCGGCGACGACCTCGCCGCGTTCGTCGGCGCCTGCCGCCCCGTGATGCTGCTGACCCAGGCGGCGATGGCCCTCGGCGTCGCCGACGCCGCCCTCGCGGGCGCCGCCGGCCGCCTCACCGGCCCCGGCGCCCTGCTGGCCGGTGCGCACCGCGACCTGTGCGCCGGGCGCGACGACCTCGCCGCCCGCCTCGGGCGGCTCGCGGCCGACCCGGCGGCCGGAGGGCCCACCGGGCCCGCCGCCGCGCGCGTCGCGGTGCTCGACCTGCTGGCCCGCGCCGTGCACGCCGAGGGCCTGCTCACCGGCGGCACCGGCTACCGCCGCGACCACCCCGCCGCCCGCCGCCGCCGCGAGGCCGCGTTCCTGCCCGTGCAGGCCCCCACCGAGCTGCAGCTGCGCACCGCCCTGGCCGCGGCCGCCGCGGGGTGAGCGGGCCGGCGACCTCACGCGAGCGCCCCGCCGCGCGTCCACCGGGTGTGGAGGGACGCACCGGTGGGGACCTGGAGCCGTTCGAGGCCGTCGTGGAGCGGCACGGCGCGCTCGTGCTGCGCGTGTGCCGCGCCGTCGTCGGCCCCGACGCCGCCGACGACGCCTGGTCCGAGACGTTCCTGGCCGCGCTGCGCGCCTACCCCTCGCTGCCGACCGGCAGCGACGTGCGGGCGTGGCTGGTGACGATCGCGCACCGCAAGGCGCTCGACGCGCACCGCGCCGCCCGCCGGCGGCCCGTGCCGGCCGAGCGGCTGCCCGAGGTCGCCGCACCGGAGGGACCGGTGCCCGACCCGGTGCGCGACGAGCGGCTGTGGGCGGCCGTGGCGGCGCTGCCGCCCAAGCAGCGCCGGTGCGTGGCCTACCACCACCTGGCGGGGCTGCCGCACGCCGAGGTCGCCGCCCTCGTGGGCGGCACGCCCGAGGCGGCGCGGCGCGCGGCGGCCGACGGGATCGCCGCGCTGCGCAGGACCTGGGGACGAGAGGACGGGGAGTGATGGACGAGGACCTGTTCGCGACCGCTGACGAGGGGGCCGAGCTGACCGCGCTGCGGGCGGCCCTGGCCGGGCGCGCCGATGCCGCGGGCCTGCTGGACGTCGCCTACCGCACGGTGGATTCCCCGGTGGGGCCGCTGCTGCTGGCCGCCACCGGGCGCGGCGTCGTGCGGGTGGCGTTCGCCCGCGAGGACCACGACGCGGTGCTCGCCCAGCTCGCCGCGCGGCTGAGCCCGCGCGTCCTGCGCGCCCCCGACCGGCTGGAGGCGGCCGCGCGCCAGGTGGGGGAGTACTTCGAGGGCGGGCGGCGCGACTTCGCCGTGCCGCTGGACCTGTCGCTGGTGTCCGGGTTCCGCCGCGACGTCCTCGGCGTGCTGCGCGGCCTCGGCTACGGCACCACCGCCTCGTACGCCCGCGTCGCGGGACTGGCCGGCAACCCGCGCGCGGTGCGGGCCGTCGGCACGGCCTGCGCGCGCAACCCGCTGCCCCTGCTGGTGCCCTGCCACCGGGTCGTGCGCAGCGACGGCGGCACCGGCGAGTACCTCGGCGGCACCGACGCCAAGCGCCTGCTGCTGGCGATGGAGGCCGGCTCGACGTCGGCCGGGGAGCGCGGCATGGTGGGCCCGTGACCGAGACCAGCGCAGCCGACTTCCCGCCCGAGGACTTCCAGCCCGACACCGCCGCCCGCCCCGACGACGCCGAAGCCGTGGAGGACGCCGCCGAGCGCGAGCGGCTGAGCCGGGCGGCCGAGCGGCCCGAGCCGGCCGACGCCGACGAGCGCGAGGAACCGGCCCTGGTCGACGACCCGGACGACCCCGAGGGCGCCGCCGCGCCCTGACCCCGCTGGACCACCCCCGCCGGGCGAGCCTCGCCGGACCGGCGGGCACGGCGGGACGGGGGTGCCTACGGTGGGGCGGGTGAGCACCGTGCCCCTCGCCGAACCGGGCGACCCGTACGCCGGCCTGCGCAACGAGACGCCCACCGAACGGCTGGACCGCAACTGGGTGGAGCTGCTGCAGGAGCTGCGCGTGGTGCAGACCGGGGTGCAGCTGCTGGCCGGCTTCCTCATGACCCTGCCGTTCCAGTCGCGCTTCGACACCCTGGACACCTTCCAGCGCACCGTCTACGTGGTCGTGCTGCTGCTGGCCGTCACCGCGATCGTCCTGTTCGTGGCACCCGTGGGCTACCACCGGGCCCTGTTCCAGCGCCGCTCCAAGGCGCGGCTGGTGCGGGCGGGGACCCGCTACGCCAAGGCGGGGCTGGCCGCGGTGGGGCTCGTCGTCGCCGGCGGGGTCCTGCTGGTCGTCGACGTCGTCGGCGGCCGGGTGGCCGGTGCCGTGGCCGGCGGTGGCGTCGCGGTGCTCGTGGCCCTGTGCTGGTGGCTGCTACCGGTCCTCGCGGTGCGCGCCGCGCGGGCCGAGCAGGCCCGGGACGGCGAGCGGGACGCCGGTGGGCGGGCCGCTGGTGGGGGCGGTGGAGGGGACGGGCAGGGCGAGCCCGGCGCCGGCGCCCGCTGAGGGCGACCGCCGCAGCAGCAGCTGGAAGCCGTCCTCCACCTCCACGCGGCGCGCCTCGACGCCGTACACGGCCGCCACCCGCTGCGGGGTGAGCACCTCGCCGGGCGTCCCCGCGGCCACGACGCGGCCGGCGTCCAGCAGGACCACCTCGTCGCAGTGCGCGGCAGCCAGGTTCAGGTCGTGCAGCACCACCACGACCGTGCGGCCCAGTCCGCGCAGCAGCGCCAGCACGTCGTGCTGGTGGCGCACGTCCAGGTGGTTCGTCGGCTCGTCCAGCAGCAGGTTCGGCGCGTCCTGGGTGAGCGCCCGGGCCACGAGGACGCGCCGGCGCTCACCGCCGGACAGCTCCGGGAAGGGCCGGTCCGCCAGGTGCAGGGCACCCACCCGCTCCAGGGCGGCCGCGGCGCCCTCCTCGTCGGCGGCGCTGGTGCGGGAGAACGCGCCGCGGTGCGGGGTGCGTCCCAGCAGCACCATGTCCGCCACCGTCAGCGGCGGCACCCCCTCGTCCTCCTGCGCCACCACCGCCACCCGGCGGGCGACCTCGCGGGCGGACAGCGCCGCGACGTCGTCGCCGTCGACCTCCACGCGCCCGGCGGCCGGGCGCAGCGAGCCGTGCAGGGTGCGCAGCAGCGTCGTCTTGCCGCTGCCGTTGGGGCCGACGACCCCCAGCACCCGTCCCGCGGCGGCGTCGAGGTCCACGCCGTGCAGCACGGGCCGGCGGCGGTGGGCGAACCGCACGCCGCGGGCGCGGATCACGGGGCGGCCGCCGGCTCGGCGGGGCCGAGGGCGTCGGCGATGCGCTCCAGCCCCTCGACCGCCAGCGGCGTCGCCGGCTCCGTGAAGTTGAACAGCTGCACCAGGACCTCGCCGTCGCGCACCGCGCTCAGCGCCTGCGCCCCCGGCAGCTCCGTCACCGCCGAGCGCACCGCGGCCGGGTCGCCGTCGCTGTGCAGCAGCACCAGCACCTGCGGGTCGCGGGCCAGCAGCTCCTCGGGCGTGACCTCGAAGACGCGCTCGCCGACGTCGGCGAACACGTTGCGCAGCCCCGCCGCCTCCAGCTGCGGGGTGGCGGTGCTGGCGGCGCCGTAGGCGTAGGTGACACCCCCGCCGACCGTGGGGTACAGCACGGCGGCCGTGCGCTCGGGGGCACCGGCGGCCAGCGCGGCGTCCGTGCGCGCGCGCACCGCCTCCACGCGCTCGCGCAAGCCCCCGGCGACCTCGCGGGCGCGCTCCTCGCGCTCGAAGACCCGCCCGTACAGCTCCACCTGGTCGTAGACGCTCTCGAAGCCCGGCTCACCGCCGCCGGTGGGGCACAGCGCCGGTTCCTCCAGCAGCGGGATCCCCGAGGCGGCCAGCGACGCGCGGTCCAGGCCGTCGACCTCGCCGAGCACCAGGTCCGGGCGCCGGGAGAGCACCACCTCGCGGGAGACGCGCAGGTGCCCGCTGGTGTCGGTGCGCTCCGTCAGCAGGGGCACCGCGTCCAGCTCCCGCAGCGTCGCCGCGTCGTAGTACTCCTGCGGGTACAGCCCGGCGCGGGCCACGACCCGCTCCAGCACCCCGAGGTCGTGCAGGTACGGCACGGCGGCGCTCTTGAGCAGGACCACCCGCTCCGGCGGGGTCTCCAGCTGCACCGGCTGCCCGCAGTTGACGACCTCCAGGCGCTCGCCGGCGCCGTCCGCCCCGGAGGCCGCCCCGCCGGCCGGGCCGGCGCCGCACGCGGCGGTGAGCAGGGCGCAGGCGGCCGCGAGCGCGGCGGGCGCGCGGCGGGCGGGACCGGTGGTGCGGGGGGCGGGCACGGGGGCCTCCTCGGGTCAGACGGCGGTGCGGGTGCCCCGCACCAGCCACAGCAGGAACGGGCAGCCGGCGAGCGCGGTGACGATGCCGATGGGCAGCTCCTGCGGCGCGAGCACGGTGCGGGCCAGCAGGTCGGCCACCACCAGGAACGCGGCGCCCAGCAGCGCGGCCGCCGGCACCGACCAGCGGTGCGCGCCGCCCACCAGCCGGCGGGCGAGGTGGGGGACGACGAGACCGACGAAGCCGATCGCGCCGGAGGCGGCGACGAGCACGCCCACGCACAGCGAGACCGCGACGAGCAGCGCGGTGCGGAACGCGGCGGGGGACACGCCCAGGCCGCGGGCGGTCTCGTCGCCCAGGGCCAGGGCGTCCAGGCGCGGCCCCCACGCGGTCAGGGCCGCGACGGTGCCGGCGGCCACGACGAGCACGGCGCCCAGCGGGGCGCCCCAGGCGGCCAGGCCGAGCGAGCCCAGCAGCCAGAACACCACCGAGCGGGCGCCCTCGGCGGAGCCGGAGGCGAAGACGAGGAAGCTGGTGGCCGCGTGCAGGGCGTACCCGACGGCCACGCCCGCCAGCAGCAGCCGCCCCGAGGTGACCTGCCCGGCGCCGCGGGCGATGGCGTACACCAGCACCGCCGCGGCCAGCGCGCCGGTGAACGCGCTGCCGGACAGGGCGTGCTCGCCCCAGCCGGCGCCTGCGCCCAGCAGGATGGCGGCGGCGGCGCCCGTGGAGGCGCCGGAGGTCACGCCCAGCAGCTGCGGGTCGGCGAGCGGGTTGCGGACCATGGCCTGCATCGCGGCCCCGCACACCGCCAGGCCCGCGCCGACCGCCAGGCCCAGCAGCACCCGCGGCAGCCGCACCTCCCACACGATCGCGTCCTCGGCCGGGCCCCACGACGCGGTGGCCGGTGCGCCGAGCACGTGGTGCGCGGTGATGCGCAGCACGTCGCCCGGGGCCACGGCCGCCGCTCCCACCGCCGCACCGGCCAGGGCGGCGGCGACGGCGGACGCGGCCAGGGCGGCCAGCACCAGGGCACGGCGGCGGGTGCGGGCGCGCCGGCCCAGCGGGTCGCGCCGCAGGGCGGGGGAGGGGAGGGGCGGGGCGCCGGCTGTCGGCAAGGGACCTCCTGCGGCGCGGCGGGGCCGGTGCTGTCGCTCGGGCTGGTGCTGTTGCAATCTACTCGCGACAAGGGGCTCGGCCCGCACCGGTGCCCCGGCGGGCTCGCCCACCCGGGCGCACCCGGGCGCACCCGGGGCGACCCGGGGGTGGGTCCGGTGCGTTTTGCGTCCGATCCGGCGTCTGGTTACGATTCCCGACGGCATCGAGCGTCAGCGACAAGCCCTGGCTAGCTGACCGGCAACCCTCGTCCGCGGTGGGGTGCTCCAGGTGAAAGCCCGGCGGGACGGAGCGTCCCGCAAGCGTGTGGTCGCGCCGTCGCAGCAGCGACGGACCGGCCTGGTCGAGCAGGAGGCAACCCGTCGTGAGCCCTCGCGCCACGTCCCCCTCGTGTCCCCGGGGCGGTACCGCCACCGGCGGCTGACCGCCCACCCCGGCGAGCGCCCCGCGCCGCCCCCCGCCGGTCGCCCGCCGGTCGCCCGCCGGCAGCGGTGTCCGAGGACCCGCACCGACGTCGAGAACCCGCACCCACGAGGAGCCCCGAGTTGTCCAGCGCCGCCACCCCGCCCTCCCTGCCCGACAAGCCCGGCCGCAGCAAGCTGCCGATCGTCATCGGCGTCGCCGTCCTCGCCGTCGTGGCGATCGTCGTCGCCCTCGTCGTGCGCAACGCCGGCGACGACGACACCGCCACCACCGCGGCCGGCGAGGCGCAGACCGTGCGCATCGGCGTCACCGACCAGGCCGAGCCGTACTGGGACACCTACGTCGACCTGGCGAGCGAGCGCCTCGGCGTCGACGTGGAGCTGGTGAACTTCTCCGACTACAGCCTGCCGAACCCGGCGCTGAGCCAGGGCGAGGTCGACCTCAACCAGTTCCAGCACACCCAGTACCTGGCGAACTACAACGTCACCGCCGACGACGACCTGCAGCCCGTCGGCTCCACCGCCGTGTACCCGCTGCCGCTGTACTCCACCGAGCACGACGACCCGTCGCAGTTCCCGCAGGGCGCCAAGGTCGCCATCCCCGACGACGCCATCAACGAGGCGCGCGCGCTGCTCGTCCTGCAGGACGCGGGACTGCTGACCCTGGCCGACGGCGGTTCCGCCTTCTCCACCGTCGCGGACGTGCAGGACGCGAAGGTCGAGGTCGTCCCGCTGGACGCCTCCCAGACCGCCGGTGCGCTGCAGAACGGTTCCGTGGCCGGTGCCGTCGTCAACAACAACTACGCCACCAGCGCCGGGCTGGCGGTCGAGGACGTCGTCCACCAGGACGACCCCGAGAGCGAGTCCGCGGTGCCGTACGTGAACCTCTTCGTCTCGCGCGCCGAGGACACCGCGAACGAGACGTACCTGGACCTCGCCGAGCTCATCCACGACCCCGCCGTGCAGGAGGAGTTCGTGAAGAGCTACCCGCAGGCCGTCGTCCGCGACGTCGACCCCGCCACGCTGCAGGAGCAGCTGGTGGACGTCGAGGAGGACGCGCGGGCGGCGCAGGGCTGACGTGGCAGAACCCATCGTCCGCCTGACGGGCGTCACCAAGCGGTACGAGCGCGGCGGCAAGGCCGTCGCCGCCGTCGACGACGTCAGCCTCGACGTGCAGGAGGGGGAGGTCCTCGCCGTCATCGGGTACTCCGGCGCCGGCAAGTCCACCCTCGTGCGGCTGGTGAACGCCCTGGAGGCGCCCACCTCCGGGACGGTCACCGTCGCCGGCCAGGACCTCACCCGGCTGGGGGAGAAGGACCTGCGCCGGGCGCGCCAGCGCATCGGCATGATCTTCCAGCAGTTCAACCTGTTCCGCTCGCGCACCGTCGCCGGGAACGTCGCCTACCCGCTGAAGGTGGCCGGCGTGCCCCGGGAGCAGCGCGACGCCCGGGTCGCCGAGCTGCTGGACTTCGTCGGCCTGCTGGACCGCGCCCACGCCCACCCCGAGCAGCTCTCCGGCGGGCAGAAGCAGCGCGTCGGCATCGCCCGGGCGCTGGCCACGAACCCGCCGCTGCTGCTGGCCGACGAGGCCACCAGCGCGCTGGACCCGGAGACCACCACCGAGGTCCTCTCGCTGCTGCGGCGGGTCAACCGCGAGCTCGGCGTGACGATCGTGGTCATCACGCACGAGATGGACGCCGTGCGGCAGATCGCCGACCGGGTGGCGGTCATGGAGGCCGGGCGCGTCGTCGAGGTCGGCGACGTCTACGACGTGTTCGCCACCCCGCAGACCGCCCCGGCGCAGCGGTTCGTGCGCAGCGTCCTGCACGACCGGCCCACCCGCGAGCAGGTGGCGCGGCTGCGCGAGCACCACCCCGGGCGCCTGGTCACCGTGCAGATCACCGACGAGATCGGCCTGCAGAAGCGGATCGACGACGCGTTCGGCAGCGCGGGGGTCCGCACCGAGCTCGTGCACGGCGGGGTGGGGGAGCTGCGCGAACGGCGCATCGGCTCCCTCACCTACGAGACCACCGGTCCGGACACCGCCGTGGACGCCGCCCTGGCCGCCCTGCGCGACGCGGGCGTCCGGGCCGAGGAGGAGGTCTGACGTGGAGGGTTTCCTCAGCACGCTCGACGTCTACGTCGAGTCCATCTGGGAGACGCTGTTCATGGCGCTCGTCTCGATGGTCGCCTCCGGCGTCCTCGGGCTGGCGCTCGGGATCGCCCTGTACGCCACCCGCCCCGGGCACCTGCTCGGCAACCGGGCCGTGTTCGGCGTCCTCGGCGTCGTGGTGAACATCGTCCGCCCCATCCCGTTCGTCATCTTCCTGGCGGCGGTCACGCCGCTGCAGATCGCCGTGCTCGGCACCACCATCGGCACCGGGGCGGTGACGTTCGCGATCGCGCTGGCCGCCGCGTTCGCGGTCTCCCGCATCGTCGAGCAGAGCCTCGTCGGGGTGGACCCCGGTGTGGTGGAGGCCGCCCGCGCCGCCGGCGCCTCCCGGCTGCGGATCCTGTTCGGGGTGGTCGTCCCCGAGGGCCTGGGCCCGCTCGTGCTGGGGTACACGTTCATCTTCGTGGGCATCGTCGACATGACCGCCCAGGCGGGTCTCGTCGGCGGCGGCGGGCTGGGCGACTACGCCATCACGTACGGCTCGCAGCGCTACGACTGGGGCATCGTCTACGTCAGCGTCGCCACGATCATCGTCATCGTGCAGGTCGGGCAGTTCGTCGGGAACCGCATCGCCCGCGGCGTCCTGCGCCGCTGACCCCCGCCTCGCTCCCACCTCCCCACCCCCACCCCCACCCTGCCGTGATCTCGCACGGTTGAGGTCTCAACCGTGCAAGATCACCGCGGGGGGTGGGACGGGCCCCGGCGAGGTCAGTCGTGGTCGCGGTCGCCGCCGCGGCGCTCGCGCAGGGCCCGGGCCGCGGCGCCGACGGTCTCGCGCGCACCTTCCACGACGATCCGGCGCGCCGAGGGGTCGCCCTGCAGGCCCGCCTTCGCGGTGGCCTTCGCGGTGTTCACGACCTGCTCGGTCGTCACGTGCGGGGGGATCATCGGCACGTCCGGGTCCACCACCGCGTCGATCACCGTGGGCCGGCGCGCGGCGAACGCCTCGTCCAGCAGCGCGTCCAGGCCGTCGGGTCCGTCGGTGCGCACCCCGCCCAGCCCCAGCAGGCCCGCGTACTGCCCGTACGGCACGTCGGGCACGTCCATCGCCGCGTCGAAGGGCACCTCGCCCTGCATCGCGCGCGCCTCCCACGCCACGAACGACAGTTCCCGGTTGTTGAAGACCACGACGACGAAGCGCGGGTCCTCCCAGGTGCGCCAGCGCTGCGCGACGGTGATGAGCTCGTTGATCCCGTTCATCTGCATCGCGCCGTCGCCGATGAGCGCCAGCACCGGCCGGTCCGGGTGGGCCTGCTTGGCGGCCAGCGCGTACGGCATCCCGCCGCCCATCGACAGCAGGGTGCCCGACAGCGACGCCAGCATCCCCGGGCGCAGGTCCAGGTCGCGCGCGTACCAGCTGGTGGCGGTGCCGCAGTCCACGGCGACCATCGCGTCGTCGGTCAGCCGCGCCGACAGGCCCCGCACCAGCAGTTCCGGGTTCAGCGGTTCCGCCTGCGCGGCGGCGCGCTGCTCGCCCCAGGTGCGCCAGGTGCGGTTCCACCCGGTGATCTCCTCGCGCCAGGACGGGTCCGGGTCGGCGCCCTCCAGCAGCGGCAGCAGCGCGGCCAGCGTCTCCTTCGCGTCACCCACCAGGTTCACCTCGGTGGGGTAGCGCAACCCGCAGCGGGTGCCGTCCACGTCGATCTGCACGCCGCGGGCCTGGCCGGGCTCGGGGTAGTACTCGCTGTACGGCATGGTCGTGCCGACCATCAGCAGCACGTCGCAGCCCTGCATGAGGTTCCAGCTCGGCCGGGTGCCCAGCAACCCGATCGCGCCGGTCACCCAGTCGAGGCGGTCGTCCAGCACCGCCTTGCCCAGCAGCGCCTTCGCCACCCCGGCGCCGAGCCGGTCGGCCACGGCGGTGAGCTCCTCGGTGGCGCCCAGCGCCCCGGCCCCGGCGAGGATCGCCACCCGCTTCCCCGAGCGCAGCACCTCCGCGGCCTGCGCCAGGGCCTCCGGGCGCGGGGTCCCCGGCAGGGAACCGGGCACGGCGCTGGTGTGGGTGTACCCGTGCGCGACGGGCACCTCGAGCACCGCGTCGGCGTCCTGCAGGTCGCTGGGCAGCACGATCGCGGTGACGGTGCGCCGCTCCAGCGCGGTGCGGGCGGCGCGGTCCACCGCGTGCTGCACCTGGCTGGGGTCGCTCACCTGGAACAGGTACTCGCCGGCGACGTCGGCGAACAGCCGCACGAGGTCCAGTTCCTGGTAGTAGCTCGTGCCGAGGGCGTTGCTGGCGCTCTGCCCGAGCAGGGCGACCACGGGGACGTGGTCGAGCTTGGCGTCGTACAGGCCGTTCAGGACGTGCACCGCCCCGGGGCCGGACGTCACCGCGCACACCCCGATCGGGCTGCCGCCGTACTTCACGTCGGCGGTCGCGCAGAAACCCGCGGTCTCCTCGTGGCGGACCTGCACGAACTCCGCCTCCCCGGCGGCCTGGGCGCGGTCCAGGGCGGAGACCACCCCGCCGATGCCGTCGCCGGGGTACCCGTACACGCGGCGCGCCCCCCACCGGGCCAGGCGCGAGACGACGTGGTCACCGACCGTGGGAGAGCTCATGACCCCACGATCGCGGCCGCACCGCCGCCGCGCACCCGGGGACCGGGGCGCGGCGGCAGTACCCCGCGCCGCGTCAGTCGGTGGGCATGCGGGTGTGGTGCTGGTCGCCCAGCGGCTGCTCAGAACCGCCGTCGCCGCCGTCGCCGCCGTCGCCGCCGTCGCCGCCGTCGCCGTCGCCGCTGCCACCGCCGACCTTCGAGCGCACCGAGCCGGCGGCCGCGCCGACCTTCTCCTGCGCCACCGCGCCGGCCTGCTTGGCCGCGTCGGTGGCCTTGCCCTCGAGGTCGCCGACCTTCTGCTGCACCTTGGGGTTGCCCCAGGCGCGGGAGGCGGCGGCACTGATCTGCTCGTAGCGCTCCCGCCCGGCGCGCGCACCCAGGACGTAACCGGCAGTGCCGGCCACCAGGAACAGGACCTTGCCCTTCATCGCGGACCCTCCGGGTTCTCGTGTCGGTGATCGGGTGATCGCGCCCCACTGTCGCAGCGCCGGGCGCCCGCCGCTCGCCGGGACCCCGGGCCGGGACCCCGGGCCGGGACCCCGGGCTGGGAGGGCGCCGGCGTCAGGCCACCGCGCGCAGCGCGGCCACCAGCGCGTCCACGTCCTGCGCCGCGGTGTCGAGGTGACCGCTGACGCGCAGCGCGGGCGTGCGCATCTCGCCGGGGGAACGTTCCACGCCCGCGAACGTGGTGAGCACGCCGTGCTCCGCCAGCAGCCGGGCCCGCAGCGCCGCCAGGTCCGTGGTCGCCGGGTCGAGGCTCCCCCCGGTGGGGCGCACCGTCGCGGTGGCGCTGGGTTCGTCGAGCTCCTCCACGACCTCCCAGGTCCCCTCCAGCTCGGCCGCCAGCCGGTGCCGGACCGCCGTGCCCACCCGGGCCAGGCCCGCCCGCACGGCCGCCGGGCCCAGGTCGCGGTGCTCGGCGAGCGCGGCCGCCAGCCCCACCCGCCCGGCCACGTGCGCCTCGGCCTGCTCCAGCGGCGCCAGCCGGTGCGCCAGCGGCCCGCGCGCGGCGGCGAACCCGACGCCGCGCGGGCCCGCCAGCCACTTGCGCGAGGTGCCGTAGACGACGACGTCCGCGTCGGCGGGCAGCGCGTCCAGGGCGGTGTCCACGTGCCCGAACGCCTGCGCGGCGTCGAGCACGACGGGCACCCCGGCGGCGGCGCAGACGGCGGCGACCTCGGCGGCCGGCTGCACGGTGCCGACGTGGCTGCCCACCCACGTGACGTGCACCAGGCCGGGCCGGGTGCCCGCCAGGAACCGCTCGAACGCGGCCGGGTCCAGCCGGTGCGGGGTGTCGACGGTGACGGGCCGCACGCCCAGCCGGCGCAGCAGGGCGACGTTGGGCCCGTACTCGCCGGGGGCGTGCGCCGCGGTGGTGGGCACCCCGCCGGGCAGGCCCAGCAGCACCTGGCGCAGCGCGTCCTCGGCGCTGTGGCAGAAGGCCACCGCGCCGCCCCCCGCGGGCCAGCCCAGCAGGGCGCGCACGTCGTCACGCGCCCGGTCCAGGACCGGTGCGGCGGCGGCCGCGGCCACGTAGCCGCCCTCCTCGGCCTCGCGGCGCGCGTGCGCGGCGGTCGCGTCCAGCACGGCCCAGCTCGCGCGGGCGGCCGCCGCGGAGTCGAGGTGCACCAGGCGCCGCGGCGGGCGGGTGCGGCGCCAGGCCGCGGCGAGGTCGGCGGGGGCCAGCGGGATCTGCTCGCAGGGGTGCTCCACAGCGTGATCGTGGCACTCCCGACGTGCGGTCGGTGCCGGTCCGCGAGTGGATGGGGGCACCGGCCGCCCGTGGCGGCCGGTCGCAGCAGAACACCCGTGGACCCGGACAGCTCAGGAGGAACCCGTGGCGAACGTCAGCCCGATCGACGTCCAGAAGGCCCTGCACGGCGTGGACTACCCGGCGTCGAAGGCCGCGCTGCTGGAGGCGGCCGACGGCAACGGCGCCTCGAAGGAGGTCAAGGACGCGCTCGGCGGCATCGCGGAGCGCGAGTACGAGGGCCCCACCGGCGTGTCGGCCGAGATCTTCGACTGAGCGCGCGCGGTCCCGGTCCCGGCCCCGCGTCGTCAGGCGGCGGAGCGGGGGCCGGTGTCCGCGGCCGCGGCATCGGCCACCGCGGCCTCGGCGACCACCGCCCCGGGTACCGGGGTGAGCGCGGTCACGGCGGCGGTGCGCCGCAGGGGCAGGCGCCTGGCGGCGGCCGCCCCCCACGTCAGCGCCAGCAGCGCGGCGAGCACGGCCTCCGGCCAGCGCGCGGCGGCGGCGGACGCCCCCGCCGCGGCCAGCAGTGCGGCGGCGAGCACGGCGTCGCCGATCCCGGTCCAGCGTCGGTCCACCACGGTCTCCTCCCGCTCGGTCCACCGGTACCCCTGGCTGTGCCCCGAGTGTACGTCGACAAACCCTTTTCGGTGGGCCGAAATCAGCGCGGCGAGAGCGCGGTTCCCCGCGCCCGCGGCCCTGGTGGCAAGCTGGGGCCGTGCCCCGCCCCGCCACCCCGGCCGCCGAGGACTGCCTCAAGGCCGTCTACGCCGCCGGCGAGTGGTCGGACGAGAAGATCACCCTCTCGAAGCTGGCGCAGGCCCTGGGCGTCTCGCCGTCCACCGCCTCCGAGGCGGTGCGCAAGCTCACCGACGCCGGCCTGCTGCGCCACGAGCGCTACGGCGGCGTGGAGCTGACCGACGCCGGCCGCGCCCAGGCGCTCGGCGTGGTGCGCCGCCACCGCCTCGTGGAGACCTTCCTCGTCGCCGACCTCGGCTACTCCTGGGACGAGGTCCACGACGAGGCCGAGGTGCTCGAGCACGCCGTCTCCGACCGCCTCCTGGACCGCCTGGACCGCCGCCTGGGCCACCCCGAGCGCGACCCGCACGGCGACCCCATCCCGCGCCCCGACGGCACCGTCCCGCGCCCCGGCGCGCACAGCCTGGCCGACCTGCCCGAGGGCGCCAGCGGTTCCGTGGCTCGCATCTCCGACGCCGACCCGGACGTGCTGCGCTACTTCGCCGACCTCGGCATCGGCCTGGACCTGCACGTGCGGGTCGTCACGCGCCGCGAGTTCGCCGGCACCACCGTGGTGCGGCTCGGCGAGGGGCCCGGCGCGCGCGAGGTCGACCTCGGCGACCCGGCCGTGGCCGCGATCTGGGTCCTGCCCGTCCGGTGAGCGGGCCCGAGCCGGTGAGCGCACCCGCGCAGGCGCCCGCGGGCGCGGTGCGCGACTCCCACGGGCGCCTGCACGCGGCCAAGACGCACGACGTCACCGTCGTCGGCAGCGTCAACGCCGACCTGGCGATCGCGCTGCCGCACCTGCCGCCCGCCGGGCAGACCGTGCGCGGCGGCGACGCGGTGCGCGGCCTCGGCGGCAAGGGCGCCAACCAGGCGGTGGCCGCCGCCCGGCTCGGGCGCACCACCGCGCTGGTCGCCGCCGTCGGCGACGACGCCGACGGCCGGGCGCTGCGCACCGCCCTGGCCGCCGAGGGCGTGGACGTCGACCACGTCGGCGCCGTGGACGCCCCCACCGGTGTCGCCGTCGTCCTCGTGCACGACGCGGAGTCCACGATCGTGCTCGGTCCCGGCGCCAACGACCGGCTCGACGCCGCGCGCGTGGAGTCCGCGGCCGCTCTCGTCAGCGGCGCGCGCGTCGTGCTGCTGCAGTGCGAGGTGCCCGACGAGGCGCTGCTGGCGGCCGCGCGGCTGTGCACGGGACTGCTGGTGCTCAACCCCGCGCCGGCCCGGCCGCTGCCGCCGGAGCTGCTGCGCCGCGCCGACCTGCTCGTCCCCAACGCTGGGGAGCTGGCCGTGCTGGCCGGGGCGGAACCCGCCGCGGACGTGGAGGCGCTGGTGCGCCGGGCGCGCGCGGTGCGGCCCGACGGCACCACGATCGTCACCCGCGGCGCCCTGGGCTGCGTGGTCGTCACCCCGGCCGGCGTGGCCGAGGTGCCCGCCGCGAGCGCCGACGCGGTGGACGCCACCGCGGCCGGGGACAGCTTCGTCGCCGGCGTGGTCGACGCCCTGCTGTCGGGGGCGGGGCTGGTGGACGCCGCGCGCTGGGCGGCGCGGGTCGCGGCGGTGACGGTGAGCAGGCCGGGAGCGGCGGCGTCGCTGCCGCACCGGGAGGACGTCGAGCGGATCGGGGAGGTGGCGCGGTGAGCGTCGGCTGGGGTTTCGTGGGTACGGGCGGCATCGCCCGGACGGTGGCGCGGGCGCTGGAGCTCGCCGACGGCGGGCACCTGGCGGCGGTGTGCTCGCGCGACGCGGGCCGCGCGCGGGCCTTCGCCGACGAGCACGGGGCCGCCGGCGCGCACGACGACGTGGCGGCGATGCTCGCCGACCCGGCCGTGGACGCGGTGTACGTGGCCACCACCCACCCGCAGCACCACGCCCCGGCCAGGGCCGCCCTGCTGGCCGGGACGCCGGTGCTGGTGGAGAAGCCGATGACGGCCAGCGCCGCCGCCACCGGCGACCTGGTGGCGACCGCCCGCGAGCGCGGCGTGTTCTGCATGGAGGCGTACTGGACGCGGTTCCTGCCGCTGACGCGCGAGCTGCTGGACGTCGTGGCCTCCGGCGCGATCGGCTGGGTCCTCTCGGTGCACGCCGACCTGGGCTTCCCCGCGCCGGAGTCCGCGCGCCGCTTCCACGACCCCGCCATCGGCGGGGGCTCGCTGCTGGACCTGGGCCCGTACCCGGTGGGGCTGGCGCTGACGCTGCTGGGGGCGCCCGCGCAGGTGCGCGCCGCCGGGACGCTGACGGACTCGGGCGTGGACCGGCAGATCGCCCTGGCGCTGTCGTGGGAGTCGGGCGCGGTGGCCGCGCTGTCCACGACGATCGCCGCGCACGCCTCCTCGAACGCCTGGGTCGAGGGCGACGCCGGCTGGATCCACGTCGACGCGCCGCTGCACTCCGGCCGCCGCTTCACGGTGCACCGCCGCGGGGAGGGCGCCGGGGAGCCGGAGGTGCGCGAGAACCCCGTCGAGCACGGGCACCGCTTCATGCTCGAGCACGTCCACGAGTGCCTGGCGGCCGGTCGCACCGAGAGCCCCCTGGTGCCGCTGGACTTCTCGCTCGCGCTGGCGGACGTGTTCGAGCAGGCGCTGACGCAGGTGGGGGCCGCGCGCGCCGACGAGCCCGTCTGAGGCGGCCGCGGCGGCCCGTCGCCGAGGGCGGGGTGCCGGGAGGTCACCCGGACGGACGCTGCTCCGTCCGGGTGACGCGGCCTCAAGCTGGGCACCCCCCCTGCCACACTCGAAGTGACAGCTAAACCACAACGAGTGACTGGAGATGATCGTCGTGCGGATCGGATCGGTGACCACCCCCGTGGCGGTGCGCAGCACCGTCCGCCCCGAGGCGCTCCACAACCTCGCCCCGGTGCAGCGCATCACGCCCGACTACGTCCACGAGGACCCGCTGGACGAGCTGACGCAGTCCGACCGGGCGCTCATCGGCCACCTCTACGGCCGCGTCCTGGAGCTCGACGAGCTCGAGGGCACCCCCGTCGCGCAGCTCGCCGCGGAGATCAACCGCGAGCGCCGCGACGGCACCGTCCCCGCGCAGAAGGACCTGACGCCCGACGACGTGCGCCGCCTCATCGGCCGGCTCACCCTCACCAGCCCGCGGCCCGTGCCGGTCGACGTGCAGCTGCGCCTCATGACGTTCCTCGGCTCCGCCTCCGGCGGCCACCTCGACGTCGTGCTCTGACCCGCCCCCGCCCCTGCGACCCCGCACCCCTCGCCGCGGGTCCGCCCGGCCCGCCGGGGGACCCGCGACGGCGGGCGGCCCGGCGCGGGTGGCAAGGTGAGGGTGTGCGCCTCCTGCTCGTCCGCCACGGCCAGACCCCGTCCAACGTCCGTCACCTCCTCGACACCGGCGTGCCCGGACCCGGGCTGACCGAGCTGGGCGAGGAGCAGGCCCGGTCCCTGGTGGACACCCTCGGCCCCGAGGGGATCGGCGCCGTCACCGCCTCCTCGCAGCTGCGCGCCCGGCTGACCGCCGCGCCGCTGGCCGCCCACCTCGGCCTCGACGTGGCCGTCGACGCCGGCCTGCGCGAGATCGAGGCCGGCGAGCTGGAGATGCGCGGCGACGAGGAGGCCGTCGCGCGCTACTTCGCCGTCGTGACCGCCTGGGTCGGCGGCGACCTGGACGCCGCGCTGCCCGGCGCGCCGGACGGGAACGCCTTCTTCGCCCGCTACGACGCGGCGATCGCCGCGGCCGCCGCCCGCGCCCGCGACGCCGGCACCGCCACGCTGGCCGTCGTCAGCCACGGCGCCGCGATCCGCGCGTGGGCGGCCGTCCGCGCCCGCGGGCTGCCGCCCCGCTTCGTGCTGAGCACCGGCCTGCTGAACACCGGCGTCGTGGACCTGCGCGGCGACGGCGACGGCGGGTGGACGTGCGAGACGTGGATGGGCGCCGCCGTCGAGCCCGCGCAGGCGGACGCGGCCGGTGCCGGCCCCGCGGGGGAGCCCGGCTCGGTGTTCTGAGCGTTCCGCGGTCACCTCGGGTGACCTCGCACGCGCGACCCCTCGACCGCGCGGGACCACCTCGGGGTCCGGGAGGGGGCCGGCGGGTCAGCCGAGCCGCTCGCTCGGCTCCTGCGCCGGACCCAGGTCCAGCGCGCCGCGGTCGAACTTGTCGCGCAGGAACGCCCCGTGGACGGCCAGGTCCTGCTCCGCCCGCCGCTGCAGGCGCTCGCGCACGTCGTGGACGGCGCGCTGCAGCAGGGCCAGCTGCTCCAGCGCCTCGGTCCGCGCCCGCTCCGCGCCGCTCGCGCCGCTGCCGCCCGCGGCGCTCAGGTACGCGGTGACCACACCGGGCAGGTGCTCGCCCGCGACGGTCTCCACCGTGCGGGCGTCGGGGGAGAGGGCGTCCAGCCGCTGCCAGCGCGGCAGCACCTCCGCCACGGTGTCCAGGACGTGACGGCCGGCGCGCACCACGTCCGCCGGCACCCCGGGTGAGCGCAGCGCGCGCTCGCCCGCCTCGACGGCGGCGTGCACCGCGGCCGTCCCCGCCGGAGCCGGTGCCCCGGGCCCGGGAGCTGCCGACGGCCGCGAGCGCCCCGGGCACAGCAGGTAGCCGGACAGGTAGCCGACCGCGCAGGTGCCCACCGCCACCAGCGGGTGCTGGGTGGCGGCGAAGCCGCCCAGCAGGGCCAGCAGGCCCGCGCCGCTGCCGGCGAGGTGGGCGGTGCTGCCCAGCGCGTCCAGGCGGGCGCGGGCGGGGCGGTCACTGGTAGCCACGGATCTCCTCGAAGACGCCGGCGAGGTCCGCGGCGCCCCCGGCGGCGAACGTCTCGCCGCCGGTCAGCGCCGCCAGCTCGGCCATCTCGGCCGGGTCCGCCTCGCCGAAGACGATGACGAAGGTGGGGACGGAGGCGACCGGCCGCCCCGCCGCGGCCTGCCGGCCGTGCCAGGCGCGGAAGTCCGCCAGGGTGCCCCCGTCGGTGTTCTCCCCGTCGGTGAACAGCGTGACGCTCACGAAGCGCTCCGGGTCGGCCTCCAGGACCGACAGCGCCTCCTCGTACGCCACGCGCAGCGAGTCGTGGATCGCGGTGCCGCCCCGCGCGCGCAGGGAGGCGGTCCACTCCCGGATCCGGGCCAGGCTGCCGGCGCGGTCGGCCGGGTCCACCGCGAACGTCCCGCGGGACTTCACCGCGTCCGCGAACTCCACGTAGCGGACGTTCTCGCGGGCCTGGAAGGCGAGCAGGCCCTCGCCCGGTGCACCGCCCGCGTCGCCGTCGGGCACGGTGAGGGCGGCCAGCGCGCCCTGCAGCTGCGTCAGCCGCTCGCCGTCCATCGAACCGGAGGTGTCCACGGCGAACACCACGTCCGAGGGCTTCTTGATCTCGCTCTGGTAGGCGCTCAGCAGCGCCCGCACCGTGCTCAGGCGGTTGGGGAAGGGCAGCTCGTAGACGTCGGTCGCGGCCGCCGGGCCCCCGGCGGTGGTGCGCCGGCCGGTGGCGGCCAGCTCGCGCTGCACCGGCTCGCTCAGCAGGTCGGCCACGACCGCGTCGTAGGCGCGGCCCTGCTCCTCGCCCGCCGAGCGCAGCAGCGTCAGGGGGTACTCGGCGGTCAGGGTGCCGTCGGAGGGGGTGAGGACGTCCAGCGGTTCCCCGCCGGCGCGCAGCGGGCGCAGCACCGACTCGTACCCGAACAGGGCGTTCACGCCCCGCGGGTCCGCGGTGAACCGCTCCACCAGGAACCCGGTGGAGCCCGCGGTCAGCGCGTGCCCGCGGGCCAGGCGCCGCAGTTGCCCGGCCACGGCCGCCACGTCCTGCTCGGCCAGCACGGTGCCCGTGCCGGACAGCGCGGTGGCGGCGCCCACCAGCGTGGCGAAACCGCTGTTGGAGGAGACCGGTGAGGTCATGCCGTAGCGCAGCCGGCCGTCGTCGGCGGCGTCGACGACCTCCGCCCACGTGGGCGAGCGGCCCACCCAGCCCAGCTCGACCGCCGTCGCGCGCGCCACGCCGAGGGCCACCGGCGAGGACATGACGTCCTCGGAGCGGGCGACGGCCGCGCGGCCGCCGTCCAGCAGCGCCAGGTGGTCGTTCGAGGGGAACCAGGTGGCGTCGTAGCCGGCGGCGCCGCCGTCCGCGACGAGCCGGGTGCCCTCCAGCGTCCCGGTGTACGTCAGCTCCACCCGCACGCCGGTGCGCTCGGCGACACCGGTCAGCACCGGCTCGACGTCGCGCAGCTCCGAGCCGGCCAGCACGCGCAGGACGTCCGCGCGCGGGCCGGTGGGCGTGGCCGCGTCCTCGGCGCCGCTCGCCGGGTCGGACGTGCACCCGGCCAGCAGGACCGCGGCGGCCAGGGCGGCCAGCCCGGCCAGCGCGCCGCGGCGGGGGGTGCTGCGCGTGCTCGTCCGCCCCCTCGTCCGCCCCCTCGTCCGCCCGCTCGTCCGCACGGTCCTCCTCACTCGCCGTAGCCCGCGGCGACGGCGTCGATCAGGGCCTCCAGCACCCCGAACGAGGGCGGGTCGGCCACGTCGGTCAGGGACTGCTGCACCGCGACGCCGTGCTGCGCGGCGACGCCCGCCAGCACCGAGCCGTCCCCGGTGCGGAACCCGTGCTCGGCGGCCAGCGCGGTCAGGTCCGGGTCGGTGGCCAGCAGCTCCGCCAGGCGCTCGGCGCCGGGGTCCAGGGCGACGAGGGTGTGCTTGGAGGCCACCGTCGGGTCCGGGTAGGCCAGCACCGCGTCCGGTCCGAGCCGCGAGCCGTCCCCCCGTGCGGCCTCCCCGACGAACTGCGCCTCGTAGGCCATCACCAGCGGCAGCGCCCCGGCGCCCTGGGACAGGTAGTCGCCGAACGGCTCGTCCGAGGAAGCGGCCGAGAACCCCTGCGCCAGGAACAGGTGCGACAGCTGCGGCAGCACCGCCTCCTGCTGCTCGCGCGTGGTCACCACGCCGCCGCCGTTGAGGACCCAGGCGGCGTCCGCCAGGTACATCGCGGCGGAGTTGGAGGTGCGCACGTCGGTGGAGGTGATGAGCACCGCGCGCGGGGAGTCGTACAGCTGCGCCGCCCCCTCCAGCTCGTCCCAGCGGGTTCCCTCGCGCACCATCGCCAGGTACGCCGCCAGGTCCAGGTGCCACACCCCGCCGGCGTCCCGGGAGGCGGCGCCGTTGCGGGCCAGCAGCTGGACCACCGGCTCGTGGGTGGCCACGACCATCGGCGACCAGAACGGCGAGGAGACGGAGGTCGCGCCGGTGCCCTCGGCGATCCGCTGCGCCGCCGGGGCGGAGGAGGGGAACGCGAAGTCGTAGCCGCCCAGGTCGACGTCGGTGGCGATCTGCCGGCTGCCGGCGGTGTCGACCTCGACGGCCAGGCCGTGCGCGGACAGCGCCTCGCGCACGCGCGGGTCGTCGAAGAAGGCCTCCTTCTCCGAGCCGATCACCCCGCGCAGGGTGGTCACCGGCCCCGCCGCGGCGTCGGCCGAGCCGCTGCGGCGGTCCAGGACGAACAGCGCCGCGACGGCCGCGACCAGGAGCACCGCCAGGGCGGCGCCGACGAGCTTCCTCACCGGGGTCCGCGCCTCCGGTTCCTGCGGGGGGCGTCCACGGCAGCACCGTAGGAGCCGCGGGCGGCGCGCGGGCGAGGCGCGGGTGAACGGACGGGGAACGCGGCCCGTCCTCGCGCGAGGGCGCGGCACGGGCGCGGCACGGGGGCGGCCGTTAGGGTGGTCGCCAGGTGTGCCGGGAAGTCTGGTCGGCGATCCCGTCAGCGACCCCTGGAGAGACTCGGCCCGTGACGCACAACCCGCCCACCCGAGACGAAGCCCGCCGCCGCACGCCCCTGTTCGGGTACGGCTCCTGGCCCGAGGCGCGCCGCATCGCGGAGGTCCTGCGCACCGAGACCGTCGGCGGGGCGCTGCTGCTGATCGCCACCGCGCTGGCGCTGGTGTGGGCGAACCTGCCCGGCGACACCTACGAGTCGGTGCGCCAGTTCCACTTCGGCCCCGAGGCCCTGCACCTGGACCTGTCCGTCGAGCACTGGGCCGCCGACGGGCTGCTGGCGATCTTCTTCTTCATCGCCGGCCTGGAGCTCAAGCGCGAGTTCGTCGCCGGCGACCTGCGCAACCCGCGCGCCGCCGCCCTGCCGATCGCGGCCGCGGTCGGCGGCATGGCCGTGCCCGCCGGGGTCTACGTGCTGGTGAACTCCCTGGGCGACGGGCCCGAGGGCGCCCTGTCCGGGTGGGCGATCCCCACCGCCACCGACATCGCCTTCGCCCTGGGCGTCCTCGCCGTCATCGGCAGCCACCTGCCCTCCGGGCTGCGCACCTTCCTGCTGACCCTCGCGGTGGTGGACGACCTCCTCGCCATCACCGTCATCGCGATCTTCTACACCGACGACCTCGCCCCGCTGCCGCTGCTGCTGGCGCTCGTGCCGCTGGCGCTGTTCGCGTTCGCCGTGCAGAAGCGCGTCCGCTCGCCGTGGCTGCTGATCCCCCTGGCGCTGCTGACGTGGGGCCTGGTGCACGCCTCCGGCGTGCACGCCACCGTCGCCGGCGTGCTGCTGGGCCTGTCGGTGCCGGTGCTGCGCAGCGAGGCCGCCGGCGGTCCGGACGCCGGCCCGGGCCTCGCCGAGCACTTCGAGCACCGCTGGCGGCCGCTGTCCGCCGGGTTCGCCGTGCCCGTCTTCGCGCTCTTCGCGGCCGGCGTGGCGATCGAGGGCGCCTCCGGCTTCGTCGACGCCCTCGGCGACCCGGTCGCGCTCGGCGTCATCCTCGGGCTCGTCGTCGGCAAGCCCGTCGGCATCGTCCTGACCACCTTCCTGATGGCCAAGCTCACCAGCGCTGAGCTGGACGAGCAGCTGTCCTGGGTCGACGTGGTCGGCGTGGGGATCCTCGCCGGCATGGGCTTCACCGTCTCGCTGCTCATCGGCTCCCTGGCCTTCGGCGAGGGCACCGAGGCCGGCCAGCACGTCACCCTCGGCGTCCTGCTCGGCTCCACGGCCGCGGCCGTGCTGGCCGCGGTGCTCCTCAGCAGCCGCAACCGCGCCTACCGGCGCATCGAGGAGGCCGAGCGGGTCGACGCCGACGCCGACGGCATCCCGGACGTGTACCAGCGCGGGCAGTCCGGCGAGCGGGGCTGAGGGCCCCGCGCGGCCACCTACCCTGGGAGACCGTGCAGTGCTCCTACCTCGACGCCGGCGCGTGCCGCTCGTGCACCCTCATGGGTGTGCCGTACCCGCGGCAGGTCGCCGGCAAGGAGGAGCGCTGCCGCGAGCTGCTGGGTGAGCAGCCGCAGCTGCAGTGGCTGCCCGCGGTGCGCAGCGCCGAGTCCGGGTACCGCAACAAGGCGAAGATGGTGGTGGGCGGCACCGCCCGCCGCCCCACCCTCGGCATCCTCGACGCCGCCGGGCGCGGCGTGGACCTGCGCCGCTGCGGCGTGTGCACGCCGGGCGTGCGCGCCGCCCTGCCGGTCCTCGCCCGCTTCATCTCCCGCGCCGGGCTGGAGCCGTACGACGTGCCCCGCCGGCGCGGGGAGCTGAAGAACGTCCTCGTCACCGAGTCGCCCGACGGCGAGCTCATGGTCCGGTTCGTCGTGCGCTCCCGCGGACCGGTCGCCGCGATGCGCCGGGAGCTGCCGCGCCTGCTGCGCGAGCTGCCGAACGCCGTCGTCGTCACCGCCAACCTGCTGCCCGAGCACAAGGCCGTCGTGGAGGGCGACATGGAGGTCCCCCTCACCGAGCGCACCGCGCTGCGGATGCGGCTGGGCGGGGTGGGGATGGACCTGCGGCCGCAGAGCTTCTTCCAGACGAACTCCGCCGTCGCCGAGGCGCTGTACGCGCAGGTCGCCGAGTGGGTCGACGAGGTCGCCCCCGCCACCCTGTGGGACCTGTACTGCGGCGTCGGCGGTTTCGCGCTGCGCTGCGCGGCCCCCGGTCGCCGCGTCCTGGGGGTGGAGGTCAGCGAGGAGGCCGTGCGCAGCGCCCGCGCCTCCGCCCGCACCGCCGGCCTGCGCGACGTGCGGTTCCTCGCCGGCGACGCCACCCGCTTCGCCCTCGAGGCGGACGAGGCGCCCGACCTCGTGGTCGTCAACCCGCCGCGGCGGGGGATCGGCGCCGACCTGCGCGAGTGGCTGGAGCGCTCCGGGGCCCGCCACGTCGTCTACTCCAGCTGCAACCCCGTCACGCTCGCCGCCGACCTCGCCGCGATGCCGTCGCTGCGGCCGGTGCGGGCACGGGTGCTGGACATGTTCCCGCAGACCTCGCACGTCGAGGTCGTCACGCTCCTGGAGCGCGCGGGCTGAGACCCCCGGGCTCGGACCCCCGGGCCCCGGGCGCCGCCGGGGGCAGCTTGGCGGGGTTGAGGACGAGGTCGACGCGCCGCACGGTGCCCGCGGTCACCCCCAGCACCCCGACGAGCACCGTCCCGGACGGGCCCTCCACCGCGAAGCCCGCGCCGCCGTTGACCTCCACGACCCGGGCGGTCGCCCCCACCAGGCGCTTGCCCGCCAGGCCCACCAGGAACCGGCCCACCCGGTCGGCGCCGTGCACGCTGCGCCGCGCGGCGCTCACGACGCCGCCGCCGTCGCTGGTCAGCACCACGGCCGGGTCCAGCAGCGCCAGCAGCGCCCCGAGGTCCCCTCCGGCCGCCGCCGCCAGGAACGCGGCGGTCACCCGGCGGTGCTCGGCGGGGTCCACCTCGAGGCGGGCGGCGCCGGCGGCGACGCGGGCGCGGGCGCGGCTGGCCAGCTGCCGCACCGCCGCCGGGCTGCGCCCCACCACGCGCGCCACCTCGGCGAAGGGCACCCCGAACAGCTCGTGGAGCACCCACGCCGTGCGCTCGGCGGGCGTGAGGGTCTCCAGCACCACCGCGAGGGCGTAGCTCACCCGCTCGTCCAGGGTGACCCGGTCCGCGGGGTCGCCCGCCGCCGCGCCGGTCAGCAGCGGCTCGGGCAGCCACGGCCCGACGTAGCTCTCCCGGCGCGAGCGCGCCGAGCGCAGCACGTCCAGCGCCCGGCGGGCCACCGCGACCGTCGCCCACGCCTCCACGTCCCGCACCCGCTCCGCGGCGTCGGCGCCCACCAGGCGCAGCCAGCAGTCGGCGACGACGTCCTCGGCCTCCGCGCGCGAGCCCAGCACCGCGTAGGCGACGCCGACGAGCCTGCCGCGCTGCCGCACCCACCGCCGGGCGAGCTCCTCGGCGCGCGCCCCGGTGGTCTCCCCGGTGGTCTCCCCGGTGGTGTCGTCGCGGTGCGGCGTCAGCACGGCTCCTCCAGGTGCTCGGCGAGCGTGACGGTACCGGTGACGTGCGGACCCTCCGGCAGCAGCGCACCGGCGGCGAGGGCCCGGCCCGCGCGGCCCGGCACCCGCACCGGCACGACGAGGCGGCGACGGCCGCCCGCCGCCAGCACCCGGCGCGCCGCGTCCGGCAGCCGCAGCACCTCCGGACCGGCGATCGGCGGCACCACCCCCGCCGCCGGCCGCCGCGCGAGCCCGGCCAGGTGGGCGGCGACCTCCCGCGCCGCCACCGGCCGGTACGGCGCCACCGGCACGGGCGCCAGCGGGCCCGGGACCCGGCCCAGCAGCTGCTGCGCGAACTCGTGGAACTGTGTGGCGCGCAGCAGTGTCCACGGCACCGGCCCGGCCGCCAGCAGCTCCTCCTGGCAGCGCTTGCCCAGGTAGTGACCCAGGTCGACGCGGTCGGCGCCGACCACCGAGAGCACCACCACGTGCCCGGTGCCGGCCCGGTCGGCGGCCGACAGCAGGTTGGCCGTGGCGGCGCCGAAGAAGCGCACCGACCCCCGCGCGCTCGCGCTCGCCGTGCTGGAGACGTCCACGACCGCGTCGGCGCCGCGCAACGCCTCCTCCAGCCCCCGCCCGGACACCAGGTCCACCCCGCGCGAACGCGCCAGCGGCACCGCCTCCACGCCGGCCCCCACCAGTTCGGCGACCACCAGCCGCCCCACCACGCCGGTCCCGCCGGCCACCGCCACCCGCACGTCCGCCTCCGCTCCTCGTCCCACCGACACCCCCAGGACGAGGTGCGGCGGCCGGGTGTGACACGGCGCCCCGCCGGGCGGACCCCGGGCCGCGCCCGCACACTGGGGCGCGGTCGGCGCCGGCCGGGCGCCCGAGCGGACGGAGCACCCGTGACGCAGCTGGACCCGCAGATCGCCCAGGCCGTGCAGCGCATCGCCGCCGCGGGGCTGCCCCCGCTGAGCGCGCTGACCCCCGCGCAGGTGCGCAGCGGCGGCAGCCTCACCGGCGCCGGCGTGGACCCCGCCTGGTGGGGGCCGGTCGCCGCCGTGGAGGACACCACCGTGCCCGGTGCCGCCGGGGAGCTGCCCGCCCGCCTGTACCGGCCTGAGGGGGGCGACGGCGCCCCGCCCGTGGTGGTGTTCTTCCACGGCGGCGGCTGGGTCACCGGCGACCTGGACACCCACGACGGGCAGGCGCGCACGCTCGCCGCCGAGTCCGGCGCGCTCGTCGTCTCCGTCGCCTACCGCCTCGCCCCCGAGCACCCGTTCCCCGCCGCCCCCGACGACGCCGTCAGCGCCACCGGCTGGGTGCGCGAGAACGCCGCCGCGCTGGGCGGCGACCCGGACCGCGTGGCCGTCGCCGGGGACAGCGCCGGCGGCAACCTCGCCGCGGTGGCCGCGCAGTCGCCCGCGGGGGAGGGGCTGGCCGCGCAGCTGCTCGTCTACCCCGCCGTCAGTGGCGGGCGGGAGTTCCCCTCGGTGCGGGAGAACGCCTCCGCGCCCGTGCTGGACGCCGATGCCCTGCGCTGGTTCGGCGGGCACTACCGCGGCGACCCCACCGACGTGCGGTTCGCGCCGCTGGACGCGCCGTCCCTGGCCGGGCAGCCGCCCGCCGTCGTCGGCGTCGCCGGCTTCGACCCGCTGCGCGACGAGGGCGTCGCCTACGCCGAGGCGCTGGCCGCGGACGGCGTGCGGGTGGTGCTGCGCCGCTACGACGACCTCGTCCACGGCTTCCTCGGCATGGGGCCGGTGTCCGTCGCCGCGGACCGCGCCGCCCGGCAGCTGTGCCGCGACCTGGGGGAGCTGCTCGGCACCCGGTGACCGGCCGGGGCGCACCACCTCGGGCGCTTCGAGTGGCCGGGGCCCTGGACCGCGGTGACACTCGGAGGGCGCCGGGCGTCCCGGTGGCGAGGAGAACCCTGGAGGCCATCGTGAGCACCCCGAGCGACGGATCGCACGCCGCCGACGCCCCCCGCGACGGCGCCCGCCCCCTCGGCAGGCCGGCCGAGCAGGACACCGCCCCCGACCGCCTCGCGGTCGAGCACGGCCCGACGCTGAACCGCAAGGACGTCGTGGAGCGCGAGAAGAACGCCTTCGGCGGCGTCAAGGTCGGCTCCGCGTTCTTCGGCTGGCTCACCGCCACCGGCACCGCCGTGCTGCTCACCGCCCTCGTCGCCGCCACCGGCACCGCGATCGGCCTGGCCACCACCAGCGGCACCCCGGCCGACGCCGTCGGCACCATCGCGGACCAGGCGCAGGGCAACGCCGCCGCCATCGGCCTGGCCGGGGCGATCGCGCTGCTCGTCGTGCTGTTCGTCGCCTACTTCTGCGGCGGGTACGTCGCCGGCCGCATGGCCCGGTTCAACGGCGCCAAGCAGGGCGTGGCCGTCTGGGCGTGGGCGATCGTCGTCGCGGTCGTCATCGCGATCCTCGCCGCCGTCGCGGGTGACGCCTACGACGTCCTCGGCCAGCTCAACAGCTTCCCGCGCGTCCCCGCCGACCTCGGGTCGCTGACCGCCGAGTCCGTCCTGACGCTCATCGGCGCCGTCGTCGTCGCCCTCGTCGGCGCGATCCTCGGCGGCCTGGCGGGCATGCGCTTCCACCGCCGCGTGGACCGGGCGGGTCTCGGGCGCTGACGCACCCGGCTCGCACCCGCTGACCCGAGGTCCCCTTGCTCTACGCGCTCCTGTTCACGATCGCGGGCGCCAGCGCGCTGCTCGCCGCCCTCCTGCCGCGCGTCATCGAACGCCTGCCCGTCAACCTGCCGATGGCCTTCCTGGCCCTCGGCGTCCTCCTCGGCCTGGTCCCGGGGCTGCCCCCCGTGGACCCGATGGCCCACGAGTCCATCACCGAGCACGTCACCGAGATCGTGGTGATCATCTCGCTGATGGGGGCGGGGCTGGCCATCGACCGCCCCTTCGGCTGGCGGCGGTGGGCCAGCACCTGGCGGCTGGTCGCCATCGCCATGCCGCTGACCATCGCGCTCGTCGCGCTCACCGGCAGCGCCCTGGCCGGGCTGCCGCTGGCCGCCGCCGTCCTGCTCGGGGCGGTGCTGGCCCCCACCGACCCGGTGCTGGCCAGCGACGTGCAGGTCGGGGAGCCCGCCGACGACCCGACCACCGAGGACGAGGTGCGCTTCGCCCTCACCAGCGAGGCGGGCCTCAACGACGGCGCCACCTTCCCCGTCGTGCACCTCGCCGTCGTGCTCGCCACCGCCGGCGCCACGGCCACGGCGCTGGGCGGCTGGGCGCTGGAGGACCTGCTGCTGCGCAGCGTCGTCGGCCTGGTCAGCGGCCTGGTGATCGGCCGCGTGCTCGGTGCGCTGTTCTTCCGCTCCCGGCTGCACGCGCTGCGGCTGGCCGACGACGTGGAGGGCTTCACCGCCCTGGCCGTGACCTTCCTCGCCTACGGGGTCACCGAGATGCTGCACGGCTACGGGTTCGTGGCCGTGTTCGTCGCCGCCCACGCCATCCGCTCCGCGGAGCGCTCCCACGGCGCCCACCGCGTCGCCCACGGCTTCGTCGAGCAGGTCGAGCGGATGCTCACCGCCTGGCTCCTGCTGCTGCTGGGCGCCGCGCTGTCCGACGGGCTGCTGCGCGACCTCACCTGGCAGCTCGCCCTCACCGGGGTGCTGCTGGTGCTCGTGATCCGCCCGCTGGTGGGGTGGCTGAGCCTGCTCGGCACCCGGGCCGGGCCCCGCGAGCGGTGGGTCATCGGCGTCTACGGCGTGCGCGGCATCGGCTCGCTGTTCTACCTGTCGTGGGCCCTGGCGGAGGGCGAGTTCCCCGCCGGTCCGCTGTGGGCGGCGGTCGGGTTCACCATCGCGCTGTCCGTCGTGGTGCACGGCGCCACCGCCGCACCCGTCGTCCAGCGCCTGGACGCGCGGCGGCTGCTGCGGGCGCGCTCGCGCGGGTCCGCGGACATCGCCCGCACCCACGTGTGAGGAAGCCGTGCGGGAGCTGTGCCGGTGCCCGCCCCCGTGCAACGGGAACGCCGCCGCGCGCGTCACACCAGTGCGCAGCCGCGACGCGGGAGGGTCCCGCACCGCGCGCCGCGCGCGAGGAGGCACCGTGACCCGCACCCGCCGCACCGCCCTGGCCGCGACCCTCCCCGCGGCCGGTGCCCTCGCGCTGCTGGCCGCGGCCGTGCCCTCGGGAGCTGCCGGGCCCGCCGCACCCGCCGGTGGCTCCACCGGGGCCGGTGCGCAGCTCGTCGCGCACGCCACCCCGCAGGTCCCCGTGCAGGTGGCCGCCGAGGTCGCCGCCGCCGTGCGGGCCGGCTCGCAGGTCGCCGCCGTGCCCGCCGAGGCCTACGCCGTCACGCGGGTGCGCACCGCCGCGAGCGACCCGGCCTGGGCCGCCGCCGAGCTGGCCCCGGCCGACCCGACGGCCCTGGACCCCGCCACCGTCGTGCTGCACCGCACCGGGGAGGCCTGGGCCGTCGTGTCCCTCGGCACCGCGGGCGTCGGCTGCGAGGAGGCCCCCGCCCCCGTGGCCGCCGACCTCGCCCTGCTCTGCTGACCCGATCCCCGCGGGGCGGGGGAGGGGCGAGGAGGGGGGCCGCGAGCGGGTAGCGTCGGGGCGTGCCCCTGCTGCTCCCCGGACGCGCGCTGCCCGGGACGGTCCGCAGCGGGTTCGCCCGCCTGGCCGGCCGACTCGCCGGGCACGTGCCCGCCCCGGTCACCGACCCCGCCGACGACGTCGTCGTCCAGCAGCACCAGGCGCTGGAGGCGCTGCGCGCCCTGACCCGGATGGCCGAGGCGCTGCTGTCCTGCGGCGCCTCCGCCGCCGACGTCGCCGCCCTGACGCTGCGCGCCGCCGCCGGCGCCGGCCTGCACCGCACGCAGGTCGACATCACCTTCACCGCCGTCGTCATCGCCACCGTCGGCGCCGACGGCTTCCCCCTCACGGACGTGCGCGTCGTGCAGGCGCGCGCCACCGACTACTCGCGCCTGTCCGCCCTCTACGAGCTCGCCCACGAGGCCGGCGAGGGGCTCGAGCCCGCCGAGCTCGACGCCCGCCTCAAGCGGCTGCTGAGCTCCCGGCGCCCCTACCGCGGCGCCGTCGCCTCCCTCGGCGCCGTCGGCCTGGCGGTGTCCGTGGCCGTCGTGCTCGGCGGCGGTTGGCCCGTCGCGGTCGCCGCGGCCGCCACCACCGCCGCCCTGCAGGCGCTGCTGTTCGCGCTCAACCGCCGCGGGCTGCCCGCGTTCTTCCAGCAGGTCGCAGGCGCCGCGCTGGCCACCTGCGTCGCGCTGGCGCTGCTGCTGTGGCAGGAGCACCTGCCCGACTGGGTCGGCGTGCTGCCGCCGTCCCTCGTGGTCGGTTCCGGCATCGTCGTGCTGCTGGCCGGGTTGTCCCTCGTCGGCTCCGCCGAGGACGCCATCTCCGGTTTCTACGTCACCGCCGGAGCCCGCGCCTTCGAGACGGTCACCCTGACGGTCGCCCTGGTCCTCGGCATCGCCGGCGTCCTCGACATCGGCCAGCGAGCCGGCATCACCCTGAACCTCACGTTCGCGCCCACCGAGACGCCCCCCGCGCTCGTGCAGGTGCTCGCCGGCGCCGCCGCCGCCCTGGCGTGGGCCGTGTCCGGCTACGCCGACGCCCGCGCCATCGCGCTGGCCGCCGTCGCCGGCGGCACCGCCGCCGCCGTCTCCGCCGCCGCCCTCGCCGCCGGCGCCGGGCCCATCACGGCCGCCGGCCTGGCCGCCCTGCTCGTCGGCCTGCTCGCCGAGGGCACCGCCTGGCGCTGGCGGGTGCCCGGGCTGGTGGTCTCCGTCTGCGGCATCGTGCCGCTGCTGCCCGGCCTGGCGATCTACCGCGCGATCTTCACGCTCGTCGGCGGCGGCACCTCCGCCGGGCTGGCGCTGCTCGTCCAGGCCCTCGGCACCGCCCTCGCCCTGGCCGCCGGCGTCACGCTCGGGGAGTTCCTCTCCACCCCGCTGCGCCGCGAGTTCGACCGCGTCGAGCGCCGGGTCCGCAGCCGCTCCCTGAACCGGCGGTTCTGACCCGGGCACCGGCCGCCCGGCACGCACCGGATCGCGGGCGCGACCACGCCCCGGCAGGCTGGCGCGGGGCGCCGCGGGAGCGCCCGCGGACAGGACGCACAGGAGGACCGGGTTGCGGGCGCTGATCGTCGAGCAGGGCTGGAGCAGGGGGGCGCTGGCCGCCGCCCGGGCGCTGGCCGCCGCCGGGTGGACCGTGGGCGTGGCCACCCCCACCGGCCCCGGCGGGGGCCTGGCCGCCTCCTCCCGGGCCTGCTCCGCCCACCACCGCGTCCCGGCCCTGCACCCCGTCGGCGCGTTCGTGGACGCCGTCGCCGCGATCGCGCGCGACGGTCGCTACGACGTCGTCTTCGGCGCCGGTGAGGCGGAGGTCACCGCCCTGTCCGCCGCCCGCGACGTCGTCACCGCCGCCGGGGCGGTCGTCCCCCACGGCCCGCACGAGCAGCTGCTGCGCGCGATGGACAAGGCGGAGCTCTCGCGCGCCGCGGCGGCGGCCGGCATCGCGGTGCCCGACGTCCTCGACGCCACCGACGTGCCCGACGAGCGCACCGCCTGCGTCGTCAAGGCGCAGCGGCACGCCCGCCCCGACGTGGCCGGTTCCCCGCCGCGCATCGACACCACCGTCGTCACCGGCCGCACCGCCGTCGCCGGGCGCGTCGCGCAGATCCGCGCCCTCGGCGGCGAGGCGGAGGTGCAGGTGCTCCACCCCGGCACCCTCACCGCCTACGCCGTCGTGCGCGGCCCGGACGGCGTGGTCGCCGAGTCGATGCAGCGCGCCGAGCGCATCTGGCCGCCGCTCGCCGGGGCCAGCGCCCGCGCCGTCACCGTCGACGTCGACGAGGAGCTGGCCGCCCGGGCGCGGGCCCTGCTGGCGTCCCTGGACCTGATCGGCCTGGCGGAGCTGCAGTACGTCGCCGAGCCCGGCGGGCCCGCGCGGCTCATCGACCTCAACGCCCGCTTCTACGGCTCGATGTCGCTGGCGGTGGCCGCCGGCGCGAACCTGCCCGCGGTGTGGGGCGAGGTCGCCCTCGGCCGCTCCCCGCGCCCGGTGCGCGCCCGGCCGGGCGTGCGCTACCAGTGGGGCAGCGCGGACGTGCGCCGGGCGCTGACCGAGCGGCGCGGGGGCCTGGTCGGCGACCTCGCCGCCACCCTGGCCGCGGCGCCCGGGGCCCGGCACAGCGTCGCCGCGCTGCGCGACCCCGGCCCGGCGCTGGCCCGCCTGCGCGCCGGGCTGCCGGTCCGCCCGCGCACCGCCGCCGCACCGGTGGAGGCGCCCGCCACCTGAGCGCCCGCCGCGCCGGGGGTCAGGGGCGGGCGTCGCGCAGGTGGGCGGCGTCGTTGTGCCGCACCACCAGCCACGGTCCGCGCGGGTCGCCCGCCGGCAGGGCCCGCACCTCGGCCACGCCCGTGGGGTCCACGTGCATGCGGTGCATCACCACCCTGGGCACCCCCAGCGCGTCCACGACCGTCAGCTTCACCGGGTACATGTGGCTGACCAGCAGCACCCGAGCGCCCGGGTGCTCGGCGGCCAGGCGCTCGCGCACCCGCGCCACCCGCTCCCCGACGGCCTCCACCGACTCCCCGCCGGGCGGCGCCTGCTCGCTCTGCCGCCGCCACGCCGGCTGCGCGCCCGGCCAGCGGCGGTCCACCTCGGCCGGGGTCAGGCCCTCCCAGTCGCCGAAGTCGATCTCGCGCAGGTCGTCCTCCACCCGCAGCGGCAGGCCCAGCGCGGCCGCGACCTCCTCGGCGGTCTGCCGCGCCCGCAGCACCGGGCTGCACACCAGCGCGTCGGCCCCGCCGGCGGTGCGCAGCGCCGCGGCCAGCCGCCGCGCCTGCTCCCGGCCCACCTCCGACAGCGGCGGGTTCGCCCCCGTGCAGCCGCTCAGGCGCCCCTGCGCCGTGTGCTCCGTGGCCCCGTGCCGCGCCAGCAGGAACGTCGTCCCCGCCGCCGCGCCCGCCGCATCCCCGCCGTCCGTCGTGCCCGCCACCGCGCCTCCGTCCCGTCCCTCCGGCCGGGAGCTCCGGCCGCGCCGCATCCTCGCGCACCCTCGCGCACCCCGCGCCCCGCCCGCGACCCGGGGCGGGCCGGGCGCGTCGGAGCCGTCGGGTAGACAGGGCGTGTGCTCCACGTCCACCGGTCCACCAGCGCCGACGCCCTCCTGGAGGCGCTCGCGGACCACCTCGCGGTGCCCGCCGACGGGGCCGACCCCTTCGCCCCCGAGCTGCTGGCCGTCGGGGCGCCCGGCACCGAGCGCTGGCTCGCGCAGCGCCTCTCGCACCGCCTGGGCGCCTCCGCCGCCGGCGACGACGGCGTGTGCGCCCGCGTGGACCTGCGCCGCCCCGCCGAGCTCCTCGACGAGGTGGTCGCCGCGCTCGGGCCCCGGCACGCGGAGTCCCTCACCGCCTGGGACGCCGACGCCCTGCCCTGGCACCTGCTGCGCGTCCTCGACGGCGTCGCCGCCGAACCCGCCACCGGGCCCGGTGACCCGCTCGCCGTGCTGCGCCACCACCTGCGGCCCGACGACGGCGACGGCCCCGCCCGCGCGGGCCGCGCCGGTGTCGCCACCCGCCTGGCGGCCCTGCTGCACCGCTGCGCCGCCGCCCGCCCCGAGCTGCCGGCCCGCTGGGCCGAGGACCCGGAGGCGGCCGCGGACCTGCCGCCCGACCTGCGCTGGTGGCCGGAGGTGCACCGGCGCGTGCGCGAACGCGTCGGCGCCCCCGCACCCGCGGAGCTGCTGGACGAGGCGTGCGGCCTGCTGCGCGCCGGGGCGCCGCTGCCGGGGGTGCCCGCGCGCCTGGGGGTGCTCGCCGTCGCCCCGCTCGCCACCGCCCACCTCGCGGTCCTGGCCGCCCTCGCCGAGCACCGCGAGGTGCACGTGTGGCTGCCGCACCCGTCCCCGCGGTCGTGGGACGCGCTGGCGCCGCTCACCGCCGACCCCGACCCGCGGCGCGAGGAGTGGGAGGAGCGGGCCGGGCGCGCCGTGCGGCACCCGCTGCTGCGCTCGCTGACGCGCCGCTCGCGCGAGCTGCAGGTGCGGCTGGCCACCCTCGCCCCCGGCCACGCCGACGTGCTGCACGCCCCGCCCGCGCCGCCCGCGGCGCAGGGGCCGCGCACCCTGCTGCGGCGCCTGCAGCACGCCCTCGCCGAGGACGACCCCGCGCCCGTCGAGGCCCCCCTGGACCCGGGCGACCGCTCCGTGCAGGTGCACGCCTGCCACGGCCGCACCCGGCAGGTGGAGGTGCTGCGCGAGGCGGTCCTCGGCCTCCTCGACGCCGACCCCACCCTGCAGCCGCGCGACGTGCTCGTGGTGTGCCCCGACGTGGACGCCTACGCCCCCGTCGTCAGCGCCGTCTTCGCCACCGACAGCCACCCGGGCGCCGCGCTGCGCGTGGCCGTGGCCGGCAGCTCCCCGCTGCGCGCCAACCCGGTGCTGGCGCTCGCCGCCCACCTGCTCGAGCTCTCCACCGGCCGGGTCACCGCCACCGAGGTGCTGGACCTGGCCGCCGCCGAGCCGGTGCGCGAGCGCTTCGGCTTCGACGACGAGGAGCTGGAGCAGCTGCGCGACTGGGCCGTCCAGGCCGGCGTCCACTGGGGCCTGGGGCCCGAGCACCGGCGCGCCTGGCGGCTGGAGCAGGTGCGGCAGGGGTCCTGGCGGGCCGGGCTGGACCGCGTCCTGGCCGGGGTCGCCCTGGGCGGGGACCTGCTGCCCGCCCAGGGCCCGGAGGACCCCGTCGTGCCGCTGGCCGACGTGGAGTCCAGCCGCGTCGACCTCGCCGGCCGCCTCGCCGAGCTGCTGGACCGGCTGGGCGCCGCGGTGGAGCGGCTCAGCGGGCCCCAGCCGGTCGAGCGGTGGTGCGACGCCCTGCTGGAGAGCACGCTCGACCTCGGCGCCGCACCCGCCGACGCCGCCTGGTGGGAGTCGCAGCTTCGCGCCGAGCTGGGCCGGGTCCGCGAGCGCGCCGCCCGCGCCGGCGCCGGTGCCGTCGGCGCGGCCGACGCCGCGGCCCTGCTGACGGCGCGCTTCGAGGCGCGGGGCGTGCGGGTGCCCTTCCGCACCGGCGCGATGACCGTGTGCGCGCCCGGGGCGCTGCCGGCGGTGCCGCACCGCGTGGTGTGCCTGCTCGGGCTCGACGACGACGTCTTCCCCCGCGCCGCCGCCGCCGACGGCGACGACCCCCTGGCCCGCGCCCCGCACGTCGGCGACCCCGACCCGCGCGGGGAGGACCGGCAGGCGTTCCTCGACGCCGTCCTCGCCGCCGGCGACCACCTCCTCGTCACGTACGCCGGCCGCGACGTGCGCACCGGCGCCGCGCTGCCGCCGTCCGTGCCCGTCGGGGAGCTGCTGGACGCCCTGGACGTCCTCGCCGCGCCCGGCACCGGCCGCGTGCGCGACCGCGTCCTCGTCCAGCACCCGCTGCAGCCCACCGACGCGCGCAACTTCACCCCCGGCGCGCTGGGCCGCGATGGCGCGTTCAGCTTCGACACCACCGCCCACGCCGGGGCCGCGGCCGCCGCGGCCCCGGCCCGCCCGCCCGCGCCGTTCCTCGAGCGCGCCCTGCCCGAGCCGCCCCCCGCGCCGGACGTGGACCTCGACGCGCTCGTGCGCTTCTGGCAGCACCCCGCCCGCGGGTTCCTGCGCCAGCGCCTCGACGTGGCCGCCGACACCCGTCCCGAGGAGCCCGCCGACGCCCTGCCGGTGGAGCTGGACGGCCTGGCCGAGTGGGCGGTCGGCGACCGCTGCCTGGCCGCCCGACTGGCGGGCGTGCCCGCCGCCGACGTCGCCCGCCGCGAGGCCGCCCGCGGCGAGGTGCCGCCCGGGCTGCTCGGCACCCGCGTTCTGCGCCGCGTCGGCGGCCGCGTCGAGCAGCTGGCGGCGGCGGCCGGCCCGTGGACGGCCGCCCCCGCCCGCACCGCCGAGGTCGACGTGGAGGTGGACGGCACCCGGCTCACCGGGGTGGTGCGCGGGGTGCGCGCCGTCGGTGGCGGCCCGCGGGCCGCCGCGGTCACCGTCACGTACTCGCGGCTGAAGGCCCGCCAGGAGCTGCGCGCGTGGGTGGAGGTCCTGGCCCTCACCCTCGCCGAGCCCGACGCCCCCCGCGCCGCTGTCGTCGTCGGGCGCGGCGAGCGCGGCAGCACCGCCGTCGTCCGCCTGGGGCCGGTGGCGCCGGAGGCGGCGCGTGCGGCGCTGGCGGACCTGCTGGCCCTGCGCCGCACCGGCCTGCGCCTGCCGCTGCCGCTGCCGGTGGCCACCGGCGCGGCCTGGGCGTCGGCCGCCGCGCGCGGGGTGAACCCGCAGAACTGCGCCGCCGCCGCGGCCCGCGAGTGGGAGTCCGGCTGGGACTGGCCCCGCGAGGACGCCGAGGAGGAGCACCGGCTGCTGTGGGGGGCCGGTGCCACCACCGCTGACCTGCTGTCCTGGTCCCCGCCGCCCGGGGCGCCGCCGGGCACCCCCGCGTCCTTCGCCGAGCTCGCCCGCCGCGTGTGGCAGCCGCTGCTGGCCGCCCGCCACCGGGAGGACGCGTGAGCGCCTTCGAGGCCACCGGGCCCCTCCCCACCGGCACCACCGTGCTGGAGGCCAGCGCCGGCACCGGCAAGACCCACGCCGTCGCCGGGCTCGTCACCCGCTACGTCGCCGAGGGCGCGGCCCGCGTGGAGGACCTCCTCGTCGTCACGTTCGGCCGTGCCGCCACCGGGGAGCTGCGCAGCCGCGTGCGCGAGCGCCTGGTGCGCACCCGCGACGCGCTGGCCGACCCGGCGGCCGTCGAGCACGGCGACGAGGTGGTGCGCCACCTCGCCGGCGGCGACCCCGGCGCGGTGCGCCGACGCCGGGAGCTGCTGGCCGCGGCGCTGGCGTCCTTCGACGCCGCCACGATCACCACCGTGCACGGCTTCTGCCAGCAGGTGCTCACCGGCCTGGGCACCGCCGCCGACGCCGACCCGGGGGCGGCGCTCGTGGAGGACCTCTCCGACCTCGTCGAGGAGGTCTGCGACGACCTCCACCTGCGCTGGGCGGTGCGCCAGGAGCTGCCCTTCGACCGCGCGTGCGCGCTGCGGGTGGCGCGCCAGGCCGTGGCCCGCGCCGACGCGCGCCTGGAACCGGCCGAGCGTGCCCCGGGCACCCCGGAGGACCTGCGGGTGCGGTTCGCCACCGCGGTGCGCGCCGAGGTGGCCCGCCGCAAGGCGGCGCGGCGGGTGCTCGGCTTCGACGACCTGCTGGTGCGGTTGCGCGACGCGCTGGCCGACCCCGTCACCGGGCCGGTGGCGTGCGCCCGGCTGCGCGAGCGGTACCGGCTGGTGCTCGTCGACGAGTTCCAGGACACCGACGCCGTGCAGTGGGACGTGCTGCGCCTGGCGTTCCACGGGGTGCGGCCGCTGGTGCTCGTGGGCGACCCCAAGCAGGCCATCTACGCCTTCCGCGGCGCCGACGTGCGCAGCTACCTCGCCGCCCGCGACGCCGCCGCGCAGCGCGCCACCCTCGACGTGAACCGCCGCAGCGACCCGGCCGTCGTGCACGGCGTGCAGGAGCTGCTGCGCGGTGCGGCCCTCGGCGAGGAGGGGATCGTGGTGCACGAGGTGCGCCCGGCGCACGAGCGCGCCGCGCTGGTCGACGCGGCCGGGCGGGAGGACCCCGCGCCGGTGCGGCTGCGGGTGCTGCCGCGCGCGGATCTGCCCACCGACCGCGGCGGGCTTCCCCTGCTGGCGCGGGCGCGCTCCGCGGTCGCCGCCGACGTCGCCGCGCAGGTCGCCTCCGTGCTGGGCTCGGGGCTGCGGGTGCGGCCCCGCGACGGGGCGGGGGAGGAGACGGGCGGGCGGCCGCTGGCCGCTGGGGACGTCGCCGTCCTGGTGCGCACCCGCACCCAGGCGCGGCTGGTGCAGGAGGCGCTGCAGCGGGCGGGCCTGCCGTGCGTGCTCAGCCGCGGGCCCAGCGTCTTCGGCAGCGAGGCGGCGCGGGACTGGCTGGTGCTGCTGGAGGCGCTGGAGCAGCCGCACCGCACGGCGCGGGTTCGCCGCCTGGTCCTGTCGGCGTTCGTGGGTTCCACCGCGGAGGAGCTCGACGCCGGCGGCGAGCGCGCCACCGACGCCGCCGCCGTGCGGCTGCGCACCTGGGCGGCGGTGCTCGCCGAGCGCGGCGTGGCCGGGCTGTTCGCCGCCGTCGCCGAGGAGCACGCCCTGCCCGCGCGGCTGCTGGGCACCTCCGGCGGGGAGCGTCGCCTGACCGACCTGCGGCACGTGTGCGAGGTGCTGCACGCCGAGGCCGCCGAGCACGGGCGCGGCCCGGCGGGCCTGCTGGCGTGGCTGCGGGCGCGGGTCGACGAGGCGGACGGCGACGTCGGCGCGGAGCGCTCGCGCCGCCTGGACACCGACCGCGCCGCGGTGCAGGTCGCCACGGTCCACACCAGCAAGGGGCTGGAGTTCGAGGTGGTGTGCGTGCCGTTCGGCTGGGACGTGCCCGGCCCCGGCCCCGCCCGCCGCGAGCGCCTGCCGGTGGCGCACGCACCGGCCGGTGCACCGGCGGGCACCGGCGCGGTGCGCACCCTGCACGTCGGCGGCACCGGCAGCCCCGGTTACGCGGCGGCCTGCGCCGCGGCCGACGCCGAGTGCGCCGGGGAGGAGCTGCGGCTGCTGTACGTGGCGCTCACGCGCGCCGTCTCACGGCTGCTGGTGTGGTGGGCGCCGTCCCGGTGCACCGCCGAGAGCCCCCTGCACCGGCTGCTGTTCGCCCCCGACGCCCGCGCGCTGCCGCCGGCGGTGCCGGTGCCGCCGGAGGCGGACGCGCTCGCCCACCTGCGGCGGCTGGACGGCACCGGCACCGGGGTGCGACTGGAGCGCGCGGGCGACGACGGCGCCGCCCCGGCCGCACCGCCACCCGCCGCGCCGGCCGCGCTGCTGCCGCCGGCCGTGTTCGGCGGCCGCGTCGACGCCCTGTGGCGGCGCACCTCCTACAGCGGGCTGACGCGCGACGTGCACGAGGCGCCGCTGGTGCGCACCGGCCCGGAGGCACCGGGCACGGTGGACGAGGTGGACCTGGAGGGCGTGGCCGCCGGCGCGGGTGAGCCCGCGGACCCGGTGCTGCGCCGCTGGCGCGAGGTGCCGTCCCCGCTGGCGGACCTGCCCGCCGGCGCCGGCTTCGGCACCCTCGTGCACGCCGTGCTGGAGGACTTCGACCCGGCCGCGCCGGACCGCCCCGCCCACCTGGCGGCCCTGGCGCGCGAGCAGTTCGCCGGCGCGCTGGCCGAGCCGCTGGCGGCCGCCCTGGACCCGGTGCTGCGCACGCCCCTGGGGCCGCTCGCCGGCGGTGCGGCCCTGGAGGGCTTCGCGGTGCCCGACCGCCTCGCCGAGCTGGACTTCGAGCTGCCCCTGGGCGGCGGGGACCGCGCCGGCGACGGTGACGGGGCCCTGCTGGGGCAGGTGGCGGACCTGCTGCGCCGGCACCTGGACCCGGACGACCCCGTGCACCCCTACGCCGACGCGCTGGCCGAGCCGGCCCTCGGCGGGCAGGTGCTGCGCGGCTACCTCACCGGCTCCATCGACGCCGTGCTGCGCCGCCGGGGCCCGGGCGGCCCCGCGCACCTCGTCGTGGACTACAAGACGAACCGCCTCGCCGGGCCGGGGGAGGCGCTGACCGCCTGGCACTACCGCCGCGAGGCCCTCGACGACGCCGTCCGGGAGGCGCACTACCCGCTGCAGGCGCTGCTGTACTGCGTGGCGCTGCACCGCTTCCTGCGCTGGCGCCAGCCCGGCTACGACCCCGCCGTGCACCTGGGCGGGGTGCTCTACCTGTTCCTGCGCGGCATGTGCGGCCCCGACGTGCCCGCCGCGACCGGACCGGACGGGGCTCCCGGTGCGCCGCCGGGGGTGTGGTCGTGGTGCCCGCCGCCGGCGCTGGTCACCGACGTGTCCGACCTGCTGGCCGGGAGGCCCCGATGAGCGCACCGACCACCGGCACCCCCACCACCACCCCGACCACCGCCGGTGCGGCTCCCGGGGAGGTGCCCGCCGCCGAGCGCGCCGCCACCCGGGTGCGCAGCGCCGGCGGCCTGCTGCGCGAGTTCAACGCGCTGGGGCTGCTGCGCGCCGCCGACGTCCACGTCGCCCGCCGGCTGGGCGCCGTCACCGGGGAGGACGACGAGCGGGTCCTGCTGGCGGTGGCGCTGGCGGTGCGGGCCGTGCGGCACGGGTCGGTGGTGCTGCACCTGGAGCAGGCGCCGGCGACGGTGGTGCCCGAGGACGAGGAGGACACCGGGGCGGTCGGCGCCGTGGAGGCGCCCTGGCCGGAGCCGGCCGGGTGGTTGCGGGCGGTGCGCGCCAGCGCGCTGACCACCGTGCACGAGGAGGCGCCGGCGGCCGCCGGCGCGCAGGGCGCGGCGGGTGCCCCGGGCCCGCCGCCGCGACCGGTGCACGTCGTGGGCGACGGGCTGTGGCTGGACCGGTACTGGCGCCTGGAGCTCGCCGTCGCCGACGACCTGCGCCGCCGCGCCGCGCAGGTGCCCGCGCACGACGAGCAGCGGGTGCGCGAGGTGCTCGACCGGTTGTGGCCGGGGGAGGACGAGCCGTCCGACCAGCGGCGCGCGGCGGAGGTGTGCCTGCGCTCGGGCGTGGCCGTCCTCGGCGGCGGCCCCGGCACCGGCAAGACGACGACGGTGGCGCGGTTGCTGGCGGCGCTGCACGACCTCGCCGGCGACGGCGCCCCGCCGCGGGTGGCGCTGGCCGCGCCCACCGGCAAGGCCGCCGCGCGGCTGACGGAGGCCGTCACCGCCGCGGCGTCCACGCCCGGGGTGTTCAGCGAGCGGCAGGCGGCGTTCCTCGCCGCGGCGAGCGCCTCCACCCTGCACCGGCTGCTGGGGCTGCGGCCGGGGTCCACGCGCGCCCGCTACGACGCCGAGCACCGCCTGCCGCACGACGTCGTCGTGGTGGACGAGGCGTCCATGGTGGGCCTGGGCGTGGTGGCGCACCTGCTGGCGGCGCTGCGCCCGCAGGCGCGGCTGGTGCTCGTGGGCGACCCCGACCAGCTGGCGTCGGTCGAGGTCGGTGCCGTCCTCGCCGACCTCGTCGCCCCCGCCCTGGCACCGACGGGCGGGGGCGACGAGGTGGGCGGTGGGCGGCCGGGCACCGTCGCGGGCGGGGTGGCGCTGCTGCGCACCACCCACCGCTTCAGCAGCGGCGGCCCCATCGCCGAGCTGGCGCGTGCCGTGCGCGCCGGGGACGCCGGAGCGGTCGTGGACGTGCTGCGCGCCGGAGGCGACGGGCTGGAGTTCGTCGAGGTCGCCGAGGACGAGCCGGTGGCCGGTGCCGCGCTGGAGGCGGTGCGCGCCGACGTGGTCGCGCGCGGGCGGGACGTGGTGCGTGCCGCCGTCGGGGGCGACGTGCCGGCGGCGCTGCTGGCGCTGGACGCGCACCGCGTGCTGTGCGCGCACCGCCACGGCGGGCGCGGGGTGTCGCGCTTCAGCGCCCTGGCGCACCGGTGGGCCGTGGAGGAGCTGGGCGTGCGACCGCGCCCGGACGGCCGGTACGTCGGTCTGCCGGTGATCGTCACCACGAACGACGCGGCGGCGGGCGTCTTCAACGGCGACACCGGCGTGGTGCTGGAGTCCGGCGGTGACCTGGTGGTCGCCGTGGGCCGCGGCGACGGGCCCCTGCTGGTGCCGCTGGCGCGGCTGGCGGCGGTGGAGCCGGTGCACGCCATGACGGTGCACCGCAGCCAGGGCTCGCAGTTCGGCGCGGTCACGGTGCTCGCGGCGCCGGCGCGCTCGCCGCTGGCGACGCGGGAGATGCTCTACACGGCCGTGACCCGCGCCCGGCACCGGGTGCGCGTGGTGGGCTCGGTGGAGGCGGTGACCGCTGCCGTGCAGCGTCCGCTGGCGCGCGCCACCGGCCTCGCGGCGCGCCTGGCCCCCTGACCCCTGGCCCACCCCACCCGCTCACCTGCTCCCCCTCCCGGG
>NZ_JALBVB010000044.1:94626-175440 GCF_022669155.1 Kineococcus sp. TRM81007 | reverse complement strand
TGGTCTGCGCCCGGTAGCGGGTCAGCGGGTCAGCGGGTCGGCGGGGGAGGTGGCTGGCGCAGCGCGAGCAGGAGCGCGGGGGCGTCGGCCGCGGTGGCGGCGGCCGCGGCGGCTGCGTAGCGGGCGGGGTCCTTCGCACCCGGGCCGGTCAGGTCGCCGCCGTGCGCGCGCAGCGCGGCCACGAACGACGGCCACAGCGCCAGTTCGGCCTCCAGGGCGTCGGGCAGGACCGTGACCCGCTGCGGCGGCAGCAGCCGCAGCACCTGCGCGGTGGCCCGGTGGTGCGTGGTGCGGGCGCGGGAGCGGTTGCGGGCACGCCGCCAGCCGTCCGCGTCACCGTCCACGACGGCGTGCCAGGACGCGCCCAGCGCCTGCGCCACGGCCCCGGCCAGCGGCAGCAGGTGCTTGCCGCCCACCGCGAGGACCACCGGCCCGGACGGGCCGTGCAGCAGGGGACCCAGCACGGCGGCGTCCGTGGCGCCCTCCACGAGCAGCACCGCCCGCCCCCGCACGGCCGCCTCCCGCGCGGAACGCGCGAAGCCCGGAGGCAGCGCGGTGCGCGCCAGCCTCCGGGCTCGTGCGGTGCTCGTGCCGAGGGCCGCGGCGACCAGCGCCACCGCGTCCTCGTCCACGTCCTGCGGGACCTGCGGGTCCAGCGAGGAGTCGTCCAGGTCAGCCGACCTTGGGCTTGTCCTCGGCCTTCGGGTAGATCTCGGTGTTCTGCGCGGTGCTGATCAGCGCGTCCTCGGAGCGCGTCTGGTTCAGCGCCACCGCCTGCGGCGGCAGCACCGCGTGCAGCGCCCAGTCGGTGAGCACCCGGACCCGGTTCGCCATGCTCGGCAGGGCGAACAGGTGGTAGCCGCGCGCCACGATCTTCGCGGGCAGGCCGGTGAGCTCGACGCCCAGCGGCTTGGCCACGGCGGTCAGCCCGCCGAGGTCGGCGACCAGGCCCAGGTCCTTGTGCACGTAGTCCTTGGCCTGGCCGATGCCGAAGCTGGCGGCGATGTTCTGCCCGACCGCGGTGCCCTGGCGCTGCGCGTGCTGCGCCGTCGGCGGGGTGACCGGCTGCGGGCCGTCGGCCGGCTTCTCCTTGGCGAGGTCCGGCACGGCGGCGGCGTCCCCGACGGCCCAGACGTCGTCGGTGACCTTCATCTGCGCGTCGACGACCAGGCGGCCGCGCTCCAGCGGCAGCCCCAGGGTGCCCATGAGCGGGTTGGCGACGATGCCCGCGTTCCAGATGAGGGTGCGGGAGGGGACCGCGGTGTCGTCGGTGAGGTTGATGACGTTGCCCTCGACGGAGGCCACCGACACGCCCAGGCGCACGTCGATGCCGCGGGCCTTCATGGCGGACAGCGCGTACTGGCCCAGGCGCGGCCCGAGCTCGGGCAGCACCGCGGGGGCGACGTCGATGAGCAGCCACTTGACGTCGTCCACGTCGATCTTCGACCAGCGGTCGGCGACGCGCTTGAGCCACCGCTGCGTCTGGGCGACGATCTCGGTGCCGGTGTAGCCGGCGCCCACCGCCACGACCGTCATCCGCTCGGCGCGCTCGGCGTCGAAGCGGGGGTCGTCCGGCAGGGAGTCCGCGGCGTCGAGCTGGTTGACCAGGTGGTCGCGCACGAACGCGGCCTCGGTGATCGTCTTCACGCCCCGCGCCGACTCCGCGACGCCGGGGATGGGGAAGCGGCGGGTCACGGAGCCCGGCGCCAGCAGCAGGCGGTCGTAGGACATGACCTGCGGGTCCGCGTCGGACTCGCCGCGGGAGATGGTGATCGTCTTGGCCTCCACGTCCACCGAGGTGACGTGGCCGACGACCAGCCGGTGCCGCGGCAGCGACTGGCGCAGCGAGACCGCGACGTGACGCGGCTCGAGCACCGATGCGGTGACGTCGGGCAGCAGCGGACTGTAGGTGAGGTGGTCGGTGGGGCTCACGATCACCAGCTCCGCCGTGCTCGCGGGGAGCAGCTTCTCCAGCTTCTTACCGGCGTACAGGCCGGCGAAGCCCCCGCCGACGATGACGACTCGCTGTCGATCGACCATGTAGGGCACCTCTCGTCTCTCCGTCGTCGGGACCGGGACTCCCGTTGCTCCCCGGAATCCTTGCACGATGCTCGCCGGAGTCTCAGCCCGGTGTGTCACCGCCGGGTCCCGCGGGCTCCCGGCGGGCCCGTGAGGGCACCCCGCGGCGGCACCGTCAGCGCCGGTCGCGGCGGGCGGGGCAGGCGGCGAGGTGGTCGTCGACGAGGCCGCAGGCCTGCATGGCGGCGTAGGCGGTGGTGGGGCCCACGAAGCGGAACCCGGCGGCCTTCAGCGCCTTCGCCAGGGCCGCGGAGGCGGGGGTGGAGGCGGGCACGTCCGCCGGTGAGGCGGGTGCGGGCCCGGGCGGGGCGGGGGCGAAGGACCACACCAGCTCCGACAGCCCGGGGCCGGTCTCGGCCAGCCGCAGCGCGGCGCGCGCGTTGGCGACGACCGCGGTCACCTTCAGGCGGTTGCGGATGATCCCGGGGTCGGCGAGCAGCCGGGCCACGTCCGCGTCGCCGTAGCGGGCCACGAGGGCGGGGTCGAAGCCGTCGAAGGCGGCGCGCAGCGTCTCGCGCCGGCGCAGCACGGTGATCCACGACAGGCCCGACTGGAACGCCTCCAGGCACAACCGCTCGTACAGGGCGGCGTCGCCGTGCACGGGCCGGCCCCACTCGGTGTCGTGGTAGCGCTCGTAGAGCGGGTCGCCGGTGCCGAAGCAGCGGAACGGCACACCCGGTGCGGCTCCCTCGGTGGTGCCTCCGGTGGTGCCTCCGGTGGTGCTCGTCGTGGTCACGGCCGCACCCTGGCAGCCGCCGCCGACACGAGGGGCCGGGCGCCCGCCCCTCCCGCCGCGGCGCGGGTCGTCGCGGCGCGGCGCGGCACGGGTCGTGTCGGGAGGGGCCGGTACCGTCCCGTCCCGTGCAGCGCGTCCTCGTCCTCAACGGCCCCAACCTCGGCCGGCTCGGCAAGCGGCAGCCGGAGGTGTACGGCACCACGACCCTCGCGGACGTCGAGGCCGGGCTGCGGGAGCTGGCGGCCGAGCTGGGCGTGCAGGTCGAGGTCCGCCAGACCGACGCCGAGCACGAGATGCTCGCCTGGGTGCACGAGGCCGCCGACGAGCGCCGCCCGGTGGTGCTCAACCCCGCGGCCTGGACGCACACCTCGGTGGCGCTGCGCGACGCGTGCGCGGAGCTGACGGCGGGGCTGGTGGAGGTGCACCTGTCGAACGTGCACGCGCGCGAGGACTTCCGCCGCCGCTCCTTCATCACCCCCGTCGCCACCGGCGTGATCGCCGGCCTGGGCGTGGAGGGGTACGCGCTGGCGGTGCGCTTCCTGGCCGCCCGCCGCGCGTAGGCTCCCGTCGGGCCCGCGCCGGGCGGTGCTCGGCGGCGGGCGGTTCCGGCAGCACGTCAGCGCCGGGCCGGCAGCAGGTCCTTTCAGCAGCAGGTCAGCAGGTCAGCGGGTCGCGAGCACGGGAGACGCAGTGGTCGAGCACATGAAGTGGTGGGGCTGGGGCCAGGAGGGCGTGGCCTTCCACCACGAGGACAAGCCGGGGCTGGCGCCGTTCGCGCGCAGGATGGCCGGCATCGACTTCGACGCGCCGCCGGTGCGGGTGCCGGAGCTGTCCGAGCTGACCGTGCCGGCCTCGCAGGCTCCCGAGGAGCTGCGCGCGGCGTTCGCGGGGGCCGTGGGCGCCGAGCACGTCCACGACGACGACCTGGACCGCGTCGTGCACTGCTACGGCAAGTCGATGCGCGACCTGGTGCGCATCCGCCGCGGCGACTTCGGCCGCCTGCCGGACCTGGTGGTCTACCCGGGCACCGAGGCGGAGGTGGAGGCCGCGCTGCGCGTGGCGCTGGACGCCGACGCCGTGCTGATCCCCTTCGGCGGCGGCTCCAACATCGTCGGTTCGCTGGAAGCGCCGCGCGAGGAGACCCGCCCGGTCGTCTCGCTGGACCTGGGCCGCCTGCGCTCGCTGCTGGAGCTGGACGAGACCTCGCAGCTCGCCCGCATCCAGGCCGGTGCCCTGGGCCCGGACCTGGAGGCGCAGCTGAACGCGCGCGGCTGGACCCTGGGGCACTTCCCCGACAGCTTCAAGCACTCCACCCTCGGCGGCTGGATCGCCACGCGCTCCTCGGGCATGCAGTCCGACCGCTTCGGCGACATCGCCGACATCACCCGCGCCGTGCGCGTGGTCACCCCCAAGGGCGTCGTCGCCACCCGGCAGGTGCCGGTGCAGGCCGCGGGCCCGAGCGTGCGCGAGATGGTGCTGGGCAGCGAGGGGCGCCTGGGCGTCATCACCGAGGCCACCGTGCAGGTGCACCGCCTGGCCGAGGAGCGCGTCATCCAGGCGTACTTCTTCCCCGACTACGGCGCCGGCCTGAAGGCGATGCACGACATCGCCGCCTCGGACGCCTCCCCGTCCATCACGCGCGTCTCGGACGAGATGGAGACCCAGTTCACGCTGGCCACCTCCAAGAAGGGCAGCGCCCTGTCGCAGCTGCTGTCCAGGGGCGTGAAGCTGTACGCCGCCAGGGGCAAGGGGTTCGACCTCGAGAAGATGTGCCTGTCGTTCATCGGGTTCGAGGGCTCCTCGCTGCACGTCAAGCGCAGCAAGCGCCTCGTGGACGAGATCGTCAAGCGCCACGGCGGCTTCGGCGTCGGCACCGGCCCGGGCACCCTGTACGACCAGAAGAAGTTCGACACCCCGTACATCCGCGACTTCATCCTGGACCGCGGCGCCTACGGCGACGTGTCCGAGACGTCCTCGAGCTGGGCGACGCTGAAGACGCTGCACGACGACGTGGTCGCCGCCGCCCAGAAGGCGTTCGCCGAGATCGGCACGAAGGGGTTCGTCTTCTGCCACCTGTCGCACAGCTACCACTCCGGCGCGTGCCAGTACTTCACGTTCGCGTTCCAGCCGCCGGCGGACCGCGACGGGCTGGAGGCGTACGACATCGTCAAGGGCGCCATCCAGCAGGCGTTCATCGACAACGGCGGCACGCTCTCGCACCACCACGCGGTGGGCCGCGAGCACAAGCCGTGGGTCACCGACGACCTCTCCCCGGCGGGCGCCGAGGTGGTCAAGGCGCTGTTCGCGGGCGTGGACCCGGGGCGCAACCTCAACCCGGGCGCGATCGTCGACTGACGCGCCGAGCGCGGTCGTGGCCTGACGCGCCGGGCGCGCGTCAGGCCACGCGCAGCTCGGCCCAGACGGTCTTGCCGTCCCCGTGGGCGCTGACCCACCAGCGTTCTGCGAGCACCTCGACGATCTGCATGCCGCGGCCGCTGAGGGAGTCCTCGCCGGCCCCGCGCGGCAGCGGGTGCGAGGTGGAGCAGTCGTCCACGCCGAGGGCCAGGCACGCCGACAGCGGGTCGTGGCGCACCGTCAGGGCGGTGCCGGAACCGGTGTGCAGCACCGCGTTGGTGACGAGCTCGGAGACCACCAGTTCCGCCTCGTCGGCGACGCGCACCAGTCCCCAGGCGTCCAGGGTCACGCGCAGGTGCTCGCGCGCGGCGGCCACGGCGCGGGTGTCCCCGGGAAGCGCGAGCTGCGACTCGCGGCTGCCGGGCGCCGGGCCGGCGTAGTCGGCGAGGAGCAGGGCGGCGTCGTCCGCGCGGGCTCCGGCGGCCGGGGCCAGCAGGGCGTCGGCGAGGTGGTCGGGGTCCGCGGCGGCGTGCTCGCGCAGCACGCGCTCCAGGACGGCGACGCCGTCGGTGCGGCCCCCGCGCGGCCACTCCACGACGCCGTCGGTGTGCAGCAGCAGCCGGCTGCGCCCGGGGAAGCGGTGCCGCGCCGCCGGGTAGGTCGCTCCGGGCACCACGCCCAGCGGCGGCCCCGGCTCCACCCGGAGCGCGCGCGGCGGGTCCGGTGCGAACGCCACGGGGGCGGGGTGCCCGGCGCTGGCCACGGTCGCCTCGCCGGTGTCGGTGTCCAGGGCCAGCAGGCAGCAGGTGGCGAACAGCTCCGTGCCGGCGGAGCAGAGCAGGTCGTTGGTGCGCTGCAGGACGGCGGAGGGCTCGTGGCCCTCGCTGACGTAGGCCCGCACGGCGGTGCGGACCTGCCCCATGAGGGCGGCGGCGGCGGTGCTGTGCCCCTGCACGTCGCCCATGACGAGCACGAGGGTGCGTTCGGTGCGCACGGCGTCGTAGAAGTCGCCGCCGACCTCGGCGCCGTCGGTGCCCGGCAGGTAGCGCGCGGTCAGGAGCACCGCCTCGTCGCGGGGCAGGGCACCGGGCAGCAGGCCGGCCTGCAGCGCGCGGGCCGTCTCGGCGGCCCGGCGGGCGTGCTCGACGGCCTCCCTGTCCTGCGCCTGGCGGCGGGCGCGCCGTTCCCGGTCGAAGATCGAGACGACGAGGTCGGCCAGGTCGGCCAGGTCGGCGCGCCGTCGCGCGTCCAGCGTCGCCGGCTCGGGCCCGAACGCGCACAGGGTGCCCAGGGCCAGGCCCTCGGGGGTGAGCAGGGGGGCGGCGGCGTAGGCGCGCACCTGCGCCATCCGGCCGTCGACCCAGGGGTTGGCGGCGAAGCGGACGTCGCGGCTGGCGTCGGGGGCGTGCACGAGGCCGCCGACGCCGATGGACACGGCGCACATGGAGTCCTCGCGCGCGCACTCGGAGCGCTCGAAGCCCTCGGCGGCCAGCTGCCGCTGCAGGTGCTCGTCGATGACGTTGACGACCGCGTGGGGCAGGCCGGTGACGCGGGTGGCGAGCCGGACGACGGCCTGCAGCTCGCGCGGGGGGTCCGCGGTGACGTCGACGTAGTCGCGCAGGGCCGCCAGGCGTGCGTCGTCGGGGGCGGCGGCCTCCCCGGCGGGCCTGCCCGAGGGGCTGCTGTGCACGACGGCAGGTTACTAGATGGTCACTCTCTGTTGTGAGGTGTCGGGGGAGTCAGTGCTTCCCCGTCGGGTGCCGCCGCGCGGCCCCGCCCGGTGCGGCGTTCCACACGCGGCTCACCAGCCCTCGGGGCACCACGTCCAGCAGCGTCGAGACGGCCTGCCAGCGCCGCGTCGGCACGCTCACCGCCCGGCCCGCGAACAGGTCGTCCAGAGCGGCGTCGACCACGTCGTCCACGTCCAGCCACACGCGCCGCGTCAGCGCCGAGCGCCCGCCCGAACGCATCCCCGAGCGCTCGTGGAACTCCGTGCGCACGTACCCCGGCGCCACGACCGTCGCGCGCACCCCCGTGCCGCGCAGCTCCCCGGCCAGCGTCTCGGTGAGCACGATGACGTACGCCTTGGCCGCCGAGTAGTGGCCACCCCCGGGCACCATCCCGGCCACCGAGCCCACGTTGAGGACGTACCCGCGCCCGCGCGGCACCATCGCGCCCGTCGCGGCGCGCGAGAGCACCAGCACCGCCCGGCACAGCACGTCGAACATCCGCTCGTGGTCGGCCGGGTCGCCGTCGAAGAAGCGCTGCTTGAGCCCGAAGCCGGCGTTGTTCACCAGCACGTCCACCGGTCGCACCGGGTCGGCCACCCGCTCGGCGACCCGCTGCAGCGCGGCGCGGTCCGCCAGGTCCGCGGCCAGCAGCTCCACCGCCACCCCGTGCCGCTCGCGCAACCGCGCCGCGCGCTCCTCCAGGCGCCCGGCGTCGCGGGCAACCAGGACCAGGTCGTGCCCGCGGGCGGCCAGGCGCTCGGCGAAGCCGGCGCCCAGACCGGCGGTCGCTCCCGTCACCAGGGCGGTGGGGCGGGCGGGGACGGGGGCGGGGGAGGCGGCGGGGGTGCTCACGGCGCGCGAGCCTACGCGGGCACGGCCACCACGCCGCGCCAGCGCCGCTGCGACAGCAGGGCGACCGCGGCCGCGGCCAGCACCGCCCCGGCGGCCGTCGCCAGCGACAGCTGGGCCGTGCGGTGCTCCAGCACCGCCCCGGCGACCGCGTTGCCGATCGCCGCGCCCGCCGTGATCGCCGTGGTCAGCCACGCCTGCGCCTCGCCCATGCGGTGCGCGGGCACGAGGTCGTCGACGAGGTGCTGGGCGGCGATGAGGTTGGGGGAGATGAACAGGCCCGTGACGAACAGCGCCCCCAGCAGCAGCGGCAGCGGCACGCCGCTGCCGGCGCTGGCCGACAGCAGCACCAGCAGCCCGCCGAACCCGGCGAGGGTCACCACCAGGCGCAGCCGGTCCGCGCTGCTCCAGGAGCGGCTGCCGTACAGCAGGCCGCCGACCGCGCTGCCGCTCGCGATCGCGGCGAACAGCACGCCGAGGTCGTCGGCGGAGCCGAACCGCTGCTCGGCCATGCCCGCCATCGACACGTCGAGGAGCCCGAACCCGATGCTCATGGCCGCCATCACGGTCAGCACCGCGGGGATCCCCACCGCGCGCAGCACGCCCAGGCCGGCGCCCGCCCCGACGGCGGTCTCGGCGCGGGCGGCGGGCGCCGGGCGCCGGCGCGGGCCCTCGCACCGGCAGTAGGCCAGCGTGCCGCCGGCGAGCATCACGGCCGTGGCCACCAGCGGCACCACCGCCGGCCCGACGGCCAGCAGCAGCGTCAGCAGCAGCGGCCCGGCCACGAAGAGCGTCTCGACGGCCACCGCGTCGAGCGCGTAACCGCGGCGGCGCAGCCGCTCGTCGGTCACCACGACGCGCCAGGTGGTGCGCATCGCCGGGCTCAGCGGCGGGAACGTCAGGCCCGCGCCGAGAGCGAGGACGAGCAGCACGGGCGTCGGCACCGCCGGCGCGGCGATCGCCGCGGTCAGGACCAGCAGCAGCGCCGCGCACGAGAACGCGGTCGGCAGCAGCACCCGCGGCTGCCCGTGCCGGTCCAGGCCGCGCCCCCAGAAGGGGGTGCCCACGGCCAGTCCCACCGCGAAGACGCCGGTCACCAGCCCCGCGAGGTCCCACGCGTCGCGCAGGTCGCGCACCAGGAGGACCAGGCCCAGCGGGATCGTCGCGATGGGGACGCGCGCGACCACGGAGGCCGAGAAGGGAGCTGCCACCCGCGGATCGCGCAGCAGCGCGACGTACCCAGCCATGTCACCGTTCCAGTCCGCTCACCCGGGGACGTGCCACCCGGTGCCGGCGGCCGCGCCGGTCCTCGCAGCCTGCCACAGCGCGGGCGGGCACCCGGGCCCGGTGCGGGCCCGTGCTCCGGCCGCCCGGTGCGGGCCCGTGCTCCGGCCGCCCGGTGCGGGCCCGTGCTCCAGCGGGGAGAGGGGGCGGGGGTCAGGCGGCGCTGATGCGGGCGCAGGCACCACCGGCGGCGCGGGCCGCGTCCAGCGCCGCAGCGGCCTGCCGCACCGCCTCGGCGGTGGTGGCCGCGCGCTGGGTGGCCAGGCTGGCGCCGACGCAGACCCCGAGATCGGCCGGTTCCCAGCGCTCCACCGCGTGCAGCAGCGCGTCGGCGGCGCGTTCCACCGTCGCCTCGGCGGTGGCGGGCCGCAGCCCCGTCAGCACGACCGCGAGCAGGCCGGGCGACAGGCGCGTCCAGCGGCCGGCGGCGCCCACGGCCGAGCGCACCCGCCGCTCGACGGTCGCGGCGCAGGGGCCGTCGGGGCGGGTGGCGACCTCCACCAGCAGCAGCGCGGTGACCGTGCCGAGGCGGTGGTCGGTGTCCAGCGCGTGCTCCAGGGCGTGCTCCAGCGCGTGTGCCAGGTCGTGCTCCGGCGAGCGCCGCGGGTGGGTGGGCAGGCCGGCGAGCACCGGCGTGGGGGACAGGACGAGCGCGGGGGAGACGGTGCTGGCCGGGGTCACCGCACCTGCATCGGCCGGACGGGCGACGCCCTTGAGGGGGCGACGGTCCCGCGCCGGGAACGTTCGACATCGTCGAACCGTCGACGTTGACGCCCCCGGAGGGTCCTCCTAACGTCCCCGACCGCGGCCCCCAGCCGCCCGTCGACTCAACGAGGAGTTCCCCCACCCATGGCAGAGACCAGATCCACGACGGCGCCGCGTGTCGTGCGGCGCGAACCGACCCTGACCGGCGAGCTGCTGGCCGAGTTCGCCGGCACCGCGATCCTCATCCTCTTCGGCGTCGGCGTCGTCGCGCAGGTCGTCGCCGGCCAGAACGGCGACGACGACTCGATCCACTGGGCCTGGGGCCTGGGGGTCACCTTCGGCGTCTACGTCGCCGGCCGCACCAGCGGTGCGCACCTGAACCCGGCCGTGACCGTCGCGCTGGCGGTCTTCAAGGGCTTCGCCTGGCGCAAGGTCCTCCCCTACAGCGTCGCGCAGCTCCTCGGCGCCTTCGTCGCAGCGCTCATCGTCCGGTGGGTGTACGCCGACGCCATCGCGACCGTCGACCCCCGGACGACCTTCGACAGCCAGGGCATCTTCTCCACCCTGCCCGGCGCGGGCGTCAGCATCGGGACCGCGTTCCTCGACCAGGTCGTCGGGACCGCGCTCCTCGTCTTCCTCATCTTCGCGGTCACCGAGCTGCGGGCGACGCCGCCGGCGGCGAACCTCGCGCCGTTCATCATCGGCCTGATCGTCGTGGCCATCGGCTTCGCCTGGGGCAGCAACGCCGGCTACGCCATCAACCCGGCCCGCGACCTCGGCCCGCGCCTGGCGTCGTTCCTCACCGGCTACTCCACGGCGATGCGCGAGCCCGGCGGCCAGTTCTACTTCTGGGTGCCCATCGTCGCCCCGCTCATCGGCGGCGTGCTCGGCGGCGGGCTGTACCGGGTCCTGGTGGAGCGCCACCTGCCCGACCAGACGGACGCGGAGCAGCCCACCGGCCGCATCCCGGCCGAGGACGACTGACCGCCGCCGGCGGCACCCACCCACCACCCCTGCAGAGAGGCAGCACGAACATGGCGAACGGCAGCGGAGCCCGGTACGTCGGCGCGGTCGACCAGGGCACGACCTCCACCCGCTTCATGGTCTTCGACCACAGCGGCAACGAGGTGGCCAAGTACCAGCTCGAGCACACCCAGATCATGACGAAGCCCGGCTGGGTGGAGCACGACCCCATCGAGATCTGGGAGCGCACCAGCTCGGTGATCCAGAGCGGGCTCCGGCAGGCGAACCTCGGCGCGGACGACCTCGCCGCCCTGGGCATCACGAACCAGCGCGAGACGGCGCTGGTGTGGAACCGCCGCACCGGCCGGCCGTACTACAACGCGATCGTGTGGCAGGACACGCGCACCGACCGCCTCGCCTCGGCGCTGGACCGCGACGAGCGCGGGCAGACGATCCGGCGCAAGACCGGCCTGCCCCCGGCGACGTACTTCTCCGGCGGCAAGGTGCAGTGGATCCTGGAGAACGTCGAGGGGGTGCGCGAGGCCGCCGAGCGCGGCGACGCGATCTTCGGCAACACCGACTCCTGGCTGATCTGGCACCTGACCGGCGGTGTCCACGGCGGCGTCCACGTCACCGACGTCACCAACGCCAGCCGCACGATGCTCATGGACCTGGAGACCCTCGACTGGGACGACGAGCTGCTGGAGATCTTCGGCATCCCGCGTTCCATGCTCCCCGAGATCAAGCCCTCCTCGTTCACCGCCGGGTACGGCACGACCACCGCCGACGGCCCGCTGGGCGGTGAGGTGCCGCTCACCGGGATCCTCGGCGACCAGCAGGCCGCCATGGTCGGCCAGGTGTGCTTCGAGCCCGGCATGGCGAAGAACACCTACGGCACCGGCAACTTCATGCTGCTGAACACCGGCACCGAGCTGGTGCGCTCCAAGGCCGGCCTGCTGACCACGGTCTGCTACCAGTTCAACGACGAGAAGCCCGTGTACGCGCTGGAGGGTTCCATCGCCGTCACCGGCTCGGCCGTGCAGTGGCTGCGCGACCAGCTCGGCATCATCTCCGGCGCCGCGGAGTCGGAGAGCCTGGCCCGCCAGGTGCCCGACGCCGGCGGCTGCTACTTCGTGCCGGCGTTCTCCGGACTGTTCGCGCCGTACTGGCGCTCCGACGCGCGCGGCGCGATCGTCGGCCTGTCGCGCTACAACACCAACGCGCACATCGCCCGCGCCACGCTGGAGTCGATCTGCTACCAGAGCCGCGACGTCACCGAGGCGATGGCGGAGGACTCCGGGGTGGCCGTGGAGGTCCTCAAGGTCGACGGCGGCATCACCGCCAACACGCTGTGCATGCAGCTGCAGGCGGACGTCCTCGGCGTGCCGGTCTCCAAGCCCGTCGTGGCCGAGACCACCGCGCTGGGCGCCGCCTACGCCGCCGGCCTGGCCGTCGGGTTCTGGAAGGACACCGACGAGCTGAAGGCGAACTGGAACGAGGGCGCCCGCTGGGAACCCACCTGGACCGACGAGCAGCGCACCGACGGCTACGCGGGCTGGAAGAAGGCCGTGCAGCGCACGCTGGACTGGGTGGACGTCGACTGACGCCCGCGAGGACGTGATCGCGCGCGGGTGGGGCACCCCGCCCGCGCGCTCCGCGGCACCAGGCCGCACGATGGACGAGACGCTCGATCTGGAGGACACGACGTGGAGACCAAACCGCTGTCGCCGCAGGCGCGGCAGGACGCGCTGCGCGAGATGGCCGAGGGCGAGCTCGACGTGCTCGTCGTCGGCGGGGGCGTCGTCGGCACCGGCGCCGCACTGGACGCGGTGACCCGCGGCCTGCGCACCGGGCTGGTGGAGGCGCGCGACTGGGCCAGCGGCACCTCGAGCCGCTCCAGCAAGCTCGTCCACGGCGGCCTGCGCTACCTGGAGATGCTCGACTTCGCCCTCGTGCACGAAGCGCTGCGCGAGCGCGGCCTGCTGCGCAACAAGCTGGCCCCGCACCTGGTGAAGCCGGTGCCGTTCCTGTACCCGCTGACCAAGCGGTTCGCCGAGCGCCCCTACGTGGGTTCCGGCGTGGCCCTGTACGACGGCATGGCCCTGTCCAGCGGCAACAACCAGGGTTTCCCGCTGCACCGGCACCTGACCCGCAAGGGCGTGCAGAAGGAGGCGCCCGGCATCCGCCGCGACGCCATGGTCGGCGCCATCCAGTACTACGACGGGCAGGTCGACGACGCCCGCCACACCATGACGATCGCCCGCACCGCCGCCACCTACGGCGCGCTCGCCGCCAACCGCACCCGCGTGAAGGAGTTCCTGCGCGAGGGTGAGCGGGTCGTCGGCGCGGTGCTGGTGGACCTGGAGTCCGGCGCGGAGATCCGGGTGCGCGCCAAGCAGGTCATCAACGCCACCGGCGTGTGGACCGACGAGACGCAGGAACTCGTCGGGGCCCGCGGGCAGTTCAAGGTGCGCGCCTCCAAGGGCATCCACCTCGTCGTGCCGCGCGACCGCATCCAGTCGAAGACGGGGATGATCCTGCGCACGGAGAAGAGCGTGCTGTTCATCATCCCGTGGGGCCGGCACTGGATCATCGGCACCACCGACACCGACTGGGACCTGGACAAGGCGCACCCGGCGGCCACCAGCGCCGACATCGACTACGTCCTCGAGCACGCCAACGGGGTGCTGAAGTCCCCGCTGACCCGGGCGGACGTCGAGGGCGTCTACGCCGGGCTGCGCCCGCTGCTGAGCGGTGAGTCGGAGTCCACCAGCAAGCTCTCCCGCGAGCACGTCGTCGGCCACCCCGTGCCCGGCCTCGTCGTCGTCGCCGGCGGCAAGTACACGACGTACCGCGTGATGGCGAAGGACGCGGTGGACGTGGCGGTGGACGGCCTGGACGGCAAGGTGCCGGCCTCGACCACCGAGAACGTGCCGCTCGTGGGCGCCGAGGGCTACCACGCCCTGTGGAACCAGCGTCACCAGCTGGCGGCGCGCGCCGGCATCCACGTCGACCACGTGGAGCACCTGCTGAACCGCTACGGCTCGGCGGTCGACGAGGTGCTGGCGCTGATCGCGCAGGACCCGTCGCTGGGGGAGGTGCTGCCGCACGCCGACGACTACCTGAAGGCCGAGGTCGTCTACGCGGCCACCCACGAGGGCGCCCAGCACCTCGACGACGTCCTGGCCCGCCGCACCCGCATCTCCATCGAGACGTACGACCGCGGCACCGAGAGCGCCGAGCTCGTCGCGCAGCTCGTCGGCGACGCCCTCGGCTGGGACGAGGAGCGGCGCACCACCGAGGTGAAGACGTACCTGGAGCGGGTGGCCGCCGAGCGCGCCTCCCAGGAGGAACCCGACGACGCCGCCGCCGACGCGGCGCGCCTGCGCGCCCCGGAGATCGTGCCGGTCTGACCCCCGGCTGCCTGCCCCCGCCGCACCGCGTCCGCGGGGCGGCGGGGGTCCTCGCAGCGGGTCGGTCGGCCGGCGGGGAACCGCTTCGTGCGCTCCTCGCGCAGGTCGTCGAGGACGGCCGCGGCCCGGGCCCCGCTCACCCGCGCGGCATCGGCGGCACGTGCCGCAGCGGCGCCAGCGACCACAGCGACAGCAGCACGGCCGCCACCACGGCGCTCGCCAGCACCGCGGCCGTCAGCCGGCCCGCGAAGCCGAGGACCACCGCGGTCCACGCCGCCGCGAGCAGCACGAAGACCACCCGGGCCGCGCCGAGCCGGCCGGACGCGGCGTGCACCAGGAACGCGGCCAGCCCGCTGGTGGTCCCGGTGAGCAGCCCGAAGAAGGCCCCGGGCAGCAGGGCCCCCGCCCAGTCGTCGCCGGGCTGCCCGTCGCCGGTGGCCGCGCGCACCGCCGCGGCGATCGCGGCCAGGACGACGGAGCCGAGCAGCGTGCGGGTGGCGGCCGCCACGGCGGCCCACCCGGGTGTCCGGGGCATCAGGGGCACCTGCGCACCCTCGCACGTCACCGCCGCTCACCGGTGACCGCGTGGCCCGTGCCGTGACCCGCTGCCGGTGGGTGAGCACGCGGACGGGTGTGTGGAACGGTGGGTTCGGTCCCCACCACCCCGCCCAGCCGGCGTCGTCCTGCCAGCCCGGGGGAGCGAACGTCCCTGGCGAAGCCGTCCAGCGAGATGGAGGAGTCGTGGATGCGGGTCCGTGTCATCTGCTCGCTCCGTCCGGTGGGATCACAGGCGTCCCAGCGCGTCGTGCACGTCGGCGTCCAGGTCCAGCGCCTCCAGGACGGCCGTGAGCTGGCGCTCCTCGTAGCGGAAGTGCGACTCCACGATCGCCGCGACGCCCTCCAGGTGGCGGTCCAGTTCGACCGGGGTCGCCGACCGGTCGACGGCGGCCCGCGACCCGGCGAGCAGGTGCGCGATCATCGAGTGGTCCTGCTGCAGGAGGAGCAGCGCACCGCGCAGGTGCGGGTGCTGCTGCGCGATCGAGGGGAACAGCTCCCGGTCCTCGCCCTCGTGGTGCCCGGTCAGGGCGGTGCAGAACCCGTGGCAGTGCAGCAGCAGGTCTCGGGTGGCCGGTGGCGCGGCGTCGCCGCCCTGCGCGAGCGCGGTTCTCGTGACGTGCAGCGCTTCTCTCAACCGCTCGTGCACGGTGCGCAGTTCACGGCTCCAGGTCAGCAACCTGGTCTTCTCGCCCTCACCCACGGGTGACGGGCGAAGGGGACGACGGCATCAGCGTCGCGCTCCTTCGTTCCGGTGCCTCCATGCCTGACACGGTCTGCCACCGGCACGCGACGCTGCGGCGACCGTAGCCCTCGACACCCGAGGTGCACCAGGGTGTTCGGGACCCGTCGACGACCGCGGGAACTCCGGGTCACGTACGGGTGCCGCACCACCGGTGAGTGCCGGGCACCGGTGCGGTCATCGATGCGTCGGCCCGCTCTCAGGAGGACGGTTCACATCTGCCTCGCCCGCCGCTGACCCCTCGGACCTGCCCGCGCGCACCGGCCGCCCGGTGCGTGAGGCGCCTCCGCAGCGCACCTCCGCTCAGGCCGGTCCCGCCGCCCGCTCGGGGACGGCGGAGGTGGAGGCGACCGTGGTCCAGTACTCCTGCTGAGCGGGCGTCAGTTCACCGGTGGTCCCCGGTTCGGCGGGGGGCTTCAGCAGGACGTGGAAGGGGGCGGAGTCGACCGTGCCGCTTCGCACGACGACGACCGGGGCGTTCCCCGTCGCCGCCTCGCAGGCGGGCAGTTCGTCGCGGCACACGACGACGCCCGATCCCTCGCTCATGACGTCCAGGACGGGGTGGTCCCACCAGGTGCTGGTTGCGGTCGGAGGCGGGCCCGGCTCCGACCCGGGTTCGCGCAGAACGCGCCACGTGCGTGCGGCACACCGCTGGCCGAAGCCGAGGTCGCGGTGCCGCTTCGGGGATGCGCCCTTGAACCGTTGACCTATCGGTGAAAACCGATACAGTCTCCTCCGTGGCCCGGCCTCCAGCGACGCTCGACGTCTTCACCGCCATCGGGCACCCGCGACGCCGCCAGATCGTGCAACTGCTCGCCACCGGCGACAAGGCCGTCGGTGAACTGGTCAGCGAGCTCGCGGCCTCGCAGTCGACCGTCTCCGAGCACCTGGCGCACCTGCGGGCCGCAGGTGTCGTCAGCGGCCGCCCGCGCGGCCGCGAACGGCTCTACCACCTCGAGAGAGCACCGCTGCGACAGGTCAGCGCGTGGATCGACCACCTCGACGCGTTCTGGGACGAGCGCATCGAGAAGCTCCGGCACGTCCTCGACGACCTCCAGGGAGAGGGACCACGATGAGCCAGATCCACAAGAGCGTCGACTTCGACGTCCCGGCGAGCACGCTGTGGCGCGCCCTGACCGAGAAGGACCTGCTCGCCACCTGGCTGATGCCCAACGACTTCGAGCCGCGGGTCGGTCACCGCTTCACCATGAGCACCGACCCGGCGCCCTTCTTCGACGGCACCGTGCACCTGCAGGTCCTGGAGATCGACGCACCGCACCGCATGCGCTGGTCCTGGCGCGGCGGCCCGATCGACACCGTGGTGACCTTCACCGTCACCGAGCTCGGCCCGGGATCGTGTCGCTTCGACTTCCTGCAGGAGGGTTTCCACGGGGGCAAGGCGCAGTTCGCGCGGTTCTTCCTCGACCTGGGCTGGCGCAAGACCGGGCGGGTGCTGCTGCGCACGGTGGTGCGCACCCTCGAAGCGACCTCGGTCGCGCGGTGACCGGCGTCGCGCCCGCGCCGACCGCTGCGCTGCACCGCAAGCTGCGCATCGGCCCCGGCGCCCGGGTGTGGGTCTGGCCGGACGCGGAAGACCTGCGCGACGTGCTGGGGGACCCCGGCGGCGGGTACTGCGACGACCCGTCGCAGGCTGACGCCGCACTCGTCGTCGTCGCCGACCGCGCCGGCCTGCGCGAGGCGCTGGAGGAGCACCTGCAAGCCCTCGCGGGCATCGAGGTGGTGTGGCTCGTCTACGCCAAGGGCAACCGGATCGACGTCAACCGCGACTCGCTGTGGGTGGAACTGGCCGCTCACCAGTGGCGGGCGGTGTCCCAGGTGGCCTTCGACACCACCCGCTCCGCCCTGCGGATCCGGCCCCTCAGAGTCGGCGAAGCAGTGCGCCGCGGGTGACGTCGGCACTTCGCGCACTTCGACACGGGGTCTGCTGCACTGATCGGTGACAACCTGATCATGCGGCAGACCCGCTCGGGAGCCGCGGGTTTCGAGGACACGGGACGGGCGTGGGTGGGTGCGCGTGAGGCGGTCGCCGTCGGCACGGTGCGCGCGAGCGACCGCGAGGCACCGGCGGTGGCCGAGTCGTGGATCCGCCTGGTGCGCCAGCTGCGCCTGCGTCTGACCGCGGAACTGGGCGTGTCGGTGGTGCACGTGCTGCCCCGCGAGGTCGCCACCGACCCGGCCGCGCGCCTGAAGGCCACCACCGCGCAACTGGCGGAGGGCGGGCAGCTGGAGGCGACGCTGCGCGTGCCCGGCGCGGCAGGTCCGGTGAGCATCGTGGCGGACCTGCGCACCACCCGGGTGCGCACGTCCGTGCGCGTGAACGCCCCCGCCGACCTGCTCATCGAGACGCACTCCACCGGGCGGGCTGAGAGCACCTGCGAGCAGCTGCGCGACGTGCGCTGCAGGCCGTCCCGGGCGGGAGCGTCCCGAGCTGGTCAGCGGCGCGCCGGCCCCCGCGCTCCACCCAGACCCGCGCGCGCCGGCAGCCCGCGGCCCGCGACGGCCCTCACCGCGACGGTCAGGGCCGCGGCACCGACCAGCCCGGCGAGCGCACCGCCGCACACCGCCCTGCGGGTGCTGCCCACCGGGGCGAGGGAGTCGACGACGTCCTTGACCCGGTCGGACAGGGCCAGGCCGGCTCCGGCGACGACGTTGCCCGGGGGACGGCGGGAGACCTTCGGGTGCGGCCGGGTCGGCGAGCCCAGCCGAGCGGCTTCCCAGGCGGCGCCGATGGCCCGCAACTGCCGGGCGCTGGCGACCTGCTGCAGCCGGGGCAGCAGGTCGTCCTCCTCGTCGTGGGCGTCGTGGCGGATCACCGCGAAGGCGCGGCGGACCTCGGCGTCGTAGTCCGCCGAGCCCGGGTCGGCGCGCTGGAGGTCCTTCAGCATCTCGTTGACCTGCTGGTGGTCACCCTCGATGTGCCGGGTCAGCTCGTCGTCCTGGCCGGCAGCGGGCAGGAACCGCCGGTACGCCGGGAAGAGCACGGTCTCCTCGGCGAAGGCGTGACGCAGGGCCCGCTCGCTCAACTCGGCGACGATGCGACCGCGCGCGCCGGCGTCGGGCTCGCGCTCGTAGGCGTGCATCAGCTCGTCGAGGTCGCGGTGGTCGGCGCTCTGCCGGCTGAGGATGCTGCCCGGACCCCCGCGCTGGTCCTCGGACTGGTCCGCGACCGACGTCAGCCCGTCGCGGCGTGGGTTCGTCATGGCCGGGCCCTACCCGCGCCCCACCACGGGCAAACGGCACGGGCGGTTCCAGGCCGCTGCCCACCCCGACGAGCACCGCCCCGGCACACACCACCCAGGACTCCTCGGACTGCGTGAGTTGTCGTCTCCTCGCGCAGCACGTCCCGTCGTCAGCGGTGGCGACGGGTGCACCGGACGCGGGTGGGCGCACCGCACCCCGGTGGGACACGGTCTCCCGGCCCGCGGCGCGAGCGACGAGTCTGGAAGGCGTGAACAGAGGAACCGGACAGGAAACCGTGCCCGCACCCGGCGACGCGGCGCTGAGCGCGCACCTGGGGCTGTGGTGCACCGGGGGCGGGCACGTGCGCCAGGAACTGCGCCCCGACGGTCGCTACGTGGAGGCGCGCGGCACGCACGAGGCCGCCTACACGGGCCGCTACCGGATCACCGGCGACCGCATCGAGTACTGGGACGACTCGGGTTTCACGGCCGATGGCACGTTCGTCGCCGGCGAGCTCCTCGAGGGTGCGGTCCCGGGTGTAGGCGGTGGCGCGCAGCAGGGCCAGCGCATCGGCGGTGCACAACGCCTGACGGGCCGTGCTGATGATCGCGCGTCTGCCGAGACAGTGAGCTCGTGAACGAGGCCCGAGCCTGGCTGCCAGCTGTGGTCGGCGCAGTCGCTGCCGGTCTCGGAGGGGTTCTGGGACTCGGCGTAGCGACGCTTGCGCCATCAGCTCCGGCTGGCTCCACCTGCTGCTGATAGCTGCCTTCGGATCAGGGGTCGGCGCCTGGGTGGCGTGGGGGCTCGTCGCAGGCTCCGGTCTGGCCGAGGTGTTGCACTGACCGCCTGAGCCCGCAGCCATGACCGGGCAGGTGGCGACATGAGCGCCCCTACGACTCAGCCTGGGCGAGCGATCAGATCAGGTAGGAGATGTGCAGCGCAGCCATCAGAGACATGGCCGCCACGACGATCGTGTCGCTGACCCTCCAGGTCTTCTCATGACGACGTCGTCGACGGTGAGCGCCGATCAGGACAGCGCCGATGAGCGCGATCGAAGCGACGAGGAAGATGACGCGACCCGTGGTGCCGAACACCTGTCGAGGTTATTCAGCTCTGGACGAGGGCGTGAAGACCATCCGCGACTCGACACGATGGCGCACCGGAGGGCGGCATGAGCGGACGTGTCGCAAGCTCGCCCCTACCGTGGTGGCGTGGAGCGACAGCGATCTCGTGCGTGGCGGGTGGCTGAGCGTCTACGGCTCGTCGAAGAGCCTGGGCTCCGCCCGGTGGGCAGTCGAGCATGGTGGCGCCGTTTGGCGTTGGCCCTCGGTGTGGGCTTGGGCGCCAACATCCTCATCCGTGCCTTCGACCTCTTCGGCTGAGCTGCTGGCTGAGGCCGGTGACGGGGCAGGTCTGGTGGGTCAGGTGCTGGGAACCGGTGGTCGGCGCGGAAGCAAGCGTGGTTGCAGGGGTTGATGGTTCAGCGGCCCGTTGCGGGCGAGGACGTCGATGTCCTCACCTTCGCCGACCTCGACGTGCAGGCGACCGGTACCAGCGGGCCAGGGGGTACCGCGGTAGCGGATGAAGGTCTCGACCAGGTGGGGTCCGACCGTCAGGGGGAAGGACGAGGTCTGTCCCCAGGTGAGGGGGTGCTCCTGCCCGTCCAGGCGCAGGAAGGGGCGGGTGCAGGGGAGCAGGACGATCGCGTTCACCCAGTGGGCCCGGGCCTGGATGCGTAGGCGCGCTGCCGGGGTGCCCTGACGGGGCTGGGCAGGTGTTGGGGGTGGGGTGTTGCTCACCTCTCCAGCCTGGCACTGCGGTGCTCAGCTGCGGCTGAGCACTGAGGGTGCTGGTGCTCATCGAGTGCGTGGTCTTCGGCATGAGCGCGCCTTCGACCCGGTGATCGTGCTGCCACGGTGAAATGGTGCGCAGCGAGGGCGTGGCCCCCCGGGACGCCGGCTTCGAGGTCGAGCATCCGGTCCACCGCGCCTGCTCCTGGCGGCCCACGGGCACCGGCCACACCTTCCCGCAGCGCCGCGGCGGCGAGCAGGGGCCGACGCGGGCGGACCCGTCGTACGCCGGGCGGCGAGCACCGCCTGCGCGAGGCCGGCGACGTTCAACCCCGCCGCGCACCTGCTCGGGCGGCCACGGCCCGGTCGGCTGCTGCGGGACTCGCGTCGAGCCGCGTCACCGTGAGCGCCTCACGTCCGTGCGTGTCGTCCCCTCCGCACTCGGTCCCTGGCCGACGATCACCGGGGGCCTGGCGCGTTCCACCTGTCACCGTCGGCTGCCCTGGCAGGAGCCGCCTCGTCGCCCGTGGGGGCCGCCCTGGTCGCCGAGCTGGTGCAGTGGCGCGCCTCGCGCCGGGGGTGGAGCGACGAGGCCAGGCCACTGCCCGGCCCGCAGGTGGTCCTGGTGCTGGGCTGCCCCTCGCGCCCGGGCGGCCGGCTGCACCCGGTGCAGCGCTGGCGCACCGACATCGCGGTGCGCTCGATGCACCCGGTGCACGGTCGGCTGCGCTTCACCGGCGGGTGCACCGGTGTTCCCGGTGAGCCTGGCGGAGCGCGCGTGGTGGCCTCCTGCGCTCGCGACGTCGTCGGCGTGCCCGGTGAGCGGATCGCGCTGGAGGAGGCGGCGCGCAGCACGTGGCAGAACGTGGAGCAGCACGTGGAGCACTGCCTGGACGACCGGTCGTCAAGTGCGCATGCCCGCTCGTGGACCCGGCGGGCCCGTGGTCGTGCTCGCGGCCGCGTGCTCGTGCAGGGCCGCGTAGAACGGGCGCAGCGCGTCGGCGACCCCGCCAGCGCCGGGGCCCAGGGCCACCGCGTCCAGGTCGTCCGCGGCGGTGCGTCCCGGCGCGCGCCGCACCACGCTCAGCTCCGGCGGCTCCGCGGCCATCCGGTGGAACGCGACGGGGTCCGACGGCAGCGCCTCCGCGGCGGGGGAGGGGCCGGAGGCGGCGCTCTCCACCCGGCGCAGCAGCGCCGCCGGCGCGGCCCCGCGCAGCACCAGGACCGCGGCGGGTTCGGCGTCGGCGTGCTCGGCGAGGGCGTGCAGCAGGGCCGCGACGTGCTCGCACGCCCCCTCGCCGTCGTGCGGGCAGCTGCAGTCGTGGGTGAGGTCGCCGCAGGAGGGCAGCAGGTCCAGGCCGACCTCGCCGAGGAGGTCGGTGAGCGCCGGCGGCACGTCGCCGGCGGCCAGCGGCGCGATGAGCAGCGGGTGCTCCACCACGACGGCGACGAGCGCGTCCACCTCGGCCGGGCCCCAGCGGCGCACGCCCACCTCCACCAGCCACGGCCTCGGGCGCTCGCCCTGCACGCGGGCGCCGACCGCCCCGGCGCGCACGCGCAGCTCGCCGACCGCCCCCGTGCCGGCGAGCTCGGCGCCGCGGCGCCAGGCCGCGGGGTCGTGGCCGCGCTCCAGGGCGCGGGGCAGGGCGGTGAGCAGGCGGTGCGACCAGCGGGCCGCGGCGGGGCGCGACCTGCCGGGGCCGGGGCGTCCCGCGCCGGGCCGGGCGTCGCCGGGTGCGGTGCGTCGGTAGCGGGCCACGGCTCAGTCCCCGACCGCGTCGGCGCCCAGGCGCAGCAGGTCGTGCAGCGCCTCGTCGTCCAGCTCGGTGATCCAGCGCTCGCCACCGGCGACGACCGAGCCGACCAGTGCGCGCTTGCGGGCGATGACCTCGTCCACCTTCTCCTCCACGGTCCCCGTGCTGACGAGCGTGCGCACCTGCACCGCGCGCCGCTGCCCGATGCGGTGCGCGCGGTCGGTGGCCTGGTCCTCCACCGCGGGGTTCCACCAGCGGTCCAGGTGCACGACGTGGTTGGCGGCGGTCAGGTTCAGCCCCGTCCCGGCGGCGCGCAGCGACAGCACCAGCACCGGTGGGCCGTCGTCGCGGGCGAACTCGGCGACGACCGCGTCGCGGCGGGCGCGGCTCAGGCCGCCGTGCAGGAACGGCACGCGCCGCCCGGTGCGCTCGGACAGGTGCGGGGCCAGCAGGTGCCCGAACTCGGCGAACCGGGTGAAGCACAGCACCTTCTCGCCCTCGGCGAGGGCGGTGCCCACCACGTCGTCGAGGACCGCGAGCTTGCCCGAGCGGTGCCGGCCGCGGTGCAGGACGCCGGAGCCGTCGCCGAGGTAGTGGGCGGGGTGGTTGCACACCTGCGCCAGGCGGGTGAGGGCGCCCAGCACCAGCCCGCGCCGGCCGACGTCGTCGGCGTCTGCCAGGCGCGCGAGCAGCCGGTCCAGCACCGCCCGGTACAGCGCCGCCTGCTCGGGGGTGAGGTTCGCCCGCACCGTCATCTCCAGGCGCTCGGGCAGGTCCGGGGCGACGGCGGGGTCGGTCTTGACGCGGCGCAGCACGAACGGGCGCGTCACCAGCGCCAGCCGCTGCGCGGGCGCGGTGTGGCCGAGCTTCTCCACGGGCACGGCGAAGGTGTCCCGGAACGCCGCCGGGCCGCCCAGCAGGCCGGGGTTCACCGCGTCCAGCACTGCGCGCAGGTCCTCCAGCCGGTTCTCCACCGGGGTCCCGGTCAGGGCGACCCGGTGCTCGGCGGGCACGGCCCGCACGGCGCGCGCGGCGCGGGTGGCGACGTTCTTGACGTGCTGGGCCTCGTCGAGGGCGAGGCGCCGCCAGCGCACGGCGGCGAGGTCGGCGGCGTCGCGCACGAGCAGCCCGTAGGTGGTGACGACGAGGTCGTGCGCCGCGGCCGCGCGGGCCAGGTCCGCCCCGCGGGGCCTGCCGGGGCCGTGGTGGACGTGCACGCGCAGGGCGGGGGTGAACCGGGCGGCCTCGGCGGCCCAGTTGCCGACCAGGCTCGTCGGGCACACCAGCAGGGTCGGCGCACCCCCGCCGGGGGTGCGCTCGTGCAGCTCCAGGGCGAGCAGCTGCAGGGTCTTGCCCAGGCCCATGTCGTCGGCGAGGACCGCGCCCAGCCCGAGGCGCGCCATGGCCGCCAGCCACGTCACGCCGCGCCGCTGGTAGGGCCGCAGCGTCGCCGCGAGCCCCGGCGGGTCCGGCAGCTCCTCCAGGTGGGCCTCGGCCCCGCCGGAGAGCACCTCGCCCAGCGCGCCGCGCGCGTGGACGCCGGTGACGGCGGCGGGCAGGTCGCGCGCCGAGCCCAGGCCGGTCAGCAGGTCCAGGACGGTGGCGCGGCCGCTGCCGCGCCGGCGCAGGAACTGCGCGCTGCGCCGCAGCGCCTCGCGGTCCACCTGCACCCACTCGCCGCGGAAGCGCACCAGCGGCTCGCGGGACGCGGCCAGCGCGCGCAGCTCCGCCTCGGTGACGGGCTCGTCGCCGAGCGCGGCGCGCCACTCGAAGGCGACGAGGTCCGCCTGCCGCAGCCGCGGGTTCGTCACCACCCCCGGCTGGACGGCGCCGGCGTGCAGGGACAGGCCCACCGCGCGCCGCGTCCAGTGCCGCGGCAGCTGCAGGGCGATCCCGGCGGCGGTCAGCCGCGGGCCGCCGACCTCGACGAGGTCCAGCAGGTCCTCGGCGCCGATCTCGACGTCGCCGTCCCCGGCGCCGGCGAGCAGCCGCTTCAGCGGCGGGTGCACGGCGGCCGCCTGCGCGGTGCGGGCCATCAGCAGCAGCACCGGGTCCTCGCCGGCCCCGGCACCGCCGCCGGCCCCGGTCTCGGCGCGCACCTGCTCCAGCGTCAGGGCGAGGCTGGGCTCGTCCACGGGACGCAGCCGCGCGTGCAGCCGCCACGGCGCGTCCTCGCCGGGCGCCGGTTCGAGCACCCGCAGCACGAGGTCGTAGCCGGACTCGTCGGCGCTGCGGTGCCAGTCGCGCACCCGGTGCGCCAGCGCCCGCGGCTGCGCGCCGTCGGGCACCGCGGCGCCGGTGGCCAGGGCGCGCAGCCAGGCGGCGGGCGCAGGGGCGAGGCCGTCGAGGTCGGGACGCACGTGCGCGGTGCGGCGGCTGACGAGCAGGTCTGCGACCGCGGCGCACACCTCGTCGACCAGCGCGGCGGCCGCCGGGACCGGCGTGCGCGGCGGGCGGGCCTCGGCGCGCAGCACGGCGGGCGCCAGCTCGGCCAGCGCGGTGCGCCAGCGGTGGAAGCGCTTGTCGGGCAGCGGGACCCAGCGGGCGAGCGCCTCGCCGCCCACCTCGCCCAGCGCGGGCACGACCGAGCCGGCGTCCACCGCCGCGCGGGCGCCGCGGGCCACGTGCGCCAGCCAGCGCAGCCCGTCGCCGGCGACGCCCGCCGCCGCGCCCGGCCCGGGGTCCAGCACCTCGGTGAGCACGTCCACGGCCGCGTCGCCGCGCAGCTCCACCACGGGCACCGCCACCTCGTGCAGCACCAGGTCCGCGCGGGGGCGGGCGCCCGCGGCGGCGGGCCGGCCGACGGGGGTGCAGGGCAGCTCCACCAGCAGCGAGCGGGTCACCGGCCGGGCCAGCGCGGCGGCCATGTGCACCGCCCGGGGCGCGGCGGAGGCCAGGGCGGCGCGGTCGGCCGGACGGGCCGCGCCGACCGGGCGGCGCGGTGCCTCCACCCACAGCGCCAGGGTGCCGGCCCGCGTCCAGGTGCCGTGCACGCGCAGGCGGGTGGACGGCGTCGGGGAGCGGTCGGGCACGGCGAGGAGGCTAGGGGGCGCCGGCGACACGACGTCGCCACCGCGGTCCGGCTGCGTGCGACCCGGCAGCAGCAAGCGCTTTCCGATCCGGGGGTCCGGTGCTTGGATGCTTCGGTGACCGCTCCACCGCCGGACCGGGCCCTCGACGGGGACCGCCCGCTGCGCTCGGCCCTGCGACTGCTGGGCACCCACCGCCGCCGGGTGGCCGGTGCCGTCGCCTTCATGGTCGTGAAGGAGACGCCGCTGTGGCTGATGCCCGTCATCACCGGCCGGGTGATCGACGTCCTCGTGGCCGGCGGCCCGGTGAGCCGGCTGTGGCTGTGGACGACCGTGGCCGTGGTGGCCCTGGTCCAGAACTACCCCTGCATGGTGCAGTACACCAAGCGGTACATGGGGGCGGTGCGCACCATCGGCGCGGACCTGCGCAACGCCCTGGCGGACCGGCTGCAGAACCTGTCCATCGGTTTCCACACCCGCGTGAGCTCCTCGATCGTGCAGACGAAGGTCGTGCGCGACGTGGAGAACGTCGAGCTGATGTTCCAGCAGATCGCCCACCCGCTGCTGTCGGCGACGATGGTGGTGCTCGGCGCCGTGGCGATGACCGCGGTGACGGTCCCGCAGTTCCTGCCGTTCTACGCCCTGACGATCCCCCTGGCGGCCCTGCTGCGGTACGCCCTGGGCCGCCGCTCCCGCCAGCGCAACGAGGAGCTGCGCCGCGAGGTCGAGCGGTTCTCCGCCCGGGTGGGCGAGATGGCCACGCTCATGCCGATCACCCGTGCGCACGCCCTGGAGCGCACCGCCGCCGAGCGGGTCGCCGCCGGGGCCCGCGAGGTGCAGGAGGCGGGGCTGCGGCTGGACGTGCTCAACGGGCGCTTCAGCGCGCTGTCGTGGGTGAGCCTGCAGCTGCTGGGGGTGCTGTGCCTGGTGCTCGCCGCGTTCGCCTCCCTCTCCGGCGCGCTGGAGATCACCCCCGGCCAGGTGGTGCAGCTGTCGTCGTACTTCACCCTGCTGACCGGTGCGGTGACGAACCTGCTGATGCTGCTGCCGGCCGGTGCGCGCGGCCTGGAGTCGATCCGCTCGATCGCGGAGGTCCTGGCCGAACCGGACCTGGAGGAGAACGAGGGCAAGCGCACCGTGCCGGCCGTGCGCGGCGAGCTGGCGCTGCGGGACGTGCGCTACCGCTACCCGGACGCCGCCGAGGACGCCCTGGACGGCGTCACCCTCGACGTGCGGCCGGGGGAGACGGTGGCGTTCGTGGGTTCCTCCGGTTCCGGCAAGTCCACGCTGCTGAACCTGGTGCTGGGCTTCGTGCGGCCCACGGGCGGGCGGTTCCTCGTCGACGGCGTCGACGCGGCCACCCTGGACCTGCGCAGCGTGCGCCGGCACGTGTCGGTGGTGCCGCAGGAGTCGGTGCTGTTCGAGGGTTCCGTCCGCGACAACGTCACGTACGGCCTGCGGGACGTCGGCGACGAACGGGTCCGCCGCGCCCTCGCCGACGCCAACGCCGCGGGTTTCGTGGACGCGCTGCCCCGGGGGTGGGACACCGTCGTCGGGGAGCGCGGTGCCCGGCTGTCCGGCGGGCAGCGTCAGCGGCTCGCCATCGCCCGCGCCCTCGTGCGCGACCCGCAGGTCCTGCTGCTGGACGAGGCCACCTCGGCGCTGGACGCGGAGTCGGAGGTGGCGGTGCAGCAGGCCCTGGCGCGCCTGATGCGCGGGCGGACCACGCTCGTCGTCGCGCACCGGCTCTCCACCGTGCGCGCCGCCGACCGCATCGTCGTCCTGGACCGGGGCCGCGTCGTCGAGGCCGGCACCCACGAGGAGCTGCTCGCCACCAGCGGCCGCTACGCCGAGCTGCAGCAGGCGCAGCGGTCGTGACCGGACCGACCGAACCACCGACCGGCCCCCTGGAGGACGAACCCGTGGAGGACCCCGTGCAGGACACCGACCCCCGGGTCCCCGCCCACCTCACGGTGGACGACCTGGTCCGCCCGCTGAGCGCGGGGCCCTCGCCCCGGTTCGGCTGGTTGCCGCAGCACCCCGGCGGCGACCAGGTGCAGACCGCGTACCAGGTGCGCCTGCTGGACGCGGTGTCCGGGCGGCTGGTGGCCGACACCGGCCGGGTCGACTCGCCGGAGTTCCAGCAGGTGCGCTGCCCCGTCCCGGACCTGCCGCCGGGGGAGGCGTTCACCTGGACGGTGCGCACCTGGGACCGCGACGGCGCCGTCTCCCCGTACGCGCCCGAGGAGGGTTTCGACACCGCCCTGACCGACCGCGACTGGTCCGGGGCGCAGTGGGTCCGGCGGGTGCCCGCGCCGCCGGCGACGGGGTCGGGCACCACGTCCCTGGACGCGTACGACGACTACACCCTGGCCCGGCTCGAGGTGGACGTCCCGGCTTCGCCCGTGGTGCGGGCGCGGGTGCACGTCGCGGCGAGCAAGCAGTACGAGCTGCACCTGGACGGCGCCGTCGTCGCCCGCGGCCACGCGTTCGGCTACCCCTCGGAGGGGTACTCCCAGACCACCGACGTCACCGCGCACGTGCGCGCCGGCACCCGCCTGGCGATCGGGGTGGTCTACCACTACTGGGTGGGCACCTGCCAGGGGAACCCCCCGGGCCCGGACGGGCACCCGTCGGGGTTCCTGCTGAAGCTCGTCGCCGACCACGCCGACGGCAGCCGCACCACCGTCGTCAGCGACGGGACCTGGCGCGTGGCGCGCGCCCCGCAGTGGTGCGCCCCCGAGGTCGACGACGTCCCCGGCAGCCCGCGCCGCTACACCGAGCGCTACCGCAACGACGACGCCGGCGACTACTGGGAGGAGTACGACGCCCGCGCCGAACCGGACGGGTGGGACCGGCCCCGTTACGACGGCCGGGGCGCGAACTGGGAGGAACCCGTCGTCGTGGGCGAGCACCCGCTGCCGCCGCGCGCCGACGGGGCGCCGGAGTTCACCCGGCTGCACGCCCAGGAGACCCGGCTGGAGCGCACCGAGCGCGAGCCGGTGTCGCTGACCCGCCTGCCGGACGGCACGCTCGTCGCGGACCTCGGGCAGGTCGTCTCGGCCGTGCCCGTGCTGCGGTTCCGCCGCGGCGTCGCCGGCCGGCGGGTGCGGGTGCTGACCGGCTACACCCTCGACCCCGACGGGCGGGTGGCCACCGACCGCACCTCCACGCAGGGCAGCCGCACGTGGTTCGACCTCGTGCAGCGCGACGGTGAGCAGGAGCTGCGGCCCTTCACGTACTGGGGCTTCCGCTACGTGCAGCTGCCCGCCGAGGCGGTCGCGGGGGAGGAGCCGACCTCCGCCGACGTGCGCGCGGTGGTGCAGCACACCGAGGCCCCGCACCCGGCGGGGTTCTCCAGCTCCGAACCGGTGCTGGACGAGGTGTTCGAGCTGATGCGGCACTCCGCGCTGGTGTGCGCCCAGGAGCAGTTCCTGGACACCCCCACGCGCGAGAAGGGCCAGTTCACCGCCGACGCGATCAACATCTCGGCCGCCACCACGGCCGCGTGCGGGGAACGCGCGCTGACCCGGCAGGCGATCCGCGAGATCGTCGCCTCCCAGGCGCGGCACTGGTACGAGGGGGAGTTCCGCGGGCGCGTGAACGCCGTCTACCCCAACGGCGACGGCCCGCGCGACATCCCCGACTTCACCGAGATGGTCCCCGGGTGGGTGTGGCAGCACCACGTCGAGACCGGGGACCTCGAGCTGCCCGAGCAGGTGCACCCGGCGCTGGTGGAGATCGGCGAGTACGTGCAGCGCGCCACCGACCCGGCCACCGGGCTAGTCACGGCGCTGCCCGGGGGCGGTTCGCGCGGCCGGGAGAACGCCGTGTACCGGCAGGGCATCGTGGACTGGCCCGCCGCCGTGCGGTACGGCTACGACTGGGACGGCACGCTCGACGGGGTGCGCACGCCCGTGAACGCCTGGGCGGTCGACGCGCACGCGTCGCTGGCGCGGCTGGCGCGGGCGCTGGGCCGGCCGGCCGACGAGGTGGCGCGGCACGAGGAGCGCGCCGCGGCGCTGGTGCGCGCGGTCAACGCCCGGCTGCGCCGCCCGGACGGCGTCTACGTCGACGGCCTGGCCCCCGACGGCACCCCCTCCGCGAGGGCTGCGCAGATCTCCAGCTCCCTGCCGCTGGCGTTCGGGTTCGTGCCGGAGGCGGACGTCGCCGCCGTCGCCGACCACGTGCAGTCCCTGGGGATGAACCAGGGACCGATGACGGCGCACCGGCTGCTGCAGGGCCTCGCCGCCGCGGGGCGCACCGACGCCGTGCTGCACCTGCTCACCGACCCGGACGCCGACGGCTGGGCGAACGTCCTGGCCCGCGGCGGCACCTGCTGCTGGGAGCAGTGGAACCCCGTGGACGACCAGAGCTACTCGCACGGCTGGGGCGCGCAGGCGGTCGTGGACGTCCAGGAGGTGCTGCTGGGCGTGCGGATCGCCGCCCCCGGCGCGGCCCTCGTGGAGGTGCGGCCCCCGGTGTGCGCGCTGCGGCGCGCGGCCGGCACCCGCTGGACGCAGCGCGGGCCGGTCGAGGTGCGCTGGTCGCGCGAGGAGGGCACCGGCACCGAGCTGGAGGTGCGGGTCCCGGTGGGGGTGCGGGCCCGCGTCAGCGTCCCGGCCGACTCGCGCGGTGCGCGCGGCGAGGGCCGACCGCGCCTGCTCGAGGAGGGCGCCGGCCGCGTGACCTACCTCGTGGGCAGCGGGACCAGCGCGTTCGGCCGCGCCGCTGCAGGTGCCTGAGGCGCCTCACGCCTCCTGGCGCGGGGACCCGGGGCGGGGGAGGTGCGGTGCGGTCTCGTCGAGGGCCTGCTGCACCCCCTCGGCCGCGCGCAGCGCCAGCGCGCCGCCCGCGGCGGTGAGCACCGCGGCGGCCACCTGCCCGGCGGCCCCCAGCGCCTCGACGCCGCCCACGAACGGCACCACGGCCGCCGCGGCGGCGGCGGCGGCCAGCAGGACGCGACGCGAACGGGGGTGCGCGGTGAGCGCCGGCGGGGCCAGCGCCGGCAGCGCCAGCAGCAGGGCACCCAGCACGGCCGCGGCGGCGAGGAGCGTGCCGGGCGCGCGCACGGCACCGGCGAGTGCCGTGGCCGCGTAGGCCGCCCCCCAGGTGGTGGGCAGCAGGCTCGGGCCGCGCCGCGCACCGCCGCACCCGTCGTCCACGACCCCTCCCTGCTGCGAGGAGAACCCCGGGCGGTGCCCGGCGTCAAGGGCCCCGCACCCCCGGTTGCCGGTCCCCCGGGCGACCAGCCGGAGCACCTGGAGCAGGACGACGTCCGGGGGGCCGGGGTCGGCCAGCACCGCCTGCGCCACGGTTGCCGTGCCGTGCCGTGCCGTGCCGTGCCGTGCCGTGCCGTGCCGTGCCGTGCCGGGCACGGTCCACCGGTCACCGTCGCGGCGCACCGACCGGACGGCGGGCAGGGCCTCCAGGACACCGTGGTCCACCGGTGGCAGGGGGCGGAAGGCGAGGCTGTGCCCGGCGCCGTCGTCAGCGCCGGCGGCGGTGAGCTCGTCCGGGGTGCCCGTGGCGCGCACACGCCCCCGGGCGAGGACGGCGACGCGGTCGCACAGGTGCGCCACCTCGTCCATCTGGTGGCTGACCAGCACCACGGTGGTCCCGCCGCGGTTGACCTCCCGCACCAGCTGCCACACCCCGCGCCTGGCCGCGGGGTCCAGCCCGGTGGTCAGCTCGTCGAGGACGACCACCTCGGACCGGCCCAGCAGGGCGAGCGCGACGGGGACGCGCTGCTGCTGACCGCCGGACAGCTCGCCGAACGCGGTGCGCTCCGCACCCGCCAGACCCACCCGCTCCAGCACCTCCCGCCAGTCGGCCGGGTGCGCGTAGAAGGACGCGTACAGCGCGAGCACCTCCGCCACCCGCAGCCGCGGCTGCACCCGGCTGGCCTGCAGCTGGGCCCCGACCCGCTGGACCACCTCGGCGCGCTCGCGCACCGGGTCCAGGCCGAGGACGCGCACGCTGCCGCGGTCGGGACTGCGCAGCCCCAGCAGGCACTCCACCGTCGTGGTCTTGCCCGCCCCGTTGGGGCCCAGGACCCCGAACACCTCCCCCTCCTCCACGGACAGGTCGACGTCGTCCACCGCCACCCTCGAGCCGTACTCCTCGTGCAGCCCCCGCACCTGGACCACCGGCACCGTTCCCACCCCCGTCGTCGTCGCGAACCCGCTGACGCGTCCAGGCTGGCGATCGGCGGCGCGCCGCGGATCGCTCGACGGGCGGGGGCGCCGGCCGACGGGGGTGAACCGGGGGTCGACCGTCCGGTGGACCTCCGGGCGCGCGGGTGACGGAGACGTCGTCACGCTCCGCCGGGCGCGGCCCCGTCGCGCACCACCCGGTAGCGGCACACCAGCACGCCGGTGGGGCTCGTCGTCGCGGACACCAGCTCCAGCGGCCGCGCGCGCCCGTCGGCGGGGAAGACCCCCTTGCCGCCGCCCAGCAGGACCGGCTCCAGCGCGAGCTGGTACTCGTCGACGAGGTCGTGCTCGGCCAGCTGGGTGGCCAGCGAGGCGCTGCCCATCACCTGCAGGACGCCACCGGCACCGGCGCCGCTGTCCTCGCGCAACCGGCGCACCGCGCCGATCGCGTCGTCGGCCGGCAGCAGGGCGGAGCCCCGCCACGTCAGGTCCGCGGCGGTGAGGGTGCGCGAGGCGACGTGCTTGGGGATCGAGTTCATGCGGTCGGTGAACCCGTCACCGTCCCCGCCGCGCTCGGGCCAGGCGGCGGCCATGGCCCGCCAGGTGCGGGCGCCGAACAGCAGCGCCTCCGTCTCGCCCATGAGGGCGTCGATCGCCCCGCCCAGCACCTCGGGGTCGAAGTACGGCATCGACCAGCCGCCGTGGGTGAAACCGCCCTCGGTGTCCTCCTCCGCCCCGCCCGGGGCCTGCACGACGCCGTCCAGGCTGCTGAACTCGCTGACGACGATCCTCATCGCTGCTCCTCCGTCTCCTGCGCCACCACGTGCCCCTGGGACCGGCGCGGGTGCGAGAACTCATCGTCGGGCCCCGCCGCGCTCAGGCGCCGTCGTGGACCGTGACGGCGTAGCCGTCGGGGTCGGCGAAGGTGAAGGTGCGCCCGAACGGTCCGTCGACCGGGGTGCTGAGGATCGGTGTGCCGGCGGCGGCCAGGTCGTCGTGCAGCTCTTGCGCGTCGTCGGCGCGCAGCCACAGCGCGACGCCGAGGCCGGGGCTGTCCAACGCCGAGCTGGCGCGCGGGGCGTTCGTCACCCGCCAGGCCACGAACGGTGTGCTGCGCGGCCTGGAGGAGCGAGGGCTGGTCACCCGCCCCGGCACCGCCCCGCACGGCCGGGCGCTGCCCGCCGAGCTGACCGCGGACGGGCGCGAACTGCTGCGCTCGGCGAGCGCCGCCGTGCGCGCGGTGGAACGGCGGATGCTGGAACCCCTCGGGAGCACCGGGCAGCACCGGCTGCGCCAGGACCTCGCCGCCTGCACCGCCGCTCTCGGCGAGCGGCGCCCCGAGGGTCCCTGACGCGCGGCGCCCCGCCGCCCGGCACGGTGCCGGGCGACGGGGCGCGTCGCGGGGTGGGGCCGGGTTCAGCCGCGGTGGCCGCCGCCGTGCCCGCGCCCGTGACCGCGCCCGGCGTCGCACCCGGAGTCCTGGTCGGCCACGAAGGACGCCACCCACGCCATCGGCGCGTTCCAGTTGATCGTGATCTCGTTGGTCGACCACGAGCCGATGTCGTCGACGTAGCAGAACTGCGCCACGCAGCCGTCGGGGAACAGCGCCGCGGTGATCGGGTCACCGCTGGTGGCGGTGGGCGAGTACGGCCCGCCGGCCACCGTGCCCGCCGGCGGGTTCGGCGACGCCGGGTCCAGCTGGTTCGCGTACATCCGCGAGTGCTGGTTCCGCGAGAACACGTCCCCGTAGCCGGTGATGTAGGAGTTGTTCAGCGCGTTGCGCCCGAGCAGGTAGTCCGTGCTGCGGACCACGCCGTCGCGGTAGGCGTCCTTCCCCGTCAGGTCGAACGCGGTGCCCAGGACCTGCAGGTTCGACAGGATCTGCGCGTTCGACCCCCAGGCGTACTGGCCGTCCTCGGGGGCGTAGGCCTGCCCGAACGGCTGGGTCGCCTGGGCGGCCAGGAGGCGGTCGGCCGCCTCGGTCACCGAGCGCCGCACCTGCCGCAGCTCGTGCTTGCCCAGCCGGCTGGGCACGGTGGCCAGGTCCAGGCGGCCCAGGGCCCCCACGTGGCCCCAGTCGAAGCCGCCGGCCGGGAAGACGTCGGCGGTGTGCACGGGGGAGCGCAGCACGTCCTTGCGGAACTGCGGCTCACCCGTGGTCAGGTACAGCTCTGCGGCCGCCCAGTAGAACTCGTCGGACACGTCGTCGTCGTCGTACGGGCCGCTGCCCGGGTTCGGGTCGAGCGTCGCGTCGGGCGCCGGGGCGTACAGCTCCGGGTTCGCCCGCGCTGCCGCGTAGGCGGTGCGGGCCGCGGCGAGCAGGCGCTCGGAGAACGCCGGGTCGAACTCCGCGAAGAGGCGCGCGCCCTGCGCGGCGGTCGCCGCGACGTTCAGCGTCGCAGCGGTGGAGGGCCGGTACAGCACGCGCGGCTGCGGGTCGGCGGCCGGGTCCAGCGGCAGGCCGGTCCAGTCGACGTCGGCGACCTTGTGGAACACCATCCCCTCCAGGGGGCGGCCCGGCTGCACCTGCATCTTCAGGAACCACTCCAGCTCCCAGCGCGCCTCGTCGAGGACGTCCGGGACGCCGTTGCCGGCCTCGGGGATGCGCAGGGTGCCGTCGGCGAGCGCACCCCGGTCCGCGGTGGGGGCGTGCAGGCTGCGCTCGTACTGCTGCAGCAGCTGCGCGACCGCGATGCCGCCGTTGACGACGTACTTGCCGTGGTCGCCCGCGTCGTACCAGCCGCCGGTGACGTCGGTGGTGTAGTCGCACGTCCAGGGCTCGTCACCCTGGGCCACGAGGATCTCCTGCGAGTCGTCGTCCAGGCTCTGGCACGGCACCGCGGTGTCGCCCTGGTTCGGCGCCACGCCGACGTGGCCGGCCTCCCGGCCGTAGCCGGGGGTGAGCTCGTCGGAGATCGGGGTGCCGCTGCGGTTGGTGTAGAAGAACGTCATCGCGTCGTCGCGCAGGCGCTCCCAGGCGGCCTCGCCGATGTCGAACGGGTGGCTCGTCTCGCCGTCGGCCACGAGCGCGTACCCCGTGCCGCCCTCCGCGTAGCGGCTGAAGTCGATCGTGTGGACGTTCAGGCCCGCAGTGGGGTCGACGCCGCGCGGGGTCGTCGTCCCCTTCGCGACGGTGGTGCCCGCCGCGTCCTTCAGCTCCCACGGCAGGGACGTGGTGGCGTCGGTGACCAGCGTGGCGCCCTTGGGGCCGTCCGGCAGGTACGTCTCCTGGTTCACGCGCACGCGCGGGCCGGTCTCGGGCACGTACGGCGGCCGCTCGGCTCCGCCCTCCAGCACCACGTCGTCCACGCACAGCGTGTACCCGACGGGGTTGACGACGTCCTGCTGGAAGGCCAGCTGGGCGTTCGGGTAGTCGCGCTCGGCCGTGAAGTAGTACTCGTGGGTGCCGAACGCCGAGGCGAAGGCGGGCTTGTCGGCCGGCAAGAACTGCTGGTGGTTCACGTCGGCGCCGCCCTGCACGACGACGCGCACCGGCCCCTCGGTGGCGGGGGTGGTGCGGGCGCGGAAGGTGAGCTTGTAGCTCTCCCCGGCCACGAGCGGGATCTCCTGCTGGATCGCCGCGCCGTAGGCGGCGGTGGAGGCGGGCACGGTGGCGCAGCCGGCGCCGTCCTGGACGGAAGGGTTCGGGTAGATCGTCCAGCCCGTGGTGCCCTGGTCGAAGGCGCCGTTGACGATCTGGTCGGCGGCGTGGGCCGCGGTCGGGGTGAGCAGCAGGCTCACCGGGGCGAGCAGCGCGGTGGCCGCGGTCAGTGCGCGGGCGCGTCGCTTGCGCGCGGGGTGCATCGGCACGTGGTCCCTCCTCGTTGAGAGCGCTCTCACAGCGCGCGGACAGAGTCACCTCGCAGTGGCCGCGTTGTCAACGCGAACCGGCCCGCACGTCGAGGGCGCGGCTCCCGCGTCGTCGCTCCCGCCCCCGGCGGGCGCGGGTCACCGGGCTGTCTGAGCCATCATCATCGGGTGGAGCAACGGCCCGGGGAGCACCCCGACGAGCACCGCCGGGGCCGGCTGCGGGTCTACCTCGGAGCCGCCCCCGGCGTCGGCAAGACCTACGCCGCGCTCGACGAGGCGCAGCGTCGCGCCGAGCGCGGCACCGACGTCGTCGTGGCCGTCGTCGAGACCCACGGGCGCCGGTGCACCGCGGAGCGGCTGGAGGGCCTTCAGGTGCTGCCGCGCCGCGTCGTCGACCACCGCGGCCACGAGCTGTCCGAGATGGACCTCGACGCGGTGCTGCGCCGCCACCCCGAGGTCGCCGTCGTCGACGAGCTCGCCCACACCAACGCGCCCGGTTCGCGCCACGCCAAGCGCTGGCAGGACGTGCAGGAACTGCTGGAGGCCGGGATCGACGTGGTCTCCACGGTGAACATCCAGCACTTGGAGTCCCTCAACGACGTCGTCGCCCACATCACCGGCGTCGAGCAGCGCGAGACCCTGCCCGACGCGGTGCTGCGCGGCGCCGAGCAGGTCCAGCTCGTCGACATGACGCCGGAGGCGCTGCAGCGCAGGCTCTCCCACGGCAACGTCTACCCGGCCGGGCGGGTGGACGCGGCCCGCTCGAACTACTTCCGCACCGGCAACCTCACCGCCCTGCGCGAGCTGGCGCTGCTGTGGCTGGCCGACCGCGTCGACGAGGGCCTGGAGCGCTACCGCGCCCAGCAGGGCATCGAGCAGACCTGGCCGGCGCGCGAGCGCGTCGTCGTCGCCCTCACCGGCGGCCCCGAGGGCTCCACCCTGGTGCGCCGGGCCGCGCGCCTCGCCGGCCGCGGCGCCGGGGGTGAGCTGCACGCCGTGCACGTCGCCAGCGGCGACGGCCTGGTGCGCACCTCCCCGGCGCGGCTGGCCGAGCAGCGCACCCTCGTGGAGTCCCTCGGCGGCAGCTACCACCGCGTCGTCGGCGACGACGTGGCCGGCGCCCTGCTGGAGTTCGCCCGCGGCGTCAACGCCAGCAGGCTCGTCGTCGGCGCCAGCCGGCACGGGCGGCTGGCCGCGCTGTTCCGCGCCGGTGTGGGCGACGCCGTCGTGCGCGGGGCCGGGGCGGTCGACGTGCTCGTCGTCACCCACGAGGAGCAGCCCGCCGGGCTGCGGCTGCCGCCGCGGGCGCGCGCGGCGCTGTCGGGCGGGCGCCGGCTGCTCGGGTGGGTCCTCGCGCTGGGCGGCCCGGCGGTGCTGACGGCCCTGCTGGGCACGTTCCCGCGCCAGGACCTCTCGACCGACCTCATGGCGTTCCTCGTCGTGGTCGTCGCCGCCGCGCTCGTCGGCGGGCTGCTCCCCGCCGTGGCCGCCGCGCTCGTGGCGAGCCTGGCGGTGAACTGGTTCTTCACCCAGCCGACGGGGCGGCTGACCATCGCCCAGCCCGCCAACGCCGTCGCCCTCGGCGTGTTCGTCCTCGTGGCGCTCGCGGTCTCCAGCACGGTCGACCGCGCCGCGCGCCGCACCGAGCAGGCCGCCCGCAGCCGCGCCGAGACGGAGGCGCTGTCCGTGCTGACCCGCACCGTCATGGCCGCCGAGGACCCGCTCGCCGAGGCCCTGGAGCACACCCGCACCACCTTCGCCGTCACCTCGGCGTCCTGGCTGGAGCGCACCGGCCCGTCCGCGCCGTGGACGTGCGTCGCCTCGTCCGGGGACCCGCCGTGCGCCTCGCCGGCCGAGGGGGACGCGGAGGTCGTCGTCGACGCCACCGCGTCCCTCGCGCTGCGCGGGCGGCTGCTGGCCGCCGGCGACCGGCGCGTGCTGGAGGCGTTCGCCGCGCAGATCGCCGCGCTGCGCCAGCGGCAGCGGCTGCGCGCCGAGGCCGCGCAGGTGCGCCGCCTGGAGGAGGGCGACGCGGTGCGCGGGGCGCTGCTGACGGCCGTCTCGCACGACCTGCGCACCCCGCTGGCGACGCTGAAGGCGTCCGTGGACGGGCTGCGCGACGAGGAGCTGACCCTGCGGCCGGAGGACGAGGCGGAGCTGCTGGCCTCGGTGGCCGAGTCCGCCGACCGCCTGCAGCAGCTCATCGACGACCTGCTGGACCTGACCCGCGTGCGCAGCGGCGTCGTGCGGCCGCACCTCGTCGCGACCGGCCTCGACGAGGTGGTGCCCGCGGTCGTCGCCGAGGCCCCGCCCGGTCGCGTCCGGCTGGAGCTCCCCGAGGACCTGCCGGCGGTGTCCACCGATCCCGGCCTGCTGCGGCGCGTCGTGGCGAACCTCGTGCAGAACGCCGTGCGCCACGGCGCCGGGGCACCGGTGGAGGTCGTGGGGGCCGTGGCCGTCGAGGAGGGGCGGCGCAGCGCCCAGCTCCTCGTCGTCGACCACGGGCCCGGCCTGCCCGGGGCGGCGAAGGAGCGGGCGTTCACCCCCTTCCAGCGCCTGGGGGACCGCTCCGGCGCCGGTCTGGGCCTGGGCCTGGGCCTGGCGGTGGCGCGGGGGCTGACCGAGGCCGTCGGCGGGCGGCTGGACGCCGAGGACACCCCCGGCGGCGGCCTGACGATGGTGCTCGCGCTGCCGCTGGCGGGTGCCGCGCCCGCGGGTCCGGCGCCCCGGCCCGGGCGCCCCGCGGAGGTGGGCGGGTGAGCCGCGTCCTGGTCGTCGACGACGAGGCCGGGTTGCGCCGGGCCCTGGCCATCAACCTGTCCGCCCGCGGCTGGGACGTCACCGCCGCCCCCGACGGCGCCACCGCGCTGGAGGCCGCCGCGAGCACGCACCCGGACGTGGTGCTGCTGGACCTCGGGCTGCCCGACCTGGACGGCCTGGACGTCATCGCCGGGCTGCGCGGCTGGACCGACGTGCCGATCATCGTGCTCACCGCCCGCACCTCCTCCGCGGACACCGTCGACGCCCTCGACGCCGGCGCGGACGACTACGTCACCAAGCCGTTCGCGATGGACGTGCTGCTGGCGCGGCTGCGCGCCGCCGTGCGCCGCGGCGCCGCGGGGGAGGGCGGTGCCCCGGAGGTCGTGGAGGCCGGCGCCCTGCGCGTGGACCTGGCGCGGCGCACCGTCACCCGGCACGGCGAGCCGGTGAAGCTGACCCCCACCGAGTGGCACCTGCTGCAGGTCCTCGTCACCCGCGCCGGCCGGCTCGTCACGCAGACCGAGCTGCTGAAGGAGGTGTGGGGCCCGGCGTACGGGCGGGAGACGAACTACCTGCGCGTCTACGTCGCGCAGCTGCGCCGCAAGCTGGAGGAGGCGCCGGCGCAGCCGCGCCACCTGATCACCGAGCCGGGGATGGGCTACCGCTTCGAGCTGTGACCGCCTCCCGGGGCCGGGCGGTGTTCCGGGCACCGACTAGTCGACATCTCGACTAGCCGGTGCCACGATGAGCGGGTGGACGCGGACGGCGGGAACCCCGACTGGCAGCGCGGCGTGCTCACCACGTGCGCGCTGGCGGTCCTGGCGCGCGGCAGCGCCCACGGGTACGCCGTGGCCCAGCAGCTCCAGTCCGCCGGCATCGGCCCCGTCAAGGGCGGGGCGCTGTACCCGGTGCTGAACCGCCTGGAGCAGGACGGGGTCCTGACCTCCGCGTGGCAGGAGGGCGCCGGTGGGCCCGGCCGCAAGGTCTTCACCCTGACCGGTGCCGGCCACGCACGCCTGGAGGCGCTGCGCCGCGGCTGGCAGCCCTTCGCCGCGGCCGTGGCGGACCTGCTGGCCCCCGACACCTCCCCGGCGGCCGCAGCCGCCGGGGGACGACGAGCGGACGGGAGCACCCCGTGAGCGCACCGGTGCAGCAGCGCTGGCCGAGCCCCGAGGACGAGCGGTGGGGCGATCGCCTGCGGGTGCGGCTCGCCGTGGAGCACGGCGTGCCCGCTCCCGTCGCCGAGGAGGCCGCCGAGGAGGCCCGGCTGGCCTGCCGGGAGTCCGGTCGGCCCGCCGAGGAGCTGTTCGGCCCCGCCGACGAGCACGCCGCCGAGGTCGCCCGCGAGCGCGTGCCCGTGGAGCGGCGTGCCGCCGTCGACCTGGACGGCGGCTCCCCGCGCGACCGCTGGACCCTGTGCCTGCTGGGAGCGGGCTGGGGCGGTTCCCTGGGCGGCGTCCTGCTGCTCGTGACGCAGGGGTGGACGACCCCCGTCACCCCCGCCGCACTGGCCGTGCTGGCCGCGACCGCCGCCGGGTGGACCGGCGCCGCGTGGGGCGTGCTCGAGCGCCGCGACGGCCGGCTGGAGCGAGGGTGGGCGTGGGCCGCAGCGGGTGCCGCCGGCGTGGTCGCCGGAGCCGCCGCGGCCGACGCGCTGCGGGACCGCCCGGCGCTGGGGGAGCTGCCGGTGCCGCTGGTGCTGCTCGCCTCCGCCGCGCTGGTCGTGGCCGGGCTGAAGCTCCCGCAGCGCCCCGCAGCCCTGGACGCGCGCGCTGCCACCGGCGACCCGGGGGAGTGGTTCGAGCGCCTGGCCGGCGTCCTGCGCGGGCGCTTCCACCTGACCCGCGGCGACGTGCGCGACCGCGTGGAGGAGGCCCGCGGCTACTGGCGCGACAGCGGCAGCGCCCACCCCCGGGACGAGTTCGGCGCGCCCGAGGTGCACGCCCTGCGGCTCGTGGAGGGCTCCGACGAGCCCCGGCGGCGCCGCTCGCGCATGAAGGCGTGGTTCTACGGCGCGCTGACCCTCTACTGGGGCACCACGGTCGTCGACACCGCCCTCGGCGAGGGGTTCGGCGGGGAGCTGCTGTGGCGGGCGGCCGCCGTCGCGCTGACCGCCTCCCTCCTGGTGGGTGCCTGGCGGGGTTCTCGCGCGAGCGCTCCGGCCGCCGGGTCGTAGCCGTCGCCGAGCGCCGGCCCCGGTCAGGCCGAGCGCTCGTCCGGCTCGTCGCCCGCGACGGTGGACCGGCGTGCGCGGCGGCCCCGCGCCACCTCGGTCGCCAGCGCGTCCAGCGGTTGCGCGAACGGTGCCAGGGGGTCGGCGGCCCGCGCGAGCCGGTCCAGCCACTCCCGGGCCGCGCCGACGCCGGACGCGTCGAGGCCGTACAGGTGTCGGGTGCCCTCGGAGCGCACGGCGACCAGACCGGCGGTGCGCAGCACCCCCAGGTGCTGGGACACCGCCGGCTGGGAGATCGCCCCGTGCTCCCGCAGCGCCGCGACGACCTCGCCGACGCTGCGCTCACCTGCGGTGAGCAGTTCCAGGACCCGTCGGCGGGTGGGGTCGCCGAGCGCGGTGAAGACGTCCCCGCTCACGCGCCGGTGTCCTCCTCGCCGGCGCCGTCGGGGACGGTCGTGTAGAAGGCCGTCGTGCGTTCGGCGGCCGCGCGCGCCCCGCTGGGCTCGTCGCCGTCGGTCACGGCGGCCTCGGCCCACCCCGCGGCGGCCCGCTCGACGAACGCGACGCCCTCGGGGGAGGTGCTGAAGGCCGCGGCGGCGGCCGGGTCCACCGCCGTTCCGCTCGCCAGGTGCAGCCCCAGCCCCACCAGGGCGAGGTCCCAGCCGACGCCCACGGCGCCGGGGCCGAACTCCTCCCAGAACCCGGGGTCCACGGGAGCTTCGTGCGTCAGCTCCAGGCGGGTGCCGGCGCCGTCGGGGACGAGCCGCACCTGCAGCCAGGACACCGCCGGGCCCATCTCCCAGGTCAGGGCGAAGGACCGCGGCCGCTCGCAGCGTTCGACGAGGCCCCCGGCGTTGCCCTCCAGCTGGTAGCGGCCGCCCACGTGCAGGTCGCCGCTGACCGGCAGGAACCAGCGGGGGATGCGCTCGGCGTCGGTCAGGGCGCTCCACAGGTCCTCGGCGCCGGTGGGGTAGGTGCGGTGGGCGACGGCGACCTTCGTCGGTGCGCCGTCCCGGGTGGAGCTGCGCACCGCGCGGGTCACCAGGCCCGCCGCGGCCAGGGGATCGGGGATCACGGCCACTCCCTCCATAAGTTTCAGCTTATGAAAGGAGGTTAGGCTCGGGGTTCTCGCGCCGCAAGGGTCTTCAGCTCCCCAGCGACACCAGGACCTTCCCGGACACCTCCGAGTCCGCCGCCACCGCGAACGCCTCCGCGGCGCGCGCCAGGGGGAACTCGTGGGTGACGACCCGCTCCAGCGCCGGGTTCGCCGCCAGCACCCGGACCGCCTCGTCGATCTCCCCGGCGAAGCGGAACGTGCCGCGCAGCTGCAGCTCCTTGGACACCAGCGGCGCCAGGTTCACCGGGCGGGGCTCGTCCGGCACCATGCCGACCTGCACGACGACGGCCGCCCGGCGCGCCGCCGCCAGCGCCGCGCTCACCGCCACGGGCACGCCGGAGCACTCCAGCACCACGTCGAAACCCTCGCGCTGCACCTCCTGCTCCCCGATGCGCACGGTGCCGTGCACGCCGAGGGCGCGGGCGCGCTCCAGCGGGCCGGGCAGCACGTCGGTGGCGACGACCTCGCCCGCGCCGCGCTCCAGCGCCGCCGCCGCCACCAGCAGCCCGATCGGCCCGGACCCGGACACCAGCACGCGGCGGCCGGCGACGTCCCCGGCGACCGTCACGGCGTGCAGGGCCACCGCCAGCGGCTCGGCCAGCGCCGCGGTGCGCAGCGGCAGCCCGTCCGGCAGCACCCGCACCATCGAGCGGTCCACCACCAGGAACTCGCTCATCCCGCCCTGGGTGTGCGGCCACGTCGAGGCGCTGCCCAGGTAGGACCCGCCGGGGCGCAGGTGCGGCAGGTCCTCGAGACCGTCCGCGGACGGCCCGAACGTCGCCGGGTGCACCGTCACCGGCGTGCCCGGCGCCAGCTCACCGGAGGGGTCCGCGTCCACGGTGCCGGACACCTCGTGCCCGGGCACCAGGGGCTCGCGCACCACGTACTCGCCGTTCGCGCCGTGCGCGAAGTAGTGCAGGTCCGAGCCGCAGATCCCCGCGTACGCCATCCGCAGCCGCACCCGCCCCGGGCCGGGGTCCGGCAGCGCGAGCTCCTCCTCGCGCAGGTCCCTCTCCCCGTGGATCCGAACAGCTCGCACCGCAACGCCTCCCGGAGGTCTCAGAGCACCGACGTCATGCCGCCGTCGACGACGACGTTCTGCCCCGACACGTAGCTGGACGCGTCCGAGGCCAGGTAGATCAGCGTGCCCAGCAGCTCCTCCACCCGGCCCCAGCGGCCCGCGGGGGTGCGCTGCTCCACCCAGGCGTTGAACTGCTCGTCCGCGACGAGCGCGGCGTTCATCTCCGTGGCGAAGTAGCCCGGGGAGATCGCGTTCACCTGGATCCCGTGCCCCGTCAGGTCCGCCGCCATGCCCTTGGTGAGCGAGGCGACCGCGCCCTTGGTGGCGGTGTACGGGGCGATGGTCCGGCGCGCCAGCACCGACTGCACCGAGGCGACGTTGACCACCTTCCCGGAACCGCGCGCCACCATGTGCGGCACCACCGCGCGCGAGACGTGGAACACGCTGGACAGGTTCGCGGCCACCAGGTCGTCCCAGTCGGCGGTCGCGAACTCCTGGAAGGGCGCGCGCCGCTGGATGCCCGCGTTGTTCACCAGCACGTCCGGCACGCCGTGCTCGGCGACCAGCGCCTCGACCGCCTCGGCGACGGCCCGCGCGTCGGTGACGTCGAAGCTCACCACCGCCGGCTCCGAGCCGGTGCGCCCGGCGATCTCCGCCCGTGCCCGCTCCAGCTGCGCGCCGTCGCGCCCGTGCAGCACCACGCGCGCGCCGGCCTCCGCCAGCCCCGCCGCCATGGCGCGGCCCAGCCCGCGCGAGGACCCGGTGACCAGCACCAGCCGGCCGGTGACGTCGAACAGTGTGCTCACCCGGTGAACACTGGCACACCCGCCGCCGAGACCGCCCGGGACCCGGCCCGGCTTCGCCTACCGTGTCCGGGTGACCGCCACCTCCCGGCCCCCGTCCCCGCCGTCGTCCCCGTCCTCCCCGTCGTCGTCCGGCGGGCGCCGGCTGCCCGCCGACGTCGTGCGCGGTGCCCTCATCGGCAGCGCCGAGGTCGTCCCCGGCGTCAGCGGGGGGACGCTGGCCCTGGTCACCGGCGTGTACGAGACGCTCATCGGCGGCGCCGGGCACGTCGTCACCGCCGCCCGGTACGCCGTGACCGGCCCCCGCTCGCAGGTGCGCGCCGAGCTGGCCCGGGTGCGCTGGTCCGTGGTGGTGCCCGTCCTGGTGGGCATGGCCGCCGCGGTCGTCGTCGGCTCCGCGGTGCTCGAGCCCGTGGTCACCGAGCACCCGGTCGGTTCGCGGGCGGTGTTCTTCGGCCTGGTGCTGGCCTCGCTCGTCGTGCCCGCCCGGATGGTGGGGCGCTGGACGGCGCCCCTGGCGCTCGTGGCGGCGGTCGCGGCCGTCGCCGCCTTCCTGCTCACCGGGCTCCCGGCGGCGTCGGAGCAGCAGCCCTCCCTGCTGGTCGTCGCCGTCGCGGCGGCCGTCGCGATCTGCGCGCTGGTGCTGCCGGGCGTCTCCGGGTCGTTCCTGCTGCTGACGGTGGGCCTGTACGAGCCGACGCTGCGCGCCGTCGCCGACCGCGACCTCGCCTACGTCGGCGCCTTCGCCCTGGGGGCGGTGGTCGGCCTGGGCTCGTTCGTGCGCGTGCTGCAGCACCTGCTGGACCACCACCGCGCCGTGACCCTGGCGGTGATGACCGGGCTCATGGCCGGTTCGCTGCGGGCCCTGTGGCCCTGGCAGGGCGAGGACCGCGAGCTGGCCACGCCGTCCGGCGACGTGCTGACCGTGGTGCTGCTCGCGCTGGCCGGTGCCGCCCTGGTCGTGGTGCTGCTCCTCGTCGAGGACCGCATCCAGCGCCGCGGCGCGTCAGCGCCGGCGGACCCCGTGCGCTGACGCGTCACGGCACCTCGTGGCGCACCCACCCGAACGTGCGCCGCACCGCCTCCTGCCAGTCCTGCCACCCGCGCTCGCGCACGTCCCCGGCCATCGCCGGCGACCACTGCGCGGCGCGGTGCCAGCGGCGGCGCAGCGCGGTCGTGTCCGGCCAGAAGCCCACCGCCAGGCCCGCCGCGTACGCCGCGCCCAGCGACACCGTCTCGGAGACCATCGGCCGCACCACGGGCACGTCCAGCACGTCCGCGACCGTCTGCATGAGCAGGTTGTTCGACGTCATGCCGCCGTCCACCCGCAGCGAGGACAACCGCAGGCCGGAGTCGGCCTCCACGGCCTCCACCACCTCGCGCGTCTGCCAGGCGCTGGCCTCCAGCACCGCGCGCGCCACGTGCCCCTTGGTGACGAACGAGGTCAGGCCGATGAGCAGCCCTCGCGCCTCCGCCCGCCAGTGCGGGGCGAACAGCCCGGAGAAGGCGGGCACGAAGTAGCAGCCGCCGTTGTCGGGCACCGTGCGCGCCAGCGACTCCACCTCCGGGGCGGTGGAGATCAGCCCCAGGTTGTCGCGCAGCCACTGCACCAGCGCCCCGGTGACCGCGATGGACCCCTCCAGCGCGTACGCGGGCGGCTCGTCGCCGATGCGGTGCGCCACCGTCGTCAGCAGCCCGTGCGAGGAGCGCGGCACCTCGGTGCCGGTGTTCATCAGCAGGAAGCCGCCGGTGCCGTACGTGCACTTCGCCTCGCCGGGGGAGAAGCACGTCTGCCCGAACAGCGCCGCCTGCTGGTCGCCCAGGGCCGCGGCGATCCGCGCGCCCGGCACGACCGCGCGCGCCGTGCCGTACACCTGGGAGCTGGGCACGATCCGCGGCAGCGCCGCGCGCGGCACCCCGAACGCCTCCAGCAGCTCCGGCGACCAGTCCAGCGTGCGCAGGTCCATGAGCATCGTGCGGCTGGCGTTGGTGACGTCGGTGACGTGCTCGCCGCCGTCGGGGCCGCCGGTGAGCTTCCACACCAGCCACGACTCGACCGTGCCGAACAGCACGTCGCCGCGCTCGGCGCGGCGCCGCAGCGACTCGTCGTGGCGCAGCAGCCACGTCATGCGCGGCCCGGCGAAGTAGGTGGCCAGCGGCAGCCCGCACACCGGCGCGAACCGGTCCGCGCCGCCGTCGGCGGCCATCTCCTCCACGATCGCGGCGGTGCGGGTGTCCTGCCACACCACGGCCGGGCCGACGGGCTCACCGGTGCGCCGGTCCCACACCACGACCGTCTCGCGCTGGTTGGCGATGCCGACGGCCACGACGTCGGCCGGGGAGGCGTCCACCTGCGCCATCGCCCGCGGCACCAGCCGGGCCACGTCCCGCCAGATCTGGGCGGCGTCGTGCTCGACCCACCCCGGGCGCGGGTAGTGCGGGCGGTGCTCGCGCTGGGCGACGGCCACGAGGCGACCGGCATGGTCGAACAGGATGCAGCGCGTGGACGTGGTGCCCTGGTCGACGGCCACGACGTACCCGCGGTGCTCGGGTCGCTGGCCCGCACCGTCCAGCGTCGTCGCCGCCCGCGTCGTCACGCGCGCCATCCTGCCCGACGTCCCCGTCCCCGTCCCCGCACCGCGGGAAGGGGGCGGGGTCGGGGGTGGGAGGTCAGGAGGGGCGGGCACCCAGCTCGCGGGAGATGGCGCGGGCGGCGTGCCGCACCGCCGGCACCAGGCCCGCCCGGGGGCGGCCGCGGGTGTCCACGAGGCGGTCCGCGTCCCCGTCCACCCCGATCGCCCCCGCCACCAGCCCACCGCGGTCGCGCACCGGCGCCGCGACGCCCGCGACCGACGCGGTCAGCTCCTCCACCTCCAGGGCCCAGCCCTGCTCGCGCACCGCCACCAGCGCGCGCCGCAGCGCCGCCGCGTCCGTGACGGTGCGGGCCGTCATCGCCGGCAGGGACCCGCGCAGGCGCACCGGCGCCGACGCCAGCAGCACCTTGCCCAGGGCGCACGCGTGCGCCGGCAGGCTGGTCCCGGTGGTCAGCTCCTGGGCGCTGTCGTCGGGCCGGAAGACGTGGTGCACCACCAGCGCCCGGCCCTCGTGCAGCACCGCCAGCCGCACCGACTCGCCCGTGCGGGCGGCCAGCGAGTCCGCCCAGTTCACCGCGTGCGCGCGCAGGTCGTCGGCGCCGGTGCGGGGCCGGCCCAGGTCGGCCAGCGCGGGGGAGGCGCGGTAGTCGCCGTCGTCGTCCTGCACGACGAAGCCCACGTCCACGAGGGTGCGCAGCAGGCCGTGCGCGGTGGTCTTCGCCAGCCCCAGCGCGTTGCCGACCTCCACCACGCCCAGGCCGCGGCCGGCGCCGGACAGCAGCCGCAGCACCGCCGCGGCCCGCTCGACGGACTGGATGGGCCCCGGCACCTCCCGCCCCCGCCCCCGCGCCGGCCCGCCCTCAGCGCGCCGGGGCGGTCGCCGGGGTCTCCTCGGCGGGGGTGTCGGCGTCCACGACGATCCGGATGCGCCCCGTGCGCACGTCGTAGACGCCGCCGGCCACCGGCATCCGCGGCGGCAGGAACGGCCAGGAGCGGATGCGCTGCACGTCGTGCACGAGCGTGGCCTCCTGGTCGCTGATCGTGCGGAAGTCGATGCTGCGCGTGTCGACGCCCTGCGCCAGGACCTTCGCGTGCACGTCGGCGTCGGTGTTCTTCGTCATGCCGCAGTCGGTGTGCGCCAGCACGAGCACCCGCTGCACGCCCAGCAGGTAGGTGGCCAGCACCAGGGTGCGCAGCACGTCGTCGGTCACGCGCGCGCCGGCGTTGCGCAGGATCTTCGCGTCCCCCGGGACCAGGCCGAGCACCTCCAGCGGGGAGATGCGCGAGTCCATGCACGTCAGCACGGCCAGGCCGGAGCCGGCCACGCCGGGGCGGCCGCTGTCGACGAAGGAGTCGGCGTACGCGGCGTTGGCGCTCAGGACGTCGCCGAACGGGTCGCCGGGGTGGGGGTCAGTGGTCTCGGTCACGGCGACATTCTCACCACGGGGCGCAGTCCACCGGCACGGGGCGTACCGTCCCGTCCGTGTCCATCCTCGTCGTCCGTCACGGGCAGACCGCCTGGAGCCTGTCGGGCCAGCACACCGGCACCACCGACGTGCCCCTGACCGCCGAGGGCGAGGCCCAGGCCCGGGCCCTGGCCCCGGTCCTCGCCGCCCGCCGCGCCTGCCTCGTCCTGAGCAGCCCGCGCGTGCGCGCCCGCCGCACCGCCGAGCTCGCGGGCCTGGCCGCCGACGCCCCGGTGCGCCTGGACGACGACCTCGTCGAGTGGGACTACGGCGGCTACGAGGGCCGCACCACCGCGGAGATCTCCGAGCAGCTGGGCCGGCCGTGGTCGGTGTGGCACGACGGCGTCGTGCCCGGCGGCACCCCGGGCGAGACCGTCCACCAGGTCGCCACCCGGGCCCGCGCCGTCCTCGGCCGCGCCGCCACCGCCGTGCGCGAGGCGGGCGGCGACGGGGGGGCCGACGTCGTGCTCGTCGCCCACGGCCACCTGCTGCGGGTGCTGGCGGCCTGCTGGCTGGGCCTGTCACCCACCGCGGGGGCGCTGTTCGCCCTCGACGCGGGCACCTGGGGCGAGCTCGGCCACGAGCACGGCCGCCCCGTGCTGACCCGCTGGAACGTGCCCGCCGGCGGCTGACCGGGGGGGCGGGTCGCCCGCACCGCCCGCCGGCCGGACTCACCCGACCGGACCGTTCAGGGCTCGCGCCGCCGCGCCGATGGGCCTTCGTGGACACAGCCTGGATCGCCTGGACGACCGTCGTCCTCGTGACCGCGGCGGCCGCGATCGCCCTCGCCGTCGTGGCCCACCGGCGCGACCGGTGCAACGCCCGGGTGGCCCGCACCGACGCCCTCACCGGCCTGGGCAACCGGGCCGCGCTGGCCGAGCACGTCGCGGCGCTGCTCGCCCGGGGCCCCGCACCGGCGCTGCTGCTGCTGGACCTCGACGGCTTCCGCGACGTCAACGACACCCTCGGGCACACCGCCGGCGACGCGCTGCTGCGCCAGGTCGCGGACGTGCTGCACCGCACCGCCGGCGACCAGGCGGAGGTCACCCGCCTCGGCGGCGACGAGTTCGCCGTCCTCGTGCCCGGCCCCGTGGACGCCGGTCAGGCGGACGTGCTGGCCCGGCGGCTGCTGGCGGGCCTGGCGATGGGCGGCTTCACCTCCGGCGGGGTCCCCCTGGACGTCCAGGGCAGCATCGGTTTCGCGCTCTCCGGCCCGGACGGCGCGACCGCCGAGGAGCTGCTGCAGCACGCGGACGTGGCGATGTACGCCGCCAAGCGCGCTCGCGTCGGGGTGCTGCGCTACGACCCGGCGCACGACCCGCACTCCACCGGTGCGCTGGAGGTCCTCGGCCAGCTGCGGCAGGCCATGGAGGAGGACCAGCTCGTCCTCCACTACCAGCCGAAGGTGGCCGGTGGCGGTGACGGCCGGCTCCTGGGGTTCGAGGCGCTGGTGCGCTGGCAGCACCCCACCCGCGGGCTGCTGCCCCCGGCGGCGTTCCTGCCGTTCGTGGAGCGCACCCGCCTCATCCACCCGCTGACGCGCTGGGTGCTGCTGACCGCGGCGCGGCAGGCGGCGACGTGGCGCGCGCGGGGGCTGGAGACCACCATCGCCGTGAACATCAGCGCGGCCTGCCTGGACGAGGGGCTGCTGGGCGTGGTGGAGGAGGCCCTGGCGCTGACGCGCTGGCCCGCGCAGCAGCTCGTCCTGGAGATCACCGAGACCGCCATCGTCGTCGACCCCGAGGGTGCGCGCCGCACCGTGCAGCGGCTGCGCGAGCGCGGTGTGCGGGTCTCCGTCGACGACTTCGGGGCCGGCGCCACGAGCCTGGTGCACCTGCGCGGCCTGGCCGTGCACGAGCTGAAGGTGGACCGGCAGTTCGTCACCGAGCTGATGGCGCACCCGGAGGACGAGGTCATCGTCTCCTCCGTCATCGCGCTCGCGCACCGGCTCGGGCTGGTCGTCGTCGCCGAGGGCGTGGAGGACCCCGGCACCGCCGAGCGCCTGCGCGCCATGGGTTGCGACGAGCTGCAGGGGTACCTGTTCGCGCGGCCGCTGCCGGCGGCGGAGGCGCTGGGCTGGGCCCTCGGCGAGCTGGACCGCCGCTCGGGCGGGCCGGTGGCCGGGCCGGTGGGCGATCCGGCGGGCGATCCGGCGGCCGACCCCGCCTGACCCCCGCCCCCGCCGGGCCCCTCCCCGGGCGAGCGGCCATCCTGGGCGGTGGACGTCGTGCGGGAGGGGTGGGTGTGCTGATCGACGGTGACGAGGTCTGGCGTCGCGTGGAGGGGCGGGCCGAGGTGCGCAGGACCCGCGTGCGCGGCCGCAACCCGGCCCTCGTCGCCGTGCGCGCCGCCCACCGCGCCGTGGAGGTGCGCGTGCCCGGCCTGGCGGCCGAGATCGCCTACTACCTGCTGGTCTCCCTGCTGCCGCTGGTGACGATGCTCGGGGCGAGCCTGGGGCTGCTGCGCGGGTTCCTCGGGCAGCAGGCGGTGGACCGCATGGAGGAGCGCATCACCGGTGCGGTCGAGGCGGCGCTCAGCCCGCAGCTCGCCGGTGACGTCGCGGTGCCGTTCGTGGAGCAGCTGCTGCGCGAGGAGCAGGTGGGTGTCGCGCTGACCAGCGTCGCGGTCGCGCTGTGGCTGGGCAGCAGGGTGTTCCGCGCGGCGGTGCGCACCCTCGGCGACGCCTACCGGGTGCAGGAGCGCCGCGGCTTCCTGCGGTTGTGGGCCCTGTCCCTGGTCTTCACGCTCGTGGCGGTGGTCGTCACCACCGCGTTCCTCGCGCTCGCCGTCGTCGGCCCGCTGCTGGGCGGCGGCCAGGAGATCGCCGACGCGCTCGGTGCGGGGAGCGCGTTCCGCAGCGCCTGGGCGCTGGTGCGCTGGCCGGTCCTGGCCGTCGCCGTCACCGCGTTCCTGGCCTGGCTCTACCAGGTGGGGCAGAACGCGGACACCCGCTGGCGCGACGCGCTGCCGGGCGCGGCCCTGGCCACGCTCGGCCTGGTGGTGCTCGCCCTGGGGTTCCGGCTGTACGTCGACGTCGCCGGGCCGAGCACGCCCGACGTCGAGGGCGGGGACGCGGCCGTGCGGGCCGTCGGTCAGTTCCTGGGCACGGCCCTGGCGGCCGCGCTGCTGGGCTGGCTGGCCGCTGTCGTCGTCCTGCTCGGCGGGGTGTTCAACGCCGAGTGGCACGCCGAGCACCACGCGGAGCAGGACGTGGAGCAGGACGCCGAGAACGACGCCGAGCGCCGCGCCTGACCGCGCCGGGCGGTGCGGGGTTCCGCGCGCGGGCCGCGGGCGCCACGATGGCAGCGCGGGGGCGGCGCCGCGCCGCCCGGGAGGGGGACCGGGGTGGGCGGCGGGGCGGAGCAGGCCGAGCGGACCCGGTGCGTCGTGGCCGGGGGTGGCCCCGCCGGGGTGGTGCTGGGGCTGCTGCTGGCGCGCGCGGGCGTGCCGGTGCTGGTGCTGGAGAAGCACGACGACTTCCTGCGCGACTTCCGCGGCGACACCGTGCACCCCTCGACGCTGCGGTTGCTGGACGAGGTCGGGCTGGCCGACGAGTTCCTGCGCCTGCCGCACTCGCGGGTGCGGCGGGCGGCCGTCACCACCGACGACGGCACGTTCGAGGTGGCGGACTTCTCCCGGTTGCGGGGCCGGTTCCCGTTCCTGGCGCTGGTGCCGCAGTGGGACTTCCTGGACCTGCTGGCCGCGCGGGCGCGGCGCTACCCGGGGTTCGAGCTGCGCACCGGGGCCGAGGTCACCGGGCTGCTGCGCGAGGGCGGCCGGGTGGTGGGCGTGCGGTACCGGCAGGCGGCGCACGGGGGAGGCCCGGGGGGAGGTCCGGCCGGCGGCGGGGCCGAGCGCTCCGTGCGGGCGGTGCTGACGGTGGCGGCCGACGGGCGCGGTTCGGTGCTGCGCGAGGACGCCGGCCTGCGGCTGCGGGAGTTCGGCGCCGGGGTGGACGTGCTGTGGTTCCGCCTGCCGCGGCCGCCGGGAGCGGTCACGGGCGTGCGCGCCTCCAGCGGCCGGTTCGTCGTGGTGCTGGACCGCGGGGACTACCTCCAGTGCGCGTTCGTGGTGCCCTCCGGCGGGCTGGAGGCGGTGCGAGCGGGGGGTGCCGCGGCGTTCCGCGCGGACCTGGCCCGGCTGCTGCCGGCGCTGGCTCCGGTGGTGGGGGCGCTCGCGGACCTCGACGAGGTGCACGTGCTGCGGGTGCGCATCGACCGGTTGCGGCGCTGGTACCGCGACGGGCTGCTGGTGATCGGCGACGCCGCGCACGCCATGTCCCCGGTGGGCGGGGTGGGGGTGAACCTGGCGGTGCAGGATGCGGTGGCCGCGGCCCGGATCCTGGCGGGGCCGTTGCGCCGCGGGGCGGTCTCGCGCCGCGACCTGGCGCGGGTGCAGCGGCGGCGGTGGCTGCCGGTGGCGCTGACGCAGGCGGCGCAGCGCGTGGCGCACCGCCGGGTGCTGGGGGCGGCGCTGGCCGCTGCGGGGCCGGTGCGCGCGCCGCGGGCGCTGCGGCTGCTGGCGCGGGTGCCGGTGCTGCGGGTGCTGCCGGCGGCGGCGATCGGCCTGGGGGTGCTGCCGGAGCACGCACCACCGGAGCGGGTAGCACCCGATACCTCAGCGATGTATCGTTGACGCATCGAGCGCGGCACCGTGCTGCGCTCCACCCCGGAGGTGCACCGTGCGCAACCCCTTCTCCTCCTTCCCCGGCCCCGAGGGTCCCGGCCCGCGCGGCGGCGGGCACCGGCACCACCGCGGCGAGTGCGGGCGCCCGCCCTTCGAGGGCCCCGGCGGTCCCGGGGCCCGTGGCGCGTTCGGCGGCCGCGGCGGTTTCGGCCCCGCCGGTTTCGGCCCCGCCGGTTTCGGCCCCGGCGGTCCGGGGCGCGGCGGTTTCGGTCCCCGGGGCCCCGAGGAGGCCGACTGGCCCTTCCCCTTCGGCCCCGGCTCCCGCGGCCGCGGCGGCCCGCGCCGTCCCAAGGGCGACGTGCGCGCGGCCGTCCTCGTGCTGCTGGCCGAGGGGCCCAGCAACGGCTACCGCATCATCGGCGAGGTCGAGCGCCGCAGCGACGGCGCCTGGAAGCCCAGCCCGGGCTCCGTCTACCCGACGCTGCAGCAGCTGCAGGACGAGGGCCTGGTGACCGCCGACCCCGCCGACCCCAAGCGGTTCACCCTCACCGACGCCGGCCGCGACGTCGTCGAGCGGGAGCTCGCCGGGGCACCCGCGCCCTGGGAGAGCGTCGGCGGCCGGCCCTCGCGCGGGGAGTTCCGCGACCTCGGCCGGCAGGTCCAGCAGATCGCCGGGCTGCTGCACCAGGTGGCGCTCAGCGGCCGCCCCGGCGACGCGAAGCGCGCCGGTGACGTGCTCGAGCGCTGCCGCCAGGACCTGCTGCGCCTGCTCGCCGAGGACCCCCGCGAGGAGAGCCGCGGGGATCAGGACGACGCCGGCTGAGACACCGCCGTCAGGAAGCCCACCACCGGCGTCATCGCGTGCACCAGCGTGCGGTCCCCGCCACCGTCCAGGGCGGCCGCGCCGCAGCGGCGCAGCAGGTCCGCGCGCACCGCGAGGTTCAGCCGCACCGGGTGCGGGCCGTGCGAGCCGCGCACCGGGCCCGTGCTCGCCTCCGCACCGGTGGCGTGGTGGTGCACGTGCTCGGTGATCCACCGGCTGCTCACCGCGACCCGCGGCGCCGTCGTCAGCAGCACGACCGCACCGGGGCGGGGCAGCCCGGCCGCCACCGCGCCGGCCGCCGCGGCCAGCACCCGCTCCGCGTCCCCGGACGCCGCCAGCACCGGGCCCGGCTCCACCGGCTCCAGGGCCACCCCGTCGACCAGCGCCACCAGCGGCCGCCACGACGCCAGCACCTGGGCGGCCGCCGGGCCGGGCGGCACCGCGGGCACCAGGGTCGTCGGCACGCCGGCGGCGGCGGCCTCGTCGGCGCAGGCCACCAGCCGCTCCAGGCAGGCGTCGAGCAGGGGCAGGTCGGCGGGCAGCACCGGCAGCACCACTACCGCGCGTTCGATGCGCACGCGCCTCCCGTCCACCGCGGAGGGACCCGGTCCGCGCCCCTCGCCTCCCCGGCGTGTCTACGTGGGGCCGCCCGGCCGGTCAAGCGGAGGCGCGTCACCCCGTGTCCCTTGACCCTGCCGCTGCGTCAACTCCTAGCGTCGTCGGTGGAGTTCGGGAGGGCGCCGTGGAGTGGACGATCCACCAGGTCGCGAAGGCGACCGGCACGACCAGCAGGACGCTGCGGCACTACGCCGACATCGGCCTGCTGGCGCCCAGCCGCGTCGGGGCCAACGGGTACCGCTACTACGACGACGCGGCCCTGCGCCGCTACCAGCGCATCCTGCTGCTGCGGGAGCTGGGGCTGGGGCTGGCCGCCATCGCCGAGGTGCTCGACGAGCGCACCGACGAGGTGAGCGCCCTGCGCGCGCACGCCGGGCTCCTGGAGGCGGAGGCCGCCCGCCTGACCCGGCTGGCCGGGGCGGTGCGGGAGACCCTCCGCAGGACCGAGGAGGGAGAGGAGCTGGACGTGACGACGAGCTTCGACGGCTTCGACGCGAGCCGCTACGAGGACGAGGTGGTGCAGCGCTGGGGCCGCGACGCGCACGAGGACGCGCAGCGGGCCTGGCGGGGGATGGGCGAGGAGGGTCGGGCCGCGCACGGGGCCGAAGCCGACGCGATCGGGCGCGGCCTCGCCGCGGCGGCCGCCCGCGGCGCCGCGCCCGACGAGGGGGCGGTGCAGGACCTGGTGCGCCGCCACCACGCGTGGGTGTCGCGGTTCTGGGTGCCCGGTGCCGACGCGTACCGGGGGCTGACGGCGATGTACGTCGACGACGAGCGGTTCCGCACCACGTACGAGGCGTACGGACCCGGCACGGCGGTGCTGCTGCGGGACGCGGCGGAGGTGCTCGCGCAGCGCGAGCTGGCCTGACGCGGGCAGCCGGGCGGTCACCCGCCCGGCACCCGCCCGTCACGCTCCCGTCCCCGCGCGTCGTCCCGGGCGTCGTCGCCGTGTCGCAGGGCGGGTGCAGGGTGGGTGCATGAGCGAGACGCCCACCGCCGAGGTCGCCGCGGGCACCGTCACCGCCGTGGCCGCCGCGGCCGACCTGTCCGACCGCGCCGGCTACGACCCGGGTTTCCTCGCGCCCGGGCCGGTGGTGCCGCTGCCGGTGCCCACCGACGGCACCGCGGTCGTGGTGCTGCCCTACACGCACTTCTCGGTGGTGCTGCGCCCCGACCGGCGCCTGGCCGCGGCCACCGCCGTCACCGTCGACGGGGCGGCGCTGCGCGACGTGGAGCGCGGCGGGGACGGCTGGTTCCTCGACCCGCGCGTCGGCCCGGACGCCCAGGCCGGTGCGGACCTGTACGCGCGCAACGACTTCGACCGCGGTCACCTCGTGCGCCGGCGCGACCCGGTGTGGGGAGGGCCGGCCGAGGCCCGCCGGGCGAACGCCGACACCTTCAGCTACACCAACGCCGCCCCGCAGGCGTCGGGCTTCAACCAGTCCCTGGAGCTGTGGCTGGGGCTGGAGGACCACGTCCTCGCGCACGCCCGCGGGCACGACGCCCGCCTCGTCGTGCTCACCGGCCCCGTGTTCGCCGACGACGACCCCGAGTACCGGGGGGTGCGGGTCCCGCGCAGGTTCTTCAAGGTCGCCGGGTACCTGCTCGGCGGGGGTGCGACCGGCGGCGCCACCGGCGCGGGCGGCCCCGTCCTGGCGTCCGCCGGTTTCGTGCTGGACCAGACGCCGCTGGTGGAGGAGGTCCTGCGCTCGGAGGCCGCCGCGCAGCACGCCCCCGAGCTGGGCGCCTTCCGCACCTTCCAGGTGCCCGTGGCCGACGTCGCGGAGCTGACCGCGCTGGACCTCGGCCCGCTCGTGGCCGCCGACCGGATGCCCGCCCTCGTGCCCGCCGCCTCGGCCGAGGGCGACGGCGTGCCGATGTGGCGCCCCCTGACCGCACCGGGGGAGCTGCTGCTGTGAGCACCCGCTCGCGCTGACGGGCCCCGGGGTGGGCGGGGCTCAGCGCCCCACGGGGGCCGGCTCGGGGCGCTTGCCCGTGCGGTGGGCCCCGGAGGTGGTGCGCCGCAACCGGCGTCGCACCCACGGCAGCAGGTGCACCCGGCCCCAGCGCAGGTCCGCGGCCAGCGTCTCGCGCCACGGCACCGGCTCCGCGGCCGGCAGGGGGCTGCGGTAGTCGCGCTCGGTCTCGCTCAGGTGCACCGGGGCGGGCCGCCCCAGGGCGTCCAGGGCCGCCAGCGCCACGCGCCGGTGCCCCTCGGGCGTCAGGTGGATGCGGTCCTCGCCCCAGCAGCGGCGGTCCGCCAGCGCCCGCAGCCCCCACAGGTCCACCACGTCGCACCCGTGGCGGTGCGCGAGGCTCCACACGTGGCAGTTCCACGTGGCGACGGCGCCCCGGGTGCGCCGCAGCAGCGGCGCGGCCGCCGGGTCCGCGCCCGTGGCCAGCAGCACGCGGGCCCCGGTGGCGCGCAGCCGCACCACCGCCCCCTCCAGCAGCCCCGCCAGCTCGTCGGGGTCCGTGCCGGGGCGCAGCAGGTCGTTGCCGCCGCCGACCAGGCTCACCAGGTCCGGGTCCAGCTCCAGCGCGCGCGGCACCTGCTCGTCGACGATGCGCGGCAGCAGCCGCCCGCGCACCGCCAGGTTGGCGTACTCCACGACCGTCCCGTCGCCCTCGCCGGCCGCGGCCAGGTGCTCGGCCAGGCGGTCGGCCCAGCCGCGGTACCCGCCGCCCGGGCGGCCGTCGACCATGCCCTCGGTGAAGGAGTCCCCGAGGGCGACGTACCGGTAGGTGACCACGGGCACCATGCTCGCCACCGCCGGCCGCCGGCGCACCCGTGACGTTCGTCATGCCCGGGCCGTGCACGGCACCGCCGGAGTCGTGACGGCGGGCACGGGGCCGGGCCCGCACCCGGGGGAACGATGGGGGCATGACGACGCAGACCCCCGCGGAACCGCTGCAGCGCACCGGTCGCGGTGCCGGTGGACCCGCTCCCGCCGCCGTCGAGGTGCGCGACCTGCGGCGCACCCACGCCTCCGGGGCCGAGGCCGTGCGCGGCATCAGCTTCACCGTCCAGCCCGGGGAGGTCTTCGGCCTGCTCGGCACCAACGGCGCGGGCAAGACCTCCACCACCGAGGTCGTCGCGGGCCTGGCGGCCGCCACCTCCGGCACCGTGCGCGTCCTCGGCCACGACCCCGTCCGCGAGCGCCGCCGGGTGCGCCCGCGCACCGGCGTGGTGCTGCAGTCCGGCGGGCTGCCCGGCGACCTCACCGTCACCGAGGCCGCCACCACCTGGGCGGCGACCCTGACCGCGGCCCGCCCCGTCGGCGACGTCCTCGACGTCCTGGACCTGACCCGCAGGGCGAGCACGACCGTCAAGAGCCTCTCGGGCGGGGAGCGCCGCCGCCTGGACCTGGCCGTGGCGCTGCTGGGCGACCCCGACCTGCTGCTGCTCGACGAGCCGACCACCGGCCTGGACGCCGAGAGCCGCCGCGCCGTGTGGGACCTGGTGCGCGACCTGTCCGCCGCCGGCACCGCGGTGCTGCTGACCACGCACCACCTGGAGGAGGCCGAGCACCTGGCCGACCGGCTGGCCGTGATGCACCGCGGCCTCGTCGTCGCCGAGGGCACCGTCGCCGACGTCGTCGCCACCCACCGCGCCGAGGTGCGCTGGCACCGCGACGCCGGCCGCCCCGACGACACCGCCCTGGCCCCCGGCGACGCGGTGTCCTTCGACGGCCGGCACGTGGTGGTGCGCACCGCCTCGCTGCAGCGCACCCTCGCCCGCGTCCTGGCGTGGGCGGACGCGCAGCGCCTGGAGCTGCCGGAGCTGCGGGCCACGCCCGCGTCCCTGGAGACCGCCTTCCTCGCCCTGGCGCGCAGCGCTGACGAGACCCGCTGACCACCCCCACCTCCCGGAGGAGACCCGATGAGCACCACGACCGACGCCCCGCCCCGCGTCGCGGCACTGCCCGCCGCCGCGCCCGCGCGCGGCCCGCTGCCCGGGTCGCTGCGCCGCACCGCGGCCCTGGCGGGCGCGGAGGGTCGGATGCTGCGGCGCAACCGCACCGCGCTGTTCACCGCCCTCGCCCTGCCGGTCGGCTTCGTCGCCCTGGTGGCCTCCGTCGCGGGCGCCCGGCTGGCCACCCCCACCGGCGCCGCGGGCGCGGTGAACCTGCTCCTGGGGGTGCTGCTGCTGATGGTCGTCTTCTACAACGTCCTGTCCGCCGCCGTGGCCCGCCGCGAGGAGGGCGTGCTGCAGCGGCTGCGCACCGGTGAGGCCGCCGACGAGGAGGTCCTGACCGCGATGGCGGTGCCGTCGGCGGCCCTGACCGTGGCCATCGCCGCCGTCTTCGGCGTCGCGGGCGCGGTCGCGCTCGACATGCCGCTGCCGGGGCGCCCGCTGCTGCTCGCGCTCGCCGTCGTCCTGGGGTGCGCGGTGATGGCCCTGCTCGCCCTGGTGACCGCCGCGTTCACCCGCACCCTGGAGTCCGCGCAGATCACCAGCCTGCCGGTGATCGCCGTGTGCGGCCTGGGCGCCGGGCTGTTCGTCCCCGCCGACGCCCTGCCGGGCGCGCTGGCCCGGGTGGCGGGGTTCACGCCGCTGGCGCCGGTGGTGGAGCTGGTGCGCGCCGGCTGGATCGGCGACCCGTCGGCCGCCGACGTCGCGGTGTGGACGGCGACGCTGCTGGCCTGGGTGCTGCTGGGCTCGCTCGTGGTGCGCGCGCGGTTCCGCTGGTCCCCGCGCTCCTGAACGCCGCCCGGTGCCTGGCAGGGTGGGGCGCGTGGAGCGCGTGGACCCTCGGGGGGCGGGCGGCCGGTGGCGCCGCTGGTGGGGCGGCAAGGACGACGTCGAGCGCATCACCCTCTACACCCGCCAGTCCTTCGCCCTGCTGCTGACCATCGGCCCGTCCCTGACGTTCGGGCAGGTGGGGCGCAGCGGGGCGCTGGCGCAGGAGGCGGCCGCCGCCCTCGCCGTCCTGGCGGCGGTGGTGGTCCACGCGGTGGCCGTCGGTCTCGTCCTGGACCGGCAGATCGCCGGCCGGCCGGTGCCGGGCCCGTGGTGGCTCGCGCTGGCCGCGGTCACCGCGGCGGCCTTCGCCGCCACCGCCCTGCTGCCGCCGGAGCGGGGCGGTGCGATCGCCCGCGTCGTCGTGGTCGGGGCGCTGTTCGGCCCGGCGGCCTTCCTCGGCACCCGGCGCAGCGTCCTGCTGGCGGTGCTCGCGGGGGCGGGGCTGCTGGTCCTGCACCGCGACGGCTTCGCGTGGCCGCAGCAGGGCCTGCTGGCGGGTGTGCTCCTGGTGGGCGCGTTCGCGTTCCTGGCCGTCACCGTGCAGCTGTCGATGTGGATCGTCGACGTGGTGCGCCGGCTGGCCGGTGCCCAGCGCGACCGCGCGCGCCTGGCGGTGGCGGAGGAGCGGCTGCGGTTCGCCCGCGACCTGCACGACGTCGTCGGCCGGGACCTGTCCGCCATCGCCGTCACCAGCGACCTCGTCGCCGAGCTGGCCCGCCGCGGGCGCCCGGAGGCCGTCGAGCGCGCCGAGGAGGTGCGCCGCATCGCGCAGGAGTCGCTGCGCGAGGTGCGTGAGGTGGTGCGCGGCTACCGCGGGGTGGACCTGGACGCGGAGCTGGAGGGTGCGGCGGCCCTGCTGCGCTCGGCGGGCGTGGAGTGCACGGTCACCGCCGAGGCCGCCGGTGCGTCCGAGGCGGCCCGCACCGCCGCCGCCTGGGTCGTGCGGGAGGGTGTGACCAACGTGGTGCGGCACGCGGCGGCGACGCGGTGCCGCATCGAGGTGCGCGGTGGCGGGGAGGGACCGGTGCGGGTGCTGATCGAGAACGACGGGGCGCCCGGTGCGGCGCCGGGGCGCGGTTCGGGCCTGGTGGGGCTGGCCGAGCGGCTGCGGCCGCTGGGCGGGGAGCTGAGCACCGAGCGCCACGAGGGCACCTTCGCGCTGCGCGCGGAGCTGCCGGTGGTGAGCGCGTGAGCGCCGCGGCGGGCGAACCGATCCGGGTGCTGCTGGCCGACGACGAGAACCTCGTGCGCTCGGCGGTGGCGGGGCTGCTGCAGCTGCAGGACGACATCGACGTCGTCGCGCAGGCCGCCTCCGGGCCGGAGGCGATCGCGATGGCCCGCAAGGAGCTGCCCCGGGTGGCGGTGCTGGACCTGCAGATGCCCGGGGCGGACGGGCTCGCGGTCGCCGAGGCCGTGCACGCGGAGGTGCCCGGCTGCACCACGCTGATCCTCACCAGCCACGGCCGGCCCGGCTACCTCAAGCGGGCGCTGGAGCTGGGGGTGCGGGGCTTCCTGCCGAAGACCGCCTCCGGCTCGGTGCTGGCGGAGGCCATCCGCACCGTCGCCGCCGGCGGGCGCTACGTCGACCCGGAACTGGCGGCCGACGCCATCGCGGCGGGGGAGAGCCCCCTGACGCCGCGGGAGGCCGACGTCCTGGAACTGGCGGCGGACGGTGCCGGCATCGAGGAGATCGCCGTGCGCGTCTCCCTCTCGCCGGGCACCGTCCGCAACCACCTGTCCAGCTGCGTCGGCAAGCTGGGGGTGTCCAACCGGCACGAGGCCGTCGTCGCGGCACGCCGCGCCGGCTGGATCTAGTCCCCGTCAGCCCACGGTGACCGTCAGGCCTTGGCGACCTGCACGACCGCCCACGACAGCGGCGGCAGCACGACGGTGGCCACGCCGTCGACGATCGAGACGTCCTGAAGCGGGCGCAGGCCCACCTGGTCGTGCGAGCCGGTCGCGTTGGTGGTGTTGCGGTCCTGGCCCTCGGTGGCGGCCAGCACCTTCGCGTTGACGACCTTCGAGACGTCGAAGCCGCGCAGGGACACCTCGACGGAGGCGCTCTCGGACTGGTCGCGGTTGGCGAGGAACAGCGAGACCGTGGAGGTGTCGTCGTTCCAGGTGGCGCTGGCGTCCACGACGTCGACGTCGCCGAACTTGTCGGTCTCGTACTTGTCGGACGTCGTCGCGACCCGCAGCACGTCGCCGGTGGCGAGGTGGCGCATCTGCTCGAAGGGGTGGGCGATGGTCTGCTTCCACGCCTCCCCGCCCGCCTCGCTGCGCAGCAGGCCGATGACGTTGACCAGCTGGGCCTGCGCGCCGATGGTGACGCGGTCGGCGTGGCGCAGCAGCGAGTTCAGCAGGGTGCCGACGACGACGGCGTCGGTGATGGAGTACTCGTCCTCGATGACGCGCGGGGCGACGTCCCACGGCTGCACGCCGGGGGCGTGGTGGGGGCGCGACTGGTACCAGACGTTCCACTCGTCGAACGAGATGTTGATGCGCTTGTTGTGCTTGCCCTTCGCGCGCACCGCGTCGGCGGTGGCGACGACCTGGTCGATGAACAGGTCCATGTCGACGGCCGAGGCGAGGAAGCTGGCGGCGTCGCCGTCGGACTCCTCGTAGTAGGCGTGGCAGGAGATGTAGTCGACCGCGTGGTACGAGAGGTCCAGGACGGTGGACTCCCACTCGCCGAACGTCGGCATCGAGCGGCTGGAGGAGCCCACGGCCACCAGCTCGATGTCCGGGTCGATGGAGCGCATCGCCATGCCGGTCTCGGCGGCCAGGCGGCCGTACTCGTGCGCCGTCTTGTGGCCGGTCTGCCAGGGCCCGTCCAGCTCGTTGCCCAGGCACCACAGCTTGATGTCCAGCGGGTCCTTGGTGCCGTGGGCGACGCGCAGGTCGGAGTACTTGGTGCCCGAGTTCAGGTTCGTGTACTCGAGCAGGTTGCAGGCGTCCTGCAGGCCGCGGGTGCCGAGGTTGACGGCCATCATCGTCTCGGTGCCGACCTTGCGGGCCCAGGAGTCGAACTCGGCCAGGCCGAACTGGTTCGTCTCCACCGAGCGCCAGGCGCGGTCGATGCGCCGGGGACGCTCCTCGCGCGGGCCGACGGAGTCCTCCCACTCGAAGCCGGAGACGAAGTTGCCGCCGGGGTAGCGCACCACGGTGGGGGCGATCTGCTTCGTCAGCTCCAGGACGTCGCCGCGCAGGCCGTCCTCGTCGGCGGTGGGGTGGTCCGGCTCGAAGATGCCGGTGTACACGCAGCGACCCATGTGCTCCACGAAGGAGCCGAACAGTCGGTGCGGGACGGGGCCGACGGTGAAGGCGGGGTCGAGGGTGAGGCGGGCGTTGCGCACGGGGGTCCTTCCAGGGTGGTGGTTCGAGGAGGGCTTCAGCGGCCGCCGAGGCCGGTGGTGGCGACCCCGCGGATGATCTGGCGCTGGAACAGCATGAACACGATGATCAGCGGGAGGCCGGCCAGCAGCGCCGAGGCCATCACCTGCGCGTAGCGGACACCGAAGCTGGACTGCACCTGCACCAGCCCGACGGGCAGCGTCATGAGGTCCGGGTTCGACGTGATGATGAACGGCCACAGGAAGTTGTTCCAGGCGCTGATGAAGATGAAGATGCCCACCGCGGCGAGGATGGACCGCGACAGCGGCAGGACGACCTGCCAGAAGATGCGGAACGAGCCGGCGCCGTCGACCCGGGCGGCCTCCTCCAGTTCCCGGGGGATCCCGTCGAAGAAGCTCTTCAGGATGAAGACCATCGTCGGCACGGCCAGCTGCGGCAGGATGATGCCCCAGTAGGTGTCGGCCAGGCCCATCGCGAGGACCTCGCGGTACAGCGGGACGATGAGGATCTGCGGCGGGATCATGATCCCGGCGATCGTCAGGGCGAACAGCAGTCCCTTGCCGCGGAAGTCGCACCGGGAGAACCCGTAGGCGGCCAGCGCCGAGACGACCAGCGTCAGCGCCGTGACGACGACGGCGACGAAGGTCGAGTTCACGAACCACCGGATGAGGTTGTCGTTGCTCAGCACGGACTCGTAGGCGGTCCCGGTGTACCCGGCGTCGGGCACCAGCTGCAGCGGGACGTCCGTCGTCTCGCCCTCCGGCTTCAGGGACGTGATGAGCGCCCACGCCAGCGGCGCCAGCCACAGCACTGCCACGACGATCAGTGCCGTGACGACGAGGGCGCGGCCCATGGGCGAGTACTGGCGCACCTTGGCGCCGCTGCGCGAGGTGGTCGCCGCCGCTTCGGCCCGGGGGATGGTCGGGGTGCTCATGCTGCGGTCCTTCCCCGGCGACGGCTCAGGGCGAACTGCCCGAGCGAGACGACGATGATGAGGGCGAAGAAGACGTAGGAGATCGCCGAGGCGTAGCCCAGGCGGTAGTTCACGAACCCGGTGTCGTACACGTACTGCAGGATCGGCGCAGCCGCGCCGCCCGGTCCGCCGGAGCCGTTGAACAGGATGTACGCCTGGTCGAAGACCTTCAGGGACGCGAGGATCTGCAGGACGATCACCAGGCCGGTCGTCCCCCTCAGCAGGGGCAGGGTGATGGACAGCGTCCGCCGCCAGCCGCCCGCACCGTCCAGGGCGGCGGCCTCGTACACGGACTCGGGGATGGCCTGCAGGGCCGCCAGGTACAGCAGGAAGTTGAAGCCGACGGTCCACCACACGGTGATGAGGACGACCGAGGTCAGGGCGACGCTCTCGTCGCTGAGCCAGCCGACCTTGGGCAGTCCGACGAAGTCCAGGATCCCGTTGATGAAACCGAAGTCGCCCTGCATCAGCCAGTTCCAGATCAGGACGACCGTGGACACGGGCAGCAGGTAGGGGGCGAAGAAGGAGAAGCGCCAGAACCACTGGCCCTTGACGCCGGTGTGCACCAGCAGCGCCATCGCCAGCGACACCAGGATGAGGGGGACCGTGGAGAGCACGGTGAACAGCAGGGTGTGCCCGAGGGTCCGCCACACCTGGGCGTCCCCGAGCAGCTCGGCGTAGTTGTCGACGCCCACGAACGTCGTCGGGGCACCGGCGAGGCTGACGTTGAAGAAGCTCATCCCCAGCCCGTACAGGACCGGGAAGATCGTGAAGGCCGCGTACACGACCAGGAAGGGCAGGACGAACCAGAACCCACCGGGGTTCGTCGTCAGGGACGGGGTCTTGCGCCGGGGCTGCGTCGCCCCGGGCGGCGGCACGACGGTGGCGCCGCTCGCGGTGGTGGCCATGGAGTACCTCTGTCGTCGAGGGCCGGCTCAGACCGGGCTGGGGATGGCGAGCTGCTGGTCGAGCCAGGTCACCAGGTTCTCGGTGGCCTGCTCGGGCGTCTGGGCGCGCGTGGAGACGCCGAGGATCTGCTGCCCGCCGTAGGACATGAGCTGCGAGCCGGACCCGGAGAAGTACGCGGCCGGGTCGTACTCGACGAACTCGGCAGCCTCGGCGTAGTTCGACTGCGGCTCCAGGGTCAGGAACTCCGGGCTCTCCGAGACGGCCGACAGCGCGGGGATGTGCCCGCCGCCGGCCCACGAGAGGCTGTTGCGCAGCATTGAGGCGGCCATGTCGTAGGCGGCCGCGCGGCGTTCCGGGTCGACCGAGAGCTGCCGCGGCAGGACGAAGCTGTGGCTGTCCGCGCGGATCAGCGGAGCGTCCCCGAAGAGCGCCGGGAAGGGGACCATCGTGAACGGGATCCCCGCGGTCTCGGCGGTGATGAGCTCCCAGGGACCCAGGACGAACAACCCGGCCTGCTGGCTGGCGAACACCGCCGGTGCCGCCGGGCCGTCCAGCGTCTGCGAGCAGATCGTGCCGTCGGTCATGTCCCGGATGAAGGAGAACGTCGCGGTCATCACCTCGCGGTCCACCTGCGCGGGGCCGCCGTCGGGCAGCTCCATCACCCCGCCCATCTGGCGGAAGATCGACCAGAACATCATCCAGCTGGCGAGGCCGTCGGCTGCGGCCCAGGAGATGCCGGTCGAGCCGGTCACCTCGGCCAGGCGGCGGCCGGCGTCGAAGAACTGCTCGACGGAGGTGATGGGGGCCAGCTCGCCGTCGTCGCCCATCAGGCCGGCCTGCGAGCACAGGTCGGTGTTCACGTAGAGCACCATCGGGTGCGTGTCCAGGGGCAGGGCGTAGAGCTCACCGTCGACCTGTGCGTTCTCCCACACCCGGCTCGGGAACTGGTCCTGCGTGATCCCGCGGGCCGCGAGCTCGTCGAGGTCGAACGGGTCGAGCAGGTGCGCGGCGAACGGGCCCAGGCGCGAGACGTGCATCGTCGCCAGGTCCGGTGCGCGGCCGCCGGCGCAGGCCATCGCGAGCTTCGTGTAGTACGGCGCACCCCACATGAGGGTCGTGGCCGTCACGTCCACGGACGGCGCCTCCGCGCGGTAGCTGTCGACGAGCTCGACCATCCGCTCGCCGTCACCACCGGTGAAGAAGTTCCAGTACGCCAGCTGCGTGCCCGAGCCGCTGCCCGTGACCGGTGTGGCGCACGAGGCGAGCCCCGTGGCGCCCACCCCTGCTGCGGCCGCACCCGCTGCGCGCAGGACTGTCCTGCGCGAGGGGGTAGTGCGGGTCATCGTCGACCTCCCATGCTTCCTTGCAACGTTGGAAGAACCAAACACCCTCGAACCGCGGTGCGTCAAGCGAGTCCGGCGGGGCGGTGCCGCGGCCGGAGGGATCGGTGCCATGATGCGCCCATGCCAGCGACCCGAGCGACGACGCTCAAGGACGTCGCCGCAGCGGCCGGCGTCTCCATCAAGACCGTCTCCAACGTGGTCAACGACCACCCGCACGTGCGCCCCGAGATGCGCGAGCGCGTGCGCGCCTTCATCGAGCAGCTGGACTACCGCCCCAACGGGATGGGCCGCCAGCTGCGGCAGGGCCGCAGCGGGCTGATCGCGCTGGCCGTGCCGCACGTCACCAGCCCCTACTACGGCGAGCTCACCAGCGCTCTCGTCGACGCGGCCCGCGAGCGCGGGCTGACCCTGCTCGTCGAGCAGACCGACGCCGACCCCGACCGCGAGCGCCAGGCCGCCGAGGGGTTCGGGGTCCGCATGGTCGACGGGCTGGTCTTCGTGCCCCTGAACATCCCCACCGGCGTGCTGGCCGAGCGGCGCGACCGGACGCCCGCGGTGCTCATCGGCGAGAACGGCGAGGGCGCCGACGCCGACCGCGTCACCGTCGACTCCGTGGCCGTCGGTGACGTGGCCACCACCCACCTGCTCGAGCGCGGCCGCCGGCGCATCGCCTTCCTCGGGGACAAGGACGCCGAGCGCTCCCCGGTGCTCGCCCAGCGCCTCGCCGGCTACCGCCGGGCGCTGCAGCGGGCCGGGATCGAGGTCGACCCGCAGCTCCTGCGGCCGACGCCCGAGTGGGAGCGCGGGCACGGCCACGACGCCGTGGTGGAGCTGCTGACCGCTCGCCCCGACGTCGACGCGATCTTCGCCGCGAACGACCTGCTGGCCTTCGGTGCCCTGCACGCCCTGCGCCGGCTGGGGCGGCGCGTGCCCGAGGACGTCGCGGTCGTCGGGGTCGACGACGTCGAGGAGTCACGCTTCTGCGCCCCCACCCTCAGCACCGTGACCCTCGACCGCACCTCCATCGCCGAGCAGGCCCTCGCGCTGCTGGCCGAGCGCCTCGACGGCCTGGACGCCCCGCCGCGCACCCTGGTCGCCGAGCACCGGCTCGTGGTGCGGGAGAGCACCGGCGGCTGACGCCCCGCCCGGGCGTCGGGCAGGATCGCGGCGTGCGAGCCGTGCAGATCACCGCCACCGGCGGCCCGGAGGTCCTCACCCTCGTCGAGGTGCCGGAGCCGGAGCCGGGCCCAGGTCAGGTGCTCGTGGCCGTGGAGGCCGCGGGCGTGAACTTCATCGACACCTACCGCCGCAGCGGGGTGTACCCGCTCCACCTGCCCGCCGTCCTCGGCAGCGAGGGCGCCGGCCGCGTCGTGCGCGCCGGCGAGGGCGTCGAGGGGTTCGCCCCGGGGGACCTCGTGGCGTGGAAGGAGGGGCCGGGCAGCTACGCCGAACGGGTGCTCGTCGCCGCCGGGGAGCTGGTGCCCGTGCCCGAGGGCGTGGACGCGCGCACCGCGGCGGCCGTGCTGCTGCAGGGGCTGACCGCGCACTACCTCGCCACCGACACGTTCCGCGTCACCGAGGGCACCTGGGCGCTCGTGCACGCCGCCGCCGGCGGTGTCGGGCTGCTGCTGACGCAGGTCGTGCGGCTGCGCGGCGGACGGGTGCTCGCGACGACCTCCACCGAGGAGAAGGCCGACCTGGCGCGCGCCGCCGGCGCCGAGGAGGTCGTGCGCTACGCCGACGCCGCCCGCCGCGCCCGCGAGCTCACCGGCGGCCGGGGCGTCGACGTCGTCTACGACGGCGTGGGCGCGGCCACCTTCGACGACTCGCTGGCCGCGCTGCGCCCGCGGGGTCTGCTCGCGCTGTACGGCGGCTCGTCCGGGCAGGTGCCGCCCCTCGACGTGCAGCGCCTCAACGCCGCCGGCTCGCTGTTCCTGACCCGGCCCACCCTGGCGTCGTACACCCGGGACCGCGCCGAGCTGCTGGGGCGCACCGGTGAGCTGTTCGGCTGGGTCGCGGACGGGCGGCTCGACGTGCGGATCGGGGCGACGCACCCGCTGGCCGACGTGCGCCGCGCCCACGAGGACCTCGAGGGCCGGCGCACCACGGGCAAGCTCCTGCTGCTGCCCTGACCCCGTCCCGCCGCTGCCGGGGGGTCAGGCGTCCCCGCGCCCGGTGCCGCCGTGCGCGGTGCTCCCGCGCGTGCCGTCCTCGTGCGCTCCGTCCTCGTGCGCTCCGTCCTCGTGCGCTCCGTCCCCGTGCGCGCCGCGGCCCCCGCGCAGGCGTGCGACGAGGGTGACGACGAGCACGACGAGCGCGCCGACGACCAGCCCGGCGAGCGCGCTGCCCAGCGTGTTGGTCGTCCAGCCGAGGACGCCGCCGAGCGCCCCGGTGGCCTCGTGGACCGCCTCCTCGGCGTGGTGCACGAGCCCGTACGGGGCGTGCAGTCCGAGCTCGTCGGCGCCCACCAGCAGGATGTGACCGCCGACCCACAGCATCGCGGCGGTCCCGACGACCGTCAGGGCGGTCAGCAGCCGGGGCATCCCCTTCACCAGCCCGCGCCCCAGACCGGCCAGGGCGCTGCCGGGCGTGCGGGACAGGCGCAGCCCCACGTCGTCCATCTTCACGATCAGGCCGACGACGCCGTACACCAGGACGGTGATGGCGACCGCGACGACCGCCAGGACGACCGCTCGGGACACGAACGGCTCGTCGGTCACCTGGTCGAGCGAGATCACCATGATCTCGGCCGACAGGATGAAGTCGGTGCGCACCGCCCCGGAGACGATCGTGTCCTCGTCCGCGAGCTGCTCCTGCTCGCCGTGCCCGTGCCCGTGGCCGCTGAGCTTGCCCCACACCTTCTCCACGCCCTCGTAGCAGAGGTAGGCCCCGCCGAGCATCAGGATCGGGGTGAGCAGGAACGGCAGGAACTGGCTCAGCAGCAGCACCGCGGGCAGGATCAGCAGCAGCTTGTTGCGCAGCGAGCCCAGCGCGATGCGGCGGACGATCGGCAGCTCGCGCTCGGCCGCCAGGCCCCGCACGTACTGGGGCGTGACGGCGGTGTCGTCGACGACGACACCGGCGGCCTTCACGCCGGCTCGTGCCGCCGCGGCACCGATGTCGTCGACGGACGCGGCGGCGGCGCGCGCCAGCACCGCCACGTCGTCGAGCAGGGCCACGAGTCCACCGCTCACGGGAAGGTCCTCTCCGTCCGGCCGGCACCGCGGGCGGGCACCGATCCCGCCCATGGTGTCCGCCCGGAGCGCCGGGCGCACCCGGCGGGCGTTCAGCCCGCCCGGCCGGACAGCACGCAGAACTCGTTGCCCTCCGGGTCGGCGAGCACCACCCACCTGACGCGCCGGTGCTGGCCGACGTCCACCGGCCGGGCCCCGGCCTCGCGGGCGGCGCGCACCACCCGGTCCTGCCCCGGTGGCGGGGAGGTGGGCCGCACGTCCAGGTGCCAGCGGTTCTTCACCGCGTGCGGCGTCGCGGTGCGCACGAACTCCAGGTACGGCCCGCGGTGGCCGTCGCGCAGCGCCGAGGCGGCCGGGTCCGAGCGCACGACGTCCCAGCCGGTCAGCGGGGCCCAGAAGGCCGCCAGCGCCTGCGGGCGCAGCGCCTGCACCACGACGGCCGCCACCCGCCCGCAGCCCTCGTACTGCGGGCGCGGGTCCAGCACGCAGAACTCGTTGCCCTCCGGGTCCGCCAGCACCACCCACGGGGCGTCGCCCTGGCCGACGTCAGCGCGCCGGGCGCCGGTGTCCAGCAGGTACTGCACCGTCTCCCGCTGCTCGGCGGGGGAGGAGGTGTCCAGGTCCAGGTGCACGCGGTTCGGCCCGTCCTTGGCGTCCCGGACCGGCACGAACACCAGCGGGACCCCGGGCTCGCCCTCGGGGGGGTCGACGTCCACCTCGCCGGCGTCGGCGTGACCGAGGCGCCAGTCCAGCGCGCGCGCCCACCAGCGCGCCAGGGCGGGCGGGTCGGCCGCGTCCACCGTGACCGACGCCAGCCGCGCCCCCGCCCCGGGCGCGACCGCGGGACCGGGCGCCACCGCGGCTACTGCCCGCGGCCGGTCTGCTGCTGCAGCTCGTCGATCATCTCGGAGGCCTGCGCCTTCGTCAGGCCCTCGGGCAGGTCCCGGCCGGCCTCGCGGGCGAGGGTCTGCAGGTAGCTCTGCTGCGGGCCGGTCATCGGCTCGTCGCCGGTGACCCAGGTCTCCGGGTCCTTCTCGGCGTTCTGGGCGGGGTCGGGGGCCTGCTCTGCGCCGGTGTTCTCGCTCACGGGCCCGACGCTACGACCCGGGTGCGACACGCGCCCGGCGAGCGGGGTGACGGCCGGTGATCACGACCGGTAGCCTCGCACCGCACCCCGCGACGGACCCGACCCCCGGGAGAGCCGTGCCCGAGCAGCCCGAGCCCTCCGAGCGTCCGCAGCCCCCCGAGCACCCCCGCGCCGGCGACGTCCTCGCCGCCGCGCGCGCCCTCGCCCCGCTGGCGGCGCGCGCCGACGACGACGAGCGGTGGGAGCGCCCCGCCGCGCCGACCCGCTGGAGCGCGGCCCGCAGCGTCAGCCACGTGGCCGACGCGCTGCTGCTGTACGCGGGGCTGGTCGCCACCCGGGCCACCGGCCCGCGCCCGCCGCTGCGCGAGGGGCGCCCGGCCGTGCCGTCCGAGCAGCTCGCCGACGTCGACGGCGCGGCCGCGGTGCTGGCCGCGGTCCTCGGGGGCCTCGGGCGCGAGCGCGCCTGGCACCCCAGCGGCCTGGCCGACGCCGCCGGCTGGTGCGGCATGGCCGTCACGGAGGTCCTCGTGCACGGCACCGACGCGGCCGGCGCGCTGCAGGTGGAGCTGCCGCTGCCCACCGGGGTGTGCGAGCGCACCGTGCGGCGCGTCTTCCCGTGGGCCGCGCACGCCCTGGACGTGGCCGATCCCGCGACGGTCCTGCTGGCCGTCACCGGCCGTCGCCACCTGGACGGGCTGGGCCACGACCCGGACTGGTGGTGGTGGTCGGCGCCCCTGGAGGAGTGGGGCGGCGCCCCGCACCGCCGCACGCGGGCCCCGCACTGGCGGTGACCACACGGGGTGGGCCCGCACCGGGTGGTCGGGCACCGTCCCCGCGCACCGGGGCGGACCACCCGAACGGATCAGCGAACCACCTGCCCGACCCCCTCCCGAATCACTAGTCTCACCCCTCGGCGACGAGCCGTCACCGCCGGGTGGCGAGCCGTCGGGGGACGAAGGCACCGGGGGAGACCGTCATGACCGCTCGAACAGCCGCGCCCGCCACCAGCCGCCAGGAGTGGGCGGACGCGGCGAAGGGCGCCAGCGTGGCGCTGGTCGTGCTGGGGCACGTCACGTGGTTCCACTACCTGCCGGTCGTCGAGCGGGCCTGGCCCGGCGCCTCGGGCGCCCAGTGGCTGTGGTCGATGTTCAACGAGGTGCTGCGCCCGCTGCGCATGCCGCTGTTCTTCGCCGTCGCCGGCTACTTCGCGGTGCGCGCCCTGCAGCGGCCCTGGTCGTCGGTGCTGCGGCCCCGCGTGGGCACCTACGCCTACCTGCACGTGGTGTGGCTGCTCCTGTGGACCCTCACCGGGCTGGCCGTCGGCGCCGTCGCCGGCGGTGGGCTCGAGGCCGGCAGCCTCGGGCTCGTCGTGCCCGCGGACCCCGCCGGGTGGCTCACCGCCGGCCTCGCCGGAGGGGTGGGTCCCTGGTTCCTCTACGCGCTGGCCCTGTACTTCACGATCGGCAAGCTCACCGCCCGCCTGCCCCGGGCCGTCGTCGTCGCGGCGGCGGCCGCGGTCGCCACGGCCTCCTTCGCCACCTGGCTCCCGGCGCCCTGGGGCTCGGAGTCGGTGCTGCAGAACGGCGTGTGGTACTTCCTCGGCGCGGCCTGCGCCGGCCGGCTGCGGGAGCTGGCCGCCCGCCCGCGACCGCTGTGGGCCGCGGTCGCCGCCGCCGGGCTGCTCGGCGCAGGCGTCCTGCTGTGGCGGCTGGACCCGGGGGTCGTCGGCCAGGCCGTGGCGGAGCTGCCGCTGCGGCTGCTCGCGGTGACCACCGGTGTCCTGCTCGCGGTGCAGCTGACCACCTCCCTGCCCCGGCTGGCCGCGCCCTGGGTGCGCCTGGGCCGCCGGACCCTGCCGGTGTACGTGCTGCACCCCGTCCTGCTGTTCGTGCTGCACCCGGTGCTGCTCGTCCTCGACGAGCGGCTGCTGAGCGCCCTGCCCGGTCCGCTGCCGCAGGCCGCCGCCCTGCTCTACCCGCCGCTGCTCTCGGCGGCGCTCGTCCTGGCCTCGGTGGGCGTGCACGCGCTGCTGCTGCGGGCCGGGGCCGCGTGGCTGTTCGCCCTGCCGGGCGGCCCGCGCCCCGCGCAGCTGCCGCCCGCCCCCGTGCCCGCCCAGCCCGCCCAGCAGACCCGGCCCGACCAGCGGACCCGGCCCGCCCCGCAGGCGGCGGAGCCCGCCGCGGTCCGGCCGCCGGAGGGCGGGCCCACCCGGTAGCCCACCCGGTGGCCCACCCGGTGGCCCCCGCCGGGCGCCCTAGGATCGCCCCATGACCCACGTCCTGTCCGCGGTGGCCTGGCCCTACGCCAACGGCCCCCGCCACATCGGCCACGTCGCCGGCTTCGGCGTCCCCTCCGACGTGTTCAGCCGGTACATGCGGATGGCGGGTCACGACGTCCTCATGGTCTCGGGCACCGACGAGCACGGCACCCCGATCCTCGTGCAGGCCGAGCAGGAGGGCGTGAGCCCGCAGGAGCTGGCCGACCGCTACAACCGCGTCATCGCCGAGGACCTGCACGGCCTGGGCCTGGCCTACGACCTCTTCACCCGCACCACCACGCGCAACCACTACGCCGTGGTGCAGGAGATGTTCCGCACCGTGCACCGCAACGGGTACATGGTCGCGAAGAAGGGCATGGGCGCCATCTCCCCGTCCACGGGGCGCACCCTGCCGGACCGCTACGTGGAGGGCACCTGCCCGATCTGCGGCTTCGACGGCGCCCGCGGCGACCAGTGCGACAACTGCGGCAACCAGCTCGACGCGATCGAGCTGAAGAACCCGCGCAGCCGCGTCAACGGCGAGACGCCGGTGTTCGTGGAGACCGAGCACTTCTACCTCGACCTGCCCGCGCTCGCCGACGCGCTCGGGTCCTGGTTGCAGACCCGCGGCGAGACCGGCCGCTGGCGGCCCAACGTGCTGAAGTTCTCCCAGAACCTGCTGAAGGACATGAAGCCGCGGGCGATGACCCGCGACATCGACTGGGGCATCCCGGTGCCGCTGGCCGGGTGGGAGGACAACCCCGCCAAGCGGCTGTACGTGTGGTTCGACGCCGTCATCGGCTACCTGTCGGCGTCGGTGGAGTGGGCGCGCCGCTCCGGCGACGACGACGCCTGGCGCGCCTGGTGGACGGACCCGTCCGCCGAGTCGTACTACTTCATGGGCAAGGACAACATCACCTTCCACTCCCAGATCTGGCCGGCCGAGCTGCTCGCCCACGACGGGAAGGGCGCGAAGGGCGGCGAGCCCGGCCCGCTCGGCTCGCTCAACCCGCCCACCGAGGTGGTGGCCAGCGAGTTCCTCACCATGGAGGGCAAGCAGTTCTCCTCCAGCCGCGGCGTCGTCATCTACGTGCGCGACGTCCTGGCCCGCTACCAGCCGGACGCGTTGCGCTACTTCATCTCCGCGGCCGGGCCGGAGAACAACGACTCGGACTTCACCTGGCGGGAGTTCGCCACCCGCACCAACTCCGAGCTCGTCGCCGGCTGGGGCAACCTCGTCAACCGCACGGCCAGCCTCATCGCCAAGAACGTCGGCTCGATCCCCGAGGCGGGTGAGCGGACCGACGCCGACCGGCGCGTGCTGGAGACGACGGGCAGGGCGTTCAGCGCGGTCGGCGGCCTCATCGAGGCCCACCGCCAGCGCGCCGCCCTCGGCGAGGCGATGCGCGTGGTCGGCGAGGTCAACAAGTACCTCACCGAGCAGGAGCCCTGGAAGATCAAGAACTCCGACCCGGAGCGGATGCGCGCGGTGCTGCACGTGACGGCGCAGGCGGTCTCGGACTGCCGCACGCTGCTCTCGCCGTTCCTGCCGCACTCGGCGCAGGCGGTGCACGAGGCCCTCGGCGGCACCGGCACCGTCTCGCCGATGCCGGAGCTGCGCGAGGTCACCGACCTCGACGACGCCTCGCGCTCGTACCCGGTGCTGACCGGCGACTACCGCCGCGGTGAGAACCTGCCGGGCTGGGGCTCGGTGCGCGTGGTGCCCGGCACGCCCGTGGCGCCGCCGAAGCCGGTCTTCACCAAGCTCGACGTCGACGCGGTGGTCGAGGAGGAGCACCGCCGGCTGCGGGGCGAGGACCCCGACGTCGGGTGAGCCCGCGCGAGGGCTCCCGGCCACCGGCACCGGAACCGCTGCCGGTGCCGGTGGTCGACAACCACACCCACCTGGACCTGGAGTCCTCCCCGGCCGAGGTCGCCGCGCTGCTCGCGGCGGCCGCGGCGGCCGGGGTGCCGCGCTCGGTGCAGATCGGCTGCGACCTGCCCGCCGCCCGGTGGACCGTCGAGGCGGTGGACCGGCACCCGCAGCTGCTGGGCGGGGTGGCGATCCACCCGAACGAGGTGCCCGGTCTCGTCGAGCGCGGTGAGCTGGACGCGGCGCTGGCCGAGGTGCGCGAGCTCGCGCGGCACCCGCGCGTGCGGGTGGTGGGGGAGACGGGGCTGGACTTCTTCCGCACGCCGCCGGAGCAGTGGCACCTGCAGGAGGAGTCCTTCCGTGCGCACATCGCCCTCGCCAAGGAGCTGGGCCTGGCGCTGCAGATCCACGACCGCGACGCCCACGACGCGGTCCTGCGCGTGCTGGCCGAGGAGGGGGCGCCGGAGCGCACGGTGTTCCACTGCTTCTCCGGTGACGCGGCGATGGCGCGCGCCTGCGCCGACGCCGGCTACTACCTGTCCTTCGCCGGCACCGTGACGTTCAAGAACGCCGAGCCGCTGCGCGAGGCCCTGCGCGCGGTGCCCCGCGACCGGGTCATGGTGGAGACCGACGCGCCCTACCTGACCCCGGTGCCGCACCGCGGCCGGCCCAACGCCGGCTACCTCGTGCCGCTGACCGTGCGCTCGATGGCGCGGACCCTCGGCGCGGACCTGGAGGAGCTGTGCGGGCAGCTCGCCGCGACCACGGAGGCCGTCTACGGGCCCTGGTGAGCTGCGTCACCCCCGGTGTGGCGGGCGGTGCCGCGCCCGTCCGGCGGGGCCTCCGCCGGACGCGCTGCACCGCAGACCTTCCGCCCGGTGATCACGTTGCGTCCACTGCTCGCTCCAGCGTGATCACTCCTCGCGACAGGGCTCCAGGGATCACGGGAACTTGTCGAAACGATGTCAGCGCGGTTACGGTCCCGCGCAGTCGGCCGGATCGAGCAGGCCGGGCGCCACGGCCGACGTGGGGGACGGGGGTCCCCCTCACACCGGCCCGCGCCCGCGCTCGTGCCCGGGAAGCACGTCGAAGGACTCCTCGTGCAGTTGCGCACCATCCTCCCCGCCACGTCCCGCACCGTCCGCATCGCCGCAGGGGGCACCGCCCTCGCGGCCGTGCTCGGCGGCACCGCGGCGTTCACCGTCCTCGACAAGGACGTCACCCTCGACGCCGACGGCTCGCGCACCGAGCTGAGCGTCTTCGGCGGCACCGTCGCCGACGTCCTCGAGTCCGAGGGCGTCGAGGTCGGCCCCCACGACATCGTCGCCCCCGCCGTCGACACCGCCGTCGCCGACGGCACCGACATCGTCGTGCGCTACGGCCGGCAGCTGACCCTCACGGTCGACGGGGAGCAGCAGGTCCGCTGGACCACCGCCCGCACCGTCGACGAGGCGCTCGCCGACCTGGGCGTGCGCGCCGACGGCGCCCAGCTGTCCGCCTCCCGCTCGCAGCCCCTGGGCCGCTCGGGCCTGGTGCTGGACGTGGTGACCCCCAAGAGCGCCGTCGTCGTCGCCGACGGCCAGGAGCGGGCCGTGACCACCACGGCCGCCGACGTCGCCGCCCTGCTCGCCGAGACCGGCGTCACCGTCCGCGAGGGCGACGAGGTGTCCGTGGACACCGCCGCGCGCGTGACCCCCGAGATGCGGGTGCAGGTCGTGCGCGTGGACCGCTCGCAGAGCACCGAGCAGGTCGCGATCCCGCACGGCAGCCGCACCGAGGAGACCGACGCCCTGTACGAGGGGGAGCGGAAGGTCGTCACCGAGGGCGTGGACGGCTCCAAGACCGTCACCTTCGACGACGTCTTCCGCGACGGCGTGCGCGTCGCGCACGACGCCGTGGGCGAGACCGTCGACGCCCAGCCCGTCGAGCGGGTCGTGCAGGTCGGCACGAAGCAGAAGCCGCAGCCCGCCCCGGCACCCGCCGCGGCGAGCAGCTCCGCCTCGTCCTCCGGCGGCGGCTCCGTCGGCGGCGGCGTGGACTCGCTGAACTGGTCGGCCCTGGCCGCCTGCGAGTCCGGCGGGAACCCGAGCATCGTCTCCGCCACCGGCAAGTACCACGGCCTCTACCAGTTCAGCGTGGCCACCTGGCGCTCCGTCGGCGGCAGCGGCCTGCCCAGCCAGGCGTCGGCCGCCGAGCAGACCTACCGGGCCAAGCTGCTGTACCAGCGCTCCGGTGCCGGACAATGGCCCACGTGCGGCAAGCGCCTCTGACCACGACCCGCCCGGCCGAGCGCCCGGCGAGCTCCTCCCTACCCGTGCGACGGGGACCGGCGTGTCCCTGCTGAGCGCCGGGGACGTGCGCGAGCTCGCCGGGCGCCTCGGCGTGCGGCCCACCAAGACCCTCGGCCAGAACTTCGTCGTCGACGCCAACACCGTGCGCCGCATCGTGCGCGTCGCGGGGCTGGAACCCGGGGACGTCGTCGTGGAGGTCGGTCCCGGCCTGGGCTCGCTCACCCTGGCCCTGCTCGAGGTCGTCGACCGGGTGGTGGCCGTCGAGATCGACCCCGTGCTGGCCGCCGAGCTGCCCGCGACCGTCGCCGCCCGCACCCGCCCCGGTGCCGAGCTGGAGGTGGTGCTGGCCGACGCGGTGGCCGTCACCGAGCTGCCCGGCCCGGCCCCCACCGCCCTCGTGGCGAACCTGCCCTACAACGTGGCCGTGCCGGTGCTGCTGTCGATGCTGGCCCGCTTCCCGTCGCTGCGGCACGGCCTGGTCATGGTCCAGTCCGAGGTCGCCGACCGTCTCGTGGCACCGCCGGGCAGCCGCACCTACGGCATCCCCAGCGCCAAGACCGCCTGGTACGCCGAGGCCCGCCGCGCCGGTGCCGTGCCGCCGCCGGTGTTCTGGCCCGTGCCGCGGGTGGACTCCGGGCTGGTGGCCTTCACCCGCCGCCCCGCCCCGGAGACCACCGCGAGCCGCGAGGAGGTCTTCGCCGTGGTCGACGCCGCCTTCGCGCAGCGCCGCAAGACCCTGCGCGCCGCCCTGGCCGGCTGGGCCGGGTCGGCCGCCGGTGCCGAGCAGGCGCTGCGCGCAGCCGGCGTCGACCCCGCCGCGCGCGGCGAGCAGCTGGACGTGGCCGCCTTCGCCCGGATCGCGGCGCACCGGCCCGGTGCCGGGACGCCGTAGGGTCTGACCCCGTGCTCAGCAGTCCCGCGCGGGAGTCCGTCACCGCCCGCGCCCCGGCCAAGGTCAACCTCCTGCTGGAGGTCGGCCCGCGCCGCGACGACGGTTACCACGACCTCGTCACGGTCTTCCAGGCCCTCGACCTGGCCGAGGACGTCACCGCCACCGACGCCGACACCTTCTCCGTGGAGGTCACCGGCACGGCGGGCGCCGACGTGGACGGCGTGCCGCTGGACGAGCGCAACCTGGCCCTGCGCGCCGCCCTGCTGCTGGCCGCCCGCGCCGGCGTGGACCGCGGCGCCCACCTGAGCGTGCGCAAGGGCGTGCCGGTCGCCGGGGGCATGGCGGGCGGGTCCGCCGACGCCGCCGCGGCGCTCGTCGCCTGCGACGCCCTGTGGGGCCTGCACCTGGGTCTGGAGGCCCTGACGGAGCTGGGCGCCGAGCTCGGGGCCGACGTGCCCTTCTGCCTGCACGGTCGCACCGCCGTGGGCACCGGCCGCGGCGACCGGCTCGTGCCGGTGCTGACCACCGCCTCCTTCCACTGGGTGCTCGTGCTCGCCGGGCGGGGCCTGAGCACCCCGGAGGTCTTCGCCGAGTGCGACCGCCTGCGGGAGGCGTCGGGGCGGCCGGTGCCCGAGGCCGACGCCGGCGAGAGGCTGCGCGCCGTGGAGGCCGCGGTGCGCTCCGGGGCCCCCTCCGCCCTCGGCCGGGCGCTGTCCAACGACCTGCAGGACGCGGCCTGCTCGCTGGCGCCCGAGCTGACCGGGACGCTCGCCGCGGGCGCCGACGCCGGGGCGCTGGCCGGCCTGGTCTCCGGGTCCGGTCCCACGGTCGCCCTCCTGGCCGCCTCCGCGCCCGACGCCCGCCGCCTCGCCGCGCAGCTGCGGCCGCGCTTCGGCGAGCGGGTGCGCACCGCCGCCGGCCCCGTGCCCGGCGCCCGGGTGCTCGAGGCCGTCCGCGCCCGCTGAGCCCCCACCACCGCACCCAGCACCGCACCCACCACCGCACCCACCACCGCACCCACCACCGCACCCACCCGCAGGAGGAGCACCGTGCCCGCAGCCAACCTGGTCAGCGCCGAGGCCCTGACCGTCGTGCACGGCTCGCGCACGCTGCTCGACGCCGTCTCGCTGGGGGTCTCCGAGGGGGACCGCATCGGCGTCGTCGGCCGCAACGGCGACGGCAAGTCCACCCTGCTGCGCCTGCTCGCCAAGCAGCAGGAACCCGACGGCGGCCGCGTCACCCACACCGGCGGGCTGCGCATGAGCATGCTCGCGCAGGCCGACGCCCTGCCGCCGGCGACCACCGTGCGCGAGGCCGTCCTGGGCGACCTGCCCGAGCACGCCTGGGCCTCCCAGCCGCGCGTGCGCGACGTCGTGGCCGGCCTGCTGGGCGACCTGGACGCCTCCGACGTCGGCGGGCTGGACACCGCGGTCGGCACCCTGTCCGGCGGCCAGCGCCGCCGCGTCGGGCTGGCCGCCCTGCTGGCCGCCGACCCCGCCGGCGAGCTGCTCGTGCTCGACGAGCCCACCAACCACCTCGACGTCGAGGGCGTGGCCTGGCTGGCGCAGCACCTGCGCACCCGCTGGGCCCCCGGCTCCGGCGCGCTCCTCGTCGTCACCCACGACCGGTGGTTCCTCGACGCCGTCTGCGAGCGCGTCTGGGAGGTCCACGACGGGGTCGTCGATCCCTACGACGGCGGCTACGCCGCCTACGTGCTCACCCGCGCCGAGCGCGCCCGCGTGGCGGCCGTCACCGAGGAGCGCCGGCAGAACCTGCTGCGCAAGGAGCTGGCCTGGCTGCGCCGCGGCGCCCCCGCCCGCACGAGCAAGCCGCGCTTCCGCATCGACGCCGCCAACGCCCTCATCGAGGACGTGCCGCCGCTGCGCGACTCCGTCGAGCTGGCCCGCATGGCCACCACGCGCCTGGGCAAGGACGTCGTCGACCTCGAGGACGTGTCGCTGTCCTACGGCCCCAAGCGGCTGCTGGACCACGTCACCTGGCGGCTGGGCCCCGGCGACCGCGTCGGCGTGGTCGGCGTCAACGGTGCCGGGAAGTCCACCGTGCTGGGCCTGGTGAACGGCACGGTGCAGCCGGACGCGGGCCGGGTCAAGCGCGGCAGCACCGTCGTGGTCGCCACCCTCTCGCAGGAGGTGCGCGAGCTCGACGAGGTCGGCGAGCTGCGCGCCCTGGAGGCCGTGGACAAGGTCGCCAGCCACGTGCGCCTGGGCGACCGGGACGTGCCCGCCGGCCAGCTGCTGGAGCGCCTGGGCTTCACCGCCCAGCGCGCCTGGACGCGCGTGGACGACCTCTCCGGCGGTGAGCGCCGCCGCCTGCAGCTGCTGCGGCTGCTCATGGCCGAGCCGAACGTGCTGCTGCTGGACGAGCCCACCAACGACCTCGACACCGACACCCTCGCCGCCGTGGAGGACCTGCTCGACGGCTGGCCCGGCACCCTCGTCGTCGTCAGCCACGACCGCTACCTGCTGGAGCGCATCACCGACCGGCAGGTGGCCCTGCTCGGCGACGGCGCGGTGCGCGACCTGCCCGGCGGGGTGGAGGAGTACCTGCAGCGCCGGGCGGCGGCCAAGGCCGCGCAGGTCGCGGCCCCGGCGGGCGGCGCGGGTGGTGGTGCTGCGCGCCGGCCCGCCGCCGACGGAGCCGCGGTGCGGGCGGCGCGCAAGGAGATGGCCCGCGTCGAGCGGCAGCTCGACCGCCTGGCGCAGCAGGAGGAGCGGCTGCACGCCGAGCTGGCCGAGCGCGCCACCGACCTGGCGGCCGTCACCGAGCTGGACGGGCGGCTGCGCGCCCTGGGCGCCGAGCGCGAGCAGCTCGAGCAGGCGTGGCTGGAGGCTTCCGAGCTCGTCGAGTGATCCCGGCCCGGTCCCCGTCGGCGGCCGACCCCGAGGTCACCGTGCGCGACGTCGCGGTCGCGCTGCGCCGAACGGGTGAGGCCGTCCAGGGGCAACCGGCCGGACACGCCCGGACGGGCTGCGGAACGCTTGCGCCGTCCAGGTGACGTTCCCCTACGCTGTGCGGCGCCGCGCGGTCCCATGGGGGTGGGATCACGCAGGTGGCCGAGCCGGCGAACCGGCGATCCGATCGAGTCCAGGGGGGACTTTGAGCATCAGCGACGCGCCCGGATCCAGGACACAGCCCGGCGAGCTGGAGGACCAGCTCCTGGGCACCTCACCGGCGGACGAGCAGGCCGACGCGGCGCGCCGCGAACGGCTCCTGCTGCCCCGCCAGCGCACGACGCTCGGCCTGCCCGAGCGCACACCCGCCTGGCAGCGCAGCTACGTGCAGAAGATCGTCGCCCTGGACGCGACCGTGGCCGCGCTGGCCGCCTTCACCGGCTTCTTCGCCCGCTTCAACGGGCGCCCGGCCGACCTGGACAGCACCGCCGGCCGCGCGGTCGTCGCCTGCGCCGTGCTGCTGCCCCTGATCTGGGTGGTCGCCATGGGCGCCTTCCGGACCTACGAACCGCGCTTCCTCGGCGTGGGCTCCGAGGAGTTCCACCGCGTGCTGTCCGCGGCGCTCGCCGTCGTGGCCCTCGTCGGCACCTCCTCGTGGGCCTTCAACCTCGACGTCGCCCGCGGGTACGTCGTCGTCGCCTTCCCCGTGGCCACCGTGCTGACCCTGGTGGGCCGCTACGCGGTGCGCCGTCGCCTGCACGAGCGCCGCACCCGGGGCGAGGCGGGGCAGAGCGTGGTGGCGGTGGGCCACCGGGCCGCCGTGGCCGGCATGGCCCGCCAGCTGCACCGCGCCTCGTACCACGGCATGCGCATCGTGGGCGCCTGCGTGCCGGGCGGGAAGGGCAGCGCGGTGGAGGACGCCGAGCTGACCGAACTGGGCATCCCCGTCGTCGGCAGCCTGGAGGAGGTGCGCCACGCCGTCACCAGCGTCGACGCCGACGTCGTGGCCGTCACCTCCTGCCCCGAGCTGGACGGCCCGGCCCTGCGCCGCCTCGGCTGGGAGCTGGAGGCCACCCGCGCCGACATGGTCGTCGCCCCGGCGCTGACCGAGGTGATCGGCCCGCGCGTGGCGATCCGCCCCGTGTGCGGGCTGCCGCTGCTGCACGTGGAGCGCCCCGAGCTGGACGGGGTGCGCCGCCTGGCCAAGACCACCGTGGACCGCACGGCGGCCGCGGTCGCCCTGCTGCTGCTCAGCCCCGCGCTGCTGGCCGTGGCGCTGCTGATCAAGCTCGACAGCAAGGGCCCGGTCTTCTTCAAGCAGCAGCGCGTCGGCAAGGACGGCAAGCTCTTCCCGATGTTCAAGTTCCGCTCGATGGTCACCGACGCGGAGAAGCTGCTCATCGACCTGCGCGAGAACACCGACGGCAACGGCGTCCTGTTCAAGATGAAGGTCGACCCCCGCATCACCCGCGTCGGGCGCGTCATGCGCCGCTACTCCGTCGACGAGCTGCCGCAGCTGATCAACGTGCTGCGCGGCGAGATGTCCCTCGTCGGCCCGCGCCCGCCGCTGCAGGCGGAGGTCGACAAGTACGGCTACGACATGCGCCGGCGCCTGCTGGTCAAGCCGGGCCTGACCGGCCTGTGGCAGATCAACGGCCGCTCCGACCTCGACTGGGACGAGTCGGTGCGCCTGGACGTGCGCTACGTGGAGAACTGGTCCTTCACGTTCGACTTCATGATCCTGTGGAAGACCGCGGGCGCGGTGCTGCGCGGCCGCGGCGCCTACTGACGGCCCGCCCGCGCACCGTCCCGCGGCGCCCCCGCACCCACC
>NZ_JALBVB010000044.1:67529-94618 GCF_022669155.1 Kineococcus sp. TRM81007 | reverse complement strand
CGCGCCCGGGGTCGGGTGGGTGACGGGTGGGCGGCCCGCGGCCGTCTCAGTCCGCCGCGCCGGACCTCTCGAAGGGCGCCGCCACCCGCCGCAGCAGCGTCGCCAGCGACCGGCGCTCCCGCTCGTCCAGCACCGCCAGCATCCGGTGCTCGGCGCGGACCAGGTCGGCCAGCGCGGCGTCGACCACCGCGGCGCCCTCCGCCGTCAGCCGCACCCGCACGCTGCGCCCGTCGTCGGGGGCCGGCCGGCGCTGCACCAGGCCCCGACCGGCGAGGCGGTCCACCCGGTTCGTCATCGTGCCGCTGGTCACCAGCGTCTGGACGACCAGCTGCCCCGGGGACAGCTCGTGAGGCGCACCCGCCCGCCGCAGCGCCGCCAGGACGTCGAACTCCCACGTCTCCAGCTCGTGCGCGGCGAACGCGTCGCGGCGCAGCCGGTCCAGGTGCCGCGCCAGGCGGGCGACGCGGGAGAGCACCTCCAGCGGCTCGACGTCGAGCTGCGGGGTCTCGCGCCGCCACGCCGCGACGATCAGGTCGACCTCGTCGGCGGGCGGCGTCGCGCCCGGGGACCGGCCTGCGTCGCGTGCCACGGCAGCGACTCTAGGGCGTGCCCGGCTCCGGGTCGGCGGGCCGCGGCGAGGTGGGGGGCGCGTCGTCGCCGCGGGCGCGCACCGGCAGCCGGGGGGAGCGCTCCAGGCCCCTCAGCCCGTTCCACGCCAGGTTCACCAGGTGCGCCGCCACCTCCTCCTTGGGCGGCTCGCGCGTGTCCAGCCACCACTGGCCCGTGACCGCGACCATGCCGACGAGCCCCTGCGCGTACAGCGAGGCCGTCTGCGGCGGGAAGCCGCGGGCGGCGAACGCGTCCACCAGCAGGTGCTCCACCTGGCGGGCGATGTCGGAGATGAGGCTGGCGAAGGTGCCCGTGGAACCGGCGGCGGGGGAGTCGCGCACCAGGATGCGGAAGCCGTCGGTGGAGCCCTCGATGTAGTCCAGCAGGGCGGTGATCGAGCGCTCCAGCCGGGTGCGGGGGCTGCCCCGCTCGGACAGCGCGACCGTGATCGCGGACAGCAGGGCGGCGATCTCGCGGTCCACCACGACCGCGTACAGCCCCTCCTTGCCGCCGAAGTGCTCGTACACCACCGGCTTCGACACGCCCGCGCGCGCGGCGATCTCCTCCACGGTGGTGCCCTCCACCCCGCGCTCGGCGAACAGGGCGCGGCCGATGCCGATGAGCTGCTCGCGGCGCTCCCCGCCGGTCATGCGGGAACGGGGGCGGGGGGACACGCGACCATCCTGCCCCGGGCACCCGCCGCTGCGCCGACCGGGTGGTGGCGCGGGCGGGGGTGCGGGCGGGGGCGCGGGTGGTGGCGCGGGTGGTGGCGGGCGGCCCGCGGTGCGGGCGGGGACGCCCGCGCTCTGCTGGCAGGATGGCCCCGCACCGGTCCGCTCGCGGGCCGGAGCGCCCTCCCGGGTGGTGTAACGGCAGCACGGCGGGTTTTGGTCCCGTCCAGTAGGGGTTCGAATCCTCTCCCGGGAGCGTGGCGGGCTGGTCGGCCGGGCAGGGCCGGGCCGTTATCCTCGCCCCGGGGCCGCCCGCCGGCCCTGCCTCCGCCGCCCCGAGCCCGCGAGGAGCGCGCCCCGCGTGAGCACTCCCCAGACCAGCCCCGCCGACCCCACCGCCCCACCGCCCGGTCCGCCGGGCCCGGCCCCCGCCGCCGTGGTGGTCCTGGCGGCCGGTGAGGGCACCCGCATGAAGTCGCAGCTGCCCAAGGTGCTGCACCCCCTCGGCGGCCGCCCGCTGCTCGCGCACGCCGTGGCCGCCGCGCGCGCCACCGGCCCGCGGCACCTCGTCGTCGTGCTGCGCCACCAGGCCGAGCGGGTCGCGCAGGGCCTGCGCGCCGCGGACCCGGGCGCCGTCGTCGCCCTGCAGGACGACGTCCCCGGCACCGGCCGCGCCGTGCAGTGCGGCCTGGACGCCCTCCCGGCCGACCTGACCGGCACCGTCGTCGTCACCTACGGCGACGTGCCGCTGCTCTCGGCCGGCACGCTGCGCCGCCTGGTCGCCGCGCACGCCGCCGGCGGCAACGCGATGACCGTCCTCACCGCCGAGCTCGCCGACCCCACCGGGTACGGGCGGGTCCTGCGCGACGAGCGCGGCGTGCGCGCCATCGTCGAGCAGAAGGACGCCACCGAGGACGAGCGCGCGGTCCACGAGGTGAACTCCGGCGTCTACGCCTTCGACGCGCCCGCGCTGCGCGCCGCGCTGGGCCGGGTCGGTCGCGACAACGCCGCCGGGGAGGTCTACCTGACGGACGTGCTCGGCCTGCTGCGCGCCGACGGGCACCGGGTCGAGGCGCTCGCGGTCACCGACGAGTGGGAGATCCGCGGTGTCAACGACCGCCTGCAGCTGGCGGAGCTGGCCGCCGAGGCCAACGCGCGCACGCTGCGCCGCTGGATGCTCGCCGGCGTCACCGTGACCGACCCGCGCACCACGTGGATCGACGCCGACGTGGAGCTCCGGGCGGACGTCACGCTCCTGCCGGGGGTGCAGCTGCACGGGCGCACCCGCGTCGCCGCGGGCGCCGTCGTCGGGCCGGACTGCACGCTCACCGACGTGGAGGTCGGCGCCGGGGCGGTGGTCGAGCGCACGCACGGCAGCTCCGCCGTCCTCGGCGACGGCGCGCACGTGGGGCCGTTCGCGTACCTGCGCCCGGGCACCCGCCTGGGCGCGGACGGGAGGATCGGCACCTTCGTGGAGACGAAGAACGCCGAGATCGGGCGGGGCTCGAAGGTCCCGCACCTGTCGTACGTGGGCGACGCCACGATCGGCGAGCACTCGAACATCGGCGCCGCCTCGATCTTCGTCAACTACGACGGCGTCAGCAAGGCCCGCACCACCGTCGGCTCCCACGTGCGGATGGGGTCGGACACCATGTACGTCGCGCCGGTGACGGTCGGCGACGGCGCCTACTCGGGCGCCGGCACCGTCATCCGCAAGGACGTCCCCGCCGGGGCGCTGGCCATCAGCGTCGCCCCGCAGCGCAACGTCGAGGGCTGGACCGCGCGCCACCGCCCCGGCACCCCGGCCGCCGAGGCGGCGCTGCGGGCCGAGCGGGACGCGAGCGGCGCGCGCGAGGCGGGCGCCACGGGCACCACGAGCAGCACGGGCGCCACCGAGGGCACCGGAGCCACCACCGAGGGCAGGGAGCAACGACCATGACCGGCATCACCACCACCGGCGAGAAGCGGATGATGCTCATCTCCGGGCGCGCGCACCCGGAGCTCGCGCGGGAGGTGTCCGCCGCGCTGGGCGCGGAACTGGTGCCCACCAGCGCCTACGACTTCGCCAACTCGGAGATCTACGTGCGCTTCGAGGAGAGCGTGCGCGGCTCCGACGCGTTCGTCATCCAGAGCCACACCGCGAACGTCAACCAGTGGATCATGGAGCACCTGATCATGGTGGACGCGCTGAAGCGGGCCTCCGCCAAGCGCATCACCGTGGTCGCCCCGTTCTACGGCTACGCCCGCCAGGACAAGAAGGGTCGCGGCCGCGAGCCGATCTCCGCGCGGCTGATCGCCGACATGTTCAAGACCGCCGGCGCCGACCGCCTGATGTCGGTGGACCTGCACACCGCCCAGATCCAGGGCTTCTTCGACGGGCCCGTGGACCACCTCTGGGCGCTGCCGATCCTCGCCGACCACGTCGGCAAGCGGGTCGACCGCTCCAACCTGACGATCGTGTCCCCGGACGCGGGCCGGGTGCGCGTGGCCGACCTCTGGTCCGACCGGCTGGGCGCCCCCCTGGCGATCATCCACAAGCGCCGCGACCCGAACGTGCCCAACCAGGTCAAGGTGCACGAGGTGGTCGGCGACGTCGAGGGCCGCACCTGCGTGCTGGTGGACGACCTCATCGACACCGCCGGCACGATCGTCCAGGCCGCCGAGGCGCTGAAGGCGAACGGCGCCGCGGACGTCATCGCCGCCGCCACCCACGCCGTGCTGTCGGGCCCGGCGGTGGACCGGCTGAAGAACTCGCCGATCTCGGAGCTGGTGGTGACCAACACGCTGCCCATCGCCGAGGCGCAGCGGTTCCCGCAGCTGACCACCCTGTCCATCGCCCCGCTGCTGGCGCGCGCCATCCGCGAGGTCTTCGACGACGGCTCGGTCACCAGCCTGTTCGACGGGCACAGCTGATCCGGTGACCGGCCCGCCGCCGGTCCCCGTCCGGGGACCGGCGCGCGGTCGGCCGGGGTGCGCGGCGCCGGTAGACTGGGGCCCGGTTGCCTCGGCGAGGGACGGCGCGCAGCGCCCTCCGTGATCGACGCGGTGGACGGGCGCGCCCCGCTCTCCCGAGGTCTGTCTGCACGAACCCCGACCTCACGAGGAGAGCCCCAGTGGCCGAGACCAAGCTGTCCGCCGAGAAGCGCACCGAGTTCGGCAAGGGCGCCGCCCGCCGCATCCGCCGCGACGACAAGATCCCCGCGGTGGTGTACGGGCACGGCGAGGCGCCGCTGCACGTGACCCTGCCGGGCCACGCCACCATGATGGCGCTGAAGCACGCCAACGCCCTGCTGAGCATCGACGTCGAGGGCGAGAACCACCTGACGCTGCCCAAGGACGTCCAGCGCGACCCGATCAAGGGCTTCATCGAGCACGTCGACCTGATCGTCGTCAGCCGCGGCGAGAAGGTCTCCGTCGACGTCCCGCTGGCCCTGACCGGTGAGGCCGCCGCGGGCACCATCGTCAACCAGGAGCTGACGACGCTGTCCGTCGAGGCCGAGGCGACCCACCTGCCGGAGACCCTGGAGGTCTCCGTGGAGGGCCTGGAGGCCGGCAGCCGCGTGGCCGCCGGCGACGTCACCCTCCCCGAGGGCACCTCGCTGGCCGGCGACCCCGAGCAGCTCGTCGTCGTGGTGCAGGCCGCCGCCACCGCCGAGCAGGCGGAGGCCGAGCTGGAGTCCCTGGAGTCCGAGGCCGGCATCGTGCGCGAGGAGCCCCAGTCGGACGACCAGGGCGGCGAGGCCTGAGCGCCGGTCCGCACCCGCGGGAGGGCTGAGTGAGCGACGCGTGGCTCGTCGTCGGGCTGGGCAACCCCGGTGCCGAGTACGAGCGCACCCGGCACAACGTCGGGCAGATGGTCCTCGCCGAGCTGGCGGGCCGCGCGTCGGCCTCGTTCAAGCGCCACCGCTCCGGTGCCCGGGTCGCCGAGGTGCGCCTGGGCACCGGTCCCGGCGGGGTGCCCGGGCCGCGGGCGGTGCTCGCGGCCCCCACCTCGTACATGAACGTCTCCGGTGGTCCCGTGGCGGGCCTGGCGAAGTACTACGACGTGCCGCTGGAGCAGCTCGTCGTCGTCCACGACGAGCTGGACGTGCCCTTCGGCGCCGTCCGCCTCAAGCGCGGTGGCGGGGAGGGCGGTCACAACGGCCTGCGCTCCGTCTCGAAGTCCCTGGGCGGCAAGGACTACGCCCGCGTGCGGGTGGGGGTCGGCCGACCGCCGGGGCGGCAGGACCCGGCCGACTTCGTGCTCCGGGAGTTCTCCACCGTCGAGCGCAGGGACCTGCCGTTCCTGCTGGGGGACGCCGCGGACGCCGTGGAGCTGCTGACCCTGCAGGGCCTGGAGGCCGCGCAGCAGAGGTTCCACAGCCCGTCGTGACGCACCCGCCGGGCCCGCACGTTTGGTCACGCGTGGTCACGATGGATCGCACCCTGACGCTGCGGTAGGTTCGTCGTGAGGAGGTGGTCGCTGTGCGTGCTCGACGGGGGGTCGAGGGTACGACGACGTGGTGGGACCTGGTGCGCGAGGACTTCGCCACCCACGGGCGGCGCCCGCTCAGCCCGGGCTTCCACGCGCTGGCCGCGCACCGCCTCGGGCGCAGCAGCATGGACGACAGGTCGCTGAAGGGCCGGCTGGCGTGGACGCTGGCGCGGGCCGCGCGCGTGCTGGTGGTGAACCTGTACGGCGTCGAGCTGCCACCCGACGCCAGCGTCGGCCGCCGGCTCCACCTGCCCCACGCCCAGGGCGTCGTCCTCGTGCCCGGGTCCGTCATCGGCGACGACTGCCTGGTGCGGCACAACGTGACCCTGGGGCTGGGGTCGGCGACCAGGGGCGGGCGCCCCGTGGTCGGCGACCGCGTGCAGTTCGGGCCCGGTTCGTCGGCGGTCGGCGCGGTCACCGTGGGGGACGACGTCCTGGTCGGTCCCCACGCCCTCGTGATCGACGACGTGCCGGCCGGGTCGCGGGTGCTCGCACCGGTCGCGACGGTCCGTCCCCCCAGGCCCGCCGCGAACCGGGTCGACGTGCGCGAGGACCCCCAGCGGTTCCGGGGCGAGCCGTCCCCGGTCGCGGGGGCGGGCGGGTCAGGCCCGGCCGAGGACGGCTGAGACCCGTTCCCCCGCGCGGCGCGCCAGTCGCCGCTGCCACGTCTGCCGGCGCAGCGCCTCGCGCGCGCTGCTCCAGTCCACGAAGCTGTCGTTGACGTCGTAGTCGCCCAGCTGTCCCGGCGGGACCTCACCGGCCTCCACGCGCCGCACCACCTCCGGCAGCTGCGCGTAGAACTCCTCCGAGCGCATCGTGGGGTGCAGGCTCCACATGCCCGGGCCGGTGCCCAGGACGTCGATGCGCCGCAGGCCCAGCCGGTTCATGCGCCGGCTCATGCTCTTCTCCGGCAGCTCCACCGGCGGGTTGCCCTCCGCGCGCGCCCGCAGGGCGCTGCGCAGGCGCGGCGCCTCCAGCGGCATCCCCCCCAGGCGCTGCGCCAGGGTGGAGCGGTCGAACAACCACAGGCGGGTGCTGCACCCGTGCAGGCGGTAGGCGAGCGAGGGGTGCTCGTGGCGCTGCGGCGGGCCGCCCATCCGGGTGTGCTGGGCCCTGATCCGCTCCGGGAACTCCCCGTCCGGGGTGGGCGGGCCGGGCAGCGGTGCCACGCACAGGACGTCCGGCTGCGAGCGCAGCAGGTCGACGGCCTCGGCGACCCACGTGGGGCTGCCGCCGCCGAACAGCATGTCCGAGTCGGTGTGCAGGACGAGGTCGTGCGGCGCCGTGTGCCAGCCGAAGAAGTAGGAGTAGAACGGGCCGCCGTCGTGGTTCTTCAGCGGTACGGGCCGCCCGCCGAAGAACCGTTCACCGACCTCCCGCCGCACCGCCGGGGAGGTGTCGACCTCGCGCACGCGGGCGTGGGGGTGCCGTTCGCACAGCTCGCGCAGCAGCTCCTCCAGCTCGGCGGCACCGCGCGCGGCCGCGTCGCCCCAGCGCCCGCGGCTCTGCTGCCGGTTCAGGGTGAACTGCACGGCCTCCACCTGGCCCGCCAGCTGCCGCAGCTGGTGCGGCAGGACGTGGACGGCGTGCCGCCAGTCCGTGGGGGAGACCGTGATCTCGAGGGTGACGGGCTGCCGGGTGGTGCTCACGGGGATCCTCACGTCGTGCGGGGAGCGGGTTCGGGGTGGGGTCAGGCCGAGGGGTCCGCGGTGGCGCTCCCGGCCGGCTGCCGCGGTCCGGGCTGCGGCGCGCCGCGCGCGCGGCGCAGCCCGGTGCGGATGGACAGCAGCAGCAGCGCCGCCTGCAGGACCTCCGCGGTGAACGTGGCCACCAGGGCGCCGGTCAGGCCCATCGTCGGGATCAGGACGAGGTTCACGGCGACGTTCACGGCCGCGGCGGTGCCGACGCACACGGTCCTGGTGTGCTGCCGGCCGGCGCCGGTGAGGGCGTCCCCCGCGAGGGACTGGACGACCTTGACGACGACCAGCGGGGCGAGCAGCGTCAGCAGCCCCACCGAGTCGCGGTACTCCTCGCCGATGAGCACCGGCACGACGGGCGCGCACACCGCCAGGCCGAGGGCGGCCACCCCGGCGTAGGCGAGGAGCGGCAGGGCCATGCGGCGGGCGAGGGCCGTGGTGGCGGGCAGGCCGCCCTCCCCGCCGAGGGCGAAGAAGCGGGGGAAGGCCGCCTGCAGGACGGCCAGCACCGGCAGGTAGGCCATGGAGGCCAGGCGGTAGGCGACGCTGTAGTGCCCGGCCTCGACCACGAGGCCGTGGCGCACGAGGAGCGTCTTGTCCGCGTCGTTCTGGACGACCGTGGCGACCACGTTGCCGCTGTACGGCAGGCCCTCGCGCGCCCGCCGCAGGGGGTGGAAGCCGCGCGCGCTGGGGCGCCCGAAGCGGCGGACGGCGAACCCGAGCTGGACCGCCGTGGACAGCACCGACAGCACCGCGTAGGTCATCGCCCACCGCACCGGGTCGTCGCCGCCGGTGAGGACGAAGACGACCACGGCGAGCAGCTTCGTGAGGTGCACGGTGATCGTGCAGATGCCGGCCGCGCGCGCGTTGCGGGTCGCGAAGCACAGGGCCGTGATGATCGTGACCGTCTGCAGGGCGACGATGTCGGCCACGGCCAGGTAGGCGATCAGCGCGATCGGCGTCTGCGGCAGCAGCATCGAGTGCAGGGCGAGCAGGCCGCCGACGACGACGGCCCAGCCGGTGGCGGCCGTGACCAGCGCGTGCCCGAGCGCCCGCGACGGCGCGGTGGCGCCGGCGCTGACGTCGCGGACGATGAGCCGGTCCGAGCCCAGCGCGGCGACGGGCGCCACGGCCAGCACCAGCGCCCAGGCGCCGGCGATGAGCCCGTACTGCTGCGGCCCCACCACGCGCGCCAGGAGCAGGAAGTTGGCGGTCGAGGACAGGATGGCGGTCAGCTGGCCCAGCATCGACCACGACGTGGCGCGCGTGCTGCCGCGCCGGCTGAAGCCGTGCAGCCGGTGCACGAGCGCCGAGGCTCCGAGCTTCACGCGGCCCTCCCGGTGAGGTCGCGCGCCGCGCGGGTGCCGGGGAGCGCCGCGGCGGCGGCCAGCAGCAGCGTGTAGGTCGAGTTCTGCTGCACCAGGCCGGTCTCCACGAGGGTGGCGATCACGGTGTAGGCGGTGACGGACAACCGCAGGGCTGCCGCGGGGGCGTCCCCGCGGTGCAGGTCGAGGACGCCGCGCGCGGCGGTGCCGGCGAGCAGGAGCAGCACGAGGAGGGCGCCCGCGACGCCGAGGTCGAGCCCGACGTCGAGCAGGCCGTTGTGGGCGTTGGGCACCGGCCACTGCAGGCGGGCGCGGATGAGGTCCGCCGCCGGGGCGCCGGCGTCCTCGTCCCAGAAGGCGCCGTAGCCGTGCCCGAGGAGCGGCCGCTGCGACAGCGCCTGCAGGGACTGGCGCCAGATGTCGGTGCGTCCCGTCAGGGTCGCGTCCTCCCCGATCGCACCGGTCGCGTCCGCGGCCGAGACGCTGGGCAGGAGCGCGCACGCCGCGGCGGCGGACAGGGCCGCCGCAGCGGCGACGGCGGAGGCGCCCCGGCGCTGCCGGGCGACCGCGACGGTCGCGGCGGTGAGCACCGCGGCGAGCGCGATGACCGCCCCGCCGGTGGAGGCGGTCAGCGGCAGCGTGCCGAGCAGGAGCACCCCGCTGACCGCGGCCCGCCTGCGGCGGCGGTGGTCGAGCAGGGCGAGGAGCGCGGCGGCCAGGACGCCGAGGGCCAGGACCCGGCCGAGGGTGTTCTTCGTCGAGAGGACCCCGCGCAGGGTGCCGTGGACCTCGTCCAGGGCCAGGCCCGACCCGCTCGCGAACAGCAGCAGCGAGCTGACGGCCACCACCAGCACGGCCCGCCGGACGGCGTCGAGCAGGTCCAGGGCGCTCAGCTCGCGGGCGAGGAAGACCCCCACGGCGACGGTGCCGATCAGCCCGAGGCTGCGGCGGCCGGTCAGCCCGGGAGCGACGGACCAGAGCGTCGACAGGGCGGTGAGCGCGGTGTACAGCAGCAGCACGGGCGGGAACCGCAGGGGCTCGCGGCGGCGGAAGACGGAGTCGAAGACCCCCGCGGCGGCCACCAGGTAGGCGCAGGCCCACAGCGCGAAGACGACCGTCTGGACGCGCCCGCCCTGGGCGAGGGGCGCGAAGGCGCCCGTGCCGAGGACCAGGACGACGACGGCGTAGCCGGCGACGAACGGGTGCGGGCCGCCGGTGGCGGCGCCGGGCCCGGGTCGCGGGGGCGCGGACGGGGCCGGCGCCGGAGCGACCCGCCGGACCAGCGGCAGCGGCACGCCCGGTCCTCCCTCTCGTCGTGGGTCCGGCGCCCGGAGGGGCACGGTGCGTGCCGTCAGGACGGGCTGCCGGTTCGCCGCAACTCTAACCGCCTCGACGCTGCGTAGAGGGCCGATCGACGCAGCGCACTGCTTCCGCCCAGGTCTCGGCCGCCTGCCGCCGCCAGGTCCCCAGGTCGGCGAGCGCGGTGCCGCCGCGTCCCGCGCCCGCCGCCCGGCCCATGGCGGCCGCGTCGCCCGTCGGCACCAGGCCCGCCGCGTCGAGGACGTCGGGGATGCCGCCCTCGTCGAAGGCCAGCACCCGGCACCCCGTGGACAGGGCCATGATCACCGATCCGCTCTGGGTGGCGGCGACGTACGGGGCCAGCACCAGGGGGTGGTTGCGCAGGACGTCGAGGAAGGTCTCCTGCGGGACCGGGCGCTCGGAGGTGAGGTCGTGGACCTCCACGCCGGTGCGGCGGATGCGCTCCCACGCCTCGTCGGGCAGCCGGCCGCGCCCGCAGACGACCAGGCCCAGCGAGCCGCGCTGCTCGGGCGGCAGGTTCTCGACGACCTCCGGCAGCAGGCCGGCGCCCTTGTCCCACCGCAGCGCCCCGATGAACGCCAGCCACCTGCGCTCCGGGTCGAGCACCAGGGCGGGTTCGGCGGGCGGGGCCGTGTGCGCGTACGGGGGGTGGGGGCAGACGCGGACCGGCCCGCGGGCGACCGGGTCCACCCGCCCGCGCAGGCGCTCGGCGTGCACGACGACGGTGCCCGCCGAGCGCAGCAGCGCCCGGCGGGCACCGCGCGCCAGCCGTGATTCGGCTTCCCGGGGTTCGGGGTTGTGCACGACCACGACCACGGGGTGCCCCAGGGTCGCCAGCCCGGCGAGCACGAGGTCCTCGACGGGGAACCGGGTGAAGGACACGAGCACGACGTGGCGCCGCGCGGCCCCGACCCAGACGGTCGTGGCCAGGCCCCGTGCCAGGGACAGGAACTGCGCGGCGCCGCCCCGGTTCCCGTAGTTCTCCGGCAGGCGGCGCAGCCAGCGCACGCCCCGGGCGGGGGCGTGCTCGCTGTTCGCCGCGTCCACCAGCGTCACGGCGAGCCCCTCCTCGTGCAGCAGGGAGGCCAGTTCCGCGGAGTAGGGGTTGACGCCGTCGGTGTTGTGGACGACGACGCGGTGCGGACCGTGCGTGCGGGGCGGTGCAGCAGGGGTCACCCCCGGGATGCTGCCACACCGCCCCCGCGACCCGGCGTCAGCTGGTGAACTTCGCGTCCGCCCAGTCCGCGTGGTCCTTGTTGGAGCCGTCGCCGTTGTCGGTGACGACCAGGCGGATCTCCTTGCGGCCCGCGACGTTCGCGGTGAGGGTGCGGGCGCGCTGGCCGCCGCGGACGACGCCGCTGTCGGCGAGCTTGCGGTTGCCGTCCCAGACCTGGAAGACGACCGAACCCGAACGGCCGACGTAGGACTCCAGACCGACCTGCGCGGTGAAGGTGCGGGCGCCCTCGACGGGGACGACGATCTCGGAACGGGCGTGGACGCCGAAGCCCTTGGCGTACTTCTTGCCGGCGATGTTCAGGGTTCCGCCGTCGCGCGCGCCGCCGGAACCGTTGCTCATGTCCTTCTCGGCCGGTCCCCAGCCGTTGCGCACGACGCGGTAGCGGCGGTCGCTGGCGAAGGACGCGGCGGGGCGCTGCTGCACGACCGGCGCGGGCGTCGCCGTGCGGACCGGCGCGGGGGTGGTGGACGGCGCGGGCGCGGGGGTGGTCCGCACGGGAGCGGGGGTGGTCGGCGCGGGGGCGCTGTCGCCGCCCTGCGTCACGCGGAACTGCGAGAAGTCGATGTGCCCGTCGCGCGGCGCGCCGGGGTTGTTGTAGAAGGTCTCGGCCATGAACAGGTTGATCGGGGTGTTCTGACCGGCGGCGCGCCAGCGGACGTCGCGCAGCTCGATGCCCTGCTGCCCGTCGATCCAGATGTCGAGCTCACCGTCGTTCTTGCCCGGGGTGTTCAGCTCCACGCGGATCTTCACGTCGAACCAGCGGTCCGTGGGGATGCCCATGCGCGCACCGGCGCCGTTGCGGCCGGTGGTGATGGGGACCTGGATGCCCCAGTTCTTGAAGGTCTTGCCGGCGGCGTAGGGCGCGTAGATGTACGCGTCCCACCACGGGTGACCCACGTTGTAGAGGCTGGACTTCCGCGCGTGCAGCCGCACCGAGAACGAGTCCGGCTGCAGCGTGCCGCCGCTGGAGGCGTACCAGGGGGACTTGGAGGTGGGGGAACCGGCCAGGCCCGGCATCTTCAGGTCGATCAGCGCCAGGCCGGTGTCGTGCACCACCTTCGGGACGCGCACCTTGTAGGTGAGCGTCGCCTCGTCGGCGGCGGGGATGCCGCTGCGCACCTTGTAGCCGTTCATCTTGCCCTTGTCGAGGTGGACGCGGGAGACGCCCGGTTCGGGCATCGTGAGGTTGTCGGGGGAGTCCTGGACCCCGCCGCGCGCGGCGAAGTCCTGCAGGGTGCTGCCCTGGGACGAGACCGCGGCCTGCGCGGTCGCGCTCAGCGGTCCCGCGGTCAGCACACCGGCGGAAGTCCCGAGGGTGAGTGCCGCCGCGACGGCGAGCTTCGAGAAACGTCCGAACCGCTTCGGGAGGTGCGTCATCGTGTCGATCTCCACGCCGATTCCCGAGCATGGGAACGTGACGGCCCGTCCCACCTTCGGCAACCCGGCTCGCTCAGAGAGCTCCGTGGCTTTGCGCCCCCGCCTCGCGACGGGTTTGCCCTTGTCCAGTGCGCGGTGTTCCCACCGCTGCCGCCGATCTAAGCTTCGGCACCTCGGGGGACACCTTGAGCCTGTGCGGGTGGACGCGTGTAACGGGCCGCGGGCGCGCGGCGATGGATCACCCCGCCCGGCGGTGGGTCACCGCTCGACGGGCCGCCGCTCGCTGAGGACCCAGTCGTCGGTGTAGGCGACGCTGGTGCGCGTGGGGAACTGGTCCTCACCACCGCCGAAGAACCACGAGGAGAAGAGCTGGTCCACCAGCAGGTCGGGGTGCTCGGCGGTCCGGTACTGCACGTCGGTGACGGAGACCCCCCTGTGCCCGTCGATCCACAGCTCGTAGGTGCCGTCGTCCTTCCCCGGCGTGTTCAGCCGGACCCGGTGCTGCACCCGCTGCCACGTGCCGGGACGGATCACGTCGCTCGTGGAGCCGTCGGGGCCCACGAAGGGCACCGCGATGCCGTACCCGTAGTTGGCGGGGTCCTCCACGTCCCGGCCGGCGCCGTGCCGGGCGTACAGGTACATGACCACGCCCCGCTCGCCGCGCCACACGGCGCGGACGGAGAAGGACCGCTCGTCGTACGTGCCGCCCGCCGAGGTCTCCAGGGGGTCCAGCCCCTCGACGGTGCCGGCGAGCCCGCCCATCTTCCCGTCACCGGTGAACTCGAAGCCGGCCGGGAAGTGCACGTCGTAGCTGAACCAGACCTCCTCGCGCGCGGCCACGCCCATCGCCTCGAAGTCGTGCCGGTAGTCCACGCCCCAGCGGGACCCGTCCTCACCGAAGGTGATCTCCAGGACGTCCTCGCGACCACCCGGTCCCTCGGCGACGACGCGCGCGTTCGTGCGGCTCGCCACCACGACGCCGGCCTGCTCCTGCCAGGTGGTCCCGGGCGGGGGGTCGAACGACCCGCTCCACAGCACGCCGGGCGCGGGGGTCGGTGCGGCCGCCCCGGGCGCCGCGGACGGGTCCACCGGGGCCCGCGGGTCCCGCACGGCCAGCCACACCACGAGCACCGCGACGAGGCCGGCCGCGACCGCGGCCACCGCGACGGCGGCGCGTCCCCGGCCGGCCCGGTGCCGGCTCGCCCGGTGCCGGCCCGGCCCCGCCCCGGTCACCCCGGTGCTCAGCGGCTGCGCCAGAGCTGGCGCAGCGCGATCCCCACGAAGGCGCTGTCCCGCAGCAGGTAGCGCCGCCACATCCGCCGGGGCTCCTGCAGCAGCCGGTAGGACCACTCCAGGCCGGCGTGCTGCACCCACGCGGGTGCGCGCGAGACGGTCCCCGCCGCGAAGTCGATGGCGGCACCCACGCACAGGTAGACCGCCGGGTAGCGCTCCGACTGCTCCCGGGCCCACACCTCAGAACGGGGCGCGCCCAGGCAGACCATGACGATGTCGGGCGCGGCCTCGGTGATCCGGGACTGCAGCTCCTCGTCGTGGGCCGTGCCCTCGAAGCCCCGCGGCGGACTGTGGCCGGTGATGTCGAGCGAGGGGAAGCGCTCCCGCAGCGCGGCGAGGCCCTTGGCCAGCACCTCCGGCATGCCGCCGGCGATGAAGACCCGTAGGCCCTCCTCGGCCGCGCGCGCGCACACGTCGAAGAACAGGTCCGCACCCGTCACCCGCTCCGGCAGGGAGGTGCCCGACAGCCGGCTGAGGAGCACCAGCGGCATGCCGTCGCACAGCTGCAGGCGCGCCGCCTCGTAGGCGTCCTGGAAGCGCTCGTCGTGCTCCAGCATCACGACGTGGTCGACGTTGGGCGTCACGACGAGGGCGGGGACGCGGCCCGCCGCCCAGCCGATGACGGCGCCCGTTGCCTGCTCCCGCGTCAGGGGGTGCACCCGGGCCCGGGCGAGGGGGACCGGTGACGGGAGCGTGACGGTGAGGCCGTCGGCGCGGTGCTCCCCGGGCGCGCTCCGGGACGTGCCCGGGGACGTGCTGCGGGGGGTGTCGCGGTGGGTGCTGCGGCGTCCGGGGCCGACCGGGTGGGTCCGCACCTCCGGCGCGTCGGTGGCGTGGGCCGCCGGGTGCTGCGCGGTCCAGGGAGCGGGTTCGGGGTTCACGGCGTCACCGGGGGACGAGGGGGGAGGGGCGGGTTTCCCGGGCACCGCTCTGCACGGGCGCCGCGGGGCGCCGGCGGCCGGTGCGGCGCCGGCGGGTGAGGACCACGCCGTCGACGGTGGTGCCCAGCTCGCGCAGGCGTCTGCCGAGCCGCCGCACCCCGCCGGCCGGTGTGCGGCCCGGTGAGCAGACGACGACGGTGGCGTCCGCCCCCGCACCCACCGCGATGGCTCCCGCCCCGTCGGGCGTGGCGTCGACGAGCACCACGACGTCGTGCTCGTCGTGCAGGGCGCGCAGGGCGGCGGAGGGTGCGACGTGGTCCAGCAGACCGGGGGGCCCTCCGGCCGCTCCGCTCGCCGGCAGGAGCCATGCCCCTCCGGTCGGTCGCGTCCCGCCGCTGCCGTCCCCGCCCGCGCCGAGGCGGACGGGACCGGCCGCGCCCGCCGCGGGGTCCGCCGCGGGGTCGGCGACCAGCGCGACCTTCAGGCCGGCCCGGCGCCACTCGCCGGCCAGGGCGGCACCCGTCAGCAGGGCGTCACCGGCGTCCGAGGGGTCGGCGACGACCACGACGGTCCCGGGCGTCGCCGTCCCCAGCAGCCGCTCGAGGTGCAGCCGGAGCCCGCGGGCGCCCGTGGTGAACCCTTGGCCGTCCCGCAGGGACGAGGCGGTCACCGGGCCGCGGGGCCCCCCGGTCAGCTCGCCCAGGACGGGGGCCGCCAGGAGGCTCCGGGCCTCCTCGCGCGTCCTGACCGGGTCGCGCACGACGTCGACGAGCAGTGCCGCGGCCGCTCCCGCGAGGAGGCCGCCGAGCAGGGCCACCGGCACCGCGAACGGTGTGGCGAGCCCTCCGGTGGCCTCCCCCGGACCGGCGGAGGAGAGCAGGGCCACGCCGCTGGTGTCCACGGCCAGGCGCAGCCGGGCGTTCTCCAGCCGCGCGGTGAGCGAGTCGTACCAGGACTGCGCCGCGGCGATCGCCCGCGCACCGGCCGGCGTCCCGGGGCCCTCGGCCGTCGCGGCCGCCAGCTCCTGCTCCGCCGCCTCGATCTGCGACTGCAGGTCCCCGACGATCGGGGTGAGGGCGTCGCGCTCCACCTCGCGCCGGTGGGTGAGGTACGCGTCGGTGAAGGCGGAGGTGACCTGCTGTGCGCGCTGGGGGCTGTCGGCCGTCCCCGTCACGTCCAGCAGGCTGGAGGAGCCGCGCGGCGTGACGGCGACGTGCTCGCGCAGCTCCTCGACCGTCGCCTCCCAGCCCGCCGCGGCCAGCGCCGCCTGCGCGCGCCGGCCCACCTCCGCGCTGCCGAAGAACTCGATCTCGGTGGCGAGCCTCGTCTCCGGCGCCTCGTACGGGGTGTCCAGACCGGTCACCCCGGCGGCGAGCCCGCTGCCGGTCTGCACCACCGCCGTCGAGGTGTACGACCTGCTGCCGAGGGTGAGCACCGCCAGGAGGAGCGGGGCCACCACCGCGGTGACGAGCAGCAGCAGCCCGGCCCGGCGCCGGAGCACCGACGTGTAGCTGGTGATCACCGCTGCGGCTCCGCCGCGGCGCCCACGGGCACGGCCACGGGTGCACCGGTGGGTGCACCGGTGGGTGCACCCGGGGGTGGCGCCGCGGGCCGCGGGGCGCTGCCCGCCGCCGCGGCCCTCCGCACGCGGTCCCAGCCGGTCTGCCGGCGCTGGAACCACCCCCACAGGCGCGGGAAGGAGGCCGGCCCGGCGAGCAGCGTGAGGGACCAGAAGCCCGTCAGCGCGGCCTTCTGCCGGGCCGTGAAGTGGGTGTCGGTGAGGGTCGCCGCCTGCAGGGCCCGGAACTCCCGCACCCTGCGGCCCCACGGGCCGTCGAGCATGGCGCTGGCGTACCGGTTGCGGGCGTAGTGCGAGTTGCGCCGGGAGGCGGCCAGCAGGCCGAAGTGCCCGGCCACGGCGTCCTGGAACTCGACCTGCTGCCGCAGGCCCGCCGGGGACAGCATGCGCTTGAAGTACTGCCCCTGGGGCTGCATGCGGTAGTCGGCCAGGGGCTCCGCCAGCGCCCGCACGGGCGCCAGGCAGGCGGCACCGAAGGACAGGTAGGCGTCGGCCGCGAACGGGAAGCCCTTGGTGGGGGCGGGGAACAGCTGCTCCAGGACGTCGCGCCGGAAGACCAGCCCGGAGGTCCCGGGGGCGACGTGGCGGGCGGTGGTGCGCATCTGCTGCCGGAGGTCGCCGTCGCTCAGCGCGGCGGCCTGCGGCCGGACGACGCCCACCGGTTCGCCCGCGGGGTCGACGACGCGCAGCGGGTGCATCAGCATCCCGGCCTCCGGGTGCTCCCGGACCGCCTCGCCGATCCGCCGCAGCTTGTCGGGCGAGAAGCGGTCGTCCGAGTCGAGCAGGCAGACGTAGTCGCCGCGGGAGAGGGCGAAGCCGTGCTCGAAGGCCGCCGTCTGCCCACGGTTGGGGGTCCTGTCCACCACGACCCGGGACCGGACCGCCTGCGGCAGCTCGTCGAGGAGGTCCTGCAGGACCGCCGGTGTGGCGTCGGTGGAGCCGTCGTCGACGATCACGACCTCGTGGTCGTCCGTGGTCTGCCGCAGGGCGCTCGTGAGCATCTCGCGCAGGTAGGGCGCCTGGTTGTACGTCGCGCAGAGAACGGTGAAACGGGGTCCGGGCGCCATGGGTGGACGGTCTCCTCCAGATCGTCGCGGTGAGCGGGCGGCCGCCGACCGGGGGCCGCGCACTCTCAGCCGTGCGTCACCGCGCGGTCGCGGGGCGTCCCTCCGTCCGTGCCGCCGGTGTGGCGGCACTCACCTGTTCACCCCCCGCCCGCTCACGAGTACGACACGTCCGTACCCGCTGCGTGACTAAGTCCCAAGCTACTAGACGAGTAGTCACTCAGGGGGATGTTCCCATCACTCAGCAGTACCAGCACGTCCGGTCCCGCGCCCCGGCCTGACGGCGTCGTCGGACCTCGGCGGTGCGCCCGGGACCACCGGGGAACTCTCGCCCGGGAACGACTGAGGGCCGGTCAGGACGAGTCCTGACCGGCCCTCAGCCGTCGGCGGTCACCCGCCGGTGCCCGCTCAGTGCTGGCGGCGGGCGCTGCGCTTGGAGGCGACGACCATCGCGGTACCGCCGAGCACGAGCACGGAGCCCGCGGCGGCCCAGGGCAGCACGTCGGCGCCGGTGTAGGCCAGCTCGTCCCCGGAGGAGTCGATGGCGCGAGCCGGGGCCGTCGGGCGCTCCTGGTCGGTGCTCGGCGTCTCGCCCCGAGGCGTCTCGCCCCGAGGGGTCTCGCCCTGCGGGGTCTCGCCCTGCGGGGTCTCGCCCTGCGGCGGGGCGGAGGGCTCCGGGGGCACCGGGGTGGTGACCGTCGGCGGCGGCGTGGACGGCGCGTAGTCGTTCGAGGCCGACGCGAGCGTGGCGGTGCCCGTCAGCGCGGCGATCGCGAGGCCCCCACCCGCGACGAGACGGACGGCGTTCCTGGTGCGGTGCACGTGTGTTCCCCCCAATGTCGACGACCCCACGAGGCGTCGTCCCCCGGTGATCTCTGAATGGGGACCAGGATGACCCAATGTCACCCCTGCGTCCAGCGAACCGCGCCTGTCGGAGTGATCTCGTGACCTTCCGTCGCCGGAACCTCCCGGACGGCGCAGCGGGCCGTCAGGAAGCGGCGCCGCAGGGCAGCACGGTCACCTCGGGAGCGGCCACGGTGGTGGGACCGGTGACCTCGGCCGGCAGCTGCCCGGCCGGGCCGCGCAACTCCCAGCGCACCACCACCGGCTCACCCGGGGGCAGGTCCACCGTCAGCCGGACCAGCCGCCAGCCGTGCTCGGAGTCGACGGCCGTGGGCACGGTCTCGCCGTCCACCGACGCGGAGTCCAGCCCCACCGCCGGCGGCACCCACAGCGAGACCACGTCGCGCGCGGTGCGCTCCCCGAGCGAGGTCGTGGCGACGAGGTTGCCCACGTAGTCCGGGACCTCCTCGGGCACCGGGTTCGTCAGCGTCAGCTCCAGCGCCGCGGTGGCCTCCTGGGCCCCCGCAGCGCACGGGCGCTCCAGCCGCAGCACCGGCTGCGTCCAGTAGTCGAGCTTGGACGGCGCCACGTTCGTCAGCCCCACGTGCGCCACGGCCCGCGGCTCGCCCAGCACGCCCGCCAGCCCCGCGGCCACCAGCGCCGCCTGCTCCTGCTCGTCGGCGCTCCACAGCGCCAGGTGGCCGCTGTCCACCGCGTCCTGCGCGCCGCGCAGCGCGGCGGTGGACATACCGTCGGCCAGCACCGCCTCGAAGGCCGCGGCGGAGGTCGCGGTCAGGAAGTCCTTGCGGGCGGCGTTGTCGTCGGCGAAGCGCACGTACGCGTCGCGCATCAGCACCGCCGGCAGCTCCGCCGTGGGGACCTCGCCGAAGACGCCCAGGTCCAGGGGCGCGTGGTGCGGGCCCAGCAGCTGCGCCAGGCCCACGGGGTCCACCAGGACCACGGCGTCCGGCTCCGGCAGCCCCGCGTCCGCCACCAGGCTCACGGCCAGCCGCGCGGCGTCGTCGGCCTGGGCGCCGACGGTGAGGTTCTGCACGCGGCCCGCGTCGGGGTCCGCGCCGTGCAGGGCCTCGTACGCGTCGCCGTTGACGGAGACGTCGGCGCGGGAGCGGTACAGGTCCTCGTCGGTGCCGGTGCGCTCCAGCGAGATCCGCCCGCCGTCCACCGACACGTACGCGTAGGCGCCGACGATGCCCTGCACCGGCCGCACCTCGGCGGGGTTGGTGAAGGCCACCAGGTAGGTGCGCGGGCCCTCCGCCCCCAGCATCGCCGGCAGCTGCGGCACCAGCTCGGCCGCCGTGTCCAGGGGGTCCGCCAGCTCGTCGAGCTGCCGGGCCACCGGCTCCAGCCGGTCCGAGAGCGCGCCGAGCACCGCCGGGTCGTCGGCGGCGGCCAGCTCCGCGCGGGCCACCGCCACGCGGTCGCGGTACCCGGTGACGACCGGCACCAGCCGCTGCACGGCCGCCACGTCCACCGCCTGCTCGGCGGAGACCACCCCCTCGGCCAGGGCGTCGCCCACCACCTCGAGCGCCCCGGGCAGCGGTTCGGTCAGCACCGCGGCGGCCGCGGCACCCCCCGACGCCGCCCGCAGCTGGGCCCCGGCCCACGGCAGGTGCTCCGCGGCCCGGTAGTGCCACCGGCCGGTGGCGCGGTGCGCGCTCGCGGCGTCGTCGGCCACCGACCGGGCGGTGGTGGCCGCCTCGGCGAAGCGCTGCTCGCGCACCTGCTGCTCCAGGGCGGGCACGGCACCGGCCACCCGCTGCAGCGCCCGCGCCGCCTGCGCGCCGCTGACCGCGACGGCCGCGGCCCAGGCCAGCAGCAGCAGGGCGACGACGCCGAGCAGCACCCGGGCGGCGCGCGGCATCCGCCGCCGGCGGCGGGCGGGGGAGGCGGGGGTCGCGTGGGAGGAGCCGGACACCCCCAGACAGTAGCGAGGCCGCGGGCGGGCCCGGGTGCGCTCGCGGCGCCGGGCGGTGTCGGGGCCCGCACGTAGGCTGGGGGCCTCCCACCTCGACCCCTCCCGGAGTGTTCGTGAGCCTCACCGGCCTGCTCGACGTCCTGCGCACCGAACCCGCCGTCCGCGCGGCCGTCCAGGCGGCGCGCGAGGGCGGGGGCCAGGCCCTCGACGTGGTCGCCCCCATCGGCGTGCGCCCCGCGCTGCTGGCGGCCCTGGCCGCCGAGCGGCCCCTGCTGGTGGTCACCGCCACCGGCCGCGAGTGCGAGGACCTGGCCACCTGGCTGCGGTGCTACCTGCCGCCGCACGCCGTCGCCGAGTTCCCCGCCTGGGAGACGCTGCCGCACGAGCGGCTGTCCCCGCGCAGCGACACCGTCGCCCAGCGCCTGGCGGTGCTGCGCCGCCTGGCGCACCCCTCCGACCGCGACGCGAGCACCGGCGAGGTGCGCGTCGTCGTCGCCCCCGTGCGCGCCGTGCTGCAGCCGCTGGTGAAGGGCCTGGCGGACCTGGAGCCCGTGCGGCTGCGCGCCGGCGACGAGATCGGCCTGGACGCCACCGTCGAGGCCCTGGTGGGCGCGGCGTACGCGCGCGTGGACATGGTCGAGCGGCGCGGCGAGTTCGCCGTGCGCGGCGGCATCCTCGACGTCTTCCCGCCCACCCGCCCGCACCCGCTGCGCGTGGAGTTCTTCGGCGACGAGGTCGACGAGGTCCGCTCCTTCTCCGTGGCGGACCAGCGCAGCCTGGAGGTCGAGCCGGACGGGGTGTGGGCGCCGCCGTGCCGCGAGCTGCTGCTCACCGAGGGCGTGCGGCAGCGGGCCGCGGCCCTGGTGGAGGCCCACCCCGAGGCCGCCGAGGTGCTCGCCAAGATCGCCGAGGGCATCGCGGTGGAGGGCATGGAGTCCCTCGCCCCCGTCCTCGTCGACGGCATGGAACCGCTGCTGGACGTCCTGCCCGCCGGCACCCACGTGGTGCTCGCCGAGCCGGAGAAGGTCCGCGCCCGCGCCCACGACCTCGTCGCCACCGGCGCGGAGTTCCTCGACGCGGCGTGGATGAACGCCGCCGCCGGCGGCCAGGCCCCGGTGGACCTGGGGGCCTCCTCCTTCTGGACGCTGGCCCAGGTGCGCGCCCACGCGGAGTCCACCGGGCGGCCCTGGTGGTCGGTGACCTCCCTCGTCTCCGACGACGACCTGCGCGACCTCGAGGACACCCGCGTCCTGCGGGTCGGCGCGCGCGACGTCGTCAGCTACCGCGGCGAGACGGAGAAGGCGCTCGCCGACCTGCGCGAGCTCGCCGGCGCCGGCTGGCGCATCGTCGTGACCACCGAGGGGCACGGTCCCGCCAAGCGGCTGGTGGAGGTGCTCTCCGGCGAGGACGTGCCCGCCCGCCTCGTCGACGACCTCGTCGAGGTGCCGGTGGAGTCGGTGGTCGCCGTGACGACCGCGAGCGTGGAGCACGGCTTCGTCGCCGAGGCCCTGAAGGCCGCGCTCGTCACCGAGGCCGACATCACCGGGGTGGGCGGGCAGTCCACCAAGGACATGCGCCGCATGGCCCCGCGCCGCCGGCGCAACGCCGTCGACCCGCTGAGCCTGCAGCCGGGCGACTTCGTCGTCCACGAGCAGCACGGCATCGGGAAGTTCATCGAGATGGTGCAGCGCACCGTCCAGGGCGCCACCCGCGAGTACCTCGTGCTCGAGTACGCCTCCAGCAAGCGCGGCCAGCCCGGCGACCGCCTGTTCGTGCCCACCGACACCCTCGACCAGATCACCCGCTACACCGGCGGGGAGACCCCGACGCTGTCGAAGATGGGCGGCTCGGACTGGGCCAAGACGAAGTCCAAGGCGCGCAAGGCCGTCAAGCAGATCGCCGGCGACCTCATCAAGCTGTACTCCGCCCGCATGGCCACCAAGGGCCACGCCTTCGGCCAGGACACCCCGTGGCAGCGCGAGCTGGAGGACGCCTTCCCGTACGTGGAGACGCCCGACCAGCTCGCCAGCATCGACGAGGTCAAGGGCGACATGATGAAGCCGGTCCCCATGGACCGCCTCATCTGCGGCGACGTCGGCTACGGCAAGACGGAGATCGCGCTGCGCGCGGCGTTCAAGGCCGTGCAGGACGGCAAGCAGGTCGCCGTCCTCGTGCCCACCACGCTGCTCGTGCAGCAGCACTTCAAGACGTTCGCCGAGCGGTACGCGCAGTTCCCCGTCTCGGTGAAGCCGCTGTCGCGGTTCACGCCGGGCGCGGAGGCGAAGGAGACGATCGCGGGGCTGGCCGACGGCTCCGTCGACGTCGTCATCGGCACGCACCGCCTGCTCAGCGGGGAGGTGAAGTTCAAGGACCTCGGCCTCGTCGTCGTCGACGAGGAGCAGCGCTTCGGCGTCGAGCACAAGGAGTCGCTGAAGACGCTGCGCACCAACGTGGACGTCCTCGCGATGAGCGCCACCCCCATCCCGCGCACCCTGGAGATGGCGGTCACCGGCATCCGCGAGATGTCCACGCTGGCCACCCCGCCGGAGGAGCGCCACCCCGTGCTGACGTACGTGGGCGGGCAGGAGGACAAGCAGATCGCCGCCGCCATCCGCCGCGAGCTGCTGCGCGAGGGGCAGGTCTTCTACATCCACAACCGGGTGCAGTCCATCGAGCGGACCGCGGCGCGGCTCAAGGAGCTGGTGCCCGAGGCGCGGATCGCCACCGCGCACGGGCAGATGGGCGAGCACCGCCTGGAGCAGGTCGTCGTGGACTTCTGGGAGAAGAAGTTCGACGTCCTCGTCTGCACCACCATCGTCGAGACGGGCCTGGACATCTCCAACGCCAACACCCTCATCGTCGAGCGCGCCGACGCGATGGGCCTGTCGCAGCTGCACCAGCTGCGCGGCCGCGTCGGCCGCGGCCGGGAGCGCGCGTACGCGTACTTCCTCTTCCCGCCGGAGAAGCCGCTCACCGAGACCGCGCACGACCGCCTCGCCACCATCGCCCAGAACACCGACCTCGGCTCCGGCATGGCCGTGGCGATGAAGGACCTGGAGATCCGCGGCGCCGGCAACATGCTGGGCGGTGAGCAGTCCGGCCACATCGCCGGGGTGGGTTTCGACCTCTACATGCGCATGGTCGCCGACGCGGTCGCCGACGTGCGCCGGCAGGTCCCGGGCGCGGAGAACGACGACGCCGAGCCCGAGCCCACCGAGGTGAAGATCGAGCTGCCGGTCGACGCCCACCTGCCGCACGACTACGTGCCCAGCGAACGGCTCCGCCTGGAGGCGTACCGCCGCCTGGCCGCCGCCGACTCCGACCAGGACCTCATCGACCTGAACGCGGAACTGACGGACCGCTACGGCACCCCGCCGCAGCCGGTGCTGAACCTGCTGGAGGTGGCCCGCTTCCGCATCGCCGCCCGCCGCGTCGGCCTGCGCGAGGTCTCCCTGCAGGGCAAGCAGGTGCGCTTCGCGCCCATCGACCTGCCCGAGTCGCGCGAGCTGCGCCTGAAGCGGCTCTACCCCGGCACGATCCTCAAGCCGGCGCTGTCGGTGGCGCTGGTGCCGGCCCCGATGACCGCGCGCATCGGCGGCAAGCCGCTGCGCGACGCCGAGATGCTCGCGTGGGCGCACGAGTTCGTCGCCGCGGTGCTGATGGACCAGCCGGCGGCCGTGGCGGCGGGCGCCCGGTGAGCACCCCGGGCGTGACCCCCGATCCGCCCGACGGGTCCGGGCTGCTCGAGCTCGTCGCCGTCATGGACCGCCTGCGCTCGCCGGGCGGCTGCCCGTGGGACGCGCGCCAGACCCACGCCTCGCTGCTGCGGTACCTCGTGGAGGAGAGCTACGAGGTCGTCGACGCCGTGGAGAACGGCACCCGCGAGGAGCTGCGCGACGAGCTGGGCGACCTGCTGCTGCAGGTCGTCTTCCACGCCCGCGTCGCCGCGGAGTCCGAGGAGGGCTTCGACATCGACGACGTGGCGGGCGCGATCGTCGCCAAGCTCGTGCGCCGGCACCCGCACGTCTTCGCCGGGGAGGTGGCCGCGGAGGACCTCCAGGCGCGCTGGGACGCCATCAAGGCCACCGAGAAGCCGCGCGAGTCCGTCCTGGACGGCATCCCGCTGCAGCTGCCCGCCCTCGCCCGCGCCGACAAGGTCCTCGGCCGCCTGCAGCGCGCCGGCCTCGCCGAGCCCACCGGCGCTCCGGTGGGCGGGGAACCGGTGGACGAGGAAGCGGTGGGGGAGCGGTTGCTGGAGCTGGTCCGCGTCGCGCACGCCGCCGGCGTGGACCCCGAGGCGGCGCTGCGCACGGCGACCCGCCGGCTGGAGCGCACCGCCCGCGAGCGCGAGAGCTCCGGAGGACCTGCTGGGGGCTGAACCGGGTCGCTAGGCTCCGGCGCCGTGACGACGACGCACGTCCTGGCCCTGGACATCGGGGGCACCAAGATCGCTGCCGGGCTGGTCTCGCGCACCGGTGAGGTGCGCGCCGAGCGCGAGGTCCCCACCGACGCCACCGACCCCGTCGCGGTCGACGCCGCCCTGGGCACCCTCGTGGACGACGTGCTCGCCGACGCCCGCGCGCAGGGCGTGGAGGTCGCCGACGTGGTCGGCATCGGCTCCGCCGGTCCCGTCGACACGACCGCCGGGACCGTGCACCCGGTGAACATCCCCTCCCTGCGGGGCTTCCCGCTCACCGAGGCCGTCGCCGCCCGCGCCGGGCGCGCCCTGGGCCGCCCGGTGCGCGCCGCGCTCGCCCAGGACGGGCAGTGCTTCGCCGCCGCCGAGCAGTGGGTCGGCGCCGCCGCCGGCGCGCCCTCGGTGCTGGGGGTCGTGGTCTCCACCGGCATCGGCGGCGGCGTCGTGCTCGACGGGCGCATCCTCACCGGCAAGAGCGGCAACGCCGGGTTCATCAGCCACGTCGGCGTCGTCCTCGACGGCGAGCGGCTGCCCGGCTCCGGGGCGCTGGGCGTGGTGGAGTCGTACGCGTCCGGCCCGGCGATGGTGCGGGCGGCGCAGGCTCGCGGCTGGCGGGCCGGGGAGAGGGTCGACGCGAAGGTCCTGACCGCCGACGCCGCCGCGGGCGAGCGCGTGCCGGTGGAGGTGGTCGCGGCCGGGACCCGTGCGCTGGCCTCGGCGTTCCTGTCCGCGGCGGCGTTGTTCGACCTCACCGACGTCGTCGTCGGCGGCGGCGTCGCCGCCTCCGGGGAAGTGCTCATGGCACCGCTGCGGGCCGCCTACGCCGAGCTGGCCGTGTACCCGCACCTGGCCGACGTGCGCCTGGTGCCCTCGCAGCTGCCGCGCCTGTCCGGGCTGCTCGGTGCGGGGCGGCTGGGCTGGCAGACGCTCTCGGGGTGAACCCGGCGGCGCCCGCTAGGCTCGGCACGACCGAACAGCGGACGAACGAGCAGTAGGAGTGCGCGTGGCCACCATCGAGGCCGTCGGAGCTCGCGAGATCCTGGACTCCCGGGGCAACCCCACCGTCGAGGTCGAGGTCCTCCTCGACGACGGAACCTTCGCCCGCGCGGCCGTGCCCTCGGGCGCGTCCACCGGCGCCCACGAGGCCGTCGAGCGCCGTGACGGCGACCAGGGCCGCTACCTGGGCAAGGGCGTCGAGAAGGCCGTCGAGGCCGTCATCGAGGAGATCGGCCCGGCGCTGGTGGGCCACGACGCCCACGAGCAGCGGATCGTCGACCAGGCGATGCTCGACCTGGACGGCACCCCCAACAAGGGCCGCCTGGGCGCCAACGCCGTCCTCGGCGTCTCCCTCGCCGTCGCCAAGGCCGCCGCCGCCTCCGCCGACCTCCCGCTCTTCCGCTACCTGGGCGGGCCCAACGCCCACCTGCTGCCGGTGCCGATGATGAACATCGTCAACGGCGGCGCCCACGCCGACACCGGTGTCGCCATCCAGGAGTTCATGATCGCTCCCGTGGGGGCTGCCTCCTTCCGCGAGGCGCTGCGCTGGGGCGCGGAGACGTACCACGCGCTGAAGTCCGTGCTCAAGCAGCGCGGCCTGGGCACCGGCCTGGGCGACGAGGGCGGTTTCGCCCCCGACCTGCCCAGCAACAAGGAGGCCCTCGACCTGATCGCCTCCGCCGTCGAGAAGGCCGGCTTCAGCCTCGGCACCGACATCGCGTTCGCGCTGGACGTGGCGGCCACGGAGTTCTGCTCCGACGGCTCGTACTCCTTCGAGGGTTCGCAGCGCTCGGCGGAGTGGATGACCGGCTACTACGAGGGCCTGGTGGCCGAGTACCCGCTGGTGTCCATCGAGGACCCGCTGGACGAGGACGACTGGGAGGGCTGGCAGCACATCACCACCGCCCTGGGCGGCAAGGTGCAGCTCGTCGGCGACGACCTCTTCGTCACCAACCCCGAGCGGCTGCGCAAGGGCATCGACCTGTCCGCGGGCAACTCGATGCTGGTGAAGGTCAACCAGATCGGCTCGCTCACCGAGACGCTCGACGCCGTGGACCTGGCGCACCGCAGCGGGTTCACCACGATGATGAGCCACCGCTCCGGCGAGACCGAGGACACCACCATCGCGGACCTGGCGGTCGCGGTGGGCTCGGGCCAGATCAAGACCGGCGCCCCGGCCCGCTCCGAGCGCGTGGCGAAGTACAACCAGCTCCTGCGCATCGAGGAGGAGCTGGACGACGCCGGCCGCTACGCGGGCGCCTCCGCCTTCCCGCGCGCCGCGCGCGCCTGACGCGTCCCGGCCCGATCCCGGGGGAAGCTGTACCCATGGCGTCGCGACGTCCCACCGCGCCCCGCACCGCCCGCCGCAC
>NZ_JALBVB010000044.1:55286-67443 GCF_022669155.1 Kineococcus sp. TRM81007 | reverse complement strand
CCCGCGGGCGCAGCAGCGCCACCGCCTCGGCGGGCGCGCGCCGCACCCGCGGTCCGCGCGTGCTCGTCCTCAGCGCCCTGCTGCTGGTGCTGGCCGTCTTCCTGCTGCCCAGCTGGCAGAAGTGGCTGGAGCAGCGCTCGGAGATCGGCCGCCTCGAGGCGCGCATCAGCCAGCAGCGCGAGGACCTCGCCGCCGGGCAGGAGCAGGTCGCGCGCTGGCAGGACGACGCCTACGTGATGACCCAGGCGCGCGCCCGCCTGCACTACGTCCTGCCGGGCGAGACGCCCTACGTGGTCGCCGGCGGTGAGGACGCCGACGCGGTGGCCCCCACCGAGGCGGCGGCCGCCGCCGTCGGCTCGGCGGCCGCCTGGTACGAGGACATCTGGGAGTCGCTGCGCGTGGCGGCCACGCCCGGCGCGGCCGACGCCACCACCCCGGGGCTCACGGACGACGAGCCGGAGCCCACCTCCAGCAGCGGAACAGGACGATGAGCACGACCAGCACCACCACCGGCACCACCAGCACCACCACCGGCGCGACCGGCCGGGCCGACCGGTGAGCGCGGCCCACCACGAGGCACCCACCGCCGCCGACCTGGAGGGCATCGCCGCGCTGCTGGGCCGGGTGCCGCGCGGTGTCCTCGGCGTCGCGCACCGGTGCTCCTGCGGTCGCCCGGAGGTCGTCGAGACCGCCCCCCGCCTGCCCGACGGCACCCCGTTCCCCACCACCTACTACCTCGTGGACCCCTTCGCCGCCTCCGCGATCAGCACCCTGGAGGCCTCGGGGCTGATGCGGGAGATGACCGAGCGGCTCGCCGCCGACCCGGAGCTGGCCGCGGCCCACGCCGCCGCCCACGAGGACTACCTGCGCCGCCGCGCCGCCCTGGGCGACGGCGAGGTGCCGGAGATCGCCGGTGTGTCCGCCGGGGGGATGCCCACCCGCGTGAAGTGCCTGCACGCCCTCGCCGGGCACGCCCTGGCGGCCGGCCCGGGCGTGAACCCCTTCGGCGACGAGACCCTCCAGCGGCTGCGCGAGCTGGGCGGCTGGCCGGCCACCTGCCCGCACGCGCACCTCGACGCGCCCGGCGCCGCCGGCGACGGGGGCTCCGCCGGGGACCCCGAGGGTGAGGGCCCCGGCGCGTGAGCGTCCAGCGCGTCGCGGCCGTCGACTGCGGCACCAACTCCCTGCGCCTGCTCGTCGCCGACGTCGACACCGCGACCGGCGCCCTCACCGACGTCGAGCGCACGATGCGGATCGTGCGGCTGGGGCAGGGCGTGGACGCCTCGGGCGCCTTCGCCCCCGAGGCGCTGGCGCGCACCTTCGCCGCCGTCGACGAGGCCGCCGCCGCCTGCCGCCGGCACGGCGTCGCACCGGGCGCCGTGCGGTTCGTCGCCACCTCCGCCTCCCGCGACGTCTCCAACCGCGAGGAGTTCGCCGCGGGCGTGCGCGATCACCTCGGCGTGGACCCCGAGGTGATCACCGGCGCCGAGGAGGCCCGGCTGAGCTTCACCGGCGCCACCCGCGAGCTGCTGGGCTCCTCGCCCGCGCCGTTCCTGGTGGTCGACCTCGGCGGCGGCTCCACCGAGTTCGTCCTCGGCGACGGCGAGCCGGAGGCCGCGCTGTCGGTGGACGTCGGCTCGGTCCGGCTGACCGAGCGGCACCTGCGCTCGGACCCGCCCACCGCTGCGGAGGCGGCCGCCGCCCGCGCCGACGTCATCGCCGCCCTCGACGCCGTGGGCCGGCGGGTGCCGCTGGAGCGCACCCGCACCCTCGTCGGCGTCGCCGGCACGATCACGACCGTCACCGCGGCCGCCCTGGACCTGAGCGCGTACGTCCCCGGCGCCCTGCACGGCGCGCGGCTGCCCGTGGACGCGGTGCGCGCCGCCTGCGACCGGCTGCTGGGCGCTTCCCGCGCCGAGCGGGCGGCGATGCCGTTCGTGCACCCCGGCCGCGTCGACGTCATCGGCGCCGGGGCCCTGGTGTGGCGGGTCGTGCTGGACCACCTCGCCGAGGTGGCCGGGGTGGCGGAGGTCGTCACCAGCGAGCACGACATCCTCGACGGCACCGCCTTCTCCGCCGCCGAGCGCGCCGCCGCACCTCCCGCGCCGCTGTGACGCAGCGCACCCGCCGCCGTGCCCGGGCAGGGGCGGCTCGCCGTGCGCGGGCAGGGGCGGCTCGCCGTGCGCGGGGTGCGCCGCCGCTGGCACGCTGAGGCGATGAGCACCGTCAGCGCGACGACCACGCGGCGCATCGACGCCCCCGCCGAGCAGGTCCTGGCCGCCCTCGCCGACTACAACGGCACCCGCCCCCGGCTGCTGCCCGAGCAGTTCAGCGACTACGCGGTGCTCTCCGGCGGCATCGGTCCCGGCACGCAGGTGCGCTGGAAGCTGCACGCCACGAAGAAGCGGGTGCGCGACGTCCTCGCCGACGTCAGCTCCACCGACGCGCACGCCCTGGTGGAGAAGGACCGCAACTCCTCCCTGGTGACGACCTGGCGGGTCGAGGCCGACGGGCCCGACGCCGCCGAGGTGGTCGTGACCAACGAGTGGCAGGGCGCCGGCGGCGTCGGGGGCTTCTTCGAGCGCACCTTCGCCCCCCGCGGCCTGGACCGCATCTACGGCGAGCTGCTCGACAACCTCGCCGTCGACGTCGCGCGCTGACGGTGCCCGGCCCGACGACCCCGGCCCCCGCCACCCCGGCCCCGCTGCCGCACCCGGCCACCGGGGACCCCTTCGGCTCCCCGGTGCCGCCCGGCTCGGGCTGGCCGGGCGACCCGTCCGCACCGGGCACCCCCGTCGCGCACGACGCCGGGCAGGTGCGCGCCCTGGCCGCCGCGGCCGGCGGGGCGCGCGAGGTGGTGGCCCGCTCGTGCGTGTGCCGGGCGTGCCCGCGGCTGGTCGCCTGGCGCGAGGAGGTCGCCCGCACCCGGCGCCGCGCCTACCGGGACGAGCCGTACTGGGGCCGGCCGGTGCCCAGCCTGGGCGTGGACGCGCCGCGCGCGCTCGTCGTGGGGCTGGCGCCGGCCGCGCACGGCGGCAACCGCACCGGGCGGATGTTCACCGGGGACCGCTCCGGCGACTGGATCGTCGCGGCCCTGCACCGCGCGGGCCTGGCGACGCGGGCCACCTCCGTGCACGCCGCCGACGGCCTGGAGCTGATCGGCACCCGCATCGTGGCGCCGGTGCGCTGCGCCCCGCCGGACAACAAGCCGACCACCGGTGAGCGCGACACCTGCGCGGGCTGGCTGGACGCGGAGCTGGCCGCGCTGACCGGGCACGTGCGGGCCGTGCTGGCGCTGGGCGCCTTCGCCTGGGCGTCGGCGCTGACCGCCGCCCGCCGCGCCGGCTGGGCGGTGCCGCGCCCGCAGCCGCGCTTCGGGCACGGCGTCGAGGCGGTGCTGACCTCCCCGGCCGGCCCCGTGCACCTCCTGGGCAGCTACCACGTCAGCCGGCAGAACACCGCCACCGGTCGCCTCACCGAGCCGATGCTCGACGCGGTGGTGACCCGGCTCGCGCGGCTGAGCGGCGCGGCCGGGCCCTGAGGGGCGCAGCCGGCCCGCCGAGGGGTGCCGCGGGCTGGCTACCCTGCTGCCGTCCCCCGCCCGGGTGGCGTAACTGGCAGGCGCACGGGGCTTAAACCCCCGGGCCGTTCGCGGCGTGCGGGTTCGAGTCCCGTCCCGGGTACCGCGCGGCGCTCCCCGCCCACGGGGAGCGCCGCCGAGGGCGGGAACGCCCGCACCCCGCGGAGCGTTGAACAGGCAACGACTCGCCCCCGGAGGGAGCCATGCAGAGCAAGAACCCGGTCTTCGCCCGCAACGCGGAGTTCCGCAACGGCGGCTACGCCACGTTCGACGCGCCGCCGTCGGGCCGCGCACCGGCCGACGCGGACGCGCGCACGCTGGAGGACTGGTACCGCAAGCCGTCCGCCACCCCGACGCAGTCGCGCCGGATGACGCTGGACGACGTCGTGGTGCGCACCGCCCTGCTCGGTGGCGTCCTCGCGCTGGGTGCCGGTGCGGCGTGGCTCGCGAACGTCGGGCTCGGCGTCGCCATCGGCGCCGCCCTCGTCGGCTTCGTCCTGGCGATGTGGGCGCAGCTGTCCAAGAAGGTCCGCCCCGGCGTGATGTTCGCCTACGCGGCCGTGGAGGGCGTCTTCGTGGGGGCCATCTCCCACGCCTACGCCGGCTTCTACGACGGCATCGTCGGGCAGGCGGTGCTCGGCACCCTCGGTGCCTTCGCGGCCATGCTGCTCGCCTACAAGACGGGCCTCATCCGCAACAGCCCGAAGTTCACCAAGGTCCTGACGATCGCCGGTCTCGGCTACCTCGTCTTCGCCGTGGTCAACCTCGGCTTCGCCGCCTTCGGCGGCACCAGCGTCTACTCCGGCGGTGGGCTGCTGCCGATCCTCGTCAGCGGCTTCGGCGTCGTGCTGGCCTCGCTGTTCCTCGTCCTGGACTTCGACTACGTCGAGCGGGGCGTGCGCAACGGCCTGCCGGTGAACGAGTCCTGGCGCGCGGCCTTCGGCCTGGTCGTCACCCTGGTGTGGCTGTACCTGGAGATCCTGCGCCTCATCGCCATCCTGCGCGGCGACGACTGATCGACGAGCAGGTGAGCACGCCCGACGAGCTCGGCGCGCCGGCCCCCGCGGCCGTGCGCGCCGAGCTCTCGCGCGTCCTGGCCCTGCAGGCCGACCGGGTGCGCTCGATGCCGCTGTCCCAGCTGGACCGGGCCCGCGAGGGCGCCACCGCTCCCCGCGCCGAGCTGGTGCGCCGCGCCGCCCAGGCGCTCGCCGACCTCGCCGCCGACGCCGAGGGCCGCCCGCGGTGCGAGCTGCCCCGGCTGGCGCTGCACGGCGTGGGCGACCAGCTCGCCGTCACCGGCGCCGACGTCCTCGCCCACGGCGACGACGCGGCGCTCGCAGCCGCCCTGGACGTCGTGCTGGAGCTGCGGCGCGGGCTGTGAGAGGCGCGGGCGACCCGGTGGGCGAGAATGGCGCCATGCGCTACGCCGAGTCCGTCGTCGACCTCGTGGGCGGGACACCGCTCGTCAAGCTCAACCGCGTCACCGAGGGCCTGACCTGCACGGTCCTGGCGAAGGTGGAGTACCTCAACCCCGGTGGCTCGGTGAAGGACCGCATCGCCACCCGGATGGTCGACGCCGCCGAGGCCGAGGGCACCCTGAAGCCCGGCGGCACCATCGTGGAGCCCACCAGCGGCAACACCGGCGTCGGCCTCGCCCTGGTGGCGCAGCAGCGCGGGTACCGGTGCGTGTTCGTCTGCCCCGACAAGGTCGGCGCCGACAAGCGCAACGTCCTCAAGGCGTACGGCGCCGAGGTCGTGGTGTGCCCGACGGCGGTCCCGCCGGAGGACCCGCAGTCGTACTACTCCGTCTCCGACCGCCTGGTGCGTGAGATCGAGGGGGCGTGGAAGCCCAACCAGTACGCCAACGTCAACGGCCCGCGCAGCCACTACGAGACCACCGGCCCGGAGATCTGGGCGGACACCGACGGCAAGGTCACCCACTTCGTCACCGGCGTGGGCACCGGCGGCACCATCACCGGCACCGGCCGCTACCTCAAGGAGCAGGGCCCGGTGAAGGTGATCGGCGCCGACCCGGAGGGCTCGGTGTACTCCGGCGGCACCGGCCGCCCCTACCTCGTGGAGGGCGTGGGCGAGGACTTCTGGCCCAGCGCCTACGACCCCTCGATCCCCGACGAGATCATCGCCGTCTCCGACGCGGAGTCCTTCCAGATGACGCGCCGCCTGGCGCGCGAGGAGGGCCTGCTGGTGGGCGGCTCCTGCGGCATGGCGGTCGTGGCGGCCCTGCGCGCCGCGAAGGACCTCGGGCCCGACGACGTGGTGGTCGTGCTGCTGCCCGACGGCGGCCGCGGCTACCTCGGCAAGATCTTCAACGACGACTGGATGGCCTCCTACGGCTTCCTCGACGAGGCCGAGGGCGGCACCGCCGGCGACGTCCTGCGCGCGAAGTCCGCCGGCCTGCCCGCCCTGGTGCACACGCACCCCACCGAGACGGTCCACGACGTCATCGAGATCATGCGCGAGTTCGGCGTCTCCCAGTTGCCCGTCGTCGGCGCCGAGCCGCCCGTGATGGCCGGGGAGATCGCCGGGGCGGTCACCGAGCGCGACCTGCTGGACAAGGTGTTCAGCGGCGCGGCGAAGATGTCCGACGCCGTCTCCGCGCACTTGGGTCCGGCCCTGCCGCTGGTGGGGGCGGGGCAGTCCGTGGAGGAGGCCCGCGAGGTCCTCGCCCGCGCCGACGCCGCCGTGGTCGTCGAGGACGGCAAGCCCGCCGGGGTCATCACGCGCCAGGACCTGCTGGCGTACGTGGCCACCCGCCACTGACGCGCTCCCGGGCGACCCGGGACGCGNGCGCGCACCGCGGGGCCCCGTCGCGTCCTCAGTAGCGGATCGCGTCGATGACCTTCGCCCGCACGGCCATGGTGGCCGGCACGATCCCGGCCAGCGCCCCCACGGCCGTGGCGGCCAGCAGGCCCTCGACGGCAGCGGACACCGGGAAGGGCGGCACGTCCTGCAGGACGACCCCCGCCGGCAGCACCGCCTCCAGCGGGAAGTTCGACACCAGCAGCACCGACAGCGCCACCGCCGCCACCCCGGCCACGAAGGTCGCCGCGACGCTCTCCAGCAGCACCGCGAAGAACACGCGCCCGCCGGTGGCGCCGAAGCTGCGCCGCACGCCGATCTCACGGATGCGCTGGCGCACCGTGACCAGCCCGACGTTGAGCACGCCGATGCCGCCGAGGACGAGCGCGAAGACACCCACCCCGCGCACGCCGTAGGCGAGGATCGCGTCGACCACCCCGAGGTCCTGGCCGAAGTCGGTGCGGTACGCGCTCACCGAGTACCCCGGCAGGCTCGCCTGGACCTCGGTCTGCAGCGCGGCCGTCAGGGCCTCCGCGTCGGCGTCGGGCACCCACAGCTCCAGGGAGGGCGGCCCGCTCGTCGACGGGTCGACCAGGCCCCAGGCCTGCGCGGCGGAGTTCAGCACGTACGCGGCGGGCATCGACGGGTCGGAGTAGGGGACCTCCATGACACCGACGAGCGTGGCGGTCACCGGCCGGTCGCCGCCGAGCACGACCGTCGGCGGCACCTGCTCGTCGAAACCGCCGAGCTGGTCGGCGAACGCGCGGTTGACGACCAGGCGGGGCGAGAACGCCTCGCCGTCCGCGGCGGTGAAGAAGCGGCCCTGGTCGGTCAGGGCGCGGTGCATGGTCCCGTAGCTGGGGTCGACCGCGGAGAAGGTCACGAGCTGCGCCCCCGACGGGAAGCGGACCGTCATCTGACCCGACCCCTGGGAGACGAGCCCCCACCAGGTGACCCGGTGGCGCTCGGCGGTCTCCCGCAGCACCCGCGCGGCCGCGTCGGCGCCGTCGGCGGTGACGGCGCCGTTCGGGTAGGCGGAGACCTGCAGCGTCGCCGCGCGACCGCCGGAGCGTTCGCTGCTCTCGAGCATCATCTGCCGGCCCATGTTCCCGGCGGCGGTGATGGTGGTCATGGCGAACACCGCCAGGAACACCCCGACGAGGGAGAGCACGACGCGGGTGCGGTGCACGCGCACCTCGCCCCACGCCTCGGTGACGGCGGCCACGGGGCCCAGCAGCCAGCGGCCCATCACACCGTCTCCCGGTGCGCGGTGGCCGCGGCGAGGGCGTCGCGGGTGATCTCGGTGAGGACGCCGTGGTCGAGGCGGAACTGCCGGTCGGCGCGCGCGGCCACCGACAGGTCGTGGGTGATGGTGACCAGGGTGGTGCCGTCCACGCGCACGAGCTCCTCCAGCACGTCCATGACGGCCGAGCCGGTATCGACGTCGAGGGCGCCTGTGGGCTCGTCGGCCAGCAGCACGCGGGGCCGGCGCACCAGGCTGCGGGCCAGCGCGACGCGCTGCTGCTCACCGCCGGAGAGCTTCTCCGGCATGGTGTCCAGCCGCCCGCCCAGGCCGACCCGCTCGAGCATGGCGCGGGCGGTGCGCTTGCGGGCCAGGAACTCCCGGCCCGAGGCGTACAGCAGCGGGGAGGCGACGTTCTCGGTGGCGGTGCGCCCGGGCAGCAGGTTGAACTGCTGGAACACGAAACCGAAGGTCTCCCCGCGCAGGCGCGCGGTGCGGCGGGCGGACAGCCCGCTCACGGGCCGCCCGTCCAGCAGGTAGCGACCGGTGGTGGGGGTGTCGAGCAGGCCGACGATGTTCAGCAGCGTCGACTTGCCGGAGCCGGAGCGGCCGACGACGGCGACGTGCTCACCGGCGGCGACCTCGAGGTCGACGCCGGTGAGGATGTGCAGGGTCGTGCCGTCGGGCAGGGCCACGGAGCGGCTGACCTGCTGCAGGGACAGCGTGGCGGTCATCGCTCAGTACCCCCCGTACATCCCGCCGGGGGCGTACGGGTCGCTCACCTGGTCGTCGCCGGGCGTGAACTGCAGGACCTGCGCGCCCTCGGTCAGCCCCTCGGTGACCTCCACGACCGCGCCGTCGGTCAGGCCGAGGCGCACCTCGGTCTCGACCTGCGCGCCGGTCTCGTCGACGACCCAGACGGTGCCGGTGTCCACGCGGCCGCGCACGGCGGTCACGGGCACCGTGAGCACCCCGGTGGCCGAGCCGGCGGTGACGTCCACGGTGGCGGACAGACCGGCGAACACCCGCACCCCGTCGGGCACGCGGCAGGAGACGGTGGCGCCGGTGGCGGCCTGGGCCGGGTCGGCGTACGGGTCCACGTAGCCGGCGTCCGGGGCGGGCGCCTCGGGCGCGGCCGCGTCGGGCGTGCCGGTGCGCAGGTCCGTGCACTCGAACGTGCCGGGCCCGCCGGGGACGGTGACCTGCGCGGTGGTGGGCGGGGCGAGCAGCCGGAACTGCTGCTCCTGCGTCAGCGGCGCGGAGGCGCTGAGGGTGCCGGGGGAGACGGTGGCGACGGCCTGCCCGACGCTGACCTGCTGCTGGGGCAGGACGTCGAGGGTGGCCAGCGTGCCGGCCGCGGGGGCGGTGACGTTCACCGTCCGGGTGCGCGGGGCGGCGGGGGGCGCCGGCGCGGCCGGCGCCGCTGGGTCGGCGGCGGGGGGCGTCGCGGCCGCGGTCTCCTCGACGGGCACGAGGACCGTGAACAGCACGGTGCCCTTCTCCACGGCCTGGCCGACCTCGGCGCGCACCTTGCCGACCTCGCCGGCGGCGGTGGACTTCACGGTGGTGGCGGGGTCGGCGGCGATGGTGCCGGTGAGGGAGACGGTGTTGACCACGTCGCCGCGCACGACGGGCGTGGTGGTGGGTTCGAGCACCGCGGAGGGACTGGCGGCGGCCTCCCCGTCGGGGGTGGTGGCGCGGCCGAAGGCCAGCCACAGCAGGGCGACGGCGATGGCGGCCCACACCACCAGCCGCAGCGAGGGGAAGACGATCGTGCGGAAGACGCCCACGCGCTCTACCTCCGGGTGGTCCTGGGGGGTGCTGCGCGGTGCGCCGGGGGACGCGCGGGGGAGCGCGTCGAGGCCCCCGCCGCCGATCCCCCGAACGGCTCGGCGAGTGCGGCGAACTTAGCAGCGGCTGAGGGTCGCCCGTGAGCGTTCGGGGCGGACGGCGCCCCGCCGGGTCGTGGAGGTTCCGTGGTGCTCCAGGGCTCAACGAGGCGCGGCTCGCGCGGGGCGGTGCCGGTGGGGTCCTTGCACCGGGGCGCCCTCGGGGCCTACCGTCGGGGAAGCGCTTTCCAAACACGCCCCGAGGAGGGGCGCGACCCGGTGAGGAGGAGGAGCAGCGATGACGCAGCGCCTCGGAGTGGTGATGAACGGCGTCACGGGACGCATGGGCTACCGGCAGCACCTGGTGCGCTCGGTGCTGGCGATCCGCGAGCAGGGGGGTGTGGAGCTCTCCGACGGCAGCCGCGTGCAGCTCGAGCCCCTGCTGGTGGGCCGCAACGAGGCCAAGCTGCGCGAGATCGCCCAGCGGCACGGCCTGGAGCGGTGGACCACCAGCGTCGACGACGCGCTCGCCGACGACGACTACCCGGTCTACTTCGACGCGCAGCTCACCTCGGTGCGCGAGCGCTCCATCCTCGCCGCGATCGCCGCCGGCCGGCACGTCTACACCGAGAAGCCCACCGCCGAGACGCTCCAGGGCGCCGTGCGCCTGGCCGAGGCGGCCACCGCCGCCGGCGTCAAGAACGGCGTCGTGCACGACAAGCTGTTCCTGCCCGGCCTGCGCAAGCTCAAGCGGCTCGTCGACTCCGGCTTCTTCGGCGAGATCCTGTCCCTGCGCGGCGAGTTCGGCTACTGGGTCTTCGAGGGCGACTGGCAGCCCGCCCAGCGCCCCAGCTGGAACTACCGCGCCGAGGACGGCGGCGGCATCGTCGCCGACATGTTCTGCCACTGGAACTACGTGCTGGAGCAGATCATCGCCCCGGTCGAGGCCGTCACCGCCCGCGCCGTCACCCACGTGCCCGTCCGCCACGACGAGAACGGCGAGGCCTACAAGGCGACCGCCGACGACGCCGCCTACGGCATCTTCGAGCTCGAGGGCGGGATCATCGCCCAGCTGAACTCCTCCTGGGCCGTGCGCGTCGACCGCGACGAGCTCGTCGAGTTCCAGGTCGACGGCACCCTCGGCAGCGCCGTGGCCGGCCTGTTCGGCTGCCGCGTGCAGCCGCGCAGCGCCACCCCGCGCGCCGTGTGGAACCCCGACCTGCCCGAGCAGCACCGCTACCGCGACGACTGGCTGGAAGTCCCCGACAACGAGCCCGGCGGCTTCGACAACGGCTTCAAGGTGCAGTGGGAGCAGTTCGTGCGCCACGTCGTCGAGGACGCCCCGCACCCCTACGACTTCGCCTCCGGCGCCCGCGGCGTCCGCCTGGCCGAGGCGGGCCTGGCCTCCTCCGCGCAGGGCCGGCGGATCGAGCTGGCGGAGCTGGCCCTGTGAGCGCCCCCGCCGAGGCGCGCCCGGCCACCGCCGCGGGGCGCAGCACCACCGGCACCGTGCTGCGCCTGCCGCGCCGCACCGCCGGCGGCGGGGTCGAGGTCGTCGAGCACGCCGTGCACGAGCCCGTCGCGTGGGAGGTCCCCAGCGGCCCGGCCACCAGCCGGATCGCGTTCGCCGCCGCCCACGTCGTGCCGCGCACCGGCTCCGAGACGGTGCCCGGCGCGCCGGCGGACCTGGACTGGGAGGCGACCCTCGCCTTCCGGCACCGCCTGTGGAGCCTGGGCCTGGGCGTGGCCGAGGCCATGGACACCGCCCAGCGCGGCATGGGCCTGGACTGGGCCGCCACGGCGGAGCTGGTGCGCCGCAGCGCGTCCGAGGCCGCGGCCGTCGGCGGGCGCATCGCCGCCGGTGCCGGCACCGACCAGCTCGCCCCCGGCGTGCACCCGGTCGCGGACGTCGTCGCCGCCTACGAGGAGCAGGTCGCCGTCGTCGAGGACGCCGGCGCCCAGGTCATCCTCATGGCCAGCCGGCACCTGGCCGCCAGCGCCCGCAGCGCCGAGGAGTACGCCGCCGTGTACGGGCGCCTGCTGGCGCAGGTGCAGCGCCCCGCGGTGCTGCACTGGCTGGGCGAGGTGTTCGACCCCGCGCTGGCCGGCTACTGGGGCTCGCGCGACGTCGCCGCCGCCACCGAGGCGTTCGTCGAGCTCGTCCACGCCCACGCGGACAAGGTCGACGGGGTCAAGGTCTCGCTGCTGGACGCCGGGCACGAACGCGAACTGCGCCGCCGGCTGCCGGCCGGGGTGCGCCTGTACACCGGCGACGACTTCAACTACCCCGAGCTCATCGCCGGCGACGGCGAGCACCGCTCCGACGCCCTGCTCGGCATCTTCGCCGGCATCGCCCCGGCCGCCGCCGCCGCGCTGGCCCGGCTGGACGCCGACGACACCGCGGGGTTCCACGCGGCGCTGGACCCCACGCTGCCGCTGGCCCGGCACGTGTTCGGCGCACCCACGCCGTACTACAAGGCGGGCATCGCGTTCCTCAACTGGCTCGACGGCCGCCAGGACGGGTACGCCATGGTCGGCGGCCTGCACTCCGCCCGCAGCGCCGTGCACCAGGCCGAGACGTTCCGGCTGGCCGACGAGGCCGGGGTGCTGGCCGACCCGGAGCTGGGCGCCCGTCGCCTGCGCACCTACCTGGCCGTGCACGGCTTCGACGCCTGACATCCCCGG
>NZ_JALBVB010000044.1:0-55277 GCF_022669155.1 Kineococcus sp. TRM81007 | reverse complement strand
CGGCGGGCCGTCAGCGCGCCCGCAGCTCCGCCCACAGCGAGCCGCCCACCGCGTCCACGTCCACGTCCAGGGCCAGGTGCGCCGGCAGGCGCGCCTGCAGCGCCCACGCCACCGCGGCCGCGGTCGCCGGTGCCGCCTCCACCGCCAGGGTCGCCGGGCTCCCGCCCGGCGGCAGGCGCAGCGTCACCGTGCCGTCCGCGCACGACGGCAGCACCACCGTCAGCACCCCGCGGACCCCCGCGAGGAACTCCTCGTCGCCGCCGCGCACCGCACGGTCGTCCACCACGTCCACGGTGCAGCCGCGGGCGCGGGCCGCGCGCAGCCGTGCACGCACCGGCGCGTCCAGCAGGGCCCGCGCGCGCAGGTCGTCGCGCAGCCGGCGCTCCAGCCCCACCGCCGCCCGCGGCAGCTGCGCCCAGGCGCGCTCGTCGGTGGTCCCCGCGGCCGCCACCTGCCGCAGCAGCGGCAGCGCCCCCAGGTCCAGCTCCGCACGGCGCTGCCGCGCGCTGCCCGCCCGCGCCCCGGCCGCGGCCTCCTCCGCCGCCGCCCGGGCGGCCACCGCCTCGTAGCGGGCCACCTCGCGCGCGGTGCGGTCGAACAGCGCGCGCACCGCGACCGCCGCGCTGAACCACAGCAGCGCCGGCTGCTCCAGGGCGGCGATCCACGCGGCCGGCTCCTCCACCCCCGACCGCAGCACCTGCACCGCCACGACGAGCGCGGACGCCAGCTCCGCCGCCAGCGCCGCCGGCCACCGCCGGCGCACCACCAGCGCCACCACCAGCACCTGCGTCGCGCCCGGCCACCAGTTCGCGTAGGTGCGCCACGCGGTCACCGGCAACCACGGCATCACCGCCAGCCCGGACAACGGCACCACCGCGGCCGCCGCCCAGGCGGCACCCGCCCCCAGACGCGTCGACCCGCCCAGCAGCGGCCGCAGCAGCAGCGCCGTCGCCGCCAGCACGGCGGCCACCGCCAGCAGCGTCAGCGCGGGCAGGCGGTGCACGTCCAGCGACAGCAGCGCCGGCAGCGGGGCGTGCGAGGCCAGCCACAGCGCCGCCCCCGCGGCGCAGGCGCGCTGCACCGCCCTCACCGCCGGATCCCCCCGCCCCCGCGCAGCTCCCCGCCGTCCTCGCACAGCTCCCCGGTGGACGCCGCGGGAAGCACGGGCACGGACAGCAGCACGCAGGTGCCCGTCCCCGGCCACGAACGCAGGCACGCCGCACCGCCGACGGCGCGCACCCGGCCGTGCACCGACACCGCCAGCCCCAGGCGCCAGGCCGCGGGGGAGCGGGTGGGGAAGCCGGGTCCCGCGTCCCGCACCTCCACCAGCAGCCGGCCCCCGTCCGTCCCGGCGCGCACCCGCGCCCGCACCCGCAGCGGTGGGGGAGCGCCGGTCCCGTCGGCGCCGTGGCGCACGGCGTTGCGCACCAGCTCCGCGGTCGCGGTGCGCAGCGCCTCGGCGGCCTCGGGGTCCAGCGCGTCGCCGCCGCCCCCGTCACCCGGCCCGTCCAGCAGCGCACCCGGGTGCAGGTCCCGCACGGCGTGCGCCACCTGCGCCCACACCCGCGCCACCGGCAGCGCCGCCGGTGGCACCGTCGGGCGCTCACCCTCCACGCGGGCCAGGGCGGTGCGCGCCGCGTCCCGCGCCTCGGCGCGCCCGGCCGGGTCCTGCGCCTGCGCCGTCGTGGTCAGGGCCGCCAGCACGTCGTCGTGGACGATGGCGTCCCAGCGGGTGTTCTCCAGCTCCGCCGCACGCGCCGCGGACCCGCGCGCCGCCGCGTCCTCCGCGCGCAGCCGCGCCTGCTCCAGCCGGGCGCCCGAGGAGCGCACGGCCGCCACCGCCACCCACACCGCCGGGACGACCACGAGCACCAGCAGGGCGTCCAGGGCGAACGTCACCGGCGGCACCACCCACACCCCGGCCACCTGCACCAGCGCGCGCAGGCCGACGTGCACCAGGCCCAGGCCGAGCGCGGTGCCCAGGCCGGCGGCCACCGCCCCCGCACCCACGGTCAGCGGCGACAGCGCCAGCACCCACGGCGCCTGCTCCGCCCGCCCGGGCACCACCAGCGGCCACGTCGCCAGGGCCGCGTCCCCCAGGACCACCAGCGCCCACGGCAGCCACGGCCGCGGGCGGCCGTGCGCCGCCTGGGCCAGCAGCAGCACCAGCAGCACCGCGTAGGCGGTGAGCACCGGCGCGCTCCACGGCGCCGGGGGCCGCGGGCCCCGCCCCGCGCTGGCGGAGACCACCGTCGGCACCAGCGACAGCACCGCCAGCGCCAGCACGAGCGCGACGATGCGGTGGCCGCTGCGGGCGGTCACCTGCCGGGCGGGGGAGCGCCCGCGCCGGGCGGCGCCGCCGGCGGTGCGGCGGGGGGCAGGGGGCTGAGCACGCCGTCCTCCACGGCGCGCCGGTACAGCTCCATGCGCGTGTAGGCGGGCCGGTCCAGCGCGGCGTACTTGGCGCGGATGCGCTTGAGGTAGCTCTTGGCGGTCTCCAGCGTCACGCCCAGCCGCAGGGCCACCGAGCGCGCCGGCATCCCCCCGGCGTACAGCTCCAGCACGCGGCGCTCCTGCGGCGACAGGTGCCCGGCCAGGTCGGCGTCGCCCTGCAGCGCCGCGGCCGTCTCCGCCGACGGCAGCGTCTCGCCGTCGGCGACCGCGCGCAGCGCCTCCGCCAGGGTCGCCACGGGACGGTCCTTCAGCAGCACGCCCTGCGCACCGGCGCGCAGGGCCTCGGAGGCCTCGGCGTGCTGACGGCCCTCGGTGTAGACGAGGACGCGGCTGCCGGCTCCCCGCAGCGCGCCGACGTTGTCCGCCGGCCGGGAGCCGTCGCCCAGGCGCAGGTCCAGCAGCACCACCGGCGCGGCACCGGTGCCGTCACCGCCGGTGCCGTCACCGCCCGTGCCGTCACTGCCCGTGCCGTCGGCGTCGTCACCGCCGAGGGCGCGCAGCAGCTCCGGCACCGTCGGTGCGGTCGCGACGAGCTGCACGCCGTGGCCGGCGAGCTCCACGCGCAGCCCCGTCAGCAGTGCCGGGTGGTCGTCCACGGCCGCTACGCGCAGCGCAGCACCGGACGCGGTCGGTGCGGGGTCCTGCTCCACTCGAGTGACCTCCTTCGACCGCGGAGCTTAGCCAGCCCACAGCGGTCAGCCTGCACGCGACGAACGCGCCCGCCCCCCGGCCCGTTCACGACCGGCTCACTCCCCGGTGCCGACCAGGCCGATCTGGCACGTCAGACCGTTCGGGCCGTGGTTGCAGTACCCGTTCGGGACCTTGTGCAGGTACTGCTGGTGGTGCTCCTCCGCGTACCAGAACGGGCCCGCCTCGCTCGCCGGGCGGATCTCCGTGGTGATCTCCCCGTGCCCGTGCCCGGTCAGCTCCCGCTGGAACGTCTCGCGGGTGCGCTGCGCGGCTGCCCGCTGCTCGTCCGTCGTGGTGTAGACGGCCGAGCGGTACTCGGTGCCGCGGTCGTTGCCCTGCCGGTAGCCCTGCGTGGGGTCGTGGTTCTCCCAGAACACCTTCAGCAGCTGCTCCGGGCCCGTCACCGACGGGTCGTAGGCGACCAGCACCGTCTCGGCGTGCCCGGTGCGGCCCGTCACCGACTCCTCGTACGTCGGGTTCTCCGTGAAGCCGCCCTGGTACCCGGCGGCCGTGGTCACCACCCCCGGCTGACGCCAGAAGATGCGCTCCGCACCCCAGAAGCAGCCCATCGCGAACGAGATCACCTCGGTCCCCTCGGGCCAGGGGCCCTCCAGCGGCGTGCCGAGCACGGCGTGGGTGGACGGGACCTCGAAGCGGCGGACCGGCGAGCCCGCCAGGGCCTCGTCAGCGGTCACCATGCGCGTCTTGAACGGGTTGCCGAACAGCATTGAGCGATCCTCCCTCGTGGTGTCCCGTCCAACAGCGCGGGCCGACGGGAGCTTCCCGGCGCTGCGTAGGCTTGCGGACCGTGACGACTCCCGACAGCCCCACCGGCGGCACCCCCGCGACGCCCGGCTTCTCCACCCGCGCCCTGCACGCCGGCCAGGAGGCCGACCCGGCCACCGGCGCCGTCGTGACCCCGATCTACCAGGTGTCCACGTACAAGCAGGACGGTGTCGGCGGCCTGCGCACCGGCCTGGGCACCGGCTACGAGTACTCCCGCTCCGGCAACCCGACCCGCACCGCCCTGGAGGTGCAGCTCGCCGCCCTGGAGCAGGGCGACGCCGCGTTCGCCTTCGCCTCCGGCCTGGCCGCCGAGGACACCGTGCTGCGCGCGCTGCTGAAGCCCGGCGACCACGTCGTCATCCCGAACGACGCCTACGGCGGCACCTACCGCCTGGTGAAGAAGGTCGCCGAGCCGTGGGGCGTGGAGCACACCCCCGCCGACCTCGCCGACCTCGACGCCGTGCGCGAGGCCGTGCGCCCGGGCAGCACCCGCCTGGTGTGGCTGGAGACCCCCACCAACCCGCTGCTGACGATCGGCGACATCGCCGCCATCGCGGAGATCGCCCACTCCGCCGGTGCGCTGCTCGTCGTCGACAACACCTTCGCCACCCCCTACCTGCAGACCCCGCTGCTGCTGGGCGCCGACCTCGTCGTGCACTCCACGACCAAGTACGCAGGCGGCCACTCCGACGTCGTCGGCGGCGCCGTCGTCGTGCGCGACGGCGACGACGGCCGCGGCAGCACGATCGCCGAGCGCATCGGCTTCCACCAGAACTCCATGGGCGCCGTGCCCGGCCCCTTCGACTCCTGGCTGGTGCAGCGCGGCCTGAAGACCCTCGCCGTGCGCATGGAGCGGCACTGCGACAACGCCGAGCGGATCGTGGAGTTCCTGCAGTCCCACCCGCGCGTCACGAAGGTGCTCTACCCGGGCCTGCCGGAGTTCCGCAACCACGACGTCGCCGTCAAGCAGATGCGCCGCTTCGGCGGCATGATCTCCTTCCGCACCGCGAGCGTCGAGGACGCCCTGAGCGTGTGCAAGGGGACCGAGCTGTTCACCCTCGCCGAGTCCCTCGGCGGCGTGGAGTCCCTCGTGGAGCACCCCGGCCGGATGACCCACGCCTCCGTCGCCGGTTCCCTCCTGGAGGTCCCGGACGACCTCGTGCGCCTGTCCGTCGGCCTCGAGGACGCCGACGACCTCATCGCGGACCTCGCCACCGCCCTGGGCTGACCCCCGGTCCGGTGCCGTCCGCGTGGTCGCCGTGGTCGCCGTGGTCGCCGTGGTCGCCGTGGTGGGCCGGTGGGGGTGCTGCAGCCGGCTCTCCGCCCGCTGCTCGGTGCACCGTGCCCGGTGACCGTGCGGGGCGGGCTCCGGACGCCGGCCTCCGCACCCCCACCGTCCTGCCGCCCGCTCCGGTGATCCTCGTGCCGGGGGACCCGACCCCGCGTGGGGTGAGGCCGGAGGATGGTGGGGTGGTCCTGTCGGCGGGCGTCCGGAGCCCGCCCCGCGCTGGTCGGTGGGGTGCGGCGAGGAGCAGCGGGCGGAGAGCCCGACGGCAGGACCACCCCACCACCCGGGCGCGAACCCCGCTCCGGTAGGGGAAACCCCCGCACGGGGACACCCGCGCACCCCCTCGAACGCCACGCCCCGCTCCGGTCGGATGGGAACACCACCCACCGACGTCAGGAGCCCGACGTGACCGTCACGACCCCTCCCGCGCCCTCGCGCCGATCCGTGCTCAGCGTCCTCGGGGGAGCGGCCCTCGGCGCCGGTGCCGTCGCCGCGGCCCCGCCCGTGGTCGCCGCCCCGCGCCGGCGCCGCCACCCGCTGCAGGAGCACCTCGACCGCCTCGTGCACGAGGTGGGTTTCCCCTCCGCGCTGGCGAGCGTGCGCGACGCCGACGGGCGGGTGCACGACCTCACCGCGAGCTCCGTCGGGCCGGTGCCCGTGGACGGGCGCGTCCGCGTCGGCAGCAACACGAAGACGTACGTGGCGACGATCGTGCTGCAGCTCGTCGACGAGGGGCTCGTCGGACTCGACGAACCGGTCGATGCGCACCTGACCGGGCTGCTGCGCGGCCCCGGCGGCGACGGCCGCGAGATCACGGTGCGGCAGGTCCTGCAGCACACCGCCGGCCTGCCGAACTACACCGGCCACTTCGGCACCGCCGACTGGTTCGCGCTGCGCGACCGCTACTACGAGCCGCGCCAGCTCCTCGACCTCGTCGCCGAGCAGCCCGCGACGGCGGCGCCGGGGCAGGAGTGGGCGTACAGCAACACCGGCTACGTGGTCGCCGGGCTGCTCGCTCAGCGGGTCGCCGGCCGGCCCCTGGCCGAGCTGGTGCGGACCCGGGTCACCGAGCCGCTGGGGCTGTGCGAGACCTTCTTCCCGCACGCCGGTGAACAGGGTTTCCGCGGGGCCCACCCGGCGGCGTTCCACCGCGACTCCGCCGCGCAGCCCTGGGGGGACATCACCCTGCTCGACCCGTCGTGGGGGTGGGCGGCCGGCGCGCTCGTCGCCTCGCCCAGCGACCTCAACCGGTTCACGGTCGCGCTGCTGTCCGGTGAACTGCTGTCGGCGCAGGCGCTGGAGCAGATGCGCACCACCGTGCCGTCCCCGGACCTGTGGGAGGGAGCCCGCTACGGCCTGGGGCTGTCCAGCTCACCCCTGCCGGACGGCACGCTCCTGTGGGGGCACGGCGGGGACATCCCCGGGTTCGAGACGCGCGGCGGCGCCACCGACGACGGGCGCGCGGTGACGATCGCGGTCACGGCGCTGCCCACGGGTGTCGCCTCCGACGAGGAGGGGGCGCTCGCGGCGGCGAACGCGGTGCTCGACTCCGTGCGGGCGGCGTTCCGCTGAGCTCTGGTCCCGTCCGTGTGGTCGCCGTGGTGGGCCGGTGGGGGTGCTGGGCCGGCTCTCCGCCCGTTGCTCGGTGCACCGTGTCCGGAGCCCGCCACCCCGGCCGGAACCCTACGAAGCCCGCCGCCGGGGAGAACGCCCCGACCGCGAGCGGAGGTAGTCGTCGACGACGAACTGCCCGAGGCGCTCGGGGCTGGGGCTCAGGACGCGCCCGCCGTTGCGGCGGGCGACGGCCTCGACGAAGCGGCGCAGGCCGGGGTCCTCGCCGAGCATGAACAGGTTGATCGTGGCGCCGAAGCGGGTGAGCCGGTCCACCTCGGTGACGGTCGCGCGGATCGTCGCGCTGGTGGGGGGCCACTGGAACACCGCCTCGGGGGCGCCGCCGCTGTCGTCGAGGTGGGCGGTGGGTTCGCCGTCGGTGATGACGAGGACGACGGGTTCGGCGTCGGGGTGCCGGCGCAGGTGGCGGCGGGCGAGGCTCAGGGCGTGCTGGAGGTTCGTGCCCTGCACGAAGTCGGGCTCCACCTCGGCGAGCTCACCGAGGGTCATGGGGGCGGCGTGCAGGCCGAACCCGATGATCTGCAGGGCGTCGCCCGGGAACTTCGTGGAGACGAGGTGGCTGAGGGCGAGCGCGGTCTCCTTCATGGGGCCCCACCGGCCTTCGGCGGCCATGGAGAACGACAGGTCCACGCAGAGGGCGACGGCGGCGGAAGCGCGGCGCTCGGTCTCGACGACCTCGAAGTCCTCCCAGCTCAGGCGCACCGCGCCGCCGGGGGAGGGGCGGGTGCGGCGCAGGGCGTTGGAGACGGTTCGCACGACGTCGAGGGGCTGCTCGTCGCCGAACTCCCAGCGGCGGGTGGCGCCGGTGGGTTCGCCGCCGGCGCCGGCGCTGGTGTTCTCGTGGTCGCCGCGGCCGCCGCTGGTGACGCGGTTCAGCACGTCGCGCAGCGCGGTCTGCCCGAGGCGGCGCAGCGCCTTGGGGGAGAGGGTGAGCCCCTGCCCGGAGCGGGTGAGCCAGCCCTGCCGCTGAAGCTCCCGTTCGAGCTCCTTCAGGCGGCGCAGGTCGTCGGCGGCGCCGCGGCCGAGCTGGCGCTCGAGGGCGTCGACGTCGACGTCGTCGAGGGTGGCGCCGGGGTGCTCCTGGCCGAGCGAGTCGAGCAGGTCGTCGAGCTCGGAGATCTCCTGCAGGGCGTCGGCCGCCTCGCCGTAGCCGAGGGGTTCGCTGCCGCGTGCGCCGCGCACGCGTTCGCCGCTGGTGGAGTCGAGGTCGGGGCGCAGGGCGCGCAGGTTGTCGGAGAGCTGCGACATCTGCGCCTGGAGGTCCGGGTCGTCGCCGAACGCCTGCTGCACCAGCTGCGACAGCTCGTCGCGCTGCTGGGGGGACAGCGAGCGCATGAGGCGACCGGCGGCGGCGGCGCGACGGGCGAGCAGGTCGACCAGGCCGTCGAGGTCCTCCACGCCCTCCGCGTCCGCGCCGAGCGCCTCGCCGTGCTTCGACATGAACTCCTCGAAGCCGGCCTGCGTGTCCTCGCCGCGCGCCTTCCGGGCGAGCAGGTCGTTGAGGTCGGCGACCACGTCCTTCATCGCCTGCACCGCGGCCGGGTCGCCACCGGACAGGGCCTGCTTCATCCCCCGGAACTGCTGGCCGAGGACGTCGTCGCGCAGCCCGTCGAGGATCTGCCGGTACTGCTGCCGGGCCTGCTCGGACGCCCAGTCGTAGTCCTCCAGGTCGCGCACGGCCTGGGCGGTGGAGCGGGGCAGCGCGTCGAGGCGCGCTTCGGCGAATCGGGCGTCGTCGGCGCGGGGGTCGTCGCCGGTGCGGGCGGCGAGCTCCTCGCGCTCGGCGGCGAGGGCCTGGTCGAGCTGGGCGCGGGCCTTCGTCAGGGTGCCGTCGAGGTCGCCGCGGCGGGCGGCCTCGCGGCGCAGGCGGGCGGCGCGGGCGCGCAGGTCCTCCAGGCCGGAACGCCCGTCGGGGCCGTGGCGCAGCAGGTCGTGCAGCGCCTCGCGCAGCGAGCCCCCGTTCAGCACCTGCTGCCCGACGCGGTCGAGGGCGGCGCGCACGTCGTGGGGCGGGGCGAGGGGGTCGGGGCCGCCGGCCCACTCGCCGTAGCGGTAGCGCCCGCCGCGCCGTCGTGCCCAGGACCGGCCCCGCGCGTCGCTCATGCGGCGACGCTACGTCCGGTGCTGCTCCGGCGCCACGCCCCGCTTGCCGACGACCCCCGATTCACATGACAGCTTGTCTTTACAAAAAGGGGTCTTTCGGTGGCATGATGGCGCCGTCCGCCGACCCGTGACCGAGGAGGCTCCCTCGTGACCAGCACGACCGCCAGCTCCACCGCCGCCGCTGGCCAGGCCCCGTCGCCGCGCGGCGACCACCCGCTCGTCGAGCACTGGATCGGCGGCGCCGCGACGGCCGGCTCCGGCGAGAGGTTCGCCGACGTGTACGACCCCGCGACCGGTCGCGTGAGCGGGAACGTGGCGCTGGCCGCGCCCGAGGACGTGGAGGCCGCCGTGGCCGCCGCCCGCGCCGCGTTCCCGGCCTGGCGGGACACCTCGCTGGCCCGGCGCACCACCGTGCTGTTCAAGTTCCGCGAGCTGCTGGACGCCCGCAAGGGCGAGCTGGCCGAGATCATCACCGCCGAGCACGGCAAGGTCCTCTCCGACGCCCTGGGTGAGGTCTCGCGCGGCCAGGAGGTCGTGGAGCTGGCCTGCGGGATCAACCACCTGCTCAAGGGCGGGTTCACCGAGAACGCCTCGACGAAGGTCGACGTGTACTCCGTGCGCCAGCCCCTCGGCGTGGTCGGCATCATCTCCCCGTTCAACTTCCCGGCGATGGTGCCCATGTGGTTCTTCCCCGTCGCGATCGCGGCGGGCAACACCGTGGTGCTCAAGCCCAGCGAGAAGGACCCCTCGGCGGCGAACTTCATCGCGCAGCTGTGGAAGGACGCCGGGCTGCCGGACGGGGTGTTCAACGTCCTGCACGGCGACAAGGTCGCCGTGGACGGGCTGCTGACGCACCCCGACGTCGTCGCCGTCTCCTTCGTGGGCTCCACCCCGATCGCCCGCTACGTCTACGAGACCGGCACCGCCCACGGCAAGCGCGTGCAGGCCCTGGGCGGCGCGAAGAACCACATGCTGGTGCTGCCGGACGCGGACCTGGACCTGGCCGCCGACGCCGCCGTCAACGCCGGCTTCGGCTCCGCCGGTGAGCGCTGCATGGCCGTCTCCGCGCTGGTGGCCGTGGACTCGATCGCCGACGAGCTCATCGCCAAGATCGGCGAGCGCGTCGCCACGCTGCGCACCGGCGACGGCCGGCGCGGCTGCGACATGGGCCCGCTGGTCACGGGTGCGCACCGCGACAAGGTCACCGGTTACGTCGACGCGGGTGTGCGCGAGGGCGCCGAGCTCGTCATCGACGGCCGCGAGGTCGTCCCCGACGCGCAGGACGACGAAGCGGCTGCGGACGGTTTCTGGCTGGGCCCGACCCTCTTCGACAAGGTCTCCACGGACATGTCGATCTACACCGACGAGATCTTCGGGCCGGTCCTGTCCGTGCTGCGCGTGGCCGGCTACGACGACGGCATGGAGCTGATCAACGCCAACAGGTACGGCAACGGCGTGGCCATCTTCACCAACGACGGCGGTGCGGCCCGCAGGTTCCGCAACGAGGTGCAGGTCGGCATGGTCGGCGTCAACGTGCCGGTGCCGGTGCCGGTGGCGTACTACTCCTTCGGCGGCTGGAAGCAGTCCCTGTTCGGCGACACCCACGCCCACGGCGTCGAGGGTGTGCACTTCTTCACCCGCGGCAAGGTCGTCACCGAGCGCTGGCTGGACCCCTCCCACGGCGGCCTGAACCTCGGCTTCCCCCAGAACTCCTGAGCGCGCGGGCGGAGCCGGCCCGGTGCGGCACCGGGCCGGCTCCGTCGTCCCGGGACCGGTGCGCCCGTAGGATCGTGGTCCCCACCCAGGAGGTCCGCGTGTCCCTCGAGCAGCTGTCCAGCCTCGACCGCAGCACCCTGCGCGAGCGGGCGCTGGCCGTGCTGCGGTCGGCCATCACCTCCGGCCGCTACCGCCCGGGGGACCACCTGGGCGAGGTGGACCTCTCCCAGCAGCTGGGGATCAGCCGCGGCACCGTGCGCGAGGCGCTGCGCCACCTGGAGCAGGAGGGGCTGGTCGCTGCCGGGGTGCGCGGCATGCTGCGCGTGCGGGTGCTGTCCGTGCGCGAGGTCGGCGAGCTGTTCCGGGTGCGGGCCGCGCTGGAGGGCCAGGCGGTCGCGGAGATCGCCGCGCGGCCGGACCGCGACGCCGCCGTGGTGCTGCTGCGGGAGGCGCTGGACCGCATCGCCGCGGCGGGCGACTTCGAGGCCCGTCTGCGCGCGGACCTGGGGTTCCACCTGCAGCTGTGCGAGCTGTCGGGCAACTCGATGCTCGTGGAGAGCTGGCGCCACCTCGAGGGCCGCATGCAGGTCACCATCATGAGCCTGGACCCGGGGACCTGGGGGGCGATGACCTCCGAGGACCGCCACCTGCCCATCGTGGAGGCCCTGGCCCGCGGTGACGTGCAGACGGCGGTCGCGGTCGTGCGTGAGCACATGGCGGCCGCCGCCGAGCAGTACGCCGCCGCGCACGCCGCCTGAGCGAGCTGCCCGGTCGGTCTTCCGCCGCGGGGGCGGCCCGTTGACAAAACGCTGGAGCCGGGTCAGCATCGACACCTGCCGAGTGTTGACACTCGACAAACAGCCGCAGGAACGATCGATGGAGATCACCATGACGGAACGGCCCGTGCAGCCGGACGGAGCGCCCTTCGCCCCCGCGTCCTCGCGCCACCCGGTGGTGGGCACCCCCGCCCGCAAGCGGGTGGCGGTCGGCTCCTCCATCGGCGCCACCATCGAGACCTACGACTTCATCGGCTTCGGCACCGCGGCGGCGCTGTACTTCAACGACGCCTTCTTCCCCTCCGAGGACCCGCTGTCCGGCACGCTGCTGTCGTTCGCCACCCTCGGCATCGGGTTCGCGGTGCGCCCGCTGGGCGGCATCATCGGCGGCTACCTCGGTGACCGGATCGGCCGCAAGCCCGTCCTCGTCGCCTCGCTGCTGACGATGGGCATCGCCACCGTCTGCATCGGCCTGCTGCCCACCTACGCCCAGGTCGGCGTGTGGGCCGGCGTCCTGCTCACCCTCGTCCGCGTCGTGCAGGGGCTCGCCTTCGGGGCCGAGTGGGGCGGCGCGATCCTCATGACCTTCGAGCACGCCCCGTGGCGCAAGAAGGGCCTGTACACCGGGATCACCCAGGCCGGTTTCCCCCTGGGCCTGCTGCTGGCCAACGCCGCGTTCCTGCTCAGCGTGCCCCTCGGCGGCACGTGGGCCTGGCGCGTGCCGTTCCTGCTGAGCGCCGTGCTCATCGCCGTCGGCATCGTCATCCGCCTCAAGGTCGAGGAGTCCCCGGAGTTCACCGAGCTCAAGGAGGAGGGGGAGGTCGCGAAGAACCCCCTCAAGGACGTCCTGCGCGACGACTGGCGCAACATCGTGCGGGCCTTCTGCCTGCGCGTGGCCGAGACCGCCGGGTACGCCGTCTCCGTGACGTTCGTGCTGACGTACCTGCGCGAGGAGGAGCTGGCCGACCGCACGCTCACCCTGACGGCGCTCATGACGGCGGCCGCGCTGGGCATCGTCGCCACCACGGCGTGGGGCGCCCTCACCGACCGGGTCGGCCGCCGGCCCGTGTACCTGTTCGGCACCGTGCTCACCGTGCTGTGGGGCGTGCCGCTGTTCCTCACCCTCAACACCGGTGCCGCCGTGGCGATCGTGCTGGCGTTCGTCGTCAGCTACGCGGTCTGCCAGAACTGCCTCGCCGGCGTGCAGGGCGCGTGGTTCTCCGAGCTGTTCTCCGCGAAGACCCGCACCTCGGGGGCGTCGCTGGCCTACCAGCTGTCCGCCGTCGTCTCCGGTTTCACCCCCTTCATCGTGGTCTTCCTCTACGACGCCACCGGCTGGGTCGGTCCCGCGCTGCTGTTCAGCGCCTACGGCCTGTGCGGGCTCGTGGCCGCCGTCGTCACCCGCGAGACGTGGGGCCCGGCGCAGCGCGCCGAGGTCGCCCGGATCGAGGCGGCCGCCGGCACCGGTTCGCGGTCCCACTCGGTCGGCTCCGTCGGCTGAGCCGCCCACCACGTCCCCCCACCCCCACACAGGAGGATTCCCGTGACCACCGTGCACGCGGCGCCGCCGCGCAGCGCCGAGGACCGCGCCACCCGGGTGGCGCGCCTGGAGGAGGCGGCGCACCGCATCCGCCACCACGCCCTGCTGATGGGCGAGGTGCAGGGGCAGGGCTACATCGGCCAGGCCCTCGGCGTCGCCGACGTCCTCGCCGTCGCCTACCGCGACCAGCTGCGCCACCGGCCCCAGGAACCGGAGTGGCCCGGCCGCGACCGGTTCCTGCTGTCCATCGGGCACTACGCCATCGCCCTGTACGCCGCGCTGGCCGAGGCCGGCACCATCGGCGTCGACGAGCTGGAGACGTACGGCTCCGACGGCTCCCGCCTGCCGATGTCCGGCATGGCGTCGTACACCCCCGGCATGGAGATCTCCGGCGGCTCGCTCGGGCACGGCCTGGGCGTCGCCACCGGGATGGCGCTGGGCCTGCGGCTGCAGGGCAACCCCGCCCGGGTGTTCAACCTCCTCTCCGACGGGGAGCTGGACGAGGGTTCCACCTGGGAGGCGGCCATGTCCTGCGCCCACCACGGCCTCGACAACGTCACCGCGATCGTCGACGTCAACGCGCTGCAGGCCGACGGGCCCACCGCCGGGGTGCTGCGCACCGAGCCGGTCACCGACAAGTGGCGCGCCTTCGGCTGGCACGCCGTGCGCGTCGACGGCAACGACGTCGCCGCCCTGGTCGACGCCTTCGACGAGCTCGCCGCCCACCGGGGTGCGCCGAAGGTGCTGATCTGCGACACCCGCGTGGGTCACGGGGTGCCGATGCTCGCCTCGCGCGAGAAGGCCCACTTCATGCGCGTCGAGGAGCACGAGTGGGAGCAGGCCAGGACCCAGCTGGACGAAGGGAGGGCGTCGTGAGCGCCACCACCGAGAAGGTGCCCGCCCTGAAGACCTCGGCGATGATCGCCTCGTTCGCCGACCCCGGGCAGCGGACCACGAGTGCACCGTTCGGGCACGCCCTGGCCCGTCTGGCCGAGCAGCGCCCCGAGATCGTCGGGCTGTCCGCGGACCTCGCCAAGTACACCGACATGCACGTCTTCCGCGAGGCCCACCCCGAGCGGTTCTTCCAGATGGGCATGGCCGAGCAGACCATGCTCGGCGCCGCGGCCGGCATGGCCGAGGTCGGGCTGGTGCCGTTCGCCTCGACGTACTCCGTCTTCGCGACGCGGCGCGCCTACGACTTCCTCTGCCTGGACATCGCCGAGCCGAACCTCAACGTGAACGTGGTCGGCGCCCTGCCCGGTCTCACGACCGGGTACGGACCCAGCCACCAGGCCACCGAGGACCTGGCCATCCTGCGCGGCTGCCCGAACCTGACGATCGTCGACCCCTGCGACTCCGTCGACATCGAGCAGGCCGTCCCGCAGCTGGCCGACCACCCCGGCCCGACGTACCTGCGGTTGCTGCGCGGCAAGGTCCCCACGGTCCTCGACGAGTACGACTACCGGTTCCAGCTCGGCAAGGCCGCCGAGCTGCGCACCGGCCGCGACGTGGTCCTGATCTCCACCGGCCTGATGACGATGCGCGCGCTGCAGGCCGCGCAGCGGCTGGAGGCCGACCACGTCGACGTCGCGGTGCTGCACGTGCCGACCGTCAAGCCGCTGGACCGCGAGGCGGTGCTCGCCGCCGCGCGCACCGATCGCCTCGTGGTGACGCTGGAGAACCACACCGTCGTCGGCGGCCTGGCCGAGTCGGTCGCCTCCACCCTGGCGTTCGCGGGGGTCGGCACCAGGGTCGTGCCGATCGCGCTGCCCGACGAGTTCCTCGCCGCCGGCGCGCTCCCCACGCTGCACGACCGCTACGGGCTGTCCACGGACGCCGTCGTGCAGCGCGTGCGCGCCGAGCTCGGCGGGAACCCCCGCCCGGCCGTCCCGCCCGCCGTCCAGCCCACCGTCCCGCCCACCGCCTGAACGCCGAGAGCACCGGGAGATCACCGTGACCGTCTCCGACAAGACCGCCGTCGTCACCGGCGGCGGCTCCGTCCGCGGCATCGGGCGAGCCACCGCGCACGCCCTGGCCGCCGCGGGCTGGAACGTCGCCGTGCTGGACCTCGACGAGGTCAGCGCCGAGGACGCCGCCCACGAGGTCGGTGAGCGCCACGGCGTCCAGACCGCGGGCATCGCCTGCGACGTCACCGACGAGACCTCGGTCGACGACGCGCTCGGCGTGCTCGCCGCCGCCCTGCCGCCGGTCGGCGCGCTGGTCAACAACGCGGGCATCACCTCGCCCGTGCCGTTCCTGGAGGTCAGCGGCGACGAGTGGGACCGCGTGTTCGCGGTCAACGTGCGCGGCGCGTACAACGTCACGCGCCGCCTGGTCCCCGGGATGGCGGAACGGGGTTTCGGGCGGGTGGTCTTCCTGTCCTCGGTCTCGGCCGAGCGCGGGGGCGGCGTGTTCGGCGGGGTGGCGTACTCCGCGGCGAAGGCCGCCCAGCTGGGCTTCGCCCGCGCCCTGGCCCGCGAGGTCGGCCCGCGCGGCATCACGGTGAACTCGGTCGCCCCCGGCCTCGTCGACACCGACATCACCGCAGGGAAGCTCACCGGCGAGCGAGAGCAGCAGCTGCTGGCCGGCGTGCCGGTGGGGCGCAAGGGGCGCGTGCAGGACGTGGCCGACCTCATCACCTTCCTGTGCCGGGAGGAGACCTCCTACGTCACCGGGGCGACGTACGACGTCAACGGCGGTTCGCACATCCACTGAGCCGCCGGGGGTACCCGCACGGGCTCCCCGGCCCTAGGGTCTCCTCGAGCCCGGACCGACCGACGAAGGAGGCAGGCCGTGTTCCGCAAGGTGCTGGTGGCGAACCGGGGCGAGATCGCCGTCCGGGGGTTCCGGGCCGCGTACGAGCTGGGGGCGCGCACCGTCGCGGTCTACGCGTACGAGGACCGCACGTCGATCCACCGCTCCAAGGCGGACGAGGCGTACCTCATCGGTGAGCGCGGGCACCCGGTGCGCGCCTACCTGGACGTGGACGAGGTCGTCCGGGTGGCCCGCGAGTCGGGGGCGGACGCGGTCTACCCCGGTTACGGCTTCCTGTCGGAGAACCCGCGGCTGGCTCGGGCGTGCGCCGAGGCGGGCATCGCGTTCGTGGGGCCCCCGGCCCGGGTGCTGGAGCTGGCGGGCAACAAGGTGTCGGCGGTGGCCGCCGCCCGCGCGGCGGGCATCGCGACCCTGGAGTCCTCCGCCCCCTCCGCCGACCGCGACGAGCTGATCGCGGCCGCGGAGGCCGTCGGGTTCCCGGTGTTCGTCAAGGCGGTGGCCGGCGGTGGTGGCCGCGGGATGCGCCTGGTGCGCACGGCGCCCGAGCTGCCTGACGCGCTGGCCGCGGCGATGCGCGAGGCCGACGGCGCGTTCGGCGACCCGACCGTGTTCCTGGAGCGCGCCGTGGAACGCCCGCGACACGTCGAGGTGCAGGTCCTCGCCGACGCGGCCGGCGAGGTGGTGCACCTGTTCGAGCGGGACTGCTCGCTGCAGCGCCGGCACCAGAAGGTCGTCGAGATCGCCCCGGCGCCGAACCTCGACGAGGACGTGCGCCGCGCCCTGCACGCCGACGCGGTGCGCTTCGCCCGGGAGATCGGGTACGTCAACGCCGGCACCGTGGAGTTCCTCGTCGCCACGGCGGGGGAGCGGGCCGGGGAGCACGCGTTCATCGAGATGAACCCGCGCATCCAGGTCGAGCACACGGTGACCGAGGAGGTCACCGACGTCGACCTGGTGCAGTCGCAGCTGCGCATCGCCTCGGGGGAGTCCCTGGTGGACCTGGGGCTGCACCAGGAGGCGCTGCGCGTCAACGGTGCGGCGCTGCAGTGCCGCATCACCACCGAGGACCCCGCGAACGGCTTCCGCCCCGACACGGGGCGGATCTCCGCGTACCGATCCGCGGGTGGCGCCGGGGTGCGCCTGGACGGCGGGACCGCCAACGCCGGTGCCGAGGTGTCCCCGCACTTCGACTCCATGCTCGTCAAGCTGACCTGCCGGGGCCGGGACTTCCCGACGGCCGTCGCCCGCGCGCGCCGGGCCCTGGCGGAGTTCCGCATCCGCGGCGTCGCGACGAACATCTCGTTCCTGCAGGCGGTGCTGGACCACCCCGACTTCACCGCCGGGCGGGTGGACACCTCGTTCATCGCCGAGCACCCCGAGCTGGCGGTCGCCCGCACCCCCGCCGACCGCGGGACGCGCCTGCTGACGCACCTGGCGGACGTCACGGTCAACACCCCGCACGGGGCGGCGCCGGTGAGCGTGCACCCGCGCCGGAAGCTGCCCGCCCTGGACCCCGAGCTCGCCGCGGCGGCGCCGCCGGCGGGGTCGAAGCAGCGTCTCGACGAGCTGGGCCCGGAGGGTTTCGCCGCCTGGCTGCGCGCCGAGAGCCGCGTCCACGTCACCGACACCACGTTCCGCGACGCCCACCAGTCCCTGCTGGCGACGCGGGTGCGCACCGCCGACCTGCTGGCGGTGGCGCCGACGGTCGCCCGGACGATGCCCGGGCTGCTGAGCCTGGAGTGCTGGGGCGGGGCCACCTACGACGTGGCGCTGCGCTTCCTGGGGGAGGACCCGTGGGCGCGCCTGGCAGCGCTGCGCGAGGCGGTGCCGAACGTGTGCCTGCAGATGCTGCTGCGCGGGCGCAACACGGTCGGCTACACGCCCTACCCGCTGGCCGTGACCGACGCGTTCGTCGCCGAGGCCGTCGCCACGGGCGTGGACGTCTTCCGGATCTTCGACGCCCTCAACGACGCCGGCCAGGTCGAGCCCGCGATCCGCGCGGTGCGCGAGGCCGGCGGCGCGGTGGCCGAGGCGGCGCTGTGCTACACCGGCGACCTCTCGAACCCGGCCGAGGACCTCTACACCCTCGACCACTACCTGGAGCTGGCCGAGCGGTTCGTGGCCGCCGGCGCCCACGTGCTGGCGATCAAGGACATGGCCGGGTTGCTCCGCCCGGCGGCGGCCCGGGAACTGGTCGGCGCGCTGCGCCGCGAGTTCGACCTGCCGGTGCACCTGCACACCCACGACACCGCCGGCGGGCAGCTGGCGACGCTGCTGGCGGCCGTGGACGCGGGAGTCGACGCCGTGGACGTGGCGGTGGCCTCGATGGCCGGCACCACGAGCCAGCCGTCGATGTCGGCGCTGGTCGCCGCCACGGAGCACACCGCGCGCGAGACGCCGCTGGACCTGCGCGCGGCGATGGACCTGGAGCCGTACTGGGAGGCGGTGCGCCGCGTGTACGCGCCGTTCGAGTCGGGGCTGGCCGGCCCCACCGGGCGCGTGTACGAGCACGAGATCCCCGGCGGGCAGCTGTCGAACCTGCGCCAGCAGGCGATCGCCCTGGGGCTGGGCGAGCGGTTCGAGGCGATCGAGACGGCGTACGCGGCCGTGGACCGCGTGCTGGGGCGGCTGGTGAAGGTCACGCCCAGCTCCAAGGTGGTCGGCGACCTCGCGCTGCAGCTGGTCGCCGCCGGTGTGGACACCCCCGAGGCGGTCGCGGCGTTCGCCGAGGACCCCTCGGGGGTGGACCTGCCGGACTCGGTGGTGGGTTTCCTCGCCGGGGAGCTGGGCACGCCGCCGGGCGGCTGGCCCGAGCCGTTCCGCTCGAAGGCGCTGGCCGGGCGCACCGCCCGCACGACGGCCGCGGAGGTGCCGGCGGAGGAGGTCGAGCACCTGGCCTCACCGGGGCCGCGGCGGCGCGAGGCGCTGAACCGGCTGCTGTTCCCGGCTCCCACGAAGGCGTTCACCGAGCACCGGGCCGCCTACGGCGACACCTCGGTGCTGGACACCCTCGACGCGCTGTACGGGCTGCGCCCGGGCGTGGAGCACATCGTGCACCTGGAGCAGGGCGTGCAGCTCATCGTCGTGCTGGAGGCGGTCTCGGACCCGGACGAGCGCGGGATGCGCACCGTGCTGGCCAGCCTCAACGGGCAGGTGCGCCCGGTGCAGGTGCGCGACCGCTCCGTGGACGTGCACACCCGCACCGCCGAGAAGGCCGACCCGGCCGACCCCACGCACCTGCCGGCGCCCTACGCCGGCACCGTCACCCTCGCCGTGGCGGTGGGCGAGGCCGTGGAGGCCGGGCAGGTGCTCGCCACCATCGAGGCGATGAAGATGGAGGCGGCCATCACCGCCCCGCGCGCCGGCACGGTCGTGCACGCGGCGGTCGACCCGGTGCAGTCCGTGGACGCCGGGGACCTGCTGCTGCGCCTGCAGCCCGCCTGACGCCTGCGCCGGTCCCGGGGTCAGCCCGCCGTGGCCCGGAACCGGCGCAGCCGCAGGCTGTTCGTCACCACGAACAGCGACGACAGCGCCATCGCCAGCCCCGCCAGCAGCGGGTTCAGCAGGCCCGCCACCGCCAGCGGGATCGCGGCGACGTTGTAGGCGAACGCCCAGAACAGGTTCGCCCGGATGGTGCGCAGCGTCGCGCGCGAGAGCCGCAGCGCGTCCACGGCCACCAGCAGGTCGTCGCGCACCAGGGTCAGGTCCGCGGCGCGCGCGGCCACGTCGGTGCCGGTGCCCATCGCCACGCCCAGGTCGGCGGCGGCCAGGGCGGGGGCGTCGTTGACGCCGTCCCCGACCACGGCGACCGTGCGGCCCTCGGCCTGCAGGCGGCGCACCACGTCCACCTTGCCCTCGGGCAGCACCTCGGCGATCACCTCGTCGATGCCGACGCGGGCCGCCACGGCGCGCGCGGCGCGGGTGTTGTCGCCGGTCAGCAGCACCGGGCGCAGGCCCAGCCCCCGCAGCCGGGCGACCGCCTCGGCGCTGGTGGGGCGCACGGTGTCGGAGACCACGAGCACCCCTCGGGCCGCGCCGTCCCAGCCGACGGCCACGGCGGTGCGGCCGGCCGCCTCGGCCTCGTCGCGGGCCGCGGCCAGGTCCGCCGGCAGCGGCTGCGCCCACTCCCGCTCCAGCCAGGACGCGCGGCCGGCGACGACGGCGCGGCCCTCGACCACACCGGACACGCCCAGGCCACCGGTGGAGGCGAAGGACTCCACCGCCGGCAGCCGCAGCCCCCGCGCGCGGGCGCCGGTGGCGACGGCCGCCGCGACCGGGTGCTCGGAGGCGTCCTCCAGCGCACCGGCCAGGCGCAGCAGCTCCGCCTCGTCGACGCCGGCGGCCGGGTGCGCCGAGGCCAGCGCCATCCGTCCGGTCGTGATCGTGCCGGTCTTGTCCAGGACGACGGTGTCCACCCGGCGGGTGGACTCCAGCGCCTCGGGGCCCTTGACGAACACGCCGAGCTGGGCGCCGCGGCCGGTGCCCACGAGCAGCGCCGTGGGGGTGGCCAGGCCCAGCGCGCACGGGCAGGCGATGACGAGCACCGCGACGGCCGCGGTGAACGCGGCTTCGGCGCCGTGCCCGGTGAGCAGCCAGCCGGCGAGCGTGGCCAGCGAGATCAGCAGCACCACCGGGACGAACACCCCGGAGACGCGGTCGGCCAGGCGCTGCACCGCCGCCTTGCCGGACTGGGCGTCCTCCACCATGCGCGCCATCTGCGCCAGGCGGGTTCCCGCACCGACGGAGGTGGCGCGCACCACCAGGCGCCCGCCCGCGTTGACGGTGGCGCCGGTGACGGCGTCGCCGACGCCGACCTCCACGGGCACCGGCTCACCGGTCAGCAGGGCGGTGTCCACCGCACCGGAGCCCTCGACGACCACGCCGTCGGTGGCGATCTTCTCGCCCGGCCGCACGACGAACTCGTCGCCGACGGCCAGGGCGTCCACGCCCACGCGCTCCTCGCGCCCGTCCCGCAGCACGGCCACGTCCTTCGCGCCCAGGTCCAGCAGGGCGCGCAGGGCCTCGCCGGAGCGGCGCTTGGCGCGCGCCTCCAGGTAGCGGCCGGTGAGCAGGAAGACGGTCACCGCGGCGGCGACCTCCAGGTACAGCTCCTCCGCGCCGCCGCGGGCGGGCAGCAGCGAGAACTCCATCCGCATGCCCGGCATCCCGGCGTCGCCGAGGAACAGCGCGTACAGCGACCAGCCGAACGCGGCGAGCACGCCCAGGCTGACGAGGGTGTCCATGGTGGCCGCGCCGTGGCGGGCGTTGGTGAACGCCGCCCGGTGGAACGGCCAGGCGCCCCACACCGCGACGGGCGCGGCCAGGGTCAGCGCCAGCCACTGCCAGTTCGTGAACTGCAGGACCGGCACCATCGACAGCAGCAGCACGGGGACGGTGAGCGCCGTCGAGACGAGCACGCGGTGGCGCAGCTCGGCGGTGCGGGCCTGCGCCGCGTCGCGCTCGCCACCGGCCGCCGGGGCGGCCGCGGAGCCACCGGGAGCGGGCCGGGCCGGCTCGGGGGCCGGCGGCAGCGCAGCGGTGTACCCGGTGGCCTCGACGACGGCGATGGCGTCGGCGACGTCGGTGCCCTCGGGCAGCGCCACGCGGGCCTTCTCGGTGGCGTAGTTGACGCTGGCCTCCACGCCCGGCATCCGGTTGAGCTTCTTCTCCACCCGTGCCGCGCACGAGGCGCACGTCATGCCGCCGATCTCCAGCTCGACCGTGCGCAGCGCGACGGGCGAGCCCGTGGAGGTGGGGGGCTCGCCGCTCACGGTCGCCTCCCGGCGAGCTCGTAGCCGGCCTCGTCCACGGCGGCGGCCACGGCCGCCTCGTCGAGCGGGGCCTGCGACGTCACGGTCACCGTGGAGGCGCCGCCGGTCACGAGCTCGACGTCCACGGAGGCGACGCCCTCGATCGCGCCGACCTCGGTGCGCACGGCGTTCACGCAGTGCTGGCACGTCATGCCGGTGACCTCGTAGGACTGCTGGTTCACGGTTCCTCCTGGTGTCGCGGGTTCTGCTGGGCGGATCGGTCGGTCAGGACCGCACGAGGCGGGCGATGGCGTCGGAGGCCTCCTTGACCTTCGCGTCGGCGGCCGGACCGCCCTCGCGGGCGGCGTCGACGACGCAGTGGGCCAGGTGGTCGTCCAGGAGCTGCAGCGCCACGGCCTGCAGGGCCTTGGTGGCCGCGGACACCTGCGTCAGCACGTCGATGCAGTAGGTGTCCTCCTCGACCATGCGGTGCAGGCCGCGGACCTGCCCCTCGATGCGGCGCAGGCGCTTGAGCACCTGCTCCTTGTCGTCGTCGTAGCCGACCACGGCCACCTCCTCCGTCGCTCACCTCGTACCCCTGGGGGGTACCTGGAGAACAGGGTGGCACGCGGGTCTGTTCCCGTCGAGGCGGGGGAGACGTCCACCGTCACGAGCCACGGCAGGTCGGTGGCCACCCTCGCTCCCGTCCAGCCGCCCTCGAGCACGGGTCCGCGCACCTCCGTGCCCGCCGACGAGGTCGCCGGAGCCCTGCCCCACCTCGGTCCCGGCCTGGCCGAGGAGCTGCGCCTGGCCGAGGAGCTGCGCCGGGACCTGGACGGCTTCGACCTGGAGGACGACGACTCCTTCGGGCGTCACGGGGAGGCGCGCCCGCAGCACGACGAGAGGCCCCGCCCGGTGGTCCGGGCGGGGCCTCTCGTCGTGCTGCGGGGTCGCTCGTCGCGCGTCAGACGGCGCTGGGGTCCCAGCCGTCGGTGCCGGCGAGGTAGGCGCGGGCGGTGTACCGCTCGGCCTCCTCGTCGCTCAGCTGCGGCCGCGTCGACGGATCGACGATCGCCGCCCCGGCGCCGGTGTTGCGGTACTCGCTGAAGCGGGCGTCGGCCCACGGCGTGGTCGCGTCCCAGTCCCGCCACGGGCTGGTCCGGATCGCCGCGCCGATCTCCGTGTCGCGGACCACGACCTGCGCCGAGGTGCTGGGGTCCGCCGGGTAGGGGCGGCCCAGGTACATGCTGTCCGCCGCGCCGTCGGTGAGGATGCGGCTACCGGTGATGAGGAACCCGTGCTCGAAGTCCCCGGTGATCGACGAGTCCGTGAGCACGTCGCCCGGGCGGTCCAGCAGGTGGAAGGTGCTGTCGGCGAAGACGGCCGTCCCGCGACCGATCAGCGCGTCGGCGCCACCCTCGACGAACACCCGGTGGAAGTACGCCCTGGCCTGCGTGGTCGTGCTCGGGCTGTTGATCTTCAGCACCTGCTTGTCGCCGAGGAAGCGCACGTCCTCGAAGACGTTGCGGTCCCCCTGCGTCTGCAGCGCGGTGGCCGTGGCGCCGGGACCCGCGGTGTTGGCAACGGTGAGGTTCCTGAGCGTCCACCCCTTGCCGGAGAGCGTCAGCGTCGCCCCCGCGCTCGACGAGGTGATCACCGTGTCCTGCGCGCCGGTGCCGGCGCCCACGACCGTCACGCCGTACCTGTTCCCGCTGACGACCGTGCCGTCGTACGTGCCCGGCTGGACGAGCACGACCCGTCCGCCCTGGGTGGTGAAGTCGGCGTCGTCCTTCAGCGAGTCGATGCCCGCCTGCAGGGTGGTGGCGTCGCCGGAGCCGTCGGCGGCCACGACCACGTCGGCGTCCACGGGGGTGGCGCTGACGGCGTCGGAGACGGGCGAGGCGTTGCCGGAGCCGTCCACCGCCGCGACGGTGTACCGGTACGCGGTGCCCGCGGTCACGGTGGTGTCGGTGAACGTCACCCCCGTCACCCCCGTCGCCACCTGCACCGTCGCACCGCCACCGGTGGAGCGCTGCACGGTGTAGCCGGCCACGTCGGCGTCGGCCGGCGCGGTCCAGTCCAGCACGACGGTGCGTCCGCTCAACCGACTGCCCAGCGCGCTCGGCGCAGCCGGGGCGACGGTCTCGACCGGGGTGGTCGGGGTGACCGGCGCAGTGGTTCCGGGAGCCGCTTGACCGGTGGGGTTCCAGCCGTCGGAACCGGCCAGGTACGCCCACTTCGTGGCGGAGGCGGCCTGCTCGTCGGTCAGCTGCGGGCGGTCGTCGTTCACGGCCGCGCCGGCACCGGTGTTCCGGTGCTCGAAGAAGCGCCCGTCGGTCCACAGGTTCGGGCTCATGCCCGTCCACGGCGAGGACTTGACCGCCTCGGGCAGCGCGGTCTCCCGGATGGTCACCTGCCCGCGGGAGTCGGGGTACTCGACACCGTTCTTGGTGTAGTCGTCGGACCAGCCGCGCCACGGCCTGCCCAGGTGGAAGCTGTTCGCCGGGGCGTCGCTGGTGATGCGCGAGTCCGTGATGAGGAACCCGTAGGGGTTCGTGTCCGCAGTGCTGGCGGCGGTGATGTAGCCGTTGTTGGAGCTCGAGCCGCGGGAGAGGGCGTGGATGGTGGTGCGGTCGAACACGGCGGTGCCGCGGCCGAAGATGAAGTCGACATCACCCTCGACGTAGCTGTCCACGAAGTAGGAGCGGGCGACCTTCGTCGCGTCGGGGGAGTCGACCAGCAGGGTGTCCTGGTTGCCCAGCAGGTGGACGTTGTCGAAGACGAGCCGGTCGCCGGTGGTCTTCAACGCCACGGCCTGCTCGCCGTCGTAGGTGGACGCCGCCTCGTCGAAGGAGTTCTCGATGGTGAGGTCCCTGACGGTGACGTCGTTCCCCGAGACGAGCACCGACTGGCTCTTGCCGGTGCCGTAGGTGCCCGTGCCCCCCGGGATCGGCGTGCCGGCCGCGTTGTCGTAGGTCAGCACGACGTCGGTGGCCTTGCCGGTGGTCCCGATCAGCGTCACGCCGCTGCGAGAGATGGTGATCATCTCGCGGTAGACGCCGGGCTTGACGGCGATCACGGTCGGGTTCGCGGCCGTGCCCGCCGGCGCGGCGGCGATCGCGGCGGCCACGCTGGTGTACTGCCCCGTCCCGTCGGCCGCCACGAGCACGTCGTGGGCGGGCAGCGGGACGCCGATCGGGGTGGCGGTGACCGGCGTGGACGCCGGCGACTCGTTGCTGCTGCGGTCCACGGCCGTGACGACGTAGCGGTAGGTCGGGCCGTTGGCCGCGGTTCGGTCGGTGTAGGAGGTGCCCGTCACGCCGGTGGCGATCCGGTTCGCCGCGGTGAGCTCCACGACCTCGGAGGTGGAGCGGTACACCGCGTACCCCGCCAGGTCGGTCTCGGTGCCCGCCGTCCAGGTGAGGGTCACGGAGCTGTCGCTGGGTTCGGCGCCCAGGACGTCCACCGCGGCGGGCGCGGTGGTGTCGGCCGGAGCGGCCTCCCCGGTGGGGTTCCAGCCGTCGGCGCCGGCGAGGTAGGTGAACTTCGTGTGCTTCGCCGCGTCCAGGTCGCTCAGTTGCGGTCGGTCGGCGCTCACCGTCGCGCCCGCCCCGGTGTTGCGGTACTCGGCGAACCGGGCGCCCCGCCAGGAGAACGTCTTCGACATGTCCGTCCACGGGGAGGACTTGATCGCCGCCGGGAGCTCGGTGTCGCGGATCACGACCTGGGCCACCGCGTTCACGTCACCGCTGGGCTGCCACGGCCTGCCCAGGTGGAACGTGCCGTCGGGGGCGTCGCTGGTCACGGTGGAGTCGGTGATGAGGAAGCCGTGGGCCAGGCTGCTGTCGGTGCTGGCCGCCGTCAGGTAACCGTTGTTGCTGCTGCTGCCGCGGCTGGAGGCGTGCAGCGTGGAGCGGTCGAAGACGGCGGTGCCGCGGCCGAAGACGAAGTCGACGTCACCCTCCACGTAGGAGTTCACGAAGTACGAACGGGCCAGGGCGCCGGCACTCGGGGAGTCGGCGTACAGGGTGTCCTGGTCGCCCAGCAGGCGCACGTTGTCGAACACGAGCCGGTCACCGACGGTCTTCAGCGCCACCGCCTGCTCGCTGCCCGAGCCGGTCTCGACGTAGGAGTTCTCGATGGTGAGGTTCTTCGCCGTGACGTCGCTGCCCTTGACGGTCACCGTGGCGCTGCCGGTCGTGCCGTAGGTGCCGCTGCCGTCGGGCTTGGCGGTGCCCGCGGCGTTGTCGTAGCTGATGACGACGTCGGCGGCGTTCCCGGTGGTGCCCACCAGCGTGGTGTTCGAGCGGGTCAGCGTGAACGTCTCGCGGTAGGTGCCGGGCTCGATCGCGATGACGAACGGCGTGGTTCCGGCCGGTGCGGCAGCCAGGGCGGCGGTGACCGTCGTGAAGTCCCGGCTGCCGTCGGCCGCCACGGTGACGTCGGCGGCCACGACCGGGGCCGGGGCCGGGCGCAGCGCCTGCGCGGCAGCCGGGGCGGAGGTGTTCCCGGAGGTGTCGGTGGCGACCACGCGGTACGAGGACGTGACGCCCTCGGGTGCGGTGGTGTCGGTGAACGCCGGCTCGGTCAGCGGGGTGCCGGTCAGCTGCGTCCAGGAACCGTCGGCCGCGTCGGGGGTGCCGGAGCGGAACACCAGGTAGCCGGCGAGGTCCGGCTCGGTGCTCGCCGCCCAGGTGAGGACGTTGCCGGCCTCGGCGCCGGTGGCGCCCAGGCCGGTGGGAGCGGCCGGAGCGGTGACGTCCGGGCGCAGCGCGCCGACGCCGGCGCCGGGCTCGGAGAGGTTGCCGCTGAGGTCGCTCGCGCGCACCCGGTAGGTGTACGCGGTGCCCGGGACGGCCGTGGTGTCGGTGAACGCCGCGGTGGTCAGCGCCGTCGTGGTGAGGGTGTCGAACGTGGTGCTCGTGCCGGTGGCGCGCTGCACGACGTACCCGGCCAGATCGGGCTCGGTGCTCGCCGTCCAGGTCAGCGCGACGCCTTCCTCGCCGGCGGTGGCGGTGAGCCCCGCGGGGGCCGCCGGTGCGACGCGGTCGGTGCGCAGGACGCTCGCGGAGGCGGGCAGGGACTCGTTGCGACTGCGGTCCACGGCGGTGACCCGGTAGTGCGAGAACACGCCGGCGGGGGCGGTGGTGTCGGTGAACTTCGCCGAGGTGGTCGTGGCGACGAGCGTGAACTCGCCGTCGGCGGTGGCCGACCGGTACACGCGGTACTCGGCGAGGTCCTTCTCGCGGTTCTTCGACCAGCTCAGCGCGACGCCGCTGGTGGCGGTCTTCGCCTTCAGCGATCGAACCGCGGCGGGGGCGGCGGTGTCGGGCAGCGTCGCGGTGACCGCGGTGTGGGCGCCGGTGTTCCCGCTGAGGTCCACGGCGGCGACCCGGTACGTGTACGAGGTGCCGGCGACGGCGGTGGTGTCGGTGAACGTCGAGGCGGTGAGCGTCTTCGTCAGGGTCTTGAAGGACCCGCTGGTCCCGGTGGCGCGCTGCACGACCCAGGCGGCGACGTCGGGCTCGGCGCCGTCGGCCCAGTCCAGGACGACGGTCGCGGCGTCCAGGTCGGGCGTGGCGACCAGGGCGGTGGGGGCGGTCGGGGCGGTGCGGTCCCGGCGCAACCCGGTGACGGTGGCGGCGGGGGACTCGTTGCCGCTGACGTCGACGGCGGTCACCCGGTAGTGCGAGAACACCCCCGCGGGGGCGCTGGTGTCGGTGAACTTCGCCGAGGCCGGGGTCCCGACGAGCGTGAACTCGCCGTCGGCGGTGGCGGCGCGGTAGACGCGGTACCCGGCCAGGTCCTTCTCGGAGCCCTTCGACCAGCTCAGCGACACCCCGCGGGTGGAACCCTTCGCCTTCGCCGAGCGCACCGCCGCGGGCGCGACGTCGTCCGGCAGCACGGTGGTGGTGGAGGCGGTCCGCGAGTCGTTGCCGCTGAGGTCCACGGCCGCCACGCGGTACGTGTACCTGGTGCCGGGGACGGCGCTCGCGTCCTTCCACGCCGAAGCGGTGACGGGCGTGCCGGTGAGGGTCTTGAAGGACCGGCTGGTGCCGGTGGCGCGGGAGACGACGTACCCGGCGAGGTCGGTGTCGGCCGAGTCCGCCCAGTCCAGCGCGATGCCGTCGGCGCCGGCGGTCGCGACGAGGCCGGTGGGGGTGCCGGGGGCGGTCCTGTCGCGGCGCAGCGCGGAGGTGCTCGCGGGAGCGGACTCGTTGCCGGCACGGTCCACGGCGGTGACCCGGTAGTGCGAGGACACCCCGGCGGGGGCGGTCCTGTCGGTGAACTTCGCCGACCCGGTGGTGGCGAGGAGCTCGAACTCGCCGTCGGCGGTGGTGGCGCGGTAGACGCGGTACCCGGCGAGGTCCTTCTCGGAACCCTTCGACCAGCTCAGCGCGATCCTGGTGGTGGAGGCCTTCGCCTTCAGCGAGCGCACGGCGGCGGGGGCGGTGGTGTCCGCGGCCGGGGTGCCGGTCCCCGTGGCGGGCGCCGGTGCGGGGGTCGGGGCGTTCCCGGTGCCGCCACCGGTGCCGGTGCCGCCACCGGTGCCGGTGCCGTTGTCGGTGCCGCCCGTGGCGTCCCCGGGGGCGGGGGAGGGCGTCTGCGCGGTGACCGGGGTCCAGGTCCCGGACGTGACGGCGTCGCTCACCCCCCGCTCGGTGCGCTCCACCCGCACGGGCGCGGCGGCAGCGGCGGGGCCCGCCAGCCCGGCGGCCAGCGCCAGGGCGACGAACGGCGGGACCGCGCGGAACGCGCACGCGCGGGCGGTGAAGGCACGGGGGGTGCCGGTGGGGCTGCTCATCGTGGGATCTCTCTCTGCGCGCACCGTGGGGCGGCGCACGGCCGCCCGGTCGGAGCACCCGGGAAACGCTGCCCTCAGTGACAGCCGGGTGACAGGGAGAGGTTGAGATCTGAACGGTGCACTGAGCAAACTGCCTGCACCCGATCGGGTACACCGAGTACCTCACCGGGGGGAACGTCGTCGCGCACCGTGACGTCTGTTGACCCAGCGGGGCCGGGCGGGTGCGTCAGCTGCCGTAGACGGTGCGCCCGTCCTCCAGCACCACCTTGTCCAGCCGACGCGTCAGGTGCAGGGCCTCCAGCACGAACTCCACGCCCGACGCGGCCCGCTGCGGTGTCGGCTCGTCACCCAGCCCCAGGCGGTCCAGCACCTGCGCCAGCCCAGGCACCGTCCCCACCTGCTCCAGCAGCCGCTCCGCCGGCACCAGGTCGCCCGTCTCGACGGTGCGGCCGTCGGTGACCAGCGCGCTGAACCCCGACAGCTCCGCACCCCCCAGCCGCGCCCGGTACGTCTCCGCCACCGAGGTGCGCAGCAGGTGCTCCAGCACCTCCGCCTCGCGGCCCTCCTCGCCCTGCTCGAACTCCACCTTGCCGCCCAGCACGCTCACGACCGTGTGCAGGTCGCCCACCCGCGCCACCGGCTCGCCGTCCTCACCGGCGAGCGCGGCGCGCCGCAGCGCCGCCGCCGCGACCGTCTCGGCCGCCGCGATGGAGAAGCGCGCCGAGACCCCCGACGCCGGGTCCACCGCCGGGGACTCGCGCACCGCCCGCGTGAAGCGGGCCAGCACCTCCAGCAGGTGGTCGGGCACCTCCGCGACCGTCTGCGCCTCCTGGCGCACCAGGTCCACCTCCAGCTCCACCTCGAGCGGGTAGTGGGTGCGCACCTCCGCGCCGAAGCGGTCCTTCAGCGGCGTGATGATGCGCCCGCGGTTGGTGTAGTCCTCCGGGTTCGCGCTCGCCACCAGCAGCAGGTCCAGCGGCAGGCGCAGCTGGTAGCCGCGCACCTGGATGTCGCGCTCCTCCAGCACGTTCAGCAGCGACACCTGGATGCGCTCGGCCAGGTCCGGCAGCTCGTTGATCGCGAAGATGCCGCGGTTGGTGCGCGGCACCAGGCCGAAGTGGATGGTCTCCGGGTCGCCCAGCGCCCGGCCCTCGGCCACCTTCACCGGGTCCACGTCGCCGATGAGGTCCCCCACCGAGGTGTCCGGGGTGGCGAGCTTCTCGCCGTAGCGCAGCGAGCGGTGCAGCCACGCCACCGGCAGGTCCTCGCCCTCCTCGCGCACCCGCCGGCGCGAGGCCGGCGTCAGCGGTGCGTAGGGGTGCTCGTTCAGCTCGCTGCCGTCGATCACGGGCGTCCACTCGTCCAGCAGACCCACCAGCGAGCGCAGCAGGCGCGTCTTGCCCTGCCCGCGCTCACCCAGCAGCACCACGTCGTGCCCGGCCAGGAGCGCCCGCTCCAGCTCCGGGGCGACGGTGTCCTCGTAGCCGAGCACACCGGGGAAGCGGTCCTCGCCGGCGCGCATCCGGGCCAGCAGGTTGCGGCGCAGCTCCTGCTTGACGCCGACGTGCTCGTGGCCGGCGGCACGCAGCTCGCCGAGCGTGCGCGGCAGGTGCGCGGGGGGTTCGAGGGGGAGGGTGGCGGCCGTCGCGGTGGAGTCCCGGTTGCTCACCCGCCGAACCTACGTCCGTTCCGTCGCGCCCACACCCCCTCCCGCGCTCCCGGTGCGGCGCCCGTGCGCCCCGGTGCGCGCGCACCCCGCCCGCTCGGCGCGCCGCCGGTGGTCGCGACCAGCACGATGGGCCGCATGCCGCAGTCCCGCCCCCACGACCGCGCCGCCGCACCGGTGGACCTGCGCGTGGAGCAGCGCGCCGCCCCCGGGCCGGAGCGGGAACCCGACGACGCCCTGCACCCGAGCCCCCACCACCCCTACGTCAGCCCCGCCCTGCGCACCGCCGCCGAGTGGTCCTGGCGGGTGGTGGCGATCACCGCCGCCGCGGTCGTCCTCGCGTACGGGCTCAGCTACGTCTCCACGGTGTTCATCCCCGTCCTCGTGGCCCTGCTGATCACCGCCCTGCTCAACCCCCTCGTCGCGTGGGGGCACGCCCGCGGGGTGCCGCGGGCGCTGGCGACCGCGCTGACGATGCTGCTGGCGCTGGCCGTCGTGGCGGGGCTCGTCACCCTCATCGGCACCCGGGCCGCCGACGGCTTCGCGGACCTGTCCGACTCCGCCAGCCGGGGCATCGACGAGGTCGTGGACTGGCTGGCCACCGGACCGCTGCAGGTGTCCTCCGCGGCCCTGTCCGGCTACGTGGACCAGGCGCAGGACGCGCTGGCGGCAAACCGCGACGCCATCCTCTCCGGTGCCACCGGCGTCGTCTCCACCGCCGGGCACGTCGTCGCCGGGATCTTCATCGCCCTGTTCGCGACGTTCTTCTACCTGCTGGAGGGCCGGCGCCTGTGGTCGTGGCTGCTGCGCCTGTTCCCGCCGCCGGCGCGCGAGCGCCTCGACGACGCCGCCCGGCAGTCCTGGGTCACGCTCACGCACTACATGCGCGCCACCATCGTGGTGGCGTTCGCGGACGGCGCGGGCGTCGCGATCGGGGCGGCGATCCTCCAGGTGCCGCTGGCGGTCCCCCTGGGCCTGCTGGTGTTCCTCGGCGCGTTCATCCCCATCATCGGCGCCCTGCTGTCGGGGGCCGTGGCGGTCCTCGTCGCGCTCGTCGCGCAGGGTCCCGTCACCGCGCTGATCATGCTCGGGGTCGTCGTGGCCGTGCAGCAGATCGAGAGCCACGTGCTGCAGCCGTTCCTCATGGGCCGCGCCGTGGCGGTGCACCCGCTGGCCGTCATCCTCGCCGTCGCCGCCGGCGCCACCGTCTTCGGCATCGTCGGGGCGCTGTTCGCCGTGCCGCTGGTGGCGGTGCTCAACACCGGCGTCAGCGCCCTGGCGCGCGGCGGCCGGCGCACCGAGGAGGTCGCCGGGATCGAGGACTCCGGCGCGCCGCTGGCCCCGGAGCGACCCGCGCGCAACGACGGCACCGAGCACGAGGACGGCCGTGAGCCGCACGTGCGGCGCTGACCGCCCGGCGCGGGCGCGCCCCGGCNCCCGCGGGTGCCGGGGCGCCGTCGCGCCGGGGCGGTGCTCACCCGGTGAAGGGCTCCACCTTCAGGACCTTCACCGGGATGTCCCGGCCGTTGGGGGCGGTGTAGGCCACCTCGTCGCCCGGCTGGCGGCCCAGCACGGCCGCGCCCAGCGGGGAGCGCTCGCTGTAGACGTCCAGGCCCCCGGCGTCGCCGACCTCCCGGCTGCCCAGCAGGAAGCGCATCTCGTCGCCCGCCAGCTCCACCGTCACCACCGAGCCCAGCGTGACCTCGCCGTTCGCCGAGGGGGCCGCCTCGCCCACCTGCGCGGTCTCCAGGAGCCGGCGCAGCTGCCGGATGCGCAGCTCCTGCTTGCCCTGCTCCTCCTTGGCGGCGTGGTAGCCGGCGTTCTCCTTGAGGTCGCCCTCCTCGCGGGCCTGCTCGATGCGCTTGGCGAGCTCGGTGCGGCCCGGGCCGGACAGGTGCTCGTACTCGGCCTTCAGCCGGTCGTAGGCGTCCTGGGTCAGCCAGGTGACGCCGCCGCTGGTCGTCTCGCTCACGATCACTCCTCGTCGGGCTCCTCCGGGCGGGACCTGCTGCCCGCCCTCAAACGCCGAGTCGCCCGGCCCCGCGACCGGGGGGCGAGCGACTCGAAGGGACAACGTTAGCCCGCCACCGCCCGGCCATCCACCGCTCGGCGCGGGCGGCCGGTCAGCCCCGCACCTGCGAGCACGACTCCACCAGCGCCGTCGCCGCGCGGGACGTGGTGCGGATCTCCACCGTGCGCTGCACCTCGCGCTCGGTGCCGGCGGGCACGTCCACCCGCAGCAGCCCCACCTCCGCGGACGAGGCGTCGAGGGCGTGCACGGTGCACTGCACGGTCGTGCCCGGATCGCGGGCGACCGAGAAGCGCAGCTCGACGGCGCGGTCGCCCAGGACGTCGTAGCCGATCACGGTGGTGGCCGGCCCCTGCGTCTGCCACACCGCCACCCACGCGCCGTACGCCAGCACCAGCACCGCGCCCAGGACGGCAGCGGCCAGCGGCAGGGGCCTGCGGTACCACGGCCTGGACGGGCGCGGGCGGCGTCCGTAGCGCGCGGCGAGCAGGTCGTCGGTGGTGTGGCTGGGCACGTGCTGCTCCCGGGGTGGGGGGACCTCCCCGAGGGGGGTGTCCCGGTCTGTCGGTGCGGTGGGCGAGGATGTGCACCGATGGTCGCACCCGCCGCGGGCGGGGCAGCGACGCGGGGAAGTGGAGGAGGAGCGCCAGTGGCGGAGACGCTGCGGCTGATGGCCGTGCACGCCCACCCGGACGACGAGTCGAGCAAGGGCGCCGCGTCGATGGCGCGCTACGCGGCCGAGGGCGTGGAGGTCCTCGTCGTGTCGTGCACCGGCGGTGAGCGCGGCGACGTGCTCAACCCGCGCCTGCAGGGCGACCCGCGCATGCTGCGCGACATGGCCGAGTACCGGCGGCGGGAGATGGCCGAGGCCGCCCGCGTCCTCGGCGTGCAGCACCGCTGGCTCGGCTACGTCGACTCCGGCCTGCCCGAGGGCGACCCGCTGCCGCCGCTGCCGGCGGGCTGCTTCGCGCTGGAGCCGGAGGAGTTCACCGTCAACGCGCTCGTGCACGTCGTGCGCGAGTTCCGCCCCCACGTGATGACGACGTACGACGAGTCCGGCGGCTACCCGCACCCGGACCACATCATGTGCCACAGGGTCTCGCGCGCCGCGTTCGACGCCGCCGCCGACCCCGCCCGCTTCCCGCTGGCCGGCGAGGCGTGGCGCACCTCCAAGCTCTACTACCACGCGAACTTCTCGCGGGCCCGGATGACGGCCTTCCACGAGGCGCTGCTCGCCCGCGGCCTGGAGTCGCCCTACGGCGAGTGGATCGAGCGCGTGGAGAAGATGGAGGCGGACCCCACCGCGCCGAAGCGCGTCGAGCTGGAGATCACCACGCGCGTCGAGTGCGCTGACTTCTTCGAGACCCGCGACCGCGCCCTGCTCGCCCACGCCACCCAGATCGACCCCGACGGGTTCTTCTTCGGCGTGCCGCTGGAGATGCAGCGCGAGCTGTGGCCCACGGAGGACTACCACCTGGCCGTCTCCCACGTGCCCACCGAGGTGCCCGAGGACGACCTGTTCGCCGGCCTGCGCGAGCGGGGCCCGGCGTGATCGCGGCCGGCGGCCCGCTCCCGCTCGCGGCGACCCCCGCCGCGGAGACCTCCACGGCGACCGTCACCGACGGCCCGGTGCCCACCGAGAGCACGGTGGACGCGGACCTCGTCACCCCCGGCCTGGGGGGCTTCATCTCCTTCTTCCTCCTGGCGGTCGCCGTGTACTTCATCGGGCGCGGCATGGCCCGGCGGGTGCAGCGCGTGAACCAGCGGGCCCGGCTGGAGGCCGAGGAGCGCGCCGGGACCGCCGCGCGCGCGGTGAACGGCGAGGGGGCCGCCGAGCCCCCCGCGGACCGGCCCGGCGGCCGGGAGGGCTGAGCCCTCAGCGCCGCGCCACGGGCGTGGTGCGCTCACCCACCGGCCGCGCCAGGTGCTCCTCCACCGCCGCCAGCACCGCCACCGCGTCCCGCGCGCACGCGGCGTCCAGCGCGTCCGGCACGCCGGTGGCGGCGGCCGCGCGCAACCGGTCCACGGCGCGGGCGAACCCGTCCTGCACGGTGCCGTGGAAGCGCGGCATGTCGTGCCGCCCGCCCGGCCCCCACACCGCGGCGAACGAGCCGCCCGCACCGGCCGGTGCCGTCAGCGTCAGCGACAGCGCGCTGCCCGCCCCACCGGTGTGCTCCAGCGCCGCGTTCACCGCGTCGCGGGCACCGCGGCCGGCGCTGACCCGCTCCACCGGCGGCAGCAGCTCCAGCAGCACCGACAGCGCGTGCGGGCCGGTGTCCCACAGGCCCCCGCGCTCGCGCCGCCACGCCGAGGCACCGTAGGGGTTGCCGGGGGCGTCGATCGTGCCCGCCCAGCGGGCGATCGCCCCCTCCCACGGGCCGTGCTCGGCGGCCAGGGCACGCATCTGCTCCAGCCAGTCCGTGATGTCCGGCTGGAACAGGTACGTCGTGTGCACGAGCGAGGCGACGCCGCCCTCCCGGACGGCCGCCACCACGTCGTCGGCGGCGGGCAGGTCCAGCGCCAGCGGCTTCTCCACCAGCACGTGCCGGCCCGCGCGCGCCGCCCGCGCGGCCAGCGGCGCCTGGACGTCCGGCGGCAGCGCGATCGTCACCGCGTCCACGGCCCCGATCAGCTCGTCGGGGGAGGCGAAACCGCGCCCGCCCACCCGGTCCGCCACCTCGGCGGCCCTCGCGGGGTCACGGCCGGCGAAACCGACCAGCTCCACGTCCGGGTGGGCGGCCAGCGCCGCCCCGTGGCAGGTCTCGGCCCAGTGGCCGGTGCCGAGGACCCCGAACCGTCGCGGTGCATCGCTCACGGCGACCACCCTGCCGCACCGGGGTCCGCGGACGAGCGGCGGTGGTCGTTCACGCGTGGGGTGGGGTGTGCAGCGATCGCAGGGGCACGTGACCTTCGACGATCTCGTCGGCGAGCGCTTCGAGGGTGCGGTCCCGGGTGTAGGCGGTGGCGCGCAGCAGGGCCAAGGCGTCGGCGTCGGGGGTCCGCAGCGCTTGACGGGCCATGCTGAGGACCATCCACACGCGCTGGCGGCGCCGCGCGCCGGGGGCGTCCATCCACGCCGGCTGGCCGGGGTGGGCCGGGTGGGTCGGGGCTCGGCCGGGGCCGCGGCCGGCGGGTGGCGCGGTGGTGCCGGCGCCGGGGGAGCCGAGCACCTCGGGCGTGGGCGCCTCGGAGCCCCACAGCTCGGTGCTGATCAGCGCGGCGACCGCCTGTGCGCGGGCCAGCCCGGCGGACGGGGTGGCACCGGGGCCGGAGGACGTGACCGGTCGCTCGCGGTGGAAGTACAGGTCCACGACCCCTCGTGCGGGCTCGCCGTGCTGCTGGGACGGCTGCCGGGGCAGGTGGAGGGGCAGGGTGACGGTGCTGCGGTAGGGGGTGTGGCGGTGCAGGAGGTCGTGCAGCACCGGCCACGCGCGCTGCAGCAGTTCCCGATCGGTGACGACGGGCTCGCCGGTGGCCCAGGAGCGGGTGCTGGGTCCTCCTCCACTGGTGAACTGCCAGCGCTCGGCGGCAGCGGCCGCGGGGTCGCTGGCTCCGACGGGCAGGCGCCACGGGTCGTGGCTGGTGATGGTGATGCTGACGCCGTCGACGGGGAGGCCGGCGGTGAGGTCAGCGGTGGAGTCGTCGTTGAGCACGTCGCGGCAAGCGGTCGCGAGCGCTGTGGCGTCCAGTTCGGGGTGAGCGCGTTCGGCGTACCGGGCGCAGGCGGCTCTGAAGCGGACCGCCAGGGCCTCCGTGCTCATCCGCTCGCGCCCTCGTCCGTCGTGCTGCTCCCCTCGGCGCCGTGCCGGCCGCAGGGGCCCGCCCGCACACCCGGGTCGGGCCGGGTCCGTGCGAGGGGCAGCCTACTTCGGCGCACCCTCGGTGGGCCCGCGGACGTCGGCCGGCTGCTGCAGTCGTCGTGAGGTGTGCACCGGTCGCGAGAGGACGCCTGACCGCACGCCAGGAACGGTCCTCACCGTCCACGACAGCGTCACGTCCGTGAAACCGGGTCCCGTGACCGCGCGCGGGTCTGTGCAGATCGGGTGGCGAGATCACGCGGGCGGCTGTCGTGGTGGCAGCGGGCTGGCACGGTGGAGTGGTGCCCGAGCCGAGGACCGCCAGCAGCGCGGGGGGCAGCAGTCCTCTCCTGGTCGCAGGTCCTGCCGTGGTCACTGCTGCGGGGCTGACGGTGCTGCTGGTGGTGGAGCCGGCACAGACCGTCCACCCGGACCTGGGCCGTCTGTACGCCAGCGCTCCGGCCGGGGTGTGGTGGTCGCTGGCGGTGACCGTCGGCTGCTGGCTGGCGGCGGTGGCGGCGTGGACGCTGGGGGGTGTGGCACTGGGGCGGTGGGTGGCGCGCCGGGTGGCGGGTGCACCGGCTGCGCTGGTGCTGACGGCCCACGTCAGCGTGCTGGTGCTGGCGTGCGCGGGTGTGGCCGCCAGCATCGTGGTGCCCGGCTTCGGGACGGGGAGGAACCTGTACGAGCACGCCAGTGACCTGGGCATCGCCCCGCCGTCGTCGACGTGGAGCCCGGTGACGGTGGGGATGGCGGTGGTGGGTGCCGCGCTGTCGGTGCTGGCTGCTGCCTGCGCGGCGGTGGCGGTGGCGGCGACCGGACGCAGGCGCCGGTGATCCAGCTGGACCGTCCCGGGCTCGGGGCCCGCTGAGCCCTGTGGGCACGCAGGTGGTGGCCGGTGGAGCGCCGGGTCGGCGCCGCGACCGAGCGCCGGCGGACCTCCTCCCCGCGATCGGTTCCCACCCGGGCTCCTGCTCGAGGCGGAAGGCCCGCCGGTCCGACCGTCGATGCCTGTTGCCGGTGACGCCGTGGCGGTGGAAGCTGTGTCCCCCCGTCCGGCCGGAGGCACCCGGGGGCAAGCTGATCCACGCAGCCAACACCTCGCTCGACGGCTACCTCGAGGACGAGGACGGTTCCTTCGACTGGTCCGTGCCTGACGAGGAGGTGCACGCGTTCTGGAACGAGCACGAGCGGCACATCGGTACGTCGCTCCACGGCCGACGCACGTACGAGACCATGCGCGTCTGGGAGAGCGACGACTGGTTGACGACTGAACCGGCCGTCGTCCGCGAGGACGCGGAGATCTGGCGCGACGCCGACAAGGTCGTCTACTCCTCGACGCTCGCAGAGGTGTCGGCGGCGGCAAACCGGCGCTCCCCAGGGGCGTCCGACCCGACCTCGAGCTGCTGGACCATCGACGGTTCGGCAACGGCGCGGTGCACGTGCGCCACGCCGTGCGCAACGGGACCTGACACCCGTTTCCGGCTGCCGCGCTGGTCGGGGGGCGCTGCGACCGGCTCGCGGCGGCCCTGGTGCTGGTTCGGTGCGCTGCTGTCCGATCGATCCCCGCACCGCCGTGTCGATCGCGAACTCCGAGGTGCAGCGCTGTTCCCGCGAAGCCGGCGGCGGTCGCAGGCGCCCGGCGTGTCAGGGGCTGCGTGAGCGGAGGATCGTCAGGTTCTGTCGCGAGGTGCTGCTGCTCCGCAGGGTGCGGTGGCGCTGCGACCTGGTGGCCCACACCCTCGCTCGAGCCCTGGCCGGGCGGTCGAGGTCCCTGCGGGTGATCGACGTCGGCGGCTGTTCAGAGCACCGGTTCAGTGCTGACGGTGCTGCCCACGTTGAAGACGACCGCTTCCGAGCCCACCTCGACCCGAGCGAGCTGTCCGCCCACCTGGGCGGCCATCCCCGCGTCCCAGCTGCCTCCTGAGACCAGCAGAGGTCCTCGCAGGCTCGCTGATGCTGAGGAGTTCGAGCAGGCCGTCAGCAGAGCCGTGCGCACCAGGACACCAGCCACCGGGTGACGGGTCACCGCTCCACGCTCCTCACCAGCGGTCGGGGATCACCTGCGGTTGCGCTTCGACGTCCGGGAGGACAGGCGCGTTCCGAGCCCTGCAGCCACGGAGAGCCGTCGAGGCGTGCTGGCAGGCGCCGTGACCACCTTCCGCCCGTCGGCGCCGTACGACCTGTTCGCGGTGGCCGCCACCGAGCGTGTGGCCGCCGCCGGCACCGGGGTGCGGTCAGGACCAGTCAGGAGGGGCGAGGTGGATGCCGAGGTCGATGCGCTCGGGCAGGAGGTCCGCGCGCAGGGCACGGGTTTCCCGGTAGTCACCGTCGCGCAAGCGCCGGAACCGCCGCGCCGGCTCGGTGTCGACGGTGCGCAGCCTCTTCCGCAGGCGCTCCACCTCCTGATCGACCCCCGCGGCTCCCAGCGCGTCGGCGTCGTGGACCACGTGCAGGTCGAGGGTCTCGATGCCCACGTACCAGAGCACGCCGTGAGTCAGGGGGAACAGCAGGGACTCCAGGTCGCCGCTGATGCCGCGAGGGCCGATGGAGCGCGCGTCCTCCCCCGCGGTCACGACGACGAGGGCCCTGCGCCCGACCAGGCCGCCGTCGCCGTAGCGCCGCGGGACCCCGAGTTCGGGATCGATGTCGCCGTAGGCGAACCCGCTGGTGAGGACCCGGTCGAACCAGCCCTTCAGGATCGCCGGCGGCCCGTACCACCACAGGGGGAACTGCACGACGAGCAGTTCCGCAGCCGCGAGCTTGGCCTGTTCCTCGCGCACGTCGGCGGGTAGTTCCCCCCGGGTGTACCTCTCGCCCACCAGTTCGGGGATGTTCACGGGCTCCTCGGCGAGGTCCCCGAGGTCGCGGGCGCCGAGGACGGGGTCGAAGCCCCGGGCGTACAGGTCGGAGGTCAGCACCTCGTAGCGGGTGGACAACGCCGCCGTCCCCTCCCGGAAGAGGCGGTCGTTCAGGGATCCGCGGCGAGGGTGCGCGTACACCCACAGGGCGGTACCGGGCGTGGGTGGGTGCGTGATCGTCATGGGGTCGCTCCTGTCGTGGGTCGTCGGTCGTCCGTGCTCACGGTCTCGATCCAACGGGAGCGGTCCGGACGCATCCATGGGTGAGACGCGAAGAACCATGTGCGGTCGTCTAACCTGGCTCGGGTGGACGCCTTCAGCGACCTGATCCGTGGAGTGCGGGCTCACGGCTCGTTGTTCGGCAGCTCGACCCTGACCGCGCCCTGGGCGCTGCACTTCGTGGACGGTGCTCCGCTGACCCTGTGCACCGTCCTGACGGGAGCGGGCTGGATCGTGCCGGAGCACGAACCGCCGGAACGGGTCGGCGCCCACGAGACGGTCCTCGTGCGTGGTCCGGGAACCTTCACCTTCGTCGACGAGGTCGGCACCGGGGCCGTCCCGATCGTGTGCGGGACGGACTGCGCCACCCCTGAGCAGGGCGGCACCCGGCACCGGCTGGGGTGGCACGACCCCGGTGGGTCCCGAGACGACGAGAGCGGTGCGACGACGCTGATCGTCGGCGCCTACCCGGCGCGGGGTGAGATCGGCCGCAGGCTGCTGGAGGCGCTGCCCGTCGTGCTGCGCGTGGGCGCCGGTGGTGCGACCGACCCCGTGCTGGACGTCCTCGCGGCCGAGGTCGCCGTCGACGCCCCGGGTCAGCAGGTCGTCCTCGACCGGTTGCTGGACTGGGTGCTGGTCTGCACGCTGCGCGAGTTCTTCGACCGGCCCGGTGTCCGGTCGCCCGGCTGGTGGGCCGCCCAGCGCGATCCGGTGGCCGGGAACGCGCTGCGACTGCTGCACGCCGAGCCGGCGGCACCCTGGACGGTCGCCGCGCTGGCCGAGCGCGCCGGGGTGTCGCGCGCGACGCTGGCCAAGAGGTTCAGCGACCTGGTCGGCGAACCGCCGCTGACCTACCTCACGCGCTGGCGCATGACGCTCGCCGCGGACCTGCTCCTCGAGCAGCCGTCGGCGACCGTCGCGCACGTCGCGCGCACCGTGGGGTACTCCGATCCGTTCGGCTTCAGCGCAGCGTTCAAGAGGGTCCGGGGTGTCAGCCCCAGTGAGTTCCGGCGGCTGACGACCACCGCCTCGCCGGAGGCTGAACCGCCCGTTGCTGCCCGCGCCGGCTCGGGCGGTCGCCGTCCGTGAACGCGGGGCGCGTCGTCGAGAGCTGATGCGACGTCGACCGATCGCGGCGTTTCGCGCGCGCGGTCGTCGCCGGCCGGTGTCGCAGCCGTGGCCGGGGCGGGCGCGGAAACACGCGTGCACCGCAGGTGGTTGCGCTGGCAGCATCGCGCAGGTGCTCCCCCTCCACGAGATCGACCGCCTCGCCGTCACCGTCGACGAGGAGTGGCGGTCCCCGGCCGCGGACGCTGTCGCCGCCGCGTGGGGCTGCGAACCAGGGCGCGCGCGGTGGTGGCGATCGAGCGCCAGCCACGTCTTCGTCCTGCCGGACCCCGACGGCGGCGGGCGCTCCTACCTGCGCTTCACCCCGGCGGCACACGCCTCGCGGCAGCGGGTCGGCGCCGTCGCCGAGCTGGTGGAACAGCTGGGCCGGGAGGGCGCGCGCGTCGCGGCACCTGTGCCCTCCACGACGGGGACGCTGGTGGAGACCGTCGCGACGCCGCTGGGGCAGGTGCACGCCACCTGCGTGCGAGCCGCCCCCGGCGAGCAGTTCGACGTCGACGAGCTGACGCCGGCGCAGGCGCGGGCGTGGGGTGCGTCGCTCGCGAGCCTGCACGCGGCGACGGACGAGCTCGGCAGCACGCTCGTGGCTCGGCTGCCCACTGCCGGCAGCGTGCTCGAGGACGCGCAGGCATCGCTCGCCGAGGACGCGCCGCTGCAGCACGAGCCCCTGGTGCGGCTGCGGCCGGAGCTCCAGCGCCAGGCCGACGAGCACCGCGCCCACCTGCTCGACGCGCCGGCGGTCGTCTGAGCCGCAGGTGCTGCCACCACAGGTGCAGCTCCCGGCCGGCGGAGAAGGCTGAACCGTCACGGTCGGTCGTGCTGGTGGTGGGGGCTCCGGTCCCGGAGGCGGGAGCCGCGCAGGCCAGGGGGCGGGGCTGCGCGTGCTCGACGACCCCTCCGAGCCCTTCCCCGCGGACGTGGAGCACCTGCCGGGGAGGTCGCAGGCACCGGCGGGTCCAGCGCTGAGGGGGCCGACGGGTTCAGGAGAGGGCGGTGGCGGCTTCGGCCGCGAGGACGCACTCCGACGGTGGCCGACCGGCCGCGGCCTGCGCGGCGATCTCCCGGAGTCGGCCAGCCGGTCGCGTGCCCGTGTCAGCTCGTCGGTCTGCGCCTGGATCCGGCGGTGCTCCTCGTCGAGGTGGGCGCGCATCCCGGGCGTGGCCGTCCCCGTGTCCAGGACCCGCCGCCCCGAGGCGATCGACCTCGACGGCGTCCACGCCCTCGCCCTCGACATCACCGACCCGCCTCCGTCGCCGCGGCCGCGCAGGTGGCCGACGACGTGGACCTGCTCGTCGACAACGCGGACATCGCCACCGACGCCACCCTGCTCGGCGACCTCGACCACGCTCACCGGGAGATGGACACCAACCTCTGAGGAACGCTGTCCGTGGTGCGTGCCTTCGCCCCCGTCCTGGCCGCCAACGGCGGGGGGACCATCGTCAACATCGCCTCGGGCGCATCGTGGATGGCGTTGCCCGGAGCCACCGCCTACGCGGTCAGCAAGGCGGCGTTGTGGAACACGGGCAACGCGCTGCGCCACGAACTGGCCGCCCAGGGGACGTCGGTGATGTCGGTCCACCTCGGTGTCGCCGACACCGGCATGGGCGAGGGCGTCCCCTTCGACAAGCTCGATCCCGCGCAGGTGGCCCGGGCCACCTTGGACGGGGTCGAACGCGACGAGTACGAGGTCGTCGTCGACGAGCAGACCGCTCTCATCGAGGAGTGGCTGGCCGAGGATCCCAGGGACTTCTACGCCTTGCTGGCTCGAATGCTGAGCTGAGGGACGAGGCCGGGGGACTGCCCCGATCTCAGCCGATGCCGGTGCTCAGCCGAGCGTCGGACGCACCAGCCCCGTCTCGTAGGCGAGGACGACCGCCTGCACGCGGTCGCGCACACCCAGCTTGGCCAGCACCCGCGCGACGTGCGTCTTGACGGTGGCCTCGGACAGGAACAGCCTCGCTGCGATCTCCGCGTTCGACTGGGCGTCGGCGATGCAGCGCAGCACCTCGAGCTCGCGGGGTGTGAGGTCCGCCAGGCGGGGGTGCGCAGCGTCTCGTTCGGGTTCCTCACCGGTCGCGGGGAAGCGGTGGGCGAACAGCTCGAGCATGCGCCGGGTGACGCGCGGGGAGACGACGGCTTCGCCGCCGGCCACGGTGCGCACCGCGCCGATCAGGTCGCCCGGTCCGGCGTCCTTGAGCAGGAAACCGCTGGCACCGGCCCGCAGCGCGGCGAAGGCGTACTCGTCGAGGTCGAACGTCGTCAGGATCAGCACGCGCACGTGGGGGGACGCCTCGACGAGGTGACGGGTGGCGTCGATGCCGTTCAGGCGGGGCATGCGCACGTCCATCAGGACGACGTCGGGACGCAGCGCCGCGCTCTGCTCCAGCGCTGCGCTCCCGTCGCCGGCTTCACCCACCACCTCGATGTCGCCGGCGCTCTCGAGCACGAGGCGGAAACCCACGCGGATCAGCGCGTGGTCGTCGACCAGCAGGACCCTGATCACGAGGCCGCCCCGTGGCGGGGCAGCACCGCGCGCACCCGCCAGCCCGCTCCGTGCGGGCCGGCCTCGAGCGTTCCGCCGAAGGCCGCGGCGCGCTCGCGCATGCCGACCAGCCCGCGCTGCGAACCGGTGCCGGCCTCGACGCCGGTGCAGGTGCCCGCGTCGGTGACGACGACCTCCACGTGCTCGGGTCCCAGGTGCACCGCCAGCCGGACCGCCGCGGTCCCCGGTGCGTGGCGCAGCGCGTTGGTGAGCGACTCCTGGACGATGCGGTAGACGGCCAGGCCCAGGCTCGTGTCCAGGTCCCGCAGGCCGTCCGCGGCCAACCCCGTGGTGCGCACGGGCAGCCCGGCGCGGCGGAACCGGTCGACGAGCGCGTTCAGGTCCACGCTGCCCGGCTGGGGTTCCACGGGCGCGTGCAGCGCGACCGGGGAGGCGGAGGCGTCACCGCCGACCGGGGGTGGATCGCCACCGGGTGCGAGCGCGTCGTCGTCCTCGTGCAGGACACCGAGGATGCGCCGCATGTCGCCCAGCGCCGAGCGCCCGGTCGCCACGAGGTCCTCGAGCGCGGCGCGCGAGCGTTCGGGTGCCCGCTCCAGGGCGGCCGAGGCACCGTCACCGAGGGCGACCATGACGGAGACGCTGTGCGCGACGACGTCGTGCATCTCCCGCGCGATGCGCGCCCGCTCGCCCGCCCGCGCCAGGCGCAGCCGCTGCTCCTGCTCGTGCGCGAGGGCGTTCGCGGCGTCCAGCAGGCGGGCGATGTCCAGTCGCCGGTTGCGCACGCTCGTGCCGATCGCGATCGCGAGCAGCGCGAGCACCAGGACGGGCGCTGCGGTCTGCGCCCACACGACGCTCTGGAGGAAGGAGCCGTCGCGCGCTCGCCGCGCGACCGCGTCGAGCCCGCCGGCCTGCGCCGGGTCGGCACCGAGCACGAGGGCGCTCACCGTCGCCGGCAGCGGCAGGAGCCGCGCGGCGACCAGCAGAGCCGTGACCGTCGCGGCGCTCGTCGCCCACGTCACGGCCGGTCGCCGGGACGCCGCGACGGCGTACAGCGCGAGCGCGACGCCGAGCTCGAAGCCCGAGGGAGCCCCCGTGGTGGCGAGCGCGAGGACGCCGAGCACGCCCACGACCGCGGCCACGAGCACGGGCCGCCGCCGCCGGAGGGTCAGCGCCAGCGCGCCGGCTGCGGTGAGCACGAACGAGGCCCACTGCATCTGCAGGACCCGCTGGCCGCCGAGGTGGGTGCTGAGCCCGTACATCGAGTCCGCACCGATCCCGGTGAGCAGCGCCCACCCGGCGAAGAACAGCACGACCAGGACGTCGGAGACCGCGGGGAACCGGTCGAAGAACCGCCGCACCGGACCCAGCCGCCGTGCGGACGACTCGGTGAACAGCGGGCTCGACGCCGACGCCCACGACGACGGGGGAGCGGTCGCCGGCGTCGGTGTCCCGCTCACGGCGTGTCCTCCAGCACCGGTGCATCCTCCCAGCTGCTGCGCGCCCTCGGGGTCGGTCGTGGAGCCACCGCACCGACCCGCCGCGCTCGCCACGCTCAGGCGTCCCGGCGGCGCACGAGCACGCCGGCCACGACGAGCACCGTCGCGACCCAGGCGAGCAGGACGGTGAAGCCGCCCCAGGGGGAGAGGGCGCTGCTGCTGGAGGTGGTCAGGACCGAGCCGACGGCGTCGGACTGGAGCAGCTCGCTGCCCGCGGTGGCCGGCAGGTGCGCCGCGAACGTCTGGACCGGGGTCCAGGGGACCAGGGACAGGACGTTCTCCACCACCAGCAGCAGCCCGAGCACGAACGCCACCCCGGCCGCGGAGTTGCGGACGATCGCACCGACGCCGAACGCCAGGGCGCTCACGGCGGCCAGGTAGAGCGGCGTGCCCAGGACGATCCGCGCGTCCTCGGCCCGCAGCAGGTCCACGGACATGCCGGTCTCCTCGAACCAGGGCGAGCTGGCGGCCCAGGCCAGCGCGACGGCGACGACCGAGGCGCCCAGCACGACGAGGACGGTGACCACCAGCTTCGCGGCGAGCGCGAGCAGGCGCCGCGGGGCGGCCGCGAAGGTCGAGCGGATCTGACCCGTGCCGTGCTCGCCGGTGATCGCCAGGACGGCGAGCGTGCAGAGGGCGAGCTGGGTGAGCGCCACGCCGGAGGTGACGTACACCGCGCCGACCATCCCGGGGGTGCCGGCCGCCTCGGGGACCCGGGCCACGCTGACCACCCGTGAGACCGCGAACAGCGGGACGAACAGCACCCCGGCGGCGAGGATCCACCAGTTCGAGCGCAGCGAGCGGAACTTGATCCACTCCGCGGCCACGAGCCGGCCGAAGCCGTACGGCTGGACGCTCGCGCGCCGGCCCGGGTTCGCGGTGGTGGCGGGGGTGGGGACGGGAGTGGTCATCGGGGCGTTCCTGACGTGGGTCGGGTGGGCGCGGTCGTCTCGTGCGCGCCGGGTGAGCGGTACTCGACCTCGGCGGCGGTCAGCTGCATGTAGGCCTGCTCCAGCGAGCTGTGCACGGGGGTGAGCTCGTGCAGCTCGAGACCGGCTGCGGCGGCGGTGGCGGCGATCTGCCGCGCGTCGCTGCCGGTGACCTCGAGCACGTCGTGCTCGACGTTCACGACCTCGACGCCCGTGCGCCGGCGCAGGAGCGGTTCCAGCTGCGCGGTGTCCGGTGTCCGCACCCGCACCGTCGTCGACCGCGTCCGCGCGACGATCTCGGCGACGGACGCGTCGGCGATGACCCGCCCGCGTCCCACGACGAGGAGGTGGTCGGCCGTGAGGGCCATCTCGCTCATCAGGTGCGAGGAGAGGAACACCGTGCGGCCCTGCGCGGCGAGGTCGCGCAGCAGGGTGCGCACCCACAGCACGCCCTCGGGGTCCAGGCCGTTGACCGGCTCGTCCAGGATCAGGGTGTGCGGATCGCCCAGCAGGGCCGCTGCGATGCCCAGGCGCTGACCCATGCCCAGCGAGAACGTGCCCACGCGCTCGCGCGCCACGGACGCCAGGCCGGCCAGTTCGACGACCTCCTCCACGCGGCGCCGGCCGATGCCGTGCGTGGCGGCCTGGGCGAGCAGGTGCTCGCGCGCCGAGCGGCCCGGGTGCACGGCCTTCGCCTCCAGCAGCGCGCCGACCTCGCCCAGCGGGGCGCGGTGGCGCGCGTACTCCTCGCCGTTGACGTGCACGGTGCCGGCGCTGGGCCGGTCCAGGCCCATGATCATCCGCATCGTCGTGGACTTCCCGGCACCGTTGGGCCCCAGGAAACCGGTCACCCTCCCGGGGTGGACGGTGAAGGTGACGCCGTCGACGGCCGTCTTCTCCCCGTACCTCTTGGTCAGGCCGATGGCCTCGATCACGGTCTCCCCCTGTGTTCGGCGTGCTTCGAACGTAGGAGCGGACGAGGTGGCGCCGGGACGCCCGTGCGGATCACATCCGTGGCCCGGCCGGGTCGCCCGTCGGGATGACCGGCGTCATCCCGTGGTGGTACCCGACGTCGCCGCGCGCTCCCAGCAGTCCGGGCAGGTGGCGCTCGGAGGGCGCACCAGGCGCGGAACGGTCCAGTCGGCTGCTGCGTCCGAGGGGCGTGCGGGTTCGTCGGGTCGTCGCGGTCACCGGTGCGCTGGCCTTCTCCTGCGCCGCGCTGGGTGCGGTGCCCACGGTGCCGCCGGCCACGCGGAGCAGTACGCCATCGGCTCCCGGCAAGCAGAACCGCCCGAGCCGTCACGACCTCGTGCCGTCACGACCTCGTGGACGTGAGGGGGTGACGCCGCGGGGTGTCGAGACCGTCTCGGTGTCGTCGTCCGCCTCCAGCGCTCCGGGGCCGTCCCGCAGCCGCGCCCCGCGGCCCAGCACGATCGGCACCTGGAACAGGTGGAGGTGCTCGACGAGTCCGGCCGCGACGACGTCGCGCGCGACGTCGAGGGCCTCGGCCGGTGAGGCGTCGAGGAAGTGCGACTCCATGATCGCCGCCGTGCCCTCCAGGTGGCGCAGCGCATCGCGCAGGTGCGGGTGCTGCTGCGCGATCGAGGGGAACAGTTCCCGGTTCTCACCTTCGTGCTGCCAGGTCGGGGTGGTGCAGAACCCGTGGCAGTACAAGCCGTGACGCTCCGCTCCGTGTGAGGGGGTCAGATGTCCACGACGCCGTCGACGGCGGCGCCGGCCGGGGGCAAGTTGTGTGTTTCGAGGGCGTCCATGAGATCCGCTCCGACGTGTGGTGCAGGTGCGATGCGGCCCAGTTCGTCGAAGAGGGGTTCGCGGCGGCGCAGCAGCAGGCCGGGGTAGTCGCTGAGGCGGCACGTCAGTTCCAGGTGCGTGTGCGGCCAGGAGCCGCTGACCGCCGCTGCCGAACCGCTGGCCCCGGCAGCCCAGGCGTGTTCGCTCTGGTGCATGTCGTGCATCCGTTGCACGTACGAGTCGGTATCGACCGGTCGTGGCACCAGGGGCCAGCCGCGGCCGGTGGTGTCGATGCTGTCGGCGGGCAGGAACACCTGCGGTGCGCCGTCGGGAAGCAAGCGCAGGACTTCCACCGGTGCCTGCGCGCCCCACGGCCCCCACGAGCGTCGTTCGATGGCCAGCAGCAGCGCACCCTCGGCGGTAGCACCGCTCGGCAGCGGCGCCCTCGTGACCGTTGACAGGGGTGGTGGCCGTGACGCGTCCGTCGCCCAGGTCCAGGCGCTGCACCTGCTGCTCGTGCGCGCCTCGAACCCCGTGCGCGGTGGCGATCACCCGGCACCACAACCCGTCCGGGTCGGGTCGCTGCCGTGAGCACCCGAAGGACCAGCGCACCGACCCTGAGCGGATCGAGCGGCGCGGGTCGTCGCTGTACCAGAACATCGCCCGCAGTTCCCCGGGGCGGCGGTGCTGCACCTGCGGGGCCCGCTCCTGCGGTACGGCGTGGGTGTGCACGCTGAGCACGTCGGGCACGGGTTCGTCGTGGGGCAGGCGCAGCCAGCGGGGCGCGTGCACCACCCGCCCGGCGTCCGCGTGCGGTTGCAGGTGCCACGGCTGGTCCCGCACGCGCACGTACAGGGCCTGCTCATCGGCCTGCACCCAGGTGACGGGCCGGTCGACCGCGATGCGGCGCGCTGCACCGGTGGCACCCACCCGCACGAGGTGACCGTGGGGCGAGCCCCAGGTGAGACGGGCATCGGGGGAGAAGACGACCTCGTCCGTGCGGTACCGCGGTGCGCACCAGGCCGCGCCTGGCATGTCTGCCTCCGATCCCTGGAGAGCCCTGGCGCCTCGCCGCGCTCGATCGCCCGGTACCGGGCCGGCGCTGCGAGCATGGGCAGTGGTGATCGAGCGAGCCGAGGCAGAAGGGGTCATGTCGGTGAGTGCGGTGTTGTCGCGTGTCGGGTTGGTGCTGGTGCATCTGGGGGGCGTGCTGGCTCTGCTGGCCATCTGGTCCGACGCCACGCTGGGTCCTGGTGAGGGCGCCAACATCGGTGGGGCCCTGGCCGTCGTGGCTGGTGCGGGTCTCTTCATCGTCGGGGTGCTTCTCGAGGCCGGCGCCTCGATCACCCACGTGGTGAGCAGGGGCCGTGATCGCCGTCGTGGTCGGGTCGCAGCCGCCCGCTGAGGATGACGGGCTGTTCGTGGGCGTCCACGACAGCGCCGTGAGAGGGCGTTACGTGGAGCTGGGCGCTCCAGGAGCGCGGCGCACCCAAGACAGCAGGGTCAGCGCCGTCGCCATGTCGAGATCACGGGCCACAACGTCCGCCGCGGCTCGGTCGTGATCTCCCAGGGCGACCCCCTGCTGCTGGAGGAAGTCGACGATGTCGCGCCCTTCTGGGCCGGGGTGCTTCGCGTACCGGCGAGGCGTGTCGCCGTGCAGCGCGGGGACCTCGTCCAGCGCCTCGTGAGGCACCACGTGGTCCAGGTCGATCCGCATGACGCTGTAGTCCTCGTTGCCTGCTTCGTCGCGTTGAGGAACGAATCCGCGCGTCATCTGAGCACCCTTCTGCTGCTGAGGACCGGCGCCCCGTCAAGGGAGGCTGCGGCTGATGAACCGCGGTCATCTCGGCAGATCCGGGGGGGGGGGGCGACATCCTGGCCAGCGCCATGAGCGAGCACCAGGCCGGCGCGGGGCGCGGTCATCTACTCGCGTCAGGCGCAGCGGTGTAGCGCAACGAGTAGCGCCAGAACAGGTGCCGGCGCAGGGAAGCCCTCGGCGTCTGCCGGTTGGCGATGTCGCGGATCTCGCGCAGAGTCGTGGTGGTGGGCGCCGCTGGCGCTGACATGGCGATCGGCCGCTGGCTGGATCGTCGCTGCAGCGTCTTCACCGTGCCCATGACGAGGTTGGCGGGCACGGCCGCGGCGCTGAGCAGGTGGTCCGAGGGTTCCTCCTCGCGGTAGACGCCCAGGACCACCAGCGTGCCTCCCGGGGCGAGAAGGTCCCGCAGTCGGCTCAGCGCCGGCTCGAAGGGAACGTGGTGCAGAACCGCCAGTGCGGTGATGACGTCGTACCCGCCGGGCAAGTCGGCGCTGAGCAGGTCCTCGCAGCGGAAGTCGACGTTGCCCTGCTCGTGCAAGAGGCGCCGCGCGGTGTCGATGCTGGCGGGGTCGGCGTCGAGTCCGGTGACGTGTCCGGCGCGTCGGGAGAGGCGGCGGACCAGGTCACCGGTGCCGCAGCCGATGTCCAGGGCGGCGTTGATGCGGGAGGGCAGGTGCCGCTCGATCCAGCCGTGGTGGTGGGCGTTGTGGTCCCACGGATGCCCGCGGTTCCACTCACCGCACCAGGCCAGTGCGCGCTGACCGACCGCAGCCATCACCGTGCTGCACCTCCGCTGCCACGTTGCATCCCGGAGCAGCCAAGCAGCCACGGGTGCCCACGAACAAGATCAACCAGGTGGCGAAGGTCGCGTTGCCATCGCACGCCTTTCGGCACAGGCGTGAAGTCGGCCGACCACGATCACGCCCGGAGGCGCCATGACCGCAAAGGTGACGCTGTGGCAGCAGGTCACACCTCAGGAGCTCCGGGCTCTGTAGGCCGCTGGCGCGCGGGGAACCCCTCACCGCTGAGCGGTGCGTAGGCGAACCACCTGTACTCCCCCGAGGGGAGGTCCGGCAGAGGCGGCAGCGGTGGGGGCGACTCATCAATGACGGCAGGATCGGTGAGTACCGCCAGGCGCGGTTCGAGCACGACGTGGCGGCGTTCAGGGGCAGTGTCCAAGGCGCGCCAGAGGGCCTCGTCGAGGTGCACCTGCAGCAGGTTCAGACCGGCGACCTCCACCGGGGCGTCGGGCCACAGGGCGTCGCGAGTCCCCTCGTCCACCCGGCAGTACCGGCCCAGCTGCTCGGCGGTGGCGTGCAGGCGCAGCGGCGGGTCCTGGGGCTCGGCGTCCCAGCGGTGCAGCGTGAAGACGGCTTCGTCGTACGTGACGTCGGGGTCGACGTCCTGGCGCAGGCGCCGCTCCAGCTCGGCCAGCAGCTCGTCATCCGTCACCGCATCAGGCTAGGTGCCGTGCCGCCGCAGCCGACGGGCAAGACATCCACCGGGCGGAACCACCTCCACCGCACCGGACCTGGAGGGCAACGCCCTGAGATCGGCACGAGCACGCGATGTCCGCGCCATGACCGCGCGTGTCGGGTCGTCCTCCGCCGGTCCCCGACCGATGATCGGCAGGTGCCTGGCCCGCTGCACCCGTCGCCGCCTGCCGCTGTGGTGGCCGCGCTGGCAGCGGCCGCCGCACTGCCCGTGGTCGCCGTCCTGGTCGCCGAGCTGGTGCAGTGGCGCGCCTCGCGCCGCGGGTGGGACCAGCACCCGCACCGGGACCGCAGCCGGCGCCGGGGCCGGCGCACCGCTGAGCCCGTGCCGGGCCCCCAGGTGGTCCTGGTGCTCGGCTGCCCCTCGCGCCCGGGCGGTCGGGTGCACCCGGTGCAGCGCTGGCGCACCGAGATCGCGGTGCGTTCGCTGCACCCGCAGCACGGACGGCTGCTGTTCAGCGGCGGGCGCACCGGCGCCCCCGACGATCCCAGCGAGGCGTGCGTGATGGCCGCCTACGCCCGCGACGTCCTGGGTGTGCCCGAGCAGCGCATCGCGCTGGAGGAGGAGGCGCGCAGCACCTGGCAGAACGTGGCGCACTGCCTGGACCAGCTGGAGGCGGCCGGCAGCATCACCATCGCCTCCGCACCCACGCACGCCGCTCGCGCCCGGCGCTACCTGGCGAAGCAGCGACCGGGCCTGGCGCAGCGGCTGACGCCGGCGCAGGACTACCGCGTCGGGGAGCGTCGCGGGTGGAAGGTGGCCACCGTGGCGTACGCGCTGGCGCGCAAGATCGGGCGAGCCCTGCCGCTGAAGCCTGCTGCACCGTGGCAGCGCCCTGACCGAGTCCCCCGGCGTGGCGGCGGCGGTCATCGCCGAGCGGGGTCGGCACTGATCTCGTAGATGATCTCCAAGCCGTCTTCGTCGTCCCACTGCTCACCGACTGCGGTGAAGCCGTACTGCGCGACCAGGCCGTAGGAGGCGGTGTTCTCGGGCGTGATGGTCACCCGCACCGTGCGCACGCCCGGCTCGTTGCGGGCGCGCTGCAGCAACGACTCCAGAGCAGCGCGGGCGTAGCCGCGGCAGCGGTAGGCCGGATCGACGGCGTAGCCGATCTCCACCATCCCTTCGGCGTCAGGAGGGCCGTGGTAGCCGGCGCGGCCCACGGCGAGGTGCTGGTCCTCGTCCCAGATGACACCGGTGACCCAGGCAGCGCTGGTGGGGTCGTGGCGGGTCTGCTCGCTGCGCATGCGCCACACGCTGCGCCAGTCCGGGCCGGCGAAGTAGTCGCTCAGCGGCACGGGGCTGGCGGTGTCGGCGGTGGCCAGGTCACCAGTTGCCAGGGCGTCGAAGACCGCTCCGGTCAGGTGGACGATGCGTACGTGAGGTCGGGGACGGTCAGTCCTGGTGGTGACCGGTGCTGCGTGCTCAGGCACCGGATGATGCTCTCAGGACTACCTCACCCGCTGTTCGTGGGCACTGCTGGGCCTTCGGGTGATCTTCCACCTCTCGGTTGGGGCGGGCCCGGCGCCCACTCGTGATCGCGCCCGGAGGGCGGCATGACCGCGTGCGTGTGCGCTACTGGCGTCGTCTCCGGGCCAGTAGACCGATGCCTGCGACGATGGCGATGAGGATGAGCAGCAGGACGACGATCTCGCCAGTGTTGATCCCGAACATGCGGCCGAGCTAGGCCACCGGAACTCGACGTGGTCGGTCATCGGTGTGCCGTCTGCGCGGAAGTCGGCATGGGCGAGCACCGTCGCGGACGGTGCCACGAGCAAGCGATCGAGGGGTCAGGAGGGGTGTTCGTCGCCTGCTTCGGTGGCGCGCTTGACGTGGGCCGCGCGTTCTCGCAGGAGTCGGCGCAGGTAGGGCGCCAGCAGCAGGTGGGCAACCGCCGCACCGAGTGGGCCGGCGGGGGCGGTGATGCTCATGCGGTCCGTCATGCGGGTGCGCTGCGCTGTCAGGGCTTCGAAGAGGTGCTCGTGGTGCAGGGTGCGGAAGGGGCCGCGGGTCTGCTCGTCGACGAAGCGGTGCGGGCGGTCGTGGGCGGTGATGCGGCTGGTCATGCGCCAGCTGCGCCCGAGGTGGCGGGCCTGGAAGGTGACTTCGTCGTCTAGGCCGAGGCGGCGGCGTCCGGTGCTGGTGGTGGCCGTCTCGCCGCTGCTGGCGAGGGAGGCGGCGTGGACATCGACGTCCAGTTCGAGGTCGAAGACGACGGCGGACGGGGCGTCGATGACGGTCACGACCTCGATCACCACGGGCACGCGCGCAGCCTAGGAGCGTGACCCGATCTCCCTCCACTCCTCGACATGGCCGGACGTCCGCGACAGCGCTGTGCCCGGACGCGTCAAAGGGTGTGCCGGTAGCGCACTTCGTCCAAGGCAACGCCCTCGCGCTGCTCCTGCTTGGTGCCGCCGTCGGTGCGCCATCCGCACCGTTGGTAGAAGCGCCGGGCGCGGTCGTTGCCGGCGAGCACCCACGAGGTGGCCTCGGTGAATCCGTCGGCGAGCAGTTCCTTCTCGGCCGCCTTGAGCAGGGCCCGTCCGGTGCCGGTGCTCCAGGACGTGGACTGCACGTAGAGGGCTTGGATCTCGCCTGTGGTGCCGGATGCCTCCTCGTCGCGGCTGGGACCACAGCGCACGAAGCCAGTGGCATCTCCGGCTGGGTCTTCAGCAAGCAGGCAGTGGTGAGGAGTATGCAGCGGCAGCACCGCCTGCCAACGCTCGACCGCCCTGTCGAGGGTCATGGCGGCCAGGACGACCTGGGGGATCAGTCCGGTGTAGGTGGTGCGCCAGGTGTCGACGTGGATGCGGGCGAGGTCGCCGGCGTCGTCGAGCGTGGCCGGTCTGACCAGGGTCACGGGCTCGAGGGTAGTGAGGCAGCGTGGGAGCTCAGGCGAGACGTCGATGGGTGTGACGGTGGTGGACCTGAGTGGTTCACCGCGACAGCGCCATGAGCGGTGGGCCGCCGGAAGCCCGGCGAGCTTGCGCCGGCAAGATCAGGGTCGAGTAGGGGGTGTCCCCGATGACCCTGACCACCCCACGGACGCGATCCTCGAATACCGGCACCAGGGACCGGGGCGAGTTCGTCGCGGTCGCGGCGGGAGCAGGGTGCGTCGTCGATGAGGACAGCATGAGCAGTGCGGATGAGTGGATCCAGCAGCGGGTCAACCCTGGCGGCAAGGGTCTGCCGGTGACGGCGGAGAGCCTGGCCGAGCTACTGGTGCGCGTGACGATGTACGGCATCGCGGTGCGTGATGACGGCAACGAGGTCATGGGTGGGCAGTGGGGACACGTGGGGACCTTGATCGACAAGCTGGGCCAAGCGGCCGGCCTGGAGGTGAACGCGGTCAACGACGTGCACCGCTCGGAGGTGGCGAGGCTGGGACTGGATCGGGACCTGGAGTCAGGTTCGGACTCGGAGCCGGGTTCGGAGCAGGGCAGCGTGCTCGGGGTCCGCGCCAGGTGAAGGCTCGCGGACCGTGCTGGCCGTGGCCGCACAAGGTTCTGCAGACGGCGTCGTGAGCGCGCACTGCGGGAGCCGGTGGGCTACTCGCCCTCGGTTCTCGGTGGTCTGCGGGTGTCGTCCTCGCTGGTGGTGGTCTGCGTCGGTGGAGAGGGCATCGATCGTGAGTCGCTGGGTGTCCAGCCGTAGATCGTCGACTGCACCGCTCCGGTCCGCACGAGGGGGTCGGCGACCCTGGACCTGACGTCTCGGCGCTTGTCGGCCCAGCTCCTGCGCCTGAGCACGATCTGCAGCAGCCGGATCAGGACGGCCAGGCCGAGCACGACCCAGATGCCGACGCCGATGTAGCCGGCGAGGACGTCGGCGCCGCCCGTGGAGGTGGGTGCAGCCTGGATGGAGTACGCGGTCATGGCTCCTCCAGCGGCCGTCGTCGGCTGGTGGTGCTCGTCCACCGTGGCACGGGTGGGCTGCAGGCGACCAGTGGGAGCCTGCCGCGCACGCCACGGAGCAGTAGGTCTCGCAGCTGTGTGCGCGGGGCTTGGGTGTGCTCGCCGGCTCGTCCTCGAGTGCGCCGTACCTGACCCGCGGTCGTGGTCCGTCGGGTCCCCGATGGGGCTCACCGCCATGTGCAGGTGTCCGATGTGCGGCTCCACCACCGGCTCACTGCTGTGGGGCGGGAACTTCGACGGAGCCCACGAGCCAGCTCCCGTCAGCATCTGCACAGCCCTCCGGTCGAGTCAGGTGGTCCAGCCCCCGACCAGTGGTGCCACCGCCGAACCAGACGGTGTCACCCGGCGTCCGAGCCTGCCCCTGGAAGACGACTTGCTGAGAGTCCGACTGCCACTCGACGTCGTCGCTGTGCCGCACCAGCTCGTGGAAGACACTGCCGTCCTGCACCCCGGTGCAGCCGTCCCGCTGCGTCAGGACTCCGCTCATGAGGGCCTCCATGTCGGCGTCGTTCGGCGCGGTCAGGCTGAGCGGGCTGGCCCTCAGCTCCTCGGTGAGCCCGCCAGGCCCGCCGCACGCGCCCAGCGCAACGGCCAGCGCAGCAGGCAGGAGCAGGCACGGCAGTGCCACCTTCGACGTCCGCACCTCCGGCCACCTCCTGCATCGCCACTGCGGTCCCTCCACTGTGACGCGCGTGAGGGCTGACGGCTCCCCGTACGCCGATCCAGTCCGTTGACGAACGCCGCAGATCGACAGATCAGGACGTCCGGAGAATCGGGTCACGATCCGGATGGCTCCGGCAGTCTTGAACCCCTCGAGCGCTGTGCCCCTCCGACGTCCTCGCTCGGAAGGGCGATTCTGCAGCGCACGACCTCTGGCCATGGGTCGACGGGCGTGGACCCTGGTCATCGCCGCAGCGCAACTGGCGCGCAGCTAGCGGCTCGTGCGAACGGTGACGAGGAAGTCGGTGCTGTCCGAGGTGATCACCTCGCCGGTCCAGGGGTCTTCCAGGTGCCCGTCGTCCTCGGGGTCGAAGCCGCGCAGGGCGCTGCCGCTGGGCACGCGGAGGATCGGCCGGCTCGCTCCTGCGTCCTGGACGACGTGGATGTCGCTGACTCGTCCCTTCACCCGCTCGCTGGTCCCGCGGTCGTGGTGGCTCTCGATCAGTCGCACCCGGCCGTCCGGCTCCACGTGGTGGATGCAGTCGAAGGTGACGACGTCGTCGCGTTCGATGGCGGCCCCGCAGCACTCGTGCTCCCGGTCACCCGCTTCGACGACGATGTCCACGGTGAGGATCGTGTCAGCTGGTGGCTGGTCGAGCGGCACCAGTTGCGCGAGTCGGGTGCCGCGGCCGCCT
>NZ_JALBVB010000043.1:132459-135710 GCF_022669155.1 Kineococcus sp. TRM81007 | reverse complement strand
CATGCGCATGACTGTCATCGGGTGTGGGTACCTGGGCGCCGTGCACGCCGCGTGCATGGCCGAGCTGGGCCACGAGGTGGTCGGCGTGGACGTGGACGCCGAGAAGATCGAGGCGCTGCGCGAAGCGCGCGCACCGTTCTTCGAGCCGGGCCTGCCCGAACTGCTCGAGCGCGCCATGGCCACCGGCCGGCTGCGCTTCACCACCGAGGTCGCCGAGGCCGCCGGCTCCGCGGTGCACTTCGTGTGCGTGGGCACCCCGCAGAAGAAGGGCGAGTTCGCCGCCGACATGCGCTACGTCGACGCCGCCGTCGACGCGCTGGTGCCGCACGTGGGCGACGGCGAGCTCGTGGTGGGCAAGTCCACCGTGCCGGTGGGCACCGCCGCGCGCCTGGCCGCCAAGCTCGCCGAGAAGGCCCCGGGCGCCTCCCTGGCGTGGAACCCGGAGTTCCTGCGCGAGGGCCACGCCGTGGACGACACCCTGCACCCGGACCGCCTGGTCTACGGGGTCCCCCAGGGCCCGGAGTCCGAGACCGGCAAGGCCGCCAGGGCACTGCTGGACGAGGTCTACGCCACCCCCCTGAAGCGCGGCACCCCCACGATCGTGACGGACTACCAGACCGCCGAGCTGGTCAAGGTCGCCGCCAACTCGTTCCTGGCCACGAAGATCTCCTTCATCAACGCCATGGCCGAGCTGTGCGAGAAGGTCAACGCCGACATCACGCAGCTGGCCGACGCCATCGGCCACGACGACCGCATCGGGCGCAAGTTCCTCAACGCCGGCCTGGGCTTCGGCGGCGGCTGCCTGCCCAAGGACATCCGCGCCTTCATGGCCCGCGCCGGCGAGCTGGGCGCGGACCAGACCCTGACGTTCCTGCGCGAGGTCGACTCGATCAACATGCGCCGGCGCATCCGCATGGTCGACCTGGCCCGCGAGGTCTGCGAGGGCTCGCTGATCGGCAAGCGCGTGGCGGTGCTCGGCGCGGCGTTCAAGCCCGACTCCGACGACACCCGCGACTCCCCCGCGCTGAACGTGGCCGCGCAGATCCGCCTGCAAGGCGGTGACGTGGTCCTGACCGACCCGGCCGCGCTGGACAACGCCCGCAAGGCCGTGCCGGACATCTCCTTCGCCCACAACGTCCAGGACGCCGTGCGCGGCGCCGACGTCGTGCTGCTGCTGACGGAGTGGAAGGAGTACCGCGACCTGGACCCGGCCTCGATCTCGCACCTGGTCAAGGAGAAGCGCATCCTCGACGGACGCAACGCCCTGGACCCGGCCCGGTGGCGCTCGGCCGGGTGGACCTACCGCGCCCTGGGACGCCCCCGCGCCTGACCCCCTCGGTCACCGCGGGGTGGGACGCGGGCGGGGGCGGCCCGGGCGCGGGGTGTGAGGGGACCGTGACGGTTCCCGGGGAGCCGCGCGGGGGCCCGGGGAGGTCCACGGCGGGTCACCCCGGAGCGGCACGCGGTGCCCCTACTGTGGTGACGTGCCCGTCCCGCCGCCCCCCACCCCCGACCCGGCGCAGCCGTCCCCCCGCCGGACGCCGGGGCGGCCCGCACCCGCGCGGCGCCCCGTCGCGGGCGACGGCGCCGCCGCCGACGGCGGGACGCGCGCGCTGCCGCCGACCGGGCCCGCCGAGAGCGACCGGGTGCCCGCGGGGCGCCCCGGCTACACGGCCACCACCTACGGGCGCCCGGCGCGCCGACGTCCCGAGCGGGCCACCGCGCAGGCCCCCGGCCGCGAGCAGCGCCTCGCGGAGCTGCGGCAGCCGGAAGCACCCGCCCGCCGCACCGCGCCCCCGCCCGCACACCCGCCCGCGCACCCGCCCGTCGGTCCCCCGCCGCCGCACCGCCCGCAGCGCTCGGCGGCCCGGCGCCGCCGGCGCGTGCTGCTCGTGCTGGCGCTGCTCGTCGTCGCCCTCGTCGTCCACCCGCTGGCCCTGGGCTGGCGCGGGCTGTCCGCGGTGCAGCACGTCGCCACCGCCCCCGCCGGCGAGCGGCCCGCCGACACCCCGGGGACCACCTACCTGGTGGTCGGCAGCGACTCCCGCGACGGCATGAGCGCCGAGGAGCTGGCGCAGTACTCCGCAGGCGGCGACGACATCCTCGGCCGGCGCACCGACACGATCATGCTGCTGCACGTGCCGGAGTCGGGGCCGGCCGCGCTCATCAGCGTCCCGCGCGACTCCTACGTGCCGATCCCCGGCCACGGCTCGGGGAAGATCAACGCCGCGTTCGCCCTGGGCGGTGCGCCGCTGCTGACGCAGACGGTCGAGGAGGTCTCCGGCCTGCGCGTGGACCACTACGTCGAGACGGGCTTCTCCGGCTTCGCGCACGTCGTGGACGCCGTCGGCGGTGTCGAGATGTGCCCGCCGGCGGCGGTGCAGGACGTGCGCGCCGGGCTGGACATCGCGGCCGGCTGCCAGGAGATGGACGGCGCGACCGCGCTGGGGTACGCGCGCTACCGCTACTCCGACCCCGCCGGCGACCTGGGCCGTGCGGCGCGCCAGCGCGAGCTGCTGGCGGCCATCGTGGAGGAGGCGACCTCGCCCACCACGCTGCTGAACCCCTTCCGGGCGTTCTCGCTGGCCTCGGCCGCCGGCGGCGCCCTCGCCGTCGACGAGGACGCCTCGCTGGGCGCCCTGCTGACGTTCGCGAACGGGATGCGCTCGGCGACCGGTCAGGACGGGGTCTCCATGACCGTGCCGGTGTCGAACCCGAGCCTGCGCACCTCGTCCGGCCTCGCCGTGAAGTGGGACACCGAGCGGGCGCTGGAGATGTTCGCCGACCTCCAGGCCGACGACACCGAGGCGCTGCGCTCCCTGGTCCCCTGAGCGGGGCGCCCGGTCAGAGGGTGCCGGAGAGGCCGACGACGGCCTCGGTGAGCATCTGGTCGTGCTGCTGCTCGTCGAGGGTCCCCTCGGCGAGGCGGTGGTCGAGGACGCGGCGGACGAGCTCCACCGCGTCACCGCGCGCCACCGTCGCGCCGCGGCCCCCGACCGCGGAGAGCACGACGAGCTCGCGCCCGTCGCCGTAGGCCGGCCCGGCCAGCCACGGCCCGCCGCCCTCGCGGGCCACCAGGCGGTGGACCTCGGCGGGGTCCATGGCCAGCACGGCGTGCGCGATGCGGTCGAGGTCGAGGACGTCGTTCTGCTCGTCGGCCATGGGCCGATCCTGGCACCGCGCGGCCGGGCGCGCCCGGCGGCGGCGGCCGCGGGGGTGCGCCGGGCCGGGACGACGGAGGGCGCGGGTGG
>NZ_JALBVB010000043.1:46846-132432 GCF_022669155.1 Kineococcus sp. TRM81007 | reverse complement strand
CCCTCGCGCTCAGGTGGTCCGCGGGGAACCGGTCGGAGGACCGGTCAGAACGCGGTGACCGCGTCCAGGGCGTTGACCACGCCCTGCCCGTAGAAGCCGTTCACGTCGGCCGGGCCGGCGCAGGTGGCGGTGCTGATCGACTCGCCGGCGGCGGAGACGCGGCGGTAGGTGAACTCCGCCGGCACCGGGCAGGCCACGTCCTCGGCGGTGCCGAGCAGCAGCGCCTCGGTCAGCGACGGGTCGAGGGTCAGGGTGCCCGGGTGGGCGGGGTCCTTCTCCCCGTACTCGCTGACGATGAGGGCGGCGACGCCGGCGGCGTGCGGCGCGGCCATCGAGGTGCCCTGCAGGTACTGGTAGTACGCGTCCTCCCCGTCCTCCGTCTGCTGGCGGACGACGAACGGGGTGGTCGGCTCGCCGGCCTCGTCGACGTCGCCGTTGGCGATCGCCAGGTCCTCGGGGTAGGCGGCGAGGATCAGGCCGGCCGGGTCGACCCGGTTGTCGGGGGTGTCGTAGGCGTCGCCGCCGGGGGCGGCGACGTCGGCCTGCTCGGTGCCGTAGTTCGAGTAGTACGCCTTGCGTCCGGACGGGCCGGTGGAGGTCACCGTGACGACGCCGTTGCTCTCGGCGGGCACGCTGAGGCAGGTGGAGTTGTCGATGGTGCGCTCGCGCGCGTCGACGGGGTTGCCGTCGGCGTCCACCGGGTAGTCCGGGCTGGAGGTGTCCACGCCGGGCACGCCCAGGTCGGTGGACTCGTTGCCGGCCGCACCGACGGGCAGGACACCCTTGCTGCGGGCGTAGTCGATGGCGCGCTGCACGGACTGCACGATGACGCGCTGCTCGGCCTGCTCCTCGGGCGAGTCGGCGGGGTTCGCCTGGCAGTTGTACAGCCACGGGTCGACGTAGAAGCTCATGTTCACGACGTCGACACCGGTGTTCGCGGCGTAGGTGATCGCGTCCAGGGTGGGCTGCAGGAAGAAGTACCCGGAGTCCTGACCGGCGCGCAGGTTCACCAGGGTCACGTTCGGCGCCACGCCGGCCATGCCGAGGCCGTTGATCGGGGAGGCGATGGTGCTGGCGACGTGGGTGCCGTGGCCGTCACCGTCGACGTCGGCGGGGTCGACGCAGTCCTCGACCTCGCACTCGCCGTCGATCTCGGGGATGTCGGTGACGAAGTTCCGGCTCGCCTCGGCGTCGAAGTTGGGGGCGATGTCGGGGTGGGAGCCGTCGACACCGGTGTCGATGACGCCCACGGTGACCTTCCGGCTGCCCTGCTGCACCTCGTAGGAACCCTCGACGGTGGCGTCGATGGCGTCCATGTCCCACTGCAGCGGCGCGAGCGGTTCCGCGTCGGGCTCCTTGCGCTGCAAGGACTTCAGCTGGGCGGTGGCCTCGGCGGCGGCGCGCTCGGCGGCCGTGAGGCGCTCGATCGCGTCGGCGTCGTCGGCGACGTCCTCGGGGGCGCGGCCGATCTCGCGGTTGACGGCGGCGCCGACGAGACCGGCCGCGGCGGCGGCCTTCTCGGCGAAGTCGCCGGCCTCGGCGCGCACGAGCGCGTAGCCGACCTCGGGGTTGCTGGACAGGACGGTGCCGCCGGCGGCCTCGATGGCGGCGCGCGCGGCGTCGTCGGCGGTGCCGTCCTCGTAGAGGACCACGTACTCGCCGGTGGTGGTCACGGTGCGGGAGGCGCGCTCGACCGCGCCGGCACCGGTGGTGGTGGGGTCGGCCGAGGACGCGGTCTGCGTGGCGGCCAGGGTCGCCGCGACGAGAGCCACGCTCACCGCGGAGGAGAGGACGATCTTGCGCACGGAGCCTCCTGCCAAGGGGGACCGGACGGGCGGGTTCACCCGTCCGGCGCAACAGCGTGGCCGAGTGTGGTGCTCACACTGCTCACAGACAAGGGGGCGCGCTGGGCAGATCGTCGATCGCGACCTGCCCGTGACCAGCCGTCGTCAGCGGTGGACGAGTTCCAGCAGCCCGTCCAGGAGCCTGCGACCGTCCATCCGCAGCCCGTCGTGCTGGTAGGCGTTGGTGACGAGCGTGCGGGCCCCGCGCACCTCGCGCGCGGTGCGGGCGCTGAGGTCGTACGGCACGAACATGTCGTCGACGTACACCGCGGCGGCCAGCGGGACGGCGTTGCCGCCCAGCACGTCCGGGTCGTACAGCGGCGGCAGGTCGGCGCGCCCGGCCAGCAGGTCCACCGCACCGCGCAGCGGCACCAGCGCCGGGTCCTCCTCGAACTGCCACGGGTAGACGTGCTCACCGGTGAACCGGAACGGCGCCCCGGCGGGCGCGTCGAGGGAGAACTCGCCGAACTCCTCGCGCACCCGGTGCGCCGACCAGCGCGTCGCCCCGCCGGTCACCGCGCCCTGCGCGTAGATGCTCTCGTGCAGCGCCGCGTACAGCGGGTGCGCCGCGAACGACAGCCGCCGGCCGGCCTCCACGAGGAACCGCTGCCGCAGCCGCCTCGCACCGCGCACGGTGGTGAACGGGTCCTCCAGCGCGAAGTGCAGGGCGTCGAAACCGGAGGTCTGCCCCAGGGCGATCCCCAGGGTGCGGAAACGCCGGGAGCTCAGGCGCTCCCCCGTGGGCAGGAACTCCTCCTCACCGTCCAGGTGCTGCGCGACGGCGCGGGCGACGGCCTCGTCGCGCGGGTAGCGCGCGAAGAACTCGGCGTTGCGCACCGCGGTCTGCGCGTAGGTGAGCCGGTACACGTCGTCGGCGCTGCTGCGCAGGCCGGGCAGCCCCGCGGTGACCAGCGCCCCGGCGAGGCCCTCCGGCGCCTGCGACAGGTAGCAGGTGATGACGAAACCGCCGTAGCTCTGCCCCAGGACCCACCAGGGTTCGTCCCCCTGCAGCGCACGGCGCAGCGCCTCGGCGTCGGCCACGATCGCGTCGGCGCGGAAGTGCGACAGGTGCTCCGCCTGCGCGGCGTCGTCACCGACCTCCCCCAGGGACTGCGCGTCCAGGGGCGTGGAGCGCCCGGTGCCGCGCTGGTCCAGCAGCACGACGCGGAACTCCTCCAGCGCCCGGTCCAGCCAGCCGCCCACCACGTCCGGGCGCGGCGCGGGGTTGCCGGGACCGCCCTGCAGGAACACCAGGCGCGGGGCGCGCTCGCGCCCGTCGCGCACGTACTCGCGGGCGAACACCTCGACCGTCCCGGGCGCGTGGCCGGTGCGGTCGAGCGGGACGGCGAGGACGCGCTCGTGCACGTCGTGGCCGTCGACGCGGTGGGACTCGGTGGCGAGGCCGGTCGCCGTGGCGGGGACCACGACGTCAGGCGCCGAAACCCGTGCCGGTGCGCCGGGCCCGCGACCGCAGCTTCTCCCCCTTGTCGACCGCGGTCTGCCGCAGCGACTCCTGGAACTCCACGACCCGCTCGCGCAGGCCCTCGTCGGTGGCGGCGAGGATCCGCACGGCCAGCAGCCCGGCGTTGCGGGCCCCGCCGATGGAGACGGTCGCCACCGGCACCCCGGAGGGCATCTGCACGATGGACAGCAGCGAGTCCATGCCGTCCAGGTGCCGCAGCGGCACCGGCACGCCGATGACGGGCAGCGGGGTGACGCTGGCGAGCATCCCCGGCAGGTGCGCGGCGCCACCGGCGCCGGCGATGACGACCCGCAGGCCGCGCTGGGCGGCCGAGGCCCCCCAGGCGACCATGTCGTGCGGCATGCGGTGCGCGGAGACGACGTCGGCCTCGTAGCCGATGCCGAACTCGTCCAGCGCCTTCGCCGCGTCCTCCATGACGGGCCAGTCGGAGTCCGAGCCCATGACCAGGCCGACCTCGACCGCCTGCGCGCGTGCGTTCACTCGTCGATCTCCCCCGCGATGAAGGCCGCTGCGTGCCGGGCGCGCGCGCGGACGGTTTCCAGGTCGTCGCCGTAGACGGTGACGTGGCCCAGCTTGCGGCCGGGCCGCTGCTCCTTGCCGTACAGGTGCACCTTGGCACCCGGGTCGTGCGCCATGACGTGCAGGTAGGAGCGGTACAGGTCGGCGTGCCGCTCCTCGATGCTGGCCGGGCCGAGGACGTTGACCATGACCGTCCACGGCGCGCGGGCGGCGGTGTCGCCCAGCGGCAGGTCCAGCACGGCGCGCAGGTGCTGCTCGAACTGGCTGGTGACGGAGCCGTCGATGCTCCAGTGCCCGGAGTTGTGCGGGCGCATCGCCAGCTCGTTGACGACCACCTCGCGCCGGCCGTCCCGCTCCACCTCGAACACCTCCACGGCCAGCACCCCGGTGACGCCCAGGCCGCCGGCGACGCGCAGCGCCACGTCCGTCAGGTGGGCGGCGAGGTCGGGGTCCAGGTCCGGGGCGGGGGCGGTGACCTCGTGGCAGACGCCGCCGCGCTGCACGGTCTCCACCACCGGCCAGGCGGCCGCCTGGCCGGAGGGGCTGCGGGCGACCAGGGCGGCGAGCTCCCGGGTGAAGGGCACGTGCTCCTCGGCGAGCAGCGGGCCGCGCCCGGCCCAGTCGGCGAACCAGGCGTCGGCGGTGGCCCACCCGGCGTCGCCGGGGCCGTCCAGCACCAGCACGCCCTTGCCGTCGTAGCCGCCGCGCGGGGTCTTCAGCACCACCGGCCAGCCGGCGTCCGCGGCGAACGCCTCGACGTCGGCGCGGCCGGCGACCCGCGCCCACCGCGGGCACGGCAGGCCGAGCGCGGTGAGCCGCTCGCGCATCACGATCTTGTCCTGGGCGTGCAGGAGGGCGTCGGCGCCCGGCTGCACGCTGGTCAGCTCCGCCATCGCGCGCAGGCCCTCGGCGGGGACGTGCTCGTGGTCGAAGGTGACGGCGTCGCACTCCGCCGCGAAGGCGCGCAGCGCGTCCAGGTCGCCGGCCGCGCCCACCGGGGCGGGGGTGATCACCTGGGCGGCGCTGGTGGCGGGCCCCTCCGCGAGCACCCGCAGGCGCAGGCCCAGCGCCACGGCGGCCGGCTGCATCATGCGGGCGAGCTGGCCGCCGCCGACGACGCCGACGACGGGGAACCCGCCGGGCCGGTCGTACGGCGCGGGGTCGGGGCGGGCGCCGGTGGCGGGGGTCACGTCGGGGGTCGCGTCGGGGGCGGCGGCGGAGGGGGCGCTCGTCACAGCAGGGAGGGTAGGCGACGCCGCGGGAGGTCCGTGCTCGGCGTGTCGAGCCCGTGAACACGGTCCGTGACGGCCCGTGGGTGCACCCTCGTTCCGGGATGCCCGTACCGGACGGGTGGTGAATCCTTGGGTCCGCTCCGCGGACCCGCGGTGCGTCCCACGGAGGGGGAAACAGCAGTGCTCACCGTCATCGCCTGCGTGGCGCTCGTCGTCGTCGGCATCCTGGGTGCCGTCAAGATGGAGGACCACCTCGACCCGTCGAAGAGCCGCAGCCGCGCCGAGCGCTGACCACCGCGGCCGGCGGGCTCCCGGCGGGCTCCCAGCGGGATCGGCCACACTGCGGGGTCGAGACGGACGACCCCGCCCGCGGGGCGCGACGAACGGAGCACCGCCCACCGTGGCTTCCCAGACGGCCGGCCCACCCCCCGGCACACCCCGCACCGGGCTGTTCGCGCGGCTGCGCGAGACCTACGAGGTGCTGGCGCGGGAAGCCGCGAAGTTCGGCGTGGTGGGGGCGGTCGCCTTCGTCACCGACTTCGGGGTCTTCAACCTGCTGAGCTTCGCGGGCCCGGGCGGCGTGGGCGTGCTGCACCACAAGCCGCTGACCGCGAACGGCATCGCCATCGCCGTCAGCGTCGTGGTCGCCTGGATCGGCAACCGCTACTGGACGTTCCGGCACCGCCGGCGCGCCTCCGCCCCGCGCGAGCTGCTGATGTTCGCCCTGATGAACGGCGCGGGGCTGCTGATCAGCGCCGCCTGCCTGGGGTTCACCTACTACGTGCTGGGGCTGCGCGGGCCGGTGGCGTCGAACATCTCCGCGAAGGTCGTCGGCGTGGGGCTGGGGACGCTGTTCCGCTGGTGGGCCTACCGGCGCTTCGTGTTCGTGGAGGAGCTGCGCGAGGAGGGCTGGCAGGCCCCCCGCCCCGGGGAGGCGCTGCGGCCGCCGGGGACCTCACACGCCGCGCAGGTGGACGACGTCGGCGGCGGCCAGGCTCGTCGCGGCACCGCCTGAGGTCCGCACCACGAGACGGCCGGTGCCGTCGACGTCCTCTGCCGTGCCGGTGAGCACGTCCCCGCCGGGCAGGTGCGCGCGCACGGGTGCGCCGAGCGTGCGGCACGCCGCGCGGTAGGCGGCGGCGGTGGCGCCCGGGTCGGCGGCCCACTCGTCCAGGCGGGTGCGCAGCGCCCGCAGGTAGCGGCGCAGCACGGTGTCGCGGTCGGTGCTGCGCGCCCCGGCCAGCACCAGCGACGTCGGCGGCACCGGGGCGGGCGCTCCCGGTGCGGACAGCCCCGGCGCGGCGGGCGGCAGCTCCTGCTCGCGCTGGCCGACGTTGACGCCCGCGCCGAGGACGACGGCGCCGCCGCGCACCTCGGCCAGCACCCCGCCCACCTTGCCGGGACGGCCGGGGCCGGCGACCAGCACGTCGTTGGGCCACTTCAGGCCCGCGTCCACGCCGAGCGCGCCGAGGGCGTCGACGACGGCGACGCCGGTCAGCAGGGGCAGCCACGACCACCGCTCCGGGGCGGCCGCGGGGCGCAGCAGCACCGAGACGGCCAGGCCCGCCCTGGGCGGCGACGACCACGTGCGCCCCAGCCGCCCGCGGCCGGCGTCCTGGTGCTCGGCGACGAGCACGGTGCCGTCGGGGACGTCCTCGCGGGCGGCGCGCTCCAGCAGGTCGGCGTTGGTGGAGCCGGTGCGGGCGACCACGTCCAGCGCCGCCCAGCCGCCGGGGCCGACGAGGGCGCGGCGCAGGGCGAGCACGCGCAGGGGCGGGCGCTCCAGGTCGGTCCAGGGGCGCTGCGCGCCCGCGCGGTCCACGGCCTCCTCCACGCCCGCCACGGTAGCGGCGGACCGGACTCCCGCTCGGCACCGCCCGTGTGGTTAGGTTTGCCTGCCCTACCCCAGCGTTCCCCGAGGAGACCACCGTGCCCGTGCGCGCCACCCGCCGTTCCCTGCTGCTGAGCGCCCCCCTGGCGGCGCTGGCCGCCGCCACCGCCTGCGGGTCGCAGGACTCCGGCGCGAGCACCGCCGGGGGCTCCGCGGGCACCGCCGGCACGGCGGGCGCCTTCCCCGTGACCGTCGAGCACGCGCTGGGCAGCACCACCGTCGACGCCGCCCCCGAGCGGATCGTCACCTGGGGCTGGGGCTCGCAGGACGTGCTCTGGGCGCTCGGCCTGCAGCCCGTCGGGATCCCCGAGGTGACCTACGGCGGCGAGGACGGCGCCTACCCGTGGTGGGAGGGGCACCACGACCCCTCGGTGACCACGGCGATCGGCGCGAGCGAGACCGGCGAGGTGCCGTTCGAGAAGGTCGCCGAGCTGGCCCCGGACCTGGTCCTCGCGGTGAACTCCGGACTGACCGGCCAGGACTGGAGCACCCTGACGCGGATCGCGCCCACCGTCGCCTACCCCGACCAGCCGTGGCAGACCACCTGGCAGGACCAGGCGAAGCTCATCGGGCGGGCCGTCGGCAAGGCGCAGGAGGCCGAGGACCTCGTCGCCGAGGCCGAGGACGACCTCGCCGCCCGCGCCGCCGCGAACCCGCAGCTGGAGGGCAAGAGCTTCGCGTACGTGTACGCCACGGCCGCGGGCCTGTCCGTGTACCTGCCGGGCGACTCGCGCGTGGACACCCTGCACGGCCTGGGTCTCGTCGACGCCCCCGGCGTCACCGCGCTGGCCGAGTCCTCCGACGCGTTCTACGTCGAGGTCGCCAAGGAGAGGGTGCGCGACCTCGACTCCGACGTCCTCGTCGGCTACGGCGAGATCAGCCTCGAGGAGCTGACCGCCGACCCCGTGTACGCCACGATGCCCGCCGTCGCGAACGGCGCCGTGGTGTGGCTGACCGACGAGAACCTCATCGCCGCCACCTCCACCACGCTGCTGAACCTGCCCTGGCAGATGGACCGGCTCGTGCCGGAGCTCGCCGCCGCCGCGGACGCCGCGCAGGCCTGATCGCGGAGCGCGCCCCGGCGCTAGGGTCGGCGCGGTGAGCACCGCACCGCGCCGGCCCACCGTCCTCGACGCGATCGCCGAGGACCACTTCTCCGCCCTGCTGCGGCTGCAGCCGGCCCTGGCGCTGTCCGTGGGCGCCCCCGACCCGGCGCCCGGCCTGGGCGACCGCTCCCCCGCGGGCCTGGCCGAGCTGGCGGCCCTGGCGCGCACCACCCTCACCGCCGTCGACGCCGCCCCCGTCACCGACGACGTGGACCGCGTCACCGCCGCCGCGCTGCGCGAGCGCCTGGGCCTGGACCTGGAGCTGCACGAGGCCGGCGAGGACCTCGGCGAGCTGAACGTCATCGCCTCCCCCGTGCAGGACCTGCGGATGCTCTTCGACCTCGTGCCCACGTCCAGCGCCGAGGACTGGGCGGACGTGGCCGGGCGGCTGGCCTCGGTGCCGGCGGCGGTCGACGGGTACGTCGAGAGCCTGCGCGCGGCGGCGGCGCGCGGGCGCGTCGCCGCCCACCGGCAGGTGCGGGGGTGCGCCGCCGAGGCCGCCTCGTACGCCGCCGGCGACGGCTTCTTCGCCGCCTTCGCCGCCTCGGCAGCCGTGGACGGCGCGCCCCTGGACGGCGCGCTCGCCGCGGACGTCGCCCGCGGCGCGGCCGCCGCGGCGCAGGCGTACGAGGGGCTGGCCGCGTTCCTGCGCACCGAGCTGCTGCCGCTGGCGCCGGCCGCCGACGCCTGCGGCGCGGACCGCTACCGGCTGTTCTCCCGGTACTTCCTCGGCGCGTCCGTCGACCTCGCCGAGACGTACGCGTGGGGCCTGGAGGAGGTCGCGCGGGTGCGCGCGGAGATGGCCCGCACGGCGCGGGAGATCACCGGCTCGCCGGACGTGGCGGCCGCCGTCGCCGCCCTGGACGCCGACCCGGCCACCGTCGTGGCCGGCGCGGAGGCGTTCCGGGACTGGATGCAGCAGCGCTCCGACGAGACCGTCGAGGCGCTGGCCGGCACCCACTTCGACGTCCCGGAGCAGGTGCGCCGGCTGGAGTGCCGCATCGCCCCCACCACCGGCGGCGGCATCTACTACACCGGCCCCAGCGAGGACTTCTCCCGCCCCGGGCGCATGTGGTGGGCGGTGCCGCCGGGGCAGACGACGTTCTCCACCTGGCGCGAGGCGACCACCGTGCACCACGAGGGCGTGCCCGGCCACCACCTGCAGATCGGGCAGGCCGCGGTGCGCTCGGACGTCCTGAACCGCTGGCGACGGCAGGGCTGCTGGGTCTCCGGCCACGGCGAGGGGTGGGCGCTGTACGCCGAGCGCCTGGCCGCGGACCTGGGGTTCCTGCGGGGGCCGGGCGAGGTGCTCGGGATGCTCGACGCGCAGCTGCTGCGCGCGGCGCGCGTCGTCATCGACGTCGGCGTGCACTGCGGGTTCGACGCGCCCGCGGAGGTCGGCGGCGGCGCGTGGACGTACGCGAAGGCGTGGGCGTACCTGACGAGCTGCTCCGGCAACCACGAGGACGTGCTGCGCTTCGAGCTGGACCGCTACCTGGGCTGGCCGGGTCAGGCACCGAGCTACAAGGTGGGCCAGCGGCTGTGGGAGTCGGTGCGCGCGGAGTGCGAGCGCCGCGAGGGCGCCGCCTTCGACCTGGTCGCCTTCCACCGCCGCGCCCTGGACCTGGGCTCGGTGGGCCTGGACGTGCTGCGCGACGCCCTGCTCGGCTGAGGACCGCGGCGGGAGGGGTGGGAGGATGCGGGCGTGCCGTCGCTGCTGCTCGCCTCCGCCTCCCCCGCCCGCCTCGCGACCCTGCGCGCGGCCGGCCTGGACCCCGCCGTGATCGTCTCCGACGTCGACGAGCCGGCGGTCGTGCAGCGCTACGGCGTCACCGAGGGCGAGGACGTGTGCCTGGTGCTGGCGCGCGCCAAGGCCGAGGACGTCGCCGGCCGCGACGAGGTGCCGGAGGACGCGCTCGTGCTGGGCTGCGACTCGGTGCTGGAGGTCGAGGGTCCCGACGGCGTCAAGCAGGTGCACGGCAAGCCGGCCGACGCCGACGAGGCCCGCGCCCGCTGGCGGGCGATGCGCGGGCGCAGCGGCGTGCTGCACACCGGGCACTGGCTGGTCGACGCCCGCGAGGACGGCTCCGGCGCCACCCTGGGCGGGGTGGCGTCGGTGACGGTGCACTTCGCCGACGTCACCGACGACGAGGTCGACGCCTACGTCGCCACCGGCGAGCCGCTGGCCGTGGCGGGCGCCTTCACCCTCGACGGCCTCGGCGGGGCCTTCGTGCGCGGCGTGGAGGGCGACCCGCACGCCGTGGTCGGCGTCTCGCTGCCGCTGCTGCGCGAGCTGGTGCGCGAGGCGGGCGTGGCGTGGCCGCAGCTGTGGGCACCCGGGGCGGGGGCTCGCGGGGAGGCTGCCCGCGCGGGCGGGCAGTAGTCTCAGCCGTCGCCCGAACCCCCGCCGAACCCCCGGAGAAACCCGCATGACCTCCCCCGACCCCGCCCCCGCCCAGCCGACCCCGCCGGCCGGGCTGGCGGTGACGGGCCCCGTCACCAAGGTGCTCATCGCCAACCGCGGCGAGATCGCGGTGCGCGTGGTGCGCGCCGCGCGCGACGCCGGCATCGCGTCGGTGGCCGTCTACTCGGAGGGCGACCGCGACGCGCTGCACGTGCGGGTGGCCGACGAGGCGTACGCGCTGGGCGGCACCACGGCCCGCGAGAGCTACCTGGACGCCTCGAAGGTCGTGGACGTGGCGCTGCGCGCCGGGGCGGACGCGGTGCACCCCGGCTACGGGTTCCTGTCGGAGAACGCGGCGTTCGCGCAGGCCGTCATCGACGCGGGCCTGACGTGGATCGGCCCGCCCCCGGCGGCGATCGAGGCGCTGGGCGACAAGGTCTCCGCCCGCCACCTGGCCGCCCGCGCGGGCGCGCCCCTGGTGGCCGGCACCCCCGACCCGGTGGCCGGCGTGGACGAGGTCCTGGCGTTCGCCGACGAGCACGGCCTGCCGATCGCGATCAAGGCGGCGTTCGGCGGTGGTGGGCGCGGGCTGAAGGTGGCCCGCCGGCGCGAGGAGGTCGCGGAGCTGTTCGCGTCCGCGGTGCGCGAGGCGGAGGCCGCGTTCGGGCGCGGGGAGTGCTTCGTGGAGCGCTACCTGGACCGCCCGCGGCACGTGGAGACGCAGGTGCTGGCCGACGCGCACGGCGGCGCGGTGGTCGTCTCCACCCGCGACTGCACGCTGCAGCGCCGGCACCAGAAGCTCGTGGAGGAGGCGCCCGCGCCGTTCCTGACGCCGGAGCAGGACGCCGAGCTGCGCCGGGCGTCGCTGGCGATCGTGCGCGAGGCCGGGTACGTGGGCGCCGGCACGGTGGAGTTCCTCGTCGCCGCCGACGGGACGCTGGCGTTCCTGGAGGTCAACACCCGCCTGCAGGTGGAGCACCCGGTCACCGAGGAGGTCGCCGGCATCGACCTCGTCGTGGAGCAGTTCCGCATCGCCCGCGGTGAGCGGCTCGGCTACGGCGAGGTCGCCACCCGCGGCCACGCGATCGAGTTCCGCATCAACGGCGAGGACCCGAACGCCGGTTTCCTGCCGCGGCCGGGCAAGCTGACGCGGTTCTCCCTGCCGTCGGGGCCGGGGGTGCGGGTGGACACCGGCATCGACCCGCGCGCGGCCGCCGTCAGCGGCGGGGTGGAGATCTCCCAGGACTTCGACTCGCTGCTGGCGAAGCTGATCGTCACCGGCGCCACCCGCGAGCAGGCGCTGGCGCGGGCGAAGCGCGCGCTGGAGGAGTTCCAGGTGGAGGGCGTGCCGACGGTGCTGCCGTTCCACCGGGCGGTGGTGACCGACCCGGCGTTCGCGGCCACGTCGCCCGAGGCTTTCGCGGTGCACACCCGCTGGATCGAGACGGAGTTCGACGCGTCCGTGCTGCCGGGTTCCGGGGAGCTGCACGCCGCGGACGGCGGTGCGGGGCACCGGGAGACGATCGTGGTGGAGGTCGCCGGCAAGCGCCTGGAGGTGTCCTTGCCGGTGGAGCACCTGAACGCGCAGCTGTCCCGCGCCGGGCACGAGATCTCCCGCGCGGGCGTCGCGGCCGGTGCGGCGGTGGCGCGGGCGTACCGCAGCACCACCCACCGCGGCAAGCGCGGTTCGAAGGCGCAGGGCGGTTCCTCGGGCAACCCGGACGCGTTGGTGGCGCCCATGCAGGGCACGATCGTGAAGGTGGAGGTCGCCGACGGCGACCGCGTCGAGGCCGGCGACCTCGTCGCCGTGCTGGAGGCGATGAAGATGGAGCAGCCGCTGACCGCCCACAAGGCGGGCACGATCAGCGGGCTGACCGCGAAGCCGGGCGAGACCACCACGACCGGCACCGTCGTCTGCGAGATCGTCGACTGAGCACCGCTCGCGGCGGGGCGCACGGGTGCGTCCCGCCGCGGCGCCCTCAGCGCGGCAGGACCGAGGCGTCGCCCGTGGAGGTGCGCACCGAGACCCGCTGCGCGGAGGCGGCGTCGACGGGCACCTCGACGACCTCGTCGCCGAAGCCGGTGCTGACCTCCACGGCGTAGGACCCCTCGGTGGGCAGGCGCACCGTGGCGTCACCGGTGCCGGTGGTGACCTCGGCGACCTCGGGAGCGGCGTCGAGCCGCACCTCCACGTCGCCCGTGCCGGCGCGGGCCCGCACCTGCCCCACCTCCCCGCGCACGTCGAGGTCGCCGGTGCCGGTCTCCGCGTCCAGGGACTCGCCGGTGCCGGCGTCCCAGCGCACGTCGCCGGTGCCGGCGCGGACGGTGACGGCGCCGAAGGCACCGGTCAGCTCCTGGTCGCCGGTGCCGGTGCGCAGGTCGAGGTCCAGGCCCTCGGGCACGGTGAGCTCCCAGTCGACCTCGCAGGGGCTGAGCCAGCTGCCGCTGCCGCAACCGGCGCTCAGCCGCAGCACGCCGTCGACGACGTCGGCGCTGGAGCTCGCGCTCGCCCACCCGTCGTGCACCAGGGTGCGCAGCCGCACCTGCTGCGCCGCGGGGTCGGCGACCACGACGACGTCGCCGGTGCCGCCCACGGCCCGCACGGCGACGACGGCCTCGTCGAACCCGCGGGTGGACTCGGTGCGGGTGGCGGTGACGTCGCCCAGCACGTCCAGGCCGCCGAAGCCGACGACGAGCGCGGCGAGCACCGCGAGCGCGGCGCGGCCCGGCGGGCGGCGCGCCGGTGCGGGCGGCGGCGCGTCCACGGTCAGCGGAGCGGTGGGCGCGCTCACGCGGGGGTCCCGGGGCGCGCGGCGGCCTCCAGGTGGCGCAGCACCGCCAGGACGCGGCGGTGGTCCTCGGTGTCCGGGGGCAGGGCGAGCTTGGCGAAGATGTTCGACACGTGCTTCTCCACGGCCTTGTCGGTGACGACCAGCCGGGCGGCGATCGCCGTGTTGGAGCGGCCCTCGGCCATGAGCTGCAGGACCTCCAGCTCGCGGGGGGTGAGGCGCTCCAGGGGGTCGTCGCGGCGGGCGCGCGAGAGCAGCTGGGCGACGACCTCGGGGTCGACGGCGGTGCCGCCGTCGGCGACGCGGTGCAGGGTGGTGACGAACTCGTCGACGTCGCCGACGCGGTCCTTCAGCAGGTACCCGACGCCGCGCGCCCGCCCGCCGAGCAGCTCGGCGGCGTAGCGCTCCTCGACGTACTGGGAGAGCACGAGCACGGCGGTGCCGGGGTGCTCGCTGCGCACGACGATCGCCGCGCGCAGCCCCTCGTCGGTGAACGTCGGCGGCATCCGCACGTCGGTGAGCACCAGGTCGGGTCGGTGCTCGGCGGTGGCGCGCAGCAGCGCGTCGGCGTCGTCGACGGCGGCGACCACGTCGACGCCCTCGGCGCGCAGCAGCTGCACGAGGCCCTCCCGCAGCAGCACGGAGTCCTCCGCGAGCACCACCCGCACGCCGGTCGGGCCGGGTGCGGCGCTCACCGGGCACCGCCGACGGTCCACGGCACGGCGGCCTCCAGCACGGTGGGCCCGCCGGGCGGGCTGTCCAGGTGCAGCCACCCGTCGACGGCGGCGAGGCGGTCGCCCAGGCCGCGCAGGCCGCTGCCGCCGTCGGCGACGGTCCCGCCGGCGGGGGCGGCACCGCCGACGCCGTCGTCGCTGACGCGCAGCCGCAGCAGCCCGGCGCCGGGGGCGGCCTCGTGCCACACCTGCACGACGGCGCGGGAGGCGCGGGCGTGCTTGGCGGTGTTCGTCAGCGCCTCGGAGACGCAGAAGTAGGCGATGGCCTCGGCGGTGGAGCTGGGTCGCTCCCCGGGCGGGAGGTGCACCTCGACGTCGACGGGCACGGGGCTGGCGGCGGCGAGCGCGGAGACGGCCGCGTCCAGGCCGCGGTCGGTGAGCACCGGGGGGTGGATGCCGCGCGCGACGTGCCGCATGTCGGAGATGGCGGCGGAGGCGGAGCTGCTGGCGGCGTCGAGGAACCCGCGGGCGGCGTCGGGGCCGCCGCGGTCGAGGGCGCGCTTGGCCATGCCCAGCTGCATCGCCAGGGAGACGAGCCGCTGCTGCGGGCCGTCGTGCAGGTCGCGCTCGATGCGGCGGCGCTCGGCCTCCACGGAGTCGACGGTGCGCGAGCGGGTCTCGGTGAGGGTCTCCACGCGGCGGCGCAGCACCGCCTCCCGCTCGCCGCGGCCGGGGCCGAGCAGGGCGCGCGCCGTCAGCACCTCCACGGCGGTGAAGGCGCGCGCCACCGGCGGCGTCAGGGCCAGCAGCAGCACGCCGCCGGCGACGACGAGGAGGGCGGGGGCGCGCAGGGTGCCGGGGACGCCGAACGGCCAGGAGTACTCGCCGGCGTGGCCGAGGCCGGCGCTGACGGCGGGGGCGGCGAGCGCGGCCAGGCCGGTGCCCGCCAGGGCCAGGACGACGCCGGCGCCGAGCACCCCGAAGGTGCTGACGAGGGCGAGGTGACCGGCCCGGCGCCAGGGGCGCGGGTCCAGCACGAGCCGGCGCCACCACGGGCCGCGGACGGGGCAGGGCCCGGACGCCGGGACCCGCACGTCGAGCACGGCGGCCAGGCGGTAGCGCTCCAGGTGCGCGCCGGCGGCGACGAGCAGGCGCGCCGGCACCAGCAGGAGGAAGCCGGTGCCGAGCACGGGCACGAGGGCGGTGCCCGTCACCAGCAGCACCAGCGCGGTCACGTGCAGGGCGAGGGCGACCGGGTGCAGCACGAGGTGCACCACCGACCACCAGCCGGACGCCCAGCGGCGCAGGGCACCGCCGGGGTGGTCCACCGCGGGAACCGCTGGCGCCCAGCGCATCGTCTCGTCGCTCACGTCGAGAACAGTAGGGCGGCGGGCGGTCGCGGCGGGAGCGTGCGCGCACCCCGGCCGCGGGTGGGGGAAACCCCACCGGGAGACGGGGGTGCGCGCCAGCGACCGCGGGCTCCCGGACCGGCAGGTTCGGACCGCACCCGCCCGGGTGCGCCCCACCTCACCACCGGGAGGCCCCCGTGAACGCACCGCCCGCCGTCCGCCCCGCGGAACCCGGCAGCCCCGACGAACCGCCCAGGACCCGCGGCCCGGGCGGGGACCGCGGTTCCGCGGTGGCGCACTGGTCGCTGCGCCACCGCGGCCTCGTGGTCGTGGCCTGGCTGCTGCTGCTGCTGGCCGGCCTCGCGGCGGTCGCGGGCGGCACCACCACCAGCGACGAGGAGGGCGTCGGCGACTCGCAGCGCGCCGCGAGCGCCCTGGAGGCGGCCGGGTTCTCCGAGCCGCTGACGGAGACGGTCGTGGTCTCGCTCGCCGGGGGCGGTGCCCCGCTGCCGGTGGGCGCCGAGGCCGTCGCGGCGGAGGCGGTCGCCGCCGCCCACCGCGGTGACGAGCTCGTGCGCGAGGTCGGTGAGCCGGCGCTCTCGGCGGACGGGCGGGTCGTGGCGGTCCCGCTGGTGCTGTCGGTGGACCCGGGGACCGGGTTCGACGAGGCGGTCGAGCGGGTGCCCGCCGTGCTGGAGCGCACTGCTGCGGTGGAGGCGACGCTGCGCGAGCGGCTGGGACGCCCCGACGTGGTGGTGGGGCAGGTCGGGTCGGCGTCGGTCAACGAGGAGGTCGTCGGTCGCCTGGAGCGGGACCTGCGCCGCGCGGAGCTGGTGAGCCTGCCGATCACCCTGGTGGTGCTGCTGCTGGCGTTCGGCTCGGTGGTCTCGGCGCTGGTGCCGCTGCTGCTGGGGGTGGTCGCGGTGGTCGTGGCGCTGGGTGCCAGCGCCCTGGTCTCGCGCGTGCACCCCGTGGCGGCCGAGGCGACGAGCCTGACGGTGCTGATCGGCCTGGCGGTCGGCGTGGACTACGCCCTGTTCGTGCTGCACCGGGCCCGGGCGGCCCGGCGGTCGGGGCTGCCGGTGCGCGAGGCGGTGCTGCTGGCCACCCGCACCGCCGGTCACGCCGTGGTGGTCTCGGGCGCGACGGTGGTGGTCTCGATGCTGGGGATGCTGGTGGCCGGCGGGCTGTTCACGTCGCTGGCGCTGGGGGCGGCGTTCGTGGTGGCGGTGGCGGTGCTGGCCTCGGCGACCCTGCTGCCGGTGCTGCTGGACGTGCTGGGGGGCCGCGTCGACGCGCTGCGGCTGCCGTGGCGGCGCGGCGCGGGCGGCGACCGCCCGTCGGCGGTGGGCCGCGCCGCCGCCGCGGCCTCGAACCGCCCGGTCGCCTCGCTGGCGGTGGGGGTCGTGCTCCTGGGTGCGCTGGCGGTCCCGCTGACGGGGCTGCGCACGGGCCTGCCGGGCGACGACTCGCTGCCGCGGGACCTGCCCACGGTGCAGGCGCTGCACCGGCTGGCGGACGCGTTCCCGTCGCAGGGCCCGACCGCGGACGTCGTCGTGACGGCGCCCGCGTCCTCGGCGCGGGACGCGAGCGAGGCCCTGGCGGACCTGGCGGGCGAGGGCGGGCAGCCGGTGCGGTCCTCGGCCGACGGGCGCACCCACGTGGTGACGGTGCCGCTGGCCACGTCCGCCGACTCCGGCCCGGAGGCCGACGAGGCGGTGGACGCGCTGCGCGCGAGCGCGGTGCCGCCCCTGGAGGCCGCCGTGCCCGGCGCCGAGGTCTCCGTGGGCGGCGGTGTCGCCGAGGGCAGCGACGTGGCCCGCTGGATGGTGGACCGGCTGCCGTGGGTGGTGGGGTTCGTGCTGGTGCTGACGTTCGCGGTGGTGGCGGTGGCGTTCCGCTCCCCGCTGCTGGCGCTGGTGACGGTGCTGCTGAACACCCTCAGCTGCGCGGCGGCGCTGGGGGTGGTGGCCGCCGTCTTCCAGGGCACCTGGGCCGAGGGGCTGCTGGCGTTCACCTCGATCGACGCGGTGGTGGCCTGGCTGCCGGTGCTGATGTTCGTGGTGCTGTTCGGGCTGTCGATGGACTACCACGTGCTGGTGGTCTCCAGCGTCCGGGAGGAGTTCGCGGCGGGGCGCCCGCCGGCGGAGGCGGTGCGGGCGGGCGTGGCGCGCAGCGCGGGGGTGGTGACGAGCGCGGCGGCCGTGATGGTAGCGGTGTTCGCGCTGTTCGGGACGCTGTCGGAGCTGGGCCTGAAGCAGCTCGGGGTGGGCCTGGCGGTGGCGGTGCTGCTGGACGCCACCGTGGTGCGCGGGCTCGTGCTGCCGGCGGCGCTGCGGCTGATGGGCCGGCGCGGCGGCGGCGGCCGCCCGGGCCGGCAGGTGGTGCCGGCGCAGGGCGGCGCGGCCGGGGCCGTGCGCGGTGAGGCGGTCGAGGCCTGAACGGCACCTCCCCCGCCGGTGGGCGTGCACCTCGCCCCGCACCTCAGCACCACCGGCTCCTGCACCGGGCGTCGCTCCGGGCGCCCGGTGCGGGACCCGTCACGTGCCCAGCCAGTCGCGGTGCAGCGCGCGTTCGCCGAGGCGGTCGGCCAGCGACGCCCACGCCGCGTACCAGCGCCGGCGCAGCTGAGCCGGTCGCCACGGGTCCGGGCGCAGTTCGGGGGGCAGCAGCGGATCTCCGCGGACCGCCCGTTCGAGGGCGTCGGCCAGCCGGACCTGCTGCACGAGGGGGTCCTGCGCGGGAGGCCGGTCGAGCACGTCGGCGAGGACGTCGTAGGCCCGGTCCACGGGTGCGGCCGGCCACAGCCGCTCGGCGAGGGCGAGCGGTTCGGTGGTCCCGCGCACGTCGAGGTGCCCCGCGGTGGCCAGGACGAGGTGGCGCCGGTCGGTCGCGTCGAGCAGCGGGGTCAGGTCGTGCGGGCTGGCGTACAACCCGGTGGACACCGCGGCCGCACCGGCGGCGACCAGGTCGCGGCGCAACGCGTCCCGCACGGACCGGGCGGACTCCTCGGCGCTCACCGCGAGCAGGCGCCAGGCGCCGTCCCACGGGGCCGCCCCGACGTCCTGGGCCCGGGCCAGGCGCAGCGCCAGCCGGTCGCGGTCGATCCGTTCCCGCCCCGCGGCGGTCAGCCGCAGGCTCCCACCGCGGCCCCGGCCGTCCTGCACGAGCTCGCCCGCGGCGACCATCCGGCGGATCGCCAGCCGGACCGGCTGGTCCTGCAGCCCGACGGCGTTGGCGGTGCCGTAGACGAGGTCGAGCCCGACCTCGCCCCGCAGCGGCAGGGCCGCCTCGATCACCGTCCGCGGCGAGGGCGCCACGGCGTCCCCCGCGCCGGTCGTCACGGTCGTCCTCCCACGGGGCGCTGCAGGGTGCGGTAGCGGTGGAAGCCGTAGAGCCCCGCGAGAGGGCCCGTCCCGCCCTGGCCGACCACGGTGAAACCCCGGCGCCGGTACAGGGCCTCGGCCCGGGGGTTGGTGCCGACCACGCTCAGCTGCACGGCCCGGTCGCCGCGCGCGGCCGCGAGGTCGAGCGCCGCGGTGAGCAGCGCCGACCCGGTGCCGGCGCCGCGACGCTCCGCGGCCACGCACAGACCGTCCAGGACCAGGACGCCGGGGACGTCGCTGCGGTCCAGGGGCGCGAGGACGGCCAGCGACCTGACCGCCGCCGGCCGGCCCAGCCGCGACCGCGTCGCGCGCCACGACCAGTGCACCGCTCCCCCGCTGGCCGTGCGGAAGCCGCACACCCCGAGGACGTCGGCGCCGTCCCGGGCGATGAGGAAGCGGTCGGCGACCAGGGCGGCCGTGACCTGCGCCCGGCCCGTCCCGCCGTCGCGGAAGGCGTGCGACAGCTTGGCGCCGAACGCCTCCCAGTACAGCTCGCCCACACGCGAGCGTTCGTCCTGCGTGAAACCCCTGGTGATGTCCACCCGGCAATTATCGCAAACGCTACGAGCGTGCGAAAAAAGATACGTCGAGTCGTCGCGGCCACCGTCGGCCTCGCCCTGGCGCTCGGACTCCTCCTCGTGGTCGGCAACGAGTACCGCTTCGAGGAGGAACGGGTGAGCGTGCCGGTGCCCGGAGGCTCGCTCGAGGCGGTCGTGGCCCACCCGGAGGGCACGACCCGCGGGCTCGTGGTGCTCGTGCACGGCGACGGGCCGGTCGACGCGACGCACGACGGCCTGTACCGGCCGTGGTTCGAGGCCGCCGCCGACGCCGGTTTCGCGACGCTGTCCTGGAGCAAGCCGGGGGTGGGTGGCTCCACGGGGAACTGGCTGCGGCAGGACATGGACGAGCGCGCCGCGGAGGTCTCCCACGTCCTGGACTGGGCTTCGGCGCAGCCGGGACTGGCGACGGGCACGGTCGTGCTCTGGGGCGCGAGCCAGGCGGGGTGGGTGCTGCCGAAGGTCGTGCGCTCCCGCCCGGACGTCGACGCGGTCGTGGCCGTCAGCCCAGCGGTGAACTGGCTGCGCCAGGGCCGCTTCAACCTGCTCGCCGAGCTCGACCACGACGGCGCAGCCGCGCCCGCGCGGCGGGAGGCCGTCGAGGTCAGCGACCGCACCCCGCGAACTGCTGGAGTCCGGGGCCGACCACGACCGCTACCTCGCGCGGACCACGGACCCCGAACCGATGGACGCCGACCGCTGGGGTTTCGCGCTGCGGAACTTCCGCTCCGACGCGACGGCGGACCTGCGGGCCTCGGCCGACCGGCACGTCCCCGTCCTGCTGACCCTGGGGACGCAGGACCGCAACGTCGACGTCGCCGAGACCGAGTCGACCTACCGGCGGATCCTCGGCGACGACGTCACCGTGGCCAGGTTCCACGCGGCGCACTCGATGGCCCGCCCGGTCGTGGAGGACTCCGACGCGCTCGGCATGCTCACGGGGACGTTCTGGCCGCGGGCGCTGCTGGCGCCCGGGGTGCTCGACACCTACCGCGACTTCCTGGAGGGCGTCGCCCCGGACTGACGGAGCGGGCGGCACCGGACGTCCCGCTACTCCCCCGTCACGTGCAGCTGCCGCGCCGCCTCGGCCAGCGAGCCCGTCAGCGACGGGTACACGGTGAACGCGTGCGCGACGTCGTCGACGTTGAGTCGCTTCTCCACCGCCAGCGTCAGCGGGAAGATCAGCTCGCTGGCCCGGGGGGCGACCACGACACCGCCGATGACGGTGCCGGAACCGCTGCGGCAGAAGAGCTTCACGAACCCGTCGTGGATTCCGAGCATCTTGGCGCGCGCGTTGGTGGCCAGCGGCAGCTTGACGATCTCGCCCTGCGCCTCACCGGAGTCGATCTGCTTCTGCGTCCAGCCGACGGTGGCGATCTCCGGGCTGGTGAACACCGTCGACGAGACCGTGCGCAGCCGCAGCGGCGAGACCGTGTCGCCCAGGGCGTGCCACATGGCGATGCGCCCCTGCATGGCGGCCACCGAGGCCAGCGGGAACACGCCGGTGCAGTCGCCGGCGGCGTACACGCCACGCGCGGAGGTGCGCGAGACCTTGTCGACGTCGACGTGCCCGGACTCCGACGTCCACACCCCGGCCTCCTCCAGGCCGATGCCGGCGGTGTTGGGGATCGCGCCGACCGCCACGAGGCAGTGCGAGCCCTCCAGGGTGCGCCCGTCGGAGAGGGTGACCGTGACGCTGTCGCCGTGCCGCTCGACCTTCTCGGCGCGCGAGCGGCCGACCACGTCCATGCCGCGGCGGCGGAACACCTCCTCGAGCACCTCGGCGGCGTCGGCGTCCTCGCCGGGCAGGACGCGGTCGCGGCTGGAGACGAGGGTGACGTGCGCGCCGAGGGCGTCGTAGGCGCTGGCGAACTCGGCGCCGGTGACGCCGGAGCCGACGACGATGAGGTGCTCGGGCAGCTCCTCGATGTCGTACACCTGCTTCCAGGTGAGGATGCGCTCGCCGTCGGGCTGCGCGTCGGGCAGCGTGCGCGGGCTGGAGCCGGTGCTGACGAGCACGACGTCGGCCTCGACGCGCTCGCCCGCGTCGGGGCCGTCGGCGACGAGGAGGGCGTGGGGGCCGTCCAGGCACCCGTCGCCGGACAGGATCCGCACGCCCTCCTTCTCCAGGCGGGCGCGCACGTCCGCCGACTGCGACAGGGCCAGCGACTTCACGCGCTGGTGCACGCGGGCGAGGTCCACGCTGACGGCCCCGGCGGGCTCGGTGTCGTCGGTGGCGCCGCCGGGGAAGCGCACGCCGAGCTCGCTGGCGCCGCCCACCGTCGCCATGGTCTCGGCGGTGGCGATGAGGGTCTTGGAGGGCACGACGTCGGTCAGGACGGTGGAACCGCCCAGGCCCTGGCGCTCGACGACGGTGACGTCGGCGCCGAGCTGCGCGGCCACCAGGGCCGCTTCGTAGCCGCCGGGGCCACCGCCGAGGACGGCGACGCGCTGGCGCTGGGCGATGGGGGACGCGCTCGTGGGGCTCACGGGACCATGGTCGCCCACGGCCCCGACACCGGTCACCCCGGCCGCACGCCGCGCGACCGCGACGGCGCGCGGCGTCCTACAGTCTTCCCTCGTGCCCGCCCACGTGCCCGCCTACGCCGCGTACGCCAGCAACCTCGACCCGGAGGCGATGGCGCGCAAAGCGCCGCACTCGCCGCTGCGCTCGACGGGCTGGCTGCTGGACTGGCGGCTGACGTTCGGCGGGGAGGAGCGCAGCTGGCAGGGCCCGGTCGCCACGGTCGTGGAGGCCCCCGGCGACCAGGTGTACGTGGCGCTGTACGACATCGCCGAGGCCGACGCCGAGCGCCTGGACGAGCTGGAGGGTGCCGCGCTGGGCCTGTTCCGCAAGGTGCGGGTGCGGGTGTCGACGCTGGACGGCGACGTCGTGGCGTGGACGTACGTGCTGGACGACTACGAGGGCGGGCAGCCCACGGCCCGCTACCTCGGCGGCCTCGCCGACGCGGCCGAGGCCGGCGGCGCCCCCCACGACTACGTGCTGGCGCTGCGCGCGCGGCCCTGCCGCTCGAACGACGCCTGACCCGCGCGCACCGGCTCCCCCGCCCGGCCTCGCGCCCGGCTCGACGGGCCGAGGGCGCCGCGCCCCCCTAGCGTGGGCCGGACCATGGCCCTGCTGCTGATCGCCCACGTCGCCGGTGCCCTGCTCGCCGTGCCCGTCGTGCGGCGCTGGGGCACCCGCGGCGTCCTGCTGACCGCGCTGCTGCCGCTCGCGGCGGTGGTGTGGCTGGCGCGGGTGTGGGCGGTCGACGGGGTCTCCGCCGTGCGCACCGCGGAGCTGGCGTGGGTGCCGGGCCTGGACCTGTCGGTGACGCTGCGGCTGGACGCCCTGTCGGGGCTGCTGGTGCTGGTGGTCGCCGCCGTCGGCTCCCTGGTGCTCGCGTACTCGGCGGGCTACTTCGCCGACGAGGAGGAGGCCGCCGCCCGGGTGCGCACGGTGCCGGCGCTGGTCGGCTTCGCCGGCGCGATGCTCGGGCTGGTCCTGGCCGACGACCTGGTGCTGCTGTACGTGTGCTGGGAGGTCACCACCGTCCTGAGCTGGTGGCTCGTCGGCTCCGGCGGGCGCAGCGGCGAGGCGCGGCGGGCGGCCGTGCACGCGCTGCTGGTGACCACCGCGGGCGGCCTGGCGCTGCTGGTGGGCGTGGTGCTGCTGGCCGTCGAGACGGGCACCACCCGCATCTCCGAGCTGCTGGCGGACCCGCCGGAGGCGAGCGCCGCGGTGGCGGTGGCGGCCGTCCTGCTGCTCGCGGGGGCGATCACGAAGTCGGCGCTGCTGCCGGTGACCGCGTGGCTGCCGGGGGCGATGGTGGCTCCCACCCCGGTCAGCGCGTACCTGCACGCCGCGGCGATGGTGAAGGCCGGCGTCTACCTCGTGGCGCGGTTCACCCCGGTGTTCGAGCAGGTCCCGCTGTGGCGCACGGCGGCGATCGCGGTGGGGGCGACGACGATGGTCGTGGGCGCGTGGCGGGCGCTGCGCCAGCACGACCTGAAGCTGCTGCTCGCGCACGGCACCGTCAGCGAGCTGGGGTTCATGGTCGTCCTGCTGGCCGCGGGGGGCCGCACGGCCGCCCTGGCGGGGGCGGCGCTGCTGCTGGCGCACGCGATGTTCAAGTCGGCGCTGTTCATGGTGGCCGGCGCGATCGACCACTCGGCGGGCACCCGCGACGTGCGGGAGCTGTCCGGCCTGAGCCGCAGCGCCCGGCCGCTGCTCGTGATCTCGGTGCTCGCGGCCGCGTCGATGGCGGGGGTGCCGCCGACGCTGGGGTTCATCGCCCACGAGGCCGGCTTCGAGGCGTTCGCGGTGCACGCGGGTGCCGCCGACCACGTGGTGCTGGCGGTGCTGGTGGTCGGCTCGGTCCTCACCGCCGCGTACAGCGCCCGGTTCGTGCTGGGGGCGTTCGGCGACCGCGACGGCGCGGAGCCGACGCCGTGGCACCGGCCCGGCGCGGCGCTGGTGCTGCCGGCGGCCGCCGGGGCGCTGGGCAGCCTGGTCCTGGGCCTGTTCCCCGGGCCGGTGGACGCGCTGGTCTCGGCGGTGGTCGCGGACCGCCCCTCCGAGGGCGGCGAGCCGTACCACCTGGCGCTGTGGCACGGCTTGACGCCCGCGCTGGCGGCCTCGGCGGTGGCCCTGGGCGGCGCCGCGCTGCTGGTGGCGGCGCGCGGTCCGGTGCTGCGCGCCCAGGAGCGGCTGGCGGTGCCGGCGCTGCGCGCGCTGCCGGCGGGGCGGGTGCAGGACGGTGCGCTGCGCGGGCTGGACGCGGTGGCGGCGCGCACCACCCGCGCGCACCAGCGCGGGTCGCTGCCGCAGTACGTGCTGGTCGTGGCGGCCGCGCTGGTGGCCGGGCCGGGCACGGGCCTGGTGCTGGCGCTGTCCGCGGGGGCCTGGCCCACCGGCTGGCGGGCGTGGGACGCGCCGGCGCAGCCGCTGCTGGCGGCGCTGTGCCTGGCCTCGGCGGTCGCCGCGGCGGCGCTGCGCAACCGCCGCTCCGCGTTCCTCGTCGTCGGCGTGTCCGGGTACGCGCTGGCCGGCCTGTTCGTCGTGGCGGGGGCGCCGGACCTGGCGCTGACGCAGGCGCTGGTGGAGACGGTGACGCTGGCGGTGGCGCTGCTGGTGCTGCGCCGGCTGCCGGCGCGCTTCGAGCAGGCCCCGGGGCGGCGGGGGCGGGGCCCCTCGCGCGCGGTGCGGGTGCTCGCGGCCGCGGGCGCGGGGGTGGTCGCGGCGCTGCTGTCGGCGGTGGCGCTGGCCTCGCGCACCGCCGAGCCGATCGCGGACCTGGTCGCCCGGCTGGCCGTGGAGGAGGGCGACAACGTCGTCAACGTGATCCTCGTCGACGTCCGCGCCTGGGACACCTACGGGGAGATCACGGTGCTGACGGCGGCGGCGACGGGCGTGGCGAGCCTGGTGTTCCTGCGCGACCGCGCCGGCCGCGCGCCGGCGCTGGACGAGTCCCCCGGCGAGGACGAGGCGCGGCTGGCGTCGAGCTGGCGCGGGGAGGAGGACCTGCACCCGGGGCCGGACAGCGCCCCGCAGCGGCCGTGGCTGACGGCGGCGGGGACGCTGCCGCCCGGGCGGCGCTCGGCGGTGCTGGAGGCGGCCGTGCGGCTGGTGTTCGGGGTCGTCATGGTCCTGTCCGTGCACCTGCTGCTGGTGGGGCACGACCAGCCGGGCGGCGGGTTCGCCGGCGGCCTGGTGGCCGGGATCGCGCTGTTCCTGCGCTACGCGGCCGGCGGGCGCTACGAGCTGGGCGAGGCCGCCCGCGTCGACGCGGGCGCGCTGCTGGGGCTGGGCCTGCTGATCGCGGGGGTCACCGCGGTCGTCCCCCTGTTCCTGGGCGGCCAGGTCCTCGAGAGCGCCTCCGTGGACCTGCACCTGCCGGTCCTGGGGACCGTGCACCTGGTCTCGTCGCTGGCCTTCGACGTCGGCGTGTACCTCGTCGTGGTGGCCACGGTGCTGGACGTGCTGCGCAGCCTGGGCGCCGGCGTGGACGTCAGCCGCGAGCGCGAACGTGAGCACGAGGCGGAGGAGGTGTCGTGAGCCCGACCGTGGTGCTGACCGTCACGGTGGCCGGCCTGGTCGCCGTGGGCGTGTACCTGCTGACCTCCCGGCACCTGAGCCGGGTCGTGCTGGGGGTGGTGGTGATGAGCAACGGGGTGAACCTGCTGCTCATCGCGGCCGCCGGCCCGGCCGGGCCGGCCCCGATCGCGGGACCGGGCGGGGCGGTCCCCGAGGAGGAGCTCGCGTCGGCGGCGGACCCGCTGCCGCAGGCGTTCGTGCTCACGGCCATCGTCATCACGTTCGCGGTGACCGCGTTCGGGCTGGCCCTGTCCTACCGGCTCGGCCGCCTGGAGGACGACGACGTGGTGCACGACGCGGGCCCGCACCGGCGCACGCGCGGTGAACCGGCCGGCGCGGCCGGGCCCGGGGACCCGGACCGGGACGAGCGCCACGAGCGCGCAGGGGGTGCCCCCCGGTGAGGGTCCTCGTGCCGCTGCCCGTGCTGCTGTGCCTGCTCGGCTGCGCCGTCACGCTGGTGCTGGGGCAGCGCCCCCGCGCGCAGCGGGCGGTGAGCCTGACGGTGCTGACGGCGGTCGTGGGCGCCTCCGCGGCGCTGCTCGTGCTGGCGGTGACGCAGGGCCCGCAGCACGTGACGATGGGCGGCTGGCCCGCGGGGGTGGGCATCGGCCTGGTCGCCGACCGCCTCTCGGCGCTGGTGCTGCTGACGTCCTCGCTGGTGACGCTGGCGGTGATGGTGTTCTCCGTCGGCCAGGGCCGCACCGGCGACACCGGCACGAGCCCGGTCTCCATCTACCACCCCACCTACCTGGCGCTGACCGCCGGCGTGTGCATCGCGTTCCTGGCGGCGGACCTGTTCAACCTGTACGTGGGTTTCGAGGTGCTGCTGACCTCCAGCTACGTGCTGCTGACCCTGGGCGGGACGGGGGCGCGGATCCGCGCGGGCGCCACGTACGTCGTGGTTTCGCTGGCGTCGTCGCTGGTGTTCCTCACCGGGGTGGGCCTGGTGTACGCGGCCACCGGCACGGTGGCGATGGCGGACCTGGCGGGGCGGATCGGGGCGCTGCCGCCGGCGGTGGCGACGGCGCTGCAGCTGGTGCTGCTGGTGGCGTTCGGCATCAAGGCGGCGGCGTTCCCGCTGTCGGGGTGGCTGCCGGACAGCTACCCGGCGGCGGCAGCGCCGGTCGCGGCGGTGTTCGCCGGGCTGCTGACGAAGGTGGGCGTGTACGCGATCGTGCGCGTGCACGACCTGCTGTTCGACCCGCAGACCCTGCGGGTGCTGCTGATGGCGGTGGCGCTGGCGACGCTCGTGGTGGGCATCCTGGGGGCGGTCGCCCAGCACGACCTGCGCCGCATGGTGTCCTTCACGCTGGTCAGCCACATCGGCTACATGCTGTTCGGCATCGCGCTGGGCGGTGCCGCCGGCGTCGCGGCGGCCGTGTTCTACGCCGTGCACCACATCCTCGTGCAGACGGCGCTGTTCCTCGTGGTGGGGCTGGTGGAGCACCGCACGGGCACGACGTCGCTGCGGCGGCTGGGCGGGCTGGCGGCGCTGACCCCGGGCACCGCCGTGCTGTTCCTGCTGCCGGCGCTGAACCTGGCCGGGATCCCGCCGTTCTCCGGTTTCCTCGGCAAGCTGGCGCTGCTGCGCGCCGGGGTCGCCGACGGCCGCTGGGACGCGTGGGTGCTGGTCGTCGCCGCCGTCGTGACGAGCCTGCTGACCCTCTACGCGATCGCCCGCGCCTGGTCGGCGGTGTTCTGGTCCGGCCGGCTGGGGCGCGCCGACGGGCCGGACGAACCCCGCGAGCCCGTGCACGGGCCCGCCGGGGGCGAGCGCCCGCGACGGTCGATGGTGGCCGCGACGACCGGTGTCGTGGTGGCGGTGACCGCCCTGTCGCTGGTCGGCGGCCCGCTGCTGTCGGTCGCCGAGGGTGCCGCGCGCGACACCCTGGACGCCCAGCGGTACCTGCGCGTGGTGGGCGGCGTGGACGACCCGGGGGCCGAGCCGTGAAGTGGTCGCGCGTCGCGGTGGGCGCGGTGATGCTGCTGGTGTGGCTGGCGCTGTGGGGGCGGGTGACCGCGCTGAACGTCCTCGGTGGCGTGCTGGTCGTGCTGGTGCTGGGGGTGGTGTTCCCGCTGCCGGCGGCGCGGCCCAGCCGCCGGCCGTCCCCGGTGGGGGTGGTGCTCCTGGCCGGCCACGTCGCGATGGACCTGGCGCGCTCCAGCGTGCAGGTGGCGTGGCTGGCGGTGCGGCCGGGGCCCGCGCCGGCGGGGGCGATCGTCGCCGTGCCGCTGCGCGACGGCTCCGACGCCGTGCTGGTGACGACGGCGCAGCTGCTGACCCTGGTGCCGGGGACGCTCACGGTGGACGTGGACGTGCCGGCGGCCACCCTGTACGTGCACGTGCCGGTCACCGGCCCGGTCGAGGGGTTGCCGCAGCGCGTGCGCGAGGACGTCCTGCAGCTGGAGGCGCGGGTGCGGCGGGCGCTGCCCGCCACCGGTGCCGGGGAGCGGCGCGCGGCGCCGGAGGGGGGGACGCGGTGACGCCGCTGTTCGTCTGGGTCGCGCTGGCGCTGCTGTCGGTGGCGGCCGTGCTCGTCCTGGTCCGGCTGGTGCGCGGGCCGACCACGCTGGACCGCGCCGCCGCCGTGGACGTGTTCGTGGCGGTCCTGCTGTGCGGGGCGGCGGTCGCCGCCGCCTCGCAGGGCTCGGCCGTGCTGGTGGCGGTGCTGCTGGTGCTGTCGCTGCTGGGGTTCGCCGGTTCGGTGGCGGTGGCGCGGTTCGTCGGGCGGGACGACCGGTGAGCGCCGTGCTGGACGTGGTCTCCGGGGTGCTGGTGGTGCTCGGCGCCCTGCTGGCCGTGACCGCCGGGGTGGGGCTGGTGCGCTTCGGCGACCTGTGGCTGCGGATGCACGCCGGAACCAAGCCGCAGGTGGCGGGCCTGCTGCTGGTGCTGGCCGGCTGCGCGCTGCAGTTCACGCACCGCGTCGGGGTGATCGCCTCCCTGCTGCTGGTGGCGTTCTTCCAGGTGCTCACCGCGCCGGTGTCCGCGCACGTGCTGGCGCGCGCCGGTCACCGCTCCGGGGCGGTGCCGCGCGACGGGCTCGTCCACGACGACCTGGCGCGGGCCGTCGGCGGCGCCGGGGCGGGCGAGGACGACGCGGACGACCCGGACGACCCGGACGGGCCGGTGGGCGACGCGCCCGGGCGCTGAGCGGGGCGCCGCGACGACCTAGGCTGGGGCGCGTGACGAAAGCCGCTCCCCCCGCTCGCCACTCCACCGGCCACGCCGACGACCCGTTCGACCTCGCCGCCCGCGCGGCCGCGCGCGTGGCGGAGCTGACGGGCGTGGCGCACCACGACGTGGCGCTGTGCCTGGGGTCGGGGTGGGCGGCCGCGGCGGACCGCCTCGGCGAGGTCGTCGCGGAGGTGCCCGGCACCGAGGTGCCCGGGTTCACCCCGCCGGCCGTGGTCGGCCACGCCGGCACGATCCGCTCGCTCCGCGTGGAGCGCGAGGACGACGAACCGCTGCACGCGCTGGTGCTGCCGCGCACCCACTTCTACGAGGGCCGCGGGGTGCGGGCCGTCGCGCACGGGGTGCGCACCGCCGCGGAGGCGGGCTGCCGCACGGTCGTGCTGACGAACGGCTGCGGCGGGCTGGACCCGGCCATCGCCCCCGGCTCGGCGGTGCTCATCGCCGACCACCTGAACCTCACGGGTGCCACCCCCCTGGAGGGCGCCACGTTCGTCGACATGACGGACCTGTACTCCTCGCGGCTGCGCGACCTGGCCCGCACCGTGGACCCGGGGCTCCCGGAGGGCGTGTACGCGCAGTTCCACGGGCCCCAGTACGAGACGCCCGCCGAGGTCCGCATGGCGGGGGTGCTGGGGGCGACCCTGGTGGGCATGTCCACGGCACTGGAGGCGGTCGCGGCCCGGCACGCCGGCCTGGAGGTGCTGGGGTTCTCGCTGGTGACGAACCTCGCAGCGGGCGTGCAGGAGCACCCGCTCTCGCACGAGGAGGTCCTCGAGGAGGTCCTCGAGGCGGCGCCGCGCTGCGCCGCGCTGCTCGCGGGGGTCGTGCCGCTGCTGTGAGCGGCGCGCCGCCGGTGCCCGGGATCCTTCAGGAACGGGTGACGCGGCCGGTGGCGCGGTTCCACGTCAGGGTGCCGCCCTGGAACTCCTGGCGCACGCCGCCCTCGACGGCGTGCTCCCCCGTGCGGGGGTAGCCCAGGGAGCCCCTCTCCCAGCCCTGGGCGGCGTAGGTGGCGCCGAACGCGCCGTGGACCTCGTGCGCGCCGAGCTTCGGCGTCCAGTACACGAGCCCGCGGGCGAACCGCTGCACGCGGCCGCCGTCGCGCACCGCGAACTCCTCCCCCGCCGGGTACCCCACGGCGGAGTTCTCCCAGCCGAGGGCCGACCAGGTGCCGCGGATCGCTCCGCGCACGACCTGCGCGCCGGTGGACGGCGTCCAGTACACCGAGCCGCCGTCGAAGTGGGTGTAGCGGCCGACGCCGTCGGGGGTGCTGAGTTCCGACGTGGTGGGCAGGCCGAGGACGCTGCCGGGGCCGCCGGCCGCCTGGTAGCGCGCCAGGATGGAACCCTGCAGGCGGTGGGTGACGCCGTGGTTGGTCCACGTCCCGGTGGCCGGGGCGGAGACGGTGCTGGTGGTGGGGCGGGTCCCCTTGACGGTGTTCACCACGTAGTAGACCTCGGTCTGCGCGTTCGGGACGCGCGCCGGGCCGACGGCGATGCCGACGCCCATGCCGGTGAAGTCGCCGAGCATGACGGCGTGGTGCGGCGCGGAGCCGATCCAGCCGCGCACGGCCCAGTTCCCGTCGTTGCGGGTCTGGTAGCTGAGGTGGATGATCTCGCCCTTGCCCGCGTACCCGTTCAGCTGCGCGGAGAACTCGGGGTTGTGCCGGTAGGAGCCGCTGGCGGCCTGCGCCTCGGCCCAGCGCTGCGAGACGGCGGAGACGTCGCCGAACTCGGCGAGGGGGGCGAGGCCGTGGGCGGCGCGCTCGGCGTTGATGCCGGCGACGACCTGGCGCTTCTGCGTGGCGAGGTCCGTGTCGGGTGCGGCGAGCGCCGAGGCCAGGGTGACCGCGGCGGGTGCGGCGGGTGCGGCGGGGACGGCAGCGGGCGCGGCGGTGGCCGTGCCCGCGGCGGTCCCCACCAGCGCACCGGCGGCCAGCAGGCCGCTCAGCGCCCGGCGCACGGCGGTGCGCCGGCCGCGTCCGGTCGCCCTCGCACCGATCGTCCCCGCGCTGCTCGTGAACACGCCCCGCACCTCCGCCTCGCTCGCCGGCCCCGCCTGTCGCGGGCGTTCCACGGAGGGGATCGGGCCGGTCGAGGGCGGTCTTGAGCGTGGAGAGCGGTGCGAGCCGGGGAAGCGGGGCCCCGGTTCACCCGTCCNGGTGAACCGGGCGGGTCGGCCGGAGCGGGAGCGGGCGCTGGGTGCCGGTGGCCCGAGGGCGGGCCGCGGGGCCCCGGCGCGCCGACGGCTCCCGCCCCCGCGGTGCGGGAGGGGAGCCGTCGGGGCCGGTCGTCAGCGGGCGGCGGCCCGCCGGTACTGCCGGGTCGCCAGCGGCACGAACACCGCGAGGATCACCACGATCCACAGCAGCGTGTACAGCTCGGAGTTCTGCAGCGACCAGGTGCCCAGCTCGGTGCCCGGCGGCACGTTGCCGAAGCGCTCGCGCGCCGCCTGCACGAGGGTGGAGACCGGGTTCCACTGCGCGATCGTCTGCAACGGGCCGGGGAAGGTCTCCAGCGGCACGAAGGCGTTCGTGATGAACGTCAGCGGGAAGATCGTCAGGAACGTCAGGTTGTTGAACGCCTCCGGGGTGCGGATGAGCAGGCCGAGCAGGCCCATCACCCACGACAGCGCGTAGGCGAACAGCAGCAGCAGCGCGAAACCGACGACCGCGTCGAGGAACGAGGTGCGGATCCGCCACCCGATCACCAGACCGGTCAGCGACATGATGACCGTGACGATGACGTTGAGGACGACGTCCGAGGCCGTGCGCCCCACGAGGACCGCGGACTGGGCCATCGGCAGCGACCGGAACCGCTCGATGATGCCCTTCTGCATGTCGTCGGCGATGCCGGCGCCGGTGATGGTGGCCCCGAAGATGACCGTCTGGGCGAAGATGCCCGGCACGATGAACTCACGGTAGTTCGGCACGTCGATCGCGCCGCCGAAGACGTACCCGAACAGCAGGATGAACATGATGGGCGAGATGAGGGTGCCGACCAGCAGGTCGGGGATCCTCGTGATCTTCAGCATGTTCCGCTTGGCGATCACCGAGCTGTCGGCGAGCACCACCCCGACCGCGCTCACGGCCGCACCCCCTCCCCCACCGGCCGCGCCGGCTCGTCGACGCCGGCGACCTCGTCGGCCGGCTTGCCCGTCAGCGTCAAGAAGACGTCGTCCATCGTGGGGCGGCGCAGCCCCGCGTCCAGCGGCACGATGCCCACCTCGCCGAGGCGCTGCAGCACCTGCACGAGCACCTGCGTGCCCGAGGTCACCGGTGCGGTGACCCGGCGCGCGCGGCGCTCCACCTGCAGCTCGCCGACGGCCACCTCGTGCAGCACCGCCACCGCCGCGTCCACGTCGCCGTCGGTGGCAACGACGACCTCCACGCGCTGCCCGCCGACCTGGGTCTTCAGCTCGTCGGCGGTGCCGCGGGCGATGACGCGGCCGTGGTCGATGACGACGATGTCGTCGGCGAGGCGTTCGGCCTCCTCCAGGTACTGCGTGGTCAGCAGCAGCGTGGTGCCGCCACCGACCATCCGCGTCAGCAGCTCCCACATGTCGTTGCGGCTGCGCGGGTCGAGCCCCGTGGTCGGCTCGTCCAGGACCAGCACCGGGGGCTCGGCCACCAGGGCGCCCGCGAGGTCCAGGCGGCGGCGCATGCCGCCGGAGTACGTCTTGGCGACCCGCTTGGCCGCGTCCGTGAGGTCGAACTGCTCCAGCAGCTCCCACGCCCGCTCCCGCGAGCGCTTGCGCCCCAGGTGGTACAGCCGGCCCACCATGTCCAGGTTCTCGAACCCGGTGAGGTTCTCGTCCACCGCCGCGTACTGGCCGGACAGGCCGATGCGCCGGCGCACCTCGCGCGGGTCGGCCACGACGTCCACGCCCGCCACGGTGGCGGTCCCCTCGTCGGGGACCAGCAGCGTGGTGAGCATCCGCACCGTCGTCGTCTTGCCGGCGCCGTTGGGGCCCAGCAGGGCCAGGACGGTGCCGGCCGGCACCGTCAGATCGACGCCCGCCACCGCGGTGACGTCGCCGTACCTCTTCACCAGTCCCCGCGCTTCGACCGCCGGGGACACCGCCCGCGCGGCCGCCGTGCTCGCCGTTGCCATGACCGGAACCCTAGGGAAGACCTCCGACACCACGCCGCTCCTTTACCGTCGACCAGCCGTCGGGGAGGTGACCGGCGCCCGGCGCCGGACTCATCGCCTCGACGCCGGGCGCCGCGGCCGCGACGGCGCTAGCGTCGGGGCATGACGAGCCCCGCAGCCCGAGCGTTCGACGCCCTGTGCGACGTTTACCAGCGCCGGATCTCACCCCGGAAGGGATACGCGTGCGCCCACCGCGTCGCCCACGGCGGCGACTCCTGCTCCGGGGCCGTGCGCAGCATCGTGCGCAGCCGCGGGCTGCTGGGCGGCGCCGTGCCCAGCGCCGTGCGGTTCCTGGCCTGCTACCAGGCCGCGTCGCTGCTCATGGCCGGTGGTGGGCGCGGAGTGTGCTGCTGCGGGCCGATCCCCATCCCCTTCCGCTTCTGAGCGGTGCGGGGCTGCGCGGTTCAGCGCAGCGGCAGGTGCAGGTGCAGCTCGTCGCGCAGCGACCCGTCGGGCATGCGCAGCGCCCGCGGGTGCCGGCCGTGCCGGACCCACCCGAGCCGCTCGTAGAACGGCTCGGTCCCGGCGCCGCCGCGCACCTCCAGCACGAGGTGGTCCAGGCCGAGGTCGTCGCGGGCGTGCCGGGCGACCTCGGCCATCAGCGCCCTGCCGACCCCGCGCCCGCGGGCCGGCAGCGCCGTCTGCACCCGTGAGACCCGTCCCCGGTGGCCGGTGACCTCGGAGTCCGGCACGTCCAGCGCGAGCCAGCCGAGCAGCTCCGCGCCGTCCAGGGCGCGCAGCAGGCTCCGGTGCGGTCCCAGCCCGGCCAGCAGCTCGTCGAGCACCGGGCCGACCCGGGCCTCGTCCACCGGCAGCCGGGGGAAGCCGACCGCACCACCGGCGTTGCTGACCTCCACCCAGCACTCCAGCAGGCGCCGACGCTCCGGAGCTCCCACCTGACCGGGCGCGCTCGCCCAGCGGAACCCCACCCCGGCCCGGTCCTGCGCTGCGCTGCCCACCCGCGCAGCCTCACAGGCCGCCCGGGAGCGGGGCGAGCGGGGTCACCCCGCCGCCGGGGCCGCCACCAGCTCGCGGAACCGGCTCACCGCAGCGTCCGGGGCGGGGCGCAGGGGTGCGCGCGGCGCCCCCGCCGGCACGCCCAGCGCAGCCGCGAGGGCGTGCAGACCGGCGATCGGGCGCAGCCGCGCCAGCTCCTCGACGACGGGCCGCAAGAACCCCGTCCACCGGTCGACCTCCGGCCCGTCCCCGGCGACCACGGCCGCGCGCGAGCGCGCGTAGGCGGTGGGCAGCAGCGCCGCGACGCCGGAGTGCCAGGCGTCCGCAGCGCTGCCGGCCCCCAGCAGCAGCACGTCCCGGCTCAGCCCCACGGCGCACGGCAGCCCCGCGTCCCGGTAGCCCGCCAGGCGCTCGCGCCACTGCTCCGGGCCGGCGGCGGTGTCCTTCACGGCGGCCACCGCACCGGCACCCGCCAGTTCCCGCAGCACCGGCAGCGTCACGTCGTAGCGGGTGGTGGTCGGGTTGTTGTAGAAGCACACCGGGACCCCTGCCGCAGCGGCCACCGCCGCGACGTGCGGCACCACCTCCTCGTCGGTGAGGGGCACGTACCCCACCGGCGAGACGAGGACCCCGTCGGCGCCGGCGTCCACGGCGTCGCGGGCGGCGGCCACCGCGTCCCGGGTCGACAGGGCGCTGACCGCCGCGTACAGGGGAACCCCCGAACCCCGCAGCGCCTGCGCGGCGTGCCGTACGACGGCGCGCCTCTCGTCCGCGTCGAGGTACACCCCCGAGCCGGAGGTCCCGAGCACGGCGACGGCGTCGGCGCCACCGGCGGCCGGACGGGTCACCAGGTCGCGCAGCGCCGCGGTGTCCACCGCACCGGACGCGTCGAAGGGGGTGGGCGGGTAGGCGACCAGCCCGGTGAACGGCCGGGACGCACCCTGCTGCGGGTTCTTCTGCACACCGGGACCCTGCCACAGCGACGACGCGTGGGAATCCCCTGTCCCGGGCCGTGCGATCGGCGTACGCTCCTCCTCGGTGTGCCGGGAAGTCTGGTCGGCGGTCAGATCGGCGACGACCGGAAGGGTTCCCCACCATGAGCGGACCAGCGCTGCGCGCCGTCGGCCTCACCAAGCGCTACGGCCGGACGACGGCCCTCGACGACCTGTCCCTGGACGTCCCCGTCGGAGAGGTGTTCGGTTTCCTCGGCCCGAACGGCGCGGGGAAGTCCACCACGATCCGCCTGCTGCTGGGTTTCGCCCGGCCCACGGCCGGGCGCGCGGAGGTGTTCGGCGTCGACGCGTCCGACGTCGCCCGCGCGCACCGGCTGCTGGCGCACGTGCCCGCCGACGTGGCGCTGTGGCCGAAGCTGACCGGGGCCGAGGTGCTGCACCTGCTGGCCGCCACCGGGGCCGGCACCGACACCGCGCGCCGCGACGAGCTCGTCGAGCGGTTCGGCCTGGACCCCTCGAAACCCGCCCGCACGTACTCCAGCGGGAACCGGCAGAAGGTCGCGCTGGTGGCGGCCTTCGCCAGCCGGGCACCGCTGCTCGTGCTGGACGAGCCGACCAGCGGCCTGGACCCGCTGGTGGAGCGGGAGTTCCGCCGCGCCGTCGTCGAGGCCCGGGAGCAGGGGCGGACGGTGTTCCTGTGCTCCCACCAGCTCGCCGAGGTGGAGGCGGTGTGCGACCGCGTCGGCATCCTGCGCGCCGGCCGCCTCGTGGAGGTCGCCGGCGTGCCGGAGCTGCGCCGCCTGCACCGCAGCGAGGTGACCGTCACGTTCACGGGGGAACCGCCGCGCCTGGAGGCGGTGCCCGGCGTGGAGGGGGTGGAGAGCACCGGCGAGGGGCGGCTGCGGTTCTCGCTCACCGGCTCGCCCGGCCCCGTGCTGGGTCAGCTCGCCGCGGCGGGGGTCACCGCGCTCAGCGTGCGCGAACCCCGCCTGGAGGAGGTCTTCCTGGACCACTACGGGGAAGGAGCGGTGCGGTGAGCACGCGCACCTCCCCCGCACCCGCGCGGGTCCCGGACGTCCCCGCCGTCCCGGCCGCCGCGCCGGGCACCGGCCGGGCCGTGGGGCGCCTGGCGCTGCGCCAGGTGCGACGCGGCGGGCTGGCGACCCTGCTCGTCGCCGTCGCCCTGACGGCGACCGTCGCGGCGAGCTTCGACGCCCTGGCCGCCGACCCCGCGACCCTCGCCGGCCTGCTGGCCGTCGCGCAGAACCCGGCGGTGCGCACCCTGTTCGGGGAGCCCGTCGCGCTGGAGACCGCCGGCGGCTTCACCGTGTGGCGCTCGGGCACCCCCGTCGCCGTCCTGGTCGGTGCGTGGGCCGCGCTGGCGACCACCCGCACCACCCGCGGGGAGGAGGAGGCGGGCCGCTGGAACCTGCTGCTGGCCGGCCCGGTGCGGCTGCGCACGGCCGTGGGCCGGCAACTGCTCGCGGTGGCGGCAGTGGTGACCGCCACGGGTGCGGCCCTCGCGGCGGCCCTCGTCCTCGCCGGGACCCCGACGGGCGGCGCCGCCGTCCACGGCGCCGGGATCGCCGCCCTCGGGCTGTTCTCCGCGGCCGTCGCCGCGCTGGCCGCGCAGGTCCTCGGCACCCGCTCGGCCGCCACCGGTGCGGCCGTCGCGGCCCTCGGCGCGGGTCTGCTGACCCGGTCCGTCGCCGACGGGGTGCCCGGGTGGCAGGGGTTGCGCTGGGCCTCGCCGTTCGGGCTGCTGGGGCTGAGCCGGCCGTACGCGCAGGACCGGGTGCTGCCCGTCCTGCTGCTGCTCGCGGCGGCGGCGGCGCTCGCCGCGGTGGCGCTGGTCCTGGCCGGCCGGCGGGACGTGGGTTCGGGCCTGCTCGCACGCCCCGCGCACCGGCGGGCCCGCACGGCGCTGCTGGGCTCGGTGGGGGGTTTCGCGGTGCGCCGTGCCCTGCGGCCGGTGGCGGGGTGGTCCACGGGGATCGGCGCCTACTACCTGCTCATCGGCACCACCGCGGTCGCCCTAACGGAGTTCCTGGCGCAGGACGCGGCCGTGAGCGACCTGGCCGGGCAGGCGGGTTTCGCGGCGCTGGACAGCGTGCGGGGTTTCACCGCGACGGTGTTCTCGCTGCTGCCCGTCCCGGTCGGCGTGTTCGCCGCGGTGCGGATCGCGGCGCTCGTGGCGGCGGAGTCGGACCGCCGCCTGGCGCTGCCGGCGGCCGGGCCGGTGGGTCGCCTGCGCCTGCTGGGGACCGAGGCCGCGGTGACGGCCGCTGGGGTCCTCACCCTGCTGTCCGTGGCGGCGTTCGCCACCTGGTGCGGCACCGCCGCCGGGGGCGGCCTCCCGCTCGCGGACGCGCTGCGCGGCACGTGGAGCACGGCACCGGTGGCGCTGCTCTGCCTGGGAGCGGCGGTGCTCGCCGCCGGGTGGCTGCCGTCGGCCACCGCCCTGGTGGGCTCGCTGCCCGCGGTCGGGGGTTTCCTCCTGCAGATCCTCGCCGACAGCACCGGCGCCCCCGCGTGGGTGCGGGAGGTCTCGCCGTTCGCGCACCTGGCGCTCGTGCCGCTGGAACCCGCCGGCACGGCCGCCGCGCTGGTGATGACGCTCGTGGCGGTGCTGCTCGCCGTCGTCGGCGCAGCGGGGTACCGGCGCCGGGACCTGCTGTGCTGACGCGCCCGCGTCAGCCCGCCCCGCCGCCGTCCGGGTCCTCGGCACCGGCGCCGTCGACACCTTCGGTGTCGACGCCCTCGGTGTTGCGCAGCACGCCCATCATCGCCATCTCCTCGTCCGCCACCGGACCGCCCGCCACGCAGGCTCGCAGGTCCCCCTGCAGCGCCGCCTCGTCGATCCCGGCGCCGATGAGGACGAGTTCCGTGCGGCCCGCCGAACCCCGCGGCCAGGCCGTGCGCTCGAAGCGCACGGCCGCGCCGACGGTGTGCAGCACGAACCGCTGCGGGTGCGAGGGCGCGGCGAAGCGCACAAAGCCCTTGATGCGGAAGACCCCCGAGGGCCGCCCGTCCAGGAAGCGCACGAACGCGCGCGGGTCGAGGGGCTCGTCGCTGGTGAACTCCACGGTCTCGTACGCGGTGTGGAGGTGGTCGCCGTGCTCCTCGGCCACCGCCTCCCCCAGCGTCAGCTGGCGCTGCACCGCGGGCCGCTCGTCGAACAGCAGCCGGGCATCCACGCGCCCCTGCGCGGCGGGCACCACGGGCGCCCACGGGTTCAGCTCCCGGCAGTGCGCGGCGACCCGCGCGAGCTCCGCCTCCCCCACGAGGTCGGTCTTGGTCAGCAGCACCACGTCGGCCATCGCGACGTGGTCGCCGAGCGCGGGGTGGCGCGAACTCGTCGCCTCGAACTCCACGGCGTCCACGACCACCACCAGGCCGCCGTACTCGATGCCCTCGACGCCGCTGAGCAGCACCCGGCGCACCATCGCCGCCGGCTCGGCGACGCCGCTGGCCTCGATGAGGATCGCGTCGAGGACCTCACCGCCCCGGGGTGCCGCCAGGCGCGCCAGCAGCTCCTCCACGCTGCCGTCCTCGGTGCTGCAGCACAGGCAGCCGTTCTCCAGCGAGACGGTGTCGTCGGCGAGCCCGGCCACCAGCAGGGCGTCCACCCCGATGGCGCCGAAGTCGTTGACGACGACGCCGAGGCGCACCTCGGCGGCCGAGCGCAGCAGCTGGTTCAGGACGGTGGTCTTGCCGGCGCCGAGGAAGCCGGCGAGGACGACGACGGGGATGCGCGGCACGCGGCCCATCCTCTCCCGGCCCCCGGCGGGTGTCAGGTGGTGGGCAGGTCGAGGTCCCCGGTGAGCACCAGGTCGGCGCGGGAGGCGGTGGCGTCCACGAGGTCGGCGTTCGGCGCGTCGACCGCCGCCACCCACGCCCGCGCGGCGTCCGGCTCCTTGCCGAACTCCACGTGCCGGCGCACCAGGCGCCCGGTGCGCTGCGCGGCGTCGCCGGCGACGAACCACACCTCGCCGAACAGCTCCCGCACGCCCGCCCAGGGTCCGTCCAGCAGCAGGTAGTTGCCCTCGCTGACGACGAGCCGGGTGCCGGGGTGCACGGGCACGCTGCCGGCCACCGGCTGCTCGATCTCGCGGTCGAACGCCGGGGCGTAGACGACCTCCCCGGCGCCCTGCCCGCGCAGCCGGCGCAGCAGCGCGGCGTACCCGGCGACGTCGAAGGTGTCCGGGGCGCCCTTGCGCCCGCGCCGGCCCAGCCGGTCCAGCTCCACGTCCGCCAGGTGGAAGCCGTCCATCGGCACGTGCTGCGCGGCGCTCTCGTCACCGGCGGCTTCGCGCACGGCGGCGACGAGGGCGCGCGCGAGCGTGGTCTTGCCCGCGCCCGGCGGCCCCGCCAGCCCCAGCAGCACCCGGTCCCCCGGCAGGGCCAGGGCGCGGCGGACGAGGTCGCCGAACGCGGGCGCGGTGCTCACGCGCCGGCCGGGCCCGCCGCGTCCTGCCCCACGTCGATCAGCACCTTGCCGACGGTGCCGGCCTCCACGGCGGCGTGCGCGTCGGCGGTGCGCTCCAGCGGGAACCGGGTCAGCGGCAGGCCGTGCTCCTCGCCCACCGGCAGCGCGCCGTCGCGCAGCGCGGCGGTGACGTCCTGGGCGGCGGCGTCGAGGTTGTGCTGCCCCATCGTGTACATGAGGACGAACTGGAAGCGGGTGTTCAGCACCATGTTGGGGCGCACGTCCAGCTCCACGGGGACGCCGCCGTCGTTGGCGTACACGGCGATGCTCGCGCCCGGGCGCACCACGGCCAGGTCCAGCTCCAGGTTCGCGCCCAGCGCCAGCTCGACGACCTGGTCGACGCCGTCGGGGGCCGCGCGGCGCACCTGCTCGGCGGCGTCGGCGTCGCGGTAGTTCACGACGTGGTGGGCTCCCGCGGCGCTGGCCAGGCGGGCCTTCTCCGGGCCGCTGACGGTGGCGACCACGGTGGCACCGGCCCAGCGGGCGAGCTGGATCGCGGCGTGCCCGACGGCGCCCGCGCCGCCGGCGACGAGCACGGTGCGCCCGGCCAGGGCACCGGGGCCCAGGCGGCGGGGGCCGTCCTCGGCGACGGTGAGGGTGCGGTGGGCGGTGACGGCCGGCACGCCCAGGGCGGCACCGGCGTCGAAGGGCACACCGTCGGGCAGCGGCAGCACCCGCTCGGCGGGCAGCACGGTGACCTCCTGCGCGGTGCCGGTGGGGCGGCCCTGCGCGGCCATGTAGACCCACACCCTCTGGCCCGGGGCGAGGCCGCTCACGCCCTCGCCGACGGCGTCCACGGTGCCGGCGCCGTCCTGGTTCGGCACCACCTCGCCGTCCGGCGCGGCGGCCGTGGCGCCGCTGCGCGACTTCCAGTCCGTGGGGTTGACCCCGGAGACGGCCACGCGCACGCGCACCTCACCCGGGCCGGGCTCGGGCACCTGGCGCTCCACCAGCCGCAGGACGTCGGTGCCACCGGACTCGCTGTAGACGATCGCCTTCACACCGGCGGCGAACCAGGCACCGGCGGGGGTTGTTCCCGCGCCGGTCAGCGGCGGCGGGCCAACCGCGCGCCGAGCGCCACGCCGGCCAGCGCCCAGGCGGCGCCGGCGCCGACCCCGGCCAGCACGATCCAGAACGGCACCCGCAGCTCGTCGTCGCCCCGGGCGACCGCGGCCGGTGGGGTGCTCACCTCGTCGCTCACGGGGCCAGCCTGGCGCGGCACCGCGTGCCCGCGCCACCCCCCTGCGGCGGGTCGTAGGGTCGGGCCCGTGAGCACGACCGAGCCGACCGCCCTGCCCGGGGACCTGCGCGAGCGCGCCCTCGCCTGGATCGCCGACGACCCCGACGAGCGCGACCGCGAGGAGCTGCGGGCGGTGCTGGCGGGCGCCGAGGGCGGCGACGCGGGCGCCGTCGCGGACCTGGCGGACCGGTTCTCCGGGGTGCTGGAGTTCGGCACGGCGGGGCTGCGCGGTGCGGTGGGTGCGGGCGAGCACCGGATGAACCGCGCCGTGGTGCAGCGCGCCGCGGCCGGGCTGGGCGCGTGGCTGGTGCAGCGCTTCGAGCGCCCCCGCGTCGTGATCGGCCTGGACGCGCGGAACCGCTCGCGGGAGTTCGCCGACGACTCCGCGGCGGTCCTGACCGCCGCCGGGTGCGAGGTGCTGCTGCTGCCGCGGCCGCTGCCCACCCCGGTGCTCGCGTTCGCGGTGCGCGCGCTGGACGCCGACGCGGGCGTCATGGTCACCGCCAGCCACAACCCGCCGCAGGACAACGGCTACAAGGTCTACCTGGGTGGCCGCGCCGGCGGCGAGGACGGCCGGGGCGTGCAGATCGTTCCGCCGGTGGACGGCGAGATCGCCGCGGCCATCGCCGCGGTCGGCCCGCTGGCGGACCTGCCCCGCGCGGAGGGCGGCTGGCGGGTGCTCGGCGAGGACGTCCTCGCGGACTACCTGGACGCGGTCCTGGCCGCCACGGGGCTGCCGGAGCACCCGGGACCGGCGCGCGAGCTGCGCGTCGTCACCACGGCGATGCACGGCGTCGGCGGCGAGGTGCTCGCGGAGGCGCTGCGCCGCAGCGGTTTCGGCGACGTGCACGCCGTGCCGCAGCAGGCGGACCCGGACCCGGCGTTCCCCACGGTCGCGTTCCCGAACCCGGAGGAACCCGGCGCCCTGGACCTCGCGCTGGACCTGGCGGCCCGTGTCGAGGCCGACCTGGTGCTGGCCGTGGACCCCGACGCCGACCGCGCCTGCGTCGCGGTGCCCACCGGTGAGCGCGGCGACCGCTCCGCGTGGCGGGCGCTGTCCGGCGACGAGCTGGGCTGGGTGCTCGGCGAGCACCTCGCCGCCCCCGGCGCCGTCCTGGCCTGCTCGGTGGTCAGCTCCCAGGGCCTGGAGCGCATCGCCACCGCCCACGGGGCCCGGTTCTCCCCCGCCCTGACGGGTTTCAAGTGGATCGCCCGGGTCCCCGGGATCTCCTTCGGCTACGAGGAGGCCATCGGGTACTGCGTCGCCCCCGCGGTGGTGCGCGACAAGGACGGCGTCTCCGCCTCCGTGCTCACCGCGCGGCTGGCCCGGCGGCTGCTCGCGGACGGGCGCACCCTGCTGGACGTCCTGGACGACGTCGCCCGCCGCGACGGCGTGCACGTCACCGGCCCGGTATCGATCCGCGTGGAGGACCTCTCCCTCATCGGCACGGCGATGGCGCGGCTGCGCGAGCAGCCGCCCGCCGAGCTGGGCGGCTCGCCCGTGGCGAGCGTGGAGGACCTGCGCGACGGCGTGGACGGGCTGCCGCCCACCGACGGGCTGCGCTGGCGCACCGCCGAGGGGGCCCGCGTCGTCGTGCGGCCCTCGGGCACCGAGCCGAAGCTGAAGTGCTACTGCGAGGTCGTCGTGGACGTGGAGGCCGCCGCGGGCGACGACGACCTCGCCGCGGCGCGGCTGGTGGCCGCGGAACGGCTCGACGCGGTGCGCCACGACGTCCGCGCGGCCACCGGCATCGGCTGACCCGCCGCCGCCCCCGCCGCCCCCGCCGCCCCCGCCGCCCCCGTGGTCTCGCACGGTCGAGCGCTCACCGTCGCGGGGTCACCGGGCGGCGCGGGCCCGCTCCCGCAGCCACGCCACCACGAGCGCGGTGACCTCCTCGCGGTTCGTCTCGTTGAACACCTCGTGCCGCGCACCGGGCAGCAGCTCCAGCGTCACGTTCCGCAGCCCGGCGGCGCGGTAGCGCTCCACGAGACGCACCAGCAGGTCGCCGCCGGTGCCGCCGACGGGGTCCTCGGTGCCGCTGACGACGAGCACGGGCAGGTCGGCGCGGACACCGGCGAGCCGGGCGGGGTCGGCGGTCGCGGCAGCGGTGGCCAGGGCACCGGCGAGGATCGCCTCGTCGGTGGCGAACCCGCACAGCGGGTCGGCGACGTAGGCGTCCACCTCCGCGGGATCGCGGCTGAGCCACTCGAACCCGGTGCGGTCCTCGAAGGGCGCGTTGAACGCCGCCAGGCCCGGCTGGTCCGCCGGCAGCGAGCGCACGACGTCGACCAGGCCGTCCAGCGCGGTGGAGCCGCTGAGGACGACGCCGTCGTACAGGTCGGAACGCTCCAGCAGGACGTTCTGCGCGCCCATCGAGCCGAGGGAGTGCGCGAGCAGGAACACCGGCAGCCCGCCGTGCTCATCGCGCAGCAGCTCGCCGTACCGGGCGATGTCGGCCGTGAAACCGGCGAACCCCACCTCCCCGAAACCGCCGAGGGGAACACCGGGTCCGGTGGAGGAACCGTGACCGCGGTGGTCGTCCGCCGCGACGACGAACCCGGCGGCGTTGAGCGCCGCGGCAAGGCGCGCGTAGCGGCGGCCGTGCTCGGCCAGGCCGTGCGCGACCTGCACCACGCCCAGCGGCTCGCCGGGGACGTCCGCCCAGCGGTACGTGGTCAGGGGCAGGCCGTCCGCGGGGGACGGGAAGGAGCCGACGACGGCGTCGCTGGTCACGGGGCCTCCATCAGGTGCGGGGCTCGGCGGTGAGCCCGGCGGGGTCGCGGTCGGCGCCCAGTGTGACGAGGGCGCGCGGAACCCGCCCCACCGGGTCGGCGAACTCGTGGCGGCACGGCCCTTGACGCGCCACGCGCACCGGAGAAGCATGCGATCACGACGGCGTGGCGGTCCGCAGCTCCGGGAGGTGTCGTGGCGCAGTACGAGTACCGGTGCGACCGGGACGGCGCGCTGGAGGTGAGCCGCCCCATCGGGACCGCTCCCGCGACGTTCGAGTGCCCCTCGTGCGGGCGGCCGGCGCCGCGTTCGTTCACCGGGCCGATGCTGTCGTTCGCGCCGCGCGCGCTGGTGCGCGCGGTGGACGACGCGGAACGCACCCGCGAGGCGCCCGACGTGGTCACCGCACCACCCCCGGCCGCGCGCCGGCGCACCACCACCACCGTGAACCCGCTGCACCGCGGGCTCCCCCGCCCCTGAGGCGGTTCCGCACCGACCCGAACAGCGCACACCCAGGAGGCGACGTGCCCGAGGTGGTCTTCCCGCTGGACTCCACGAAACCCTTCACCGAGCAGGAGCTCGTCGGGCACAACCGGTGGCACCCCGACATCCCCGCGCAGGTCCACGTGCGGCCGGGCACGTCGTTCCGGGTGCACTGCCGCGAGTGGTTCGACGGGGCGATCCGGAACGACGACTCCGCCGACGACATCAGGGACGCCCCGCTGTCGCGGGTGCACGCGCTCAGCGGGCCGATCGCCGTGGAGGGCGCCCGGCCCGGTGACCTGCTGGTCGTGGACATCCTCGACCTGGGCCCGATCCCGCAGGAGGACTCCGGGCCGCTGGCCGGGCAGGGCTGGGGCTACACGGGGATCTTCGCGAAGCAGAACGGCGGCGGGTTCCTCACCGACCAGTTCCCGGACGCCTACAAGGCGGTGTGGGACTTCCAGGGGCAGACCGCGACCTCCCGGCACGTCCCGGGGGTGTCGTTCACCGGCATCGTGCACCCCGGCCTCATGGGCACCGCACCCTCCGCGGAACTGCTGGCGCGCTGGAACCGCCGCGAGGGTGCGCTCATCGCCACCGACCCCGAGCGCGTGCCACCGCTCGCGCTGCCACCGCTGGCGCAGGACGCGATCCTGGGGAGCCTGCAGGGCGCGGAGTTCGACCGCGTCGCCGGCGAGGCGGCCCGCACCGCACCCCCGCGGGAGAACGGCGGCAACCAGGACATCAAGAACCTGACCAAGGGCACGCGCGTCTTCTACCCCGTCTACGTGGACGGGGCGAACCTGTCGGTCGGCGACCTGCACTTCTCCCAGGGCGACGGCGAGATCACCTTCTGCGGCGCGATCGAGATGGGCGGGTTCATCGACCTGCACGTCGACGTCATCCGCGGCGGGATGGAGACCTACGGGATCACGGAGAACGCCGTGTTCCTGCCCGGGAACACCGACCCGCAGTACAGCCAGTGGCTGGCGTTCTCCGGGACGTCGGTGACCCTCGACGGCGAGCAGCGCTACCTGGACTCCCAGCTGGCCTACCAGCGCGCGTGCCTGCACGCCATCGACTACCTGACGAAGTTCGGGTGGACCCCGGAGCAGGCGTACGTGATCCTCGGCGCCGCACCGATCGAGGGGCGGTTCTCCGGCGTGGTCGACATCCCGAACTCCTGCGCCACGGTGTACCTGCCCACGGCGATCTTCGACGTCGACGTGCGCCCCTCCCCCGGCGGGCCCGCGCGCGTCGACCCCGGGCAAGGGGTGCCCCGCTCCGCGTTCTGAGGCGGCGGGGCGCTCGTCACTCCACGTCGACGAACACCGGGTTCGTGTAGCACCACAGGTCGTCCCACGGGTCGGAGTCACCGATGCGGTCCACCAGCGGGTGCCCGTCGGCGTCGGTGTGCCGGCCGTCGCCACCTCGGAACCGCACGTAGAACGGGTCCTCCACCCCGCGCAGCGTCACGGCGAACCGCTGGCGCCCGCGGGCGTTCGCGGGCACCTCGAAGCTCTCCACCACGCGGGTGCCGGGGGCCTGCCACAGGTCGCGCTCGGTGTCGGCCACGCGGCCGGTGACGGTGCCGACGATCACGTCCCAGCGCGCGGAGCGCGGCACCTCCCCGCCGCCGTTGGGCTCGGTGGCGGGGTCGACGAGCAGTTCCACCTCCACGTCGCCGCCGCGGCGCACGGTGGTGCGCGCGCCGAACGTGACACCGGGTCCCTGGCCGCCGGGGCGGACCCGGGCCTCGACGGCGCGCACGAGACCGCCGTGCACGACGAACACCCGGCCGGAGCGCAGCGCCGCCATGACGGAGCGGTAGTCGCGGCGCACCGCGCCCACGCAGGTGCGCGAGTAGAACCCGGGCGCGAAGTCCACGTACCCGTGCTGCACGACACCGGAGTCCACCGGCGTCCCCCGGTGGCCGTGCTGGACGTAGAACTCACGCTCGGGGTTCCCCACGACGACGGTGTCGCCGTGGTCGAAGTGGTTGTCGGAGTTCGCGGTGATCCACCACGGCAGGCCCTCGGCGAGCAGGGAGTCCCACAACCCGCCGACCCGCGCGGTGGCGGCGTCGAAACCGCCCCAGGTGCGGTACTGGTCCAGGTCGTACCCGGGGAACGACCACCGGCCCGGCGACTCGTCGTACTGCCCGCGCCCGCGGCCGCGGCCCAGCGGCGCCGGCAGCGCCGCGGCCTGGTGGCCGGGGGCGCCCTCCCAGCCGACGAACACGCCCGGGGCGGCGTCGCGCCACCCGCGCACCTTCGACGGCGAGACGCGCCCGGTGCGCATCGGGTGGTTCGACAGGACCAGCGCCTCACCGACCTCACCGGTTCGCAGCTCCTCCACGAGCCAGGCGAGCGCGTCCAGCCCCAGCCGCTCGGCCTCCGGGCCGCCCTGCACGGAGTGCTCGATGAGGCGCGGGCCACCGGGGTTGGAGGCGGCGGCGAGCACGTCGCCGTCGAACATCCGCTCGAAGCGTTCCAGCAGGTCCGGGGTGCCCTCGTGGTCGGGGGCGATGAACGTGGCGTGCTCGGCGCCGGGGACGTTCCACTCCATGCCCTGGAACACCAGCACGGGGTGCCGGCGGCGGGCCTCGGCGATGAGCGGGGTCTGCAGCGCCACGGACTGCTTGGCGTGGTCCGGGCCGCCGTGGTCGGTGATGACCATCCAGTCCAGCCCGCACTCGCGCGCGCGCCGCACCTGGTCGTCCACGCCGTACATGGCGTCGCGGGAGAACGTGGTGTGGATGTGGTGGTCCCCGGCGTACCAGGCGAAGTCCCGGGTGTCGCCGTCGGAGGCGGCGACGCTCTCCCAGACGGGCGGGGGCGGGGCGGACGGGCCGTGGGAGTGCACGGCCCCACCCTGCCAGTGCGGCGTTCACCCCGGGAATCGAGCCGCACCTCAGTAGACTTACGCACCGTGACGTCGCAACTACCGGAAGCATCGGGGAGGGCGCCCCGGCACCTCCGCGAGCAGCCGGGGCGCGCACAGGGCCCCCCGCGCGAGGACGCCTCCCTCGCCGCGCTGCCCGCCGAGCTGACCGCCACCGGGGGCGACGGCACCTCTCCCCGCACCGACGTCGCCGCACCCGCCACCGGCGAGCACCTCCTCGCCGTCGCCGACACCGCCCACGGCGTCCTCACCCGCCTCCTCGAGCGCGTCGTCGCCGTCAGCCGCGCCGAGTGGGCCTGGCTCAGCGGTGAGGACCGGGCCCGCCACCTGTTCACCCTCGCCGACGTCCTCGCCGACCACGTCCACCCCCTGGCCGTCACCCGCGCCCTGACCACCGGGCGCCCCGTGGCCACCGGCCTCGCCGTGGACGGGCCCCGGCTGCTCGACGCCGCCTTCTCCACCGCCGGGTGGGCCGACAAGCTCGACGCCCTCGGCGCCCGGCCCGGCACCGGTGGCGCCGTCGCCGTCCTCACCACGTGGCGCAGCACCCCGGCGGCGGTCCTCACCGCCGTGGCCGCCGGGCTGGCCGCGGGCGCCGGGGTGCTGCTGCGCCCCGACGCGCAGTCCGCGCCCGTGGCCGAGCGGGTCGTGCGCGCCTGCGCCGACGCCGGCCTGCCCGACGGGCTCGTGGCCAGCGCCCCGGGGCGCGACCCGGTCGCCGACGCCGTGCTGTGGGAGGCCGACGGGCTGCTCGCGGTGCGCGCGGACGGCACCGCGGAGCAGCTGCGCGAACTCGCCCTCGACCTCGCCGACCGCGGCACGCCCCTGGTGGCCGACCGCGACACCACGGCCGTGGACGTGGTGCTGGCCGGTGCGGACCTGGACGCGGTGCTGCCCGCGCTGCTGGCCGGTCTGGCCGACGGCGCCCACGGCCGTCCCGGCGGTTCGCGGGTGCTCGTGGTCGAACCGCTCGCCGAGGCGGTGGTGGCCCGGCTGGACGCCGCCGCGGCGGCCCTGCGCGTCGGGGACCCGCTGGAGCGCACCACCCGCGTCGGCCCGTGCCCGTCGCCGGAGGTGGCGCGCGAGGCCGCCGCGGTGAACGGCGTGGCCGCCGTGCCCGCGGGACTGCCCGCCGGTGGCTGGTGGGCGGCTCCGGCCGTCGTCGCCACCGGCCGGCGCACCCTGCCGCCCCCGCCGGGGCCCGTCCTGGGCGTGCGCACGGTGCGCGACGGCGTGGACCCGCGCACGCTGCTGGCGGAGGCCACCGCCGTCACCGTGTGGGGCCCGAGCGGTCCCGAGCGGCGCGGCTGGCTGGCCGGTGCGCACCGCGAGCGCCTGGGCCTGGACGCGCCGGCGGGCCCGGACGCGCGCCTGGACGCGCGGTTGCTGCTGCGGGCCTGCCGTGGCTGACCGGGCAGCGGGCTCGCAGCCCGGCACGGACCCCGCCCCGGAGCCGGGCGTGGGCGAGGACGTGGTGCGCAAGGTGCTGGCGGCCGCGGTCGGGGCGGCCGCCGCCACCGGCGCCGCAGCCCCCCTGGTGCGCGGGCGCGCCCTGCTGTCCGTCGCGGTGGACCTGGAGGCGCGGCGGACCGAGCTCGTGGAGCTGGTGCGCCGCACGGAGCGCTGCCGGCTCTCCGAGGCGCTGGCGGCGGTCGACTACTGCATCGACGCGGCGGTCCGCTGGGCCGGGTGGGCCGACAAGCTGGACCTGCTCGTGCCCAGGCTGCCCGGCAGCGCCCCGCCCTCGGTGGTGGGCGTCCTGGGCGGCGGCCGGCTGCTGCCGACCGTGCGCAGCACGATGGCCGTCCTTGCCGCCGGCGGTTCGTGCGTGCTGACCGGCGCAGGGCCCCTGGAGCGGCTGGCCGACGCCGTGGTGGCGGAGTTCGGCGACGGGGCCGCGGCCGCGCTGCCGGGCGACCCGGCCACCACGGCGCTGCTGGCCGGCGGCGTGGAGGTCCTGGACGCCCGCTGGGCGGGGCCGGAGTTCACCGCCGCGGTGCGCCGCGCGGCGGCCGCCGCGGGCACCCGGGTGCTGCCGCCGGCCGACGCGGGACCGCCCTCCGACGCCGGGCTCCTGGGCCCCCTGCTGCGCGACGTCTCCCTCACCGGCTGACGCACGGCCGCCGGCGCGACCCGGGGGCGCGCTCGTGGTCGGTGCTCCGGGCACCGGTCCTCCAGCCCGCCACGGTAGTTGCCGATGCAAGGGCCGGAAACGATCGTCCCCCGTTCGGAGGCACCTGTGAACGCGAACAACCCCCACCGCGCGAAGGCCGGTGCGTGGTGGGCCGACCGCGGCATCGCCGTGAAGGTCCTCGCCGCCGTGGCCCTGGCCGCGCTGGTCGGCGTCCTCGTCGGCGTGACGGGACTGCGCTCCCTGGGCGCGGTGCGGGACAGCGCCGCGCACATGGACGAGGACGGGTTCACCGCGATCCGCGCTCTCGACGACGTCGCGATCGAGTTCCGCGAGGCCCGCATCGACTTCCTCAGCCACGTCCTCAGCACCGAGCCGGCGGCCAAGGCCGACAGGGAGCAGCAGCTCACCGCCGACCGCGCCGCGGTGGAGGAGGCGCTGGCCGCCTACAAGAGCACCGACCAGACCGGTCGCGAGGAGCACGTGCGGGCCTTCGAGGACGCCTGGGTCGCCTACAACGAGCTGCGCGACGCCGAGGGCGTGCCCGCCAGCCGCGCCGGCGACCTCCGCCGGGTCGACGAGGTGCAGGAGCAGCTCGGCGAGCACACCGACGTCATGAACGAGACCCTCGCGACGCTGCGCGACATCGAGAACGCCACCGTCGACCAGCTCGCCGCCGACGTCGAGGAGACCTACACCGACAGCCGCACCACCGTGCTGGTGCTGCTGGCCGTGGGCATCACCGTGGCGCTGGCCGCCGGCGCCGCGATCGCCCGCTCCATCGCCGCCGGCCTGGGCAAGGTCCAGGCGGTCGCCGACGGCCTCAAGGACGGCGACCTCACCCGCACCGCGGGGCTGACCTCGCACGACGAGGTGGGCCGCACCGCCCAGTCGCTGGACACCGCGACCGCGCAGCTGCGCGAGCTGGTCGGCACCATCGACACCGCCTCCGCGGGTGTCGCTGCCTCCGCGCAGCAGATGTCGGCGATCTCCACCCAGATCGCCGCCGGTGCGGAGGAGACCTCCGCGCAGGCGGGTGTGGTCTCCGGCGCCGCCGAGGAGGTCTCCTCCACCGTCCAGACGGTCGCCGCCGGCTCGGAGGAGATGGGCGCCTCGATCCGCGAGATCTCCTCCAACACCGACGAGGCCGCCCGCGTGGCCTCCGAGGCCGTGCAGGTCGCGGAGTCCACCAGCCGCACGATCGCCGCGCTGGGCGAGTCCTCGCAGGAGATCGGCTCGGTCGTCAAGGCCATCACCGCGATCGCGGAGCAGACGAACCTGCTGGCGCTGAACGCCACCATCGAGGCCGCCCGGGCCGGGGAGATGGGCAAGGGCTTCGCCGTCGTCGCCGGCGAGGTGAAGGAGCTGGCCCAGCAGACCGCCCGCGCCACCGACGACATCTCCCGGCGCGTGCAGACCATCCAGTCCGACGCCGCCGGCGCCGTGGGGGCGATCGGGGAGATCTCCGCCATCATCGGCCGCATCAACGACTTCCAGGTGACGATCTCGTCCGCGGTGGAGGAGCAGACCGCCACGACGGCGGAGATGAACCGCAACGTCGCCGCGGCCGCCGCGTCCTCCGGGGACATCGCCACCAACATCGCCGGGGTCGCCGACGCCGCCTCCTCCACCGCCCAGGCGGTCACCGAGTCGCAGCAGACCAGCGCCGACCTCGCCCGCACCTCCCGGGAGCTGAGCGCCCTCGTCGCACGGTTCCGCTACTGACACCGGGCCCGGCACCGCGGAAAACCCCTCGCCCGCGGTGCCGGGAGGTTCCTACCGTCGTCGCGTGACGACTTCCGCGCAGGAGAGGAGCGCCGCGCACCCCCTCGACCCGTACGGCTGGGACGAGGGCTGGGAACTCGCGCTGGCGCAGCACCACCACGACCACCCCGGGCCGCTCGTGCCCGCCCGCGTCGTGCGCACCCACCGCGGTGCGCTCGACGTGCAGACCCCGCTGGGCCCGCAGCGCGTCGGCGTGCCGCGCGCGCTGCTGCCGGAACCCACCACCGGCGACTGGGTGGTGCTCGGCCTGGCCGGCGCCGACCCGGAACTGCTCGCGGTGCTGCCCCGGCGCACCGCGCTGACCCGGGCGGAGGTCTCCGGCCGCTCCACCGAGCAGGTGCTGGCCGCGAACGTCGACACCGTCGTCGTGGTCGTCGCGCCCGCCCGGCGAGCGCCCCTGGGCCGCGTCGAGCGGTTCCTCGCCCTCGCCTGGGACTCCGGCGCCCGGCCGCTGGTGGTGCTCACCAAGACCGACCTGCTGACCGGCCGGGAACTGGCGGCGGCCCTGGCCGAGGTGGAGACCGCCGCCCTGGGCGCCGGTGTGCACGCGGTGAGCGCCGAGCGCGGGGCGGGTGTCGAGGAGCTCCGCGGGGAGCTGTCCGGCACCGTCGTGCTCCTCGGCGCCTCGGGCGCGGGCAAGTCCACCCTCGCCAACGCGCTGCTCGGGGAGGACCGCCTCGCCACCGCGGCAGTGCGCGCCGGGGACGGCAAGGGCCGGCACACCACCGTGCAGCGGGAACTGCTGCCGCTGCCCGGCGGGCTGGTGCTCGTGGACACCCCCGGTCTGCGCACCGTCGGCCTGGGCGGGGAGGGTGCCGCCGAGAGCCTGCAGCGCACGTTCGCCGACGTGGAGGACCTCGCGGTGGACTGCCGCTTCGGCGACTGCACCCACACCGCGGAGCCCGGGTGCGCGGTGGTGGCCGCGATCGACGCCGGGGTGATCGACCGGCGTCGGCTGGACAGCTACCGCAAGCTGGAGCGCGAGCAGGAGTTCTTCGCCGCCCGCACCGACGCGCGGTTGCGGGCGGAACGCACGCAGCGGTGGAAGGTGATCCACAAGCAGCAGCGCGCGCACCGCCCGCGGGGCTGAACGACTCCCCGGACTCCCGGGGTCAGCCCTGCGCGCCGCCGCGGGCCGCCTCGCGCGCCGCGTCGTACGCGGGCCGGATGACGTCGGCGGCGAGCGCCAGGCGGTCCGGGAACGGCAGGAACGACGCCGCCAGCGAGGTGATGGTGACCCGTTCCACGTCCTCCAGCGTCCAGCCGGCCCCGTCGGCGAGCAGCGCGAACTCCCGCGAGAGGGTGGTGGCCGACACCAGCCGGTTGTCGGTGTTCACCGAGACCGAGAAACCCAGGTCCTTCAGCACGGTCACGGGGTGCTCGGCGACGCTGGTGGCCGCGCCGGTCTGCACGTTGCTGGACGGGGCGAGCTCCAGCACCACGCCGCGGTCGCGCACCCAGTTCGCGACCCGCCCCAGCCGGGCGTCGGGCAGGCCGAGGCGGTCGGTGCCGTCGCCGAACTCGATGTCCTCGACGATCCGCACGCCGTGGCCGATGCGCTGCGCCCCGCACGGGAACAGCGCCTCGGCGATGCTCTCCACCCCGGCGGCCTCACCGGCGTGGATGGTGACGGGGAAGTTCGCCGCGTGCAGCAGGTCGAACGCCTCGCGGTGGCGACCGGGCGGGAAACCGTCCTCGGCACCGGCGATGTCGTAGCCGACGACGCGGCCGTCCGGGTCGTCGCGGTGGCGCAGGGTCAGCTCGGCGATCTCCAGGGAGCGGTCGGCGTGCCGCATCCCCGTCAGCAGGGTTCCGACGCGGATGGTGCGCCCGGCCTCGGCGGCCTGCTGCTCACCGCGGCGCATCCCCTCCTCCACGGCGACGACGACCTCGTCGAGGGTGAGGCCGCCGCGCAGGTGCTGCTCGGGGGCGTAGCGCAGCTCGCCGTAGACGACGCCGTCGGCGGCGAGGTCCAGGACGGCCTCGGTGGCCACCCGGGCCAGGGACTCCGCGTCCTGCATGACGGCGACGGTGTGGTCGAACGTCTCCAGGTAGCGGACCAGGGAGCCGGAGTCGGCGGACTCGCGGAACCACTCCGCGAGCTGCTCGGGGTCGGTGGTGGGCAGGGTGTGCCCGTTGGCCGAGGCGATCTCCACGATCGTCGCCGGGCGCAGGCCACCGTCGAGGTGGTCGTGCAGGGACACCTTGGGCAGGGCGCGCATGTCGTCGAGGGTGCTCACCCCCCGATCCTGACAGCCCCGAGCCGCTCCTAACCTGCGGGCGTGTCCTCCCCCGCCCCGGTCGCGCTGAGCGTGCGCGACGCCACCGCCGCAGATGCCGCCGCCTGCTCCGCCCTGTACGCCCCGTACGTGCGCGAGACGGTGATCTCGTTCGAGTCGGAGCCGCCGGACGCGGCGGAGCTGGCCCGGCGCATCGCCAGCGCGCAGGAGCGGCACGCCTGGGTCGTCGCCGAGGAAGCCGGCGAGCAGGGCCCGCGCGTGGTCGCGTACGCGTACGCCGGGCCGTTCTCCGGTCGCGCCGCCTACCGCTGGTCGTGCGAGGTGAGCGTGTACGCCGAGCTCGGGCGGCGCCGCAGCGGCGTGGGGCGCCTGCTGTACGCCGAGCTGTTCGCGCGGCTGGAGCGGCGCGGGTACCGCTCGCTGTTCGCCGGGGTGGCCGAGCCGAACGCGCCGAGCGCCGGGCTGCACGCGGCGATGGGCTTCGAACGCGTCGGCACCTACCGGCGGGTGGGCTTCAAGCACGGCGCCTGGCGGGACGTCACCTGGTGGCAGCGCACCCTGGGCGAGGACGGCCCGGCGGGCGAGCCGCCGACGGAGCCGCGCTGACGCCACCACCCTCTTCCCCCGCTCCGCTCCCTCCTCCCGCTCCGTTCCCTCCGCTCCGTTCCCTCCGCTCCGTTCCCTCCGCTCCCCGCGGTGATCATGCACGGTTGAGAGTTCACCCGTGCACGATCACCACGGGGAGGGGGCGGTGGGGCGGCTGAGGGGGGCGGGTGAGCGGGCGGGTGACGCGGAGCGGACGTAGCGTCGGCGCGGCGCCCGAGCGCGCCGCCCGACCGGCTCCGCGGGAGAGGAAACCCATGACCGTCGCGAACAGCGGCACCATCGACCTGGGCGGCAAGACCGTCCACCGCCTCGGCTACGGCGCGATGCGCATCACCGGCCCCGGCATCTGGGGGCCGCCGAAGGACCACGACGAGGCCGTGCGCGTGCTGCGCCGCACGGTCGAGCTCGGCGTGACGTTCATCGACACCGCCGACTCCTACGGCCCGTTCGTGTCCGAGGACCTCATCAAGGAGGCCCTGCACGACGGGTCCGGTTACGGCGACGTCGTCATCGCCACCAAGGGCGGCTTGACCCGCCACGGCCCGGACGTGTGGCCTCCGCTGGGCCGCCCGGAGTACCTGCGCCAGTGCCTGCTGATGTCGCTGCGCCGCCTCGGCGTGGAGCAGATCGACCTGTGGCAGCTGCACCGCATCGACGCGAAGGTCCCCCGCGAGGAGCAGTTCGGCGAGATCAAGTCGTTCCTCGACGAGGGCCTGGTGAAGCAGGTGGGCCTGTCCGAGGTCGGCGTCGACGAGGTGGAGGCCGCGCAGGCCGCCGGGCTGCCGGTGGCGTCGGTGCAGAACCGCTACAACCTCGGCGACCGGCGCGCGGAGGAGCTGCTGGACTTCTGCACCGCGCAGGGCATCGCGTTCATCCCGTGGGCCCCGGTCGACGCGGGCACCCTCGCCCGCCCGGGCGGGCCGCTGGACGCGGTGGCGGGCAACCACCCCGGCACCACCACCGGCCAGCTCGCACTGGCGTGGCTGCTGCGCCGCTCCCCCGTGATCGTGCCGATCCCCGGCACCTCCTCGGTGGAGCACCTGGAGGAGAACTGCGCCGCGGCCGACGTGGAGCTGACCGACGAGGAGTTCCAGGCCCTCACCGACGCCGCCTGAACGGCCGACGGGCCCCGGCGCACGCCGGGGCCCGTCGTGGCCGCTCGACGGTCACTCGGCGGTCACTCGACGGTCACTCGACGGTCACTCGACGGTCACACCGAGGTTCTCGTTGAAGTCCTGCTGGCACTGCTGCTGCGCGGCGAGGTCGTCGCCGGCGTTCTGCAGGCACTCGGTGAGGTCGGCCCCACCGTTGTTCCAGAACGCCGTGCCGACGGCGATGGTGATCGCCAGGAAGATCGCGCTGGCGATGACGGCGAGGACGCTGGTGACCACACCGGCGATCGCCACGCCGCGGTTGGTGGCCAGGCCCCGCTTGGCGCGCTTCATCCCGACGACACCCAGGATCAGCCCGATGATGCCGGGGATGATGCCGATGCCGAGGAACCAGCACAGCAGCAGGCCGATGATGCCCAGGATCAGCGAGGCCAGGCCGACGCCGTTGCGGGGCTGCGCGCCGTAGGGCTGGTCCTGGTAGCCGCCGTACTGGTTGCCGTGCTCGTTGCCGTACTGGTTGCCGTACTCGTTGCCCGGCGTCGACATGTCGTCCCCTCGTTCCTGTGCGGTCGGGCTGTTGTTCGGACGCCGATCGTGTCAGCTCCCGCGGGCCGGAGCACGCGGGGCGCGCGGGCCCGCCGGCGTCAGGCGGTGACGCGGCGGTGGACCAGCGGCACCGCGGCGGGCGCCGCGGCGCCGACCACGAGACCGGGCTCCAGCGCCTCCAGCGCCCAGGCGAAGCGCTCGGGGGTGTCGGTGTGCAGGGTCGCGACCCGCTGCCCGGCGCGCACCGCGTCACCGCGCACGGCGTGCAGCTCCACCCCGGCCCCGGCCTGCACGGCCTCCTCGCGGCGCGCTCGGCCCGCGCCCAGGCGCCACGCGGCCACGCCCACGGCCATCGCGTCGACCTCGGTGAGGTACCCGTCGGCGGTGGCGAGGACGTCGTGGGTGTGCGCCGCGGTCGGCAGGGGCGCGTCGGGGTCGCCGCCCTGCGCGGCGACCATCCGCCGCCAGGCGTCCATGGCGCGCCCGTCGGCGAGGGCGTCGGCGGGGTCGACGGCGTCCAGCCCGACGGCGGCGAGCATCTCGCGCGCCAGCACCAGGGTGACCTCCACGAGGTCGGCGGGGCCGCCGCCGGCGAGGACCTCGACGGACTCGCGCACCTCCAGCGCGTTGCCGGCGGTGCGGCCCAGCGGGGTGGACATGTCGGTGACCAGGGCGGTGGTGCGCACCCCGGCGTCGGTGCCCAGCGCCACCATCGCCTCGGCGAGCGCCACCGACTGCGCCAGCTCCTTCATGAACGCGCCGGAGCCGGTCTTGACGTCCAGGACGAGCGCGCTGGTGCCCTCGGCGATCTTCTTGCTCATGATGGAGCTGGCGATCAGCGGGATCGCCTCCACCGTGCCGGTGACGTCGCGCAGCGCGTAGAGCTTCTTGTCCGCCGGGGCGAGGTCGCCGGTGGCGGCGCAGATCACGGCACCGACGTCGATCAGCTGCTGCCGGATCTCGGGCAGCTCCAGCGAGGCGCGCCAGCCGGGGATGGACTCCAGCTTGTCCAGGGTGCCGCCGGTGTGGCCCAGCCCGCGCCCGGACAGCTGCGGCACGGCCGCCCCGCAGGCGGCGACCAGCGGAGCCAGCGGCAGCGTCACCTTGTCGCCGACACCGCCGGTGGAGTGCTTGTCCACGCTGGGGCGGGGCAGGTCGGTGAAGTCCAGCCGCGAGCCGGAGGCGATCATCGCCGTGGTCCAGCGGCTGACCTCCTCGCGGGACATGCCGTTGAGGAACACCGCCATGGCCAGCGCCGACATCTGCTCCTCGGCGACCTCGCCGCGGGTGTAGGCGTCGATCACCCAGTCGATCTGGGCGTCGGACAGGCGGCCGCCGTCGCGCTTGGTGCGGATGACGTCGACGGCGGCGAACCGCTGGCTCACGGGCGGGGCTCCTCGGTGGGGTCGCTGGGGGCGGGGGTCCTGCGGGCGGGGTCGTCCAGGTCGTGCGGGCCGAACGCGTCGGGCAGGACCTCGGTCATGGGCAGCACCCCGCGCGGGGTGTCCACCAGCAGGGCGGGGCCGCCGAACTCGTACAGCAGCTGGCGGCAGCGCCCGCACGGCATGAGCACGTTCCCGGCACCGTCGACGCAGGCGAACGCCACGAGCCGGCCGCCGCCGCTCATGCGCAGCTGCCCCACCAGGGTGCACTCGGCGCACAGGGTCACGCCGTAGGAGGCGTTCTCGATGTTCGCCCCCGACACCACGCGCCCGTCGTCGACGAGCGCGGCGGCCCCCACGGGGAAGCGCGAGTACGGCGAGTAGGAGTGGGCCAGGGCCGCGCGCGCCGCGGCGCGCAGGGCCTCGAAGTCGATCCCGGGCACGGTCGTCTCCTCGCTCACGCCGGGTACGGCTCCCCGCTGGCCGCCGGGGGGCGCACCCGCCCGACGAAGCCGGCCACCGCGAAGATCGTCGCCAGGTACGGCAGCGCCGACAGGAAGCTGGCCGGCACCGACGACCCGTACGGCAGGACGCCGACGAGGGTCTGCAGGGCGGCGAAGAACCCGAAGAGCAGCGAGGCCGCCACGGCGCCCTTGGGGGTCCAGCGGCCGAAGATGACGGCGGCCAGGGCGATGAACCCCTTGCCCGCGGACATGTTCTCGGTGAACGGACCGATGGTGCCGACGGACAGGAACGCCCCGCCCAGGCCGGCCATGCCGCCGGCGACGACCACGTTCACGTAGCGCATGCGCAGCACCGGCACGCCGACGGTGTCGGCGGCCTTGGGGTGCTCGCCCACGGCGCGGGTGCGCAGGCCCCAGCGGGTGCGGAACAGCACGACCTGCAGCGCCACGATGAGCACGTACATCAGGTAGACGACGACGTTCGCCTCGAACAGCAGCGGCCCCAGCACGGGGATCTCCGAGAGCACCGGGATCGCCACGGGCTGCAGGACGCCGGGCGAGTTGAAGCGGGCGGTGTCGGACTGCATGAGCGCCTTGTACGCCCAGCCGGTGAAGCCCAGGGCGGCGGCGTTGAGGACCACGCCGAGGATGACCTGGTTGACGCGGTACCGGATCGCGAACACCGCCAGCAGCCAGCCGACCACCGCGCCGGACAGCACCCCGCCGACGACGCCGGCGCCGAGGCTGCCGGCCAGCGAGCCGACGAGCGCGGCCGTGAAGGCGCCGGTGAGCAGCTGCCCCTCGATGGCGACGTTGACGATGCCGCTGCGCTCGCCCAGCACGCCGGCCAGCGCGCCGAGGATCAGCGGGGTGGCCAGGAACACCGTCGAGCGCAGCAGGCGCACCAGGTCGATGGAGGAACCCTCGCCACCGCTCATGGCCCACGCCAGGAACGCCAGGACGAAGGCGACGACCGCCACCCCCGCCACGAGCGGGGTGCGGCGGGAGCTGAAGCCGCGGGCGAGCTGGTACAGCCCCAGCAGCGCCACGACACCGCCGAGAAGCACGGGGGTGACGGTGCCCGGCAGCGTCAGGTCGGGCAGCGTCACGACGGTGCCCCCGCCGAAGGAGAACGTGGCGTCGCCGGGCCCGGAACCCAGGCCCCAGCCGACCACGGTCGCCAGGCCGACGAGCAGCAGCAGCACGCCCGTGACGCCCCGCGCGCGCCGGCCGGCGCGCGGCCCGGCGTGCTCGCGGTCCCCGACCGTCTCCGGTCGCGTCTGCGCGCTCACCGGCTCCACCCCCCGGCCAGCTCGGTGCCGACGCCGCGGCCACCGGCGCGCAGCCGGAACACGGCCCGCACGAGGGCGGGCGCGGCGATGAACAGGACGATGAGGGCCTGCAGGACCCCCACGAGGTCGACGGGCACGCCGGTGGCCGACTGCATCTGCACGCCGCCGGCGCGCAGGCCGCCGAACAGCAGGCCGGCGGCGACCACGCCCCAGGGGTTGTTGCGGCCCAGGAGCGCGACCGTGATGGCGTCGAAGCCGATGCTGCCGGCGACGCTGCCGGTGACGCTGCCGCTGACGCCGAGGACCTGGGAGGCGCCGGCCAGCCCGGCCAGGGCACCGGACAGGCCCATCGCCACGACCTGCAGCCGGCCCACGTCCATGCCGGCGGTGCGCGCGGCGTCGGCGTTGGCGCCCACGGCGCGCAGCCGGAAGCCGAGACGGGCGCGCTGGAACAGCCAGTGGACGCCGAGCGCGGCCAGCAGCGCCAGCAGCAGGCCGGCGTGCACGCGCAGCGGCCCGCCCAGCAGCGGCGGCAGGGTGGCGCTGGCGTCGACCTGCTCGGAGATGGCCTGCCCGTAGGGCGGGCGCTGGAACCCGGGGACGCCCAGCAGGAAGATCAGCAGGTTGATCGCCACGTAGTTGAGCATGATCGTGGTGATGACCTCGTGGGCGCCGGTGCGGGCCTTCAGCCAGCCGACGATCCCGCCCCAGAAGGCGCCGCCGAGGACGCCGCCGACCAGGGCGACGAGCAGGTGCAGCACCACGGGCAGGTCGAACGCGAAGCCCAGCCAGGCCGCGGCGATCGCGCCGAGGATGACCTGCCCCTGCGCGCCGATGTTGAACAGGCCCACCCGGAACGCCAGGGCCACGGCGAGGCCGCCGAGGATCAGCGGGGTGGCGTTGACGAGCGTCTCGGAGATCGGCCCCAGCGCGGCCGCGCCGCTCAGCACCGGGCTGTAGACCGCGCCCTCCAGCAGCGCCACGTAGGCGTCGCGCACCGCGTACCAGGCGTTGGAGAACGTGTCCCACGGGTAGGTGAAGAAGTACCCCGCCGCGGCGCGGGTGCGCGCGTCGCCCACCGCGATGAGCACCGCGCCGACGAGCAGGGCGCCGATGACGGCGAAGACGGTGACGAGCCACTCGCCGCCGGCGGTGGGCCGGCGGCGGCGCGGGGTGCCCGCCGGCGGCTGGACCGGCGTCGCCGGGGCGTCGGTGCTCACGGGGTTCCTCCCTGCGGCTGCGCACCGGCCATGAGCAGGCCCAGCTGCTCGGAGTCGGCGTCGGGGCCGACCTCGCCGGCGATGCGGCCGCGGTACATGACGACGATGCGGTCCGCGAGGGCGCGCACCTCGTCCAGTTCGGTGGACACGAGCAGGACGGCGGCACCGCGGTCGCGCTCGGCGACGATCCGCTGGTGCACGAACTCCTGGCTGCCGACGTCGACGCCGCGGGTGGGCTGGGCGACCACGAGCAGCTTCAGCGGCCGGGACATCTCCCGGGCCAGCACGACCTTCTGCTGGTTGCCGCCGGAGAGGGTGGAGACCGCGGCGTCCGCGCCGGGGGTGCGGATGTCGAACTCCGCGATGCGCTCGGCCGCGTTGCGCTCGACGGCGGCGCGGTCCACGGAGGGGCCGGTGGAGAAGCCGGGGGTGTCGACGAGGTCGAGCACGAGGTTCTCGGCGATGCTGAAGGAGGCGACGAGGCCGTCGTGCAGGCGGTCCTCGGGCACGTAGCCGACCCCCCGCTGCAGCACCTGCCGCACCGGCAGCCCGGTGACGTCCTCCCCGGCCAGGCGCACCGCGCCGGAGTCCACCTCCTGCAGGCCGACGACGCTGCGGGTCAGCTCGGTCTGGCCGTTGCCGTCGACGCCGGCGACGGCCAGCACCTCCCCCGCGCGCACCGTGAGGCTGACGTCGTCCAGCAGGACCGCGCCCGCCGGGTCGGCCAGGCGCAGGCCGGTCACCTCCAGCACGGGTTCGCCGGGGGCGGCGGGGGCCTTGTCCACGACCAGGCGCACGTCGCGACCGACCATGAGGGCGGCCAGCTCCTCCTGCGAGGCGGTCGGCTCGGCCGAGCCGACCACCCGGCCGCGGCGGATGACGGTGATGCGGTCGGCGACCGCCTTCACCTCCCGCAGCTTGTGCGTGATGAAGACGATGGAGGTGCCCGAGTCCGCCAGCTCGCGCATGACGCGCATGAGGTCGTCGGTCTCGGCGGGGGTGAGCACCGCCGTGGGCTCGTCCAGCACGAGGACCTTCGCCTCGCGCAGCAGGGCCTTGAGGATCTCCACGCGCTGCTGCACGCCGACGGCGAGGTCACCCACCAGGGCGTCCGGCGGCACGGCCAGGCCGAACCGCTCGGAGGTCTCCACGACGCGCGCCCGTGCGCGGCGGCGGTCCAGCAGACCGCCACCGCGGGTCATCTCGGCGCCCAGGACGATGTTCTCGGCCGCGGTGAAGCCGGGCACCAGCATGAAGTGCTGGTGCACCATGCCGATGCCCGCCGCCATCGCGTCGCCCGGGGAGGAGAACTCCACCGGCCGGCCGTCGACGAGGACCTGCCCCTCGTCGGGCGTGTAGAGCCCGTACAGCACGTTCATCAACGTGCTCTTGCCCGCGCCGTTCTCGCCCAGGAGGGCGTGGATCTCGCCCTCGCGCACCGTCAGGTCGATCCCGTCGTTGGCGACGAGAGGCCCGAAGCGCTTGGTGATGCCCCGGAGTTCCAGCTCCACGTGCGCGTCGTCCCTCTCGTCGCCGCTGAACCGCTCGCTGTCGTCGGACCGGTGCTCAGCCGGCGGCGATGGCGTTCGGGGAGGTGATCTCGACGCTGCCGTCGATGATGCCCTGGCGCACCGTCTCCAGCTGGTCCTTCAGCTCCTGGGGGACGTCGTCCTCGAACTGGTTGAAGGGCGCCAGGCCGACGCCCTGGTTCTCGAGGGTGCCGACGTAGGAACCGGTGGGGGCCTCGCCCTCGGCGGCCGCCAGGACGTACTCCCGCACCGAGTCGGTGAGGTTCTTCGTCACCGAGGAGAGGAAGTACTGGCAGTACTGCGCGGCGTTCTCGCAACCGTCGGTGTCCACCCAGATGAGGTTGAGCGCACCGCCCGCGGCCTCGGCGGCCGCACCGGCGCCCAGGCCCGCCTGGCCGGCCACCGGCATGATGATGTCCGCGCCCTGGGCGGCGAGGGTCTCCGTGATGGAGCGGCCCGCGCCCTGGTCGACGAAGCTGTTGGCGAAGGTGCCGCCCCCGGGGTTGTTCTCGTCCCAGCCGAGGACGCGCACGTCCGTGCCGTTCTGCTGGTTGTAGTGCTGCACGCCCTCCCAGAAGCCGTCCATGAAGATGGTGACCGGCGGGATGGGCAGGCCGCCCCAGGTGCCGACGACACCCGTCTTCGTCATGCCGGCGGCGAGGTAGCCGCCCAGGAACGCGGCCTCGGCGGTGTTGTACTGCAGCCCGTAGACGTTCTCCAGCTCGGAGGAGGAGTCGATCTCGGCGAACGACTGCTCGGGGTTCGCCGAGGCCACCTCCGCCATCGCGTCGGCCATCAGGCCGCCGACGCCGATGATCGTGTCGCAGCCCTCCTGCACCTGCGCCTGGAGGTTCGGCACGTACTGCGTGTCGTCGGCCGAGGGCACGTAGGAGATCTCGATGTCCGGGTTCTCGGCCGCGGCGGCCTCCATGCCGGCCCAGGACGACTGGTTGAACGAGCGGTCGTCCACGCCGCCGGTGTCGAGCACCATGCAGGCCTTGAACGCCTCGCCGCCGGAGGCGCCGCCCTCGGCCGCCGTCTCGGTGGGCCGCTCGCCGCAGGAGGCGAGGAGCAGGGCGGCGGCACCGACGGCCACGGCCGGGGCGAGGCGGGAGAAGGTCTTCACGGGTGTTCCTCCAGGTCGTCCGGCGCGAGGGTCCGGCAGTCGGGGCGCGGGGCGTCGAAGTCGCTCCGACGGGCGCGCAGCCATCGTAGTGCGCAACCTGCGCCGTCCAGGCCCGCTCGGCGCGCAACGTGCCCGATCGTGACCTCGAGCACCCCTCAACGGAGCAGCGCGCGCGGCGCCGCGGCCGCGGCCGCCAGCACCCGCACCCCCACCGCGATCGCCCCCTCGTCCGGGACGTAGTCACCGCGGTGCAGGTCGTGGCGGGCTCCGCCCGGTGGGTGGGTGCCGAGCCGCAGCATCGCCCCGGGAACGTGGTGCAGGTACCAGGCGAAGTCCTCCCCGCCGAGCGACTGGCGGGTGGGCAGCACGGCGTCGGCGCCCAGCGTCGTGCGGGCGGCCTCCTCCAGCACCGAGGTGGCGCGCGCGTCGTTGTCGACCGGCGGCACGCCGCGCACCAGCACGACCTCGGCGCGCACGTCGTAGGGGCGCACGAGGTCGGCGACCACGTCCTCGACGAGCTCCCCGGCGTGCTGCCACGCCTCGGTCTCCATGCACCGCAGCGTGCCCTGCGCGTACCCCTCGGCGGGCACGGCGTTGGCGGCGTCGCCCGCGTGGACGGCGCCCCAGGTCAGGTTCACGCCCGAGCGCGGGTCGACGCGGCGGGTCAGCACCGCCGGCAGCTGGGTGACCACCTGGCCGAGGGCGAAGACGAGGTCGCCGGCCAGGTGCGGGCGCGAGGTGTGCCCGCCGGTGCCGGACAGCCGGACGGTCACGTGGTCGGAGGCGGAGGTGATCGGGCCCGCCTTCAGCCCCACGGTCCCCACGTCCAGGCTCGGGTCGCAGTGCAGCGCGTACACGGCGACGACGCCGTCCAGCACGCCGGCGCCCACGAGGTCGAGCGCGCCGCCGGGCATGACCTCCTCGGCCGGCTGGAAGAGCAGCCGCACCCGGTGGGCCAGCGCACCGGCGCGGTGCAGGTCCGCCAGGACCAGGCCGGCGCCGGCGACGACGGCGGTGTGCACGTCGTGGCCGCAGGCGTGCGCGACACCGGGCACGGTGGAGGAGAACGGCAGGCCGGTGGTCTCCTCCAGCGGCAGCGCGTCCAGGTCGGCGCGCACGGCGACCGCCGGACCGCCCTCGGGGCCGACCTCGGCGACCAGCCCGGTGCCCGGCAGCAGGCGCACCGCGAGGCCGGCGCCGGTGAGCAGCTCGGCGACGGCGGCGGTGGTGCGGCGCTCGGCGCGCGCCAGCTCCGGGTGGGCGTGCACGGCGCGGCGCAGCGCCACCACGGCCGGCAGGTGCGCCGCCGCCAGCGCGGCCGGCAGCTGCGGGGCCGGTCCGACGGGCGCCGCCGGACGGGCGAGGGCGGTGTCGTTCCCGGTGTCGCTGCTCATGGGCTCCCCACGCTACTCCCGCCCGCGCGGCGGCGACCCGGGCACCGCGTCGCCGCCGGGCGCACGACCCCCGCTCACACGACGGAGTCCAGGCCCGCCTCCTTCGCGCGGGCCACGAGCTTCTTGACCTCCTGGGCGCGGGCTCGCGTGGTGACCAGCAGGGCGTCGGGGGTGTCGACCACGACGATGTCGTCGACGCCCAGCAGGGCCACGACGCGCCCGTTGGCGGGCACCACCAGGCCGCCGGCGACCTGCTCGGTGAGCACCAGGTCCGCGTCGCCCAGCACGCGCGGCTCGTCGACCTCGGCGGGCAGCAGCTCCGCCAGCGAGGAGAAGTCGCCGACGTCGTCCCAGCCGAAGGTGGCGGGGACGACGGCCACGCGCCCGGCCTCGGCGGCCGGCTCGGCCACCGCGTGGTCGATGGCGATGGACTGCAGGGCCGGCCACTGCTCGGCCAGCACCGCGTCGCGGCGGGGGCCGTCCCAGGCGTCGGCGATGCGCTGCAGGCCGGCGTGCAGGGCGGGGACGTTCTCCGCCAGCAGCTCCAGGAGCACGTCGGCGCGGGCGACGAACATGCCGCCGTTCCAGCGGTAGTCGCCGGTGGAGAGGTACGCGGAGGCGGTGCGCGCGTCCGGCTTCTCCTTGAACTGCAGGACGCGGCGGGCGTTGGGCGCGCCCTGCAGGCGCAGCCGCTTGCCCAGGCGGATGTACCCGAACCCGGTGGCCGGGTGCGAGGGCGCGATGCCGATGGTGACCACGAAGCCGCGGCGGGCGGTGACGACGGCCTCCTCGACGGAGGACTCGAAGTCGTCGCGGCCGGAGATGTTGTGGTCGGCGGCGAAGGAGCCGAGCACGGCGTCGGGGTCGCGGCGCACCAGGACGGCGGCGGCCAGCCCGATCGCGGCGGCGGAGTCGCGCTGGCACGGCTCGCGCAGGATGTTCTCCGCCGGCAGCTCCGGCAGCTGGGCGGCGACGGCGTCGGCGTGCGCGCGCCCGGTCACCACCCACGTCCGCTCCGCCTGCGTCAACGGCAGCAGGCGGTCCCACGTGGACTGCAGCAGGGTGCGGCCGCGGCCGGTGAGGTCCAGCAGGAACTTGGGGCGGTGGCTGCGCGAGAGCGGCCACAGCCGCGTGCCGGCGCCACCGGCGGGTACGACCGCGTGGAAGTCGGACAGGTCGATCTGCGCGTCCTCGAGGTCGTCCGCCGACCACGTCGGCGCCCCTGCGGGCACCGGTGCCGCCGCCCCCCCGGGCGCCGCGGCGTCCCCCGCCGTCGTCGCGCCCCCCGCCGTCGTCGCGCCCTCGCCGGTCCCGTCCCGCTCCTGCACGCCTGGCCCCTCCCCCTCGTCCGGATCGACGGGACGAACCTACCGGCGCACCGGGCGCCGGGGGCGTGGTCCCGCTCGGCGGGGCCGCCGCAGGGGGGTAGGGTGAGGTGAGCCTCACCTGCTCGGACCAGAGGTCCTGCACCCCGTGAGTCCTTCGTCACAAAACCTCCGCACCGGCCTCCGCAGCGCGATCGGTCACCGCCGCGCGCCTACGATGGATCCCGGACGCCGCCACCCGTGCGCCGGAGCCCGGGAGGAGCCGGCGTCGGACGAAATCGAGGAGGACGCCGGTGGCCACGAGCCTCACCCCGCCGTCGCAGGGGAAGAAGAGCGGGCTCAAGCCCGCGGGCACGCTGTACCGCGGACGCGAGGGCATGTGGTCCTGGGTGATGCACCGCATCTCCGGCGTCCTGATCTTCTTCTTCCTGTTCGTGCACGTCCTGGACACCGCCACGGTGCGGGTGTCCCCGGAGGTGTACGACGCGGTGATCAACCAGTACAAGAACCCCGTCATGGGCCTCGGCGAGGCCGGCCTGGTGGGCGCCGTGGTGTTCCACGCCCTCAACGGCGTGCGGATCATCCTGGTCGACTTCTGGCACAAGGGCACCCAGCACCAGCGCAAGCTCTTCTGGGGCGTCGTCGTCGTGTGGTTCGCGCTGATGGTGCCCTTCCTCGTCCGCCACCTGACCAACGTCTTCACCCACTGAGGCGGCCCCGATGAGCGCACCCGAGCAGACCCCCGGCGGCAGCTACGCGCCCGCCCTGGAGACCCCCCGCTCCCCGTACAAGCGCAGCCGCTCCACGCGCCCGAACTGGGAGCTGCACGGCTGGCTGTTCATGCGGATGTCCGGCCTGGCGCTGATCGTCCTCGTCTTCGGCCACCTGTTCATCAACCTCGTCCAGGGCGAGGGCATCCACCAGGTCGACTGGGGCTTCGTGGCCGGCAAGTGGTCCAGCCCGTTCTGGCAGACGTGGGACCTGCTGATGCTGTGGTTGGCGCAGCTGCACGGCACCAACGGCGTGCGCACGGTCATCAACGACTACGCCGAGCGCGACGCGACGCGCTTCTGGCTGAAGATGGCGCTGTACCTGGCCACGGTGATCGTCCTGGTCGTCGGCACCCTCGTCATCTTCACCTTCGACCCCTGCGCGGACCCCACGCGGAACTTCGACTTCTGCTCGGCCGCCTGAGCGGCACCCACCGAGCACTCAGGGAGGCAGTTGTGCAGACGCACCAGTTCGACGTGGTCATCGTCGGCGCCGGCGGCGCGGGCATGCGCGCCGCGCTCGAGTCGGGCCAGCGGGCCCGCACGGCCGTGCTCACCAAGCTCTACCCGACGCGGTCGCACACCGGTGCGGCCCAGGGCGGCATGTGCGCCGCGCTGGCGAACGTCGAGGAGGACAACTGGGAGTGGCACACCTTCGACACCGTCAAGGGCGGCGACTACCTCGTCGACCAGGACGCGGCCGAGGTGATGTGCAAGGAGGCCATCGACGCGGTCCTGGACCTCGAGAAGATGGGCCTGCCGTTCAACCGCACGCCCGAGGGCCGCATCGACCAGCGCCGCTTCGGCGGGCACACCCGCGACCACGGCAAGGCGCCCGTGCGGCGTTCCTGCTTCGCCGCGGACCGCACCGGCCACATGATCCTGCAGACCCTCTACCAGCAGTGCGTCAAGCACGAGGTGGAGTTCTTCAACGAGTTCTACGTGCTCGACCTGCTGATGGTGCCGGCCGGCGAGGCCCGCACCGGCGACGAGATCGAGGGCGCCGTCGGGCAGCCCGCCGCGGAGACCCCGCCGTCCATCGGCGTGCCCGGCGACAAGCGCGTCGCGGGCGTCGTGGCGTACGAGCTCGCCACGGGTGAGATCCACGTCTTCCAGGCCAAGTCGGTCGTCCTCGCCACCGGCGGGGCGGGCAAGGTCTTCAAGACGACGTCCAACGCCCACACCCTCACGGGCGACGGCATGGGCATCGCCTACCGGCGCGGCATCCCGCTGGAGGACATGGAGTTCTTCCAGTTCCACCCGACCGGCCTGGCGGGCCTGGGGATCCTGCTGTCCGAGGCCGCCCGCGGCGAGGGCGGCATCCTGCGCAACGCCGACGGCGAGCGGTTCATGGAGCGCTACGCCCCCACCATCAAGGACCTCGCGCCGCGCGACATCGTCGCCCGCTCGATGGCCAACGAGGTGCGCGAGGGCCGCGGCGCCGGGCCGAACAAGGACTACGTCCTGCTCGACCTGACCCACCTGGAGCCGGCGCACATCGACGCCAAGCTCCCGGACATCACCGAGTTCGCCCGCACCTACCTCGGCGTCGAGCCCTACACCGAGCCGGTGCCGGTGTACCCGACCGCGCACTACGCGATGGGCGGCGTGCCGACCAACGTCGAGTCCGAGGTGCTCTCCGACAACACCCACGTCGTCCCGGGCCTGTACGCCGCGGGCGAGGTGGCGTGCGTGTCGGTGCACGGTTCCAACCGCCTGGGCACCAACTCCCTGCTGGACATCAACGTCTTCGGCCGCCGCGCCGGCATCGCCGCCGCGGAGTACGCGACGAAGGCCCAGTGGGTCGCGCTGCCCGCGCAGCCGGAGGCGGCCGTGGTGGCGCAGCTCACCGAGCTGCGCGACCGCCCCGCCGGCGACGAGCGAGTCGCCGCGATCCGCGCGGAGCTGCAGGAGACGATGGACGCCAACGCCCAGGTGTTCCGCACCGAGGCCACCCTCAAGCAGGCCCTCACCGACATCGAGCGGCTGCGGGAGCGCTACGCGCGCGCCGCGGTCCAGGACAAGGGCAAGCGCTACAACCTGGACCTGCTCGAGGCCCTGGAGCTCGGGTTCCTCCTGGACCTCGCCGAGGTGATGTGCCTCGGCGCCCTGGAGCGCAAGGAGTCCCGCGGCGGTCACTTCCGCGAGGACTACCCCAACCGCGACGACGTCAACTTCATGCGGCACACGATGGTGTACCGCGAGGCCGGCGCCGACGGTCAGCACACGATGCGCCTGGACTTCAAGCCCGTCGTCCAGACGCGCTACCAGCCGATGGAGCGCAAGTACTGATGTCCAGCCCCGAGACCACCCCGCGCGAGACCAGCGGCACGGCCGGTTCCGCCAAGTCCGCCCAGGCCGCCTCCGAGCACGACGGCGGTGCGCAGCCCCGCGAGGGCGGCAACATCGGCGGCACGGGCGAGGTGCCCAGCTTCGAGGTGACGCTGAAGATCCGCCGCTACGACCCGGAGCGCGACTCCGAGCCGCGGTGGGAGGAGCACCGCCTCACCATGTACGGCACGGACCGCGTGCTGGACGCGCTGCACAAGGTGAAGTGGGAGGTGGACGGTTCCCTGACCTTCCGCCGCTCGTGCGCGCACGGCGTGTGCGGCTCGGACGCCATGCGCATCAACGGCGTGAACCGGCTCGCGTGCAAGGTGCTGCTGAAGGACCTGAACCTCGACAAGCCCATCACCGTCGAGCCCATCAAGGGCCTGCCGGTGGAGAAGGACCTGCTCGTGGACATGGAGCCGTTCTTCGCCTCCTACCGCGAGATCATGCCGTTCCTCATCACCAAGGGCGCCGAGCCGACCCGCGAGCGGATCCAGTCGCAGGTGGACCGCGAGCGCTTCGACGACACCACCAAGTGCATCCTGTGCGCCGCGTGCACCTCCAGCTGCCCGGTGTTCTGGACCGACGGGCAGTACTTCGGCCCGGCGGCCATCGTCAACGCGCACCGGTTCATCTTCGACAGCCGCGACGCCGGTTCCGACCTGCGCCTGGAGATCCTCAACGACAAGGAGGGCGTGTGGCGCTGCCGCACGACCTTCAACTGCTCGGAGGCGTGCCCGCGCGGCATCCAGGTCACCAAGGCGATCGCTGAGGTCAAGCAGGCGATCATCGCCCGCAAGTTCTGAGGCCGGCGCCACCCGGCGCCGCGGCCCGGGGGCCCGTCCCGCTCGTGCAGCGGGGCGGGCCTTCGCGCGTTCGCGCTCCAGGGGTCAGGATGGGGGCCGTGCGCCACCAGGACCGCTACCTGCAGATCAGCCGTGTCCTGTACCGGCACGGGCTCGGCTACTTCGTGCACGCCCTCGGCCTGGAGCGCTGGGTGCGCCCCGAGCGCGTCGCGGCCGCCCGCGCCCCGAGCGGTGAGCCGCACAGCGTCGCCGTGCACGTGCGGCTGGTGCTGGAGGAGCTGGGCCCCACGGCGGTGAAGCTCGGGCAGATCCTGTCCACCCGCCCGGACCTGCTGAGCCCCGCCTTCCAGCAGGAGCTGGAGAAGCTGCAGGACCGCGCCTCGCCCGTGCCGCTGGAGGTGGTGCGGGCCGCGGTGCGCGAGGAGCTGGGCGCCGACCCCGAGAAGGTCTTCCTGCGCTTCGACCCCGTCCCGCTGGCCAGCGCCTCCATCGGGCAGGCCCACACGGCCACGCTCGCCGACGGCAGCGAGGTCGTCGTCAAGGTGCGCCGGCCCGGCGTGGTGGAGGAGGTGGAGGCGGACCTGGAGATCCTGCGGGCCCTGGCGGCGCGCGCGGCGCAGCGCTGGTCCGCGGCCGCCGACTACGACCTGGTGGGCCTGACGACCGACTTCGCCGACACCCTGCGCGCGGAGCTGGACTACCTGCAGGAGGCGCAGAACGCCGAGCGCTTCGCCCGCAACTTCCGCGGGGACCCCGACATCCACGTCCCGGAGGTGCACTGGGACACCACCACCTCGCGCGTCATCACCCTCGAACGCCTGCGGGGCACGAAGATCAGCGACCTGCGGGCCCTGGACGAGGCGGGCGTCGACCGCAGCGCGCTGGCGGCGCGGGCCACCCGGCTGATGGCCGACATGGTCTTCGAGCACGGCTTCTTCCACGCCGACCCGCACCCGGGGAACTTCCTCATCGAACCCAGCGGCCGCATCGGCCTGCTCGACTACGGCATGGTCGGGGAGGTCGACGAGCGCACCCGCCGGCACCTGGCGGCGCTGCTGGCGGCCTTCGAGCGGCGTGACCCCGCGCGCATCGCGGCGGCCTTCGCCGACATCGGCATCACCAAGCAGCGCGTGGACCGGGGCCGGCTCACCGCGGACGCCGCGTACCTGCTCAGCCGCTACGAGGGCCTGCCGCTGGGGAAGGTCCGCATCGGCGACATCGTGCGCGACGTGCTGGAGATCCTGCGCCGGCACCACCTGGCGCTGCCGCGCAACCTCGCGCTGGTCGTGAAGATGATCGTGATGACGGAGGGCCTGGGCTCCACGCTGGACCCCGACTTCCAGATCGGCAGCGTCCTGAGCCCGTACGCGCGCCGGCTGGTGCTGGGGCACGTGGACCCGGTGGCCATCGCGCGGCGGCTGCGCCAGGCGGGCCTGGACGCGGCGGCGCTGGGCGTGGAGCTGCCCGGCCAGCTCGGGCGGCTGCTGGACGTGCTGGACCGCGACGGGGTGTCGGTCTCGGTGCGCACCGACGACCTGGACCCGCTGGTGGCGCGCGTGGAGCGCATCGGCAACCGGCTCGTGGTGGCGATGGTGACGGCCGCGGGCATCGAGGCGCTGGCGCTGCTGGCCTCCGCGGACCCGGACCGGCTGAAGCCGCACGAGACGAAGGTGGCCGCCCTGGGCGCAGCGGCGGTCGGCTCGCTGACGGCGTACCTGGGGTGGACGGCGCGCGGGCGGCGGCGCCGGCGCTGACCGGCGGCGCACCGCGGTGGCACCCCGGGACGGCGCCCCGGGGTGGCCGTGGGGCACCGCCCTCCTGCACGATCGGGCCGTGACCTCCCCCGGCAGCACCGTCCTGTCCGGCGTGGGCGTCCGCTTCGGCGAGCGGGAGGTGCTGCGCGGGGTGGACCTGGACGTCGGCCCCGGCGAGCTGCTGGCGGTCGTCGGCCCCTCGGGCGCGGGCAAGTCCACGCTGCTGCAGGTGCTCGCGGGCCTGCGCGCACCCGACACCGGCACCGTGCGGCGCCCGGACGACGGCCCGGCCGGCCCGGGCCGCACCGCGCTGGTCGCCCAGCAGGCCCACCTGCTGCCCTGGCGCACGGTCGCCGGCAACGTGGCGCTGGGGCTGGAGTACCGCCGCAACGGCGGGCGCTGGCCGGCCCGGAGCCCCGGCGCCGGCGAGCGGGTGGCACGGGTGCTGGGGGAACTGGGCATCGCCGACCTCGCCGCGCGCCGGCCGGGGCAGCTGTCCGGGGGCCAGGCGCAGCGCGTCGCGCTCGCCCGCGCCGTGGTCACCGGCCCCTCGCTGCTGCTGCTGGACGAGCCGTTCGGCGCCCTGGACCCGCTGACCCGCTCCGAGCTGCAGGACTGGCTGGGCGCGGTGCGCTCGCGGCTGGGCACCGCCGTCGTGCTGGTGACGCACGACCTGGACGAGGCGCTGCTGCTCGGCGACCGGGTGGCGCTGCTCAGCGGCCGCCCGGGGCCCCTGGCGGTCGTGGCGAGCCCCGTGCGCGAGCGGGGCGACCTGGCCGACGGCAGCGCCCGGCGGGTGCTGCTCGAGCGCTTCCCCGGCGGCCGGGACGTGCCGGACCCCACCGGTGGCGCCCCGGCGGGGGCGAGCGCCGTCGCGGCCCCCGGGCAGCGCGCGGCGGGCCGCCGGCAGCTGCTGCGCGCCGGGGCGGCCACGGCGCTGCTCGCCGCGCCGTTCGCGGCCGGGCTGGCGAGCGGTGCACCCGGCCGGGCGGTGGCCGCGGGCACCGCCGCCGTCCCCGGCGGGCCGCTGCGCACCGGGTACCTGCCGATCACCGACGCCGCTCCCCTGCTCGTCGCCCACGCCGACGGCGAGCTGGCCGCCCAGGGCCTCACGGCCCCGCGGCCGGTGATGTTCCGCTCCTGGCCGGACCTGGCGGAGGCCCTCCAGGCGGGCGCCGTCGACGTGGTGCACATGCTCATGCCCCTGGCGGTGCAGCTGCGCCACGCCGCCGGGGTGCCGGTGCGCGTGCTGATGTGGAACCACGTCAACGGCTCGGCGCTGACGGTCGCCCCGGACGTCGGCGACGTCGCGGACCTGGCCGGGCGCACCGTCGCGGTGCCGTTCTGGTGGTCGGTCCACAACGTCGTCGTGCAGCAGGTCCTGCGGGCCGCGGGCCTGCGCCCGGTGCTGCGGGGCGAGCCGTCCGCGGCGGAGGGCACCGTGAAGCTGGTGCTCATGGCCCCCTCGGACATGCCGCCGGCGCTGGCCGCGGGCGAGGTCGCGGGGTTCACCGTCGCCGAGCCGTTCAACGCGGCGGCGGAGGTGCAGGGCGTGGGGCGGGTGCTGCGCTTCACCGGGGACGTCTGGAAGGACCACGCCTGCTGCGTGACGGTGGTGCACCAGCGGTTGCTGGACGAGCGGCCCGAGGCCGCGGACGCCGCGGTGCGCGGCCTGGTCGCGGCCCAGCGCAGCCTGCGCGCCGACGGTCCGCGCGGTGCGCGGCTGCTGTCGGAGGGCGGCTACCTGCCGCAACCGCTGCCCGCGCTGCTGCGCACCTTCGCCGGTGAACCGGGCGAGGAGCACCTGCGCACGGGGGCGGTGCAGCACCCGCAGTGGCACCAGCAGCGCATCGGCTTCCAGCCGTACCCGCACCCCTCGTACACCGCCGAGCTGGTGCGGGCGATGGGGACCACGGACGTGGTCGGCGACACGGCGTGGCTGGCCGGGCTGGACCCCGCGGCCGTGCACGCCGACCTGGTCGACGACGGGCCGGTGCTGCGGGCGCTCGGCGGGACCGCCGGGCTGGCGGCCTTCGGCACGTCCCCGCAGCGCACGGAGGTGGTCGCGCCGTGAGCGCCGTGAGCGCCGTGGTCCGCTGGTGGCCGCGGGCCGCGGCGCTGGCCGCCACGGTCGGCGCGTGGTGGCTGGTGTGCGACGTGCTCGCCGCCGGCGACCCCGTGCTCTCGCGGACGGGGCCGTGGTCGACGGCCACCGCGCTGGTGGAGCTGCTGGGGCGGCGCTCCACCGCGCTGGACGTCGCGGCGAGCCTGCGCCGGCTGCTGCTGGGCCTGGCGGTCGCGGGTGCGGCGGGCGTGCTGCTCGGCCTGCTGCTGGGTTCGCGGCGCCGCCTGGAGCACGCGACGGCACCGGTGGTGGCGGTCCTGCGGATGACCTCCCCGCTGGCGTGGGCGCCGCTGGCGGTGGTGCTCCTCGGGGTCGGCGACGCACCCGTCACGGCCCTCGTCGCCGTCGCGGCGCTGTGGCCGGTGGCCCTGGGCACCGCCCACGCCGTGCGCACGGTGGACCCCGCGCTGCTCGCGGTGGCGCGCTCCCTGGGCGCCTCCCGCGTCGAGGCCCTGGGCACGGTGGTGCTGCCGGCGCTGCGCCCGCACGTGCTGAGCTCGCTGCGCCTGGCCCTGGGGATCGGGTGGGTGGTGCTGGTGCCCGCGGAGATGCTGGGCGTCGACTCCGGCCTGGGGTACGCGGTGCTCAACGCGCGCGACCAGCTCGACTACCCGCGCCTGGCCGCCACGATCGTGCTCATCGGCGCGGTCGGCTTCCTCCTGGACCGGCTGCTGAACGTGCCGGCCGCCCCGGGCGCCGACCTGCCCGGGGCGGCCGCGGCGGCGGGGCGGGTGGGGGCGGGCGAGCGCGGCTGAGCACGAGCGCGCCCGGTGACGAGCCGCCGGGTCAGGCGAACGGCGCGAGCTGCGCGCCGGCCTCCTCCAGCGCCGCCCGCACCCGCCGGGCGATGCCGACCGCGCCCGGGGTGTCGCCGTGCACGCAGATCGACGCCGCAGCCACCTCCACGTCGCTGCCGTCGACTGCCGTCACGCGCCCCTCGCTGGCCAGGCGCGCGCAGCGGCGGGCGATCTCGTCGGCGTCGTGCAGGACGGCGCCGGGCTCGGTGCGGGGAACGAGGGTGCCGGCGGGCGTGTAGGCGCGGTCGGCGAACGCCTCGGCGACGGTGCGCAGCCCGGCACGCCCGGCCAGGTCCAGGAACCGCGAACCGGGCAGGCCCAGCACGGCCATCGCGGGGTCGTACCGGTGCACGGCCTCGACGACGGCGGCGGCCTGCGCCTCGTGGTGCACGACCGCGTTGTAGAGGGCGCCGTGGGGTTTGAGGTACGCGACGCGGGTGCCGGCGACGCGGGCGAGGGCCTCCAGCGCACCGATCTGGTACAGCACGTCGTCCGTCAGCTCCGCGGGGGCGACGTCGACGAACCGGCGCCCGAAACCCGCCAGGTCCCGGTACCCCACCTGGGCCCCGACGGCCACGCCGCGCGCGGCCGCCAGCTCGCAGGCGCGCCGCAGCACCGTGGGGTCGCCGGCGTGGAACCCGCACGCGACGTTCGCGCTGGTGACCACCTCCAGCAGCGCCTCGTCGTCGCCGAGGGTCCAGCGCCCGAAGCTCTCACCGACGTCGGCGTTCAGGTCCACGGACGGGTCCCTTCAGGACGCGGAGAGGGAGCGGGGAACGTGCTGCAGCGGGTCCGGCGCCACGTGCGGCCTGCGGCGGTGCCCGACGTGCCAGCCCATCTGCCACAGGAAGTGGCCCAGGCTGCCCCGGTCCCGCACGGCCGCGAGCTTGCGCAGCATCGTCGCCGTCCCGGACCCGCCCCCCGGCCCGGCCGGCGGCACGTCCGCCGGGTCCGGTCGGACGTCGCGGTACCGCTGCTCCAGCCACGCCTCGGCGGCGCCGTAGTCGAAACCCTGCCGGTACAGGTTCTGGAACGTGGCGCGCAACCGCACGTGCACCACGGCGTCGGGGGCGAACGCCAGCGGGTGGCCGGCGAGCTGCAGCCGCCAGCTGAGGTCGGTGTCCTCCAGGTGCAGCGCGCCGGGGTCGAAGCCGCCGACGGACAGGAACGCGGAGCGGTGCACCCCCATGTTCCCCGCGCCGGCGTGCGGCAGGTGCGGAGGGAACGGCGAGTTCTGCAGACCGTCCTGCTGCTGCAGGCTGCGCGCGGCGACGGTCCACGGGTCGTTCAGCTCGTCCATGCCGAACCGGCCGGCCACGAAGGGGTTCTCCGCCAGGGCGCGCGCCATGGCGTCCAGCCAGCCGGGCGCGACGACGTCGTCCGCGTCGCAGAACACCAGCCACTCGCCCTGCGCCAGCTGCGCACCGACGTTTCGCGCGGCGCCGGCGCCCCGGCGCGCACCGGCGTCGACCCACCGCAGCCGCGGCAGGCGGCCGGCCCAGGCCTCCACCAGCCCACGGGTGCCGTCCGTCGATCCGTTGTCGCAGACCAGCACCTCCCAGCTGAGGCGGGACTCCTGGCGGGCGAGCGCGGCGAGCTGCTCGACGAGGGTGTGCGCCGCCTGGTACGTCGCGATGACGACGGAGACCCGCACGGGCACGGCGTCCTGGCCCGCGCTCACCGGGACCGCCGCCGGGAGGACGTCTCGGCCCACACCGCGCGCACGGCGGGGCGGTCGGCGAGCAGCTGCCCGACGGTCGCGTAGTCCCAGGGTTCCGCGGCGCCCCCCGCGCTCAGCAGGTCCAGCGCGTGCGACAGCGCCTCGGCGCGGGAGAACCGCGGCACCTCGGTGGGGTCGCCGACGTCCGGGTCGCCGCGGGTGTCGTGCAGGAGGATCACCGCGCCGGGGCGGAAGGGCCGGACGATGCGGCCCGCCACGGCCGGCACCTCGTCGTGGACCCAGTCCTGCGCCCACCCGGACCACAGGACGAGTTCCAGGCCGAGGGCGCGGAAACCCACGGCCTGCGGCAGCGTCTGCGCCCCGTAGGGCGGCCGGAAGAACCGCACGGGCCGGCCGGTGACCTGCTCGAGGCGGTCCTTGCCCTCGCGGACGCGGGCGACCGCCGCGCGGGTGCCCAGGGCGCTCAGGCGGGTGTGGTCGATGCCGTGCAGCTCCACCTCGTGCCCCTCGTCGAGGGCGCGGCGCACGATGCCGGGGTGGGCCTCGGCGTGCTCGACCAGCACGAAGAACGTGGCGCGGATCGAGCGGCGGGCGAGCACGTCCAGCAGCGCCGGGGTCTGCTCCGGGTCGGGACCGTCGTCGTAGGTGAGGGCGACGACCCGCTCGTCGGTGTCCGCGCACAGGACCGTCGAGGCGCCCCGCAGCGCTCGGTTCACCGGGCGCGCCCACGCCGGCTGGGTGAACCTGCCGCGCCCCGGCCTGTCGAAGTCGGCCGCGCGGCGGCGGACCAGGACGTCCGGTCCAGGTCCGAGGGACGTGCGGGACGGACTGCCCGCCGTCGGCGCGGGCGTTGCGGTGCTGACCATGTTCGAGCCCTTCACTGCGCGGGCCCTGCGGCCCGGCGCTCCCCCCCCCGGCACCGGGACGGACCGGTGCGCCCAGCCCCCCGACTGCGGCGGGACGATGCTAGGGCAGCCGGGTGCCCCGGCGAACGGTGGATCGGCGCGCCGGGTGCCGTCGCGCGGGGGGATTCCACCCCACCGGGGCGATGCTGTGACGTTCGGTGATGAACCTCCTCCGGTCCGTCGCGGTTCACGGTCGCGGCGGCCACCGGTCCCCGTTCGGGCGAACGGCACCCACCACCTCGCCGGGCACTTACCATCGACCGTTCGTCCGTCGTCGCGCGTCCCGGCACGTGCCCGCACCCGAGGTCGGTCAGTGGTCAGAACCATCAGCAGGTTGCGCGAACCGGCGGTGCGCCGGGTCTTCTGGAACATCGGCGACCAGGGCGTCTCGAGCCTGAGCAACTTCCTGCTGCAGTTCGTCGTGGCGCGCGCCGTGGCCCCGGACGACTTCGGCGCCTTCGCGCTCGCGTTCGCCGTCTACACCGTCGTCGTGGGCCTCGGCCGCGCCGTGTCGACGGCACCGATGTCCATCCGGTTCGCCGACGCCGACCGGCCCGGTTTCGAGCGCGCCGCGCGAGCGGCCACCGGAACGGCGCTCGTGGTGGGCGTCGCCGTCGGCCTGGTGCTGCTGGTGGCGGGCCGGGTGCTCGCCGCGGTCGCCGACGCGCCCGGCAGCGCCCTGGCCCTGACCGCCACCGGCGTCACGGCCCTCGCGGTGGTGCTGCCGGGCCTGCTGCTGCAGGACGCGTGGCGCCAGGTGCTCCTGGCCCGCCGGCGACCCGCGGCCTCCACCGCGCTCAGCGTCGCGTGGACGGCGGCGCAGGCGGCGGCGGTGGTGGCGCTGCTGCTGCGGGGGGCGTCCTCGGCGACGCCGTTCACCCTGGCCTGGGGCGCGTCGGCGCTGCTGGCCTCCCTGCTCGGAGTCCGCCTGCTGGGCCGGTGGCCGCGGCCCGCCGCGGCGCCGGGCTGGGTGCGCGAGCAGTGGAGCCTGGTGCGCTACGTGCTCCCGGAGTTCCTCGTGCTGCAGGGCGGCAACCAGCTGTCGGTGTTCGTGGTCTCCCTCGTCACCGCGAGCACCCTGGCCGCGGGGTCGCTGCGGGGCGCCAACCTCCTGATGTCACCCGTCATGATCCTGTCCACGAGCATGCTCGGTTTCGTGGTGCCCGAGCTGGTCAAGCGCAAGCGCGGGATGTCCGCCGGTGCCTGGCGCTCGGCGGCCGCCGGCGTCTCCGGCGCCGTGAGCGCCGCCGGCGTGCTGTGGGGCGTGCTGTTCCTGCTCGGGCCCGACGCGGTGGGCCGTTTCCTGCTGGACGGCACGTGGGCGGGGACCCGGGAGGTGCTGCTGCCCGTCGTCGTGGCGCAGGCGGGTTCCGCCGCCTCGGTCGGTTTCGCCAGCGTCCTCTACGCCATGGACCGCGCTCCGGTGACGCTGCGCATCCACGTCGCGTACGCCCTGCTGCTGGTGGCGTTCACCACCGCGGGGGCGTTCTGGGGCGGTGCGGTCGGCACCGCGTGGGGCAGTGCCGCCGCCTTCTGGGCCGTGGTGCCGTGGTGGTTCCTGGCGGTGCGCGGCGAGTCGGTGCGCGCGGTCGAGCGCGCCCGCGCGGAGGAGGTGCAGCGGCCGGAACCGGCACCGGTGTGAGCGGCACCGGCGTGAGCGGCACCGGTGTGAGCGGCACCGTGCGCCGGCGCGGCGGGAGCGCCGGGCGCTGCCTACAGTGCTCGGGGTGAGCGCCGCGCGCCTGCTGCCCGCCGGGGACCGTGCCTGGCTGCTGGAACCCGCCGATCCCGCGCGCCTGGCCGCCTTCGCGCGCGAGCTGGAGCGGGACGCGCCCGCCGGGGTGGAGGACGTCCTTCCGGCGGCCCGCACCGCCCTGGTGACCCTGCGCCCCGGCGCGGACCGCGACGAGGTGGCCCGGGAGGTGCTGCGGCGGTGGGAGGCGCTGCCGCAGCGCGCCGCGGCCGACCAGACCGGGGACGGGGACGTCGTGACGGTCCCGGTGCGCTACGACGGCGAGGACCTCGACGAGGTGGCCGGTCTGCTGGGCGTCAGCCCCGGTGAGGTCGTCGCCCGGCACACCGGCGCGACGTGGACGTGCGCGTTCGTCGGCTTCGCCCCCGGGTTCGGTTACCTGCGCAGCCCCGGCGCGCGCCTGGCCGTCCCGCGCCGCGCGCATCCCCGCACGGCCGTGCCGGCCGGGGCGGTCGCGCTCGCCGACGGCTTCAGCGCCGTCTACCCGCGCCGCTCCCCCGGCGGCTGGCGCCTGATCGGCACCACCGCGCTGACGCTGTGGGACGCGTCGGCGGACCCGCCGGCGCTGCTGCGGCCCGGCACCCGGGTGCGGTTCGCGCAGGTGGCCGGGTGAGCGGCGCGGCGGCGCGGGGGGCGCGGGCCGGACGGGTGGAGGTGGACGCGGTGGAGGTGGACGCGGTGGAGGTGGACGCGGTGGAGGTGGACGCGGTGGAGGTGGTGGCGCCGGGGCCGCTGACCACCGTGCAGGACCTCGGCCGCCCCGGCGCGTTCCGCTGGGGCGTGGGCGTGGCCGGCGCCGCCGACCGGCGCTCCCTCACCCTCGCGAACCGCCTCGTCGGCAACCCGCCGGACCACGCCGCCCTCGAGGTGCTCCTGGGTGGCCTGGTGCTGCGCGCGCGCACCGACCTCGTGCTGGCGGTCACCGGCGCCGCCACGCCGGTGGACGTGGACGGGGCACCGGCGGGGTGGTGCAGCGTGCTGGTGCTGCCCGCCGGGAGCACGCTGCGGCTGGGGACGGCCACGACCGGCCTGCGCGCGTACGTCGCGGTGCGCGGGGGCGTGGCGGTGCCGCCCGTGCTGGGCTCGCGCAGCCGCGACACCCTCGCCGGTCTCGGTCCCGAACCCCTCGCCGCGGGTGACGTGCTGCCGGTGGGGCCCGCACCGGCGCAGCTCCCCCGGCTGCGCACCGCCCCGGTCGCCGCCCCCACCGCCGGCGCGGTGGACCTGCGCGTGCGGCTCGGGCCGCGCGCGGACCGCTTCACCGACCCCGGCGCGCTGTTCACCGGCGCCTGGACGGTGACCGCGCAGTGCGACCGGGTCGGGGCGCGCCTGACCCGGCCCGCCGGGCAGCCGCCGCTGGAGCGGTCGACGACGGCGGAACTGCCGCCCGAGGGTGTCGTGCTCGGTGCCCTGCAGGTGCCCCCCAGCGGTGAGCCGGTGCTGTTCGGCCCGGACCACCCGGTCACCGGCGGGTACCCGGTGGTGGGCGTGGTGCGGGACGCGGACGCCGACCTGGCCGCGCAGGTGCGCCCGGGTCAGTCGCTGCGCTTCCACCCGGTGGTGGGAGCGTGAACGGCGACCTGCGCGGTGGCGGTGAGGCCGTCGCGGTCCTCGCCGCGCTGTTCGACCCCGGTTCCTTCACGCCGCTCAGCGACCCCGCGGCCGGCGGGCCGGACGGCGTGCTCACCGGGCACGGCACCGTGGCCGGGCGCGGGGTGTGCGCGATCGCGCAGGCGCCCGGTGCCGTCCCGGCGCCGGCGGCGGTGGACGCGGAGGTGCGAGCGCGGGCGCTGGCCGCCCGCACCGGCCGGCCCCTGGTGACGGTGCACGACGCCACCGGGGCGGGGACGGCGCGGGGCTTCGGCGAGCTGGTGCGCGGGGCGGTGGCGCTGTCCGGGGTGGTGCCGCAGGTGGCGGTCGTCACCGGCGCGGCCGACGCCGGGCGCGCCCTGCTGCTGCCGCTGGCCGACGTGGTCGTCGCCACCGCGGGGGCGCGCTCGGCGCTGGCGGACCCGGCCGCCGCGGCCGTCGTCACCGGCCGGGAGCGGGACGCGGCCGGGCTGGGCGGCGCGGAGCTGCACGCGAGCGCGACGGGCCGCGCGGCGCACGTCGCCGCCGACGGCGCCGCGGCGGGGGCGTTCGTGCGGGAGCTGCTCGGCCACCTGCCGAGCAGCAACCTCGCCACGCCCCCGCGCCTGCCGGTCGAGCCCGTGGCCGACGAGCAGCCCGACGAGGACCTGGAGGACCTGCTGCCGGCGGACCCGGCCGCGCCGTACGACGTGCGCGACGTCCTGGCGCGCCTGGCCGACGACGAGGACGCGCCGCTGGAGCTGCACGCGCGGTACGCCGCCGGTGCCGTCACGGGGTTCACCCGCCTGGACGGGCGCAGCCTGGGTGTCGTCGCCACCGACCCGGCCGTGGCCGGCGGGGCCCTCGACGCGGCGGCCGCGGCGAAGGCCGCCCGGTTCGTGCGGTTCTGCGACGCGTTCGGGGTGCCGGTGCTCACGCTGGTGGACACCGCCGGGTTCCTCCCCGCCGGGGAGGACGACCCCGGTTCCCCCACGGCGGCCGCCGCGCAGCTGCTGTACGCGTACGCCGAGGCGTCGGTGCCGCTGCTCACCGTCGTCACCGGTCGCGCGCACGGGGTGGCGCCGTTCGTGCTGGGCTCGCGGCACGTCGGCGCGGACGTGGTGCTGGCGTGGCCCCGGGCTCGCCTGAGCCCGCGGGACGCGGTGGCCGAGGTGGCGGACGAGGTGGCGGACGAGGTGGCCGGCGGCCGGCCGGGGCCGGGCACCGGGGAGTGGGCGCGGCTGGTGGCGCGGCGGGAAGAGCTCGCGCCCCCCGCCGCGGCCGTGGTCGTCGGGGACGTGGACGCGGTGGTGGAGCCGGGCCGCACGCGCGCCCACCTGGCGCGGTGGCTGGAGGCGCTGGAGCGCAAGGCGGTGACCCCGCCGGCCCGCCGGCACGGGAACCTGCCGCTGTGAGCGGCGCCGGCGACTGGGTGGTGCGGGGGAACCCCACCGAGGAGGAACTGGCGGCCGTCGTGGTCGCCGTCCTCGCCGCGGTCGCGCGGCGGGCTCCGGGGGGACCGGCCCCGACGTGGGAGGACCGCTGGGGCGCACCGGCGTCGCTGCTGCGCCGGCCGCTGCCACCGGGCACGCCACCGGGTCCGCCGTCCGGCTGAGGCCCCCGCCGCCCCGCTCCGGAGGGCGGGGCGGCGGGGGCCGGGGTCAGCGCAGCGTCAGCGCGGGATCACCCCGTGCGGGTCGATGACGAACTTCTGCGGCGCACCGGCGTCGAACTTCTGGTACGCGTCCGGCGCCTCGTCGAGGGAGATGGGGGTGGCGCCCACGGCCTTCGCGATCTGCACCTTGTCGTGCAGGATCGCCATCATCAGGCCGCGGTGGTACTTCATCACCGGGCACTGGCCGGTGGTGAAGGACAGCGACTTCGCCCACCCGGTGCCCAGGTCCAGCGACAGCGAGCCCTTCCTCGCCGCCTCGTCGATCCCGCCGGGGTCGCCGGTGACGTACAGGCCCGGGATGCCCAGCGCGCCGCCGGCGGTGGTGATCTGCATGAGGGAGTTCAGGACCGTGGCGGGGGCCTCCTTCGCCGCTCCCTCACCGTGCCCGCGCGCCTCGAACCCGACGGCGTCCACACCGCAGTCCACCTCGGGGACGCCGAGGATCTGCTCGATCTGGTCCTTCGGGTCGCCCTGGGAGACGTCGACCGTCTCGCAGCCGTTCTCCCGCGCACGGGCCAGCCGGTCGGGGTTGAGGTCGCCGACGATGACGACCGCGGCCCCCAGCAGTTGCGCACCGACCGCGGCGGCGAGCCCCACCGGCCCGGCCCCGGCCACGTACACCGTGGAGCCGACGCCGACGCCGGCGGTGACGCACCCGTGGAAGCCCGTGGGGAAGATGTCCGACAGCATCGTCAGGTCGAGGATCTTCTCCATCGCCCGGTCCTTGTCGGGGAACCTCAGGCAGTTGAAGTCCGCGTACGGCACGAGGACGTACTCGGCCTGCCCGCCGACCCAGCCGCCCATGTCGACGTAGCCGTAAGCGGAGCCGGGCCGGTCGGGGTTGACGTTGAGGCAGAGGCCGGTCTTGCGCTCCTTGCAGTTCCGGCAGCGCCCGCAGGCGATGTTGAACGGCACGGAGACGAGGTCGCCGACCTGGAGGAACTCCACGTCCCGGCCCTTCTCGACCACCTCACCGGTGATCTCGTGGCCGAGGACGAGGTTCGGCGGGGCGGTGGTGCGCCCGCGCACCATGTGCTGGTCGGAACCGCAGATGTTCGTGGCGACGAGCTTGAGGATGACGCCGTGGTCGACGCGCCGGCCGACGTTGTCGGGGTGGACGCCCGGCCCGTCGCGCAGCTCGAAGGTCGGGTAGTCGATGTCCTGCACCTCCACCTTGCCCGGCTCGAGGTAGGCGATGGCTCGGTTTCCGGTGCTGGACGCGGTGGTCGTCACGGAGGCTGCTCCTCTCACGGAGGCACCGACCTCGGCGTCGGCGCCCGGGGCCCCATCCCACCTCCCCCGGGCGCCGTCCGCAAGGGCGGGGCCTCAGTCCGCCGCGGGCACCGCGTTGCGCTCGACCACCGAGGCGTACCAGAGGGCGCTGTCCTTCAGGGTTCGCTGCTGCGTGGCGTAGTCGACGTGGACGATGCCGAAGCGCTTCGAGAAGCCGTACCCCCACTCGAAGTTGTCCAGGAAGGACCACAGGTAGTACCCGGTGACGGGGGCGCCGGCCTCCACCGCGTCCAGCACGGCAGCCAGGTGGTCGCGCAGGTAACGGGTGCGCTCCAGGTCGTGCACCCGGCCGGCGACGACGACGTCGCGGTAGGCCGCGCCGTTCTCGGTGACCATCAACTCCAGGCCCGGGTGCTCGCGGTGGATGCGCAGCAGCAGCTCCGTCATGCCGCGCGCGTCCACGCTCCAGCCCATGTCGGTCTTGTCCCCGGGCTGCTCGGGGAACTCGACGAGGTGGTGCGAGCCGACCCACGGGCTGTGCGCGCTGGCCCCGTGACCGTCGGCCTCGGCGCGCGGGCCGGTCCCGTCCCAGGCGCGCACCACGGTGGGGCTGTAGTAGTTCACGCCGAGGACGTCCAGCGGTTGGTGGATCAGCTCCAGGTCGCCGTCGCGCACGAAGGACCAGTCGGTGACCTCCGCGGTGTCGGCCAGCACGTCGGCCGGGTAGCCGCCACCCAGCACCGGGTCGAGGAACACCCTGTTCTGCAGGCCGTCGACGCGGCGGACCGCGTCTCGGTCGGCGTCGGTGGTGCCGTCGGTGCGCACCCAGGCGAGGTTCAGGGTCAGGGCCACGCGGGCGTCCAGCGCGGCGCGGCGCACGGCGGCGGCGGCGAGGCCGTGGGCCAGGTTGAGGTGGTGCACGGCGGCCAGCGCGGACGCCGGCTCGGTGCGCCCCGGGGCGTGCACCCCGGAGGCGTACCCCAGGTACGCCGAGCACCACGGCTCGTTGAGGGTGATGAAGGTGCGCACCCGGTCGCCCAGGGCGCCGGCGACGACCTCGGCGTACTCGGCGAAGCGCTCGGCGGTGGCCCGCGACGTCCAGCCGCCGGCGTCCTCCAGGGCCTGCGGCAGGTCCCAGTGGTACAGGGTCACGGCCGGTTCGATGCCCGCGGCGATCAGCTCGTCGACGAGGGTGGAGTAGAACGCCAGGCCGGCCTCGTTCACCGGCCCGAGGGCGTCCGCGGTGACCTGCGGGGTGATGCGGGGCCAGGCGACGGAGAAGCGGTAGGACGCCAGGCCCAGCCGCTCCATGGTGGCGATGTCCTCGCGGAAGCGGTGGTAGTGGTCGTCGGCGACGTCGCCGGTGTCGCCGCCGACCACCTTGCCGGGGGTGTGGCTGAACGTGTCCCAGATGGAGGGCGTGCGGCCGTCCTCGGTGGCGGCACCCTCGATCTGGTAGGAGGCGGTGGCGGTACCCCAGACGAAACCTGGCGGGAAGGCGCGCTCGGCGCCCTGCCCGGGGGCGGGTGCCTGGCCGGGGACGGCGGTGGCGCCGGTGGCTGCGGTGGGGCGTTCCTCTGTGGTGGTCATGCGGGTCGGGGCCGACGCCGGGGCGCGCGGCACCGCCTCCTCTCCGTGGGTGCGGGGTGGGGTGGGGGTGGGGGTGGGGCTGTGCGGGCGCGTCAGCCCTTGACGGCGCCGGCCATGATGCCGCTGACGATCTGCTTGCCGAGCAGCACGAACACCACGATGACGGGCAGGGTGCCCACGAGGGTGCCGGCCATGATGATCGAGGTGTCGGGCACGTAGCCGCTGCCGAGGTTGTTCAGCGCGACCTGCACGGTGGGCATCGAGGAGTTCAGCGCGATGACGGGCCAGAAGAAGTCGTTCCAGGCCGTCATGAAGGTGAGCATCCCCAGCACCGCCATGCCGGGGCGGGCGATGGGCAGCACGATCGCCACGACGGTGCGCGTGGCGGAGGCGCCGTCCATCTTGGCGGCCTCCAGCAGCTCGTCGGGCAGCGTCTGCACGAGGTACTGCCGCATGAAGAACACGCCGAACGCGGTCACGAGCGAGGGCAGGATGACCGACTCCAGCCGGCCGGCGAGGTTCCAGTCCGACATGATCTTGTACAGCGGCACGACACCCAGCGTGGGCGGGATCATCAGGGTGCCGATGGTCACGGCGAACAGCGCGTTCTTGCCCCTGAAGCGCAGCTTGGCGAAGGCGAAGCCGGCCAGCGTGCAGAACAGCAGGGTGCCGACGGTCGTGGCGCCGGAGACGATCAGCGAGTTGACGATGGCCAGGCCGATGGCCTGCTGCTCCAGGGCCGTGCTGATGTTCTGCCACAGGTACGGCCCCGGCAGGAACGGCGGCGGCGACTGCGTCATCTCCGCCATCGGCCGGCTCGCCGCGACGATCATGTAGTAGAACGGCACGAGGAAGACGAACGCCGTGACGGCCAGGAGCACGTAGGTGAGCCAGCCGGCGGCGTCGGGCGCCCGGTAGCGCCTGCGGCGCGTGGAGGACGGGGTGGGGGCCGCCAGCGCGGCCTCGCGGACACCGGTCGTCACGGTCATCGCCGGGCTCCTTCGCGATCGCGGTCGCGCCAGCGGGCCAGCGCGGTGTTGACGAGGACCAGGACGATGATGAGCAGGAACGTCACCCACGCGATGGTGGCGGCCCGGCCGAGCGACCCGTAGGCCCAGCCCTGCTGGTACATGTACAGGCCCAGCGTCTGGTACTGGTTCAGCGCACCGCCGTCGACACCGCCGAACAGCAGCGGCTCGCCGAACAGCTGGGTGGCGCCGATGGTGGACACCACGACGGTGAAGAGGATCGTCGGCCGCAGCCCGGGGAGGGTCACGTGGACGAACTGCTGCCAGCGGTTGGCGCCGTCCAGGGCCGCGGCCTCGTACAGGTCCTGGGGGATGGACTGCATGCCGGCCAGGTAGATGAGGGCGTTGTAGCCCGTCCAGCGCCAGATGACGATGATCGAGATGGCGATCTGCGCGCTGAGGTCGCCGTTGCGCCAGTCCAGGGCGTCCACGCCCACCAGGGAGAGCATCCAGTTCGCCAGCCCGGCGTCCCGGCCGAAGATCTGGGCGAAGACCAGCGTGGAGGCCGCCACGGAGGTGGCGTACGGCATCATCATCGACACCCGGAAGAAGTTCCGGGCGCGCATGCGGTAGTTCAGCAGGTGCGCCAGGCCCAGGGCCAGCAGCAGCTGCGGCACGGTCGAGAGCACACCGAGGGTGAACGTGTTCCACAGCGCGTTGTAGAAGTCGTCGCTCGTGAAGAGCCAGGTGTAGTTCTCCCAGCCGGTGAACTCCGGCTCACCACCGAGCTCGTACGAGTGGAAGCTGATCCACATCGTGTAGACGAGCGGGAACAGGCCGAAGGCGAAGAACAGCAGGAAGAACGGGGCGATGTAGGCGTACGGCGCGGCCGCGGACTCGAAGCGGAAGAGCTTGGAGCGCAGCGGGACGCGCTGCGCCGGGCTCTTCGGTCCGGGTCCGGCCGGCGCCGGTGGGGCGGTCGCGCTGGGTGCGCTCACGACGTCTCCTCGCGGGGTGGGGTCGGGTCGGCTGGGGCGGGGCG
>NZ_JALBVB010000043.1:0-46836 GCF_022669155.1 Kineococcus sp. TRM81007 | reverse complement strand
CGGCGGCCGCCCCGGTTCGGGGGAGGTCAGCCGATCTGGTTGGCGAGGTCGTCGGAGGCGCTCTCCCAGGCGTCGGCGGGGCTCACGCCGTTGGTCTCCACGGACAGCAGCGCCTGCACGAGGGCGGACTTCACGACCGCGTCCTCCTCGCCGAGGACCTGGGTCGGGGCCGCCTCGGCGGCGTCGGAGAAGACCTCACCGATGGGTGCGCCCTGGAAGTAGTCGTCGGTGGCCCCGGCGACCAGGTCGAACGCCTGGGTGTTGGAGGGGAAGTTGCCGCCGGTCTCGAACACCTTCGCCTGCTGCTCGGGGTCGGTCAGCCACTTGACGAGCTCGGCGGCCTCCTCCTTGTTCTGGCTGGAGGCGGGGATGCCGAGGTAGGCGCCGCCCCAGTTGCCGCCGGCGCCGCCGGGCAGGGAGGTGATGTTCCACTTGCCGGCTCCGGCGTCACCGGCCTTGCCCTTGATGTAGCCGACCATCCAGGCGGGGCAGGCGATCGTGGCGAAGGAACCGGCACCGAACCCGGTGTCCCAGGCGGGGTCCTCGAACTGCTCCAGCTTGGCGGTCAGGCCGTCCGCGGCGGCGGCGGCAGCGGTGTCGAAGGCGTCCTTGACGGCCGGGTTGCTGTCCCAGACGAGCTCCCCGGACTCGTCGTAGTAGATCTCCTCCTCGGTGGAGATGATGGCGTTGTAGAAGCCGCCGGCGGAGTCCATCCAGGCGGCGCCCGCGGGCGCGTTGGCCTTGAACTCCTGACCGAGCGCCACGTAGTCGTCCCAGGAACCCAGGCGGGCGGACAGCTCGGCGGGGTCGGTGGGCAGGCCGGCCTGTTCGAGCAGGTCGCTGCGGTAGCACAGGCCCATCGGCCCGATGTCGGTCCCCATGCCGAGGACCTTCCCGTCCTCGGTGGTGGCCGCGGCGGACTTCCACTCGGGGTAGTTCCCGACCTGGTCACCGGCCGCGGTGGTGGACAGGTCGGTCCACTTGTCGGGCTGGTTGGCGACGACGTCGGCGATGCGGCCGACCTCGATGCCCTGGATGTCCGCGGCGCCGTTGCCGGAGGCCAGCTTCGTCTGCAGCGCGGGCCAGTAGTTGTTCTCGCCCTGGGTGGACTCGTACTGGATCGTGACGTCGGGGTTGAGCTGCTCGTACTCCTCGAAGAGGCCGGCCTCCTCGTAGCCGAAGGTGCCGAAGAGGCTGACGGTCAGCGGGGTCTTGCCGTCGACGGCGGCCGCGTCGGCCGACCCCGTGTCGGTGGTGCTGCAGGAGGTGAGCAGCAGGGCGCCGCTGAGGGCCGCCGCCACGGCGGCAGTGGTCGTCTTCCGGGTGCTGGTCATGGGTGCTCCTCGGTGGCCGCCTCGGCGGCGGATCGACGTTGATCGGTGCTCGCAGTGGTGAGAGCGCTCTCACGCTCTGCTGCGAGGCAGTGAGAGCGCTCTCACGGAATGCGGAAAGAGTGGCCCCTCACCCGCTCACCTGTCAACGCCCTCCCCCGGGAGCCCGACGCGCCTCCCCACCACCCCTCCGACGCCACCCCTCCGTGATCTTGCACGGGTGAGCGCTCAACCTCGCGAGATCAGCGCGGGAGCCGAGATCACCGTGGGGACGAGGCAGCGTGGGAGTGGGCGGGGACGGGAGGAGCAGCCCGGTCAGGAGGTGGCGCGCTCCACGAGCTCCGTGGGCGCCACGACCGGAGCGGCCGGCGCCTCACCGTCGATCACCGCGAGCAGCATCCGGGCCAGCTCACGGCCCATCTCGACGACCGGCTGGCGCACCGTCGTCAGCGGCGGCGTCGCGGCGGAGGCCATCGGGGCGTCGTCGAACCCGACGACCCGCACCCGCCCCGGCACCGCCAGGCCCGCGGCGGCCAGCGCCTGCAGGACACCGGCGGCCATCAGGTCGTTGGCGGCGAACACCCCGTCCAGGTCCGGGACGCGCGCGAGCAGCGCCTCGGTGGCCGCTCGCCCCCCGGCGACCGTGAAGTCGCCGCTCTCGGCCAGCTCCGCGCTGAAGCGGTGCCGCTGGGCGCGCAGCTCCTCGCGGAAGCCCGCCAGGCGGTCCTGGCCGACCCGCATGTCCATCGGCCCGGTGACGGTGACGACGCGACGGCAGCCGCGCTCGAGCAGGTGCCGGGTGGCGGTGCGGGCGCCGCCCACGTTGTCGGCCGACACGTACGGCACCGTCGAGGCCGGGTCCAGCGGCTGGCCGGACATCACCACGGGGATGCCGGCGTCGGCCAGGTGCTGCGGCAGCGGGTCGCGCCCGTGCACCGAGACGAGGATGGCGCCGTCCACGTGGCCGCCGCGGGCGTAGCGCTCGAAGCGCTCCCGCTCGCGCGCCGTGGACAGCACCACCAGCACCAGCTGCACCTCCCGCTCGGCCAGCTGCGCCTGCGCACCCGTGAGCACGAGCGGGAAGTACGAGTCGTTGAAGAAGCGCTCCACCGGCTCGACGACGACGAGGGCCACCGACCCGCTGCGCCGGGTCACCAGCGATCGCGCCGCCTGGTTGGGCACGTAGGACAGCTCGGCGGCTGCGCGCAGCACTGCCTCGCGGGCGCCGGGGCTGACCCGGGCCGAGCCGGCCAGGACCCGCCCGGCGGTGGCGCGGGAGACGCCCGCGCGCGCGGCGACGGACTCCAGGGTCGGCGCGCTCGCGCTCGGCACGGCTCCTCCAGCTGTCGGGCCCTCGCGGGCGTCGTACGGGTCAGCGGCGGCGGCGCGCCCCGCGCAACCCGCGCACGCCGATCACCGCGATGGCCGTGCCGAGCACGAGGCTGACGACCACGAGCACCAGGTGCACGAGGAAGAAGGGTTGCGGGCCGTCCTCGAACGACCTCGGATCGTTCCAGATGTTGCGCAGGAAGTTCGGCCAGATGAACCAGCTCCACACCCCGAACGCGACGAGGAACCAGCTGGTGCGCGTCGAGAGGACCACGCGCCCATCCTCGCAGAGCGCGCGAGGGCCCCGGCCGGCCGCGGGACGGGGGCTCAGCGGTGCAGCAGCCCCCGCAGGGCGCGGCGGGCGGCGACGAGCGCACCGGCACCGAGGGCGCCGGCCGCCACGCTCGAGGCCACCGCCGTGCGCGAGCGGCCCGCGTGGGCGTCCTCCCCGCCCTCGTCCTCCTCGGACGGGTGGTCGGCCGGCAGCGGCCCCAGCGGCACCCGGTACTCCGCGACGACGCGCTCGAGCCGGGCGTCGGCGTCCTCGGCGCGCGTGGCGGCCCACGCGGCGGCCAGCAGGATGAGCCGGCCGATGAGGTTCATGAGCACCAGGATCACCACGATGCTCGCGGCCGCGCCGAGGAACTCGTTGCCCCGGGCGCTGCGGCCGGCGATGCCGATGCCGAACTGCTTGAGCAGCCCGATGCCGACCCCGCCCAGCAGTGCCCCGGACAGGAGCTGGCGCAGCGGCACGTTCGCGCCGGGCAGCACCCGGAAGACCGCGAGGAAGGTGGCGGTGTCGATGCAGAAGGCGACGGCGAAGCCCGCAGCGGTCAGCAGCCACTGACCGGCGGTGGTGCTGTCGACGTCGAGCACCCCCAGCAGCCACTCCCCCGCCCCCCGGGTGAGGACCACGGAGGTGACGCTGAGCGCCACGCCCAGGCCGATGACGACGAGGACGAGGAGGTCGCGCGCCTTCAGCAGGACGGGGTTGCCGGCTCGGGCGGCTTCGCCGAAGACCGCGCGGATGCCGCGGCGCATGGCGTCCACCCACCCCAGGCCGGTGAACAGCAGCGTGCCGAGGGAGACGAGCAGGCCGATGGTCAGCGTGGTGTCGTCGAGGTACTCGTCGATGTAGATGCCGGTGGTCTCCGGGCCGGCGGGCCTCTGCCCGGGGTGCACCAGACCCGGCAGGTAGTCGTCGACGCCCTCGACGAGGTTCTGCACGACGTAGTCGCGCACCTCCGGGTACCCCTGCATCGTGAAGCCGAGCAGCGTCAGCGCCACCGCGAGGGCGGGGAAGACGGAGAAGAACGCGAAGTACGCGATGCCCCCGGCGAGGACGTTGCCGCGCGCGTCGCCGTAGCGCTGGTAGGCGCGGCCCGGGTGCGTGGCCTTGGCCCGGGCGACGAGGCGGCCGACGCGGCCGGTGACCTGCTGCACGACACCCACGCGCGCTGGTGCTCCTCTACGGTGCGGTGAAGCCGAAGTCCTCCCGTGGCCGCCAGACGCCGTCGGCGCCGTGCTCGTAGAGGCTGAACCCCTTCACGGTGAAGGTGGCCTCCCAGTCCCGCAACACGAGCTCGGCGCGGTCCAGGGCCTCCTCGGGCACGTCGTGGGCGACGGTGACGTGCGGGTGGAAGGGGAAGGACAGCTCCCGGGTGAGCGGGCCTCGGCGGACCTGCCCCTGCAGCAGCTCGCACTCGGAGATGCCGTGCGAGAGCTGCACGAACACCACCGGCGAGACGGGGCGGAAGGTGGCCGTGCCGCGCAGGTGCACCTCGAACGGGGCGTGCAGGGCCGCGGTGCGCCGCAGGTGCCGGCGCACCGCGTCGAGCGCGTCCACCGCCAGCTCGCTGGGCGGCAGCAGGGTGATGTGCGGCGGCACCGCGTGGGCGGCGGGGTCGCCGAAGTCGGCGCGGTGGGCGGTCAGCTCGGCGGCGTACGGCTCGGGGACCGGGATGGACACGCCGATGGTGCGCGTGCCTGCGCGGGACGGCGTGCGGGACCGGCCCGGCGCGCGGGGCCGCCCGAGGGCGCTCACCGCCTCCGGCCCACGAGCCCCACCCGCTCGTACACGCGGGCCAGGGTGTCCTCGGCGATGGCGTTCGCCCGCTCGGCGCCGCGGGCGAGGATCTCGTCCAGCGCGCCCGGGTCGGCCACGAGCTGCTGCGCGCGCTCGCGCACCGGGCTCAGGGCGTCGGTGACGACCTCGGCGAGCTCCTTCTTCAGGTCGCCGTAGCCGCGGCCGGCGAAGTCGGCCTCCAGCTGGGCGATGCTGCGGCCGGACAGCGCCGAGTGGATGGACAGGAGGTTGGACACGCCGGCCTTCTCGGCGGGGTCGTAGCGGACCTCCCGGCCGGTGTCGGTGACGGCGGAGCGGATCTTCTTCGCCGTCACCTTCGGCTCGTCCATGACGTCCACGATGCCGTTCGGCGAGGAGGACGACTTGCTCATCTTCGACCCGGGCTCCTGCAGGTCGTAGATCTTCGCCGTCTCCTTGAGGATGTACGGCTCGGGCACGGTGAAGGTGGCGCCGTAGCGGCTGTTGAACCGCTGGGCGAGGTCGCGCGTCAGCTCCAGGTGCTGGCGCTGGTCCTCGCCGACGGGGACCTCGGCGGCCTGGTAGAGCAGGATGTCGGCGGCCATGAGCACCGGGTAGGTGAACAGGCCGACGGTGGTGCCCTCGGCGCCCTGCTTGGCGGACTTGTCCTTGAACTGGGTCATCCGGCCGGCCTCGCCGAAGCCGGTGAGGCAGGACAGCACCCAGGCGAGCTCGGCGTGGGCGGGCACGTGGCTCTGCACGAAGAGGGCCGAGCGCTCCGGGTCCACGCCCGCGGCGATGTACTGGGCGGCGGTGATCCGGGTGCGCTCTCGCAGGGCCGCCGGGTCCGGGCCCACGGTCAGGGCGTGCAGGTCGACGACGCAGTAGAGCGCCTCGTGGGTCTCCTGCAGGGCCACCCACTGCTTCAGCGCCCCGAGGTAGTTGCCCAGGTGCAGCGACCCGGAGGTCGGCTGCATCCCCGACAGCAGGCGCGGGCGCGCCCCCGTCCCCCGCACCGGTGACTGCTGCATGGACCCATCCTGCCAGCCGCGAGGTGGTTGACCGGCCGCGGGGCGACCACCAGGCTGCGGTGGTGCGCGAGTGGATCAAGGGACCGGGACTGGCCTTCGGAGCGGACTACAACCCCGAGCAGTGGCCCGAGGAGGTGCGCGCCGAGGACGTGCGCCTGATGCGCGAGGCCGGCGTGACGCTGGTGTCGGTCGGGATCTTCGCCTGGGGCCTGCTGGAGCCCGAGCCGGACCGCTTCGAGCTGGACTGGCTGGAGCGCGTGCTGGACGACCTGCACGCCGGCGGGGTGGGCGTGGACCTGGCCACGGCGACGGCCTCGCCGCCGGCGTGGCTGTCGCAGCGCCACCCCGAGGTGCTGCCGGTGGACCACGAGGGCCACCGGGTGGTCTTCGGCTCGCGGCAGAGCTGGTGCCCCTCCTCCCCCGTCTACCGCGAGCGCTCCCTGCGGCTGGTGGAGGAGCTCGCGGGCCGCTTCGGCGGCCACCCGGCGCTGCGGGTGTGGCACGTGAGCAACGAGCTGGGCTGCCACAACGCGCGCTGCTACTGCGACGTCAGCGCCGCGGCCTTCCGCCGCTGGCTCACCGGCCGGTACGGCGACGTGGCGGCGCTGAACGAGGCGTGGGCGACGGCCTTCTGGAGCCAGCACTACACCTCCTTCGAGCAGGTGCAGGTGCCGGCGCTGTCCAGCTCCTTCCCCAACCCGGCGCACGCGCTGGACTTCGCCCGCTTCAGCTCCGACGAGCTGCTGGGTCAGCACCTGGCGGAGAAGGAGGTGCTGCGCCGGGTGACGCCGGACGTGCCGGTGACGACGAACTTCATGGTCTCGGCGGGCCTGGGCGGCATGGACTACGGCCGCTGGGCGCTGGAGCAGGACGTCGTCTCCAACGACCACTACCTGCTGCACACCGGGCCCACCGCGGTGGCGGACCCGCGCGCGGAGCTGGCGTTCTCCGCGGACCTGACCCGCGGGGCGGCGCGCGGGCCGTGGCTGCTCATGGAGCACTCCACGAGCGCGGTGAACTGGCAGCCGGTCAACCCCGCCAAGGCGCCCGGGGAGATGCTGCTGGACTCGCTGGCGCACGTGGCGCGCGGCGCGGACGGGGTGTGCTTCTTCCAGTGGCGCGCCTCCGCCGGCGGCGCCGAGCAGTGGCACTCGGCGATGGTCCCGCACGCCGGGGAGGACTCCGAGCGCTTCCGCGAGGTGACCGAGCTGGGCGCGCTGCTGGGCCGGCTGGGGGACGTGCGCGGCGCGGCCGTCGAGGCGGACGTGGCGGTGCTGGTCGACTGGGTCAGCGCGTGGGCGATGGAGGCGCCCACGCTGCCCTCGGAGCGGGTGGGCCCGGTGGACGTGGCCCGCACCGCGCACCGGCTGCTGCGCGCGGCGCAGGTGGGGGTGGACGTGGTGCCGGTGGGCGCGCACCCGGACGACCTCGCGCAGGCGCTGGCGCGCTACCGCGTCGTCGTGGTGCCCACGCTGTACCTGTGCGACGACGCCACGGCGGCGGCCGTGCGGGCGGCGGCCGAGGGCGGCGCGCAGGTGCTCGTGACGTACTTCTCCGGCGTCGTCGACGACAGGGCGCGGGTGCGCCTGGGCGGCTACCCGGGCGCGTTCCGCGACCTGCTGGGCGTGCGGGTGGAGGAGTTCCACCCGCTGCTGCCGGGCGTGGCGAGCGAGCTGGACGACGGTTCGGTGGGCGACGTGTGGTCGGAGCTGGCCGTGGCGGACGCGGACGTGGAGGTGCTGGCCCGCTACGCCGACGGCGCGGTCGCCGGGTGCGCGGCGATCACCCGGCGCGAGCTGCCGGGCGGCGGCGGCGCCTGGTACCTGGGCACGCTGCCCGACGACGAGGCGTTCGCCGGCCTGCTGCGCGAGGTGTGCGCCGCGGGCGGGGTGCGGCCGGTGGCGGAGGCGTCCGGCCCGGTGGACGTGCAGCGCCGCCGGCGGGCCGACGGCACCTCGTTCCTGTTCGCGCTCAACCACGGCGAGGAGGCCGCCGCGGTGCGCGTCACCGGGTACGACGAGGTCACCGGCGCCGAGGTGGACGGCCTGCTGGACCTGGACCCCGGGCGCAGCGCCGTCGTCCGCGAGCGCTGACGATCACCGGATCCCCACCGCTCCTCCCCCCCGTGNCGCGCCGCTCCGGCGCGGGGAGCACGGGCGGTGGCAGGATGGCCGCGTGGTGCACCTGGGTCAGTCCTCCAAGCTCGCCGACGTCCTCTACGACGTGCGCGGTCCCGCCCTGACGCGAGCGACGGAGCTGGAGCAGGCCGGGCACCGGGTGCTGAAGCTGAACATCGGCAACCCCGCCCCGTTCGGGTTCGACGCGCCGCCGGAACTGCTCGAGGACATCGTCGCGAACCTGCCGGTGGCGCAGGGCTACAGCGACAGCAAGGGCCTGCTGTCGGCGCGCCGCGCCGTGGTGCAGCACACGGAGGCCAAGGGCGTCGCGGGGGTGGACGTCGACGGCGTCTACATGGGCAACGGCGTCAGCGAGCTCATCGTCATGGCGATGCAGGCGCTGCTGGACGAGGGCGACGAGGTCCTCGTGCCCGCGCCGGACTACCCGCTGTGGACGGCGGCGGTCAGCCTGGCCGGCGGGCGCCCGGTGCACTACCTGTGCGACGAGTCGGCCGACTGGATGCCGGACGTGGAGCACCTGCGCTCGAAGGTGTCCGAGCGCACCAAGGCCGTGGTGGTCATCAACCCCAACAACCCCACCGGTGCGGTGTACGGCACCGAGGTGCTGCAGGACATCCTCGGCGTGGCCCGCGAGCACGGCCTGCTCGTCCTGTCCGACGAGATCTACGAGAAGATCCTCTACGACGGCGCCACGCACGTCTCGACGGCGGCGCTGGCGCCGGACCTGATGTGCCTGACGTTCAACGGGCTCTCGAAGGCGTACCGGGTGGCGGGTTTCCGCTCCGGCTGGATGGTCGTCTCCGGCCCGACCGGGCACGCCCGCGGGTACATCGAGGGCCTGGACCTGCTGGCGAACATGCGCCTGTGCGCGAACGTGCCCGCGCAGCACGCCGTGCAGGCGGCGCTCGGCGGGCACCAGTCCATCAACGACCTGGTGCTGCCGGGCGGGCGCCTGGCGGAGCAGTCCAAGCGCACGTGGGAACTGCTCAACGAGATCCCCGGGGTGAGCTGCGTGCGCCCGCGCGGGGCCCTGTACTGCTTCCCGCGGCTGGACCCGGAGGTGCACCGCGTCGACGACGACTACCAGCTGATCCTGGACCTGCTGGAGCAGCAGCACGTCTTCGTCGTGCAGGGCACGGGGTTCAACTGGCCGAAGCCGGACCACTTCCGCATCGTGACGCTGCCGCGCGTGGAGGACCTGGAGATGGCGGTCGGGCGCATCGCGGAGTTCCTGGGGGACCGCGCCCGGGGCTGAGGCACCCCGGGCGCGGGGCTCAGCCCAGCGGGCGCAGCACCAGGGAGAACGTGCGCGGCTCCGCCTCCAGGCGGTGCTGCGGCAGGGCACCCGGCCCGCACGAGCCGGTGCCGATGCCGTGCTGGGCGACGTCCAGGTGCAGGTGCACCGAACCGGAGTCGGCCAGTTCCGGGGTGTGCGTGGCGGCGTCCAGCTCGGCGGTGCTCCACCGGCGCGCGGCGAACGCGACGTGCGGCTCGCCCTCCACCCGCAGACCCCCGGCGGGGCCGCGCAGCTCGGCCCACCGCGCGTCGGCGCGGCGGCCGTTCTCCTGCGGGCGCACGTACGGCGTCTGCAGCTCCTCCACGCTGGCGGTGAACAGCCCGACGCGGGTGGCGGTCCCGGTGTCGGCGTAGGCCTCCCCCGGGCCGCGGCCGAACCACGTCACCGCGTCCAGGCCGTGCGGCAGACGCAGCCGCACCCCCAGGCGCGGCAGGGGGGCGCCGAGGGGTCCGCCGGGGACCTCGGGGGTGAACTCCACCGCCAGGCGCACCGCCCCGGTGGTGTCCGCGGACCAGCGGAACACCGCGACGAAACCGGTGTCGGTGCCGGCGGCGGCGGTGCGGGTGGTGACGACGAACTCCTCGCCCTCCACGGCGGCCGAGGCGGTGCGGGTGCGCAGCCGGTCCAGGCCGAGCTGCCGCCAGGTCTTCTCCAGCGCCTCGCCGTGCAGGCCGGCGTCGTTGTCGGTGGGGGCGCGGAACAGGTCCAGCACCGGACCCTCCTCGACGGCCAGGCCGCCGAGCGAGCGCAGCGCACCGGTGCGGGCGTCGAGCACGGCGGGGCCGAGCAGGACGTCCGCGCCCCGGCGCACCGGTGCGACCGCGTCACCGCGCGGGGCCGGTGCGGGCGGGGCGAGCTGCACCTGGCCGGTCGAGAGCACGTGACCGGCACCGGCCCAGGAGGTGGCCTCGGCCAGCGCGGCGGTGACGGTGAACCACCGCTCCCCCGCCGCCGGGGCCAGGGCCAGGACCTCCTCGGGCAGCTCCAGCAGCGCCGAGGCGCGCGGGGCCAGTCCCGGGGTGGGCAGCGTCCCGCCGGCCACCTCGGCACCGGCGTCCTGCACGGTCCACGTGAGCGCGACGTGGGAGAGGTCCACGACGTCGTGGCGGTTCGTCAGACGCAGCAGGTCTCCGCTGGGCGTCGCCTCGACGGTGAAGCGCACCTGCGAGACGACCGCCGCGTAGTCCAGCAGCCCGGGCGAGGGGGTGCGGTCGGGGAGCACCAGGCCGTCGGCGACGAAGTTCCCGTCGTGCAGCTCCTCGCCGAAGTCGCCGCCGTAGGCGAACCGCTCGCGCCCGGCCGCGTCGCGCTGGCGCAGACCGTGGTCGATCCACTCCCACACGAAGCCGCCCATGCAGCGGTCGGAGGACTCGAACAGGTCCTGGTACTCCACCAGCCCGCCGGGGCCGTTGCCCATGGCGTGCGCGTACTCGCACTGCACGAACGGCATCGCGCGGCGGCGGGTGTCCAGGTCGGCGTCGGCGAGCTGCTCCTCGGCGCGCTCGGCGATCGCGGCGACCTCCTCGTGGGAGGCGTACATGCGCGAGTAGACGTCGACGTAGGGGCTGTCCCAGTCGTGCTCGTAGTGCACGGGGCGGGAGGGGTCGCGGTCCTTCAGCCACGCGGACATCGCGCGCAGGTTGCGGCCGGTGCCGGACTCGTTGCCCAGCGACCACAGCACGATCGAGGGGTGGTTCTTGTCGCGCTCGACGGTGCGGCGGATCCGGTCCAGGTACGCCTCCTCCCACGCCGGGTCGTCGGAGGGGTTGCCGCGCCAGTCCAGGAACACGAACCCGTGGGTCTCCAGGTCGCACTCGAGGACCACCCACAGGCCGTGCTCGTCGCACAGCTCCAGGAACCGCGGGTGGGGCGGGTAGTGGCTGGTGCGGACGGCGTTGACGTTGTGCCGCTTCATCAGCAGCACGTCCGCGAGCATCTCCTCCTCGGTGAGGGTGCGCCCGGTGTCGGGGGAGAACTCGTGCCGGTTGACGCCGCGCAGCTTCACGGGGCGGCCGTTGACGGTGAACACCCCGTCGGTGATCTCCACGCGCCGGAAACCGACGCGCAGGCGGGTGCGCTCCCCGGCGGCGACGACCTCGGCGTCGTACAGCCGCGGCACCTCCGCCGACCAGGGTTCCACCGCGTCCAGCCCGACGTCCTCGCCGGCGGCGACGTCCACGCCCAGCTCGGGCAGCAGCACGCGCGCGTCCACGGGCTCGCCGTCGGCGCCGGTGGCGTCGACGCGCAGCAGGCCGCGGCCGGTGGCGGCGTCGAAGTCGGCGTGCACGAAGACGTCCTCGGCGGCGCCGGTGGGCCGGGCCAGGAGGGTGACGTCGCGGAAGATCCCCGACAGCCACCACATGTCCTGGTCCTCCAGGTAGCTGCCGGAGGACCACTGGTGCACGCGCACGGCCAGCACGTGCTCGTCGTCGGCGCCGCGGGCGGCGAGGGCGTCGGTGACGTCGAACTCCACGACGAGGCGGCTGCCCACCGAGCGGCCGACCTCGACCCCGTCCACCCAGGCGGTGAAGGCGGAGTCCACGCCGTCGAAGCGCAGCACGGCGCGCGCACCGTCGAGGAAGCCGGCGGGCAGGGTGAAGGTGCGGCGGTGGTCGCCGGTGGGGTTCTCCTCGGGCACGCGCGGCGGCTCGACGGGGAAGGGGTAGACGACGTTGGTGTAGGCGGGGGCGCCGAAGCCCTGCAGCTGCCAGTGCCCGGGGACGGTGATCGAGCCCCACGCGGCGTCGTCCAGCGCGGGGTCGGCCAGGTCGGCGGGGGTGTCTGCGCGCTCGGCGCCCCGGAAGCGCCAGCGGCCGTTCAGCGACAGCGCGGGCGCATCGGTGCGCACCCACGCGCGCGGAGCGCGGGCGCCCCGGGAGGGCGCGTGCCCCTCGAACCAGCTCGTGCGAACAGCGTCCTCCGGTGCCTGCGTCACCCGCCGACCCTCCCTCACCGGGACCACCGCGTCAACCACCCCCGCACACGCCCGCACACGCTCCAACACCTCTGCTGTCCGTCCGTGTGCGGTCGTGTTTGACCTGACCGGGCATCGGGGGCATCCTCGACCGGTCGCCGGCCCGGAGGGAGGAGTGCCCCGACGTGCTCGCCCGCAGCCGCCAGGAGGCGATCCTCGACGCCGTGCGCCGGCGCGGCAGCGTCCGCGTCGCCGACCTCGTCGAGCAGCTCGGCGTCTCGGACATGACGGTGCGCCGCGACATCGCCGAGCTGTCCCGGCGGGGCCTGGTGGACCGCGTCCACGGCGGCGCCGCCGCACCCGGCAGCAGCACCGAACCCGGCTTCGCCGCGAAGTCCACGATCCGGACCGCGCAGAAGCGCGCGATCGGGGCGCTGGCCGCCTCCCTCGTCGAACCCGGCGCGTCCGTGGCGCTGTCCGCGGGCACCACGACCGTCGAGGTCGCCCGGCACCTGCGCGACGTGCCCGGCCTGACCGTGGTGACGAACTCCCCGCCCGCCGCGGAAATCCTGCACGACCCCGCCCGCGGCGACCGCACCGTCGTGCTCACCGGCGGCATCCGCACCCCCTCCGACGCCCTCGTGGGGCCGGTGGCGGTGCGCAGCCTGCAGGACCTGCACGTGGACCACCTGTTCCTCGGTGTGCACGGCCTGCACGAGCGCGCGGGGCTGACCACCCCGAACCTCGTCGAGGGCGAGACCGACCGCGCCCTGGTGGCCGCCGCCTCCACCGTGGTGGTCGTGGCCGACGCCACCAAGTGGGGCGTGGTGGGCCTGACCACGATCGCCGCGCTGGAGGAGGTCGACGTCCTCGTCAGCGACGACGGCCTGCCCGCCGTCGCCCGCCGGGTGCTCGCCGAGCGCACCGGCCGCCTGCTGCTGGCGGACGCCCCCGCGAGCAGCACCGCACCCCACCAGGAGGAACCGTGAGCAGCACCCCCGGCGCGGACGGCCTGCACCGCAGCGCCACCCACGCCCACCGGCGCAGCACGGCCCGCATGGCCGACGGCCGCGAGCTGATCTACTTCGACGACACCGAGCCGTGGCTGTCCGGCGACCGGACCCGCGACGCCGTCGACCACCGGCCGCTGCCGCCGGCCGACGAGGTCGTGCGCGGCGGCTCGCAGGTGCGCCGCGACCCGCTGACCGGCGACTGGATCGCGATGGCCTCGCACCGCAACGACCGCACCCTCATGCCGCCGCCGGACCAGGACCCGCTGGCGCCCACCGCCCCGGGGGGTTTCCCCACCGAGATCCCCGACGACGCCTACGACGTCGTGGTGTTCGAGAACCGGTTCCCGTCGTTCTCCACGCGCGTGGGCGGCGAGCCGGGCCTGGTGGACGGCGAGGAGCTGTGGCCGGTGCGCCCCGGGGCCGGGCGCACGGAGGTCATCTGCTTCACCAGCGAGGCGTCCGGCTCGTTCGGGACGCTGGAGCCGCGCCGCGCCCGCACGGTCGTGGAGGCGTGGGTGGACCGCACCGAGGGCCTGGCCCGGGTGCCGGGCGTGGAGCAGGTGTTCTGCTTCGAGAACCGCGGCGAGGAGATCGGGGTCACCCTCCCCCACCCGCACGGGCAGATCTACGGGTACCCGTTCATCACGCCGAAGACCGCCACGATGCTGCGCCGCGCGGCCGAGCACCGCGAGGCCACGGGGCGCAACCTGTTCCGCGACGTGCTCGACGCCGAGCGCCGCGCCGGCACCCGCGTCGTGCTGGAGACCGAGCACTGGACGGCGTACGTGCCGGCGGCGGCCCGCTGGCCCGTGGAGGTGCACCTCGCCCCGCACCGCGACGTGCCCGACCTGCCGGCCCTGGACGACGCCGAGCGCGCCGACCTGGTCACCGCCTACCTGGACCTGCTGGGCAGGCTGGACCGCTACTACCCCGACGACCACCCGCTGCCCTACATCGCCGGCTGGCACCAGGCGCCCGTGCGCACCGGGCGTGAGGAGTTCCGCTTGCACCTGCAGGTCTTCAGCGTCCTGCGCGGCCCCGGCAAGGTGAAGTACCTGGCCGGCTCCGAGTCCGCGATGGCCGCCTGGATCAACGACACCACCCCGGAGCGGATCGCCGCGCGGCTGCGGGAGGTGGCCGCGTGAGCACCCCGTCGTTCTTCGAGGCCCCCGCGCGGGCCGAGGCCGCCGAGGCCGCCGCCGACGCCTACCGCGACGCGTTCGGCGAGACGCCGGAGGGCGTGTGGTCGGCGCCGGGGCGGGTGAACCTCATCGGCGAGCACGTCGACTACACGGGCGGGCTGTGCCTGCCGCTGGCGCTGCCGCACCGCACGTTCGTCGCGCTCAGCCCCCGCCACGACGACGTCGTGCGGGTGCGCTCGGCGCAGGAGGCCGGCGCCGACTGGGAGGGTTCGCTGGCCGACGTGGGTCCGGGTTCCCCCGAGGGGTGGGCCGCCTACGTGGCCGGGGTGCCGTGGGCCATGGGCCACGAGCACGGGTTCGACGCCGTCGTGGACGGGCACGTCCCCCTGGGGTCGGGCCTGTCGTCGTCGGCGGCGCTGGAGTGCGCCGTGGCCATCGCGCTGGCCGACCTGGCGGAACTCCCCACCGACGACGCGGGGCGGGCCGAGCTGGCCGGGGCGTGCGTGCAGGCCGAGAACGTCGTCGCGGGCGCGAACACCGGCGGGATGGACCAGGCCGCGTCGCTGCGCTGCCGCGAGGGCGGGGCGATCCTGCTGGACACCCGCGACGACTCGGTGACGCACCTGCCGCTGGACCTGGCCGGCGCCGGGCTGACGCTGCTCGTCGTGGACACCCGCGCCGCGCACTCGCACTCCGGCGGCGAGTACGGCGCGCGCCGCGCCGACGTGGAGCGCGCCGCGCGCGTGCTGGGCGTGCCGGACCTGCGGGCCGTCGCGCCCGACGGCCTGGAGGAGGCCCTGGCGCGGCTGGACGGCGAGGAGGGCGCGCAGGTGCTGCGGCGTCGCGTGCGGCACGCGGTCACCGAGATCGACCGGGTCGCCCGCACCGCGGAGCTGCTGCGCGCCGGCCGGGTGCGGGAGGTCGGCGCGCTCATGGACGCCTCGCACGAGTCCCTGCGGCACGACTACGAGGTCTCCGCCCGCGAGCTGGACCTGGTGGTGGACACCGCCCGCGCCGCCGGTGCGCTGGGTGCGCGGATGACCGGGGGTGGTTTCGGCGGGTCGGCGATCGCCCTGGTCGAGCGCGACGCCGTGCCGGGCGTGGCGGCCGCGGTGCGCGAGGCGTTCGCCCGCGAGGAGCTGCGCGCGCCGCAGTTCCTCGCGGCCCTGCCCTCGGAGGGCGCCGGCCGCGACGCCTGACGCGGCCGGCCGCGGGTCCCCGGGCGCGTGGTCCGCGGGTTCGCGGCGCCGGGGGCGCTGGACGACGTGGAGGTGCAGCCGTCGGCCAGCACCGGTGTCGCCGTCACCGCCGTGCGCGAGGACGTGACCCCGGCGTTCGCCCGCGGTTCACCGCACGTCCGCCCGGCGGTGGCCGGGGCGCGGGCCGCGGTGGGCAGCATCACCCCCGTGCAGGGGTGGGGTGCGGTCGCGGTGGCGCTGTCGGCGCTGCTGTCCGGCGCGGTGCTGGGCGTCTCGTGGTGGCTGAACCGGCGGGCGTGGCGCGAGCGCGTGGACGCCGACCGGCGCTGGCTGCACGCCCGCGGCGTCGACCCGGGCGAGGCACCGCCCGTCCCCGCGGCCTGGCGCCTGGTGCTCACCGGCGACCTGGCCCCGGACGGCTCGTTCCTGCTCGACCTGGCCGAGCAGGACGTGGCGGCGCGCCCGGGTGACCGCTCCCGCCGCTGAACCCGCCCCCGCCGCGGCAGGCCCCGCTGCAGCGGGCCCCGCTACAGCAGGTCCTCCAGCTCCCCGGCCCACGCCGCGACGTGGAGGCCGCCGGTGTCCTCCGGAGCCTCGCGCGGCTCGCACCACACCGTCTTGCCCGGCCCGGCGCCTTCCGGCAACGGGTCCACGCCCCACCGGGTGGAGGCCGCCGCCACCAGGTGCAGCCCGCGCCCGGTGGTGGCGGCGGCCCCGAGGTGGCGCTGCTGCACCGGCACGGGCGAGGCGTCGGTGACCTCCACGCGCACCCGCCCGCCGGGCACCTCCCGCACCGCGACGGTGAACGCGGTGCCGGCGTGCAGCAGCGCGTTCGTCACCAGCTCCGAGACCGCCATCTCCGCGGACTCCTCCACCGCCCCGGCCCCGAGCTCGGCCAGCGCGCGGCGCACGTGGCGGCGGGCGGCGGACACGGCGCTGGCCACGGACTCCAGCACGAGGAGCCCGCCCACCACCCGGCCGGCCGCCGCACCGCCGGCGCTCTCCGGGAGCGGGAACGGAGCGGGCAGGGGCGGCGCGGCGTCGCCCGGATCCTCGCGCCGGGAGGGCCCGTGCCAGGGGCGCGGCTCGCCGCCCGCCAGCTGCCGCAGGATCTCCCCGAACAGCCAGCGCCGGAACGTCACCAGCTCCTCGGGGGCCGGCAGGGTCAGCAGGTGGCGGCGCTCGCGGCAGAAGCCGTCGGCCTCCTCCAGGGCGTCCAGCAGGTTCCGCACGTACCCGGCCGACGCCGGCGAGGCGTCGTAGACGGCGTCGAAGAACTCCTCCCCCGCCGCCAGCGCCTCCTCCATGGCCCCGGCGCGCTGGGCCCGGTACGGGGCGTAGGTGGTGTGCAGGTCGACGGCCAGCTCCAGCAGGCGCCGGGGCAGCGTGGAGCCGGTGCTGCGCTCCTCGCCGATCCGGACGAGCGCCAGCTCCCGCAGCAGCCCCTCCACGTGCGCGCTCAACCGCGCCCGGGTCCGCAGCGGCAGGCCGAGCAGGCGCACCTCGACCGTCGGGGCACCGGCCTCGGGGGCACCGGGCGTCGCGTCACCAGCCACCCGCCCAGACTGGCACGCACCGGCGCGGGCGGCCCGGACGGGAGTGGCGCCCTACACCACGTCCATGCGCTGCAGGCGCCACGACGACAGCGCCACCGCCACCACCGCCACCCCGGCCAGCACCAGCACCGACGTCGTCACCCCCGTGGCGGCGACCGTGCCCAGCGGCACGTCGCCGGGCGTGGCGAGGGTGACGACCCGGCGGCCGTAGGAGCCGATCGACAGCCCCCGCAGCGCCGGCGCCAGCCCCGCCAGGAACGTCTCCCACAGCACCACGTAGGCCAGCCCCGCCAGCAGGCCGTGCCGCGCCAGCAGCGACAGCAGCACGAACAGGGCGCAGTACGCCGCCGCGGTCAGCGCCGTGGCCAGCAGCAGCCCGGCGACGACCTCACCGGCGGGCAGGTTGATCGACGTCCCCACCACCGCGCACGCCACGACCGCCGGCAGGCACACCACGACCGCCGACACCCACGCCGCCGCGGTGCGCGCCACCACGACGTGCCAGCGGGGCCGCACCAGGGCCCGCAGCAGCGGCAGCGTGCCGCTCTCGCGCTCGTCGCCGAACGCGCCGGTGCCCAGCACCAGCGCCACGATCGGCACCACGAGCCCGACCAGCAGGTCCCCCGCCAGCGTCGTCTGCAACCCGTAGCGGCCGGGCACGCTGGTGGCGGCCAGCACCACCACGGCCACGGCCGCCACCGCCAGCGGCAGCAGCGCCAGCGCCGCGGTGCGCCCGCGCACCAGCAGGCCCCGCAGCGAGAAGCCGAACAGGGTCGTCGAGAACCCCCCGGGACCGCCCCGGGACCCCCTGGTCCCGGCCGTGGTCCCGCCCGTGGTCCCGCCCGTCGTGGCGCTCACCTGCCCGCTCCCCTCGCCCGGCGCACCAGGTGCGCGAACGTGCTCTCCAGGTCCTCACCCACCGGTTCCACCCGTCGCAGGGTGGCGCCCACCCGCCGCGCCAGCGCCGGCACCGCCTCGGCCAGCGCGGTGGCGCGCGGCGCCTGCACCAGGACGCCGCCGCGGCCGGTCGCGTCGCGCTGCACGGACTCCACGACGCCCTCGGCCAGCAGCAGCCCGGCCAGCTCCAGCACGCGCGGGCCGTCCAGGTGCACGGTGCGCGGCCGGTCCACCAGCAGGTCGCGGATCGCGGCGGGCTCCCCCTCGGCGACCAGCCGGCCGTTGACGACCACCAGCACCCGCCGCGCCATCCGCTCCACCTCGGCCAGCACGTGCGAGGACACCAGCACCGTGCGGCCCTCCTCGCCGAGGGAGGCCACCAGGTCCACGTCGGCGCGGCGCTGCGCGGGGTCCAGGCCGTTGAACGGCTCGTCCAGCAGCAGCACCTGCGGGTCGTGCACGAGGGCCTGCGCCAGGCGCACCCGCTGGCGCATCCCCTTGGAGAAGCCCCCCACCCGCCGGTGCGCGGCCGCACCGAGACCCACCCGGTCCAGCACGGCGCTCGCCGCCGCGGACGCGTCCCGCACCCCGCGCTGGCGGGCCAGGAACGCCACCTGCGCGTGGGCGGTGGCGTGCGACCACGTGCCCTCCCCGTCGGGCACGACCCCCAGGGCCCGGTGCACGCCCACCTCGGCGTGCGGGTCGCCGCCCAGCACCCGCACCCGCCCCTGGCTGGGCCGCACCGACCCGGCCAGCAGCGACAGCACCGTGGACTTGCCCGCGCCGTTGTGCCCCAGCAGGCCGGTGACGCCCGGCCCCAGCGCGAACGACACGTCCGAGAGCGCCACCGTGTCGCCGAACCACCGGCTGACGCCGTCGACCTCCACCACGGCCCGCTCCGCCGCACCCGCCACCGCACCCGCCGCGGCGCCCACCGGTCCGCTCACCGTCGCGCTCACGCGTCGCTCCCCCTGCCGTAGCGGCCGACGAGCACGGCCGACCCCGCGACGACCAGCGCCGCCCACACCACCCACGCCAGCGCGCCCTGCGGCGCCGGCGCGCCGTCCACCACCGCCGTGGCCAGCAGCACCGGGCCGCCCGCCGGGTCGAAGGCCAGCGGCCAGTCCGCCTCGACCACCACCGCCACCAGGCGGCTGAGCACGGGCCCCACCAGGACCACCGCCAGGTAGCCGCCCACCGCGACGATCCGCCGCGACGTCAGCGACGCCACCGCCAGCCCCAGCGCCGCGTTCGGCAGCACCACGACCAGCGAGGCCAGCAGGATCCGGGGCAGGTCGCCGACGTGCTCGGTGAACCAGCCGCCCGGGTCGCCGGCCGTGGCGATGGAGCCGACGAACAGCACCAGCGCCGGCCCCAGCACGATCAGCAGCAGCAGCGCCACCGCCGACAGCGCCGCACCCAGCACGTACTCGGCGCGCGAGAGCGCCGTGGCGAAGTACAGCGACAGCACCCGGTCGCGCCGGTCGCGCGTGAGGACCGTCGGCACGGCGGTGGCGACGAACGCCAGCACCACCACCGAGTTCGTCGCCAGCAGCTGCGGGTAGCCGATGAGCTCGGTCGGCTGCACGTCCACCTGCGGGACGAGCAGCGGCACCGCCACCACCGCCAGCGCAGGCAGGTACGCCGCCGCCAGCAGCAGGAACGGCCACACCTTCGAGCCCGCGCTGCGCCGCAGCCCCAGCGGCCGGCGAACCCCCGCCGCCACCAGCGCGCCCACCGCGCTGCGCCGCGGGCGCAGCGCGCCCGTGAACCGCGAGTACCGCACGTCGTGCAGCACCGCCCGCGGCGCCGCCGCCCCGCCGGGGCCACCGCCCGCGACCCCGCCGGGCACCCCGCTGGACACCTCAGCCACCGGTCCGCTCACCCCGCCCCTCCATCGCGTCCAGCACCACGTCCTCCAGTCCGCGCCCGTCGGCCACCAGCCGCACCAGCGCCCGGCCCTGCTCGGCGGCCAGGTCCCGCACGGCGTCCAGCGCCGCGTCCGTGCCCGCGCTGATCCCCACGTCGCCCGTCGGCGTCGGCGCCGCCCGCACCCCCAGCGGCTCCAGCCGCGGCGCCAGCGCGGCCGCGAACTCCACCGGGTCCCCGCCGACGCGCACGTGGACCGCCCCGCCGGGGTCGTGGCCCACCGCCACGGGCCGCTGCGCGGCCAGCGCACCGGCGCGCAGCACCACCACCTCGTCGCAGGTGCGCTCCACGTCGTCGAGGACGTGGGAGCTGGTCACCACGCGCACCCCCAGGTCGCGCGAGAGCCGCCGCACCAGCTGCAGCATCTCCTCGCGCCCCGCCGGGTCCAGCCCCGACGTCGGCTCGTCCAGCAGCACCAGCTCGGGGCCGTGCACGAGGGCCTGCGCCAGCTTCGTGCGCTGCTGCATGCCCAGGGAGTACGTGCCCACCGGGCGGCGGCGCTCCTCCTCCAGCCCGACCGCGAACAGCACCTCGCTGGCGCGTCGCACCGCGTCGCGCCGGCCCAGCCCGCGCAGGCGCGCCAGGTGCACGCACACCTCCTGCGCCGACATGTCCAGCGGCAGGCACGGGTGCTCCGGCATGAACCCCACCCGCCGGCGCACCTCGCCGCGCTCGCGGGCGGCGTCCATCCCCAGCACCCGCAGCGTCCCGGAGTCCGGCCGCACCAGCCCCAGGGCGACGCGCATGAACGTGGACTTGCCGGCGCCGTTCGCGCCCAGCAGGCCCGTGGCGGGCGCGGTGAACGCAACGGTCAGGCCGTCCAGCGCGCGCACCTCGCCGAACCCCTTGCTCAGCCCGGAGCACTCGATCGCCGGGGCGTCCGTGGTCGTCACACGGCCAGACAACCACCCGGCGGGCCCCGGCGGATCCCCCGCCGGTCGTAGACCCGCCGGAGGATCGGTGGAGATCGGGAGCGCGGAACCGCCGGACGTCGACGTCGCGCCGACGTGCACGGGGTCCGCACCGAGGTGTCCGTCGACGCCGAGACGGGCCGGCCGGGCGTGCGCTACCGGCCGGGGGCGGTCGCGGCGCCGGTGCGCTGAGGCTCCGGGCCGGCGGCGAGCAGGTCCTCCGCACCGTCGCGCAGCGCGGCCGCGGCCGCGGCGGGGTCGGACAGGTAGCCGGCGACCATGGCGCCGTCGCGCAGCACGAGCCAGCGCTGCGCCGCGGCGGACGGGTCGGGGTGCCCGGTGCGCTCGAACACCGCGGTGACGGTGCTCACCAGCCACCGGCGGTGGGCGGCGACGGCCCGCCGGACGGGGCCCGTGGCGTCGGGGTGCTCGGCGGCCGCGTTGATGAACGGGCAGCCGCGGAAACCCCCGCCGCACAGCTCACCGGAGACCCGCCCGGAGAAGCGGCGCAGCCAGCCGGCGGCCGCCGCCGGCTCCTCGGGCACGTCGCCGGCCGCCCGGCGGACGGCGGCGTCGACGCCCTGGAGGTAGGCGACGACGAGGTCCTGCTTGCCGGGGAAGTGCCGGTAGAAGGTGGCGCGGGTGACGGCGGCCTCGGCGACGACGCGGTCGACGCCGACCGCGCGCACGCCCTCGGCGTAGAAGAGGGCGGACGCCGTGCGCAGCAGCCGTTCGCGCGCCTCGGAGGGGCGCGCGGCCCGCGCGTCCCCGCTCACCGCTGTCACCACGACCCCACGGTAACCGCGCCCGCGCGCTTGACCTGCACGCCCGGCGGGTGTCCACTGAGGAAGAACGAACGTTCTCCCTGCTCACCTGGAGGCCCCGTGCCCGCCGTCTACACCGCCGTCGCCACCGGCGAGGGCCGCGCCGGCCGCACCCGCACCGACGACGGCCTGCTCGACCTCGACCTGGCCCTGCCCCGCGAGATGGGCGGCCCCGGCGGCGCCACCAACCCCGAGCAGCTCTTCGCCGCCGGTTACGCCGCCTGCTTCCACAGCGCCCTGAAGGCCGTCGCCCGCGAGCGGGGGACCGCGTTCTCCGACTCCGCGGTGACCGCCGAGGTCGGGATCGGCCCGAACGACACCGGCGGGTTCGGCCTGGAGGTCACCCTGCACGTCGAGCTCGGCGGGCTGGAGCAGGTGGCGGCCGAGGAGCTCGTCGAGGCCGCCCACCAGGTGTGCCCGTACTCCAACGCCACCCGCGGCAACGTCGAGGTCACCCTCGAGACCGTCACGGCGTGAGCGTGGCCGACGACGCGCGCCCGGCGCCGCGCTCCCGCGCCGCCCGCACCGCCGCGCAGGCCGCCCTCGGCCTGGTGCTGGTGGGTGCCGGCGCCGGGCACCTGACGACGCTGCGGCAGGAGTTCCAGGCGCAGGTGCCGCCGTGGGTCCCCCTCGACCCGGACCTCGTCGTGGTGGCCTCCGGTGTCGTGGAACTCGCCCTCGGCGGGGCGCTGCTGCTCACCTGGCGCCGGCCCGCGCGTGCCGTCGTCGGCGCCACGACCGCGGCGTTCTTCGTCGCGGTCTTCCCCGGCAACGTCTCCCAGCTGCTGACCCGCACCGACGCGTTCGGGCTCGACTCCGACACCGCGCGCGCCGTGCGGCTGCTGTTCCAGCCGGCGCTCGTGGTGTGGTCGCTGTGGGGAACCGGCGCGTGGCGGGCCTGGCGGGAGCGCGTCAGGCGTCGTAGGTGACGACGACGGGCGCGTGGTCGCTGAACCGCTCCGCGTAGGAGGGGGCCCGGTCGACCACCGCGCTCGTCGCGCGCGCCGCGAGCCCACCGGTCGCGACCTGCAGATCGATCCTCCACCCGGTGTCCCGGTCGAACGCCTGCCCGCGCCAGCTCCACCACGAGTACGGGCCCTCCACCCCGGGGTGCAGGGAACGCACGACGTCCACCCAGCCCTCTTCGAACCAGCGGTCGTAGTACGCCCGTTCCTCGGGCAGGAAACCCGACTTCTTCAGGTTCCCCTTCCAGTTCCTGATGTCCTCGTTGCGGTGGGCGACGTTGTAGTCGCCGCACACGACGGCGTGGTTCCCGCTGGTGCGCAACTGCTCCAGCCGCGCCGTGACCGCGTCGAGGAACGCCATCTTGTCGTCCTGCTTCTCGGTGCCCGCCTCGCCGGTGTGCACGTACACCGACACCACGGTCACCGTGCCCGCCGGGGTCTCGACGTCCAGCTCCACCCAGCGGCCGGCGCCGTCGAAGCGCGGGTGCAGGGTGGTGCGCTGCTCCCCCACCGGCAGCCGGGTGGCGACCGCGACGCCGGCGCGCCCCTTGGTGCCGGCGTCGGTGGGTTCGCAGTGCGCGACGTGCCAGCCGTCGCCCAGGGCGTCGTCGAGCAGTGCCCCGAGGACCTCGTCGGGGGCCCGGACCTCCTGCAGGCACAGGACGTCCGGGTCGCGCTCGGCGAGCCAGGAGGCCATGCCGCGGCGCACGGCGGCGCGGATGCCGTTGACGTTGACGGTGGCGACGGTCAGCACGCCCTCCATCCTCCCCGCAGCGCCCGCGCCACCCGGNGGGGGGTGGCGCGGGCGCGCGGGTCACCGGCCGCGGGCCGCGCCGGTGGCGGCCGGGTTCAGTCGAGCGCGTCGCCGACCAGCGCCAGGCACTGGATGACCGCCAGACCGAACTGCGCGTTCGCGTTGGTGCTGAGGTCCGCCTCGTCGACCGGGTTGAGGACGGCCGGCCCGTCGACGCGGACGCTGTCGAAGGGGTGGCCCTGCGGGTAACCGGCGTGACCGCGGCGCAGCTCCGCCCACGCGCGCTGGGCGAGCTCCGCGTCGTCCAGCTGGTTCGCGGCGTAGGCGGTCGCGCGGGAGTACGCCTGGCGCAGGTTCAGGTTGCCCCAGTCGGAACCGGAGACCGCGGCCTGCTCCTCCTTCGTCGCGTTGTACAGGCGGCAGAACTCGACCCACTGGTCCCTCACCTGCGGGTCGTCGATCAGCTCGACGAGTTCCGTCATCAGCTCGATGAGCCCGAAGACGGAGCTGAGGCTGCCGACGGAGACGCTGGGTTCGGTGGCGGAGGAGAACCTGCCGTCGGCGAGGTCGTAGGTGATGTCCCCGCCCTGCGCCCAGCCGTTCGGCAGCGCCGCGATGGTGGTGGCGCCGTTGATCAGCTTGGTGCGGGCGATCGGGTCCCCGTTGCGCTCCCACTCGGCCAGCCACGCCATCGCCAGCGCACCCCAGTCGGTGGTCTTGCTGACCGCGAGGGCCGCGGGGTCGGGCTCGTAGGCGCCCTCCCGGATCTTGCGGGCGGGGTCGAGGGTGAGGAAGGTCTCGTCGGCGTCGATCAGGTCGTGCATGAGGTCGCCGACGCGCTCGTCCGCGGTGAGGAAGTAGTAGAACCGGCGGTAGCCGGCGTTGCTGATGCGGACCTGCTTCGCGCTGTCCGCCCAGTGCTGGACCCCGTGCCGGGTGCCCAGGCCGGCGAACCTGCCGAGGTGGTAGACGTCGACCTCGCCGGTGTGCCGGGTCATCGCCTCCGCGAAGCGGAACGCGGCCGCGTCACCGGTGCGCAGGTAGTGGTACCAGAGCCAGGAGTCGGTCGACAGCTCGGAGTTGTCCCAGGCGTAACCGCCGACGTCGTAGCGCCAGACGTGCCGGACCGCGTCGTAGCTGTGCATCACGTCGCCGTAGTCCCAGAACCCGTACCAGGAGCGCTGGTCGACCTGCTCGCGGTGGTAGCGGTGGATCTTCTCCAGCTTGTCCTCCAGCTCCACCTTGGCCGGGCTGGAGCGGTCCACCGGGGACCACGCGCCGAACACGCCGGCGGAGCGGTTGTGCTGCGGGCTCGACGCCAGCAGCGGGGGTGTGGCGTTCGCCTCGGCGAGCCGGCTGAAGCGCTCGGCCGTCGGGGTGGCCTCCAGCGCCCAGAAGGTCATCTCGGTGGTGCGGGCGATGCCGTGGGGCGTGCCGAAACCCGGCTCGTAGTCCTCGTAGGTGATCTCCAGCGCGTCGAGCTGCTCCTCGTACGTGTCCTGCCCCATGCCGTCGTGGTAGAAGCGCAGGTCCATCGCGGCCGCGCGCGGCGACCACGCCCACACCGTCGCGGTGGCCTCCTCGCCGGCCGCGCCGCTGACCTCCAGCTCGGTCGGGTGCAGCTGCCAGAAGTTCCGCATCCCGAAGGCCAGGCCCCCGGTGGGCGAACCCACGTACCCCAGGCCCCTCGCCCGGCCGCCCCCGTCGACCTTGATCCACGAGCGCCCCTTGCCGGTGCGCTTGTGGACCTCGAACCCGTGGGCGTTCAGCTGGTGCAGGCTGTAGTCGCCGAACGCGGGGATCCACTGCAGCCGCGAGGTGACGCGTTCGTCCCACGTGTCCGTGGGGGGTGTGGCCCGCCCCTCGTACTGGGCCTGCTGCACGGCCGCGCCCGGGTCGCGGCGCAGGCCGGTGATGCCGCGCACGGCCTCGGCCAGCACGCCCTCGTCCTGGCCGGCGAAGCGGACGTGCCGGTCGTGCAGCTCGCCGCGCACGGGCACCGTGAACCGCACGCCGAGACCGTTGATGAAGTCCTTCTCCGCGTCGCCGTCGAAGACGACGCTGTGCACGAGGCGGACGGCGTCGGAACCGGCGTACAGGTAGAAGCGCACCACGAACGGCAGCCAGCCCTTCCCGCCCCTGCCGTGCTTGCCCGTGACCTTGACGACCGCGCGCACCGGCCCGTCCTGCTCGACCTCCACGGACTCCACGACACCGGCGGAGGACTCGGATCCGACCTTCTTCGCGCCCTCCGTGCTCGGCTCGTCCTGGCGGGAGGCGACCAGCCGGCCGTTCCGGGCGATGACGGTGCCGCCGCGCTCGATGGACTTGACGAGCTCGTCGCCGTCGCGGGCGAAGGCCACCCGGACCACACCGGTGTCCACGGTGACCGCGCCGCCGCTGGTGCGCACGGTCAGGGGGCGCGCGGGCGCCTGCGGCGTTCCCGGCGCCAGGCGGTAGCCCTCGCCGCGCGGGGCGGCCGAGCTGCTCGCGTGGGCGGTCCACTTCACCGACCCGTCCGGCCACCAGCCCGTGGGCCAGGTCTGCACCGGGACCGCGTCGCCGGACGCGGTGGTCAGGGAGAACTGCTGGTCCGGCGCGAGGGCGCCCCGGGGCCACGGCACCCCCCACGTGGTGCCGCCGGCGAGCTCGGCCGGGGCACCGCCCTCCAGCCAGCGCAGGTCGACGGGGTCGTGCCCCTTCGGGACGAACGGCGGGGCAGCGGTGGCCGCGGCCCGGGCGCTGCCGGGCTGAGCGGCGGTCAGGGCGGCCCCGCCGGCGGCCGAGGCCAGCACGGTGCGTCGGGTGAGGTGGACCACGGTGTTCAGCTCCTTGAGTGACGAGCACAGGACGGTCGTGCTGGACGGGTGACGAGTCGACCGAGGGACCCGGTCGTGGCGGATCGCCGGCCGGCGGAGGGGTCGCCGCACGGTCACGGCCCCTGCTCCTCCGCAGTCGGCCTCGTCGCTCGCTGTCGGTGCACCGGGGTCGCCGGGTGCCAGGTCATCGTGTGATCCGCCCGCCCACCGCCGGGGGAAGCGGACAAAAGCGGTCAGCGCACCCGGCGGCGTCCGACCGGGCCCCCGGCGGCCCCGCCCTGCACGTTCTTGTCCGTTCGCGGCGGCCGGGCTGCCGGGTTCCGTCAGCATCGGCCGAGGACTCGACCGGTCCGCACCGTCGTCACGAAGGAGTGACCGCCATGCCCCGCACCGACCGTGGGACGAGCACCCCGGGCGCCCGCGACGCCCGGCCGCGCCGGCCGCTGAGGTCGGCGGCGACCGCAGCGGCCGCCCTGCTCGGGGCCGCGTCGATCGTCGCCTCCGGGCCGGCGTCCGCCGCCGGCCCGGAGGACGGACGCGGGTACCGCCCGGCACCGCAGCCCGACCGCGCCCTGCTGAGCGCCTGCACCGGCGAGGCGCCGGTGGTGTGCACGTACGACCTGCCCCCCGGGCACTACGACGTCACGGTCCTGCTGGGCTCGCGCCGCGAAGCGGCCGCCACCCGGGTGCTGACCGAGGCCCGCCGCCTCCTGTCCGAGCAGGTCGACACCGGCCCCGGGCAGCTCGTGCGGCGCACCTGGACCGTGGACGTGCGCACCCCGGAGGGGCAGCAGAACTCCTCCCCCGACCGCGGCGAGCCCGGGCTGACGCTCACGTTCGACGGCCCGGCGCCGGCGGTGGCCGGCATCGGCATCGCCGCGGCCCCCGAGCGGAGCACCACCCGGCTCTTCCTGATGGGCGACTCGACCGTCACGGACCAGGAGGACCCGCCGTACACCGGGTGGGGGCAGCACCTGCCGCGCTCCTTCCGACACGGCGTGTCGGTGGTGAACCACTCCGGTTCCGGCGAGAGCACGGTCTCCGTCCTGGCCGACCCGCGGATGTTCGCGTCCCTGGTGCCCCAGCTGCGCCGCGGCGACGCCGTCCTGGTCCAGCTCGCCCACAACGACAAGGGGACGACCGCGGAGCAGTACCGCCGGAACCTCACCACGATCGTCGAGCAGGTGCGGGCGAGGGGGGCGACCCCGGTCCTCGTGACGCCGATCGTGCGGCACAGGTTCACCGGCGACCAGCTCAACCCCACCGGCCTGATCGTCAACGGCCTGGGCGTGGACCTGCCCGCGGAGGTGCGCGCCACGGCGGCGGAACTCGACGTGGACCTCGTCGACCTGACCGCGATGAGCGAGGGGCTGGTCGAGGGGCTGGGCCGCGTCGAGTCCGAGACGCTCTACCTGTACCGCGTCAACGGCGACCGGACCCACACCTCCGAGCACGGCGCCACGGTGTACTCCGCCCTCGTCGCCGGCGCGCTGCGCGACCTCGGCCTCGTGCCGGACAGGTACTGGGCGACGCCCTGACCCCCGGAGCCCCCGGCGGCGCGAACCCTACTGCTGCAGGCGTTCTCCGCCACCGGGGGCCGCGGGACGGGTTCAGTCGCGGAACAGCGCCGAGTAGGCGTTCAGCGCGGGCTGGCCGCCGAGGTGGGCGAACAGCACGTTCGCGCCCACCGGGATCGTGCGGTCGCGCACCAGGTCGATGAGCCCGGCCATCGACTTGCCCTCGTAGACGGTGTCGAGGATGACGCCCTCCAGGCGCCCCACGAGCCGGATCGCGTCGAGGGTGGAGGCCACGGGGACGCCGTACAGGTCGCCCGCCCAGCCCTCGAGCACCTCGATCTCGTCGTCGCGCAGGTCGCGGCCGAGGTCGATGAGGTCGGCGGTGCGGCGGGCGATGCGCTCGACCTGCTCGCGCGTCTCCTGCAGCTTCGCGGAGGCGTCGATGCCGATGACGCGGCGGGGGCGATCCTGGGCGGCGAACCCGGCGATCATCCCGGCGTGCGTGGAACCGGTGACCGAGCACACCACGACGGTGTCGAAGAAGACGCCCAGCTCCTCCTCCTGCCGACGGACCTCCTCGGCCCAGCGGGCGAACCCCAGCCCGCCGAGGGGGTGGTCGGAGGCGCCGGCGGGGATGGCGTAGGGCGTGCCGCCGGCGGCGCGCACGTCCTCCACGGCCCGCTCCCAGCTCGGCTTGAAACCCACCCCGAACCCGGCGGGGTCCAGGCGCACCTCGGCGCCCGCGATGCGCGAGAGCATGATGTTCCCGACGCGGTCGTTGAGGGGGTCCGGCCAGTCGACCCAGTTCTCCTGCACGAGGACGGCCTTCAGCCCCAGGTGCGCGGCGACGGCGGCGACCTGGCGGGTGTGGTTGGACTGGTACCCGCCGATGGAGACGAGGGTGTCGGCGCCCTTCGCGAGCGCGTCCGGCACGAGGTACTCCAGCTTGCGGGTCTTGTTGCCGCCGTAGGCGAGGCCGGAGTTCACGTCCTCGCGCTTGGCCCAGACGCGCGCCCCACCCAGGTGGGCGGTCAGCCGGTCCATGGGGTGCACGGGGCTCGGCCCGAAGGTGAGCGGGTGGCGGGGGAAGTCGGCCAGGGCCACGGAGGGTCCTTCCACGGGGACGAGGAGCGTGGTGTGCAATATGTTGCACACCGCAGGTTCTGGTCAAGGCGCCGGCCGTAGCATCGGCGCGTGCCCGTCCCCACCACCCAGGGCGTCCACCGCCGCGACCTGCTGCGCGACCGCGTCCACGCCTCCCTGCGCGACGCCATCGTCGACGGCACCCTCGCTCCCGGTGAGCAGCTGCGCGACGCCGACCTCGAGGCGTGGCTGGGCGTCAGCCGCACCCCCATCCGCGAGGCGCTGCAACGCCTGGAGCAGGCGGGACTGGTCACCACCCGCCCCGGCCGCTCGACGACCGTGACCCCCATCGACTCGGAGGCCACCCGGCACGCCCGGCAGCTCGCCGCCGGCCTGCAGGAGCTCGCCGTGCGCCTGGCCGTGCCGCACCTCACCGGCGAGGACGTCACCACCATGCGCGAGGCCAACAGCCGCTTCGCGGCCGCCCTCGCCGCCCAGGACACCGCGGCCGCTCTCACCGCGGACGACGACTTCCACGCCGTCGCCCTGCGCGCCGCCGGCAACCCGCTGGTCCGCGCGCACTTCGAGCAGGTCTCCCCCCTGCTGCGGCGCGTCGAGCTGCGCCGCTTCGGTTCCCGCGCCGGGCACGCCTCCGTCGAGCAGCACGAGCGCGTCGTCGAGGCGTGCGCCGCCGGGGACGTCGAGGCCGCCGCCCGCGCCGTGCGGGAGAACTGGCACTCCCTCGAGGAGGGGTGAGCGCCGCGCGGCGTGCTCAGCCGGCGGGCGTGACGGGCACCATCGCCGAACGGGCCTTGTCCCAGATGCGCGGGTGGTGCTCGGGGTAGCGGGTGGCGAGCAGTTCGCGGACCTGCTCGAACGTGAGGCCGGGGTCCGCCACCCGGTGCTCACCGGACTCCTCGAACCGGTCCTCGGCGAAGCAGTAGGCGACCTGGTCGAGGGAGTTCATCTGCCGGACCGTGATCAGCTCGTCCACCAGGACGTCGGCGGCCAGGAACTCCTCGCCCCTCGCCTCGTCGGTGAAGGTGTACCGGTTGCCGCCGTCACCGCCGTCGTGGGCGACCAGGCCGAAGCTCTGCCCGTGGCGCAGCAGGTCGCACGACCAGGCGACGCGCCCGCCCGACTCGTCCTCGCGGTAGCCGCTGACGCTGTACCGCTGGTGGGGGTGGCTGACCGGCACGGGCACGACGGACCGCCCTCAGCGCAGGCCGGCGGCCCGCTCGGCGGACTCCACCACGTTCGTCAGCAGCAGCGCCCGCGTCATCGGCCCCACCCCGCCGGGGTTCGGGGCCACGAACCCGGCGACCTCGGCGACGTCGAGGGCGACGTCCCCGGTGAGCTTCGGCTTGCCCGTGACCGGGTCCGGCACGCGCGAGACGCCCACGTCCAGTACGGCCGCACCGGGCTTGACGAGGTCCTTCGTCACCAGACCCGGCACGCCCGCCGCCGCGACCACGACGTCGGCGCGGCGCAGGTGGGAGGCGAGGTCCCTCGTGCCGGTGTGGCACAGCGTCACCGTGGCGTTGGGGTGCCGGCGGGTCAGCAGCAGCCCGATGGGCCGCCCGACCGTGACGCCGCGACCCACCACGACGACCTCCGCGCCGTCCAGGGGGACGTCGTGGCGCAGCAGCAGGTCGATGACCCCGCGCGGCGTGCACGGCAGCGGGGAGGTGATCTCCTCGCGCACCCGCAGCACCAGCCGGCCCAGGTTCGTCGGGTGCAGGCCGTCGGCGTCCTTGTCCGGGTCCACCATCTCCAGGACGCGGTTCGCGTCGACGCCCTTCGGCAGCGGCAGTTGCACGATGAACCCGGTGCAGTCCGGGTTCGCGTTCAGCTGCGCGATCTCCGACTCGATCTCGCCCTGGGTGGCGTTGGCCGGCAGCTCCACCTGGATCGAGGAGATGCCCACCTCGGCGCAGTCGCGGTGCTTGCCGCGCACGTACGACGCCGAACCGGGGTCGTCGCCGACCAGGACGGTGCCCAGACCCGGCACGACGCCTCGCTCGCGCAGCACCGCCACGCGCTCGGTCAGGTCGGCCTTCACCGCGGCCGCGGCGGCCCTGCCGTCGAGGACGACCGCGCTCACGCGAACGTCTCCGCGGCCGGGTACAGCGGGAAGCGCTCGGTGAGCTTCGCCACGCGCGCGCGCAGCGCCTCGGCGTCGAAGGTCGGCTTCAGCGCCTGCGCGATGACGTCGGCGACCTCGGTGAACTCCGCCGCGCCGAAACCGCGCGTGGCCAGCGCCGGGGTGCCGATGCGCAGGCCGGAGGTGACCATCGGCGGGCGCGGGTCGAACGGCACCGCGTTGCGGTTCACGGTGATGCCGACCTCGTGCAGGCGGTCCTCGGCCTGCTGCCCGTCCAGCTGCGACTCGCGCAGGTCCACCAGCACCAGGTGCACGTCGGTGCCGCCGGTCAGGACGGACACGCCGGCCTCCTTCGCGTCGGCCGCGGTGAGGCGCTCGGCGATGATCTTCGCGCCCTCCAGGGTGCGCTCCTGGCGCTCGCGGAACTCCTCCGAGCCGGCCACCTTGAACGCCACGGCCTTGGCGGCCACCACGTGCATGAGCGGGCCGCCCTGCTGGCCGGGGAACACCGCCGAGTCGACCTTCTTCGCGAACTCCTGCCGGGTCAGGATCAGCCCGGAGCGGGGACCGGCGAGCGTCTTGTGCACGGTGGAGGTCACCACGTGCGCGTGCGGGACCGGCGAGGGGTGCAGCCCGGCGGCGACGAGGCCGGCGAAGTGCGCCATGTCCACCATGAGGTGGGCGCCGACCTCGTCGGCGATCTCGCGGAACGCGGCGAAGTCCAGCTGGCGCGGGTACGCCGACCAGCCGGCGATGATGAGCTTGGGCCGGGCGGACAGCGCGGTGGCGCGCACGACGTCCATGTCCACGCGGAACGTCTGCGGGTCCACCCCGTAGGCGGAGACGTCGTACATGCGGCCCGAGAAGTTGATCTTCATGCCGTGGGTGAGGTGACCGCCGTGGGCCAGCTCCAGGCCCAGGATGCCGTCGCCGCCGCGGATGAAGGCGTGCATGGCCGCCGCGTTCGCGCTGGCGCCGGAGTGCGGCTGCACGTTGGCGTGCTCGGCGCCGAACAGCGCCTTCGCGCGGGTGCGCGCCAGCTCCTCGGCGACGTCGACGTGCTCGCAGCCGCCGTAGTAGCGCTTGCCGGGGTAGCCCTCGGCGTACTTGTTCGTCAGCACCGAGCCCTGCGCCTGCAGGACGGCGCGCGGCGCGAAGTTCTCGCTGGCGATCATCTCGAGGGTGTCGCGCTGGCGGCCCAGCTCGGCGTCGAGGACCGCGGCGATCTCCGGGTCGACCTCGGACAGCGGCCGGTCGGTCACCCCGGCGGGCGCGGTGGGGGTGGGCAGGACGTCGGTCACGTATCGCTCCTCTGGCTCGGGCGGCGGTGGCGACGCGAGGCCCAGGCGGACGACCCCGTGAACGGCGGGCGGGTCCGCTCCGCGGGCCGCCCGTTGCCGCTCCCCGGTGGTGACCACCCTCGCCAGTCGCGGCAGCGCCAGCCTAGCCCAGCGGCCCGACGGCCCGGTGCGCCCTTCAGCGCCGGGCGGCGGCCTCCAGGACCGTGCGCATCTTCGCCGCCGTCTCCCGCACCTCGGCCTCCGGGTCGGAGCCGGCGACGATGCCCGCCCCGCCCAGGATGCGCAGCAGGTTGCCGGCGACCTCCGCGCAGCGCACCCCCACGACCCACTCGCCGTCGCCGTCGCCGTCCTGCCAGCCGACCGCGCCGGCGTAGCAGCCGCGGTCCACCTCCTCCACCTCGCGGATCACCTGCGCGGCGGCGCCGCGCGGGGACCCGCCGACGGCGGGCGTGGGGTGCAGGGCCGCCACCAGGTCCACCGACGTGGTCTCCGTGTCGTTGAGCAGGGCGGTGATGCGCGTGGCCAGGTGCCACACGGTGGGGGTGGCCAGCAGCTCCGGCTCCGGGGCGCTGACGGTGCGGCACAACGGCCGCAGCGTCTCCACGACGGCCTCCACCACGTAGGCGTGCTCGCGGCGGTCCTTGTCGGAAGCCATCAGGGCGTCGGCGCGGCGCAGGTCCTCCGCCGGCTCCGGCGAGCGCGGCACCGACCCCGCCAGCGGGCGCAGCAGCACGCTCGGGCCGCGGCGGCGCAGCAGCAGCTCCGGGCTGGCGCCCACCAGCCAGCGCCCGCCGGGGACCGCCGGGTCGTCCACCGGCACCGCGAGGGTCGTGGCGGCGGGGTTGCGCGCCGCCAGCTCGGCGACGAGCTGCGGCACCGACCAGTCCCCCAGGGCCGTCAGCTCCAGCGAGCGGGCCAGCACGACCTTCTGCACCTCGCCGGCGTCGATGCGCTCCAGGGCCGCGCGCACGCTCGCCGCGTACCGGGCCGGGGTGGGCCACGGGCGGCTGCGGGCCACCGTCACCCGGGCCGGCAGGCGCCCGGCGGTGGGCGTCAGCGGCCCCGGGGTGCGCACCGCGGGCCCCACGCGCAGCGCACCCGGCGCCGCCAGGTCGAAGGGCACCGCCCCGGCGACGAGGACGCCCTCCGGCTCGCCCTCCAGCGCGTGGACGGTGCGCCCCAGCTGCTCGGCGCCGGAACCGCCGGGCACGAGCGGACGCGGCCCCGTCTGCACCAGGGTGCTCTTGGCGTCGGAGAAGACGGTGGCGCCGGCACGCAGCGCGAGGACCGCCGCGGCGGGTTCTGGCACGCGCCCACCCTAGGCTTGCCGGTCGTGAGCGCACGCCCGAGGGTCCTGACCCTGTCCTGCCCCGACCGCCCCGGCATCGTCCACGCCGTCACGGGCTCCCTCGTGGCGCTGGACGCCAACATCACTGAGAGCCAGCAGTACGGGGACCCCGACACCGGCCTGTTCTTCATGCGCGTCGCCTTCGACGCCGCCGCCAGCGACGAGGCGCTGCGCGAGACGGTCGGGGTGGTCGCCGCCCGCTTCGGGCTGACGTGGGACCTGCGCGACGCCGCCGAGCGGGTGCGCACCCTCGTGCTGTGCTCCAAGCAGGGCCACTGCCTGAACGACCTGCTCTTCCGGCACCGCTCCGGGGACCTGCCCGTGGACGTGGTGGGCGTGGTGTCCAACCACACCGACCTGGCGCCGCTGGCGGAGTTCTACGGGGTGCCCTTCCACCACGTGCCCGTGACCACCGGCGACGCCGCCTCCAAGGAGGCCGGCGAGGCGCGGCTGCTGGAGCTGGTGGCGCAGCTGGACGTGGAGCTGGTGGTGCTGGCCCGCTACATGCAGATCCTGTCCGACGCGCTGTGCCGCGAGCTGTCGGGACGGGCCATCAACATCCACCACTCGTTCCTGCCGAGCTTCAAGGGCGCGCGCCCCTACCACCAGGCGCACGCCCGCGGCGTGAAGATCATCGGCGCGACCGCGCACTACGTGACGGCCGACCTGGACGAGGGGCCGATCATCGAGCAGGAGATCGAGCGGGTGGACCACCGCCACACGCCCTCCGAGCTCGTGCGCCTGGGCCAGGACGTCGAGGCGCGCACCCTGGCGCGCGCGGTGCGCTGGCACGCCGAGCACCGCGTCCTGCTCGACGGGCACCGCACGGTCGTCTTCCGCTGATGCACCCGGCCACCACCGCTTCAAGGCCGGGCGCCGGAATGCCGACTGCTGAGCGGTGAGCACTTCGTCCAGGCGGCCGGCCGGTCGCGCGCGCCACCTGCTCGCGCCCCTCGTCGTGGTGGTGCTGCTCGCCGCGGCGGGGGCGCTGCTGCACCGCACCTTCCGCCACCTCTCGTGGGCGGAGCTGAGCGGTGACCTGCTGGCGCTCGGTCCGGGCGTCCTGCTCGCCGCCCTCGCCGCGACGGCGATCTCCTACCTGGCGATGACCGGCTACGACGCGCTGGCGCTGCGCTACGTCGGGCACCCCCTGCCCTACCACCGCTACGGTCTGGCGTCCTTCGTCGCCACCGCCTTCGGCAACAACCTGGGTGCCTCCGCGGTGGTGGGGGCGGCGTTGCGGGCCCGCGTCTACTCCCGGTGGGAGGTCCCCGCCTCCGCCATCACCCGGATCATCGGCTTCAACCTGGTCACCCTGGCGCTGGGCGCCGCGGTCCTGGCCGGCGGCGGCATGGTGCACGACCCGGTCGCGGCCGCCGAGGCGCTGCACCTGCCCGCTGCCGCGGTCCTGGTCGCCGGGTCGCTGATGCTGGCGTCGGTGGTGGGCTACCTCGTCCAGGCCGGCACCGGGCGCGCGGTCCGCTGGCGCGGCCGGCGCGTAGACCGGCCGTCCCGCCGCCTGGCGGTGGCGCAGGTCGTGCTGTCGACGTTCGAGTGGCTGACCATGGCCGCGGCCCTCCACGTCCTGCTGCCCGCCGAGGGCAGGATGCCGTTCCTCGCGTTCGCCGTGGCCTTCTCGATCGCGACGCTCGCCGGGCTGGTGTCCAGCGTGCCCGGGGGGCTGGGGGTCTTCGAGACGTCGCTGGTGGTGCTCATCGGGTCGACGACCTCGCCCGCAGGGCTCGCGGTGGCGCTGGTGGCCTACCGGATCTGCTACTTCGCGCTGCCGCTGCTGCTGGCGGCCGTGCTCCTCCTCGCGCACGAGGCCCGCCCGGTCGCGGCGGCGCCGGGCGCGGCCGGCACCGCTGCGGCGGCACCCGCGACGCCCTGCGCACCGGTGCTCGCCCCGTCGACGTCCTCCGCGCGCACCTGGTCCGCACGCGCCTCGTCCGTGCTCACCCCCTCCGTGCTCGCGCTGGGCGTCGCCGCCGCCGGGGTGTTCATGGTGGTGGTGGGGGACCTCCCGGGCCGCCGGGAGCTGGACCTGTCGGCCGTCACCATCAGCCTGGCCGGGCTGGCCGCCCTGCTCACGGCCCGCGGTCTGCACCGGCGGCTGAAGGCCGCCTGGGCGGCCACCCTCGTGCTGCTGGCCGGCGTCACGGCGGTCGCCGCCGCTCACGGCGACCTGGCGCTGTCCGCGGTGACCGCCGCGCTCGCCCTCCTGCTGGTGCCGGCGCGCTCGGCGTTCCACCGCGGCGCACTCCTCGCCCGGCCGCGGAACCCGCTCTGGCCGGCGACCGCGGCCCTGCTGGTCGGGACGTCCGTCTGGTGGCACGAGTTCAGCGGTCTCGGCTGCGCGGTCGACGCGCCCCTGTGGGTGGCGTCGTTCTCCGGCGACACGCCGGGAGCGGACCGGCTCGTGATGGCCGCGGGCGCCGTCGGCGTCCTCATCGGCGGGCGCCGCACCTTCTGGCCGGCGCCCCCCGGCCCGGGGGCCCCGGACGACGACGAGGTGGCCCGGGTGGCGGACGTCGTCGCCCGCTGGGGGCGCTGCACCTCGCACCTGGCCTTCACCGGCGACAAGCGCTTCCGCTTCAGCCCGCACGGCACGGCGTTCCTCATGTACCAGGTCCAGGGGCGCAGCTGGGTGGTCATGGGGGACCCGGTCGGGAACCCGGCCGACTTCCCGGGGCTGGTCCGGGACTTCCTCGCGGAGGTCGACCGGCACGGTGGCCGGCCCGTCTTCTACAACGTGCTCGACGACCACGCCGACCTGTACCGCGAGAGCGGGCTGAGCCTGGCCAAGCTCGGGGAGGAGGCCGTGGTCCCGCTCGCGGACTTCACCCTCAGCGGCAGGGCCCGGACGAATCTGCGCAACTGCCGCAACAAGTCGCAGCGCCTGGGCCTGACGGTCGAGGTCGTCGCGCCCGAGGGCGTCGCGCCGCTGCTGCCCGCCCTGCGCGAGGTGTCCGACGCCTGGCTCACGCACCGCAACGGCAAGGAGAAGCGGTTCTCCCTGGGCGCCTTCGACGAGGAGTACGTCCGCCGCTTCCCGCTGGTCGTGGTGCGCCGGGAGGAGCGGATCATCGCCTTCGCGACCCTGTGGATCGGCGGGGACGGCCGGGAGGTGCAGGTCGACCTGATGCGCCGCATGCCCGACGGGCCCCGCACCGTGATGACCTTCCTGTTCGTCGAGTGCATCTCGTGGGCCAAGGAGAACGGCTTCACGTCGTTCAACCTGGGGATGGCCCCCCTGTCGGGACTGCGGACCGACGCCACCGCCCCCTCCTGGGACCGGCTCGGGCACCTGCTGTGGACCCGCGGCGAGAGGTTCTACAACTTCAGGGGCCTGCGGACGTTCAAGCAGGGCTTCGAGCCCCGGTGGCGGACCTGCTACGTGGCCGCCCCCGGCGGGCTGGCCCTGCCGAGCGCGATGAGGGACGTGGTGACGCTGGTCGGCGGCGGGATCCGCGGGGTCGTCCGGGGCTGACCCGGCGTCGGTGAGGCGGCGGCCCGGCTCACCGCGACCGGTGCGGCCGTGGCCGACGGTCAGCCGGGAGCGGGGCGGGAACGACCCCCGCCCGCGGGCCGGACGAGGTCGAGCACGCGGTCGGCGGCGTGCCCGTCCTCGGCGTGGCAGAACGTCTCCCGGAACGCCGCGTACCGGTCGGCGAACCGCGAGCGCACCCCGTCCAGGTCCGCGAGGGCGTCGAGGACCTCCTCGGACTCCGCGACCATCGGCCCGGGGGCGATCTCGTGCGGGTCGAAGTAGAAGCCGCGCAGCACGTCGCGGTAGCGGTCCAGGTCGTACACGTAGTAGACGATCGGCTTGCCCGTGACCGCGAAGTCGAACTGCGTGGAGGAGTAGTCGGTCACCATGGCGTCGGCGGCCAGGTAGAGGTCGCTGATGTCGGGGTGGAAGGACAGGTCCAGCACGCCGGGCACGTCCAGGCCCTGCAGGGCCGCGGAGACCATGTAGTGCAGCCGCAGCAGCAGGACGTGGCCCTCCCCCAGCCGCTCGGTGAAGCGCTCCAGGTCCAGGGCGAGGCGGAAGTCCGGGCCGTCGCCGAACTTGTCGTCGTCGCGCCACGTCGGCGTGTAGAGCACGGCGGTGGTCCCCTCGGCGATGCCCAGCTCCGCGCGCACGCGGGTGCGGCGCTCCTGCGCGTCGGGAGCGCTCAGGGCGTCGTTGCGCGGGTACCCGGTCACGTGCACCGGGCCGGTGAAGCGGAACGCGCCCGTCAGCGGGCCCGTGCTGGCGTCGTTCGGGGACAGCAGCAGGTCCCAGCGCGCCACGTCGCGGTCCAGGCGGTCCAGGCGGCCCTCCGGCGCGAACAGGACGTCGCGGTGGATGCGCTTCAGGGGCGTGCCGTGCCACGTCTGCAGGTACGTGGTGCCGGGGCGCTTGTCCCAGTCGAGGTCCAGGTGCGTGTTGGAGACCACCAGGTCGGCGTCCTGGAGGGCCTCGACCGCACCGGGCGAGTCGATGTCGACGGTGGCGGTGCCCGCGGGGAAGCCGTGCGCGTGGGCGGGGGTGGACAGCCACAAGTGCTCCACGTCGCGCTCGCCGCGCGCCAGCAGGCGCTGGTGCAGCGCCCGCGGGTTGTCCGAGTACCGCCCCTCGAAGCTGTGGTAGACGATCTTCACGCCGTCCCCCCGCCGGTCGTGGCCGGCCCCAGCCGCAGGCGGTCGACGTCGATGCTGTCGGCGCGCACCAGGTCGTCCTCGAAGTCGACCTCGACGACATCGAAGTCCGAGACGTCCACGGGCGCCACCCGCACCCCCCGGGCGACCGCCGTCTCCAGGCCGCGCTCGAAGTAGTCGGTGTCGGCGCAGGCCCGCAGCTCCTCCACGAGCACCGCCTTGTCGGCGGCGGAGACGAAGTTGATGCCGACCGCCTCGCCCAGGCCGCCGGTGACGGTCTTGGACAGCTCGCGGACGAAACCCTCCGCGTCGACGGTGTACTTGACCTCCTCCTCGCCCACGGCGGCCGTGTTCACGCACACGAAGGTCTCGTCGCGCTCCAGCCACGGCTGCACGGTGCGCAGCACGCGCGGGTCGAAGACGACGTCGCCGTTCATCCACAGCACCCCGCCCGGCTGGGAGGTGCTCAGCGCGCGCAGCAGGCTCTTGGAGGTGTTCGTGGAGTCGAACAGCTCGTTGTAGGCGAACAGCAGGTCCGGGTGGGCCTCCATCACGACCATCGCCTTGAAGCCCACGACCACCGTGATCGGCACGTCCACGCCGAGGACGGCGCGGACGTTGTCGACCTGCTGCTGCATGATCGTGCGACCGTCGCGCAGACGGGTCTGCGACTTCGGCAGGGGCCGGCCGAGCCGGGTGCCCAGCCCGGCGGCGAGGATCACCACCTGGACGCCGCGGGGCCCCGGGGCCCAGGGGTCCGCGACGGGGGTCGTCTCGCTGGTCGGGTCGTGGGTCACGGTCGCACCTCCGGGTGGTTCAGGACGAGATCGAGGACGCGGTCGGCGGCGCGACCGTCCTCGGCGTGGCAGAACGTCTCCTGGAACAGCTCGTAGCGCTCCTTGGAAGCGACCCGCAGCTCCTCCGGATCCTCCACCGCGTCGAGGACCTCCTCGGAGCGCGCGAGGACCGGGCCGGGCGCGATCCCGTGCAGGTCGAAGTAGAAGCCGCGCAGCACGTCGCGGTAGTGCTCGAAGTCGTAGGTGAACGACACGATCGGCTTCCCCGTGATCGCGAAGTCGAACATCGCGGAGGAGTAGTCGGTCACCAGGACGTCCGCGGCGAGGTAGAGGTCGTTGATGTCCGGGTGGTGGGAGACGTCCACGACGCCCGGCACGTGCAGGCCGCGCAGCGCGTCGGGCACCAGGTAGTGCAGGCGCAGCAGCAGCACGTGGCTGCCGCCGAGGCGCTGCGCGAACCGCTCCAGGTCCAGCCGGAGGCGGAAGTCCGGCCCGTCGCCGAAGCGGTCGTCGTCGCGCCACGTCGGTGCGTACAGCACGGCGGTGCGGTCCTCCGGCACGCCCAGCGCGGCGCGCACCCGCTGCCGGCGGCGCGCGACGTCGGGGACGAGCAGGGCGTCGTTGCGCGGGTAGCCGGTCACCGGCACGGGGCCGGTGAAGCGGAACGCGGCGCGCAGCGGCACGGCGGCGGCCTCGCTGGGCGCGAGCAGCACGTCCCAACGGGTGATGTCGTCGTCCAGGCGGGACATGACGTCCTCGCCCTCCGGCTGGGTGGAGCGCGCGTCGCGGTGGATGCGCTTCAGGGGCGTGCCGTGCCAGGTCTGCAGGTACGTGGTGCCGGGGCGCTTGTCCCACGCCGGCAGGTGGTTGTCGGCGACCACCAGGTCGGCCGCCTCCAGGGCGGCGAGGGCCTCCGGAGTGCCCAGCGGGGCCGTGGCGGTGCCCGCCGGGAAGCTCCCGGCGTGCTGCGGGCCGGCCAGCCAGACGTGCTCGGCGTCGACGTCACCGCGGGCCAGCAGTCGCTGGTGCAAGGCCCTCGGGTTGTCGGAGTAGCGTCCTCCGAAGCTGTAGTAGGCGATCTTCACGGTGTTCCTGTCGTTCGGGGCGGGACGAGCCGGCGGCCGGCCCGCCCGCGGCGGGACCCTCATGATGCCCGCTCAGCCGTGCCCCGGGAGCCGCTCAGACCCGGCGGAGCAGCGCGCTCAGCCGTTCGGGCAGGTCAGCGGACGCGCCGTGCGCCCGCGCCCACCCCGCCGCACCGCCCTCGTGGGCGTCCCAGACGTCCAGCACGGCGTCCAGGGCCGCGGTGGGGGCGGTGAAGTACTCCTGCGGCAGGGTGGCCAGGTCCACGCCGGTGGGCAGCGGCGAGGCGGCCACCAGCCGGCGCAGCACCTCCGGCAGGTGCCCGGTGGTCAGCGCGAAGTCCGCCAGGACCGCCGTGCGCGGCACGTCCACCAGGCGCAGCGCCAGCGCCACCACCACCCCGGTGCGGTCCTTCCCGGCGGCGCAGTGCACCAGGACCGGTGCGGGGCCGGCGGCGACGAGCTCCACCGCCCGCAGCAGGCCGGTGCCCGGTTCGAGCATCCCCAGGTACACCTCGCGCAGCGGCGGCGGGTCGCCGGCGGCCGCGGCGGGGTCGCCGGCGCCGTCGAGCAGCTCGACGGGGTGCACCCGGGTGCCCTCCCCCAGGAGGGGGTGGTCGCCGGCGGGCAGCTCGGCGGCCGAGCGCAGGTCCACCACCGTCGCCGGCGGCCAGGAGGTCACCTGCGCGGGGGCGCCGTCGCCCGCGAGGGGCTGCGCGCTGCGCCACAGCACGCCCGGCTCCAGGCGCGGGTCGCAGTGGGCGACGTCGCGCAGGTTCGCGACGGTCTCCACCGGCTCGGGCCCCGCCGCCTCGAGCGGCGCGGCGGGTCCGGGGGCGCCGTGCATGAGCTCGGCCAGCTGCGGGTCCAGGGGTCGGTGCGGGGGGTTCACGCGGCCGATGGTGCTACGCCGGGCCCCGGGCGCGCGAGGGCCCCCCGCACCCCGGTGGGGGTGCGGGGGGCTCCCGCAGGGGGCGCCGCGGGCTCAGGCCAGGCGGGCGCGCAGGTTCTCGTCGAGGGTGGCGAGGAACTCCTCGGTGGTCTGCCACTCCTGGCCCTCGCCGACGAGCAGCGCGAGGTCCTTGGTCATCTTGCCGCTCTCGACGGACTTGATGACGACGTCCTCGAGGGTCTCGGCGAAGCCGGTGACCTCGGGGGTGGAGTCCAGCTTGCCGCGGTGCGCCAGGCCGCGGGTCCACGCGTAGATCGACGCGATCGGGTTGGTCGAGGTGGGCTTGCCCTGCTGGTGCTGGCGGTAGTGGCGGGTCACGGTGCCGTGCGCGGCCTCGGCCTCCACCACGGAGCCGTCCGGGGTGGTCAGCACGGACGTCATCAGGCCCAGGGAGCCGAAGCCCTGCGCGACGGTGTCGGACTGCACGTCGCCGTCGTAGTTCTTGCAGGCCCACACGTAGCCGCCCTCCCACTTCAGGGACGCGGCGACCATGTCGTCGATGAGGCGGTGCTCGTAGGTGATGCCCGCCTCGGCGAACTTCTCCTTGAACTCGGTCTCGAAGACCTCGGCGAAGATGTCCTTGAAGCGGCCGTCGTACGCCTTCAGGATCGTGTTCTTCGTGGACAGGTACACCGGGTACTTGCGCGCCAGGCCGTAGTTCAGGGAGGCGCGGGCGAAGTCGTAGATGGAGCTGTCGAGGTTGTACATCGACAGCGACACGCCGGCGCCGGGGGCCTGGAAGACCTCGTGCTCGATGGGCTCGGAGCCGTCCTTGGGGGTGAAGGTCACCGTCAGGGTGCCCTCGCCGGGGAACTTGAAGTCGGTGGCGCGGTACTGGTCGCCGAAGGCGTGGCGGCCGACGATGATCGGCTTGGTCCAGCCCGGCACCAGGCGCGGCACGTTCGAGATGATGATCGGCTCGCGGAAGATGACGCCGCCGAGGATGTTGCGGATCGTCCCGTTGGGCGAGCGCCACATCTTCTTGAGCCCGAACTCCTCCACGCGCGCCTCGTCGGGCGTGATCGTGGCGCACTTCACCCCGACGCCGGCCTTCTGGATGGCGTGCGCGGCGTCGACCGTCACCTGGTCGTCGGTCGCGTCGCGGTGCTCCATGCCCAGGTCGAAGTACTGCAGGTCGACGTCCAGGTAGGGGTGGATCAGCCGGTCCTTGATGAACTGCCAGATGATCCGGGTCATCTCGTCGCCGTCGAGCTCGACGACCGGTCCCTGCACCTTGATCTTGGCCACGTGCGCTCTCCTCCTGAGAAGTGGGCCGGCCCGCTGCGGGACGGCTTCGTCTCGGCTTCGTCTCGACGTCAAGCTACCGGGCGCCACCGCCCGCGGCGCCACCCCCCGCGCCGCCGTTCGGGCCGCGGGGCCGGAGGCAAGTACGCTGCCGACCCGTGAGTGGTCCCGACGCGCCCGTGCACGACCCCGCCCCCACGGACCCCGCGGCCCCGGACCCGCGCAGCACCGCCGGCAAGCTGGCCGAGCTGCACCGGCGCGCCGACGCCGCCGTCGCCGCGGCCGACGAGCGCGCCGCGGCCCGCCAGCACCCGCGGGGCAAGAAGACCGCCCGCGAGCGCATCGCCGCCCTGGTGGACGAGGGCTCCTTCGTGGAGCTGGGCGGCTTCGCGCGCTCGCGCGCCACGGCCTTCGGGATGGCGAGCAAGCACGTCGACGGCGACGGCGTCGTCACCGGCCACGGGACGGTCGACGGGCGCCCGGTGGCCGTCTACGCGCAGGACTTCACCGCCTTCGGCGGCTCGCTGGGCGAGGTGCACGGCGCGAAGATCGCCCACCTGCAGGAGTGGGCGGCGACGAACGGCTGCCCCGTGGTCGGCATCAACGACGGCGGCGGGGCGCGCATCCAGGAGGGCGTGGCGTCCCTGGTGCAGTACGCGCGGATCTTCCGCCGCAACGTGCACGCCTCCGGCGTGGTGCCGCAGATCTCGCTGATCGCGGGGCCGTGCGCGGGCGGGGCGGTGTACTCCCCCGCCCTGACGGACTTCACGGTCATGGTCGACGGCACCAGCCACATGTTCGTCACCGGCCCGGACGTCATCCGCACCGTCACCGGCGAGGACGTCGGCTTCGAGGAGCTGGGCGGCGGGCGCACCCACAGCACCCGCTCGGGCGTGGCGCACCACCTGGCCGAGGACGAGGACGAGGCGTTCGGCTACGTGCGCGACCTGCTGTCGTTCCTGCCGAGCAACAACCTGTCCGAGCCGCCGGTGCTGCCCGCGGAGGACGCCCGCGGCCTGGAGGTCGACGAGCACGACCTGGAGCTGGACGTGCTGGTGCCGGACTCGGCGAACCAGCCGTACGACATGACCGCGGTGATCGCCGCGGTCGTGGACGACGGGGAGCTCCTGCAGGTCCACGAGCTGTTCGCCCCCAACGTGCTCACCGGTTTCGGGCGGGTGGAGGGCCGCACGGTCGGGATCGTCGCCAACCAGCCCTCCCAGCTGGCGGGCACGCTGGACATCGACGCCTCGGAGAAGGCGGCGCGCTTCGTGCGCACCTGCGACGCGTTCAACGTGCCGGTGCTGACGTTCGTGGACGTGCCCGGCTTCCTGCCCGGGGTCGGCCAGGAGCACGGCGGGATCATCCGCCGCGGCGCGAAGCTGCTGCACGCCTACGCGGAGGCCACGGTGCCGCTGGTGACGGTGATCACCCGCAAGGCGTACGGCGGCGCGTACATCGTCATGGGCTCCAAGGAGATGGGCGCGGACCTGTGCCTGGCGTGGCCGACCGCGCAGATCGCGGTCATGGGCGCGCAGGGGGCGGTGAACATCCTGCACCGCGGCACCCTGAAGCAGGCCGCTGAGGACGGCGCCGACGTGGAGGCCCGCCGGGCCGAGCTGATCACCGAGTACGAGGACGAGCTGGCCAACCCGTACGTGGCCGCCGAGCGCGGTTTCGTCGACGCCGTCATCGCCCCGTCCGAGACGCGGGTGCAGATCGTGCGGGCGCTGCGGGCGCTGGCCACCAAGCGCGCCTCGCTGCCGGCGAAGAAGCACGGGAACATCCCCCTGTGAGCGCACAGCCGATCGCCCCCGAGCCCGACCCCTCGCCCGAGGCGGTCGCGGTGAACCTGCTGACGGCCCTGCGCATCGAGCGCGGCCACCCGGAGCCGGAGGAGCTGGCGGCGCTGACCGTCGTCCTGACCCGGCTGACCGCCGCGCCGGTCGCGCCCCCGCCGCCGGCACCGCACTCGCGCTGGGCGGACCGCCGCCACGCGCTGGGGCTGCCGCCGGCGCCCGGCCCCGGCGGCTGGCGGGCCAGCGCGCTGCCGAGGTGAGCGCCGGGTGAGCGCGAGGTGAGCGCACCGGCCCCCCGCCCGCGGGGCGCGGTGCGCGTCGTGCACGCCGCCGACGTCCACCTGGACTCCCCGCTGCGCGGCCTGCGCCGCCTGGGCGACGACGCGGTGGCGGCCACGCTGCGCGCCGCCACCCGCGGGGCGCTGGAGCGCCTCGTGGGGCTGTGCGAGGACAGCGGTGCGGACGCCCTGCTGCTGGCCGGGGACCTCTACGACGGCACCTGGCACGACTACGCCACCGGGCGGTTCTTCACCCGGCAGGTGCAGCGGCTGGCCGACTCCGGCGTCCGGGTGTTCGTGGTCTCCGGCAACCACGACGCCGAGAGCCAGATCACGCACTCCCTGACGCTGCCGCCCAACGTGCACCGCCTGTCCGTCGACGCGCCGGAGACCGTCGTCGACGAGCACCTGGGCCTGGCCGTGCACGGGCAGGGGTACCGCACGCGCGCGGTCTCGGCGAACCTCGCGGCCGGCTACCCGGGCCGGGTGCCCGGCGTGGTGAACGTGGGTCTGCTGCACGCCACCGTCGACGGCAGCCAGGGTGAGCACGAGCGGTACGCGCCGTGCTCGGTGGCGGACCTGACGGCGCTGGGCTACGAGTACGTCGCCCTGGGGCACGTGCACGCCCGCGAGGTGCTGGCCGAGGGCGCGACCACGGTGGCGTACTCGGGCAACCTGCAGGGCCGGCACCCGCGCGAGACCGGCGCGAAGGGCGCCTACGTGGTGGACCTGGTGCCCGGCGAGCAGGCGCGGCTGGACTTCCACGCCCTGGACGTGGCGCGCTGGGAGTCGCTGGACGTGGACGTCACCGGTGCTGCGGACGTCGCGGAGGTCGCCGGGGCGCTGCACCGGGAGATGGTCGGCGCCCGCGAGGCGGCCGGGGACCGGCCCGTGGTGGTGCGCGCGCGGCTGCACGGGCCCACCGCGGCGGCCGCGGCCCTCGCCGACGGCGAGCGGCTGCGCCAGGAGGCGGAGCAGGCCGCCGAGGCCGCCGGGGTGGTGCTGGAGCGGGTGGACTCCCGCGCGCGGGCGCCGCGCGCCGGCGGCGGCGACGACCCCGAACTGCTGGAGGCGGTGCGCCGGGCCGCGCAGGCGCTGGCGGGCGACCCGACGCTGACGCAGCACGTGCGGGGGGTGCGCAACGACGTGGGGCGGCTGCTGAAGGAGGCGGACCTGCTGGACCTGGGCGACCCGCGCGCGCTGCGCGCCCTGGCGGAACGGGCCGCGGAGGACCTCGCCACCCGCCTGTCCGGGGGTCGCTGATGCTGCGGCACGTGCGCCTGGCGCCCTACGGCGCGTTCGAGACGGCCGAGATCGCCCTGGGTCCGGGCCTGACGGTCGTGGTGGGACCCAACGAGTCCGGCAAGTCCACGCTGCTGGCGGCGGTCTCGGACCTGCTGTTCGGGTTCGAGAAGAGCCCGCGGTACGCCTTCGCGCACGCCCGCGCCCGGCTGCGGGTGCACGCCCGCTGGGACGACGGCAGCGGGGCCCGGGAGCTGGTGCGCTCCTCGCGCGGGCTGCTGGAGGGCGGCGGGGACGAGCCGGTGCCGGCGCCGTGGGCGCAGGACGGCTGGGACCGCGCCGCGTGGGCGCAGCGCCTCGGCCTGGACCACGAGCGGCTGCGCGCGGGGGGCCGGCTGGTGCTGCGCGGCGCCGGGGACCTGGCGGCGCTGGTGTTCACCGCCCACCACGGCAGCGGCGCGCAGGAGCTGCTGGAGTCGCTGGACGCCGAGGCCGAGCGGCTGTGGCGCCCGCGCGGCCGGTCGGCGCTGAAGGACCACCTGGCGGCGGTGGAGTCGCTGGACGCGGACCTGGCCCGCACGGCCGTGCGCGCCGGGGAGGTCGAGGCGGCCCGCACCGCGCTGGCCGCAGCCCGGGAGGCGTCCGAGCGGGCGCTGGGGCGCTGGCGGGACGAGCGCACGCAGCTGGAGACCGCCGAGGCGCGGGCGCGGCTGGCGCCGCGGGTGCGCGCCGCGCTGCGCGCGCGGGAGCGGGCGGCGGAGCTGTCGGCCCTGCTGGCCGGCGCCGGTGGCGCCCTGGACGCGGCCGCCGTGGACGCCCACGAGGCAGCCGCCGCCGCCCGCGACGGGGCGGCGACCGCGCTGGCCGAGCTGGAGCGACGGGCGCAGCGGCTGACCGCCGACCGCGCCCGCTGCACCGTGGAGGGCGACGTCCTCGCCGCCGGTGAGGAGCTGGACGCCCTGCTGGCCGCCCGGCAGGCCCGCGCGCAGGACGCGGCGGAGGCGGCCGACGCGCGCCGCGAGGCCGCCGACGCGCTGCGCGGGGCCCGGGCGGCGCTGGCGGAGCTGGGTCCCGTCCCCGACGGTCCGGACGAGGACGTCGTGCCCGCCGCGCTGCAGCGCCTGCGGGTGCCGGCCGACCGCGCCGCGGACCTGTCGGCCCGCGCCGAGGCGTGCGCGGAGGCCGACGCCGACCTGGCGCGCGCGGAGGAGGAGCTGGCGGCGGCGCGCGCTGCCGCGGCGCGCGGCACCGCCGCCGCGGACGTCGCGGAGGCCGACGCGGCGCTGCTGCGCGAGCTGGTGAGCACGGCCGAGCGGGAGGGGTCCGGACCGCGCGCGTGGCGGGCGGCGCT
>NZ_JALBVB010000042.1:18598-24342 GCF_022669155.1 Kineococcus sp. TRM81007 | reverse complement strand
TCAGGCGCGGGGGCGTCCCAGGGCGCGGTAGGTCCACCCGGCCGAGCGCCACCGGGCCGGGTCCAGGGCGTTGCGTCCGTCGAGGATGCGCTTCTCCTTGACCAGGTGCGAGATCGAGGCCGGGTCCAGGTCGCGGTACTCCTTCCACTCCGTCAGCAGCAGCACGACGTCGGCGCCGCGCACGGCGTCCTGGACGTTGTGGGCGAAGGAGATGTCCGGCACGGCCTTGCGGGCGTTGTCCAGCGCGGCCGGGTCGGTCAGGACCACGTCACCGCCTTGCAGGCGGATCTGCGCGGCCACGTTCAGCGCGGGGGAGTCGCGGGTGTCGTCGGAGTCGGGCTTGAACGCCGCGCCGAGCACCGCCACGCGCTTGCCGATCAGCGAGCCCTCGCAGACCTCGCGGGCCAGGTCGACCATGCGGATGCGCCGGCGCATGTTGATCGAGTCGACCTCGCGCAGGAACGTCAGGGTCTGGTCCGCGCCCAGCTCGCCGGCGCGGGCCATGAAGGCGCGGATGTCCTTGGGCAGGCAGCCGCCGCCGAAGCCCAGGCCGGCGTTGAGGAACTTGCGCCCGATGCGGTCGTCGTGGCCGATGGCGTCGGCCAGCTGCGTGATGTCGGCGTTGACCTTCTCGCACAGCTCGGCCATGGCGTTGATGAAGGAGATCTTCGTGGCCAGGAACGAGTTGGCGGCGACCTTGACCAGCTCGGCGGTCTGGTAGTCCGTCACGATCGTGGGGGTGCCGCGCTTCAGGGGGGTGGCGTAGACCTCGTCCAGCAGTGCCCTGGCGGCCTTGCCGGTCTCGGACTCCGGGCCCTGGGGGACCCCGTAGACCAGGCGGTCCGGGTGCAGGGTGTCGTCCACGGCGTGGCCCTCGCGCAGGAACTCCGGGTTCCACGCCAGGGAGGCGCCCGGGGCCTTCTCGGCGAGCTTGGCGGCCAGGCGCGCGGCGGTGCCCACCGGCACGGTGGACTTGCCCACCACGAGCTCGCCGTCGCCCACGTGCGGCACCAGCGCGTCGACGGCGGCGTCGACGTAGCGCATGTCGGCGGCGAACTCGCCCTTCTTCTGCGGGGTGCCCACGCACACGAAGTGCACCGCGGAGCCGGCGGCCTCGGCGACCTCGGTGGTGAAGCGCAGCCGGCCGGTGGCCATGGCGCGCTCGAGCAGTTCGGGCAGGCCCGGCTCGAAGAACGGTGCGCGCGCTTCGCGCAGCGCCTCGATCTTCTCGGCGTCCACGTCCACGCCGACCACCTCGTGGCCCAGCTCGGCCATGCACGCGGCGTGCACGGCGCCCAGGTACCCACACCCGATGACAGTCATGCGCATGCCGCGCACAGTAGTGGCCCGGACGCGCACCGAGAACACGCTGGTCCCCGGGAGGGACGCTGCGCCCCGGTACGGCCCCAGCCGTGTGAGCCGTCTCACACGGTTGCGGGTCGTGCGACCCTGTGCCTCAAGGTCGAGCCCGTCCGGTCCGACACCGGTCGGGTCCGCGCGTCCTGCGCGCCGGCCCACGCACACCCCCGGAAGGTCCCCATGCGCCTGCGTCCCCGCCCCCTGGCCCTCGCGGCCGCCCTCGCCGTCGCCGTCGTCGGTGGCGGCGCTGCGCCCGCCGGTGCGGAGCCCGGCGACGCGCAGCTGAAGGCCACCACCGTCAGCCGCATCTCCGGCGCGGACCGCATCGCCACGGCCGTCCAGGCCGCCCGCTCCTTCTCGGGGCAGAAGGCCGACGCCGTCGTGCTGGCCCGCGCCGACTCCTTCGCCGACTCCCTCGCCGCGGCGCCCCTGGCCTCCGACGCCGGCGGCCCGCTGCTGCTGACCCCCAGCGGTGGCCTCGACGCCACCGTCGCCGACACCGTCCGCGACGTGCTGGCCCCCGGCGGCACCGTCTACCTGCTCGGCGGGACCTCGGCGCTGTCCGGCGCCGTCGAGCAGTCCGTGCGCTCCCTCGGCGTCGCCGGCACCGTCCGCCGCGTCGCCGGCACCGACCGCTTCGGCACCGCCGTCGAGGTCGCCAAGCTGCTGCCCGAGGCCACCAGCGTCTCCGTCGTCACCGGCTGGAACTTCCCCGACGGGCTCGCCGCTGGCGCCCTCATGGGCGTCGTGGACTCGGAGACCGAGCACAGCGTCGGCCTCGTCCTCCTCAGCGACGGCAACGAGCTCGGCGCCACCACCGCCGGCTACCTCGGCACCCGGAACTTCGCCACGAAGATCGCCATCGGCGGTCCCGCGGCCGTCGCCGTCTCCGGCCAGGCCGGCTGGGCGCCCATCGCCGGCGCGGACCGCTACGACACCTCCGCCCGCCTCGCCCGCCAGTTCACCTCCAACGGGTTCTTCGAGGACGCCACCACCATCGTCGGCATCGCCACCGGCGAGGGGTGGGCCGACGCCCTGTCCGGCTCCGCGCTGCTCGCCTACGGCGGCGGCCCGCTGCTGCTGACCCAGCCCGGCCAGCTGCCCGGCGTCACCGCCACCGCGCTGCGCGACCTGCAGGCCGACGCCCGCGCCACGCAGGACGACCAGGGCAACCCCCTCGAGGTCGGCACCGCGCTCGTCTTCGGCGGCACCAACGCCGTGCAGGACGCCGTGCTCACCGAGATCCGCGACGCCCTGGCCTGAGCCGAGCGCCCCGGCCCCGCGCCCGGCCCCCGCTCAGGCGGGCGGCCGGTCCCCGGGGGCCGGGGCGTGCTCGTGGCGGGCACGCGCCAGCGACGGCGGCTCCGCCTCGTCCAGCGCCAGCCGCCGCGTCAGCTGCGTCAGCCGCTCCTCCATCGAGCGGCGGTGGCGGTAGGAGGACACCAGCACCCCCAGGAACGCCACCACCAGCCCGTACAGCAGCAGGTCCGTGCCGCGGCCCACGCCCAGCGCCCGCGCCACCGCCGTCACCGCCCCCGGCGCCAGGATGCTGGCCACCGCCAGCACCACCAGCCCGCCCAGCAGCAGCCGCCGCACCGCCTGGTGGCGGGCCCCGGCGGTGCTGCGCACCAGGAGCACCCCCACCGCGAGCACCGCGGCGATCAGCAGCAGCTGGATCAGCAGCACGACGTCCCCCTCCCCGGTCCCGGCATCAGCCCAGCAGCGTCTCGACGAGGATGTTCACGCTGTTCAGCAGCGACTGCCCCTTCGAGCGCGAGTAGTCGGTGTAGCGGATCTCCACCGGGTGCTCCGCCCAGCGCAGCCCGCCGCGCCCCACCTGCTCCACGATCTCGCTCGCGTGCGCCATCCGGTCGTGCTTCAGGCGCAGGTGCGCCGCCCCGCGCCGCGACAGCACCCGCAGGCCGTTGTGGGCGTCCGTCAGCCGCACCCCCGTGGAGCGGTTCGTGTACAGCGTGGCCAGGCGCAGCACCACCCGCCGCAGCGGGTCCAGCTGCGTGCGCCGGTCCAGGAAGCGCGAGCCGAACAGCACGTCCAGCTCCTCGCGCTCCAGCCGGCGCACCATCGCGTCGGCGTCCTCCACCCGGTGCTGGCCGTCCGCGTCGAACGTCACCACCGACGTCGTCAGCTCGTCGCGCAGCGCGTAGGCGATGCCCGTCTGCAGCGCCGCGCCCTGCCCCAGGTTCACGCCGTGGCGCACCACCGTCGCACCCGCCTCCTCGGCCACGGCCGCCGAGCCGTCCGGGCTGCCGTCGTCGACGCACACCACGTGCGCGAAGCGGCTGCGCAGCTCGCGCACCACGTCGCCGACCACGCCGGCCTCCCGGTACAGGGGCACCACCACCCAGGTGCCCGGGTGCCGGTCGGCGGCCGGCGGCGGGACGGCCGGGGTGCCGGCCGCGGCGGGGTGCGCGCCGCGCGGCGCGTCGTGCGGGGTGCTCCTCACGGCACCATCATGGCCGTTCGCGCCGCCCGCGTCGGGGAGGATGGCCGGCGTGCGCGAGCTGCTCCGGACCGTCCAGGCCCTGCTGAGGCTCCTCCCGGCGGGCAGCGGGCGCTTCGTCACCGTCTACAGCGGCGCCCAGGCGGCCCTGGCGGTCCTCGACGTCGTCGCCCTCGGGCTGCTCGCGGTGCTGCTGCCGGTCGCCGTGGGCGGTGGCGGGCAGCTCGCCGTGCCCCTGCCCGTCGTGGGCGACCGGATCGGCACGGGCACGCTCGTGGTGCTCATCGTGGTGGTCAGCGCGCTGCTCGTCGTCAAGAGCGTGGCCAGCCTGCTGCTGGTGCGCTGGGGCGTGGTGCGCTTCGCCGGGCACGAGGTCGACGTCGCCGACCGGCTCGTGCGCGCCTACCTGTCGGCCTCGTGGAGCTACCGGCTGCGGGCCAGTTCCGCGCGTGCCGTGCGCACCGTGGACGAGTCCCTGAACCAGACGTTCAACGGCTTCCTCATGCCCTTCTCCAGCCTGGTCGCCGAGGTCGCCAGCCTCGCCGCGGTCGGCCTCGTCGTGCTCGTCGCCGCCTGGCAGACCGCGCTCGTGGCCGCCGGGTACTTCGCCGTCGTCGCCTTCGTGCTCTACGCCGTCGTCGCCCGCCGCGCCGCCGCGGCCGGGCGCACCGCCGTCGCCACCAGCGTCGACACCGTGCGCCTGGTGCAGGAGTCCTTCGCGGCCACCAAGGAGATCACCCTGCGCGGGCGCGGCGAGCAGCTCGCCGGCGTGGCCCGCGAGGTGCGCAGCCGCAGCGCCCGCGCCCGCGGCATGGCGTTCTTCTACTCGGTCGGGCCCCGCTTCGTGCTGGAGGCGGCGCTGCTGGGCGGCTTCCTCGTCGTCGGCGGTGCGGCCGTCCTGACGCAGGGCCTCACCGAGGCCGTCACCGCGATCGGCCTGTTCGCCGTGGCGGGCTTCCGCGTCGTGCCGTGCCTGACGCGCCTGCAGTCGGTCTTCGCCACCATGCACGCGCACCAGCCCAACGCCCACGAGGTCCTCGACGCGCTGCGCGACACCGGCGCCACCGACGGCCCCGTCCCCTCCCTGCGCACCGCCGGCGGCCCCGACGCGCTGCCCGCCGGTGCCGTGGAGGTGCGCCTGGAGGGCGTCTCCTTCACCTACCCCGGGAGCGCGTCGCCGGCGCTGGACCGGGTGGACCTCGTCGTGCCCGCCGGCTCGCGCGTCGCCGTCGTGGGGCGCTCCGGGTCGGGCAAGTCGACGCTGGTGGACCTCGTGCTGGGCCTGCTGCTGCCCACCGGCGGCCGCCTGCTCGTCGGCGGGCGGCCGCTGGAGGAGGTCACCGGGGCGTGGCGGCAGCGCGTCGGGTACGTGCCCCAGGACGTCGCGCTGCTGGACGCCGACGTCGCCCGCAACGTCGCCCTCAGCTGGAGCGAGGAGGACGTCGACCTCGCCCGGGTGGAGCGTGCGCTGGCCGCCGCGCAGCTGACCGACGTGGTCGCCGCGCTGCCGCAGGGGGCGCGCACGCCGGTGGGGGAGCGCGGCCTGCGCCTGTCCGGCGGGCAGCGCCAGCGCCTCGGCATCGCCCGTGCCCTGTACGCCGACCCGCACGTGCTCGTGCTGGACGAGGCCACCAGCGCCCTGGACGCCGCCACCGAGGCCGCCGTCACCGCCACCGTGGCGGGCCTGCGGGGCGTGACCGTGCTCGTGGTGGCGCACCGGCTGGCCACCGTGCGGGACTGCGACGCCGTCGTGGTGCTCGACGGCGGTCGCGTGCGGGCGGTCGGCACGTTCGACGAGGTCGTCGCGGCCGTGCCCGACTTCGCCGTGCAGGCCGAGCTGTCCGGCCTCGCCTGACCCCGCGTCCCCGCTCCCGCTCCCACCCCGGCCCCGCTGCGCTCCCGCCCGCACCCCTCCCCCCTCCCC
>NZ_JALBVB010000042.1:14173-18570 GCF_022669155.1 Kineococcus sp. TRM81007 | reverse complement strand
GGGGAGGGGGGAGGGCGGGGTCAGGGGCGGGCGGGCAGGGTGGCCAGCACCGCGTCGAAGGCGGCGGCCACGGCGGCGGGGGAGAAGCGCTCGCGCACCGGCCCGGCGATCCGCTCCGGCGGCAGGTGCTCCGCGGCGGCGCGCTGCACCGCGTCGGCGAACGCGGCCGCGGTGCGCTCGGCCACCAGGTGCACCCCCGGCCCGGCGAAGTCCCGCGCCCCGCCGCGCGCGCCCAGCACCGCCGGGCGCCCCGCCGCCAGCGCCTCCGCACCGGCCACGCAGAACGTCTCGTGCCGGCTGGGCAGCAGGAACACGTCGCACGCCGCCCACTCGCCGGCGAACTCCGCCGGTGCCCGCCGCCCCAGCAGCTCCAGCGAGCCGGCCACCCCCAGCCGCGCGGCCCGCTCGCGCACCGCCCCCTCCAGCGGCCCGGACCCCACCCAGCGCAGGCGCGCGTCCACGCCGCGCCGGCGCAGCTCCGCCAGCGCCGCCACCGCCAGCAGCGGGTCCTTCACCGGCCGCAGGTTGCCCACCGCCAGCAGCCGCAGCACCGGCCCGCCCGGCGGCGGCACCACCGGGGCCGGGGCCGGCACGACGTTCGGCACGACGTGGCAGGTGCCGTCCCGGCGGAAGGGCGCGACCGCGTCCGCCAGGTAGCGGCTCACCGCCGTCACCGCGTCCGGGCGCGCCAGCACCCGTCGCGCCCCGGCCGCCCGCCGCCACAGCGGCCCGCCCGAGGCCGGGTCCGACACGCCCGACCAGTGCTCGGTGTGCAGCCACGGCACCGGTGGCCGCCACGGCCCGGCCAGCGGGCCGAGCAGCAGCAGCGCGGAGAACACGTGCGTGTGCAGCACGTCCGCCCCGCCCGCCGCCGCGCGCACCGCCGCCAGCGCCCGCGCCACGGACCGCGGCGAGCGCCGGTCCAGCACCAGCCGCTCCACGCCCGGCTCGGGTGCGGCCGGCCGGGACGCCAGGTGCAGCACCGACACCTCGTGCCCGAGCCGCAGCGCCTCGACGTGCCGGCGCACGAACACGCCCTCCACGCCGTCGGCGCTGCTGGGGTACCAGGTGGTCACGACGGCGATGCGCACGCCGCGATCCTGCCGCGCCCACCCCGGGGTGACGGCGCGTCCGGGTAGGGTCCCGCTCCGTGTCGCCCCTGGTCCGCATCGCCACCCGGACCTGGGCGCCCGACGTGGGTGCCGCCCCCTTCCGGCTGCGCGCCCTGGCGCTCGCCCTGGTCGCCGCCGGCTGCGACGTGGAGGTCCTCACCACCTCCCCGCCCGGCGCCGCCCCGCCCGACGAGGACGGCGTGCGGACCCGCCGCGCCCCCGTGCTGCGCGACGCCGAGGGCGTCGTGCGCGGCTACCTGCCGTACCTGAGCTTCGACGTGCCGCTGACCGGGCGGCTGCTGCTGGGCAGGCGCCCCGACGTCGTCGTGCACGAACCGCCGCCGACCACGGGCCTGGCGACGCGGCTGGCGAGCCGGCTGCGCGGCGTGCCGTACGTCTCCTACGTGCCCGACGTGTGGTCGCTGGGCGCGGTCGCGGCCGGGGCGCCGCGGCCGGTGCTGACGGCGCTGCGCGCCGCGGAGGCGACCGCGCTGCGCGGCGCGGCGGCCGTGCTGGCCGTCACGGACGGCATGGCCGAGGAGGTGGTGCGCGCCGGCGTGGACCGCGAGCGCGTGCACGTCGTCGGCAACGGCGTGGACGTCGGCGTCTTCCGGCCCTCCGGCCGGGTGCCGGACGCGCCCGGGCTGCGCGCCGTCTACAGCGGCACCATGTCGCAGTGGCAGGGCGCGGAGGTGTTCGTGCGCGCCTTCGCCGAGGTGGCCCGCGCCGACCCGGCCGCCCGGCTGGTCATGGTCGGCGGCGGCGTCGACGCGCCCCGGCTGCGGGTGCTGGCCGCCGAGCTGGCGCCCGGCGCGGTCGAGCTGCCCGGGACGGTGGCGCCCGCCGAGGCCGCCCGCCTCCTGGGGGAGGCGGACGTGGCGCTGGCGTCCCTGGTGCCCGGCAGCGGCTACGACCTCATGGCCCCCACGAAGATCGCCGCAGCGGCGGCCTGCGGCACCCCCGTGCTGTTCGCCGGCGTCGGCAGCGGCCGCGACGCCGTGCTGGCCGGGGACCTCGGTGCGGCCGTGGAGCACGACACCGCGTCGGTGGCGCGGGCGCTGAGCGGCTGGCGGCGCCCGGACGCGGCGCAGCGGCAGCGGCTGCGGGAGTGGGCGCTGCGGCACGGCTCCCTGGCCGCCGCCGCCGAGCGAGCCGCGGCCGCGGTGCTGGCGGTGCTGCGGTGACGCGCGCCGGGCCCGGCCCGGTCACCTGGCCGGCCGGCGACCCGGCCGCCGACGCCGCCACCCTCGCCCTGGGGGCGCTGTGGGTGCTGCTGCCGGGCGCGCTGGTGCTGCGCGCCGCGGGGGTGCGCTCGGCCGCCCTGCTGGCCGGTGCCGCGCCGGTCGTCGGCGTCGGCGCGTTCACCGTCGCCGCGGTCGCCACGGCCCCGCTGCCGGTGCCCTTCACGTGGTGGACGGCGCTCGCGGTCACCGCCGCGCTCGCGGGCCTGGCCGCCGCGGTGGCCGCGGCCGTGCGCGCCCTCGCCGCCCGGCGGCCGGGCCCACCGCCCCCCGGGGCGCACCCGGCCGCCGGTGCCGGCGGGTCCGGCGGGCGCACCGCCCGCGCGGTGGGCGCGGTGCTGCTGGCCGCCGCGGCCGCGTGGGCGGTGCACGTCTTCCGCGCCGGCCTGGGCTCCCTGGCGGTGCCGTCCCAGGAGCACGACTCCGTCACCCAGTCCCTCGTCGCCGCCCGCATCGCCCGCAGCGGCGAGGCCGCCCCCTGGAGCGCCCAGCCCCTGGACGTGGTGACCGGGTCCCCGGCGCTGTACTACCCCAGCGGCCTGCACGAGTGGGTCGCCCTGCTGGCCGGCACGTCCGGCGCGTGGGGCGGCACCGTCGTCACCGCCCTGAACGCCACCGGCGTGCTCGCCGTCGCGCTCGTGCAGCCGCTGGGCCTGTTCGCCCTGGCCCACCGGGTGCTGCCGGGTGCGGGGGCCGTGGCCGGCGGGGCCGCGGCGCTCGCCTCGGCGCTGGCGTACCAGCCGCTGCTGGCCATGCACCACGACTCCGGTGCCGTCGCCAACGCGACCGCGCTCGCCCTGGCCCCCGGGCTGCTGGCCCTGGTGCTGCCGCCGCCGGCGGCCGAGCGCCCCGCCCCCGCCGCCCGGGTGCTGCCGCTGGCGCTGGGCTGCGCGGGGGCGCTGAACGTGCACCCCAGCGCGGCCGTCACCGTCGGTGCCGGGGCGGTGGCGTGGGTGGTCGCCGACGGGGTGGTGCGCCGCCGCTGGCCGCTGCCGTGGCGGTGGGCCGGGGCGCTGGCCTGCGGCGGGGCCCTGGCCGCCGCGCTGGTGCTGCCGTCGCTGGCGGCCGCGGCGGGCGCGGGCGGCGGTTCCTCGGAGCGGTTCGCCCGCGACGTGCCCGTGCTGGGCCTGCCCGCGGCCCTGCGCCGGGTGCTGGTGCTGCCGCTGCAGGGGGGGATCGACCCCGAGGGGGTCACCGCGCAGTGGTGGCTGGCGGGCGCTGTGCTGCTGGGGGCGCTGCTGGCGGGCCGGTGGGCCGGCGCGGTGGCCCTGACGTGGCTGGCGTGGGCGGCCGTCTCGGTGCTGTACCTGGTGGGCGCCTCGGCGCCGGGGCTGGACGTGCTGTGGGACACCGCCTGGAACTCGTACTACCGCGTCGCCGCGCACGGCGCGCCGTGGGCGTGGCTGCTGGTGGGGGTGGCGGCGGTGCGGCTGCCGGGGCTGCTCGCCCGCCTCGTGCCGCCGGCGCCGCGCGCGCTGCTGTCCGGCGCGCTGGCGGCGGTGCTGCTGGCGGGGACCGCCGCCGGCACCGGGGACGCGGTCGTGCGGGCGCTGCGCGAGAAGCACGCCGACCCCGTCTACCAGCGGGTCAGCCCCGACGACCTGGCCGCCGCGGAGTTCCTCGCCGGGGAGGTGCGCCCGGGTGAGCGGGTCCTGAACAACGGCAACGACGGCTCGACGTGGGGCTACGTCCGCCACGGGGTGCCGGTCCTGGCCACCACCCCCACCGGCTCGCCGCGCGCGCCGCGGGTGCGCGAGCTGCTGCGCTCCTTCCGGGGGTTCCCCACCGACGCGCGGGTGCGCGAGCTGGTGCGCGAGCTCGGGGTGCGGTGGGTCGTCGTGGACACCGACGCGCCGTGGCTGCCGCTGCGGGGCGCGGACGCGGCGTTCTACGGCTCGGACTCCTACACCGTGCCGCCCGGGCTGACGGGCCTGGACGAGGTGCCGGGCCTGCGCCCGGCCTTCCGCAGCGGCACCGTGACCGTCTACGAGGTCCCGGAGCTGCCCGCCCCCTGACACCCGCGCCAGCACCCGGCGGTGATCGT
>NZ_JALBVB010000042.1:0-14151 GCF_022669155.1 Kineococcus sp. TRM81007 | reverse complement strand
CACCGCGGGGTGGTGGCGGGCCTGGCAGGGTGTCCGGGTGCAGAACCCGCCCGGACCGTCCGAGACCCCCGAGCAGCCGCGCTACGGGCAGCCGCGCCCCGGCGACCCGCGCGTCGTCGCCGTCGTCGTCGCGCACGAGCGCCGCGAGCTGCTGCTCGAGGCCCTGGACGCCCTCGCCGCGCAGGAGCGGCGACCGGACGCGCTGGTCGTGGTGGACAACGCCTCCACCGACGGCAGCCCCGCCGCCGTGCGCGAGTGGGCCGCCGCGAACCCGCGGCTCCCGGTGGACCTGGTGGCGCTGGAGCGCAACACCGGCGGGGCGGGCGGCTTCGCCGCGGGCCTGGCCAGGGCGCTGCGCCGGCACGAGCCGGACCTGCTGTGGCTGATGGACGACGACACCGTCCCGCGCCCCACCGCGCTCGCGGAGGCCCTGGCCGCCCGCGCCGCGCTGGACGGCCCCGCCGGGCCGCCGGCCGTCGTCGCCAGCGCCGTCGTGTGGGGCGACGGGCGCGCGCACCCCATGAACACGCCCCGGCCCCGCCCGCGCCCCGCGCACGGGGAGCGCGAGGCCGCCGCCGTGGCCGGCTGCGTGCCGATCCGCTCGGCGTCCTTCGTGGCGATGCTCGTCGACGCCGCCGCCGTGCGCGCCGACGGGCTGCCGCAGGCGGGCTACTTCCTGTGGAACGACGACTTCGAGTTCAGCACCCGCCTGCTGCGGCACCGCCGCGGCGTCTTCGCCCCGGCCAGCGTCGTCGAGCACCGCACGCGCGTCTTCGGCGGCACGGACGCGGACCCGGGGGAGCGGTTCGTGTGGGAGGTGCGCAACAAGGTGTGGCTGTTCACCCGCGACCGCACCCTGGACGCGCGCGACGGCGCCCTGTACGGCGGGGCGACGCTGCGGCGCTGGGTGCGCACGGTGGCGCGCTCGCAGCGGCGCGGCCTGCTGCTGCGCGGCCTGGCGGACGGCCTGGCGCAGGGGCTGGGCGGGCCCCCGCCGCCCACCGCGCAGGTCCTGGCCGGGCTGGGGGAGGTCTCGCGGGACGTGCTGGCCGTCGAGGCGGCCGCCGGCCGGCCGCTGGGCACGGCCGCCGCCGCCCTGCCGGTGCCGCAGGCGCAGCCGGGCGCCGGCGGGCTGCCGCCGTTCTCGGTGCTGCTGCCGGTGTGGGCGGGCGACGACCCCGCGCAGGCGCGCCGCGCGGTGCGCAGCGTCACCGTCGAGCAGGAGCTGCGCCCGGCCGAGGTGGTGCTGGTGCGCGACGGGCCGGTGCCGCCGCCGCTGGCCGCGCTGCTGGCGGAGCTGGCCGCCCCCGGTGCGCCCGACGCCGGCGGGGTGCCGGTGCGGCTGGTGCCGCTGGCGCGCAACGTCGGCCTGGCCCGCGCGCTGGAGGCCGGTCTGGTGGCGTGCGCGCACGACGTGGTGGCCCGCATGGACGCCGACGACGTCAGCCTGCCGCAGCGCTTCGCCCGCCAGCTGCCGCTGGTGGCCGCGGGCGCGGACCTGGTCGGCTCGGGGCTGCTGGAGATCGGTGAGGACGAGCACGACGTGGTGGGCCGGCGCACCCCGCCGGTGGGGGCGGGGCGCATCGCCTCCTACGCCCGCTTCCACGACCCGTTCAACCACCCCACGGTGGTGTACCGGCGCTCGGCGGTCGCGGCGGCCGGCGGCTACCGGGACCTGCCGCTCATGGAGGACTACTGGCTGTTCGCCCGGATGATCGCCGCCGGGGTGCGCGTGGAGAACCTGCCGGAGCCCCTGGTGCTGTACCGGGTGGGCCCGGCGGCCGGGGGCGGGGCGTACGCGCGGCGCGGCGGGGTGCGGCTGTGGCGCTCCGAGGTGCTGCTGCAGGCGCACCTCCTCCGGGAGGGCTTCACGAGCCCTGCGCAGGCCCTGCGCAACGTCGCCGTGCGCGGCGGCTACCGGTTCGTGCCGCTGCCGGTGCGGCGGGCGCTGTACCGGCGCTTCATCGCGGCGCGGGGCGCGGCGTCGTCCGTCCCGGGCGCCTCGGACGGCTAGTCTGTCGGGCACCATGCCTACGAACAGCGCCTCCAACGGAGCGTCGGCGGACCTCGTCGTCGTCGGGTCCGGCTTCTTCGGTCTCACCGTGGCCCGGCAGTGCGCCGAGGACCTCGGGCTGAAGGTCCTCGTGATCGACCGCCGCTCCCACATCGGGGGCAACGCGTACTCCGAGGCCGAGCCCCGCACCGGCATCGAGGTGCACCGCTACGGCGCGCACCTGTTCCACACGTCGAACGAGCGCGTGTGGGAGTACTGCAACCGCTTCACGCGGTTCACGAACTACGTCCACCGCGTGTTCACGAACTACCGCGGTGAGGTCTACCCGATGCCGGTGAGCCTCGCGACGATCAACCAGTACTTCCGCAAGGCCCTCTCGCCGGCCGAGGCGCGCGCGCTGGTGGCCGAGCAGGCGGGGGAGATCGACACCGCCACCGCGAGCAACTTCGAGGACAAGGCGATCTCCCTGATCGGCCGCCCGCTGTACGAGGCGTTCTTCCGCGGGTACACCGCCAAGCAGTGGCAGACCGACCCGCGCGAGCTGCCCGGGGCCACGGTCACCCGCCTGCCGGTGCGCTACACGTACGACAACCGCTACTTCAACGACACCCACGAGGGCCTGCCCGTCGACGGGTACACCGCGTGGCTGGAGCGGATGGCGGACCACCCGAACATCGAGGTCCGCCTGGGCACCGACTTCTTCGCACCCGGCGACGTCTCCAAGGACGCGGTCGTCGGCCAGGTGCCGGTCGTCTACACCGGCCCGGTCGACGAGTACTTCGGCCACGCCGAGGGCGAGCTGACCTGGCGCACCCTGGACTTCGAGCAGGAGGTCCTGGAGGTCGGCGACTTCCAGGGCACCCCGGTGATGAACTACGCCGACGAGGACGTGCCGTACACCCGGATCCACGAGTTCCGGCACTTCCACCCCGAGCGCGCCTACCCGGAGGACGCCACCGTGATCATGCGGGAGTTCTCGCGGTTCGCGCAGCGCGGCGACGAGCCGTACTACCCGGTGAACACCGCCGCCGACCGCGAGCGCCTGCTGGCCTACCGCGACCTGGCGAAGGGCGAGACCGGCGTGCTGTTCGGCGGCCGCCTGGGCACCTACAAGTACCTCGACATGCACATGGCGATCGGCGCGGCGCTGTCGACGGTGGACAACAAGCTGGCGCCGCACTTCCGCTCCGGCGGAGCGGTCGGCTCCCTGACGAGCGGTGGGGTGGACGCATGAGCCTGGACGTCTCGCAGGAGCGGGCCGGCACGAGCGGGTCGACGGCCCTGGCCCCCGACGACGGCCGCTGGCGCGAGGTGCACCGGGTGGTGTTCCCCTCCGGCGCCGACGTGGACGTGCTGCCGCTGTACGTGGACTTCGCCCAGTCCGAGGGGTACTCGGACGCCGACGGCGAGTCGGTGCAGTTCGTCAGCACCGGTGCGGAGGTCCACGACACCGAGGCCGCCGGCACGCGCCGCAGCCTGAAGGTCCCCGAGGGCCGCCGCTACTCGCTGGGCACGTACTTCAACGCCTTCCCCGCCAGCTACTGGCGGCGCTGGACCCGCGCGGAGTCCGTGCGCTTCGACGGTTCCTTCGAGGGTCGCGGCACCGTCGTGGTCTACAAGTCGAACGCGCGCGGGCAGCGCCAGCGCGTCACGAGCTGGCACGTGGACGGCACCGCGCAGCTGCGCGAGGAGCTGACGCTCGCGCCGTTCGCCGACGGCGGCTGGTACTGGGTCGACCTCGTCGGCGGGGCCGAGGGGCTGCGCCTGGTGGAGGCGTCCTGGAGCGCGCCGGTCGCCGACGTCGCCCCCGGCCGCGCCACCATCGGCATCACCACCCTGAACCGCCCCGACTTCCTCGTGCGGCTGCTGGACGCGCTCGGCGCGGACGAGTCGGCGCTGGCGGTCCTCGACGAGATCATCGTCGTGGACCAGGGCACCCAGAAGGTGCGCGACCAACCCGGTTACGACGAGGCCGCCGCCGTGCTGGGCGACAAGCTGCGCCTGATCGAGCAGGCGAACCTGGGCGGCTCGGGCGGTTTCGCCCGCAGCATGTTCGAGACGGTGCGCGCCGACCGCAGCCGCTACGTGCTGCTGATGGACGACGACATCGAGATCGAACCGGAGGGCATCGTCCGGGCGGTGCAGTTCGGCGACGCCTGCCGGCGTCCGACGATCGTCGGCGGCCACATGTTCGACCTGTACGAGCGCTCGGTGCTGCACGCGCTGGGCGAGCAGGTGAACCTCTACCGGTTCTTCTGGGGCCCGGCGCGCGGGCTGCACGCCGACCACAACCTGGCCGCCTCGAACCTGCGCCAGACCCCGTTCATGCACCGGCGCGTCGACGTGGACTACAACGGCTGGTGGATGTGCCTGATCCCCACCGAGGTGGTGCGCGAGGTCGGCCTGTCGCTGCCCGTCTTCATCAAGTGGGACGACGCCGAGTACAGCCTGCGCGCCGCGGAGGCCGGTTACTCGACGGTGTCGCTGCCGGGGGCGTGCGTGTGGCACGTGTCGTGGACCGACAAGGACGACACGATCGACTGGCAGGCGTACTACCACCAGCGCAACCGCTTCCTGGCGGCGATGCTGCACTCGCCGTACGAGCGCGGCGGCCGGTTGCTGCGCGAGGCCCTCAACGGCGACGTCAAGCACCTGATCTCCATGCAGTACTACGCGCAGGCCCTGCGCAACCGCGGTCTGCGCGACCTGCTGGAGGGCCCCGAGCACCTGCACCGCACCCTGGGCAGCACGCTGGGCGAGGTGCGGGCGCAGCGCGCCGACTTCCCCGACGCGAACGTGTCCACCGAGCCGGACGCCTTCCCGCGCCCGCGCCGCGGCAAGCCGCCGCACAAGGGCAGGGAGCCGAAGGCGCCCAACCGGCTCACGCTGCTGCCGTGGGCGGGCAAGACGGTGCTGCGCCAGCTGCTGCCGACCGGCGGCGAGACCGACGAGCGCCCGCAGGTGACGCTGCCGGCCGCCGAGGCGAAGTGGTGGGAGCTGTCGCTGTACGACAGCGCCGTGGTGTCGATGGCCGACGGCAAGGGCACGGCCTGGTACCGCCGCGACCCGCAGCGCTTCCGCGCGCTGCTGGCCGAGGCCGTGGACCTGCACCGCCGCGTGTTCACCGACTGGGCGCGGTTGCGCGAGGAGTACAAGCGGGCGCTGCCCGAGGTGACCTCGATGCAGGCCTGGGCGAGGACGTTCGGCATCGACCTCGACGCGGAGCCCGCCCGCCCGGGCTCGCACCAGCCGGAGGGCTGACGGCCGTGGCCGCCGCGTCCACCACCGGTGCGGCGAGCCCGTCCGCGCCCCCGCTCGTCGCGCCGGGGCACGGCCGCGGCCTCGCCGACGTCCTGCGCTACCGCTTCCTGCTGAAGCTGCTGGTGCGCAAGGAGATGCGCGTGCGCTACCGCGGCTCCGTCATGGGGCTGCTGTGGAGCTACGTCAAGCCCGGTGTGCAGTTCGCCGTGTTCTGGGTCGCGATGGGCTGGTTCCTGCGCCTCAACGACACCCTGGAGAACTTCGCGATCTACCTGTTCTCCGGCGTGGTCGTCATCAACTTCTACTCCGAGGCCTTCGGCAACGCGACGCGCTCGGTGGTGGGCAACGCCCCGCTCATCAAGAAGATCTTCCTGCCGCGCGAGCTGTTCGCCGTCAGCTCCGGCTGGGTGGCGGCGGTGCACTTCCTGCCGCAGCTGGTGATCCTGCTGGTGGCGTGCCTGGCGGTGGGCTGGCGGCCCTCGGTGTGGCAGCTGGCCGGCGGGGTCCTCGGCTTCGTGATCGTCGGCGTCCTGGCGATCGGGCTGGGCCTGCTGTTCGGGGCGGTCAACGTGCTGTACCGGGACTTCGAGAACATCGTGGACCTCATGCTCATGGTCGCCACCTGGGCCTCCCCGGTGCTCTACGACTGGCAGCGCGTGGCGGCCGTGGTGGGTGGTCCCGACTCGCTCGGCATGACGCTGTACCAGCTGAACCCGATCACCGCCGCGGTGGAGCTGTTCCACTGGTGCTTCTGGTACCCCACCACCGCCGGGGAGTCCCCGCTGCCGCCGCACCTGCTGGGGACCGGCCTGCTGGGGCTGGCCGTGGCCCTCGCGCTGCTCGCGATCGGCCAGGCGGTGTTCCGCCGCATCGAGGGCCGCTTCGCGCAGGAGCTGTGATGACCGTGACCACGACCCCCACCACCGCCACCGGCGGCACCCTCAGCGCCATCGAGGTCGACGGCCTCGTCAAGGACTTCACGCTGCGGCACAACCGGTCGCTGAAGGAGCTGGCGATGGCGAAGCTGCGCCGCCGGCCGGTCGCCGACACCTTCCGCGCCCTCGACGGCGTGGACCTGCACGTGCGCCAGGGGGAGTCCCTGGCGCTGCTGGGCTTCAACGGCTCGGGCAAGTCCACGCTGCTGAAGCTGATCTCCGGCGTGATGCTGCCCGACGCCGGCCGCGTCGGCGTGCGCGGGCGCATCGCCGGGCTCATCGAGGTCGGCGCCGGGTTCCACCCGGACCTGACCGGCCGCGAGAACGTCTTCCTCAACGGCGCGATCCTGGGGATGGACGAGGCCACGATCCGCGCCCGCTTCGACGACATCGTCGCCTTCTCGGAGATCGAGCGGTTCATCGACACCGAGGTGAAGTTCTACTCCTCCGGGATGTTCCTGCGGCTGGCGTTCGCCGTCGCGGTGCACACCGACCCGGAGGTCTTCCTCATCGACGAGATCCTGTCCGTGGGCGACGAGCCGTTCCAGCGCAAGTGCCTGGCGCGCGTGGAGGAGCTGCGCGCCGAGGGCCGCACGCTCGTCATCGTCAGCCACGACCTGGACATGGTGTCGCGCTTGTGCACCCGCGGGGTGCTGCTGGAAGGTGGCCGCATCGTCGCCGACGACACCGCGCTGCGGGTCGTGGCGCGGATGCGCGGGCAGGACCCCGACGAGGCCGAGCGCGAGCACGCGCGGCGGCAGGAGCGCGAGGCGGGTGCGGGCGCACCCCCCCACGACGACGAAGGGCCGCGGGACTGACGTGGTGACGAAGGAGATCGACTCGACGGCGACCGCGCGGCGCGCACCCGCCCGGCTGGGCTGGCTGCCGCTGCTGGGCGTCGGTGCGCTGGCGGTGGTGACGTTCCTGCTGCTGCGCACCGCCCTCGTCGACGACGCGTACATCACCCTCGCCTACGCCCGCAACGTCGCCTTCCACGGCACGTGGGGGCTGCTGTCGGACATCACCTCGAACACGGCGACCTCCCCGCTGTGGGTGATCGTGCTGTCGGTCGTCACGTTCGTGGTGCGCGACCCGGTCCTGGCGCTGGGGGTCCTGCACGTGGCGATCGCGGTGGGGCTGGCGGCCTCGCTGCGCTCCAGCGCGCTGCGCACCGGCCTGCCCGGCTGGGTGGGGCCGCTGGCGGCCGCGGCGGTGGGCGTGAACCCGCTGCTGCTGTCGTCGGTGGGGCTGGAGTCCGCGTTCGTGCTCCTGCTGCTCTCGCTGCTGCTGCGCGCCGGCATCGCCGGGCGGGCCGTGCCGTACGGCCTGCTCGCCGGTGCCGTGGTGCTGGCGCGCATGGACGCCGCTGCGGCGGTCGTCGTCACCACCCTGCTGCTGCCGGCGGTGCTGCGCCGCCTGCACGTCGCGGTGGGCGCCTCCCTGCTGGTGGCGCTGCCGTGGCTGGCGTTCAGCTGGGTGTTCCTCGGCTCGGCGCTGCCGGACACGCTGGTGCTGAAGGTCCAGCAGTCCAGCTGGGGGCCGTGGGACGTGCGCAACGGAGCCCTGCTGTACGTGCAGGTGTTCGCCGAGAACGGGGCGCTGGCGTTCCTGCCGGTGCTGCTCGGCGCCCTCGGGTGGCTGGTGCTGGCCGGCTTCGCGCTGCACGGCCGCGGCCGCACCGTCGACGTGGCAGCCGTCGACGCGGCAGCCGCCGACGGCGCGCACCCCGCCGGCCCGGCGCTGCGCCCCGTCCCGTGGCTGGCGCTGGGCGCCGGCGGGGTCGCGCACTACGCGGCCCTCAGCGTGCTGGGCGTGCCGCCGTACCACTGGTACTACTCCATCCTCATCGGCACCACCACGATCGTCGCCGTGGCCGCCGTCGGCGCCTGCTGGGGTCGCGCGGCGGCCTCGCCGCTGCGGCCGGTCGGTTGGGGCGCGCTCGTCGCGGCCGTGGCGGTCGCCGTCGTCAGCGGTGTCGCCGACGCGCGCCACGGCACCCCGTGGCCGATCGCCCCGGTCCAGACGAACTTCGCCACCCCGGCGCAGTACGACCAGATCGCCGAGGACGTCGAGGCGCGCCTGGACGCCGAGGGCGGACCGCGCTACGTCACCTCCCCGGGCGAGATCGGGCACCTGGCCTACGCCTGCGACTGCGTCGTGGACCAGTTCGCCGACCCCGGCCGCATCCAGCCGCAGATCGACGCCGCGCTGGAGAGCGCCTCCGGCCCGGTGCGCGAGCTGCTCGAGCTGAACTACCGCTTCCGCGACGACCCGGAGCCCGTGCCCGTGGCCTACGACCTCTTCCGCTACGACCGCGGCACCGAGCCGCCCGGCTCCACCTGGTGGCCGGTCACCTCCACCTGGGCGATGCCGCTGAGCAGCATCGTCATGCTCCCGGCGGGTCAGCCGTGAGCGGCCCGCAGCAGCCCGGGCGCGAGCAGCCGCCGGCCGTCGCTCCGGAGCCACCGGCCTCCGCCTCCCCGCTGGCCGCCGCGGACCTCGCGGCCCTGCGGTTCGTGCAGCAGCACGTGCCCGGTGACGCCGCGGTGCGCACCGCCACCGTCCTCAGCCACGCCGGCGAGCACGCGGCCGCCTGGATCGGGGTCGGCGCGCTCGGCGCCCTGGTGGACCGCCGCCGCCGCCGCGACTGGGTGGTCGCCACCACGGCCGTCGTCGCCGCCCACGGCGCCAGCGTGGTCCTCAAGCGGGTCGCGCGACGGCACCGCCCCGTCGACCACCGCGTCCACGTGCGCGTGGGGGTGCCCAGCCGCTGGAGCATGCCCAGCTCGCACGCCACCTCCACCACGGCCGCCGCGCTCGCGTTCGCGCCGCTGCTGCCGGTGCCGACGTGGCCGCTCGTGCCGGCCATGGCGCTCTCCCGCCTCGTGCTGGGGGTCCACTACCCCTCGGACGTCGCCGCGGGCACCGCCCTGGGCGCGTTGACGCAGGCGGCCGTGCGCTCGGCCGCCGGCCGGCTCGCCGAGCGCGGGGGGCGGGCGTGAGCGGCGCCCGCGAGGACACCGGCGCCCCGGTGCGCGTGGAGGGCACCTCCTCGCGGCTGCCTGCGTGGCTGCGGGCGATGCGCCCGCACCAGTGGGTCAAGAACGTCCTCGTCCTGGCGCCGGTGTTCCCCGCCGGCCCGCAGGTCGACGGCGGCACCCTCGTCGGCGTCGCCGTCGCCTTCGGGCTGTTCTGCCTGATCTCCAGCTCCATCTACCTGATCAACGACGCCCGCGACGTCGAGGCCGACCGCGCGCACCCGCGCAAGCGGTTCCGGCCCATCGCCGCCGGCGAGCTGGGCGTGCGCACCGCCGTCGTGCTCGCGGTGGTGCTGGCGGCCACCGCCATCACCTGCGGGGTGCTGTGGCAGCCGTCCCTGGGCCTGGTGCTGGGCGTCTACTTCGCCGTGCAGCTGGCGTACTGCTTCGGCCTGAAGCACGAACCGGTGCTGGAGCTGGGGTGCGTGGCCTCCGGGTTCCTGCTGCGCATGCTCGCCGGCGGCACCGCCGGCGGCATCCCGCTGTCGGGCTGGTTCCTGCTCACCGCCGCGTTCGGCTCGCTGTTCATGGCGGCCGGCAAGCGCTACGGCGAGGCCCGGCGCGGGGAGCTGACGGGGGAGTCGGTGCGCCGCGTGGTGCAGAAGTACTCCACCACCTACCTGCGCTTCGTGTGGACGCTGGCCGCCACCATCGCCGTGGCCACCTACGCCCTGTGGGCCGTGGAGGTCCTCGGCCGGCAGAGCGGCGGCAGCCCCGTCGCCGGCGTCTCCCTCGTGCCGTTCGTGCTGGCGGTGCTGCGCTACGCCATCGACGTGGACCGCGGCGCCGCCGAGGAACCCGAGGACATCGCCCTGCACGACCGGGTCCTGCTGGTCCTGGCGGTGCTGTGGGTGGCCTCGCTGCTGCTGGCGGTGTGGCTGTGAGCGCCCAGAGCGGCACCGGGCCCGTCGGTGCGGCGCGCCGCTTCCTGGGCTCCGAGCGCGGCGGGGAGGTGTTCCGCTTCCTCGTCTCCGGAGGGCTGGCGTACCTCGCCGACCTGATCGTGTTCAACGCGCTCATCTTCTCCGGCGCCGGGTCGGCGTGGGCGAAGGTCGTCTCCAGCGTCGTCGCCATCGCCATCGCCTTCCTCGGCAGCCGCTACTACACCTGGCGCGACCGCCGCAGCGAGAACCCGTGGCGGGAGTACGCGATGTTCTTCCTGCTGAGCGTCATCGCCGCCGGCATCCAGCTGCTGTGCCTGGTGATCACCCACTACGGCCTCGGCTGGACCAGCCCGCTGGCCGACAACCTCTCCGGCAACGTCTTCGGGATGGCCCTGGCGATGGTGTTCCGCTTCTTCACCTTCCGCTCCCTGGTGTTCCCCGACCGCTCGGCGGCCGGGCGGCGGTGAGACCGGCGCTGCGGGCCGCCGCGCCCGTCGCGCTGGCCCTGGTGTGGACGGCGCTCGCGCTGCGCACCGGGTGGGGCGCGCAGGCGTGGCAGCCCGGGTACGACCTGGCGGTGTACCGCCACGGCGCCGCCGACCTGCTCGCCGGCGCCGACCCGTACGCGCGGGTCACCGAGCGCGGCCACCACTTCGTCTACCCGCCGCTGGCGGCGGCGCTGTTCACCCCGCTGCTGCTGGTGCCGCCGGGGACGGGCCTGCTGCTGTGGCGGGTGCTGCTCGTGGCGGCCGCCCTGGTGCTCGCGGTCCTCGCCCTGCGGGCCGTGCGGGCACCGGCCGCCGCCGTCGGCTGGGGCGGTGCGGCGCTGCTGGTCGCCGACCCGTTCCGCGAAGCGCTCGTGCTGGGGCAGATCAGCCCCCTCGTGGTGGCCGCCCTCGTCCTGGGCTGCCTGGCCGGTGGCCGCGGCGGGGCGGTGCTCGCGGCGCTGGCGGGTGCGGTGAAGGTGACCCCGGCACTGGTCGTGGCCGCCGCTGCGGCTCCGGCGGCGCGCCGCTTCGCCGTGCGGGTGGCCGTGGCCGGGGTGGTGCTCACCCTCGCGGGAGCGCTGGTGGCCCCGGCGTCGTGGCGCTCCTTCTTCACCGACCTGCTGTGGGACTCCTCGCGGGTGGCACCGCCGGGCACCATCTCGAACAACTCCCTGGCCGGGGCGTTCACGCACGCCGGGCTGGGCGACGCGGTCGCCGCCCCGCTGGCGCTCGCGGGTGCGGTGCCGCTGCTGGTGCTCGTGCTGGTGGCCGCGCGCCGCACCGCGTGGGGCGAGCCGGCCGCACGGCTGCGATTCGGCCTGCTCGTCAGCATCGTCACCTGCCTGGTGTCGCCGGTGACGTGGAGCCACCACGCGCTCGCTGCGCCGCTGGCGGCGGTGGTCGTGGCGGTGGCCGCGCCCGCGCGGGTGCGCGTCGTCGCCCTGGTGGCGCTCGCGCCGTGGCTGCTGCCGGTGCTGCAGGCCGCCGCGGACCTCGGCGGTGCGGGCGGTGCGCTGCTGGCGCTGACCCGGCCGGCCTCGCTGCTGGTGCTCACCGCCCTGCTGCTGCCGCGGGCTCCTCGGCGAGCGCGGGCCGTGCGGGTCGCGGCGGCTCCAGGTGCAGGCACCGCCCCCTCCAGCCTGCCCGGAACCGCCGGTCGTGGCTGACGACGACGACCGCGCCGCCGAACGAGGCGATCGCCCGCTCGAGGTCCTCCACGAGCTGCGGGGCGAGGTGGTTGGTCGGCTCGTCCAGCAGCAGCACGTCGTGCGGGTCGGCCAGCAGCCGTGCCAGGTCCAGGCGGCGGCGGCCCCCGGTGGACAGCCGGGCCACCGGCACGCCCAGCTGGTCGCGGGCGAACAACCCGAGCGTCAGCAACCGGTGCACGTGCTCGTCCGCGCTGCCGCGCCGGCCGGCGGCGAAGGCGCGCAGCACGTCCTGCCCCGGCACGGGGGCGGGCGGGTCCTGCGGGAGCAGGCCCGCGCGGGCGCGGCCGCGCACCCCGCCGGTGTCCGGGCGCAGCGCCCCGGCCAGCACCGCCAGGAGCGTCGACTTCCCGCTGCCGTTGGCGCCGGTGACGAGCAGGCGGGTGCCCGCCTCCAGGTGCAGGTCGGTGCGGGCCAGGCGCCCGGCGACCGAGACGCCCTCGGCGACCAGGTGCGCACCTGAGCGCGCGTGCAGGCCGGCGGGGGCGGTGAACCGCAGCGGTGCCGGCGGCAGCGGGACCTCCGCCGCCTCCAGGCGCCGCAGCCGCTCGCCGTTGGCGCGCACCCGCGCCGCCAGGGACTCCTGCACCCGCCCGCCCTTGAAGTCGTACTGCATCTTGTCGCCGTCGCGCGGTGGACGGTTCGGGGCCACCCGGCGGGCGACCGCGTCACCGGTGGTGCGCAGCCGCCGCACCTCCTCCTCCCACGCGGCGCGCTCCTGCTCGGCGCGGGCGCGCTCGGCGGCCTTCGCGGCGCGGTAGGCGTCGTAGCCGCCGGGGTAGCGGGCCGCGCGGCCGGCGTCGACCTCGATGAGCTCGGCGGCCGTGCGGTCCAGGAACTCCCGGTCGTGGCTGACGACGACGGTGGTGCCGCGCCGGGAACGCAGGTGATGCTCCAGCCAGCCAGCCGGCGGCGGTGTCGTCGAGGTGGTTCGTCGGCTCGTCCAGCAGCAGCACCTCCGCGTCGGCGGCCAGCAGCGCCGCCAGGTGCAGCCGGGAGCGCTGCCCGCCGGACAGCTCGCCGAGGCGGCGCCCGCGCGGCAGCCCGGCCAGGCCCAGGCCGGCGAGGGCGCGTTCGACGCGGGCGTCGGCGGAGAACCCGTCGCGCAGCTCGAACGCGGTGCTCACCTCGCCGTACTCGGCCAGCAGGGCGTCCAGGGGGTGCTGCCCGCCGTCGGCGTGGGCCATCGCCGCTTCCAGCTCGTGCAGGCGGCGCTCGAGCCGGCGCACGTCGGCCAGCGCCTCGTCGACGACGCGCTGCACCGTCCACGCCGGCGGGGCGGCGGGCTCCTGCGGCAGGTGCGCCAGGCCCGCGCTCGCCACCGCGACGACGCGCCCGGTGTCGGGTTCCTCCACGCCCGCGAGCAGCCGCAGCAGCGTGGACTTGCCGCAACCGTTCTCGCCGATCACCCCGGTGACCGCACCGGGGGTGATCGAGGCGGTGAGGTGGTCCAGGACGACGCGGTGGTCGTAGGTCTTCGTCACCTCCCGCAGCGCGAGCGAGGTGGTGGTGCCCGTCGTCGTCCTGGTGGACGCGCTGGCGGACGCGGCGGGGCGGGGGGTCGAGGGGGTGAGGGGGTTCGTCGGCACGGGGGCTCCTGGTGACGTGGTCGCTCGGGACCGCGCGCGGCGAGCGCGGGCCCGTGGGTGCGGGGCACGTCAGATGAGCACCCGGGGCCTCCTCGGGTCGGCGGCAGGACACGACGACGGTGCCCCGCGAACCCCGGGCACGGCAACGGCTTTTCCCGTCCGGGGACGAGCCCCGCCCGCTCGCGGCGGTCCTAGAACCCGCCGCCGCCCGGGCGCATCCAGGCGTTGGTGCCCATGGCGCGCAGCGCCGCCGCGGAGCCGTCGGCCTCCGGGTCCCGGCCCGCGCGCAGGGTGTCGTCGCGGACGGTGGACCGCTGCCGCCCGCGACGGCGCAGCGCCCGCACCGCCGTGGTGGTCAGGACCACGACGAACAGCGCGAGCAGCCCACCCACCAGCACCAGGTCCGCGGTCGCCACGGGTCCAGCATGCGGCCCACCGGGCGCGGGCACCAGCCCTGGTGCCCGCGCCCGGCGGCCGGCGGCCGGGGTCAGCGGCGCACGGTCGAGGAGCCGTCCGCGCGCACCACGAGGGTGCCGCCCTGGAAGTCCTGCTCCACGGCGTCCCCGGCGGTGCGCTGCGCACCGGTGGGGAACCCGAGGGCCCCGGCCTCCCAGCCGCGCGCGGCCCACGCGTCGCGGACCGCGCCGCGCACCGCGTGCGCGCCGGTGGTGCTCGACCAGTAGATCGAGCCGTTCTGGAAGTGGTTGTAGGCGCCGCGCCCGTCCGGGGTGCGGGTC
>NZ_JALBVB010000041.1:84476-145607 GCF_022669155.1 Kineococcus sp. TRM81007 | reverse complement strand
GACGAGGGAGACGGACATGGAGGCGGTCACGCCCATGTTCTTCAGGTACTCGACGTGGATGGGCGAGACGCTGCGCAGCACCGAGTGCGACAGGTCCAGCGGGGCGCCGGTGCCCGGGTCCAGCAGGGGGTGCAGGGGTGCGGGCGCGTAGTCGACGTCGGCGATCAGCCGGGTCCAGTTCACGGTGTAGAGGCGGCGGGCCTGGGCGGGGATGTCGGAGGCGGGGTAGTGCAGGCCGCGGAAGGCGTTGAGGTCGTCGCGGCGGTCCTCGGCGACGACCTCGCCGTTCCACTGGGCGTCGAAGCGGTAGACCATGACGCGGTCGAAACCGGTCAGGGTGCGCACCTCGTGCGCCAGCTGCTGCGCGAGCGCGCCGGTCGAGCCCGTCTCCGTCAGCCGCCCCACGGCCGCGCGCGCCGAGCGGTACGAGACCGGCGAGAACGCCGGCGAGGAACCGGCCGGCTCCACCTCCACCACGAGCCGCTCGCCGGACACGTGCAGCACCACGTCGACGTCCGCGCCCGGGCCGGTGGCCAGGTCCAGCACCGTGTGCAGCGGTTCGGTGACCTGGTCGGCGGCGTCGCGGGCGAGCACCTCCGCGGCCAGGCGCTCCCCGAGCACCTCGCGCAGCGGCCGGCCGAGCAGCTCGCCCGGCTCGCGCCCCAGCAGCCGCGCGGTGCTGGCGGAGGCGACGACCACCTCGTGGGTGCCGCGGTCCACCGCCAGCAGGAACCCGTGCGGCTGCACGGCGCCCGGCACGTGGATGGGCTCGGTGTCGCAGTTCGTCAGGTCCACCGGGCCGTACGCGGGCACGTAGGCGGGCGCCTCGGTGCCCGCCTCGACCGGCACCTCCGGCGACGGGGGACCGGCACCCACCGGGCCGGCGGACCGCTGGCGGCGGCTCACGCGCTCGCCCGGGCCAGCGGCGCCAACCAGCGCCGGTAGGCGGCGAACGCGGCGAGGGCGGTGGCGGTCATCTCCTCCACGGCCGCGTCCCCCGGCGCGCCCAGGGCGTCGACGGCCGCGGCGGTCTCGCGCCAGCGCCGCCCGGCGCCCGGACGGCCCACGAGGGAGGTGCAGGCCCGCTCCGGCACGCCCGCGGCGACCGCGGTGCGGTGGATGAGCGTGCCGCCGAGCGTGGAGCCGTCCAGCACGTAGCACAGGCCCAGGGCCTGTGCCCGGTCCGCGGCGCCGGGCACGTCCGGGCACAGCGGTACGGCGCTCACGGCCGCCTCGTCGGCGCCGAGGGCGCGCAGGTCCCCGCGCGCCAGCCCGGCGCGCGCCCGCGCGGCGACGTCCAGGGCCGCGGGGTCCGTCCGCGCCCAGCGCGCCAGGGACGCCTCCAGGGGGTCCAGCAGCCCGAGGGTCAGCTCCAGCCAGCGCCGGTGCAGGTCCACGTCCCAGGGCCGGTGCAGCACGTCCAGGGAGCCGTCCAGCTCCTCGTGCGCCCGCGAGGTGGCGGCCCGCACGTGGGCGAGCGCCCCGCCGGGACGCCGGTCCCCCGCCGGCACCACGCCGGTCACGCCGTCAGTCGTCACGTCCCCGCTCTCCCCGAACGGTCGCGCACCGCTCTGCGCCGACCGTAGACCCTCGCCCCGGCGCCCCGTCCAGGACACGGCACCGCTTGCCCGGCCGCGGCCGGCGTGGTGACATCGAGGTTCGGGTCCACCCCCCCGGGCCCGCGCGGTCCAGTCGCGGGCCGCTCCCTGCGCGGACACCGGAGTTCCCGTGGACACCCTCAGCACACCCCTCACCCGGCGCGTACCCGCCGGCGGCGCCGGTGCGGCGTCCGCCGTCGTGGACCTGCGCGACCCACTCCCCCTCGACGCGCTGCGCGAGGCCTACGCCGAGCGCCTGGCACTGCTGGCCGCGCGCGCCCCGGCGGAGGAGCTGGCGCGCAACACCCAGCTCGTGCGCTCGCTCGAGGCGGCGCTGCGCCCGCCGGGCGTGCGGCTGCGCCGCAGCGGCCCGGACCCGGCGAACTTCCTGGGCTGAACCACCGGGTCCCCCCGGTCAGGACGCCGGCGGGCCGTCGACGCGGGCCAGGACGCGGCCGTCGGCGACCCGCACGTCCACCGTGGGCTGCGGGGACGCTGCGGGGCCGTCCACGACGGCGCCGTCGTCGAAGCGGAAGGCGCTGCCGTGCCAGGGGCAGACGACCTCCGGGCCCCCGGCGCCCTCGCGCACCTGGCCGCCGTGCAGGCCGGCGCCCAGGTGCGAGCACGTGTCGGCCAGCGCCCGCACCGACGAGCCGCGCCGCAGCACGCACACCGGGGCGTCCCCGACGTGCCGGCGGGTCAGCTCACCGTCGGGCAGCTCCTCCAGCGCGCCGATGTCCGCGTGCTCGTCGCCGGCCAGGTGCGGCAGGTGCTCGGCGTGGTTCGGGCCGGCGGCCCACCGGTACGCCAGGTGGCCACCCAGGGCGCCGGCCGCACCGGCCGCCAGGGTGCCCGCGGTGCGCAGCAGCGCCGCGCGGCGCCCCGCCACCAGGGACGCGCCCCAGCAGGTGACGGCCACGGCGTTGCCGGTGGCGTGCACGAGCGCCGTGCGCTGCTGGTCCACGTGCAGGCCCGTGTAGTCCGCCCACCCGGCGATCGCCGTGGGCACCGCGGAAGCGGCGGCGGTGGCGGTGAGGTACCGGGCCGCGGGGTCCAGGGCGCGCCCGGCGGGCAGGACCGCGGCGGCCGCGTCGAGCAGCAGCGCGGAGATCGAGGTGCCCACCGGCACCAGCGCCATCGCCGGGTGGGCCGGGTGCCCGAACGGGCGCCCGTGCAGCAACCCGCGCACCCGGCCGCCGGGTAGCAGCCGGTCGGCGAGCCCCTTCGCGCGCGAGGCCACCGGGTCCAGCGCGGTCAGCCGGGACGGCGCGTCGAACAGGGTGCCGATCAGGGTCATGGCCCCTGCCTACCCCGGTCCGCGCCGCCCGGCACCTCGAAGCACCCGCCCGCGGCGGGGCGCGGGTGCCGCGCCTCGCGACCCGTGCGGGTGCGCTGGACGCGGTGGAGTCGGCCGTGGTGCGCGCCCTCGCCTCGCTCGGGGCGGTGGGCATCACCCAGCGGGAGCGCGTGGCGGCCGGGCAGCGGGTGCAGGAGCAGCGGGCGCTGGACAGCCGCGTGGTCCTGGAGCAGGCCGAGGGCGTGCTGGCCGAGCGGTGCCGCGTCCCCCCGACGAGGCGTTCGCCCGGCTGCGGGCGACGGCGCGCGGGCAGCGGCGGCGGCTGCACGACGTGGCGCGCGAGGTCGTCGACGGCTCGCCCGGTGCACCCGGTGCGCCGGGAGCGCATGGACCGTGACGGACCGGGTACCTGCGCGGCATGAGCACCACGACCGCTCCGCCGCGCGGCACCCCCGCGGAGGCGCCCGTGAGCACGAACGTGCCCGGCGCCGTCCGCGACGCGCGCGGCCGCACCCGCACCCGCACCCCGGACCTGCTGCTGACGCTGGTGGTGCGCGGCTTCGACGGGCTGCCGCGGCTGCGCCCGGACCGCGGCGCCCCGGCGGGCGCCGCGGTGCGCTCGCGGCTGCTGGGCCGCCCGGCGGTGGTCGTGCGCGGCGCGGACGGCGTGCGCGCCTTCTACGACAGCTCCCTGGTGGCGCGGCGCGGCGCCGTGCCGGCGCCGCTGAGCAACGTCCTGTTCGGGCGCGGCGCCGTGCACGGCCTGGACGACGCCGCGCACCGGGTGCGCAAGGAGCTGTTCACGACCGCGCTCGCCCCCGAGCGCGTCGACGGCCTGGTGGCCGCCGCCGGGGAGGAGTGGGCGCGGGCGGTGCGCGGGTGGCCGGGCCGCGATCGGGTCGAGGTCTTCGACGAGGCCGTCGGCGTGCTCGGCCGGGCGGTCCTGCGCTGGGCCGGGGCCGGGGCCGGTGGGGCCACCGACACCGCCCGCGCGCACGAGCTCGCCACGATCGTCGACGGGTTCGGCTCGGCCGGCCCGCGGTTCCTGCGCGCTCGCCGGGCGCGGGGCCGCTGCGAACGGTGGGCGGCGCGGGCGGTGCGGGACGTGCGCTCCGGCCGGCGCCTGGCCCCCGCCGGCAGCGCGCTGGCCCTGGTGGCCGCGCACCGCGAACCCGACGGCCGGCTGCTGGACGAGCGCACGGCGGCGGTCGAGCTGCTGAACGTGCTGCGCCCCACGGTGGCCGTGGCGTGGCTCGTGGCGCAGGCCGCGGTCGCGCTGCACGAGCACCCGCGCTGGCGGGACGCCGTCGCTGCCGCGGCGGGCGGGCCGGAACCGTCCGGCACCGCCGTGGCCGTCGCGCACGAGGTGCGCCGGCGCTACCCGTTCGTGCCGGCCCTGGCCACGCGGCTGCGCCGCGACGCCGAGGTGGCCGGGCACCGCCTGCGCGCCGGCGACCGGGTCGTGCTGGACGTCGTGAGCACGCACCGCGACCCGGCCGCGTGGCCGTCGCCCGAGGAGTTCGACCCGGGCCGTTTCGACGGCGCCGGTGTGTGCCCGGTCGCGCACGGTTTCGCACCGCAGGGCGGCGGCGACGCCCGCACCGGCCACCGCTGCCCGGGGGAACCGGCCACGGTGCGCCTGCTGGCGCAGGCCGCCGAGGTGCTGTCCGGTCTGCGGTTCACCGTCCCGCCGCAGGAGACGCGGATGCCGGCGCGGCCGGTCCCGTCGCGGCCGGCGGACGGTTTCGTCGTCACGGAGGTCGCCCCGGCGGCCGGAGAGGAGCGCTGAGGAGTGCGGATCGTCATCACGGGAGCCGCCGGGAACGTCGGCACCGCCCTGCTGCGGCGCCTGGCGCAGCGCAACGCCGAGGGCGCCGGGCACGAGGTCGTCGGCATCGGCCGGCGACTGCCGCCCGCCGACCGGGCCCCCTACGACACGGCGACGTGGACGTCGCTGGACATCGCCGACCCGGCCCGCCGCGACGAGCTGCACGACGCGGTGCGCGGCGCCGACGCGGTGGTGCACACCGCCTGGCTGATCCAGCCGGCCCGCGACCCCGCGGAGCTGGCCCGCGTGAACCTCGGCGGCAGCCGAGAGGTGGTCCGCGCGGTGCGCGAGACGGGTGTCCCCCACCTGGTGCACCTGTCGTCGATCGGGACCTACGCACCCCACCCCGACGACGACTCGCGCGTCGACGAGAACTGGCCCGCCACGGGGATCCCCACCCTGCAGTACTCGCGGGACAAGGCCGCCGTGGAGGCGCACCTGGACGTCGTCGAACCCGACGCACCCGGCCTCACGGTGACCCGGGTGCGCCCGGGCCTGGTGTTCCAGCGGGACTCGGCCAGCGAGATCGCCCGGTACTTCGCCGGTGCCCTCGTGCCGACCCGCGCGCTGGGGCGCGTCCCGCTACCGGTGCTCCCGCTGCCGCACGGGGTGCGGTTCCAGGTCGTGCACGCCGACGACCTGGCCGACGCCCTGGTGCGCATCGTGGAGCAGCGCGCCGGTGGTGCGTTCAACCTCGCCGACGAACCCGTCCTGGGCGGGCGCGACCTGGGCCGCGCCCTGAACGCGCGCACTCTCGTCCCCGTGCCGCACGGGCTGGCCCGCGCGGCCGTGGCCGCCAGCTACCACGCGCGCATCCACCCCGTGAAACCCGGCTGGTTCGACCTGGGCATGTCGGTGCCCGTCATGGACACCAACCGCGCACGCAGGGAACTGGGCTGGCAGCCCCGTCACGCAGCCGCGGACGTGCTCACCGAACTGCTGGCCGGGATGCGCGAGCACGCGGGAACCGCCTCGCCGCCGTTGCGCAGCCGCTCGGCCGCGGAACCGGGCTCGCGGGTGGGCACGTGACGCACCGCACCGGGCGCGCGAACCACGCGGACCGGGGAACCGGCGCGCCGGGGCACCGCCGGTCGCTGCTGCCGACCGGCCGGTTCCCCGGCGAGGGCGTCGCGCAGGCGGTGCAGCACCGACGAGAGCAACCGGGACACCTGCATCTGGCTGATGCCGAGTTCCGCGGCGATCTGGGACTGCGTGGCGTCGGCGAAGAACCGCATCGCCAGGATCCGCCGGTCGCGGTCGGGCAGTTCCGCCAGCACCGGCCCGAGGGAGGCGAGGTCGTCGACCACGGCGGTGGGGTCGCCGGAGGCCACGAGCGTGTCCCCGACCGTGGTGTCGTCGTCGGCGCCCAGGCGCGCGTCCAGGGAGACCGCCGAGTAGGCCGCTGCGGCGCAACGCGCTTCGCGGACCTCCTGCACCGAGGTGCCCAGCCGGTCGGCCAGCGCGGCCTCGTCCGCACCGGTGGCGTTCTCCTGCTCCAGGTCCCGCTCCACCGACCGCATCCGGGAACGCAGTTCCTGCAGGCGCCGCGGGGGGCGGACGTCCCAGCCGTGGTCGCGGAAGTGGCGGCGGATCTCACCGGTGATCGTCGGGGCCGCGTACGCGGCGAACGACGCACCGGCGCCGGGCTGGTACCCCCGCGCCGCCTTCACCAGCCCGAGGAAGGCCACCTGGACCAGGTCGTCCCAGGACTCGCCGCGGTTGCGGTAGCGCGAGGCCAGGCCACGTGCCAGGTCGAGGTGCTCCACGACCAGGTCCTCGACGGCCGGGCCGGTGGTCCTGTGCGGCGCCGTCGGGGCGACGGCAGCATCGACGTCGGGAACTAGAGCGGTCACGGAAACCCTCCGCATCAGTTCTTGCTCGGTGATCAGGCGATCTGCTGCACCCGCGAGGCACAGTCGAGCACCGACGCACCTGGTCGGCAACCGCAGCCACCACCGTGCTCAGGCGCGGCCCGGGACCACCTGCAGCAGTTCGAGCAGGTGCACGAACGCCTGTGCGAACGGCCGGTGCCCCGTGCGCTCGCGCACCGCCTCCCAGTCCACGGCCTCGCGGATGCTGCGCACCACCCGCAGCGCGGGAGCGAAGTCGCAGGTGTGCTCGTCGAAGGCGCACAGCTTGTGCACGACGACGTCGGTGGCGGAGATCACCGGCATCTCGACCGACAGCACCTCCAGCCGCTGCGCGCGCGCGAGCAGCTCGTCGTCGACGGGCACACCGCCGCCGCGGTGCAGCAGGTCGACCTCCACGCCGTCGCTGAGCACCTTGAACAGCCAGTCCTCCGGCGGGGCGAGGACCTCCAGGCCCGCGTCGCGGAAGTGCTCGCGCACCCGCTCGGCGTCCTCTGCGCGCAGGTCGAAGTCCACGTCGTGCACCGGCTCGGGGGCGCCGTGGGCCCACGCGGCGTACCCGCCGGCCAGCGCGAACGGCGCACCGGCGCGCTTGAGCTCGGCGGCCACGCGCACCAGGGCGGTGCGGCGCTGCTCGACGGTCGTGGCGGCGGGGTTGACGCCCGCGTCCACCTCCCCGTCGCCGACGCCGTGGTTGCCCGTGTTCTCCACCGTGCTCCTCCTGCCCTCGTGCCGCACCCTGGGGAGGTGCGACTGGCGACCTTCAACATCCTGCACGGCAGATCGCTGGAGGACGACCGGGTGGACGTGGGGCGCTACGCCGCCGCGATCGCCTCCCTCGACGCGGACGTGGTGGCCCTGCAGGAGGTGGACCGCTCGCAGGAGCGTTCCGCGCGCGCGGACCTGACCGCGGTGGCCGCCGAGGCGCTGGACGCCGGCGAGCACCGGTTCGTGGCGGCGCTGTCGGGCACCCCCGGGGCCACCTGGATGGCGGCCACCGGGCAGGAGCAGCCGGACGAGGCCGCCTACGGCATCGCGCTGCTGTCCCGGTTCCCGGTGCGCTCGTGGGAGGTGGTGCGGTTGCCGTCGGTGCCGTGCACGGTGCCGGTGGTCTTCCCCGGGCAGCGCCGTCCGAAGCTGGTGCGCGACGAGCCGCGCGTGGCCGTGGTGGCCGCCGTGGAGGACCCGTCGACGGGACGCTGCCTGACGGTGGCGAGCACCCACCTGTCGTTCGTCCCGGGGTGGAACTCCTGGCAGCTGCGCCGCCTGGCGCGCACGCTGCGCCGCTCCCCCGCCCCGGTGGTGCTCATGGGGGACCTCAACCTGGAGCCGGAGGCTGTGCGGCGCAGCACCGGGATGCGCCCGCTGGTGCGGGCCGACACGTTCCCGGTGCACGCCCCCGAGCGCCAGCTGGACCACGTGCTGGTGGGCGACGACGGTGCCCGCCCGCTGCGCGTGCACGACGCCCGGGCCCGGCGCCTGCCGCTGTCGGACCACCTGGCGCTGACGGTCGACCTGGACTGAGCCCCCACCGGCCCCGCGGCACGGCACCGCGGCACGGCCCCGTGGCCCCCGTCCGGCGGTGCCGCTCAACCCCGCTCCCACGTGCGCCGATGGACCGGGGACGCCCATGCGCTGCGGAGAGGGAGGGTGACGTGAGCACCAGCACGGACAGCGCGCCGGTCCCCGCGCACCTCGCCGCGCTCGACGCCGAGGTGGTCGCGGCCCTGCGCCTGGCGGCCGCCGTGGCGGGCCTGCCCCGCGGGGACGTGGAGCTGCTGACCGGCGACCAGCCGTGCGCCCTGGAGCCCGGAGCGTCCTGCGCCTGCGCCCGCGTGCCCGTGGTCGGCGCCCGGGGGACGCCGCTGGGCGCCCTGTGCCTGCACGGCGCCCACCCGGACGCGGCGACCCTGGCCCGCCTGGAGGACGTGGCGCTGCTGCTGGTGCCCGCGCTGGAGCGCCGGCCCGGTGCGGGGGCGTCCCGCGAGGCGCTGGACGCCGAGGAGCAGCGCACGCTGGCCGAGCTGGTCATGGCCGAGGTCGAGCACCGGCGCGAGCTGACCGAGGCGGTGCTGGCCACCGTGGACGTGGGCATCCTCGTCGCCGATCCCGACGGCCGGCTGCAGCTGGGCAACGACACGGCCACCGACTGGCTCGGGCAGCCGGTGCGCGACGACCTGGACGCCGAGGACCAGCCGGCCCACTACGGCCTGTACCGGGCGGACGGGCGCACCCTGCTCACCGCGGAGGACTCCCCCCTGCAGCGGGCGCTGCGCGGGGAGGACGTCGTGGACGCCGAGGTGGTGGTGCTGCCCTTCGGGCGCCCGGCCCGCACCGTGCTGTGCACGGCCCGCACGATGAGCACCGCGACCGGGAACCTGCTGGGCGCGGTGCTGGCGATGCACGACGTGACCGCCGCCCGCGCCCGCGAGGCGGCGCTGGCCGAGGCGCACGCGCAGCTCGCCGAGCACGCCGAGCAGGTCGAGGCCCTGGCGCGGGCCTCGCGCGCGGTGGCCACGGCCGAGGACCCCCGCGAGGCGGTGTGCGAGGCGGTGCGCGGCCTGACGGGCGCGGACGCCGTGTACCTCCTGCAACCGGAGGAGCCCGGCGCCCTCGTCTCGACCGCCGCGGCCGGGGTGGACGGCCGGGTGAGGATCCGGGTGGACGTCAGCGCCCGCACCAGCCTGACGGCGACGGCGTTCCTCGACGGCGAGCAGGTCTTCGCCCCCGACGTGGCCGCCCGCGCCGGCAGCGACCCGGAGCTGGCGCGCTCGGTGCGCGCCGCCTCGGCGGTGTGGCAGCCGGTGCTGCTGCGCGGCGACGAGCCGATCGGCGTGCTCAGCGTGGTCTGGCACGAGCGCGTGGCCGTGCTGCCGGCGGCGCTGGCCTCGCTGCTGCGCACGTTCTCCGGGGAGGCGGCCCACGCGGTGGAGCGCGCGGACCTGCTGGCGCGGCTGGCGCGCGCCGCGGAGCGCGACGCCCTGACCGGCCTGGCGAACCGCCGGCACTGGGACGAGACGGCACCGCGGGAGATCTCCCGGGCGGGGCGCACCGGGGTGCCGCTGACGTTCGTGCTCGTCGACCTGGACCACTTCAAGCGCTACAACGACACGTTCGGCCACCTCGAGGGCGACGCGCTGCTGCGCGAGTTCGCCGAGCGGGCCTCCTCCTGCCTGCGGGAGGTGGACACGCTGGCCCGCTGGGGCGGGGAGGAGTTCGTGCTGGCCCTGCCCGGCTGCACCGCAGCGGACGCGGTGCTGGTGGCCGACCGCATCCGCGCGGTGGTGCCGCGCGGGCAGAGCGCGACCGCCGGGGTGGCGCAGTGGGTGCCGGGGACGTCGGCGGCCGAGGTGCTCGCGCGCGCCGACGAGGCGCTGTACCGCGGCAAGCACGCCGGCCGGGACGCCACGGTCGTCGCCCCGGGGGTCTAGCGCGGCAGCCGGGTCCACAGCCGCTCCAGCTCGTCCGCACCGGGTTCTCCCGCGGCCCGCTGCCGGTCCGGTGGTGACGCCGTGCGCCCGGGTGGGGCGTCGCCACCCCGGCGCACGGCGGTGCGGCCCGGCCGGGGCTCAGCCCAGGTGGGGGCCCAGCAGCGACAGGTCCGCGGCCGAGAGCCGGTCCCCGGCGGTGGCCGCCTGGTGCCAGTGCGGGTAGCGCAGCGGCACCGCGCTGACCTCGTCCAGGCGGCGGCGCTCCTCGTCCGTGAGCACCAGGTCGGCGGCGGCGAGGTTGTCGCGCAGCTGCTCCTCGGTGCGCGCGCCGATCACCAGGGACGTCACGCCGGGCCGGCCGAGCAGCCAGGCCAGCGCCACCTGCGCGGCGGAGACGCCGTGCGCCTCGCCGACCTCGACGAGCACGTCGACGGTGTCGTACAGCTTGCCCTCGTCGTGCACGGGCGGCTCGTCCCAGTCCGTCAGGTGCCGCGAGCCCTCGGGCGCCTGACGGTCGCGGCGGTACTTGCCGGACAGGAGCCCGCCGGCGAGCGGGCTCCACACCAGGACGCCGAGGTCCTGGTCGAGCGTCAGCGGCACCAGCTCGTCCTCGGCGTCGCGCGCCTGCAGCGTGTAGTGGATCTGCTGGGAGACGTATCGCTGGTACCCGCGGGCGTCGGCCACCGCCAGGGCCTTCATCAGCTGCCAGCCGGAGTGGTTGGAGGCGCCGACGTAGCGGACCTTGCCGGAGCGCACGAGCGTGTCCAGGGCCTCCAGCGTCTCCTCCAGCGGGGTCTGCCCGTCCCACTCGTGGATCTGGTAGAGGTCCACGTGGTCGGTGCGCAGGCGGCGCAGGCTGCGTTCCACCGAGCGCACGAGGTGGTGCCGTGAGGCGCCGCCGTCGTTGGGTCCGGGCCCGGCGACCATGCGCGCCTTGGTGGCGACGAGGACGTCGTCGCGGCGGCCCTGCAGGACCTCGCCGACGATCTCCTCGCTGCGCCCGTCGGAGTAGATGTCCGCGGTGTCGAGGAGGTTCACCCCCGCCTCCAGCGCGACGTCCACCTGGCGGCGGGCCTGCGCCACGTCGGTGTTCCCGACGTTCGCGAAGGCGCCCCTCCCGCCGAACGTCATCGTGCCCATGGTGATCGTCGAGACGCGCAGCCCCGACCGTCCGAGTCGCCGGTACTCCATGCCCGGACCCTACGCGGGGCCCCGGCGCTGCGCCTGCGCTCGCCACGCCTCCTCGATCGCGGCCGGGCGCTGCTGGGCGGCGCGCACCCGGTCGACGTCCAGCTTGGTGGAGCGGTCGAAGGAGTAGACCCCGTTCTGCTCCTGGAAGACGTCGGTGAGCTGGGTGTAGCAGTAGCCGAACATCAGCGGGTCGTCGAGCAGGACGCCGGTGAGGCCGGCGAAGCGGGCGTGGAACTCCTCCTCGCTGCGCGGGGCCCTCCCGTACCCCCAGGACGACTCCGCCCCGCGGTCCACGGAGGGGTCGCTCGCCTCGGCGTCCGGGCGCCACCAGATGCCGCCGAACTCGCTGCAGAACCACGGCTGCCCGCCGTAGGGCACCGACCACTCCCGCCCGTCCTCGCCGCGGTTGGTGTGCGGGGCGTCCTGCGCCAGGCCGCCGACCTCCCGGGCGAACTCCTCGGGGTCCTGGGTGTAGTCGTGGCTGTCCCACACGTCGGACTCGGCGACGCGGTGCGAGTACCCGGAGGCGTCCAGGACGGGGCGGGAGGTGTCCATCGCCTTCGCCGCCAGGAACATCCCGCGGGTGACGTCGTCCAGGACGGTGATCCGGTCGGTGAGGCGCTGGTAGGTCTCGTTCAAGCCGCACCACCCGATGAGCGCGGGGTGGGAGCGGTCGCGCTCGAGGGCCTCCAGCCACTGGGTGACGAAGGACGCGGTGGGCCGCTGGAACTCCCGGTCGAGCTCGGTGCCGCGCTCGGCGGCGCCCCAGTCGCCGAACTCGCCCCAGCACAGGTACCCCAGCCGGTCGGCGTGGAAGAGGAACCGCTCCTCGAAGACCTTCTGGTGCAGCCGGGCGCCGTTGAAGCCGGCGGCCAGGGACAGCTCGATGTCGCGCACCAGGGCCTCGTCGCTGGGTGCGGTCATCAGCCCGTCGGGCCAGTAGCCCTGGTCCAGCACCAGGCGCTGGAAGACCGGCCGGCCGTTGAGCAGCACCGCCTTGCCGTCGATGGAGACCGAGCGCAGACCCGCGTAGGTGTCCACCGCGTCGACCTCGGCGCCGGCGGCGTCCAGCAGGGCGATGCGCACGTCGTACAGGTGCGGGTCCTGCGGCGACCACAGCCGCACCCGGTCCCCGGGCAGCGTCAGCACCAGGCGCGGGGACAGGTCCAGGTCGGCGCGCACGGAGGCGGTGAGCACCTCGCCGTCCGCGTCGGAGACGGTGGCGCGCAGCGTCCAGCCCGTCCGGTCCCCGGCGCTGCCGGTGCCGGAACGGCGCAGCGGCTGCTCCAGGTGGAGCGCCGAGCCCGCGACGTCCGGGGTGATCCTGGGCCGGGCCAGGGAGACGTCGGGGACCGGCTCCAGCCAGACCGTCTGCCAGATGCCGGTGGTCCGGGTGTAGAAGCACTCGTGGTTGCCGTACCGGGTGGACTGCTTGCCGCGCGCCTGCGGGCCCCACCGGCTGTCGCGGGCGCGGACCACGACCGTCACCGTGCCGCGGCGGTGGCCCAGGTCGACCGTGAACGGGGTGAACCCGCCGCGGTGACGGGCCAGTTCCTCGCCGTCCACCCACACGGTGGCGTCGTGGTCGACGGCACCGAAGTGCAGCAGCGTGCGCCGGCCCGACCACTCCTCGGGCAGTTCCACCTCCCGCCGGTACCAGACGGCGGACATGAAGTCGGTGGTCCCGACACCGGACAGCTCCGACTCCGGGGCGAAGGGCACGGTGATCTCCCCGGTGAGCGGGCGTTCCAGCAGACCGCGCTCCAGGCCGGAGTCACCGGCGTCCACCTCGAACTCCCACCGGCCGTTCAGGCAGAGCCAGTCCGGGCGGCGCACCGAGGGGCGGGGGTGCTCCGGCCGGGGGACGTGGTTCGGGTGGCCGGAGCGGCCGGTGGCCTGGGGCACGGGAGCCTCCTCGTCGAGGGCTGGATCACCGGCAGCATGCCGCTGCCGCGGCGGTGCGGGCAACACCCGCGCAGACCCCTGACAACGTTGGAGGTGGGTGCTAGCGTCCGAGAGCACCAGCGGGGACATCGGAGTCCCCGCCCGGTCGAGGGATGGACGGCGTGACCAGTTCTCCACCTGCACCACGGCGCCGGACGCTGACCCGGCGCTCCCTCCTGAACGGTGGCCTCGCCGCCGGTGGTCTCGGTCTGGCCGCGACGGCCTCCGGGTGCGGAACGCCCTTCGCGGCGGGTGTCGCAGGCACCCAGCTCGCGCCCGGCACCGTGACCTTCTGGAACCTCTTCGGCGGCGGCGACGGCGCCCGGCTGCAGCTCATGCTTGACCAGTACGAGCAGGAGCAGGGCGGGTCGGACGCGCTGCAGGCGGCGACGTTCGCCTGGGGCAACCCGTACTACACGAAGGTCTCCCTGGCCACGCTGGGCGACAAGCCCCCGGACGTGGCCGTGGCCCACGCGACGCGGGCGACGAACCTCGCGCGCGCCGGGCTGCTCACCGAGATCACCGAGGACGTGCTGGCCTCGGTGGGGCTGTCGTCGACCGACTTCACGCCCAAGGTGTGGGAGTCCACCGTCCTGGACGGCAAGGCCTACGCGATCCCGCTGGACACCCACCCGTTCGTCCTCTTCTACAACAAGACGGTCTGCCGCGACGCCGGCCTGCTCGACGCGGACGACGAACTGGTGCCCATCCAGGGCACCGAGCAGTGGGAGGCCGCCCTGGCGGCGGCGAAGGAGGTCACCGGGGCCTACGGTGCGAGCGTCGCGACGGTCAGCGAGACGGCGACGCCCTGGCGCTTCTTCCAGACGCTGTACTCCCAGCGCAACGGCAGCACCCCCTTCCTCTCCGACGGCGGGACGGAGCTCACCTTCGACGAGGCGCTCGTCGCGGACACGCTGGCGTACCTGCAGGGCCTGACCGGCAGCGGCCTGATGCCGCAGGCGACGGACTACGCCGGTTCGCAGACGCTCATGTTCACCGGGCAGTCGGCGTTCTACCTGCAGGGCGAGTGGGAGATCACCACCGCGCAGAGCGTCGAGGGGCTGGAGTTCGGGATGGTCCCCGTCCCCACCCTGTTCGACCAGCCGGCCTGCCAGGCCGACTCCCACGCGTTCGTCCTGCCCACGATGGAACGCAGCCCGGACCAGCTCGAGCGGGCGATGGGCTTCGTGAAGTCCATGCTCGACCAGAGCCTCGCCTGGGCGGAGGGCGGGCACGTCCCGGCCTACCTGCCCGCGCTGCGCAGCCCCGAGTACGCCGCGATGGAACCGCAGTCCGACTACGCGGAAGCCGCCGACTACGCCGTCTACGACGCCCCGGCGTGGTACTCCGGCTCGGGGTCGAACTTCGAGAACATCGTCGGAGCCCAGATCGGCCTGGTCATGCAGGGCATCGCCAGCCCGGAGGAGGCCATCGCCAGCATGCGCTCGCAGCTGGGCACCTACGCCAGGACGGCGGACCCGCTGTCATGAGCCCCGCGCCGCAGACCCGCTCGCGCCGACAGGAGAGCCGCTCGTGAGTGCACCGACCATCACGCAACCTGGAGTGGCCGCCTCCCAGCCGCTGAGGAAGGACCGGATGCGCGCGGGCGACACCAAGCCCGCCTGGCTGTTCATCGCCCCCTTCGCCCTGTTCTACGTGCTGTTCCTCATCTGGCCGACCATCTACATGGTCGTCGCCAGCTTCTTCAACACCAGCATCGTCCAGGAGGGGTTCGGCTCCTTCGCCGGCTTCGGGAACTACCAGGAGATGCTGACCCGGCCGGAGTTCTGGTCGGCGATGTGGCACACCCTGCAGTTCACGATCTACACGACGCCGCCGCTGGTCGTGCTGGCCTTCCTGTTCGCCATCCTCGCCAACCGGGTGCGCAGGGGGCAGGCGCTCTTCCGCCTGGCCTTCTTCGTCCCGTTCATCCTGCCGTCCGCCGCCATCGCGCTGATCTGGAACTTCATCTACACCCCGGCCAGCGGCCTGCTGGCGGTGGTGCAGGGGTGGTTCGGCGTGGAGGCCCCCTCGCCCGTGCTGGGCACGCCGAGCATCGCCATGGTCGGCATCGCCGTCACCACCGTGTGGTGGACGATCGGCTTCAACTTCATCCTCTACCTCGCCGGCCTGCAGGACATCCCGCGGGAGCTGTACGAGGCGGCCGCCCTGGACGGCGCCACGCCGTGGCAGCAGATCCGGTGGATCACCATCCCCATGCTCAGCCGCACGACGACCCTGGTCGTCCTGCTGCAGATCATCGCCAGCCTGAAGATCTTCGACCAGGTCTACCTCATGACCGGCGGCGGCCCCGGCATCGCGACGGAGGTCGCCCTGGGCCTGATCACCACGTCGGCGTTCACCGACTTCCGGGTGGGGGCCGCCTCGGCCGCCTCGGTGCTGCTGTTCATCGTCATCGTGATCATCGCAGTGCTGCGGCAGCTCATCGACCGCGCGCAGGAGAGGAGGGCCTGACATGGCGACCACCGGAACGAGCAGCACCCCGCGCCGCACCCCCGGGATCTCGGCCGCGGCTCCGCCGCCGCGGCGGGTCACGGACTCGTCGAAGAACAGCAGCCGCGCCTTCAACGTCGTCTGCGGCGTCGTCCTGGGCGTCTTCGCGGTCCTTTGGCTGATCCCCAGCCTGTGGGCGATCAAGACGTCGCTGACCCCGAACAGCGTGTCCGCGGTCGGCGCCGAGGAGATCCTCCGCCACGGCGGTCTGACCCTGGAGCCCTACGCCAACATCCTGCGCGGCGGCGCCATCTGGGACTGGTACCTGGCCAGCTTCTTCACCGCCGCGGTCACCACCGCGCTGACCGTCGTGTTCGCGTCGATGAGCGGCTACGCCCTGTCCAGGCTGCAGTTCCGCGGGCGAGGACTGGTCTTCGTGCTCATGCTGGCCGGCATCATGATCCCGAGCCAGGTGCTGGTGGTGCCGATCTTCCAGATGCTCGACGCGGTCTCGCTGCTCAACACCTACTGGGCGGTGATCCTCCCGCAGATCCCGTACGTCATCGCGGTGTTCGTCTTCAAGCAGTTCTTCGACGGCCTGCCCAAGGAGCTGGAGGAGTCCGCCCGCATCGACGGCGCGGGCTTCTGGCGCATCTACCGCTCCATCATCATGCCGCTGTCCAAGCCGGTCGTCTCCGCGATGGCGATCCTGGCGTTCGTCAACGTCTGGAACAACCTGCTGCTGCCGCTGTTCGTGGTCTCCAACCCGGAGCTGATGACCATCCCGGTCGGCCTGGCGACGGTGCAGGGCTCGTTCGGCCAGCGCTACTCCGACATCCAGGCGTCGTCCATCCTCGGCGCCCTGCCGCTGGTGATCCTGTTCCTGCTCTTCCAGCGCCGCATCGTCGAGGGTGTCGCCGGCACCGGCCTGAAGGGCTGACCCGGCCACCTCGGACGCCTCTGCGGGAGGCCCCCGGCCCACCCGGCCGGGGGCCTCCCGCCGTCCCCGGCCCGCTCCCGTCAGCGGGCCGGCGCGGAGCCGAGGCGCGACGCGACGACGAGGGCGGTGACGGCCAGCGCCGCCCCGGTCAGGGCGAGCGGGACGGGGCCGCCGCCGAGCAGGACGCGCCCGCCCACCCAGGCGCCGGCGGCGATGCCGACGTTGAACATCGAGTTCACGACGGCCGGCGCCGCCCCGGGCACGTCGGTGGCGCGCAGCGCGGCGGTCTGCAGCAGCGAGGGCAGCGCCCCGAACGCGGCGCCCCAGACCACCACGGCCGCGACCGTCGCGGCGGCGTGGCCGGAGCCGAGCGCGAGCGCGAACAGGCACGCGGCGACCACGGCGACCACGGCGCGCAGGGCGGCCAGCGGGTGGCGGTCGGCGGTGGCACCGGCCAGGAGCAGACCGGCGAAGCTGGCCAGCCCGTAGCCGAGCAGCGCCAGGCTCACCGACCCCTCGCCGACGCCGGCGCGCAGCAGCAGCGGCGTGACGTAGGTGTAGGCGCTGTAGTGCCCCAGGGTCAGCACCGCCGTGGTGAGGGCGACGAGGAGCAGGCGACGCCCGCGCAGCGCCGCCAGCACGCCGCTCCCGCCGCGTCGCGGGTGCTCGCCGGTGCGCGGGCCGGGCAGGCCGGGGCCGGTCCCGGGCGCGCGGGCGGGCACCAGGACGGCGGCGGCCGCGGCGAGCAGCAGGAGCGCACCCGTGGTCGCGGCGAAGGTCCAGCGCCAGCCCCAGGCCGTCCCGGCGGCGCTGCCCAGGGGCACGCCGAGGGCCAGGGCCAGGGTGATGCCGGTGTTGACGAGCGCGACGGCGCGCCCGGAGCGCCCGGGCGGGGAGACGGCGACCGCGGTGGCGACCGCGACGGAGAACAGCCCGGCGTGGGCGAGCCCGCCGAGCAGGCGCGCAGTGAGCGCGAGCGGGTAGCCGCCGGTGGTGCCGGCGACGACGACGAGGCCGTTGGCCGCGGCGTACACCAGCAGCAGCGCGACGAGGACCCCGCGCGGTGAGCGGTGCGCGACCAGGGCGGTCACGGGGACGGCGCCGAGCGCGACGACGAGGGCGTACGCGGACATCCACCACCCGATGCGGTCCTCGGGCACGGCGAACGCGTCGGCGAGCTGGGGCAGGAGCCCGACGGGCATCACCTCGGTGCTGACGGCGGCGGCGACCGCCGCGGACAGCAGGGCCAGCGTGCCCACGGGGAGCCGGTGGGGCGCGCCGGCACCGGTGGTGGTCGTGGAAGCCTGGTCGCCGGTGCGCACCGCACCAAAATACTCTGAGAGCGAGCAAAAGGGGGCGGTACCCGTGGGCACGCTGACGGCCCGGGGCGAGGAGCTGCTGCGCCTGGCCCACGAGCGACCGGACCTCACCCGGGCCGAGGCCGCCCGGACCCTGGGCACGGGCACCGGGACGACCGCGGACCTCGTGGCCCGCCTGACGTCCGCTCACCTGATCGACGAGCGCCCCGCCGCCCCCGGCGGTGGTCGCGGGCGCCCCACCCGCCACCTCGTCCCCCACCGGGCGGGACCGCTCGTCCTCGGTGCCGTCGTCAGCCACGAGGACTGGGCCGTGGGCGCCGTCGCGCTCGGCGGCGCACCGGTCGCCACCGAGCGCGGCACCCACGACGGCGGCGACGGCACCGCCGTGCTGCGGGCCGTGCGCGCCGCCGCGAGCCGGCTGCGGCGCGGGGCGCCGGGGCGGGTGCGGGGGCTGGGCGTGGCCGTGCCCGGCCTCGTGCACGACGGGCACCTCCTCGACGCGCCCATCCTCGGCTGGCGCGGCCTGGACCTGCGCGCCGCCCTGGCCGCCGAGGGGGAGGTCTTCCTGGCCGGCAACGACGCCACCCTCGCCGCCGTCGGGGAGGCGCGCCGCGGGGCCGCCGCCGGCGCGGCGGTGCACCTGCACCTGCACGTGGACGCCGGTCTGGGGGGTGCCGTCACCACCGGCGGCCACCCGCTGGAGGGCGCCCACGGCCTGGCCGGGGAGTTCGGCCACGTGCCCTTCGGCGACCCCGCCGTGCGCTGCCCGTGCGGCGCCCACGGCTGCTGGGGCACCACCCTGGACGGCACCGCGTTCGCCCGCGCCCTCGGCGAGGCCCCGCCCGGCGACCCCGTGTCCTACGCGCGGCGGGCGCTGGAGCGCGCCGCCGCGGGCGACGAGGACGCCCTGCGCGCCACCCGCGCGGTCGGCACCTCGCTGGGGCGCGGTGCCGGCGGCCTCGTCAACGCGCTGGACGCCGACCTCGTCACCCTCGGCGGCCTGGCCGCCCGGCTCCTGGCGGTCGTGCCCGACGAGGTGCGCGGCGCCTGCGAGGACGGCCTGATGCGCTCGCGCCGCAGCGCCCCGCCCGCCCTGGTGCCGGCGGCCCTCGGCGACGACGGCCCGCTGACCGGCGCCGCCGAACTGGTCTGGTCGCAGCTGTGGGAACGCCTGTGACCGGTCAGCTCATCGCGGTGGGGGGCACGTCGAGGCCGTGGGTGCGCAGGACGTCCGCGAGCGCACCGGCGGGCACGCCGCGGCCGTCGGGGCGGGGCCAGTGCACGACGACCTCGTCGAACTCCGCCGCCGCCAGCCGCTCCGCGAACTCCCCGTAGCGGGCGAACACGGCCGTCTCGTCGCGGCCCACCAGGGCCAGGCGCCGCGGCGATCGGCCGGGGGCGACCTCGCGGCGGGTGCGCTCGAACCGCCCGGCCGCCTCGACGTACCCGGTGGTGACCGCCTCGGCGCCGGCCGCCGACGGGTCGCCGTAGGTGACCCAGGCGTCCCCGGCACGGGCGGCGAAGGCCATCCCCCGGGGCCCGGCGGCGGCGATCGTCACGGGCACCCCGCCCGGCTGCACCGGCCCGGGGACGGCGCGCGCGTCGTGAGCGGTGAAGAACTCGCCGCGCTCGTCGGTGACCCGCTGCGAGAGCAGCCGGACCAGCAGGGCCGTCCACTCCTCGAAGCGGCGCTGGCGCTGCCCGGGCGTGAGCGCCCCGGCGCCGAGGACGGCGGCGTCGTGCGCCGACGTGCCCGCACCCACCCCCAGCTCGAACCGCCCGCCGCACACGTGGTCCAGCGTCATCACCTCGGAGGCGAACGTCACCGGGTGCCGGAAGTTCGGGGACGCGACGAGGGTGCCCAGCCGCACGGTGCTCGTCGCCGCGCCCGCTGCGGCCAGCAGCGGCACGGCGTTGAACCACGGGCCCTCGCGCATGTCGCGCCAGGACAGGTGGTCGTAGGTGAAGGCGGTGCGCAGGCCTGCGGCCTCGACCTCGCGCACGGCGGCGGTGAACCGCGCGGGTGCGTGGTCGTTGAGGACGACGGCGGACAGGGCCGGGGTCACGGTGCCTCCGCGAGGTCGGGTGCGTCCCCAGTCTCCCCGGCTGCGGCGGCGGGGGCGACCGCTGGGCCCAGCGCCGCCCGCAACACGTCCTCGGCGTGCGACCAGAGCAGGGACCCGCCGGCGCCGGCGACGACGCGGTGCCGGGCGCCGGGGACCCGCGCAGCCAGGGTGGCGCCGAGGTCGGGCGAGTGGGTGCCGTCCAGGTCGCCGTGCCACACCTCGACGGGGACGGCGATCGCCTCCAGCGGCAGGCCCCACTCGCGCACGGCCAGCACCGTGTCGCGCGCGTAGGCGTCCGGTCCCTGCCGGAAACCGTCGTCGAGGACCCGTCGGAACCAGGTGCGGAAGTCCCCCCGGCCGTAGGTGGCGGCGTCGGCGGGGGCGACGCGGCCGAGGACCAGCTCGAACATCGAGGCCGCGGTGGACCCGGCGAAGGCGTCGTACGCCCTCTCGGGGTCCCGGGCGGCGAGGTCGACGAGGGCGGCGAAGCCCGGCGGCAGAGCCGCGCGGAACTCCGGACGGGCGACCTCGTCGGCCGGGGAGACGAGCACCAGGCGGCTGACCACCCCCGCCGCGGCGGCAGCCAGCCCGAAGGGGGCGCCCTGGGAGTGCGCCAGGCACGGCACGGGTCCGGTCCCGAGGGAGGCGACGAGTTCGCGCAGGTCCTCGGCCACGCTCGTGAACGTCGCCCCGGGGCACGGGTCGGAGGCGCCCAGACCGGGGCGCTCCACGGTGACCAGCCGGACGCCGAGGTGGCGCAGCGGCCCCTCGCCGGGGGTGACGAGGCCACCGGACGCAGCACCGGGCACCAGCAGGACGGGACGGCCGCCCGGGTCGCCGTGCTCGGCGTGGGCGAGGACGCGCCCGTCGCGCAGTCGCACGCGGCCGGTCGTCGGGACACCGGGGTCGAAGTCGGCGTGCACGCCGGGGACCGTAGCGGCGCTCCCGGAGCGCCGCTACGGCTTTCGGCACCGGTGCGCTCACCGCGCGCGGCGCCACCACCGGCGGCGCCGCACCACCGCGGCGGGCGGTTCCCGGGCGGGGGCCGGAGCGGGGCGAGCCCGTTCCCACCGCTCGCGCACCTCGGCGGCGTCGAGCAGCGCGACCACGACGAGAGGCCCGTCGGCGGGGCGCCGGTACAGCTCGCGCACCCGGTCGTTGAAGCCGGCCACGACCGCGTCGACGTCGGCGGCCGAGCGCAGTCGCCCGGCGTCGCGCAGCAGCTCCTCCCGCTCGCGGCGCAGCGCGAGCGCCGGGGGCAGCATCGCCGAGACGTCGAAACCCTCCCGGCGGGCCTTCTCGGCGGCCCACTCCTCCGCGGAGAACGGCCGGTCGAGGTGGCGCAGCGGCTGCCCGGCCCCGCGCAGGCCGTCGAACTCGCCGCGCTCGGCGGCCTCGCGCACCTGCCGCTCGACCCAGCTCTCGAAGGAGCTGCCGCCCGGCTTCCGGCCCGTCACCCCGGCGAGGGTACGACGGGTCCGGCCGGGCGGCAGCCCGGGACCGTCAGGTCGAGGGATCAGTCGACCTCGGCGTCGCTCTGCACGTCCGGGACGACCTGCCCGTCCGGGGTGAGCTGGACGCTGTCGGGCAGCGTCTCGTAGGCGCGCGGGTCCAGGCGGTCCACGGCCCCGGTCGCCAGGTCGGTGAGCATCCGCTCGATGCCCGCGACGGTGGCACGGGTGAACCGCTCGCGGCCGGCCTGCCCGAGGGTCTGGCTCTGGCCGCGGATCTCGAACAGCACGGTGCGGGTCCCGTTGAGCGCGAACGCCGAACGGGCCTGGCCGGGCAGGTCGCGCTCGGGTGCGTGGGAGTACCGCACGGGCAGGAAACCGGCCTGCTCGATGCCGTTGAACGCCGAGAGGGCCAGCTGGCGCGAGGAGTCCTGCGCGTCCTGGTACTCCGCGTACTTGCCGCCGGGCTCGAACTCCCAGTCCGGCAGCGGCGGGTAGTCGACGGCGACGTCGATGAGCTCGTTCGTGTCGTCGCGGGCGACGCAGGCACCCTGGTGGTGGATGTCGAGGAAACCGTCCACGCCGTCGAAGCGCTCCTGCAGGTCCAGGTACAGGTCGCGCAGCGCCTGCGACTCGGGGTTGAGGAACCACCCGAAGTCCTGGGGGGGTACCCGGCAGGTCGGCGGGGTCGGGAACGTGACCGAGATCGGCGTGGAAGTCGCGGTTGAGGTCGAAACCGGGCCGGGTGATGTAGTCGTCGCCCTGCTGGAGGCGCTGGATGTAGTTCCAGGCGGGCTGGCTGGGGGCCAGTTGCGGGAACTGCGCGACCACCTCGGCCCAGGTGCGGTCGTTGCCGCGGCGGTCCAGCTCGGCGCCGTCGACGTTGAGCTTGGGCACCGCGACGACGGTGACCGAGGACAGCAACCGCTGGGTCGACGGGTCGTCGGAGGTGGCGAGCCGGTCCAGGACGCGCAGGACGGCATCGGGGCCGACCTTCTCGTTGCCGAGCTCGGCGTGGCTGGTGAACTCGTTGATCGGGAGCTGGCGCACCTCGGTGGTGCACGGCGGCGGCGCCAGCGGGTCGAGCGGCGCGGCGGTGGCGGGCAGGCCACCGGCGAGCGCCACGGTCGCGATCAGCGGGAGGACGGACAGGCCGGTGAGCCAGCGGGCGGTGCGGCGCTCACGGGGTGCGGAGGTGCGCACGGGGCTCCAGGAGCAGGCGGCGACGACGCGCCGAGGGGGCGGGGACGCGTGCGGCGGGGGTGACCTCGGGAACCGTTTCCCGAAGATCCGCTGTGCGTTGTCCATGGCCGCGCGACACCCCCTGTCAACGACCTGGAGCGATCAGCAGCGCACGGAGCGCACCTGTCGGGCGGCGTCCACGGCCCACCCGTCCCCGGCGACCGCGTTCCAGACGCACGAGCGCCCGGCCCCCCGTGGACGGGGCGACCGGGCGCTCGCGGGGTGCTGCTGAGCCCGTCAGACCTCGGTGTCGATCTCGTCGGCGATGCGCCGACCGATCTCCAGCGAGGCGGTCGCCGCGGGCGAGGGGGCGTTCAGGACGTGCACCTGGCGGATGCCGCGCTCGAAGTAGAAGTCGTCCACCAGCGCGCCGCTGCGGTGCAGGGCCTGCGCGCGCACCCCGGCGTGGGTGGGCACGAGGGCGTCGTCGGCCAGCGCCGGCACGAGCTCGCGCAGGCTGGCCAGGAAGCGCTTGCGCGATGCGGAGCGCAGCACCTCGTCGATGCCGGTCCGCCAGTACTTCTGCCCCAGCTTCCACGTGCCGGGCCAGCGGAACGTGTCGAGCAGGTCGCCGGCGGAGACGTCGCGCCAGGTGTAGCCCTCGCGCTTGAGGGCGAGCACCGCGTTGGGGCCGGCGTGCACGCCGCCGCCGATCATCTTGGTCAGGTGCACGCCGAGGAACGGCAGCGTGGCGTCGGGCACCGGGTAGATGAGGCCCTTGACCAGGTGCGACTGCTGCGGGGTGAGCTCGAAGTACTCCCCGCGGAACGGCACGATGCGCACCTCCGGCTCCAGGCCGGCCAGCCGGGCGATGCGGTCGGACTGCAGGCCGCCGCAGTTGACGAACACGTCGCCGGTGACCTCGCCGGTGGTGGTCTGCACGGTCACCGAGCGGAACGTGGAGGTGACCCCGACGATCTCGGAGCCGGTGCGGATCTCACCGCCGTCCTTCTCCACGAGCTGCGCGAGGGTGTCGCACACGCCGCGGTAGTCGACGATGCCGGTGCTCTCCACGCGCAGCGCGGCGACGCAGCTGACGTGCGGCTCGAACTCGCGGGCCTCCTCGGGGGAGATCATCCGCACAGGCACGCCGTTGGCCAGGCCGCGCTCCAGCAGGCGGCGCAGCGCCGGGACCTGCTGCGTGGTGGTGGCCACGACGAGCTTGCCGCAGATGTCGACGGCGACGCCGTGGTCCTCGGCGAACTCGCGCATCGACTTCGCGCCGGCGGTGCCGAGCGTGGCCTTCAGGCTGCCGGGCGCGTAGTACAGGCCCGAGTGGATGACGCCGGAGTTGTTGCCGGTCTGGTGCTCGGCGACCCGGCTCTCCTTCTCCAGGACGGTCACCCGGTGGCCGCGCTGGCTGAGCGCCCAGGCCGTGGACAGGCCGACGATGCCCCCACCTGCGACGACGACGTGGCTACCCATGCGTGTTCCTCCCCCTGCTGGTGCGGTGCTGTGCTCCCGCGGCGCCGGGCGCGCGGGACCCCCGCAGGAGTGTCGCGCATCGGCGGGGCGCCCCGGGACCACCTCGGCGGATCGCTGCTCCACCTCGGGCACGTCGCCCCCCTGCGCAGTCAGGCGATCACGCGCAGTCGCCGGTGGTGGTCAGACCACCGGCGCGGGGAAGCCCGCGCCGCGCCGTGCCCGCTTGCGCTCGTGCATCGCCTCGTCGGCGCGGTGCAGCAGGTCCTCGACCCCGTCCCCCGCGGCGGCGGTGGCGACCCCGACGCTGACGCGGATCGAGACCTCGACCCCTCCCAGGGCGATCGGGTCGGCCACCGACCGCGCCAGCCGGGCCGCGACCTCCTGCGCGGTGGCGGGCGCCGGCCGCCCGGGCGGTGCGGTCAGCGCCACGATGAACTCGTCGCCGCCCAGGCGCGCCGCGAGGCCGCCCGGCGGCAGGGCGTCGCGCAGCCGGCCGGCCACCGCCACCAGCAGGTCGTCGCCCGCGCCGTGGCCGAAGCGGTCGTTGATCGCCTTGAAGCCGTCGAGGTCGCAGAGCAGCAGGGCCACCTCGTCCCCCGCGGCCAGGGCACCGGCGACCCGGTCGGCCAGGAGGCGGCGGTTCGGCAGGCCCGTCAGGGCGTCGGTGCGGGCCAGGTCCTCGATGCGCCGCAGGTGGGCGCGGGTGCGGTCGCGCTCCACCTCCAGGGCCCGCTGGGCCTCCACCCGCTCGGTGACGTCGTTCTGCAGGCCGACGTAGCGCACCACGCGCCCGTCGGCGTCGCGCACGGGGGCGAGCTGGATCTCGTTCCACCAGGGGGTGCGCCCGGGGCCGCGGTGGTTCAGCAGCACCCCGCTCCACTCCCGCCCGTCCTCCACCGCGGCCCGCAGGGCCGCCAGCACCGCCGGGTCGGTGCCCGGCCCCTGCAGGAAGCGGCAGTTGCGGCCCAGCACCTGCTCCGAGCGCAGCCCGGACAGCACCTCGAACGCGGTGTTGACGTACACCAGCGGCTGGTCCGGCCGGGTGACGTCGGCGATCGTCACGCCGTGCGAGGTGGTGCCCAGCACGCGCTGCAGGACGCGCTCGGCGACGGAGGCGTCCGCACCCGGCCCGGCGACCGCGGTGGCCGCCGCGGCCGCCCGCGCCGCAGCGGCAGCGGCCGTGGCCCCGGCGGCCGTCGTCGCACCGGCCGCCACGGCGGTCGCGACCACCCCGGCGGGTGCGGCACCGACGGGGGCGGCGGCGGTGCGGGGCGCCACCCGGGACAGCAGCGAGTGCGCGGCGGCCACGACGGTGGCGCGGTCGTAGGTCAGGGCGTACTCGAACGTGCGCCGGGCGTCCGGGCCGCTGTCGCCGAGGTCGCGCGCCAGCAGCGCCACGGCGAAGTGCGGGCCGAGGACCACCACGTCCCACTCCCCGCGCACCGGGTCGCGCGGGTCGAGCGCCGCACCGCGCAGGCCCGGCAGCGGCTCGGCGGGCAGCCCCTCCCCCAGCGCGCACACGAACCCGGTGCGCTCCACCAGGTCGCGGTAACGGCCCGTGGTGGCGGGGGTGAAGTGCCGCGCCTCCTGGAAGGTGGCGGCGACCACGCACGTGGACCCGATGCGCAGCGCCTCCCGCTCCAGCTGCTTGGACAGCTCGATGAGCAGCGACTTCGGCGAACGCCGCAGGGGCGTGCCGGGCGGCAGCAGCGCGAACGGCGACGACTCGGCGAAGCGGCCCACGGCCGGCGCGGCGGGGAGGCGCAGCTCGCCGGCGGGCAGGCCGGGCACGGGCGCGGGACCGGGGCGGCCGAACAGCCACCCCTGCCCCAGGTGGGCACCCAGGGCGCGGGCCATCGCCAGGTGCCGCTCGTCCTCGATGCCCTCGGCCAGCACGGTCGCCCCGCTCTCCTGGGCGTACGCGTTGACGGCGTGCATGATCTCGGCGACGGCGGCGCCGGGGCGCTCCTGCACCAGCCGCAGGTCCAGCTTCACCACGTCCGGCCGCAGCAGCGGCATGAACGCCAGCGACATCGCGTCGGCGCCCACGTCGTCCAGGGCGACGCCCCAGCCGAGCTCGCGCACGCGGGCGACGGTGCGCAGCAGCTCCGCGGGCCGGGCGGCGATGGCCCGCTCGGTGATCTCGACGACGACGCGCAGCTCGCCGGGTGCTCCCGCGGCCAGGGCCAGCAGGTCGTCCAGGGGGGCGCTGTCGAGGACCTCGGGTTCGACGTTGACGAACAGCGTCAGCGGGGCCAGCAGCCCGGAGGCGAGCGCCCCGCGGAACGCCGCCGCGCGGCACGCCTCGTCGAGCTCGGCGAGCAGACCCTCGGCGCGCGCGGCGGCGAAGAGGCGGTCGGGGCGCTCCAGCGGCCCGACCGGGCCGCGGGCCAGCGCCTCGTAGGCGACGATGTCCCCGCTGTCCAGCTCCACGATCGGCTGGAACACGCTGCGCACGCCGTGGCCGCCCAGCAGCTCGCGGATCCCCACGCTCACCTCCTGCGTCACCCGCCGGTGGTCGGCACGGTGGGCGCGCACCTTGAGCCCGCGCCCACCGGGACCGGCCGGCGCGCCCGGTTCAGGCGTGCACGCCGACGCCCACACCCTCGTCCTCGTCCTCGTCACGGTCCTCGGCGAAGAACACCGACACCACGTCGTGCACGGCACCGGCCACGCCGGGGCGCGCCGTCCACGGCTCCACCGCCGAGAGCACCCCCAGCTCACCCAGGGCCCGCACCGTCTCCAGCGCCGCGGGCAGCTCGTCGCCGTCGCCGGTGGACTCCATCACCGCCCGCAGCTGCGGGGTCGTCATGGGGTCCAGCACGGACGCCGTGACGACGCTGAGCCCGCCGACCACCGCGGCCGGTGTCGAGGAGGCCGCCAGCACGTTCGTCACCGCGGTGGCCAGGACGCTCGCGGCCACGTCGCGGCGGTTGTCGACGTCGTGCAGGGCGTCGACGGGGCCGGGCACGTGGGTGCGGCCGTCCACGACCTCCACGACGCCGGAGGCGGTCCAGTCCAGCCACAGCGCCACCGGGTCGATGGCCTCACCGACCCCGGCGCGCAGGGCGTCGACGACGGGCCCGTCCACGACCGGTTCCTCACCGACCGGGACACCGGCGCGCAGCGCGTCCAGCGCCTCGAGCGCCCCCGTGACCACGGGCACGGTCCGCAGGTCGCGCAGCTCCTCCTCGGCGGGCACGGCCAGGGCCGCCGCCTCCAGCGCGTCCAGGACGCTGTGCTGGTCCGAGGCGGTGCCGGCGATGCCGCCGGAGGCGACGTCCAGGCAGTCGGCGAGCTCCTCCGGCGCGCCCCGCCAGGCACCGGACTCGCCCAGGAACATCAGGTACGTCGTCCACGCGACGCGCACCTCGTCGACGAGCTCCTGCGCGTCCAGGCCGTTGTGCTCGGCGACGGCGGGCACGAGCTCGGTGAACAGCCCGCGCAGCTCGGCGGCGCCGAAGTACGTGGCGGAGCTGCGCTCGACGGGCTCGCCGGTGTCCACCAGCAGCCAGCCCAGCGACTCCATCAGGCGCGCCTCGAGGTCACCGGGGGCGAGGACGGCCTCGTCCTCCTCGGTCTCCAGGAAGGTGCGGTACTCCACCTGCAGGTCTCCGAGCGCGCGCCCACCGGCCCGCAGCGGCGAGAGGCCGGGGGCGGTCCGGGGACCGGCGGTGCGGCGGGCGGGCTTCTTCTTCTTCGGCACGGCGGGCACCTCGGCATCGGGAGTGGTCCCTGAGCACCCTACCGAGGGTGGCCGCCGGGGGACGCGTCGTGGAGCGGGCGCTCAGCGCGCCGGTTCGTCACCGCCCGCCGCGCCGGGGGCGCGCCGCCCACCAGCCGGAGCCGGTGACGGGGAAGCGGCGGCCGGCTTGCTGCCGTCGGCGGTGCGGAACAGGACGCTGCCGTGGTCGACGGCGTGGTTGACGGCGAAGACGTCCGGACGCCCGTCGGCGTCGACGACGACGAAGCGGCCGAGGGGGGCGCCGCGCAGCAGCTCCCAGCAGGCGGGCTCGTCGAGGAGCTCCACGCCCGGGGCGGGCACGCCCGCGGCGCCGGGACCGACCGGGGCGCTCACCGGGCCACCTCCGCCGCGCGGCCCCCCGTCAGGTCGCCCTTCAGGTCCAGGACGAGCTCCCCGCCCGGTGGCGGGCCGAGGCGGCGGCCGGTCGGCCGGGACAGCTCCAGGGCGTGGTTCAGCGTCGCGACGGCGGGCAGGGCGTGCTCGGTGCAGACGGCCCGGCCGGTGCCCCGCTCCCCGAGGAGCGCCCGGCACTCGGCCGGCGGGAGTGCGGTGAGGTGACTCGTCCCACCACGGTCCGCGACCGGTGCACGACCCACCAGGGACGGAGGTCCCGCCGCGGGCCCCTCGCAGGTCCCCGGTGGCGGGGACCTGCGGTCCTGTCGGCACGACCGGCCGCGCAGGAGACTGGTGGTGTTCCCGGGGCGGCAGGACGCCCCGGCCCCCGAGTCCGGGGGACACCGTGAGAGCAGCCGTCGTCACCGAGTTCACCGCCCCGCTGCAGGTGCGGGAGGTGCCCGTGCCCGTGCCGGGACCGCAGGACGTCCTGGTGCGCGTCGAGGCCAGCGGGCTGTGCCACACGGACATCCACGCCGCGCACGGCGACTGGCCGGTGGAGCCGGCCCCGCCGTTCGTGCCCGGCCACGAGGGCGTGGGGGTCGTCGAGGCCGTCGGCGCCGAGGTCACCTCCCGCCGCGTCGGCGATCGGGTCGCGATCGCCTGGCTGGGCTCGGCGTGCGGGACCTGCCGCTGCTGCGTGGGCGGGTGGGAGACGCTGTGCCCGGAGCAGCGGAACTCCGGGTACTCCGTCGACGGCGCGTTCGCCGAGTACGCCGTGCTGCCGGCGGCGTTCGCCAACCCCGTCCCGGAGGGCGTCCCGCCCCTGGAGGCGGCGCCGCTGACCTGCGCGGGCGTCACCACCTACAAGGCGGTCAAGGTCGCCCGGGTGGCGGTGGACGTGCAGGAGGACAAGCTGCAGCTGGCGAAGGAGCTCGGCGCCGACCACCTGGTGAACGCCCGCGAGACCGACCCGGCCGAGGCGGTGCACGCCCTGGGCGGCGCGGACGTGAGCATCGCCCTGGCGGCCTCCCCGGCCTCCTTCGACCAGGCGTACCGGGCGCTGCGCCCCGGTGGGCGGCTGGTGTGCGTGGCGCTGCCGGCCGACGGGACCATCACCCTGCCGATCTTCGACACCGTCCTGCAGGGCAAGTCGGTCATCGGCTCCATCGTCGGCACCCGCAACGACCTGGCGGACGTGTTCGCGCTGCACGCCGCGGGCCGCACGCGGGTGGTGGTGGAGTCCCGGCCGCTGGAGAGCGTCGACGAGTCCTTCGCCGACGTCCTGGCCGGGCGGGTGCCCGCCCGGGTGGTCTTCGAGCCCTGACCCGCTCCCACCCGCTGGGCGCCCGCGGGCGGCGGGTGGGAAGCTGTGCGGGAGCACGGCGGGGTCCGAGCACGTCGGAGACCGCGACGGGGAGCGGGGAGACGCGCGCGGCACCATGGACGACGGCACGTACCAGAGCGCCCAGCGGCGTCCGCGCGAGAGCCTTCGCGAGCGCGACGAGGACCGCACGGGCACGGACCCCGAACGCACCGCCAACCGATGGCACCTGGAGGTGGAGCACCACCTGTCCTCGGTGCCGCTGGCGCGCCACTGGGTGGTGCAGCGGTGCGCGGCCGCGCAGGTGCCCCCGGGCGCGCTGACCGTCGTGGAGCTGCTGACCGCGGAGCTGACGGCCAACGCCGTCCTGCACGGCAGGGCGCCCGTGCGGGTGGACCTGGAGCGCACCGCCACCGGCGTGCGCGTGGCCGTCGGCGACGCCGAGAAGACCCCTCCGGTGCGTCGCACGGTCGGCCCGGAGGCCACCGGGGGGCGGGGCGTGGCCCTGGTGGACCTGCTCTCCAGCGCGTGGGGCGTCGAGCAGGTGGCCGGCGGCAAGACGGTGTGGTTCACCCTCGACCTGCCCGGATCCTGACCCGCGCCGCCGGGTCCCCGCGGGGCGACGCCGGCGGGGACCCGGTCGTTCAGCGGTGCCCGAGCGGCTTCGGGGTCTCCAGCGGCTGCGGCTCGGGCGTCAGGTCGATGCCGAGGTCCGCGGCGAACACCGTCCGGGTGCTCTTCAGCACGCCGGGGTGGTCCAGGTCCAGGTCGAACACGCGCGCACCGCGCAGCCGGTGCTCGTCGTCCCCACCCAGGCCGTAGGTGCCGAACCCGGTGCCGGGGCCGTAGCCGAGCTGGATGCCGAAGTAGTTCCCGACGTAGGTGTTGATGTGGTCGTGGCCGCAGAAGACGCCCTTCACGTCGCCGCGCTCGAGGGCGGCGTGGAAGAGGCCGGGGTTGAACTGGGCGGTGTACTCGCGCTCGTTGCGCTCGCCCACGATGCCGTGCTTGACCACGGCCGCGGCGTGCGCCTCGTCCGTCCACTCGGTCGGGGAGCCGAACCACATGAACCGGTGCTCCCACAGGGGGATGTGGAAGAACATCAGCGCGGGGACGGGGGCGCCGGCCTTCCGCTCCAGGGCCTGCGACTGCTCGCGGTACCAGGCGACCTGGTCGGCGTGGATCGTCTCGTACGTGTACTCCTCGACCTCCTGGCCGGCGATCGTCTCCGGGGAGTACCGCCCGGAGTCCAGCAGCCACAGGGCGAACGCCGGGCCGCGACCGCGCGCGGCGCGCAGGGTGAGGACCTGGTTGGAGTCGCCGGTGACGCCGCGCGCCGTGGTGCCCACGTAGTGGCGGTACCCGGACAGGAACTCGCGGATCCTGCGCTCGGTCATCCCCGTGGCGGCCACGGAGTCCTCGTCGTGGTTGCCGAACGTCACCGCCCACGGGATCCCCCGCTCCTCCATGGGCAGCACCACGTGGTTGTACGCCTGCCGGACCTGCTCGGCGGTGCTCATGTCGCCGTTGACGACGTCGCCGTTGACGAGCGCGAACCCCGGCTGCTCCCGGTCGAGGACGCGTTCCATCAACTGGATCGTGCGCACGTCCGTGCGGTGGTTGTCCTGGGTGTCGTTGAACTGGACGACGCGGAAGGTCCCGTCGTCGGCGAAGCACAGGTCGCGCCGTGCGGACGCGCCAGCCGGGGCCGCGGCGGCGACCTGGGCGGCCAGGGCACCTCCGGCGGCGGTCGCGGCGCCGAGGCCCAGCAGGTGCCGACGGCCGAGGGGGTGGGACGTGCTCTCGCTCACGGGTTCCTCCGGGGGACGGGGTGGTCGCGGCCACGCTGGCGGGGAGGGGTTGCGCCCGGGTGACCTGCAACCCTCCGGCGGGCGACCGGCCGGGGACCAGATCCTCCCGGTGCACGGGCGCGCTGCGCGGGCGCAGGGCCGAAGGGCCCTGGCCGTGAGGGCCGGAGCGCGAGAGGGTGGGCGCGTCGACCGAGGAGGAGGGACGTCCATGTCCACCACCAGCGTGCCCGCCGGCACGACCGGCACCCCAGCGCCGGGCACCTCGCCCGAGACCGCCGAAGCGCTCGCCGCGATCAGCCCCGACGAGGTCGCCGCGCTCGACGCGTGGTGGCGCGCCTGCAACTACCTGACCGTCGGGCAGATCTACCTGGGCGCCAACCCGCTGCTGCGCGAGGACCTGAGCCCCGAGCACGTCAAGCCCCGTCTGCTGGGGCACTGGGGCACCAGCCCCGGGCTGTCCTTCGTCTACGCGCACCTGTCGCGGCTGATCCGCCGCACCGGGCAGTCCTCGCTGTTCCTCACCGGCCCCGGCCACGGCGGCCCGGCGCTGGTGGCGGCCGCCTATTTGGAGGGCACCTACACCGAGAAGTTCCCGCACGTCACGATGGACACCGAGGGGATGAGGCGGCTGTTCCGGCAGTTCTCCGCCCCCGGCGGCATCCCCAGCCACGTGTCCGTCACCACGCCCGGTTCCATCCACGAGGGCGGGGAGCTGGGCTACGTGCTGGTGCACGCCTTCGGCGCCGTCATGGACAACCCGGACCTGCTGGCGCTGGCCGTCGTCGGCGACGGCGAGGCCGAGACCGGCCCGCTGGAGGGCTCCTGGAAGGGCATCTCCTTCCTCGACCCCGCCCGCGACGGCGCGGTCCTGCCCGTGCTGCACCTGAACGGCGCGAAGATCTCCGGCCCGACCGTGCTGGCCCGCAAGGACCCCGCCGAGGTCCGCTCGCTGCTGGAGGGCCACGGCTACGAGGTCCTCGAGGTCGGCGGCGACGACCTGCCCGGCATGCACGAGCGGTTCGCCGGCACCCTGGCGCGCGCCTGGGGACGCATCCGCGAGATCCAGACCGCGGCCCGCACCGGCGAGCCCCCCGCCGACGCTCCGCGCCCGCGCTGGCCGCTCATCGTGCTGCGCACCCCGAAGGGGTGGACGGGGCCGGACCAGGTGGACGGCGTCCAGGTGCAGGGCACGTTCCGCTCGCACCAGGTGCCGCTGTCCGGGGTGCGTGACAACGCCGACCACCTGCGGCTGCTGGCCGGGTGGATGCGCTCCTACGGCCCCGACGACCTGTTCGACGCCTCCGGGGCGCCCGTGGAGCTGGTGCGGTCGGCGAACCCCGACGGGGACCTGCGGATGAGCGCCACCCCGCACGCCAACGGGGGCCTGCTCACGCAGGACCTGGACCTGCCGGACTTCCGCGACTACGCCGTGCAGGTGGACCGCCCGGCCGCGGGCCGCGCGGAGTCCACCCGGCGCCTGGGCGAGATGCTGCGCGACGTCTACGCCCGCAACCCCCGCACGTTCCGCCTGTTCTCCCCCGACGAGACGAACTCCAACCGCCTGGGCGCGGTGTTCGAGGTCTCCGACCGCGCCTTCGCCGAGCGCACGTACCCCGAGGACGTGTCGCTGAGCCGGTCCGGGCGCGTCATGGAGGTGCTCAGCGAGCACAACTGCCACGGCTGGCTGGAGGGGTACACCCTCACCGGCCGGCACGGGATGTTCGCCACCTACGAGGCGTTCGCGATGGTCAGCGCCTCGCAGACCGTCCAGCACGCCAAGTGGCTGGAGGAGGCCGGTGCCCTGCCGTGGCGCGCCGACGTCCCCAGCCTGAACGTCCTGCTGACGTCCACGGCGTGGCGCAACGACCACAACGGCTTCTCCCACCAGGGACCGGGCCTGCTGCAGGTGGCGATCACCCAGCGCCCGGAGGTCTCCCGGGTGTACCTGCCGCCGGACGCGAACTGCCTGCTGTCGGTCGCGGACCACTGCTTCCGCTCGCGGAACTACGTGAACCTGATCGTCATCGACAAGCAGCCGCAGCTCCAGTACCTGTCGATCGACGAGGCCGTCGAGCACTGCGCGCGCGGTGCCTCGGTGTGGGAGTGGGCGGGCAACGACGACGGCCGGGCCGACCCGGACGTCGTCCTCGGCTGCGCCGGGGACGTGGTGACGATGGAGACGGTCGCGGCCGCGCAGATCCTGCGCGACCGGCTGCCGCAGCTGCGCTTCCGCGTCGTCAACGTCGTGGACCTCATGTCGCTGCAACGGCCGAAGGACCACCCGCACGGCATGAGCGAGGTGCGGTTCCGGGAGCTGTTCACCGACACCGTGGACGTCGTGTTCGCCTTCCACGGGTTCCCCGGAGCGATCCACCAGGTCGTCCACGGCCGCCCCGACGCCGACCGCTTCCACGTGCGCGGCTTCATGGAGGAGGGGACCACCACCACCCCGTTCGACATGACGGTGCGCAACCGGGCGTCGCGGTACCACCTGGTGATGGACGCCCTGAACAACGCCCGCCGCCTGCCCCCGGGCGCCGGCGAGCTGATGGAGTACTGCCGGGCCCAGCTGGCCCGGCACCAGGAGTACGTCGTGGAGCACCTGGAGGACGTGCCCGAGGTGCGCGACTGGTCCCTGGGGGACTCCACGACGCTGGGCTGACCGGGCCCGCCGCGAGGGGCGGGGTAGCGTCACCGCCGTGCCGCACCCCGCTCCCCCCGTCGCACCCACCCGCGAGGACGTCGTGGTCGCCGCCGAGCGCACCGCCGGCCGTGTGCGGCGCACCCCGGTGATCGACGTGGCGCTGCCGGTGGGCGGGCGCGAGGTGCCCGTCACCGTGAAGCTGGAGCTGCTGCAGCACACGGGTTCCTTCAAACCGCGCGGGGCGTTCCACCGGATCCTCACCGCCCCGGAGCGTCCCGCCCTGGTGGTGGCGGCCTCCGGCGGCAACCACGGCCTCGCCGTCGCGCACGCCGCCCGGGCGCTGGGCATCGACGCCGAGGTGTTCGTGCCCGCCTCCGCCCCCGCCGTGAAGGTCGAGGGCATCCGTGCCCGCGGCGCGCGGGTGACCCTGGTGGGCGCCTCCTACGCGGAGGCCGCCGCCGCGAGCGCGGAGCGGGCGAGCGCCCCGGGCGCGCTGGCGGTGCACGCCTACGACGACCCGGCGGTGGTGGCCGGGCAGGGCACGGTGGCCCTGGAGCTGTCCGAGCAGGCCCCGGACCTGGACACCGTGCTCGTCGCCACCGGCGGCGGCGGGCTGATCGGCGGCATCGCCGCCTGGTACGGCACCGCCACCCGGGTGGTGAGCGTGGAGACGCGGGGGGCGCCGACGCTGCACGCCGCTCTGGCCGCGGGCCGTCCGGTGGACGTGGAGGTCGGCGGGCTCGCCGCGGACTCGCTGGGGGCGCGTCGCACCGGCGAGCACGGCTTCGCGAGCGCGGTGGCGGCCGGGGTGCGTGCCGTGCTGGTGAGCGACGAGGCGGTGCGCGCGGCCCGGCGGTGGCTGTGGCAGGAGCTGCGCGTGACCGCCGAGCCCGGTGGTGCGGTGGCCCTGGCGGCGCTGCTGGACGGTGCTCACGTGCCCGCCGACGGCGAGCGGGTGGGCGTGGTGGTGTGCGGGGGCAACGCGGACCCGCACGACCTGTCGCAGCCCCGCTGAGGCCGGGGCGGGCACGACGGCACCCCCGCGGGGCGGGGATAATGGCCGCACCGGGTGCTGCCCACCCGGGGAGGCGATCACGGGAGCGGTTGTGCGGCGCACGGTCATGCACGGCAAGATCCACCGGGCGACGGTCACGGAGGCCGATCTGCACTACGTCGGCTCGATCACCCTCGACGCCGACCTGTGCCGGGCCGCGGACCTCGTGGAGGGCGAGCGGGTCCAGGTCGTCGACGTCACCAACGGCGCGCGCCTGGAGACGTACGTCATCGTCGGCGAGGCCGGCGGTGGGGACGTGCGCATCAACGGGGCGGCTGCGCACCTGGTGCGCCCCGGCGACCTGGTGATCATCATCTCGTACGTGCAGCTCGACGAGGCGGAGCGCGCCGCGCACCGGCCGAACGTGGTGCACGTGGACGGGGCGAACCGGATCGTGGCGCTGGGCGCCGACCCGGCCGAGCCGGTGCCGGGCGCCGAGGACCAGGTTCCCTCGCGCTAGGCCCCCGGCCGGGCGGTGGGCCGGGTGGGCGGTCTCGGGCGGGGTGGGCCGGCGCACCGCCCCGGCGGGGGGATGATGGGGTGCCCGCGTCCCGACGAACCCGGAGGTGCTGCCATGGCCAGGCGTCGGAACCCCCTGTCGTCCCTGGGGCGCCGGGGGGCGGTGCCCTCCACCCGCAACCTCGCCGGTGACGGTGCGATCCCCACCGCGCCGCTGGGCCGCAGCAGCCTGGTGGACTCGGGGGTGTACGAGCGCGGCGAGCGGGTCGCCTCCCCCGCGACCCTCGGCGACACGTACCGGTGCCTGCACGAGGACGACGCGCGCATCGCCTGGATCGGCCTGTACCGCCCCTCCGGCACGGAGCTGGGGTCGCTGGCGCGCGAGTTCGACCTGCACGAGCTGGCCGTGGAGGACGCCATCGTGGCGCACCAGCGCCCGAAGCTGGAGCGCTACGGCAACACCCTGTTCGTGGTGCTGCGCGCGGCCCGCTACGACGACGCCGCCGAGGAGGTCGAGTTCGGCGAGCTGCACCTGTTCATCGGCCCCGACTTCGTCGTCACCGTCCGGCACGCCGAGTCCCCCGACCTGGCGCAGGTGCGCCGGCGCATGGAGCAGGACCCGGAGATGCTCGCCCTGGGCACCGAGGCCGTCCTGTACGCCATCCTCGACGCCGTCGTCGACGGCTACGCGCCCGTGCTGCGGGGCCTGGAGAACGACATCGACGAGATCGAGGTGCAGGTCTTCGACGGCGACCCGGCCGTGTCGCGGCGCATCTACGAGCTGTCCCGCGAGGTGACGAACTTCCAGCGGGCCGTCCTCCCCCTGACCGCGGTGCTGCAGGGCCTGACCGACGGCTTCGAGAAGTACCGGGTCGACGAGGAGCTGCAGCGCTACCTGCGTGACGTCGCCGACCACGTCACCGTCGCCGCCGAGCGCATCGAGAACTTCCGCAACCAGCTGCGCGACATCCTGACGGTGAACTCCACGCTGGTGGCGCAGCGGCAGAACGAGGAGATGCGGTCGCTGACGGAGGCGAGCTACGCGCAGAGCGAGGAGGTCAAGAAGATCTCCTCGTGGGCGGCGATCCTGTTCGCCCCCACGGTCGTGGCGGGCATCTACGGCATGAACTTCGAGCACATGCCGGAGCTGGACTGGACGTTCGGGTACCCGCTGGCGGTGACGCTGATGTTCGGCACGTGCTTCCTGCTGTACCACCTGTTCAAGCGGCGGGGCTGGTTGTGAGGGCAGCGGGCGGCGGTGTCCTCGTGCGCACCGGAGCGGCTGCCGGTTCCGCCCTGCTGATCGCTCTCACCGGGGCCTGCGGTGGCGCGCCGGCCACGCCGCCGTCCGGCGCGTCCGCGACCGCCGCACCGGCGAGCCCCGTCCCGACCGCGGAGGAGCACGTGACGATGGACCAGGACCCGTCCGGCTGGTGGCGTCCCGAACCGGGCACGCCCTGGCAGTGGCAGCTCTCCGGCGACCTGGACCTCACCGTCGACGTCCCCGTCTACGACGTCGACCACCAGGTCCCGCAGGAGGTCGTGGACCGCCTGCACGCCGACGGCCGCCGCGTGATCTGCTACCTCAGCGCCGGCACCGTGGAGGAGTACCGCGACGACGCGCACCGCTTCCCGGCCGAGGTGGTCGGGAAGGCCCTCGGCGACTGGCCCGACGAGCGCTGGCTCGACGTGCGCCGCATCGACGTGATCGGACCGGTGCTGCTGGACCGGCTGGACGCCTGCCGGGACGCGGATTTCGACGCCGTCGAACCCGACAACGTCGACGCGTGGGCGAACGACAGCGGGTTCGACCTGACCGCCGAGGACCAGTTGCGCTTCAACCGGTGGCTGGCCGCCGCCGCCCACGAGCGGGGCATGGGCGTGGCGCTGAAGAACGACCTCGGCCAGGTGGCGGACCTCGTCGGCGACTTCGACTTCGCCGTCAACGAGTCGTGCGCGCGCTACGACGAGTGCGACCTGCTGCAGCCGTTCGTGGACGCCGGCAAGGCGGTCCTGCACGTGGAGTACGGCCTCACCCCGGCGGGCTTCTGCGAGGTGGCGCACCGCCCCGGCTTCTCCTCCGTGCTCAAGGACAGGGACCTCACCGCGTACCGGCACGTGTGCGAGCACGCCTGAGCGCAGGTTCCGGCAGCGGGACGGAGCACGACGACGGCCCGCCCGGTGGGACCGGGCGGGCCGTCGTCGTGCTGGTGCTCAGCAGGCGTCCCAGCGCCACCGGCCGTCCTCGGCCACCCACCGCTCACCGGTGACGTCGCGGCCGGGGACGGCGCGGTCGTAGTCGACCTCCGCGGTGCCGCCGGCGGCGCGGACGGTGACCGTGCTGACGGCGGCGAACCCGCCCTCGGCCGCGGCGCGCAGCACCTCCGGGGCGACGAGCGCGCGGCAACGCCCGGACAGCAGGCGCTCGGCGGTGGTGACGTCCCCCGCCAGCAGGGCGTCTGAACGCAACCGCACGGCGACCTCCAGGTCGCCGGTGGCGCCCAGGGGAACCCCGCCGACGGCGGGCGGGCCCACGGGTGCCGCCCCCGGCACGGTGGTCGCCGTGCCGGTGCTCCCGGGCGCGTCCTGCCCGGGGACGGCCTGCCCCGCGGCCTCCGGCGCCGTGGACTCCGGCGCCGTGGACTCCGGCGCCGCGGACTCCGGCGCCGCGGGGGGCGTGGCCGTGACCGGTGCGCCGGCGTCCGTGGTGGCGGTGGGAGCCGGGGACGTCGTCGTGGCCGGTGCCGCGCCGGGCGCGCTCCCCCGGGAACCGCACCCGGCCGTCACCGCCACGGCCGCGACGAGCACGAGCGTGGCGGTGAGGCGGGTGAGCGGGTGGGTCACCAGGCGAAGACCGCGTTGGACGCTGCGGACGCCGGGCCCGTGCCCGCCGCGGTGACGGCCTGGACGGTGAAGCGGTGGAGGGAGCCGCGCGCCGGCAGTTCGACCCGGGCGCTGCGCGCCGTGGCCGGGTACACCGTCGGCAGCGTCGCGGTCGCGACCGGCCAGCCGAAGGGAGCCAGCCGGGTCGCGGTGATGCGGTAGCCGATGACGGGCTCGCCGCCGGTGGCCGGTGCGTCCCAGCGCACCGTCGCGGTGGCACCCGGGTCGAGCAGGCGGCCGGAGGTGGCGGCGCCGATGCGCGGCGCGCCCGGCAGCGACGGGACCGGCGCGGTCGGCGACGGGACCGGCGTGCTCGGCGACGGGACCGGCGTGCTCGGCGACGGGACCGGCGTGCTCGGCGACGGGACCGGCGCGGTCGGCGTGGTCGGCGACGGGACCGGCGCGGTCGGCGTGGTCGGCGACGGGACCGGCGCGGTCGGCGTGGTCGGCGACGGGACCGGCGCGGTCGGCGTGGTCGGCGACGGGACCGGCGCGGTCGGCGTGGTCGGCGACGGAACCGGCACGGTCGGCGACGGGACCGGCGCGGTCACGGGGACGCCGACGTAACCGCCGCGGTCGGTGGCGAGCGTGGCGACGACCGTGTCGGTGGTGGGCGCGCTCACCCAGGCAGAGCGCTGCCCGCCGTGGTCCTCGAGCGCCAGGGTGGAGCGCGCGTCGCCCGGCAGGGTCAGCGGCACGGTGGTCCCGGCGGGGCCGCTGACGTGCACGCCCTCGTCGTCGACGTAGGCGGTCACGTCCGCGCTCGCCTCCCGCCACGCGGAGGACCGGGCCAGCTGGCGGGCCTGGCCGGTGAGGCTCAGGGTGACCAGGGGCGCGTCGGCGGTGTGGGTGGCGCGGTACTCCTCCAGGACCCCCTCGACGACCGGGTAGACCAGGCCGTCCTCGGCGAGGTTGGACTGGTGCACGTAGAACGAGCGCGGGTCGTCGGCGAGGACGTAGCGCAGCGCGTTGCGGACCTCGAGGGGCTTCAGGTAGCCGTCGTAGGAGGCCTTCGCCTCGGCCGCGGTGCCGGCCGGCAGCGGGGTGATGCAGGTGCTGGTCGCGGGGTTGTCCTCGCAGATCCCGCTGCCGCCGTTCGAGCGGGAGGTGTAGTACCAGTTGTACTCGTCGATCTGGTCCTGGTACGTGCCGGCGTTGTAGTAGACGTTCATCGGGTGCCGGGGCACGGTGACGGCGGCGCCGACGGCCCGCTGGTCCTTCTCGCGGGACGCGTCGGACGCGATGGTCGTGACACCGGCCGCCTCCAGCGCCGGCGCGAGGAACGGGTTGTCCTGCGGCTGGTTCGGCAGGGTCCTCAGGCCGGAGTGCTCGCCGGTGACGAGCTCGCTGGCGTCGAAACCGGGCAGGGCGTTGGTCCGGGCCCAGTCGATGTTGTCCCGGAGCTGCCCGGTGATGAACTCCTGCGAGGCCCACTGGACGCCCCCGTCCTCCTGACCGGGGATCTCCGCGTCCTGGCGGGGCGTCTCGTCGGCACCGGTGGCGCAGTGCCAGGGCTGCCCCACGACGGTGGGGGCGATCTGGATGCAGCCGAGGTAGGGGTGGGAGAAGGTGTGGTTCACCCACGTGAACTCACCCTTGCGCGCCATGAACGCATCGGTGAGGGCGTCCGTGCCGTCGCCTTCCGCCTTCGCGGCCTCGCTGCCACCGCCGTTGAACACCATCGTCAGGCCGAAGGAGTTCTCCTGCTGCCAGGCGGAGAGGCGCTGCACGTCCGCGGCGGTCATGCGGATGTCGGTGGTGGCGGTGGCGGGGTCGACGCAGTCGTCACCGGGGGTGCAGTTCCCGGTGACGCTCCAGCGGCCGTCGGGCAGGAAGACGTCGTCGACCTGCACGTCGAAGTAGGCGCGGTGGTGGCCGAGGTGGACGCCTCGGGTCATCCAGGAGACGACTCCGTGCGCGACGGTGTTGAACCACTGCATGGAGTCGTTGTAGGCGGCGGAGACCATGAGCTGCTCGCGCCCACCGGACTCGTACTCCCAGGCGACGGCCCCGGAGACGCCACCGGTCGTGGCGGTGAGCAGCGGGGTGACGCGGTCACCGGCCGGCAGGGCCGGGTCGGCCGCGGCGAGGTACCCGTACACCTCCTGCACACCGGTGTCGAAGTCGTCGATCGGGAACGCGCCCGACAGCTCCGAGAAGCCGTCCGCCCTGCCGGCGTCGGTCACGGTTCCGGCGGCGCCGTCGAGGAACCCGGCGCTGAGGGCGAGCGCTCCGGTTCCCGTGCCGGGGTAGACGTACGCGTTCACCTGGCGGATGCCGTAGCGGGCCTCGTACGCGGCCAGCGCCTCCTGCTCGTCCTCCCCCAGCCCCGCGGGGTCCGCGCTGGGCAGCACGACCGCCTGGTAGCGGGCGGCGCCGGTGGTCGCGTCGACGAGGAACGGGGAACCGATCGCGGCGCGCGATCCGTCCCGGAGGTCCACCGAGGTGTACGGGACGCCTTCACGGTCCAGCTGCGTCGTGAGGGCGTTCACCGAGACGCTCCCGTCGGTGACGACGAGGACCCGGAGGTCGACGCGCGTCCCGGTGGCGGCCTGCGCGGGCAGCGCCGCCGCCGAGGGCAGGATCGCGGTGGTGGTGAGCGCCGCCGCCAGCAGGCGGGCGGCGTTCCGGGAGCGTCGTGAGCTGCGGTGCCTGTTCGGCATCGGGTCCTCCGGGTCGTCTGGGGGTGCGCCGGGAACGTAAGCGGTCGGACGAGCCGGTTCCGGTTCCGAGGCCCCCGCGCACCCGTGCGACGGCTGTGAATCACCCGATCCCCCGGGGCGATGACGAGGGAGTCAGCACACCTCACGCTGCGCGTTCACCCGCGGATCCGCCCGGTCGTGCAGGTGGGTGAACGGCACGGCTGGTCGTCCCACCGGGACCGGGACCCGGTTACGGTCGGGGGACACGGAGGCGGGTGGCGCGGTGGCGCCGATCGAGGAGGACGACGATGGCGGGTCACCGTTGGAAGCGCGGTGGCGCGACGGACCGCGAGGAGGAGAGGGAACTGCGCGCCGAGGTCGAGCGCCTGACCCAGGAGGTCATGCGCCTGCGCCTGGAGCGGCAGCGTCCCGTGGGCATCGGCAGCATCGCCGAGCAGCTCGCCGGGTTGTGCGCGGACACGGCCGGGAACCCCACCGCGAGCGCCCGCGGGAACACCGGGACCGACGAGCTCGAGGCGCAGGACCAGGCGCACCACGTGCTGGCCCAGGCGGAGTCGATGCGGCGGTCGCTGCTCGACGTGCTCGACCAGCTCGTCGTCGCCGCCTCGCAGATGCAGCGGCAACTGGTGGCGGGCGGTTCCCCCATGGAGATCGACCGGCGCGTCCTGGAGCGCCGCCGGGGCACGGACCGGGCGCCCGGCACCGCCGAACCGCACGAGGCTGAACCGCACGACGCCGAACCGCACGAGGCTGAACCGCACGAGGCCGGGGCGTCCGCGCCGCGACCGCGCACCGGCGCGGCCCCCGTCGCCGACGGCGCCAGGCGGTGAACGCCGCCCGCACCGGGACGTCCACGGGCGTGGTGGTCCTGCTGGTGGCGGGTGACACCGCCCCCGCCGACGACCCCGTGACTCGTTTCTGGGTGGACGTGCTGGAACGGACCGGCTGCCCGCACGAGGTGCACCGGCCCACCGCGGCGCGGCCGCTGCTCGACACCGACCTGGTGGCCGCCGACGGCACCGGCCGGTTCGGCGCGATCGTGCGGACCACCACCACCGCCGCGGGGGTGGAGCCGGCCAGCGCCGCCGCGCTGTCCCGGTACCGGGACCGGTACGGGGTGCGGCTGCTGCGCGCCTACGAGTTCCCGGACGCGGCGTCGGGCCTGCGCGACGTGTCCGGTGGCTCGGCCGACGGGCTGACCGCCCGGGTGACCGCCGCGGGTGCGGCGGTGTTCGGGTACCTGGGCGGGGAGGTGCCGGTGGCCGGGGGCTGCTGGGCCTACCTGGGCCGGGCGGTGGCCGGCGGCCCGTTCACCCCGCTGCTGGTCACGACCGGCGGCGCTCCCCTGGCCGGGGTCGTCGACGCCGGGGACGGGCTGGAGGACCTGCTGGTCCTGGTGAACACGGCCGAGGACTCCCTGCACGGCGCCCTGCTGGCGCGCGGGCTGCTCGCCTGGGTCACCCGCGGCGCGCACCTGGGCGCGGTGCGGCACGCGCTCTCGTGCCACGTCGACGACGTGTTCCTGCCGAACTGGTCGGTGCCGGGTGTGCGGGTGGGCGAGACCGCGCCCACGGTGCGGATGGTCCCCGCCGACGTGGACGCCGTCGTGGCGTGGCAGGAGGCCACCGGGTTCACGCTGGACCTGGCCCACAACGCCGCCGGGGCGTCCGGCGACGACCCGCTCACGGCGGCCCTGCTGGTGGCGGCCGGTGCGTTCCGGTGGCTGAACCACACCTGGGACCACCGCGACCTGGACGCCGTGGACGCCGACGAGCTGCGCGCGCAGGTCGAGCGCAACCGGCGGTGGGCGGACGAGGCGGGCGTTCCGGCGAGCCCGACCGCACTGGTGACCGGCGCCCACTCGGGCCTGCGCAACCCGGCGCTGCCGGGGGTGCTGGCCGCCGCGGGCATCACCGCCCTGGCCTCGGACGCCTCGCGCGGGCCGGGCCCGGGGTCGCTGGGGCCCGCGACGCTCGTACCGCGGCACCCCACGGAGGTCACCACGCACGTCAGCACGTGGCCGCAGCTGCTGGCCGACCAGGAGCGCCTGCACGGTGCACCGGCCCCGTCGCGGGAGGAGTTCCTGGACCGGCAGGGGGACGTGGTGCTGGGGCGGGTCCTGGCCGGCGACCCGCGGCCGCTGTTCGCCCACCAGTCGAACCTGACCGGTGACCGGGTGCTGCTGGACCTGCTGCAGCAAGTGCTGGACCGGTGGGCGCGGTTGCTGGCACCGTGCGCGCCGCTGGACGGCCCGTCGATGGACGAGGTGGCCCGCGAGCTGGGCCGGCGCCGGCGCTGGCGCGAGGCGCTGGACGCGGGGGCGGTGCGCGCCCGGACGGACGGCGCGGAACTCCTCCTCGCCGCCGACGTCGACGTGGAGTTCCCGGTGACCCTGCCGGCCGGTGCCGGCGCCGGTGACGCGTACGCGGGTGCGCGGTGCGGCTGGCTGGCCGTCGAGGCGGGACGTGAGCTCGCCGTGCCGCTGGGTGCGGCGTGAACGGCGCGGCCCCCGTGGACGGCGCGGCCGGTCCCCGGGTGACGCTGTTCACCGAGGGCACGTACCCGTTCGTGGTGGGCGGGGTGAGCACCTGGTGCGACCTGCTGGTGCGGGGCCTGCCGCACGTGGACTGGTCGGTCTTCGCGCTGACCGGCGCGGACCTGCAGGAACCCGTCTTCGAGTTCCCGGGCAACGCCCGCCTGGCCGGGCACCTGCAGCTGTGGGGCCCGCGGGAACCGCGGCGCACCGGCCCGCGCCCGCGCGGACGGCGCCGTCGCCGCACGACGCTGGCGGCGGAACTGGTGCAGGGCCTGCTGGGCTGGTCGGCGGACCCGCTGGGAACCGTGCCGGCGCTGGTGTGGTGCCGGCGCAACCCGGACCTGGTGCTGCCGACGTTCCGCGCCGAGGAGACGTGGCAGCGCTACGTGGACGCGCTGGCGTCGGTGCTGGAGGAGGAGCACCCGGAGGTGGTGGGCGCCGCTCCGTTCGACCTGGACCGGGCGGTGGAGACCTACCAGACGATCTCGTGGGTGGCGCGGACCGCGGCCGAGCCGACCCCTGCGGCCGACGTGTCCCTGGTGACCGCGGCCGGGTGGTCGGCGGTGCCCGCGGCCGTGGACAAGGCGCTGCACGACCGGCCGGTGGTGCTCTCCGAGCACGGCGTGTACGTGCGGGAGAACTACCTGACAGCGGTGCGCTCGGGCGCCGACGCCGCGGCCCGGTTCGTGCCCACGCGCCTGGCGCGGGGGCTGACCCGTCTCGCGTACGCCGTCTCGGACGTCGTCACCCCGGTGGCGGCCGCGAACGCCGCCTGGGAGGAGGGCCTGGGGGTGCGGCCGGGGCGGATCCTCGTCATCCCCAACGGGGTGCCCGCGCCGGGCGAACCCGCGCCGGCACCGCGAACCCGCACGGTGGTGAGCGTGGGCCGGCTGGACCCGCTGAAGGACGTGCCGACGATGCTGCGGGTCGCCGCGGCGGTGCGCCGCCGCGTGCCGGACGCGAGGTTCCTGCACTACGGGCCGGTGCCGCGCGGTCAGGAGGGGTACGCGCAGGCGTGCTCCGACCTGTGCACCGCGCTCGGCCTGGGCGAGGGTTTCCGGTTCATGGGCCCGACGAAGGACCCCACGGGGGTCGTCCGCGACGCCGACGTGGTGCTGATGACGAGCATCTCCGAGGGTTTCCCGATGGCGGTCCTGGAGGCGCTGTCGCAGGCGCGGCCGGTGGTCACCACGCTGGTGGGCGGGGTGCTCGACGCGATGCGCGGCGCGGGCGTGACGGCGCCGCCCGGCGACGTGCACGGGCTGGCGGACGCGGTGAGCGCTCTGCTGCTGGACCCGCCGTTCGCGGAGCTGCTGGGCCGGCGCGGGCACGCCCGGGTGACGCGGCTGTTCGGGCAGGAGCGCTGCCTGGACGGGTACGCGGCGGTGCTGGGTGCGCTGAGCGCGCAGGTGCGCGAGACGCCGGTCACGACGGGGAGGGGGGTGCGGTGAGGATCACCGAGGGGCAGGCGGCGGCGCGCGTGCGCGCCGCGCTGGGCAGGGAACCGCAGGACGCGCTGGAGTCCGCGGTGGTCCTGGAGGCGTGGGGCGGGCTGGTGCCGAGGGCCGCGGTCCCGCTGGCGCGCCGCAGCACCGCGGCCTCCGCCGCCCCGCCGCCCGCGGAGGCGCCCGCGGTGCGGCGGCCGCGCGAGGTGACGCCGAGCGACCCGCGCGAACTGCTGGGGCTCGTCGCGGCCCTGCTGGCGACGACCGCGTGGGTGGGCCCGCTGGCGGCGGAGTTCGGCACCGGCGTCACCGAGCAGGCGTGGAAGCTGGCGCTGCCGGTGAGCTTCGGGCTGCAGTGGCTGCTGCGGCGGCGCTGGCTGACGGACGCCGACGGCCTGGGGCGGCTGCGCGCCGAGCGCGGCCCGGCCCTCGCGGTGGGCCTGCTCTCGGCGCTGGTCCCGGTGGCGGTCCTGCTGGCCCCGCAGCAGGCGCTGGTCGCCGCGCTGGTGGCCGCGCTCGTCGTCACCTGGGTCGGCAGCCTCGTGGTCGTGGTGCGCGGCTGGGGCGTGCCGTACGCGCTGGCGCTGGTGCTCGCCTCGCTCGCTGTGCGCGCCGGCGTGCCGGTGCGGGTGGACGTGCTCGCGGTGGTGCTGCTGACGCAGGGGGCGGTCGCGGCGGCGGTGCTCACGACGGCCCCCTCGCCGCGGCCGCCGACCCCGTGGGGCCGGTCCCTGCCGGCGGCGGCCGTGGGCGCCGGGACGGCGCTGCTGGTGGTGCTGGACCCCTCGGTGGGCTGGACGAGCACGGCGACGTTCCCCGTGGTGGCGCTCGTGCCCTCGCTGCTGGGCAGCATCTGGGCGAACCGGCACCTGGACCGGGTGTGGACGGTGCTGCTGGACGTGCTCGCCTCCACCCGGTTGCGCGAGCAGGCCCGCTCCCGCGCGGCCGGGGTCTTCGGCGGGATCGTCGCCGGTGCCTTCGCGCGGCTGCTGCTGCTGACGACCGCGGCCTCGCTGGCGCTGGGGGCCGTGCTGCGGACCGCGGGGGCCGCCCCGTCCGCGCTGACGGCGCTGCTGCTGGGGCTGGGCTGCTTCGGCGTCGTGGGTTTCCTGGCCGGCGTGCTGGAGGCGTACTCGCGGCTGGCCGCCGCCGGGGCGGTGGTGGCGGCCGCCCTGACCGCGGAGGTGCTCACCGGCGCCGGGGTGCTGGGCGGGGCGGTGCCGCCGCTGGTGGCGGCGGCCGTGGTGGCGACCCTCACGGCGGTGCCCGCGGTCGTGCGCCTGGTGCACCGGCCCGCGCGGACGCTGGCCACGATGCTCTGACGCCGCCCGGGCGGCGCGGGCCGGGCGGGGTCGCGGTTCAGTACGTGCGCGCCTCGATCTCCGCCTCGGTGACGGACCGGTCGAACCCCCGGCCCGGGACCACGACCCGGTCAGGCACCCGTTCACCGGCCGCGACCCGGCGCAGCACGGCGGCGAGCTGCTCGCCGAAGAGCGGGTCGCACTCGACGACGTGCGCGATCTCGCCGTCGGCGAGGGCGCGCAGCGCCTCGCGGGTGCCGTCCACGGACACCACGCGCACGTCCACGCCCGGGCGCAGGCCGGCGGCCCGCACCGCCTCCACCGCCCCCAGGGCCATGTCGTCGTTGTGGGCGAACACCAGGTCGACCTCCGGCCACGCCTCCAGCGCGGCGGCGGTGACGTCACGGCCACCGGCGCGGGTGAAGGCGCCCGTGGCCTCGCCGACGACCTGGTCGCCGACGACGGCGCGGAAACCCTGCTGCCGGGCGACCTGCGCACCGGACCCGAGGGTGCCCTGCAGCTCGAACACCCGGGCGCCGGGCGCGTGCTCCCGGACCCAGCGCCCCGCCCGCTCCCCCTCGGCGCGGAAGTCGGCGCCGACGCGGGTGACGTACGCGCCGTCCAGGCGGCTGGTGGTGCTGCGGTCGACGAGGACGACGGGGACGCCGGCGTCCCGGGCCTCGCGCAGCACCTGGTCCCAGCCGTCCTGCACGACCGGTGAGAACGCGATGACGTCGACGTCGGCGGCGATGAAACCGCGCAGGACCGCGATCTGCCCCTCCTGCTTGCGCTGGTCGTCGCTGAACGTCAGCTCGAACCCGTCCGCGGGGGTCAGCGCGGAACGGATCGAGGCGGTGTTCGCGGCCCTCCAGCTGCCCTCGGCGCTCAGCTGCGAGAAACCGACGCGCACGGGGTCGGCGTCGCCGCCCGCCCCGCAACCGGCGGGCGCGAGCACCACGGCGAGCGCGAGGACCGCGGCCACCCGCGAACCCCGCCCGCCCAGCGCACCCAGCGCACCGCGCGCACCCCGTCGAAGCACCGCGCACCTCCCCCGACGGCATCGGCGGCGAGCACCGCCGGCTTGAACGGGCGCGACCGGGCTGCTCCGAGCGGGTGACGTGCGCCCGTGGACCGCCCGCCGCACCGCGGTGCGGCTCACGTCGGCGGGCGGGAGGGCCGATGCCGGGCGGGTGGAACCGACGACGGACCGTGCGCCGAGGCGCCGGCCGCGAGCGCGCCCCGTGTGGCAGCACCTCGCGGCCCTCGTCGTCGTGCCGCTGCTGGCCACCGGCGTCGTCACCACCGGCTCGGTGCTCGAGCGGTCCCGGGAGCTCGCGGAAGCCGGTCAGGCCGGTTCCCTGATGCGCGCGGCCACGGAGCTGGACACGGTGCGGCGCGCCGTGGAGAGCGAGCTGCTCCCCACGCTGACGCGCAACGTCACCCGCGACCGCGAGCAGGCGCTCACCGCGGGCTTCGGCGACCAGCGGGCCGTGACCTACCTGACCGCGGTGAACCGGCTGCAGCTGGCGCGGCAGGTCACCGACCGCGCCGTGGCCCGCATCCCCGGCACCTCACCCGCCGCGCTGCGCACCGCGCTGGCCGTGGAGCGGCTGCGCACCGTGCGCTCGGCGGCCGACCAGGGCACCTCCAGCACCGACGCCCTCGCGGGGCTGTACCTGGACCTGTCGGACTGGCTGGCGCACGCGGAGGAGGAGGTCATCACCCGGACCACGGCGACGGGCCTGAGCGACCGCAGCGCCCTCGCCGTCAACGACGTCACCCTCGTCGCCGCCCTGACCCAGCAGGCCAGCCGGGAGCTGCCGGTCACGTTCACCGCCCGCGTGCTCGAGGGGAGCCCGCGGGTGCGGGCGCGCCAGCGCTCCGCGCACGTCCTGGGCACCTACCGGGAGCTGGCCGGCACCGGGTCGGAGCTGTCCACCTCGCGGATGCGGCTGCGCTGGGCGGAGGTGACCGGCAGCGGCTCGGCACGCCGGGTGGCGGAGGTGCTGGCCGTGGAGACGACGAGCCCCGGCCGGCTCAGCGGCCCGGAACTGCTGGGCCTGGAGGAAGCCAGCGCGCAGCGCGACCGGGACCTCGCGGCCCTGCTGGAGGACGCCGTGGACACCGCCGTGGTGGCGATCGACTCCGAGCAGGCCGGCGCGGCGCGGCGGTTGCGCACCACGGTGCTCGTGTCGCTGCTCGTGCTCGCCGGCGCCCTGGCCGCGGCGCTGGCCGAGGGGCGCTGGCTGGCCGGTTCGCTGCGGCGCCTGGCCGACGCCGCCCGCCGCGTGGGCCGCGGCGAGCTCGTCGACGTGCCGGAGAGCGGTCCCCGCGAGGTCCGCACCGCGGCGCGCGCCCTCGCCGGTGCGGTGGCGGGGTTGCGGCGGGTGCGGGAGCAGGCCGACGCGCTCTCGCGCGGCGACCTGGCCGGGGCGCTGCGCGAGCACCCGGTGCGCGGCCCGCTGGGCGAGGCGGTGCAGGCGTCGGTGCAGCAGCTCGTGCGGGCGGTGCAGCAGCGCGAGGAGCTGCAGGGCGAGCTGGCCCACCAGGCGGCGCACGACCCCCTGACCGGGCTGCCGAACCGCGCCGCGGCGTTGCGGCTGCTGTCGCGGGCGCTGGACGCCTGCGCCCCCGGTGCCGCCACCGGCCTGCTGTTCGTCGACCTGGACGGGTTCAAGGCCGTCAACGACACCGCCGGGCACGCCGCGGGCGACGCGGTGCTGCGCGAGGTGGCCGACCGGTTGAGGGCCTGCGTGCGCGACGGCGACGTGGTCGGGCGCCTGGGCGGCGACGAGTTCGTGGTCCTCGTGCACGACGTGGTGGACGAGACGGACCTGGTGCGCCTCGGTGAGCGGGTCGTCGCGTCGGTGCGCCGTCCCCTGGAGGTCGGTGCCGACCGGGTCACGCGGACCGCCGGGCGGGCCGTGCGCGTGGGCGCGTCCGTGGGCGTGGCGCTGGCCGGGGCGGGCTCGGCGGGCTCGGCGGGGCCGGGGGGCGCGGAGGTGCTGCTGGCGGAGGCCGACTCGGCGGTGTACCGCGCGAAGTCCCGCGGGCGGGGCCGCGTGGAGGTGTTCGACGACGTGCTGCGCGAGGAGCTGACCGCCCGCTCGGACCTGCAGTCCGCGTTGCGCGAGGGGTTGCGGCGCGGGGAGCTGACGCTGCACTACCAGCCCGTCGTGGGCCTCGCGGACGGCTCGCTCGCCGGCTACGAGGCGCTGGCCCGCTGGGACCGGCCCGGTGCCGGGCCGGTGCGCCCGGACGTGTTCGTGGCCGCCGCGGAGGCGTCCTCGCTGGTGTGCGACCTGGGCCGGTGGGTGCTGCACGAGGCGACGGCGCAGCTGGCCCGCTGGCGCTGCGAGCGGCCGGTCGCGTGGCCGGCGCCGGGCGAGGGGACCGAGCCCACGATCGCCGTGAACGTCTCGGGGCGGCACCTGGCCGAACCGCGTCTGCTGGAGGACGTGGCGGACGCGCTCGCGGCGTCCGGGCTGCCGCCGCACCTGCTGGTGCTGGAGATCACCGAGACCGTGCTCGTGGACGACCCGGGTGCCACGGCGCGCCTGCAGCGGTTGCGGGCCACCGGGGTCGCCGTGGCCATCGACGACTTCGGCACGGGGTTCACCTCCATCGGGCAACTGCCCTCGACGCCCGCGGACACGCTGAAGATCGACCGGAGCTTCGTGGCGTCCACCGACGCGGGCCGACGCGGGCTGGTGGCGCTGACGGTGCACGCCGCCCACACCTTCGGCCTGCGGGTCGTCGCGGAGGGCGTGGAGGAACCGGAGCAGCTGCGCTGGCTGCGCGAGCAGGGGTGCGACACGGCGCAGGGGTACCTCCTCGGGCGGCCGCTGCCGGCGGGCGAGGCCGCCGCCTGGGCGCTGCCGGCGCTCGGGACCGCCGTGGTGTGACGGACGACGCCGCAGCGGCCTCAGCCGGCGGCGCGCAGGGCGGTGACCGCCGCGCCGAGGTCGTCGACGGCGAGCGCGTCGGCCATGCCGACCAGCTCGAGGACGCGCCGGGGACGCGTGCCCCGCGGGGCGACCACCCGGAAGGGCGCCCCGCCGTCGGCGCAGGCGCGGGCGAGCTGGTCGACCAGGCGGACGCCGCCGCTGTCGAGGAACGTCGCCCCCGACAGGTCGAGCGCCACCGCGCGGGCCCCGGCGACGAGCGACGCCGCTCGCGGCAGCAGCGCGGGGACGACGGCCGCGTCCAGCTCGCCGGTCGCGACGAGCACGCGCAGCCCGTCGGCCTCGTCGGGCAGAGCGCGCAGCGTCACGCCGCACCTCCCCGCAGCGCGTGCCGCAGCACCAGGCGAGTCCCCGTGTCCGACGGCTCCACGCGCACCTCGTCCACCACCGCCCGCATGATCCCCAGTCCCCGCCCCCGCTCGTCCGACGCCGTCCTCGCTCGCCACCGCCCCGGGTCCGCGACGGTGATGAGGACGACCGGGTCCCGCGCCGGGCCGGCGGCACGGGTCAGCTCGGCCCGGACGGTGACGTGCTGCTCCGGCCTGCCGCCGCACCCGTGCTCGACGGCGTTGGCCACCGCCTCCGAGGCGGCCAGCACGAGGTCCTCGGCGGTCTCCTCCTCCGCGCCGCGCTCGGCCAGCCAGGCGCCCAGCTCCCGCCGGAGGGGGGACAACCCCGTCAGGTCGGCGGCCACGCGGCGCTCGAGCACCGGTCCCGACCAGGACAGCAGCAGGACGCAGACGTCGTCGCGGGCGTTCCCGTCGTCGAGGAGCGCGCCGGTCAGCGACTCCACGACCTCCTGCGCACCGAGGCCGTGCAGCGGCGCGGCCGTGGAGAGCAGCACGTCCAGCCCCTCGTCCAGACCCTGCTCGCGTCGCTCGACCAGCCCGTCGGTGTAGAGCAGCAGGCGGTCGCCGGGACCCAGCTGCACGGTGTCCTCGCCGCGGTCGCGGGTTCCCAGGACGACGCCCAGCGGCGTCGACCGGCCGCCCCACAGGTACCGGGGGGCACCCTGCGCCGGCAGGAGCAGGGGCGGCAGGTGACCGGCGCACGCGTACCGGACGCACCCGTCGCCGAGGTCGAGCTGGGCGTGGACCAGGGTGGCGGTGCGAGCGGCCTCGACCTGGTCGACGAACCGGTCGAGGCGGGAGAGCACCTGCGCGGGCCCGGTGCCGGGGTCGGCGACGGCTCGCACCGCGCTGCGCAGCTGCCCCATGGCGACGGCCGCGCCCAGCCCGCGCCCGACCACGTCGCCGACGACCACGGAGACGACGTCCTCGCCCGCGGTGAACACGTCGAACCAGTCGCCGCCGACCTCCAGCGCCTCCACGCCCGGCCGGTAGACGGTCGCGAAGGTGAACCGCTCGTCGTGCGGGTGCTCCCCCGCCAGGAGCGATCGCTGCAGCTGCTCGGCGATGCCGGCGCGCTCCTCGTAGCGGTGGGCGCGGTCCAGGGCCAGGCCGGCCTGCTGCCCGACGGCGGTGTGGACGTCGACGCTCGGGGGTTCGGCGCCCGCGCCGCGGTCCAGCGTCAGCGCGAGGACCCCGTGCAGCGCCGTCTGCCCGCGCAGGGGCACCAGCAGGTCCTCCCCGACGAGGACGGGTTCGCCGTGCACCACCTCGCCGAACGGCGGGGGTCGCAGCTCGACGACGGCCCCGGTGGACCGCCGGGGCGACAGGCCGCCGTCCTCGCCCGTGAGCCAGACCGTGCCGGCCGACGCGCCCAGGGGCGCCACCGCGGTCCGCAGCAGCGCGTCGGCGACGCCGTCGACGCCCACGGCGCGCGACAGCGCCGCGGTCACCGCCTGCAGGGCCCGCAGGCGCGTCTCGGACCGCTCGGCCTCCCGACGCGCGGCGACGAGCTCCCGCTCGTAGCGGGAGCGGTCGCCGGCGCTGGACAGCGCCACGTGCACGACCTCCGCCGGGCCGTCGCCGGCCGTGGTCAGCACGGCGCTCATCAGGACGGGCAAGCGCCCGCGCGGGGTCCGCACCTCCACGGCGACCTCGTCGAGGCGCCGCTCGACGAGCAGCAGCGGTGCCAGGTGGGTCTCCCAGAAGATGCGGCCACCGACGGTCAGCAACCCGCTCAGGGTCCGGCTGCCGACGACGTCCTCGCGCTCCAGGCCGGCCCAGTCGAGCAGGGTCCGGTTGGCGTCCAGCACCGTCCCGTCGGGGCGCAGCGTCAGCAGGGCGCTCGGTGACCGCTCCCAGGCCTCCCGCGCCGAGCGCTCCGGGTGCTCCGGGTGCTCCGGGTGCTCCGGGTGCTCCGGGTGCTCCGGGTGCTCCGGGTGCTCCGGGTGCTCCGGGTGCTCCGGGTGCTCCGGGTGCTCCGGGTGCTCCGGGTGCTCCGGGTGCTCCGGGTGCTCCGGGTGCTCCGGGTGCTCCGGGTGCTCCGGGTGCTCCGGGTGCTCCGGGTGCCCCGTCACGCGGCGAGGTAGTCGGCCACGGCGGCGACGACCTGCTCGGGCGCGCTGAGGTTCGGGCAGTGGCCGGTGGTGTCGAGGACCACCATCTCGCTGCCCGCGAGGTGCTCGTGGACGTAGCGGCCCACCTCGGGCGGCGCGATGACGTCCTCACGGCTCTGCAGGACCAGCGCGGGGGTGCGGACCCTCGGCAGGTCGGCCCGGTTGTCGGACAGGAAGGTGGTGCGCGCGAAGCGGCGCGCGATGGCCGGGTCGGTGCGGCAGAAGCTGTCGGTGAGCTCCCGGCCCAGCTCGGGGCGCTCGGGGACTCCCATGATCATGGGCGCGACGTGGGCGGACCAGCCGAGGTAGTTGTCGTCCATGGTGGCGAGCAGCTCGTCGATCTCCTCCCGGCTGAAGCCACCGCGGTAGCCGGTGTCGTCGACGTAGCGGGGGCTGGGACCCACCAGGACCAGGTGCGCGAACCGCTCGGGCCGCTCGGCGGCCGCCAGGACCCCGATCATCGCGCTGACGGAGTGGCCCACGAACACGGCGGGCGGCAGGTCCAGGGCCTCCAGCACTTCCAGGACGTCGGCGGCGTACCCGTCGAGGCTGCTGTGGCGCACGGGGTCGTAGGCGGCCAGGTCGGACCCGCCCGCCCCGACGTGGTCGAACAGGACGACGCGGTGGTCCGCCTCGAACGCCGGGGCGACGTGCCGCCACATCAGCTGGTCGCAGCCGAACCCGTGGGCGAAGACGACCGGGGGGCCGCCGGGGCGGCCCGTCACCGTGACGTTGTTACGGCGGAGGACGTCCATGCGGTCAGGCTATGCCCCGCTCCGCCCCGCGTCGCTCCACGCCGTGCAGCGGCGGGGCTCCCGGCGCCGCCGGACGGCCGGCGCCCCGGCCTCAGCCGGCGGCGGGCACGCTGCGGACCGGTGCCGGCAGGTGCTCCGGACCCGCGAGCTCGAAGCCCGGGTGCTCGAGGTCCACGTGCTGGTGGTCCCCGTGGTCGTCGACCCGGTAGTCCCGCGCGACCCCCGGGGTGGCTGCGATCTCGCGCAGGGCCGAGCCCAGGGCGGCGATCTCCTGCAGCGTCGTGGTGCGCCCCGCGCTGGCGCGCACGGCCCCGGGCAGGCGGTGGCGGGCGCCGGTGCGCACGTCCCGGTGGAACCGCTGCACCTGCTCCTCCGTGAGCGCGAGCAGCCGGCTCACGTAGGGGTGCGCGCAGAAGCAGCCGCTGCGCACGCCGATGCCGTGCTCCTGGGACAGCCGGGCGGCCAGCAGCCCGTGGGGGACGCCGTCGAGGTCGAAGGCGGCGACGGGGACGCGGTCGGCACCGGTGGTGCCGTAGCGGCGCAACCCGGGGACAGCGGCCAGCTCGGCGTCCAGCGCCCGCGTGAGGGCGTCCTCGTGCACCCGCAGCGACGCCCAGCCGGCGGCGAGCTCGGTGGCGGCGGCCTCCAGCGCCACGACGCCCAGGACGTTCGGCGAGCCCGCCTCCTCGCGGTCGGGGCCGTCGGCCCACACCACGTCGTGGTGGGACACGGCGCTGACGGCGCCCCCGCCCACCAGCATCGGCTCGCCCCCGGCGAGCAGCCGGCGCGGGACCACGAGGGCACCGGCGCCGTAGGGGGCGTTCAGCTTGTGCCCGGACAGCGCGAGCACGTCGATCCCCGTGGCGGTCATGTCGATCGGCCGGTGCGGCGCCAGCTGCGCGGCGTCCACCACGACCAGGACCCCGCGGCTGCGGGCCGCCGCCGCGACCTCGGCCAGCGGCGGGACCCACCCGGTGACGTTGGAGGCCCCCGTCACGGCCAGCACCGCGGGACGCGGGTGCTCGTCCAGCGCCGCGGCGACCGCGGCGGTGTCGAACACGCCGTCCTCGCCGACGTCGACGACGCGCAGGCGGGCGTGGCGCTGCCAGGGCAGGAGGTTGGCGTGGTGCTCGACGGCGGTGGTGACGACCACGTCGTCGCGGCGCAGACCCAGGCGGAAGGCGATGAGGTTCAGGGCCTCGGTGGTGCCGCGCGGGAACAGCACGACGTGCGTGTCCGGGTCGGCCCCGACGAAGCGCAGCAGCGTCTCGCGCGCCCCCTCGTAGCGGGCGCTGGACCGGCGCGACTTCGCCCCGGCCCCGCGGTGCACGCTGGAGTACCAGGGCAGGAACTCCTCCACGGCCCGCGCCACGACCACCGACGCGGACCCGGTCGCCGCGTTGTCGAGGTTGATGTACCGGCGCGTGCCGCCTCCCACGACGGGGACGCGGACGTCGTCCCCCACGAGGCGGTCGCGCGCGGGGGTGTGGTGGAGGGGCACCTCGTCCCCATCGGTGCCGCGGCTGCGGTGCTTGAGCCGGGGGCGGGTTCAAGTTCGGGCGCCGTCCGGCCGATCACCCGGGGGTGAGCTCCCAGGCGCCCGCGACCGGACCCCGGACGGGGCTCCGCCGCCCCTTCCGCATCACCCGGAGGGTGTTCTGGGACCTGGCGGTCTACATGGTGGGGCTGGGCCTGGCCGTCGGCCTCGTGTTCCCGCCCTTCGCCGCACTGCTGGGCGTGCCGCACCGGTACGCGGGACGGCCCTCCTTCCAGGTGGCCTGCCTCGTCGCGGGGTTCCTCGTCGGTGCCCTGAACTACGCGCTGTGCCGGGCCGTCGTGGGTGGCCGGCTGGCGCTGCTGACCGAGCGGCTGCGGGCGGTGACCGGGACGATCGCGCGCGGCAGCCGCGGCGGCGAGTGGTCGTCGGCGACGTCGGCGCGCATCGAGGTGGACTCGGACGACCAGCTCGGCACCACGGCCACGGCCTTCAACGACCTGCTCGACGCCCTGGAGGCCGGCGAGCACTTCCGCTCCCTGGTGCGCAACGCCTCCGACGTCATCACGGTGGTCGACGCGGCGGGCACGATCACGTACCAGTCGCCCTCCGTGGGGTGGGTCCTGGGGCACCCCCCGACGTCCCTGGACGGCACGAGCTTCCTCGACCTGGTGCACGAGGAGGACCTGCCCGCGTTCCGCGAGCACCTGCGCGCCACGCTGGCCAGCCGCCAGCAGCTCGCGCCGGTCGTCAGCCGCGTGCAGCACCGCGACGGTTCGTGGCGGTGGGCCGAGACCGTCGCCGGGAACCTGGTCGCCGACCCCGCCGTGGCCGGGGTCGTCCTGACGACCCGGGACGTCAGCGACCGGCGGCGGCTCGAGGAGCGCCTGCGCACCCAGGCCTACCACGACCCCCTCACCGGCCTGCCGAACCGGGCGCTGTTCATGGAGCGGCTGCGCCTGGCCGAGCAGCGCCCGGCCGGGGGCGAGGACGCCCGGGCGGTGCTGTTCCTGGACCTGGACAACCTCAAGACGGTCAACGACGGGCTCGGTCACGACAGCGGTGACGCGCTCCTGCGGGCCGTGACGAGGAGGCTGGACGACTGCGTGGGCGACGGCGACGTCCTCGCCCGCCTGTCGGGCGACGAGTTCGCGATCCTGCTCAGCGGCGCGCGCTCCACCGAGGCGGTCGCGGTCGCCGAACGGGTCCTGGAGTCGCTGCGCGAACCGGTGCGCCTGCTGGACCGCTACGTGCACACCGGGGTCAGCATCGGCATCGCCACCTCCGCGACGTGCGCCTCCAGCGGGATCGGGTTGCTGCGCGCCGCGGACGTGGCCATGTACGTCGCCAAGAGCACCGGCAAGGGGCGCTGCGAGGTGTTCCAGCCGGCGCACCACGCGGCGGAGCTCGACCGCGAGCGGCTGCGCGCGGACCTGCACCGCGCGCTCGACGAGCAGCAGTTCACCCTCGCGTTCCAGCCGATCGTGGAGCTGTGCACCGGCAGGATCGACGGTTTCGAGGCGCTCCTGCGGTGGAACCACCCGGTGCGCGGCCTCGTGCCCCCGGCCGACTTCGTCCCGCTGGCGGAGGAGAACGCCCTCATCGTGCCCATCGGCCGCTGGGTGCTGCAGGAGGCCTGCGAGCAGGCCGTGCGGTGGGGGGCGGAGCACGGTTCACCGCTGAAGGTGAGCGTCAACGTCTCCGCGCGGCAGTTCCAGCACCCCACCCTGGTGCGGGACATCACCGAGGTGCTCGCCTCGACCCGGCTGGACCCGCACCTGCTCACCCTGGAGATCACCGAGACGCTGCTCGTGCAGGACACCTCGCGGACCGCCGGCAAGCTGAGCGACATCAGGGCGCTGGGCGTGCGGATCGCCCTCGACGACTTCGGCACCGGCTACTCCTCGCTGAGCTACCTGCGTCGCTTCCCCATCGACGTGCTGAAGGTCGACAAGTCGTTCATCGACGGGGTGGCGGAGAACCCGGAGGACCGCACGGTCACCGGCGCGGTGGTGCAGCTGGGGCGGACCCTGGCCCTCACGGTCGTCGCCGAGGGGATCGAGAGCGCCGAGCAGGTCAGCACCCTCGTGCAGCTGGGGTGCCCGCTGGGTCAGGGGTACCGCTTCTCGCGCCCGGTGTCGGCCGCCGAGGCGAGCCGCCTGGTGGGCCGGCAGCTGATCCTGCACGGGGCGGGCACCAGCGGCTGAGGGCGCCGGCGCCCCGCGGGGAGCGTGCGGAGCGGGTCCGCGGAGCGGGTCCGCGGAGCGGCCGCGGCGGAGAGGCCCAGGTTGCTTGACGGGTCCTGGGGGCCCACCTATTGTCGCGGTAAGCGCTTACTTTGAATCGATGCAAGCCACGGTGCGGCCCTCCCCGGGTCCCGAGCGACGGAGCTCAGACGATGAAGAACCGACACCTCCTCACAGTGGCCGCGGCCCTCTGCGCGAGCACCCTCGGCCTCGCCGCGTGCGGCGGCGGCTCCGGCGAGACGGCGGCCGACGGCCCCGTGAGCCTGGACTACACCTGGTGGGGCAGCCAGGACCGCGCCGACCGCATGACGAAGGCGATCGCCGCGTTCGAGGCGTCCCACCCGGACATCGACATCAACCCCAACTTCAGCGACTTCGAGGGGTACTGGCAGAAGCGCGCCACCGAGGCGGCCGGCGGCGGCCTGCCCGACGTGATGCAGTTCGACCTGTCGTACCTGCGCCAGTACGCCGAGCGCGGCGCACTGCTCGACATCGCCGAGCTCGGCGACGCGGTGGACACCAGCACCATCGAGGAGACCCTGCTGCCCTCCGGTCAGATCGACGGGGCGACCTACGGCGTGCCGATCAGCACCAACGCCCTGGGGCACTTCTACAACCCCGCGATCCTGGAGCAGGCCGGCGTGGCCGCCCCCACCGGCGACATGACGTGGGACGAGTACGACGCCTGGATCCGCGAGGTCACGGAAAAGAGCCCGGAGGGCGTCTTCGGCAGCGGCGACTACACCAGCACCTTCTGGTTGTTCGACATGTACCTGCGCCAGCAGGGCAAGCAGGCGGTCACCGAGGACGGCGAGATCGGGTTCACGAAGGCGGAGCTGAAGGAGTGGTGGGAGTCCCCCGCCGACCTGCGCCAGGACGGTTCACTCATCTCCGCCGAGCGCACCACCCAGCTCGACCCGAAGTCCCCCTTCGGCGCCAACGAGACCGCCTCGGAGTTCAGCTGGGACAACTTCCTGGCCGGGTACCTGACGGACACCGGGGCGGAGAAGCTGGAGATCGTGGCCCCGCCCACCGACACCGGCGACCGCGGCCTGTTCCTGAAGGCGTCGATGCTGTACGCCATCGGCGCGAACACCGAGAACCCCGAGGCGGCCGCGGAGTTCGTCGACTTCATGGTCAACGACCCGGAGGTCGGTGCGATCTTCGGCACCTCCCGCGGCATCCCCGCCTCGGAGACCCAGCGCGAGGGCGCCACCTTCGAGGGTGCCGACGCGCAGATCGTCGCCTACGAGGAGTCCATCGCCGACGAGCTCGGTGAGAGCCCGGCGCCGCTGCCCATCGGTTTCGGCACGCTGGAGAGCAACTTCAAGCGACTGGCCTCCGACGTCAACTACGGCCGCTACACGGTGGACGAGGCCGTGGACCAGTGGTTCGCCGAAGCCGAATCGGCACTGCAGCAGTGAGCGCCCTGCAGACCGGGCAGCCCCGCGACGTCCTGTCCGCTCCCGCGTCCCCCGACTACCGGAGGGCGCGGCGGGCGGAGAGCCGGACGGGGTACGCGTTCCTCGCGCCGTGGCTGATCGGGTTCTTCGTCCTGACGGCGGGCCCGATGCTGGCCTCGCTGTACCTGGCGTTCACCGACTACAACCTGTTCCGGGCGCCGGAGTGGATCGGGCTGGAGAACTTCCGCCAGCTCTTCGACGACCCCCGCTACCTGCAGTCGGTGAAGGTCACCCTCGTCTACGTCCTGGTGGGCACGCCGATCAAGCTGGCCGCCGCCCTGGCGGTCGCCCTGCTGCTGAACAACGCCCTGCGGGGCCAGGGCTTCTACCGGTCGGCGTTCTACGCCCCCTCCCTCATCGGTGCCAGCGTGTCGATCGCCATCGTGTGGAAGGCGATGTTCTCCGACGGCGGCGTCGTGGACCTGGGGCTGACCAACCTCGGCTTCCCGTCCGAGGGGTGGGTGGGTGACCCCGGCAAGACCATGCCGATGATGATCCTGCTGGCCACCTGGCAGTTCGGCGCCCCCATGGTCATCTTCCTGGCCGGCCTGAAGCAGGTCCCCCGGGAGCTGTACGAGGCCGCCGCGGTCGACGGCGCCGGCAGCATGCGCCGGTTCTGGAGCATCACCGTCCCGATGCTCTCGCCGGTCATCTTCTTCAACCTGCTGCTGGAGACGATCAACGCCTTCCAGGTCTTCGCCTCCGCGTACATCATCTCCGGCGGCCAGGGTGGCCCCGCGGGTTCGACGCTCTTCTACACGCTCTACCTGTACATCCGCGGGTTCAGCGACTTCCGGATGGGTTACGCCTCCGCGATGGCCTGGGCGCTCGCCCTGGTCATCGGCCTCATCACCCTGGTGATGTTCCGCACCTCCAACGCCTGGGTGCACTACAGCGGGGAGTCCAAGTGAGCACCGCCACCTCCACCACGACCGCCGCCGCCCTGACCGACGACGGGTCGGGCACCTCCCGCCGACCCCGGCGCCAGCAGGGCGCGCTCAAGCGCTCCGTGCTGCTGCACGCGCTGTCCCTGGCCATCCTCGCCGTCGCGCTGTACCCGGTGCTGTGGATGCTGGTGTCGTCGCTGAAGCCGACGGGCGAGATCGTCGGCGACGCCTCCCTGGTGCCCAGCAACGCCAGCTTCGACAACTACCGCACCGCCCTGGCCGGCATCGGCGGGGTCTCCGCGTGGACCTTCGCGTGGAACTCCCTGGTGCTGGCGGTGCTGTCGGTGATCGGCACGGTGCTGTCCTCCGCGGTCACCGCGTACGCGTTCGCGCGCATCCAGTTCGCCGGCCGCAAGGTGTGGTTCGCCCTGATGATCGGCACGCTCCTGCTGCCGTTCCACGTGCTGATCATCCCGCAGTACATCGTGTTCCAGAAGCTCGGCCTGGTGGGCACGTACGTGCCGCTGCTGGTCGGCAAGTTCCTGGCGGCGGAGGCGTTCTTCGTCTTCCTCATGGTCCAGTTCATGCGCAACGTGCCGCGGGAGCTGGACGAGGCGGCCCGCATCGACGGCTGCGGGCACGGACGGATCTTCGCACGCATCATGCTGCCGCTGATGCGCCCGGCCATCATCACCGCGTCGATCTTCGCCTTCATCTGGAGCTGGAACGACTTCCTGGGGCCGCTGCTGTACCTGAACGACCCGCAGAAGTACCCGCTGCCCCTGGCGCTGCGGCTGTTCGTGGACCAGACGAGCGTGTCCGACTACGGGGCGATGATCGCCATGTCCGTGCTGGCGCTGCTGCCGGTCATGCTGTTCTTCCTGGTGTTCCAGCGATTCCTCGTCGACGGCGTTGCCACGCAGGGCCTGAAGGGCTGAGCGGCGTGCCGCGCAGCGCCGGCCCCGCCCGGGCCCGCACACGACGTCCCACCGGGCCCGGCGGCACCACCGGGTCCGCGAGCAGCCGCGACTCCTTCGAGCTGTTCGCCGAGACGCTGCTGACCGGCATCGTCGTGGGCGTGCTCGCCGTCCCGCTGGTCACGGCCCTCCCGGCCGTGGCCGGCGGCGTCGAGCACCTGCGCCGCCACCGTGCCGGGCGGAGCAGCGGCGTGCGCGTCCTGCTGCGCACGGCACGGGCAGCGCTGCGCGGATCGTGGGGCGTCTCGACCGCCCTGGTCGCCGCGCTGCTCCTGCTGGGGTTCAACGCCGTGCTCGCCGGCGGTCCCCTCCCCGGCGGCGAGGGGCTGCTGGTGGCCACGGCGGTGCTGGCGGTGGGTGTCCTGGTCGTGGCGCTGCGCGCGGCGAGCTCCTGGCGACCGGGAGCGTCCTGGCCGGGCCTGGTGCGCGGCGCCGTCCGCACCTGCGTGGCCGACCCGGCCGGTTCCGCCCTGCTCGCGTCCGCCGTCGCCTTCGTCGGGGTGCTGGCCTGGATGCTGCCGCCCCTGGCGCTGCCCGGTGCGGGGATCGTCGTCCTCGGGCTCGTGGCGGTGGAGGCGCGCCACCGTCCCGCCGGCTGAGCGACCCACCGGCTCGGCGCAGGCCCCG
>NZ_JALBVB010000041.1:0-84459 GCF_022669155.1 Kineococcus sp. TRM81007 | reverse complement strand
CGGGGCCTGCGCGTCGTCGAGGTGGTCCCCACGCCCTGACCCGGTCCACGGGTTCCCCGCGAGCCGCGGGGAACCCGGGTCCTCAGCGGCGCGTCGGCACGGCCCCGTCGCCGGTGAGGTCCACGACGGCCGGTTCCCCGTCGGGGGCGCCGCCGTTCCGGGAGGTGCGGGCGCCCTCGGGCAGGGCCGCGGGATCGGCCTTGCCCCACTGCGCCTCGACGTCCTCCAGCAGGCCCTCCAGGTAGGCGCGCAGCTGCGCGCGGCAGGCGCGCCCGAACGCCTGCAGGTAGACGACCTGCTCCTGCACCTCTTCCGGTGTCAGGCCGCCCGCGGGCACGGCGGCCCCGGCGGGAGAACCCGCACCACCCGGATCGACCGGTTCGCCGGGGTCGCCGCCGGTCCGGGCGGCGGCGCGCCGCACGATCTCGTCGGCCTCGTCACGGGCCTGCTGCAGGAGGTTCTCGTACTGCTCGCGCGCCTGGGTGGCCAGCATCCTGCTGAAGCTCTCGGCGTCGGCGACGTACTGGTCGGCCGTCTGCTGGGCCGCGGCGAGGATCCCCACCGCCTGGTCCGTGGGGTCGACCGGGGTGGCGGTCCCGCCCGCCGCCGGCGCGCTGCGGCGCAGCGCCTGGACCTCCTCGCGCAGGGCGGCCCTCTCGGCGGCCAGCCGGCCCACCTCGCTGCGCACGCGGGCCAGGAAGGCGTCCACCTCGCCGCGGTCGTAGCCCCGCTGCAGCAGCGGGGCGGCGCCGAAGCCGACGTCCCACGTCACGTCCTCCGCGACGTCCTCCGCGACGCCCCGCGCCGCGCCCTGCGGCATGCTGCGCGGGGTCCCCTGGTCGCTCACCGCGACACCTTCCCTCCGACGTCGGGCCCCGAACGGCTCGGGGCGAAGACCTGCGCGCGCACCCGCTCGCGCGGCAGGCCCTGGGCGGTCAGCAGCTCCACCGTGCGCTCGACGTCGCGGCGGTCGCCCGCCACGTGGGCGTCGCGGGCGTTCCACGGGCCGTGCTGCAGCACCACCTCCGGCAGGTCGCCGTTCAGGTGGGTGGAGCGGGTGTCGCCGGAGACGACGGTCGTCACGGTCAGCCAGGGGTGCTCGGACTCCAGCCGGCGCAGGTCCGGCAGGTCGTACAGCCCCGCGTCGTCGTGGGCGCCGACGAACAGGTGGACCCGGCGGCCCGGGGTCCCGGCGGCGACCTCGGCGACCAGCGCCTTCGCGGGGGCGAGCCCCGCGCCGGCGGCCACCACGAGCAGGTCGCGGTCCGAACCCGGCAGCAGGGCCGGCTCACCCACCGCCGGGCCCAGGCGCAGGACGTCGCCCACGCCGACGTGCAGGGCCAGCGCCGAGCTCACCGGCCCGCCGGCGTGGGCCTGCACGTGCAGCTCCAGCGCCCCGTCGGGGCCGTGGACGCCCGCCGGGCAGTAGTACCGCCACAGGCGCGGGCGCAGTTCCGTCTCCACCGAGACCGCCTGGCCGGCGCGCACGGGCAGGGGCGCGTGCGGTTGCACGCGCAGCACGCTCACGTCGACGGACCGGCGCTCGTGCTCGACGACCTTGGCGTCCCACCACGCGGGCTGGTCGGCCGCGGCGTCCGCGGCCTCCACCATCACCTGCGCGACGAGGCCGTAGGCGGCGGTCCAGTCCCGCTCGAGGTCCTCGTCCCACTCGTCGTCGAAGTGCCGCAGCGTCGCCAGCAGGCTGGCGCCGACGGCCGGGTAGTGCGCGGCGAGCGTGCCGAACTTGCGGTGGTCGCGCCCGAGCCCCTGCAGGACCGGCACCAGGGAGTCGAGGTCGTCGACGAGCGCCACCACCTGCCCGAGCGCGCTGAACAGCTTGTCGCGCTGGTGGGCCATCGACACGGGGAACATCGGCCGCGTCTCGGGGTGCCTCAGGAACAGGTGCGAGTAGAAGTACAGCGGCGCCTCGTCACCGGCGGCGGCCGCCTTGGCGAAGCTGGCCCGCATGGCCGCGACGTCCACGGGGCCTCGTCCCGCCCGCTCAGCCCGCGGCCGGCGCTGGGCGGGCGCCGTCCGCCGGGCCGTCGACGCCGTCCACGACCGGGGCGCCGTCGATGCCGTCCACGACCGGGGCGCCGTCGGTGCCGTCCGCCGGCAGGGCGTCGGGACGTCCCTCGGCGAGCGCCAGCAGCCGGCCGGCGAGCTCGCGGGCCCGCTCGCGCGCCTCGGTGCGGGTGCGCTCGACCTCGGCGATCGCCCGCTCGGCCTCCTCCTGCCGGCGGCGGCTCTCCACGTGCAGCGCGAGGGCGGCCTCGCGGGCCTTCTCCTCGGTGGCGAGGGCCCGCTCCTCCGCCTCGGCGACGATCGCCGCGGCACGCTGGCGGGCGTCGGCGAGCGCCGCGTCGGCGGTGCGCTGCGCGAGTTCCAGCAGGCGGGCGGCCTGCTGCGGCACGTCCGTCGCGCCGGGATCACCGGTGCGCTGGGTGCCGTCGACGGTCGTGGCCATGGTCCCTCCGGTGGACGCTGTGCGCCGCGACCCCGGGGACCGGGCGCGACGCGCCAGTTCTACCAACGCGGGAGCCCGCTGTCACGACCCGATCGCCGTCGGTGCGGTGCGGCGGGCGCGGTCAGCGGCCGCCGAGGATGTCGCGGATCTGCTGCTTCTGCGCGTCGCCGAGCCCGAGGGTGTCGGCGACCGAGTCGAACCACAACGGCTCGTCATCCCCGCCGAGGAACCCACCCGGGGCGTCCTCCTCGGCGGCGACCGCGGCGGCGACGGCGGGCCAGCACCCGCGCTGCACCGTCCACGGCGTGCCGTCGCTGACGAGGCCGAACGCCGCCAGGTCCGCGAGGCGCTCGCGCACCTCCCCCACGGCCGCGGGGGCGGCCGGCCCGAGGTCGGCCCCCTCCTCGACGAGCTCGGTCAGCGCCGCCTCGTCCAGCGGGTCACCGGCGACCGCGGCCGCCAGCACCGTCGGCAGCACGGCCTCGGCGACGGAGAACCCGCCGTCGAGGGTCGCGGGGTCGTCCAGGAGGAAGCGGCCCACCAGCTCCCGGCGGAGCTCCCGCGCCTCCGGGTCCGCCCCCAGCCAGCCGTCCGCCGCCGCACCGGGGGCCAGGGCCGTCTCGTCCTCCCCGTCGAGCAGTTCCAGGTCCAGCATCGTCAGGACGACCTGCCGCAGCCACGGCACGTCCTCCAGGTGCGGGGGCTCGTCACCGGGCGCGCCGCGGTCGAGCTCGGCGAGCAGCGCCGCGACGTCCCCGGGGGCGAGCTCCTCGTCGTCGGGGACGGCGATGCCCTCCCCGACGTGGGTGAGCACGGCGCTCGCGGCGCGCACGGGGAAGGAGCCCAGGACGGCCGCGTCCTCCTCCTCGGGCCCGACACCCTCGGCGGCCTCCTGCAGCACCTGCACCAGGTCGACCTCCTCGGGGCCGAGGATCGCCAGGCACGTCTCCAGGTGACCGGCCGGGCCGCTCCAGCGGCCGGTCTCGGCGAGGAAGCCCAGGAACTGGTACCAGACCGCCCGCAGGTCGGCCTCGACCTCCTCCGGCTCGGGCGAGCCGGTGCGCTCCACCAGGGCCGGCAGCACCCGCCCGGTCAGCGCCTCGACCTCCTCCGGGGAGAAGCGCGTGACGACGGCCTCGCGCGCCGGCGGCCGCAGGGCCAGCAGACCACCGAGGGAGGCCGCGAGCGCGTCGACGACGCCGTCGGCGCCGACCTCCTCGTCCACGACGGCGCGCTCGCGCAGCCACTCCTCCAGGGGCCGGCGCAGCTCGCGCAGGGCCCGCTCCCCCGTCTCGCGCAGCTCGTCCAGGGCCGGCATCTCGTCTCGCGTCGACACCCGTGCACCCTCCCACCCCGGCCGGTGGCCCAGCCACCCGCGACCGGGGGTGGGCAACCGGGCGGGTTCACTTCCACCGGGCCGGTCCACTTGGTACCGTCACGCCAGGTAAACGTTATCCGCAGGTACGGTCGATGACGACTGGAGAGACCATGCACCACGTTCGAGCACGCGGCCGAGCGAGGCGGCCCCGATGAGCGCACTCGGCGAACTGCGCACGCTCAAGGGGCAGCAGAGCACGGACAAGCGGGACACGAAGGTCGCCTACCTCTTCCTGCTGCCGTGGTTCGCAGGCCTCTTCCTCATCACCATCGGCCCGATGGCCGCCTCCCTCTACCTGGCGTTCACGGACTACAACCTCATCCAGCCCCCGGAGTGGGCCGGGCTGGACAACTTCCAGCGGATGCTGACGGACGACCGGCTGCACAACTCGCTGAAGGTGACGTTCCTCTACGTCTTCATCTCCGTACCGCTGCAGCTGGCGCTGGCGCTCGCCCTGGCCGTGCTGCTGGACCGGGGCCTGCGCGGACTGCCCCTGTACCGCTCGATCTACTACCTGCCCTCGCTGCTCGGCGCCTCCGTCGCCATCGCCGTGCTGTGGCGGCAGATCTTCGGCACCCAGGGCCTGGTCAACCAGATCCTCGCGCTCGTCGGCATCGACGGCCGCGGCTGGATCTCCGACCCGTCCACGGCGCTGGGGACCATCATCATCCTCAACGTCTGGACCTTCGGCGCCCCGATGGTGATCTTCCTCGCGGGGCTGCGCCAGATCCCGCGGATGTACTACGAGGCGGCCTCCACCGAGGGGGCCGGGCGCTGGCGGCAGTTCCGCTCGGTCACCCTGCCGCTGCTGACCCCCATCATCTTCTTCAACCTGGTGCTGCAGCTGATCCACGCGTTCCAGTCGTTCACCCAGGCGTTCGTCGTCTCCGGCGGCACCGGCGGGCCCAGCGACTCGACGATGTTCTACACGCTGTACCTGTACCAGAGCGGCTTCCAGAACTTCGACATGGGCTACGCCTCCGCCCTGGCGTGGTTGCTGGTCATCATCATCGGGGTGTTCACCGCCATCAACTTCTACGCGTCGAAGCTGTGGGTGTTCTATGACGACTGAGATCTCCTCCACGCGCACGGGCGCCACGCCCTCCGCGGCGCCCTCCCCCAGCAAGCGCGACGAGACGCCGTGGCCCAGCCGCGTCCGCTCCCTGCTCAAGCACGCGGCCCTGATCATCACCGCGTTCGTCATGCTCTACCCGGTGCTGTGGATGATCGCCGGCTCGCTGCGGTCCCAGGACCAGATCTTCCAGGCACCCGGCCTGTGGGTCTCCGACCCCCAGCCGCAGAACTACCCCGACGGCTGGGCGGCGCTCGCGTCCCCCTTCGGGCACTACATGCTCAACTCGGCGATCATCGCGATCGGCTGCATCCTGGGCAACCTCGTCTCCTGCTCGCTGGCCGCCTACGCGTTCGCCCGCATGGAGTTCCGGGCGAAGAGGACCCTGTTCGCGATCATGCTCATGACGATCATGCTGCCGATCCACGTCGTGATCGTCCCGCAGTACATCCTCTTCTCCCAGCTGGACTGGCTGAACACCTTCCTGCCGCTGGTCGTGCCGAAGATCCTCGCCACGGACGCGTTCTTCATCTTCCTGATGGTCCAGTTCATCCGGGGCATCCCGCGCGAGCTGGACGAGGCCGCGCGCATCGACGGCTGCGGGCACTTCCGCATCTTCGGCCGGATCATCCTGCCGCTCATGGTGCCCGCCCTGGCCACCACGGCGATCTTCACGTTCATCTGGACCTGGAACGACTTCTTCAGCCAGCTGATCTTCCTGACCGACCCCGACATGTACACCGTGCCGGTGGCCCTGCGCTCCTTCGTCGACGCGACCTCGGAGTCGTCGTGGGGCTCGCTGTTCGCGATGAGCGTGGTGTCCCTGGTCCCGATCTTCCTGGCCTTCCTCTTCGGCCAGAAGTTCCTCATCAAGGGGATCGCGACCACGGGCGGCAAGTGACCACTCCCCGCACCACCGACCACCTCGAAAGTGCCGGGCACGGAAGCCCGGCGGAAGGACGGCCCTCCGTGCCCACCCCCAGCCCCCGCCGCACCGTCTCCCGCCGGGCCCTCGGCGGCCTCGCCGCAGGCGCCGCCGCCACGGCCGGCCTCGCCGCCTGCGGGGGCGGGTCGGCCGGCGACGAGGGCCCGGTGACCCTGCGCTTCACCTGGTGGGGCGCCGACGCGCGCCACCAGTACACCGAGCAGATCATCCAGGCGTTCAACGAGGAGCACCCCGACATCCAGGTGGAGGGCGAGTTCACCGAGTGGTCCGGCTACTGGGACCGCCTGGCGACGAACGTCGCCGCCAACGACGCGCCCGACATCATCCAGATGGACGCCATCTACCTGCGCTCCTACGCCGACAGGGGCGCCCTGCTGGACCTCTCCCAGCTCGAGGGCCTGGACACCTCCGCGATCGACTCCAACGCCCTGGACACCGGCGAGACGGGCGACGGCCTCTTCGGCCTCGTGATCGGCGTCGTGCCGCTGGGCGTCATGACCAACCCCGGCATCGTGCAGGCCGCCGGGCAGCAGGTGCCCGACGACACCACGTGGACGTGGGACGACTACAACGCCCTCGGTGCCGCGATCAGCGCCGCCACCCCCGAGGGCACCTACGGCGTGGCGAACGGCGGCATCGACGAGGCCGGTCTGCAGCTGTGGGTGAAGCAGCTCGGCGGTGCGTTCTACGACGACGAGGGGAACGTGACCCTCGACCCGGCCATGGTCACCGACTGGTACGAGTACAACCTCGGGCTCATCGAGTCCGGCGCCGCCGGGCCGGTGACCCTGGCGATGGAGCGGGCCGTCGCCGCCCTGGACCAGAGCGGCATCGCCACCAACACGATCGCGATGCAGCCGTACTGGGCGACCCAGATCAACGCGCTGGCCGGCGCCAGCGGCCAGCCGCTGACCCTCCTGCGCCCGCCGACGCAGTCCGTCGGCGGGGAGCCCGGCGTCTACTACAAGCCCTCCATGTTCTGGTCCGCCTCCGCGCGCACCGAGCACCCCGAGCAGGTCGCCACGTTCCTGGACTACCTGGTGAACTCCCAGGCCGTCGCGGACCTCATGCTCACCGAGCGGGGCATCCCCGCCAACACCGCCATCCGCGACTACATCACCCCCAAGCTGTCCGAGACGGACCGCCAGGCGATCGAGTACACCGACTCCCTCGCCGACGTCGTCGAGGACACCCCGCCGTCCGCACCGGCCGGCGCCTCCAACATCGAGGAGATCGTCCGCCGCTACGGTTCGCAGGTGCTGTTCGGCGAGCTGCAGCCGGCGGCAGCGGCGGAGGCGATGGTCGAGGAGCTGACGAACGCGGTCGGAACCGCCTGACGGAGCGCCCGGCGCACCACCCACGCACCACCCGTGAACCACCCCGATCCCCGAACCACCCGGTCAACGACGACAGTGGGAGACACCGTGTCCCGATCCCCGCACCCCGCTCCCGGCCCGTCCCGCCGTGCCGTCGGCCTCGGCGCCCTCGGAGCCGCCGCGACCGTCGGTCTCGCCGCCTGCGGGGGCGGCTCCGGCGGGGGCGAGTCCGGCCCCGCCCGGCTGCGCTTCACCTGGTGGGGCTCCGACGCCCGCCACGAGTACACGCAGGAGATCATCAGGGCGTTCAACCAGGAGAACCCCGACATCGTGGTCGAGGGCGAGTTCACCGAGTGGTCCGGCTACTGGGACCGCCTGGCGACCAGCACCGCGGCCAACGACTCCCCCGACATCATCCAGATGGACGCCGCGTACCTGAAGTCCTACGCGGACCGCGGGGCCCTGCTGGACCTGTCGGAGGAGGACGGCCTCGACACCGGCGGGATCTCCGACGGCGACCTCGCCCTCGGCGAGTCCGACGGCGGCCTGTACGCGATCGTGCAGGGGGTCGTGCCCCACGCCATCGTGGCGAACACCCAGATCCTCGAGGCCGCCGGTGTGCCGGTGCCGGACGACACCACGTGGACGTGGGAGGAGTACGCGCGCATCGGCAAGGCCGTGACCGACGCCGGCCTGCCGGACGTCTACGGCATCCAGACCGAGGGCGTGCAGGGCCCGCCCATGGAGAACTGGGCGATGCAGATGGGCGAGACGCTGTTCACCGAGGACGGCGGAGTGGGGCTGAACCCCGACACGCTCGCCTCGTTCTGGGAGTACCACCTGGGCCTGGCCGAGTCGGGTGCCGGCACCCCCGTCACCCTCACCATCGAGCGCAACCCCACCTCCTCCGCGCTGGACCAGTCCGGCACCGCCACCAACACCGTGGCCTTCGCCCCCTGGTGGTCCACGCAGCTCACCGCCCTGACGAACGCGTCGGGGCAGCGGCTGGTCCTGCTGCGCCCCCCGGCGCAGACCCCGGGCGGCGACCCGGGCCTGTACTACAAGGCGTCCATGTACTGGGCGGTGTCCTCGCGCACGGAGCACCCCGAGGCCGCCGTGCGGTTCATCAACTACCTCTCCACCGCCGACGCGGTCGCCGACCTCATGCTCACCGAGCGCGGCATCCCGGCCAACCCCGCGTTCCGCGAGCGCATCGTGGACAAGCTCTCCGAGACCGACCGGGCCGCGCTGGAGTACGTGAACTCCATCGAGGACGTCGTCAACCCCGCGCCGCCGATCCCGCCGGTCGGCGGCTCGTCGTCCGGGGAGATCATGACCCGCATCGGCTCCGACGTGCTGTTCGGCCGGCAGACGCCCGACGCCGCCGCGCAGGCGTACGTCGACGACCTGACCGGCCAGATCGAGTCCGCCTGACCCCCGCCTCCCCGTCCCCCGCGAACCACCACGTCCCCTGAGGAGAACCGATGACTCCGTCGACGACGCCGGGCACATCGACCACGACCCGCCGCCTCCTGTCGCGCCGCGCCTTCACCGCCGGCCTGGCCGGCACCGCGGCGACCACCGCCCTGGCCGGTTGCGGCGGTGGTTCCGAGACCGCCGAGGGCAACGCCTCCCTGCGCTTCACCTGGTGGGGCTCGGACACCCGCCACGAGATCACCGACCGGGCCATCAAGGCCTTCCAGGCGGAGCACCCCGACATCGCCGTCCAGGGCGAGTTCACCGAGTGGTCCGGGTACTGGGACCGCCTCGCCACGAACGTCGCCGCCAACGACGCCCCGGACGTCATCCAGATGGACGTCCTGCAGCTGCGCTCCTACGCCGACCGCGGTGCGCTGCTCGACCTCGCCGACACCGAGATCGACACCAGCGGCATCCCGTCGGACACCCTCAGCACGGGCCGCACCGCCGACGGCCTGTTCGCCGTCCCCGTCGGCGTCAACGCCCACGTCGTCGTCGCCAACCCGGCCCTGTTCGAGGCGGCCGGCGTGCCGCTGCCGGACGACACCACCTGGACGTGGCAGGAGGCGGCGGACATCGCCCTGCGCATCTCCCAGAGCGGGCAGCCGGACGTGCACGGCTGGCAGACCATGGGCCTGGACGAGGCCAGCCTGCAGCTGTGGGTCTCCCAGCTCGGCGGCGAGTTCTACGGCGACGGCACCGAGGTCACGCTCGACCCCGCCCACGTGGCCTCCTGGTGGCAGTACAACCTGGACACCATCCAGTCCGGTGCGGCCGCCCCGGCCACCCTGGCCGTGGAGCGGCAGGCCGCCGGGCTCAGCCAGTCCGGCACCGCCACCGGCACCGCGGCGATGGCCGTGTGGTGGGCGAACCAGGTCACCGCGCTGTCCTCCGCAGCCGGGCAGGAGATGGTGCTGCTGCGGCCGCCGCTGCAGGAGGCGGGCGGTTCCCCGGGCCTCTTCTACAAGGCGTCCATGTTCTGGTCCATCTCCTCGCGCTCCGAGAACCCCGAGGCCGCGGCGACCCTCGTGGACTGGCTCTCCAACTCCCCGGAGGCGGCGGAGATCCTGCTCACCGAGCGCGGCATCCCCAGCGACCCCGAGCTGCGCGACCAGATCACCTCGCTGCTGCAGCCGTCCGACGCCCAGTCGGCGGAGTACGTGGAGTCCCTCGAGGACGTCGTCGTGCCCGCACCACCGGCCGCACCCCCGGGCGCCAGCACCGTCCAGGACCTCGTCACCCGCTACGGTTCCGAGGTGCTGTTCGGCGCGCAGACGCCCCAGGCGGCCGCCGAGGCCATGGTCGCGGAGCTCCAGGCCAACGTGGCCTCCGCCTGAAACCCGCCCAGACCCCGCACCCGTCCAGCCAGGAGGCACCCCCCGTGACGAGCACCCCGTCCCCCCGCAACGTCGTCGTCGTGGGTACCGGCGGCATCGCCGCCGCCCACGCCCGCGCCCTGACCGCCCTCGGTGACCGGGTGCGCCTCGTGGCCGCGGTGGACGTCGACGCCGGGCGCGCGCAGGCGTTCGCCGAGCAGTGGGGCGTGCCGCGCGCCACCACCGACCTGGCGGAGGTCCTGGCGGACACCCGCGTCGACCTCGTGCACGTGTGCACCCCGCCGAGCGCGCACGTGCCGGTGGCCGAGCAGGCGCTGGCCGCCGGGGCGAGCGTCGTCGTGGAGAAGCCCATCGCCCTCTCCCTGGCGGAGACCGACCGGCTCCTCGCGGCCGAGGCGGCCTCGGCGGGGTCCGTGGCGGTGGTCTCCCAGCACCGGTTCGGTTCCGGGGTCTGCCGGCTCACCTCGATCGTCGCCGACGGCACCCTGGGCCGTCCCCTCGTCGCCACCTGCCTCACCCAGTGGTACCGCCCCGACGAGTACTTCCAGGTCCCCTGGCGCGGCAGCTTCGAGGTCGAGGGCGGCGGCCCGACGATGGGCCACGGCATCCACCAGATGGACGTGCTGCTGTCCGTGCTCGGGCCGTGGGAGGAGGTCAGCGCCATGGCCTCGCAGGGAGCGCGCCCCACCCGCACCGAGGAGGTCTCCGTCGCCACCGTGCGCTTCGCCTCCGGCGCGCTGGCCAGCGTGGTGAACTCGGTGGTCTCCCCCCGCGAGACGACGATCCTGCGCTTCGACCTGGAACTCGCCACCGTCGAGGTGCACCACCTGTACGGCTACGGTGACGACGACTTCACCGTCACCGCCGCCCCCGGCCAGGAGGAGATCGCCACCACCGCGTGGGCGCGCGAACCGCAGGGCGTGCCCAGCGGTCACGAGGCGCAGTTCCGCGAGGTCCTCGACGCGCTCGACGCCGGCGAGCTGCCCCCGGTGCCGCTGGCGGGCGCGCGCGACACCCTCGAGCTCGTCGCCGCGATCTACCGCTCGGCGTTCACCGGCGGCGCCCCGGTGCGCCGCGGGGAGATCGACGCCGAGGACCCGTTCGCGGCCCGCATGGACGGCACCGGCGCTCCCTGGGCCCGGATCCCCAGCGCCCGCTGAGACAGCCCACCACCCCCGAGAGGACCAGCACCCCATGAGCACCACCACCGCGGCGACGGCGCTCGCGCTGGACGACACGACGCCCGGGCGCCTCGTCGTGCGCGCCGGCGACGTGGACATCGCCACCTACGTCCACGACGGCGACTTCGCCGCCAGCGAGTCCCGCAAGCCGTACCTGCACCCGCTGCGCACCCTCGACGGCGCCGTCGTCACCGCCTACCGCCCGAACGACCACCGCTGGCACAAGGGCCTGCAGATGACCGCCTCGCACGTGTCGGGGCAGAACTTCTGGGGCGGCGGCACCTACGTGCACGGGCAGGGGTACGTCCCGAAGGACAACATCGGGCGGATGCGGCACGACGCCTTCGACGCCGTGGAGGCCACCGGTGACGCGGTGAGGTTCACCGAGCGGCTGACGTGGATCGCCTCCACCGGGCAGGAGTGGGCCCGCGAGGTGCGCACGCACACCTTCGGCTCCGTCGACGTCGACCGCGGGACGTGGACCCTGGACTTCGACACGGAGATCACCAACACGCGCGGCGAGGTGCTGGAGCTGGGCAGCCCGACCACGCACGGGCGCCCCGCCGCCGGGTACACCGGGTTCTTCTGGCGCGGCCCGCGCGGCTGGACCGGCGGAGCCATCACCACGCCGGACCACGAGGGCGAGGACGCCATGGGCACCTCCAGCCCGTGGCTGGCGTACTCCGCCACGCACGACGAGGTGGACGGCGGCGGCACGCTGCTCGTCCTGGCCGGCTCGGCGTCGACCACCTCCAACCCCTCGGTGCCGCTGCACTGGTTCGTGCGCCACCAGCCGTTCCCGGCGATCGCGCCCTCCTTCGCGTTCTCCGAAGAGGTCGTCCTCGCCGACGGCGAATCGCTGCGGCTGCGGCACCGCGTCGTCGTCGGCGACCGCGTGTGGGACCGGGGGGAGATCGAGGCGGTCGCCGCGGCGAACGCCCTGGACGCGGACCGGTGACGACCGGCGCCGTCCCGGAGTTCCCCGGTGCGGTCGGGCTGTCGGAGCTGAACGTCTACCCGTGGGAGACCGCGGACGACCTGCACGGCGGTTCCCCGCACCTGCACACCACCTGCACGGAGGCGTACGTCGTCGTCGGCGGCCGCGGTGAACTGCACACCCTGACCACCTCCGGGTACGCCGAGCACCCCCTGACCGCCGGGGACGTCGTCTGGTTCACCCCCGGCACGATCCACCGCGCCGTGAACGTCGAGGACCTCAAGGTGGTCGTCGTCATGCAGAACTCCGGCCTGCCGGAGGCCGGCGACGCGGTGATGACGTTCCCCCCGGAGCACCTGCGCGACGAGGAGAGCTACCGGCGGGCCGCCTCCCTCACCGGCCCGGACGGCACCCCCTCGCCGCAGCGGGCGCGGGAGCGCCGCGACCTGGCCGTGGCGGGCTTCACCGAGATCCTGCGCCGCACCCGATCCGGCGACGCGACCGCGCTGGCGGAGTTCCACGCCGCCGCGGCCGCGCTCGTGCGACCGCGCACCGCACGGTTCCGCGAGCGCTGGGAGCACGGTGCGGCCGCGGTGGCCCGCCGCACCGGCGAGCAGATCGACGCCCTCGAGCGGGGTGAGCACGCCCACCTCGCCGACGGCGTCGTGACCCGGCTGGAACGGCCCGAGCCGACGACGCTGGGGATGTGCGGGTTCCTGGCGCCCTACGACGCGGCGCGGGTGGCGGCGGGCGGCTGAGCCGCCCCGGGGCCACCCGCGCTGCGGTGAGGGGTCAGTCGGTCGGCTCGGACAACGGCGCGTCACCGCCGTCACCGTCCGCCTCCGCGCCGTCCGGCACGACGTCACCGGACGGCGCGGAGGTGCTGTCCTCCTCGCGGCTGCGCGCGGCGACCCGGCGGACCTCCTCGTCCACCCGCTGCTCGATCTCGTCGACTGCCTCGGGCAGTTCCGAACCGGGGGGCGCGGGCGCCTCCCTGGGGACCGGTGCGCCGTCGGGGCCGGTGCTCATGACTCGCGTCCTCTCCGTCGTCCGCTGGCCGCACCACCGTAGCCAGGACGGCCCTCCACCGCCCCCCGCGCCGGCACCCGACCGCTGCTGCGCCGAGGGGCGCGCCGCCCCGTCCTGGGCCACAGTGGACGTCTCCCCCGCGTCCGCGAGGGTGAGCCCAGCACCGAGGAGACCTTCGTGTCCGAACGCCAGACCGTCATCCGCTCCCTGCACGACATCGGCCTCGCAGCGTGGTTCGGCGGTTCGCTGTTCGGCGCGGTCGGCCTCAACGGCGCCTCCGCCGCCGTCTCCGACCCGCGAGACCGCACGCACGTCGCGACCGCCGGCTGGGCGCGGTGGGCGCCGGTCAACGCGGCCGCGATCGCCGTGCACAGCATCGGCGGTGTCGGGCTGATCCTCGGCAACCGCGGGCGGGTCGCCGCTCAGTCCGGCACCCGCGGCAACACGGTGGTGAAGTCGGTGGTCACGCTCGCGGCGATGGGGGTCACCGCGTACTCCGGGCTGCAGGGCGCGAAGCTGGGCAAGGACTCCCACGCCCCCGCCGCCTCGGGCGTCGACCCCGAGCAGGGCACCCCGCAGGACATCGCGAGCGCTCAGAAGCGCCTGAAGCTGCTGCAGTGGAGCATCCCCGCGCTGACCGGCGCGCTGATCGTCATGACCGCCCAGCAGGGTGAGCAGCAGAAGGCCGGCCAGGTCGCCTCGGGCCTGCTGGGGGTGCTGAAGCGCTGAGCCGCCCGGAGCGGCCCGCCGCCGGCGCACACCGACGGCGGGCCGCGCTCACCCGGTGGTGAGGGCCACCCAGCGCACGAAGGCGTCGAACCAGCCGTCCGAGGTCGTGCCCCGCTCCAGGGCGCCGAAACCGTGACCGCCGCGGGCGTAGGCGTGCACCTCGACCTGCAAGCCGCCCCGTCGCCAGGCGTCCTGCAGCCGGAGGCAGGAGCCGACGACCGCGTCGCCGAGCTCGTCGTCCGCGGCCCAGGCCAGGAAGAGCGGCGGCGCCGGCTGCGGGAGCGCCACCTCGCCCCACCAGGCGGGGTAGACCGCGCCGAGGAACGACGGGCGTTCCTCGGCCGTCCCGTCGAGGGTGGTGACCAGGGAGACGTAGCCGCCGGCGGAGAAGCCGAGCGCGCCCACCCGGTCCGGGTCCACGTGCCACGCGGCGGCGTTCTCGCGCACCAGGCGCAGCGCGGCGCCGCCGTCGGCCAGGGCCTGCGGTCGCTGCGCCCGCGACACCTCCGCGAGGTGGTCGCGGTCGCCGATGCGCCGCATCGCGGCGGCGAAGCCCTCCTCGTCGGTGGGTGTGGGCACGAGCCGGTAGTGCAGCACGAACGCGGCGATCCCCCGCTCGGCGAGCCGCTGCGCCACCAGGTCGCCCTCGTGGTCGGCGGCCAGGACGTGCAGGGCACCGCCGGGGGCGATGACGACGCCGGTGCCCGTGCGCGTCGCCGGGTCGGGCAGGTGGGGGGTCAGCGTGGGCACGGTGACGTTGCGCAGCAGCCGCTCACCACCGGCGCCGGTGCAGGCGACCACCGCGGTGTCCTCGTCGCGGTGCCCGCCGAGGGGGACGGGGTCCAGGCGCAGGACGCCTCCGCCTCGCGCCGCCGCCGGCTGCGGCGACGGCGCGAGGGGGTGGGCCGGGGTGGTCACGAACCGGTGGTGGCGTTCATCGCGTCGGCGAACTGCTGCGGGGTGGTGCTGAGGGTGAACAGCTTCTCGATGTTCTCCAGCAGCGCGTCCGCGGCGGTCGGCGACAGCGCCTGGTCCCAGGACTGCTGGAACGTCGGCGCGCCGGACGCGAGGTCGTAGACGAACTGCAGCCAGTCGGCGTCCTCGGAGTCCCCGAAGCGGCTGTCGGAGCCGACGACGATGGGCACCGACCCGGCAGCGATCCACGCGTCCGTGGTGGCGTCGGTCACCAGCCCCTCGGCGAGGAAGGCCTTGGCGGCGGCCTTCGCCTCGTCGGTGGCCGTGGCCGACACCGCGTAGTAGCCGGACGGGTTGCCCACGGTCGCCGCCGGGTCCCCCTTGCCGCCGGTGACGGTGGGGAAGTTCATGTACCCCAGGTGGCCACCGGTGACGAAGTCGCCGCCGTCGGCCTTCATGGACCCGTACGTCCAGGCGCCGTGCAGCATCATGGCGGCCTTGTCGGTGTAGAGCAGGGCCTGGTCGGCGTTGGAGTCGGCGGCGATGGAGGCGAAGCCGTCGACGAAACCGCCCGCGCGCACCAGGTCCTGCACCTTCGTCAGGGCGTCCAGCGACTCCGGGCGGGACCACGCGTCCGGCTCACCGTCGTAGATGTCCTGGAAGAGCTCGGCTCCGCCGATGCGGTCGTAGAGGTACTCCAGCCACATCATGTTCGTCCACCGGGACTGCCCGCCCAGGGAGACCGGGGCGATGCCCGCGTCCTTGAACACGGGCACCAGCGCCATGAGGTCGTCCCAGGTAGCCGGCGGCTGCGCACCCACCTGGTCGAACAGCTTCTTGTTGTAGTAGAAGACGATCGGGGTGACCGCCTCGCACGGCATGGCGTAGATCTTGCCGTCGACGGTCGCCGCCGCGAAGGCGCTGGGGAACAGCTTGTCCTTCAGGTCGGCGTTCTCCTCGAAGAACGGGGTGAGGTCCTCCACCTTGCCGTTGCGGACGTAGTCGCGCAGGCCGCCCCCGCCCCAGGTGGGCAGGATCGTGGGGGCCTGGTCCGCCCCGATGGCCGTGCGGATCTTCGCCTTGTACGCGTCGTTCTGGAAGGCGGTGAGGGTGATCTCCTGGTCACCGTTCGCCTCGTTGAAGGTGTCGACGGCGTCGGTGCGGATGCCCTCCCCGGGTTGCCCGGTCAGGATCCACATGGTCGCCCCGCCGCTGGAGGCCTGGCCGGGTCCGGAGGACCCGCAGGCGGCGAGGGCTGAGGCGGCCAGCGGGGTGGCCAGGGCCAGGGTGAGGAACGAGCGGCGGGTGGCCGGCGTGGTGGTCATGGGGGACTCCGTTGCGCTGCGCCGCGGCGGTGCGGCGGTAGGGGGGCAAGGGAAGCACACGGAGGGGTGTATCGCTACACCCCTCCGTGCGGTGCTCAGCGGGCTGCGGGCTCCGCCGCGTGCAGGTGGCGCAGCCGCTCGGGCACGACGGCCTCGCGCGGCCCGGTGGGGGTGAAGGCGTGGCGCTCCACCCCCAGCCCGCGCAGGACCGCCCGCTCCACCGGGGAGTGCTCGGTGGCGTCGGCGCGGTCGAAGCGCAGCGGTTCGCGCAGCGCGATGGGCGGGTTGGTGATCAGCCGCTGGGCGCGCAGCACGTTCTGCGACGTGGCGTGCAGCACGTAGGGGTGCATGAGCACCACGTCCCCGGCCCGACCGGTGATCTCCGTGAACTCCCGGCACCGCTCGATCAGCCGCGTCTGCTGCAGCTGCTCGGGCAGCACACCCTCGGGGTGCTCGGCGAGGAACCGGGCCACCACGCCGACGGAGTCGGTGGCCACGAAGGTGCCCCCGCCGCGGCTGTGCACGTCCGTCCACAGCACGATCGTCAGCAGGCCCTGCTCGGGCGAGTCCAGGAAGTGCCGGAAGAAGTCGCCGTCCTTGTGCCAGCCGGGCACCGCGGCGCTCGGCTCGCGGAACGGCTCGTCCGCGCCGACGCCGAGGTTGGCGATGAAGCCGTCGCCCCACCGCCAGGGCAGCTCCACCCGCTCGGCGCCGCCGAGCAGCTGGCAGGCCGCGGCGAAGGCTCGCGGGGCGAACTCTGCCGCATCCACGTGATCCTCGGAGGGCAGGTGGACCCGGGGGCGGTCCCAGGTGCCCGGGTCGTCCGGGTCCACGCCCAGGCGCTGCCAGCCGCGCTGCACCCAGGTGGCGGCCGCGGCCGGGTCGAAGGCGCCCGGCACCACCACGTAGCCGGTGTCCAGGAAGTGCTCGACCTGAGCGTCGTCGAGCACGGGGGTTTCGTCGGTCATGACCGTCCTTCGGGGTGCACGGGGAGGGCGAGGGGGTGGGTCGGCTGCACCGCCGGCTCACCCCTTGAAGGCACCGTCCATGATGCCGGAGACCATCTGCTTGCCGAAGAAGGCGAAGAGCACCAGCAGCGGGATGGTGACCAGGAACGAACCGGCCATGGCGAGGCCGAGGTCGACGGAGATGTTGCTCTGCAGGGCCTTGATGGCGATCTGCGCGGTGTACATGTCGGGGGACTTCAGGACGATGAAGGGCCACAGGAAGTCGTTCCAGGCGTTGACGAAGCCGAGCAGCCCGAGGACCGCGGCCGCCGGCCGGACGACAGGGAAGGCGATGCGGGCGAAGATCTGCCAGGAGTTCGCCCCGTCCATGCGCGCCGCCTGCAGCAGCTCGTCGCTGATGGTGGCGCTGATGTGCTGGCGCATCCAGAAGATGCCGAACGCGCTGACCAGGCCGGGGACGACGAGCGCCTGCAGGGTGTCGACCCAGCCCAGGGTGGAGATGACCATGTACTGCGGGATGACGGCGAGCTGGGCGGGCACCGTCATGGTCAGCACGAGGATCAGGAAGAGCACGTCACGGCCGCGGAAGGTCATCTTCGCGAAGGCGAAGCCCGCGAGCGAGCACAGGAACGCCTGCCCCACGGCGATGAGGGCGGCGACGATGAAGCTGTTGATGAGCGATCGCACGAACGGCACGGTCTCGAAGACGAGCCTCAGCAGGTCGAGGAAGTTGCCCCCGGGGACCACGCGCGGCGGCAGCTGGGTGGCCGCCTCGGAGCCGACGGAGGAGACGACGAACATCCAGTAGACCGGGAAGACGCACGCGGCCGCCGCCAGGCTGAGGATCAGGTAGGTGTACCAGCGCACGCGCACGATGCCCCTGCGCCGGCGACGGGTGCTCGCAGCCGGCCGGGTGTCGTTGCGCCGACGGGAGTCGGTGGTGGTGGCCATGTTCAGCCCTTCTTCCCCAGACGGCTCGAGAGCAGGAAGTTGATGAACGCCACGATGACGATGATGGCGAACAGCGCGACGCCGATGGCCGAGCCGTAGCCGAACTTGAACGACCCGAAGCCCTGCTCGAAGAGGAACAGCGACAGGGTCTGGCACTGGCGCGCGGTGCCGCAGGTGAGGGTGCCGTTGGACAGCAGCAGCGGCTCGGTGAAGATCTGCAGGCCGCCGATGGTGGACATGATGACGGTGAAGACGATCACCGGGCGCAGCGACGGCAGGGTGATGTGGAAGAACTGCTTGACGGGGCCGGCTCCGTCCACCGCGGCCGCCTCGTACAGGTCGCGCGGGACGGCCTGCAGCGACGCCAGGTACAGCAGGGTGTTGTAACCGAACCAGCGCCAGATGACCATGGCCGAGATGAGCACGTGGCTGCCGACGGCCGTGGACATGAAGTCGACGTGGCCGAAGCCCAGCAGCTCCAGGAACCAGTTCAGCAGGCCGTAGTCGCGGTTGAAGAGCTGGGCGAAGACGATCGCCGTCGCCGCCACCGAGGTGATGTAGGGCAGCAGCATGGCCATGCGGAAGAAGTTGGCCAGGCGCAGGAAGGCGTTGTTGAGGACCTGCGCCAGGATCAGCGCGATGATCAACTGGGGGACGGTCGAGATGATCCAGATGCTGAAGGTGTTGCGCAGCGCGTTCCAGAAGCGCGGGTCCTCACCCAGCTGGCGGAAGTTCTCCAGGCCGACGAACGTCCTGTCACCGATCGGGTTCCAGTCGAACAGCGCGACGTAGAAGGTGAACAGCAACGGGAAGAGGCCGAAGACGAGGAAGAGCACGTAGAAGGGGGCCACGTACCCGTACGGCGCCAGCCGCTCCCAATGCCTCTCCACCGGCCGCGTCGCGGTGGCCGGCTTGACCGGCCGCAGCGTGCCGGGGGTCAGGGTGGCGCTCATCAGGCGCCGATCGCGGTCTTGATGTTCTTGGTGGCGGTGTCCCACGCGGCGTCGGCGGGGGCACCGTCGCCCTCGACGCCGTTGAGCGCGTTGAGCAGTTCGGTGCTGATCTCGGTGTTGTACTCGCCGTTCACGAAGGGCTCCAGGCCCAGGACGGCCTGGGTGAAGATCTTGCCCGTGGGAGCGTCGCTGAAGAAGGGGTCGGTGTGGTTCACCAGCTCCGGCTTGTCGTAGTTGACGGGAGTGGTGGGCAGCGACCCGGCGTCGATGAAGTGCTGCAGCTGCTGCTCGGGGGACTGCATCGTCGTGATGTAGTCCCACGCCGCCTGCGGGTTGGCCGCGCGCGCGGGGATGGCCAGGTAGCTGCCGCCCCAGTTGCCGCTGCCACCGGGGATGGTGGCGATGTCCCACTTGCCCGCGGTGTCGGGGGCTGCGGAGCGGATGGACCCGAGCATCCACGACGGCGCGGCGACGGCGGCGAACGCCCCCTTGGCCATGCCGGCGTTCCACCCGTCGGTGAAGCTCTCCAGCTTCGCGGTGATGCCGGCGGCGATGGCCTGCAGCCCCAGGTCGAAGGACTCGCGGACGATGGGGTTGGTGTCGTAGACCACCTCGCCGTCGGCGGAGTAGTACTGCTCCTCACCCTGCGAGACGGCCTGCAGGAAGACCGTCGTGGCGGCGTTGTCGATGAACGCCATGCCGGTCGCTTCGGTGTAGCGCTGGCCGGTGGCGATGAAGTCCTCCCACGTCGGCCACAGCGCACTGACCTCGTCCCGGTTCGTCGGGAGCCCGGCGGCGGCCATGAGGTCGGTGCGGTAGGCGATGCCCATGCCGCCGACGTCCGTGGGGATGCCGATGATCTCACCGGACTGGGCGGTGGCCTGCGCCATCACCCACTCCACGTAGTCGTCCTGGATGTCGTCGGCGCCGAGCGTGGTGAGGTCGACGAAGTTGCCGGGGTTCTTCATGAACTTCGGCAGGTCACCCGCCTGGATGAGCACCAGGTCGGGCACCTTGCCGCCGGCCAGGGCCGTGGTCAGCCCCTGCGCGGTCTCCTGCGCGTTGCCGACCTCGGTGAGCTTGACGGTGACCTCGGGCGCGAGCTGCTTGTACTCCTCGACGGAGTCCTTCTGGTTGATGCCGGTGAAGGACCAGAACTCGAAGGTGTTCGGGTCGCTCGAGGCGGACGAGCCGCCCGAGCACGCCGAGGCCGTCAGGGCGGCACCACCGGCGAGCGCGGACAGCGCCAGCACGCGGCGGCGGGAGAGCGCCGAGGCGGTGGAGGACAGCGGGGGCACGGTGTTCACGGGGATCCCCTCCCTTGGGGAGTCGTGGTGGACCGCGGCGGCTGCGGCCGGCGCGGCGGGTGGACCGGGTGGCCTCAGTCGCCGGTGGCGAAGGTGACGGTGGCGAAGCTGTGAGCCGGCAGGGTCGCCGTGAGGACACCGTCGCGCAGGTGCACCTCGTCGAGGTCGCGCACGGCCACCGGGGTGGACGCGGCGGTGTTGTGGTCGCTGACGCGGTCCGCGGTCAGCACCCGGGCGTGTGGTGCGCTGACGGCGCCGCCGCGCACGTGCAGCGACACCTCCAGGGGCGCCTCGGCGTCGAGGTTGCTCAGCGAGACGAGCACCTGCCCGTCCTTGGTGCTGGCGGAGGCGGAGAAGGTCGTCAGCTCCTCCTCGCCCACGCGGCGGCTCGGGGCCGCCCCGCGCACGGTCAGCGGCAGGGAGGTCGCGTCCTGGTGCCCCTTGTTCATCGCGAACACGTGGTAGGTGGGGGTCAGGACCAGCGTGTCGCCGTCGGTGAGCAGCACGGCCTGCAGCACGTTGACGGTCTGGGCGATGTTGGCCATCACGAGACGGTCGGCGTGTCGGTGGAAGGCGTCGAAGTGGACGGCGGCGACGAGCGCGTCGCGCACCGTGTTCTGCTGGAACAGGAACCCGGGGTTGGTGCCGGGCTCCACGTCGAACCACGTGCCCCACTCGTCGAGGACGAGACCGACCCGCTTGTCGGGGTCGTAGGCGTCCATGACGTTCGCGTGCCCGGCGATGATGCGCTCGACGCCGCGGGCCTTCAGCATCGTGCGGTAGTACTCGCCGACGTCGAAGGCGGTCGCCGAGCCCTTCTCGTCCCACGTCGGTCCGGTGATCGTGTAGTGGTGGAACGAGATCGCCTGGTAGGTGTTCGTGCCGTGCCCGCTGACCGGGCCCGCGCCCAGGTAGCGGCCGAGGTTCTGCATGAGCACCTCGGTCCAGCGGTAGTCGGCGTCCGCGGCGCCGGCGGCGATGCGGTACAGGTGGTTGTCGCCGTGGTCGAGGCTGTAGGTGCCGAACTGGCGGGCCAGTTCCGCGTAGGCTGCGGCACCCATCCCCCCGCCGCAGCCCCACGGTTCGTTGCCGAGCCCCCAGAAGGGCACGGACCAGGGTTCGTCGCGCCCGTTGGCCCGCCGCAGGCGCGCCATGGGTGAGTCGTCGGCCCGGGTGAGGTACTCGATCCACTCCGCGGCCTCGCGCACCGTGCCGCTGCCCACGTTGGCCGAGACGTACGGGGCGGCGCCCAGCAGTTCGCACAGGGCCATGAACTCGTGGGTGCCGAAGGAGTTGTCCTCCACGACGTCGCCCCAGTGCGAGTTCACCATCGTCGGGCGCTGCTCGCGCGGGCCGACGCCGTCACGCCAGTGGTAGGTGTCGGCGAAGCACCCCCCCGGCCAGCGCAGGTTCGGGATGTCCAGCGCGCGCAGCGCCTCCACGACGTCGAGGCGGATGCCGGCCTCGTTCGGGACCGCGGAGTCCTCCCCCACCCAGAACCCGCCGTAGACGCACCGGCCGAGGTGCTCGGCGAAGTGGCCGTACAGGTGGCGGTTGATGCGCGGGCCGGGCAGGTCCACGTCCAGCACCGCCTGGACCCGCTGGGCGGGAGCGGCGGCGGCGGTCAGCACGCTCGCGGCGGCCGCAGCGGGGGGCGCGGGGGTCGGCGCTGCGGCGGCTCGTTCGTCGTCGATGAGCACGGGGTCCTCACGGGGTCGGTGGGCCGGTCGGTGCGGCAGCTCCGACGTCGGGGGTGGGGCCTTCGACGTCGTCGCGCCGGTACTGGTGGACCTCCTTCGTCGGAGACCCGGTCGAGTCGGCGTGTATCGATATAGTGAGGACGGCGCCGGGCGCTGTCAAGCATGTCGCCCCACGTGCACCGCCTGTAGATTCTGGAGCGCGGGCCCCCCGCGGACGGTCGCGGCGGCCGAGGGCACGAGAAGAGGTGTGACGTGGTCACCATGCGCGACGTCGCGACGGAGGCGGGCGTCTCCCCCATGACCGTCTCCAACGCGCTGACCGGCAGGCGCCCCGTCAGCGCGCGCACGCGGCAACTGGTGATGGAGACCGTCGAGCGCCTCGGCTACCAGGTCAACGTCGCCGCCCGCAGCCTGCGGCAGGGCCGCACCGGTGTCGTGGGCATCGCGGTCCCCACCCTGGACAGCCACTACTACAGCCAGCTCAGCCACCGGCTCGTGCGCGCGTTCTCCCAGGCCGGGCTGGCCACGGTGGTGGAAGAGACGCACGCCAGCAGGGAGGGCGAACTGGCCGCCTTCCGCGACTCGCGCCTGAACGCCTACGACGGTCTCGTCATCGCGGCCCTCGGCCTGACCGAGCGCGAGATCAACGCCCTCAGCCGCGAGGTGCCGGTCGTCGTGCTCGGTGAGCAGGAACTGCACCAGACCGTCGACCACGTGAGCATGCCCAACGTCGAGGGGGCGGAGGCCGCCACCCGCCTGCTGGTGGAGCGCGGGTGCCGCCGGCTCGCCGTCGTGGGTTCTCCCCCGCTGGACGACCTGGAAGGGACCACGATCCCCGAGGGCCCCGCCTTCACGCTGCGCGCCCACGGTTTCCGCCACGTCGTCCGGGACAGCGGGGTGGAAGCCACCGCGGTCCACAGCGGTGTCACCCAGGCCGCCGGCGCGCACTGCGCCCGCCTGCTGCTGCAGCAACCGGAAACCCCCGACGGGATCTTCTGCGTCACCGACACCCTCGCCTTCGGGGTCGTGCGCGGCCTGGCCGACCACGGCGTCCGTGTGCCCGACGACGTCCTCGTCGTCGGTTTCGACGACGTCGAGGACGCGCGGTACCACATCCCCTCGCTGTCCTCCATCGCCCCGGACCACGCGCAGCTCGTCGACCAAGCGGTGCAGCTGCTGAACCGGCGCATCGCCGACCCGTCTGCGGAACCCCGGGACGTGACCGTCGGGTTCCAGCTGGTCGAACGGGAGTCCACCACCCGTCCCGCGGAACGCGTCCACGAGTAGGTGGCCGGCGGGCGACGGGTCGGCCGAAGCGCTGCGCCTGTCTCTGTCCTCCCCGTCAGGCGTCGTCCCCCGTGGTCCAGCGCCACATCCTCTCCACCTCGCGCGCGGCGTCGGCGGCCGCGACGCGGACGCGGCCCTGGTGAGCCAGGGCCGTCCGCCAGGCACCCTCGTCCGGCGGCGGGGTGAAGGTAGGTGCAGAGCGTCCGAGCGGCCCGTGACGCGTGAACAACGTCGCCGCCTCGGAGTCGAAGCAGCCGCTCAGCCCCAGTGCCCACAGGTCGTACAGGTCGCGCGGGGAACGTCGGTCGTGCCAGGCGCTCAACTTGCCGGCCACGAAAGCCGGGGTGCTCAGCGTGGCCAGGGACGCGGGCGGGGCATCGGAGTAGCGCTGGTGCAGCGTCCGCACCTGCCGGGGCCAAGGCGGGTAGGAGGCACCGGGCAGCAGTTGGATGCGCACCCGGACGTCGCCGAAGACCGCCACGGCCGCCTCGGTGTCGGCGACCTCGCCGAGGCTGGGACCGGCCCAGGTCAGGGCGCCGTGCGTGCGCCGCAGGCGGCGCCGCAGGACCTGCTCGATGGCCGCGGCCATCTCCCGGCGCGGGGCGTAGGTGAGCAGGTCGATGTCCTCGCTCAGGCGCAACGTGGGCAGCACGGTGCGCGCCAACGCGGTGCCGCCGAAGAACACCAGGTCGCCGTCGCGCCTGGCCGCACCGTCCACGGTGGCCAAGGCGGCGAGAACGTGGCTGATGGCGTGGTCGCGCAGCACCTGCTCGGGCGCAGCGCCGAACCGCTCGGCCACGTCGATGAGCTCCTGCGGCTGCAGCGCGCGCGGGCGCGGCGCGAGCGTTCGGCGCAGGCTCTCCGCACGCTCGGCCTGGACGGTCTCCCCGCGCAGCAGCGCGGCGCTCAGGCGCGCCACCGCGGCGTCCTGACCGACCAGGTGCGCTTCCTCCTGCTCACGGCGCAGGTGCTCACGGCCCGCGGGAGTGCTGGCGTAGGCGCTGGCCACGTCGAACCAGGTGGCGTCCATCCAGCCCGGCTGCTCCCACGTCACGTCCGTCCACCAGGCACCCTCGGGCACCGCCTGCTCGTAGCGCAGCCGCAGGTCGGCGACCTCCTCGTCGGCGGCGGTCACTCGCGCCTGCCGATCCTCACCACGCCGCCACCGGGGACGTCCTGGGCGTCCGTGTGCGCGGCGACGCGTGGCTCCGGGCCGGGGTGAGCGCCCTGGCGCACCCGCCGGGCGCGGCGCAGCGCCGAACGTCCGCGTTGGTCCTCGGCGAGGTGCTCGAGCAGCTCCTCGTCGCAGCGCGGCCACAACCCGCGCACGGCCTCCCACACCTCGCCGGGCAGGTCCAGCAGGTCCGGGCGGCGGGCCAGGTCCAGCAGCGTCTGCTCCGGCCCGGTGACCAGGACGGGGCCGAGGTCGGTGGTCATCGACTGCGCATCCAGGGCGTCGGTGTCGCGCTTGACGAACAGCACCTGCGCCTCCTCGCGATCTTCCAGGGCAACGGCGGGGTGTTGCTGTGGTACGGCGACGACGGCGCGGGCCAGTGCACGCGGAGTCGCCCCGTGCAGGCGGGCGGCGGACAGGTGCATCAGGACCGGTACGCGCTCGCCGTACAGGGCGGTGGCCACCCCGGCTGCCAGCGCCTCCAGGCTGGGCCGCCACGAGGCGGCAGCGCCCTCCGGGACGGCGTAGTGCAGCCCACGGGCGGCTCTGCGCACCCGGCCCTGCTTGCGCAGGCGGTGCAGCTGCACGGCAGGCTGGGTGTAGCGGTGCGCGAGGGCCTGGGTCTTGAAGGTCCGCAAGGGCGCGCGGGTGATCTCCTCCGGCAGGGCCGCCATCGACTCCTCCTCACACCAGGTGGCGTGCGTACGGAGGAGGTTAGCACTTTCGATAAGAAAGCCAATACTTTCTGCGATCCGCTCGATGCTCGACCCTTGTCGTCCGGGCACAGTCCGTGCCTGCAGAACACAGCGACGGCGGGGTGCACGGCTCTGCTGTCCACGCCCTCCTGCGGGTGGGTACGACGCCAACGAGGCGTAGCGCCGCAGGACGAGACCTCGCCGGTCGTCCTCGGAGAACGCTGATCCGCGGTGGTGGGGAGCCGACACTCGGACTCGAACCGAGAACCGCCCGATTACAAGGGAACACGCTCACCGTCCGCCCCGTGCCGCACCGTCGCGGCACGGGGCGTGACCTGCGGTTTCACCGTTCGCCTGGTGCCGTCCCGGCCGTCGTGGCCGGGCGGTCCCGGCGCATCCGTTAGCGCGGTGTGAGCGCAAGGTCCCCTCCTGCCGGAGTCCCCCGCCCGCACCGCGGCTGCCCTCGTGATGCCCGCGGAGATCCCCTTGAGCAACCGCCCACCGACCCCCGACGCGCCGCGTCCCGCCCCCGACGACACCTCCCTCGTCATCGAGGAACCCCGCTTCGCCCTGGTCCCGGAGTGGGTCATCGACGCGAAGATCCCCGACTCCTCGTTCCGCCTGTACTCCCTACTGCTGCGCTACGGCGGCTCCTCCGGCACCCGGATGCCCTCGCGCGCGACGCTGGCGCGGCGGATGAACCGCTCCGTCGACGCCGTCGACCGCGCGATGCGGGCCCTCGTCGACGCCGGCATCGTCCGCGTCGAGCACCGCCGCAACGGCCAGCAGAACCTCACCAACCGCTACCACGTGCGCACCTCCCCGCCGGCGCTGGACGGCGCCGCGGAGGGTGGCCGCGGATCCGCGGCCACCCGGACCGAGACCGCGTCGCAGACCCCGGGTGGCCGCACGGATGCGGCCACCGTCGACGAGGAGATCGGTGGCCGCACTCCTGCGGCTACCGGTGGCCGCGCGACTGCGGCCACCCCTGGCCGCGCTCCTGCGGGGAGGGTGGCCGCAGATGTGCGGCACGACCCAGAGTTCTCTACCCAGAGCACCTCTCCTCCCCCTGCCCCCGCTGCGCCGTCGGCGCGGGCGGGCCGGCGGGAGGTGGAGGAGGGAGCTGCTGCACTGCTGTCCGACTGCGGCATCACGGACCTGAGCGACCTCACGGGGCGGTGTCAGAACGCCCGTCGGGCGCTGGGCAAGCCCACGAACCGCTGGGCCGAGCACTGCCTCGCCGCGGCCCTGCACCTGGCGGTGCGTGGTCGCGGCTGGCCGGCGGAAGCAGCCGTACCGGCGCTGCTGGCCGTCGCGGCCGACCCGCAGACGCAGTCGCCGATGCGCCTGGCCGAGGCCGGGCCGTGGTGGGACGTCGACCCGCGCGCCGCCGCGGCGGCTGCCGATCCGCAGGCTGCCGCCGAGCTGGCCGGGCTGGAGGAGCGCCTGGCCGAGCTCGGCGGACGACGCCCCGCGATCCAGGCCAGCGCCCGCCGGGAGCTGGCCGCCGAGGGGATGCCGGTGACCCGCTCCACCGTCGTGCGCCGGGCCTGCCAGATCCTCGACCGGCAGGGGCCCACCCGGTGAGCGAGGAGACCCACACCACTCCCACTGGCGACGGCCCGAGCGGTGCGCCGCGGCGGCGCCGCTCCCCCGGCCGTGACCGCGTGCACGCCTACCCGGGCCGCTCCCGGCAGGTGCAGCTGCGCTACACCGAGGGCGAGTACGCCGACCTGGCCGCCGCCGCCCGCCTGGCCGGCCTCACCGTGACCGGCTACGTCGCCGAGGCCGCCCTGGCGGCTTCCCGCGCCGCCGACCCACCCTCGACCGCTCCCCTTCGGGCGGCGCTGGTGGAGGTGATGAACGCCCGCACCCAGGTCCGCCGGTTCGCCACCAACGTCAACCAGGCCGTCGCCCAGCTCAACGGGCTCGGCGAGCCGCCGGTGTGGCTGGCCGACGCGGTCGCCCTCACCAGCCGTGCGGTGCAGCGCCTCGACGAGAGCGCGCAGCAGCTCGCCGCCGCCACCCGCTCCGCGCAGCGCCCGGCACGCCGGCGCACCACCCCCGATCAGCCCCGTCCGCAGGAAGGACCGACCTCGTGAGCACCGCGAACGCCGACGACTGGCTCACCCACCGCGCCTCGGCGTCCCGTTCCCCGGCCGCGTCGTTCGACGTGCTCGCCGAACGCGCCGCCGGCGTCGGGGTGGCGGTGCTCATCGTCACCGGGTTCGTCTCCAGCTACACGACCCTGCGCGACCTGGCCGTCGAGGTCGGGCAGTTCCCGGGCTGGCTGGCGCCGGTCGTCCCGCTGTCCTTCGACGTGGGGATCGTCGTGCTCAGCTTGAAGGTGCTGCTGGCCGCCCGCGCCGGGCGCACCGCGCCGGTGCTGCGCGCCCTCGTCCTGATCCTGTCGATCGCCACCGTGCTCGCCAACGGCGCCTCCTCCCCCCACCTCGTCGGCCGGCTCCTGCACGCGGTGCCCTCGGCGATGTTCGTCGTGTGCTTCGAGACCGTCGTCACCGCCGCCCGCCGCCAGGCCCTGCGTGAGCGCGGCAGTGACGCCACCGACGCGCGCTTCCGCCCCGTGCGGTGGGCTCTGGCGCCCCGGCAGACGTGGACGACCTGGCGCACCAGCGTCCTCACCGACCCCGCGGAGCCTGCACCCGCCGTTGCGCGCCCCGAGCCCACGCCGCTACCCGCCGCAGAGGCAGCGCTGCCGCGCCCGCTCCCTCAGCCGACAGCACCGGAACACCCTTCCCGCCCGCGACCCAGCACATCCGGGAAGGCGGACCGCCTCTCCGTCGCCGCGGCGATCGTCCGCGACCAGCCGGACGTCACCGCGGCCGCCCTGGCGCAGGCACTGGACGCTGCCGGTTTCCCCGTCTCGGTGCGTACCGCCCAGCGCATCCGGCAGGAGGCCCGCGAGCAGCTCGCCGTGCCCGACGAGGCAGCCACGCCGTGATTGGCAAGGTCACCAAGGGCAACGGCGTCCGCAAGCTGCTGTGGTACCTGTACGGCCCCGGCCGCACCAACGAGCACACCGACCCGCATCTCGTCGCCGCCTGGAGCGATGACCTGCAGGCGCTGGAACCCGCTTTCCGTGGCGGCCGGCACGACGTCCGCCCGCTCGCCGACCTGCTCGACCAGCCGCTGGCCGCCCTCGTGCGCCAGCCGTCGACGAGCGTGTGGCACTGCTCCCTACGTCTGGCTCCAGAGGATCGCCAGCTGAGCAACGCCGAGTGGGACCACGTCGCCCGCACCGTCCTCGACCGCGTCGGCCTCGCCCCGCGCGACGACGCCGACGGGTGCCGGTGGGTCGCCGTCCGCCACGCCGAGGACCACATCCACCTCGCCGTCACCCTCGCCCGCCAAGACGGCCAGCCCGCGCGCACCCGCAACGACTTCTACGCCGTCGGTGCCGCCTGCCGAGACCTCGAAGTCCACTACGACCTGCGGCGCACCGCACCCCGCGACCGCACCGGCCCCCGCCTTCCCACCCGCGCCGAGACCGAGAAGCACCAGCGCGCGGGCCGGCGCGAGACCAGTCGCGACTTCCTGCGCCGCGAGGTCCGCCTCGCCGCGGTCGCCGCCGACGGTCCCGCGGACTTCTTCGACCGACTGCGCCGCGTCGGTCTGCTCGTCCGCCCCCGCTACAGCACCCAGGACCCCGGCCAGGTGACGGGCTACTCCGTCGCCCGCCCGGGCGACCACAACAGTTCGGGCGCGCCGGTGTGGTTCGGCGGGTCCAAGCTCGCCGCCGACCTCAGCCTGAGCCGCCTTGAGCAGCGGTGGACGAAGCCGCCCGGCGTGAGGAGAACCGCCAAGGGAATCACCACTGACTTCAGCAACGAGGACTTCGAGCGGCACGTCGTGGCGCTTCGCTCCACGATCCGCCGACTGCGCGCCGGTCACTACGCGCCGAACGACATCCAACACATCCGCCGCTCGGCGATCACCCTGGCACTCGTCCTTGCCCGCTCTCTCGAAGGAATCCGGGGAGGGCCCTTGACGCAGCGAGCCGATCACCTTGATCGCGTGTCACGCGCTTCGCGCAGACCCAAGGCCGCGAGACACGATCATGTGATAGTTGCAGCGCGTGCCCTCATCAGAAACCCGATCAGCCGAGCGAACGACCTCACCTCGATTGTCGTCGAGGTACTCGACACCGTCGAGCACCTGGTCGATACCCGAAAGAAATTCGACGGGAATAATCAGCGCCATCTTACATCTTCACTCCAGGACAAAAATGCCACACGCGCTCGCCGCAACTCATTCCTTGGCGAAAAGGGTCACAAGATTAGCAGCATAGGCAAGTAGCAGAGTGAGGAACTGTCAATAGCGGCTGATCGCGCCGCTACTGACAACGCCTCAGTGGGCCATCAGCTTGGTTCGAAGCAACCGACGTCGCCATCGGAAGGTTGGCGCTCCATCCTTGGCCATGGCCGCAGCCTCGAGCCACCGCGACTACTCCGCAGGCCGTAATGAAAAGAGCCTCAGGCATGCCTACGAGGCCGTATCAGATACGGTGGATCGCAGCTGGCTCAACGTCTCGATCACTTGGTCGAGCGCTTCCATCAAGGCTTCTTTCCTGGCGGCAGTGTTCTCCTGGTCCAGTTGCTCGTTCGCTGATTCATCGACCAATGCCTCGTCGGTGGCCGCCTCGTCGGCTGGCGCTATTCCAGCTGTGTAGGTGTCGAGAGCCAGCGGCTGTTCTCGTGTCCCCAGATGACTGCGGCGGACCATCGATCTCAGCTTGCGTAGGGCTAGCCTTCGCTGGACCTCCTCGAGCTCTACCGCGGCCGGCACCCAGCGTGCCTCCGCGTTCTCCGCGGTGGCGGCCGCTTCAGCAATCAAGCAGGCGATGACAGCGCTGATTTCTTCGTCGAGGTGGACGGCGATCTCTAAGAGCGGCGTCATCCTGAGGTCAGCCTCACTCGGCGCATCGTCACCGAAGTAACGTCTCAAAGGGCTTCGGGCCGTGGGATCTTCAAGATGGTCCAAAGCAGTGAGGATTCGATCAAAGTTCTCCATCGGGTAAGGTCGGCGCATCGCTGCACGGTGGGACCATAGTAAGCGGATCTCCTGAGCTGCTCGGGATTTCGCTGCTAGAGCTTCGTGCTCGCCGCTCGCTTCATCCGCAGTGACGATCAGTTCAGCGACGTAGTGCGCCATCCAGCGCCCCAGGACGTCCCAATCCTCCATGGCAGCGGCCAGTTGCTTGCCGAGTTCAAGGATCTTGTCAGTCGACGAACTCAACGTCGGTCCCGTCTGCTCGAAGGAGGAAGAACTTGATGTGGGGTTGGCGAGCTTGCGTGGCATCGTCCTCGTCCGCGGGTCGGTACCTGCTGTCGATGCTTCTGCTGATCCTGATCGAGACGATGAGAGCGCGCTGCTCGCTGGTCAGCAGTTGCGCTAGCGCTGAACCGCGGATCTGGATCCGGTGTCCGGAGGAACCCCGCTCGGACCCGGTGCTCCACACTGATGTCGTGACCTGATGTCCTCGTGCGTTCCCCCATTCGCGCAGGTCGCGATCCGCGGTGAGCTCCAGCGCTGCGACGACCGTGCCGGACGGCCGCGTGGGGGGCCAGTTGATGCCGGCCGCGTTCGGGTCATGGGTGTCGATGCCTGCACCCGGGTGGCTGTCTTCGACGGCGTCCAAGACGCAGTAGTGCTTAGCAAGATCAGTAGGGATGTCATCGTGGTCGGATTCGCTCGGCAAGTGGATGGCGTGCAGGTCGGGTGCGGTGCGAAGGGCGGCCACGAGAGCGCGAGCAACACCCTGCTCGACGAGTGCGCTGCGTACCGTCACCGTTTCGTAGCGGTCCCAGAAGGTCGCGGTCCAGTTCCCGTCGAGGGTCACCCACCCGTCGCTGGGCGCGAGAATTGGGGTGAACCGAGACGCAGGGACGTCGCAGAGCCACTCACTCCTGCTCAGCTCGGAAGAACCGGCCTGCGAGGAGGGGTCGGTGCGCGCGAGATGGGCCGGCACGGGGTCGCGGCGGTCGAAGACCCACCGTCCGTCGTGGCGAGTGGGGACGTGGTCGTCGAGCCACTGCGCGAAGTCGTCCCGGTCGTCCTTCGACGACCGATAGACCGGGTAGTGGCGTGCGAGGTGTCCGGCGACTTGGTAGAGGGCGTGAAGGGCGAGGTAGAAGTCGAGATCTTCCTCTTCGGGCCAGCTGAACTTGTGCACATACGTGCCGCCGTCGCCGTACAACTTCAGCCCATGGCGGTGGTCGTCGTCAATGCCACCCCTGAACGGCGATCTCCACCTGTCGACGATTACCTCGTCGACCAGCTGCAGGACGCGCTGGCCGGTGACGCCGAAGGCACGACCCAGCTGACCACACCAGTGATCTTGGAAGTCCATGAAGAACGAGAAGCGCGTGTCAGCCTCCGACCTCCCTGACAGTTGTGGTTTCTCACCGGCTAACGACGGGTCCGCGGCGGTGCTAGGTCCGTCCAGCCGCACCGACGTCGCCATGGGTCGCGATCCATACTGCTCTTCGACGATCACAGCAGGACGATTGATCGTAATCAGGTGCTGGAGCTCTTCCGGTGTCAGGGCGATGTCACCGACCTCGTGCAAGCGCCTTAGCACGTCGCGAGCGCTGTGCTGCAACACAGCGTTCGGAGGATCAGTGAAAATGATGCGGTGCAGCAAGGGAACCAGCGGTGTCACCTTGATCAGACTGGCGAGGGACCGGTGATCATCACAGGCGCGCGCCAGGGCCATTACGGTCCACATCAGCGCGTGCTTGTCGTAGAAGACGAGACCTGACCCGACGAACGCAGTCACGTCCACGTCACCGATGGCGCAACGCACCAGCGACTCCACCAGGTCCGTACAGCCAAGGGCCACCCAGAGCCGGATGGTGTGCGCAGCGTTCCAGCGCGTGGTCTTCGCGGGGTCGCCAGCGGCGCACCACACGAACGCTGCGATGCACACGGCCAGGTCTTCAGGAGGAACAGGTAGGTGCTCGAAGGATCCGTCGCACGCGTCAGCGGCTGCGACCTGCGAAAAGCTCTCGAGCGCATCGGTCAGAACCGCAGCGTTGTCTGACGGGTGTGCCCGGCTAGTCAACCGGGCGACGAGCTCGTAGCACTCGCGCGAGGTGAGCAGCTCGGGCACGGAGCCGAGCTGGCGGAGCGCCTCCGCACCCACCGAGGCAGGCGTACGGCCACACAGCGACTCGACAGCCTGAAGATCGATCGGGTCGTACCCGCTCGCGGTCATCTTCTTGGCGAATCGCTCGACAAGCCGGTCGATCAGCTGTGCAACTGCTCCACGCGCTGCTTGCGGCAGTCGGCCAGGTCGCGCGGCGAGCCGCTCGATGACCCCGTTGTAGTCATGGGGCTGCATCAGGGATGAGTCCGCGGCTGCCTCAAGCACCGTCCTCAACCTGTTTAGCGGACATCTCGCGGCGTGGTCCAACAGCAGCTCCTTACGAAGCCACTCGCGCCTACCATCACCGGCCACGCGTACTGCAGCGTCCCAACTGGCGGGTGTGGTCAGGTCGAAGTCGGCGAACAGCTCAGCAGTCAGAAGCTCCTCGGGATCCGATCTAAAAGCATCCGCGGTGATGTGAGATGAGTCGGCGGTTCCGCCGAGTGCAGTGGAGCTCATCGCTGATCCACTGGACTTGAGGGGCCGGAACCACTCATCGATCACAGCCTCAGCATCCGCGCGTGCTGCACTCCCAGGCGGGCCAAGTCTGTTGAGGTGGGCGTGGCTGACTTCAGCTCCCATCGGGAGCATGCCCAGGGCCCACCGCGGGTCAGCGCTGGTGGGAGCAGCGTCACTGCTGGTCAAAGCGCGCGCGAGCTGGCCAAGGGATGCCACCCGGCGGTCGCGCCAGCGTGCGGCTATCGCGACACCGGCGGCAGCGCTAAACCCCTGAATCTGGGGGAGCACGTCGATCGCGACGGTGGAGTCCCCACCCAGGTAGGACTGCAGGCTTTCAGCGACTTGCGCCAGGCGGTAAGCCTGTGCCGGCTGCTCCTGGGAACCGCACGCGTGCTCGGCGATGCGCCCCAGAGCCCTCCAGCGGTCGTGCACGTCCTCCCCGAGGCGGGAGGTGATCTCCAGCGCCCTGTCGAAGTCGGCACGCGACTCCTCCGGATCGAACGCGTAGGTGGCTCGCGCGAGGGACACCAGCGCTTCATAGCGTTCTTCGGCCGGTGAGTCATCTCTCTGCAACGCGTCGCGCAGCAGAGCAGCCAGCTCCACGTTCAGCTCGTGCAAGTCCTCGCAGCGTGAGCTGATGCGCACCACGTCAATGACCGTGGCCCAGGTGAGGTGCCGGAAGTTTTCAGTCGCCCAACGATTGAAGAAGTCATTGCGCTCGACGCGTACTGGCAGCTGGGACAGGAGACGGACAGCGAGGCGGGCGATGCTGTTGATCAGCAGACGCGGAGTCTCGTAGTCACCGTAGGTCTTGAAATCAGCCCCGGCGAGAGCGTCGAACTGGCTTGAAAGTGCAGCTGCGTCGGGTGCCTCTCTGGTGACCGCTTCCACGTACAGCCTCATCCACCGAGTGAGAGGAAGGACGTTGGAGGTGAAGTCCGCCAGTTGGCGGGTGCGGGGTGCTCCGCTCGCCTTCCAATCCTTGCGCACGCCTGGCGGGGCGATGGATGAGACATCGAGCTCTTCATCGCGCAGCACCGAGTCGAGGGTGAAGGCGAACAACAGGCCTCGTGTTCCTGCACCGTGGTCGAACCAGCTACCGGCATCGTGGCCCAAAGTCGCGGGCAAATACCGCATTATGATTCTACGGGCTTGCGTCATGTCCACCACACCGTGGCGCGTACCTAAACTCAAAACCCATGCGATGGGGAGTGCGCCCATGCCAGCGCGGTGGCCAGCACCGAGTCCGGTGAGCTCCTCGGCGCCGAGGTTGATCGGAGCGCGGTGCTTCTTGAGCATCCGGATCGTGCGCCGAACCGCTGCGGGTCCCAGCAGGACGCCTGCTTCGAGCGCGACACTGACCACCGCGAGCTGCAGGCGCTCGACCTTGCCTGCGGCGACGGCGAGCTCCTCGAGCTCTCCGACCTTGTTGCGATCGACGAGGCGGCCCGCAACTCGCCGTCCCACTTGATACGCCACCCACGAGGGGGACCAGGCGCCCAGGAAGTCCACACACGCAGCTGCACCGGAGACGGTTAGGATTCCGTAGGCGAGCTCGGCGATGTCGTCGTCGGAGACTTTATGATCTTCGCCCCTGGCGACGGCCTGCCGGATCCACTGCCGCATCCAGTCCTGAGCGCTGCGCAAACGGTTCCTGGCCAGGTGTACATCACCGGTGGCGGCCAGCAAGGCTCCTTCCATGTGCAAGTGCGAGCCCGGCCACTCGCCAGCCAGCGCTCGGCCTGCCAGGAGGGAGTCGATGGTCTCCCCGTCGAGGAACTCCCCAGCCAGGTCCGTGTTGCCCCTGATGAGCTTCACGCGACGCGTCTCCCCGGCGTGCAAGCCACCAGCGGTCCATGCAAGTCGGGCGGCATCAACCTCGCGGCCGTCGCGCAGCGCGGCCTTGAGGGCGAACTGAGCGCGCTGGTGAGCGATCTCGCGTTGCTCTAAGTCACTTGCGGCGGCCAGACCGTCGGATGACAAGGCTAGATCCACGAGCTCTCGGACCAGACCTGCCTCGTAGAGCAACTGAGGCAGTGTCGCCGACAGGTACGGGTGCACTTCGGCGAGCGGGCGGACGTCTCCGATCAAGGACAGCAGCGCGTCTCTGCTTGGACGAAATGTGGAACGGAACCACGTCTCGGTCGGCTCGTCTCGGAACTGAACGGTGTCCTGATCGAAGAATATGGATCGGTCGAACTCGGCGGCGAAGGAGCGGATGAACGTCGGCTCGACGCCGGCGATCGCGGCGAGTACGTCGACGGGAATGCGAGGACGCAGCGCTGCCATGGCTCGGCAGAGGCGGTCGATCTGGTCGGCCGCTCCACCGAACTCCTCTCGGATCTCATTCAGTCTGCGCGTCATCAGGTCCGCGAAGAGGTCGCTACCGTCGTGCTGCACTTCCCCCAGGGATTGCAAGACACTCTCGACGCTCGATGCGTTCTGCATCACCAGGGCCTGCACCCGCGGGTTGCCATGGGTGAGGCGATGGAATTCTGCGCCGTCGGCTTTACTTGCCGGACCGAAGCGGCTCGTCAGGTGAGCGGTACTGTGCTCCTCGTTGAAGCCGCGCAGAGGCACATCGATGCAGGCGGGCGGCGGGTTCAGCAGGCTCCGGCGCTCGGTCCGGCACAGGATGAGGAGGCGGGTGCATGAAGGGAGGTCTTCTCGGATGAGGTCAGAGACGAACGCTGCGGTACCGGCATCGCCAGCTGCCATCACCGCGTTGTCGGCAGCGTCGATGACCAGAAGGAGGATCGCTTCAGGCGAATTCTCGGCCACGGTACGTGCGGCGGTGGCGACTCGATCCAGAAAGATCCGCATGTAGGCGCGTGAGTTCGCGGTGTCCGACGGAAGAACCGGTCCGCACAGGCCTTTCGCGGCCAGCTCGTTGGAAAGTTGCAAAAAGGCTTGGCGGTGTTCGTGCCGCCTACTGCTCAGCCGGCGGTACGTCCCAGCGCCGAAGCAGTCGTAGACCAGTGTCACCGACCCTCGCGGTAGCGAGCCTCCGATGGTTGACGCAAGCACGCTCTTGCCCATGCCCCCGGTGGCGTGAGCCAGCACCGGCGCTGACGCGTCGACGAGAATCTGCGCCAACTCGGCGACCTGCGGCAGCTCGATCACTGGTGCAGGGGTGTCGATCAAGTTCGGCGCAGGAAGAAGATCATCTTCAGTTGCTTGAAGAGTGCTCAGGACGGTCGTGCGGGTGATGATGGGATCGAAGCCTGCGATGGACGATGCGCGGGTCGAAACCATTTCCCGCAAAAGCAGATCGTGCGCTGCAGCAGCTCCGGGTAGGAACGACGAAACCTGGGATCGAAGTTCCTGGCGCAGGCTTACGAGCCCGGGTTCACGGTCGCGGAGAATAAGCCGACTAACGAAGGAGCGCGACTGCTCGTCGGTCAGTGACGTTCCTAGTTGTTCTCGGATGTATTGAGCGGCGCGAGGGGCGAGTGCATCCCGTCCTGTTTGGATGTCTTCCAGCGCTGTCCTTACCTGGTCAGCGAGCGGAGGTACGGATACGAACTCGAACCACACCCGATCGGCGGCGCTTGGATACTCCTCCAGCACCGATCGATACTTCTTGGCAAATCCGATCAGGGTTTTTCGGAGGTATGAAGAGGTGCGTTCCTTGTCAGGGGCCTCGGTGGAGTGCTTCAGTTGTTTGTAGATGACTTTGGTTGCGCTGCCGAGGGCAAGGGACCCCCAGTACTCGGCGAGATCGACTACCTCATCGCCGCTCGTATCGGCCGTATCGTCAGTGGAAACGCCCTCGATGACGATGGCGGCTAGGTCGGTACCAGGCTGCAACAGTCGAAGGGCTTGCCGGGCAGCCCAGTGGTAGTGGAACTGATCTCCATCTCGACTATCCCTGAGAAGATCCGCCTGTGCCATCAATTTAGAGCAATCTCGCGAAGCGGGCGCATGCATTTTTCAGGAAGCAAGCCGAGCTTCGGCTTGCTGTCGTCCCATAGGACCGTCGACGCAATAGCGTTATCCTTGCGGACGGTGGTGGGCGCCGAAAAGAGATTCTTCATCGCCTGGATGCGCACATAGGTCTCGGCGCTCTCCATGTCGTCCTTACTCAAGGTGTGAGCGCCCGCGTAAGCGGTGGCCAAGACATGGAGCCTGGGGGCAAGCGGCGACATGTGCTGATTGTGTCAGCAGCACCACTCGATCGCGTAGCGCCCTAGCCTTACGGACTCGTCTTAGATCGCATCGATGGGTAAAGGGCGCAGCCCCTCGTGTCGTGTGATCGAGCACTGCGCGAACGGCCCCCTCGACCCCAGCAGAACGGTGAGCTGATGGTCGAGGTGATCACGGAGCCAGATCGCCATGCCGGTGTCCGGGTCGCGGCGCAGCGCCTCGAACGCGTGCCACAGCGCATTCAGCCGGACGACGGCCTCGGGGTGCTCGCGCCAGCGGGCGCACCAGCGCCACTCCCCACCGAGCGGGCGCGTGAAGGTGGTGGCGAAGTAGTCCTCCACCCACGCGTCCAGGCTGTCGTAGGCGACGGGCACACCGGTCCGGGCGGGCTGACCGCCAGGCTCAGGGAACAGGGCGTCGAGCTCGTCGACACGCAGCTCGAGGCGAGCGATGCGGGCCGCCGTCTCCTCAGCAGCCCAGTCCGGCTCACCGTCGGCAAGTGCGCCGCTCACCGCGGACCCGCCGTGACGGCGTCGGCGGTCGCCTTCTCCAGCGCAGCAGTGATCTCCGCGGCCCGCGGTCCCCGGTAGTACGGCAGCAACGTCAGCCTCGCCACCCGCAGCCCCGTCGCGAGCAGCAGGGCCGTCCCGCGATCGAGTGCCCGGACGTCTTCCGGCGGCAGGATCCGCTGGCGGCGCAGCGACGTGGAAGTGCTGCGCCGGCGGTCGCCGTCGGAGAAGGAGCGGACGGTCACGTCGTGGTCGCCGATGAGGCGGGAGACGTCCTCGGCGAGCTTGGCATCGTCGATGCCGGCCCCGAGCAGCTTCACCGTGGCCGCCGACCACAACGTGTCCATGCCCGTCTCCCCCCACACCCGCACGCCCTGGCGGTACGACTGCAGGATCGTCAGCGGCACGATGCCGCGGGAGCCGAGGTGGCTGTACAGGTCGGGCAGGTCGGAGATGCGGCACACGTTGGCGGCCTCGTCGAGAACGACGACCATCGGCGGGTCCAGTCGCCCACCGCGGCGTTCCGCGGCACGTACCCCGTCGCGCATGACCCGGTCGGTCAGTGCCGCCACCAGCGGCCCGGCGGCGCCCGCCCCGTCCTTGGACAGCAGGAACAGTGTCTGCCGCGAGGTCGCGAAGCCGGCGGTGTCCAGCTGCGGCAGGTCTGTGGCCGGTGGGGTGACCCAGGCCATGATGGCGTCGTCGCGCAGGCACTGCGCCGCGGTGCGGGCGGTCTCGTAGACGCCGTCACGGGTCTCCGGAGCACCGTTCTGCCGGCCGGTGAGGGAGGCGGCGATGGCGTGGTAGCCGTGCTCGCGCAGCAGCGCGGCCGGGGTGGGGATGACGGGGTCGTTGAGCCACTCGTAGACGTCGTGCAGCGTGCGCTGCGACGCCGCGGCTGCCAGCAGCAGGGCGGTCAGCAGGTCGTGCGCGGCGGAGCTCCAGAAGTCGCGGGCGGACTTCTCCCCGCGGACCTCCTGCACGAAGTGCCCGGCCAGCCGGGACGCCTCCTCCACCGACGTCACAGCCGTCAGCGGGTTCCACCACCACGTCTGCGCGGTGCCGGTGATGGCCTGCGGGTCGAACGTCCACACCGCCTCGCCGGTGTCAGCGGCCCGCAGCGTCGCGGTCGCGGCCCACAGGTCGGACTTGTTCGACGTCGCCACCACCGCACCGGGCGCGTCCAGCACCGTCGGAACGGCCAGGGAGGTGGTCTTCCCTGCCCGGGGTGCCATGACGGCCAGCAGGACGTCCTCCCACGACGCCCGCACCGTCCGATCGCCCCGTCGCCGGTGCGACGTTCCTGCCAAGACGCCAAGGGTGATCCCGAGGGCAGCCCCGGACGGTTCCTCCGCGGAGGCTGCCAGCGACGGCCGCAGCGACCGGGCCCGCTGCACGCTGGCCGGCGGCAACAGGTTCGCGAGGTCGCGCGGTCCGGCCAGGCCGTGCGGGCTGGTCGTACCGACCGTCCGCCGCCAGGCGAGCACGAGCCCCACTCCGAGCATTACGACGGCGACGACGGCCGTCAGCACGCCCGCCCACACGACGGCCGCTGGGGCCGCCGGCCACAACCGGGGCGGCCCCTCGGTCAGGAGGGCCCGTGCGAAGTCCACCCCGAAGGCCGGTCCCTGCCAGCCGTGCCCGGTGATCCAGCTCGCGGCCGCACCCCCCGACCACGCCGCGCCAGCGAGGACGACACCACCCCAGACGGCGGCGACGAGCAGCATCGGGAAGCGGCTCTCCGGCGGCAGGAACCCGCCGGAGGGTTCGAGCGGGCGGCTCACGCCTCCTCCTCCCTCTGGACAACGGCCCGGTGGCTGCTATCGGTGTCGTAGAGGGCGGGTTCGTTGCCGACGAGTTCCATCTCGACGGGGATGCCGACACGCTGGCCGGTCTTGAGCAGGTACTTCCCGCGGCCGGGGTGGCGGGCGCCGGTCTGCCAGGACTCCGGCGCCGACCACGACGAGACCATCGACACCTCGCGGCTGGACAGCGAGACGACCCGGGTGACTTCTTCCAGCTCCCGCGGCGGCAGGCCGGCCAGGACCGTGATGGCGTTGCGCTCGATGAATCCACGGGCCTTGGAGCGGTCCTCCTCGCTCGGCAGCGCAGCGAGGTCGTCGAGGGAGTGCGTGGCCATGGCGTGCGCGACGTCCCGGCCGCGGTAGACGCGGGTCAAGGCGTCTGCGTGGTCGACGAGGCCGGGCGCTCCGCGCAGGGCTCGCCAGAGCTCGTCCATGACGGCGAAGTACCGCCGGCGCGGGGCGAGGCCCGCCTCGGCCAGCGCGGTGGAGGCGTCGATGACGGCGAACCCGTAGGACCAGGTCGACAGCATCGCTGCGGCGACGAGGGTGTCCCCGGACGCGGCGACGGCGGAGATGTCGACGCTCACGGCGGGTGCGTCGAGGTCGATCGGACGAGAGGTCGGGCCGTCGAACACGCCCTTGAGCGATCCCTCGCAGAGCAGGTTGAGGGTCTGGCGCAGCTCCTTCGTCTCGGCGCGGTAGGCCGGTCCGTCGTCCACCTCGGCGGCGGCCACGAGGCGGTCCGGGCTCTCCCGAATGACGCACAGCACATCCGGGATGGTGGGGTCGACGCCGTCGGGCAGGCGGTCGGTGAGCAGGTCGACGGCTGCACCGAGGACGGTTTCCTCGCCGTTGTTGACGCGGTCGTGGCGCCGGACGAGCGAGCAGAGTGCCAGGGTGGCCGACAGGCGGCGTCCGCGGACCTCCAGGCGGAGGCGTTGCGCGGCGCTGCCGGACAGGCGCGTCAGCGCGGCGCCGAGCGGCCCGGCGTCGAGGGGGTTGATGCGGTCGAGGCCACGCCCCACCCGCAGCACCTGCCCACCCGCGGCGGTTACGACGGATGAGTAGTCGGGTTTGAGGTCGCCGAGGAACAGCGGCCGGACGCCGAAGGCGAGCATCCCCCGGGACAGCCGCTTGAGCATGGCGGACTTGCCGGTGCCGGGCTGCCCGAGGACGGTGAGGCCGCGGTTGGTGACGAGGCCCGCGTCGAGCCAGGCGAAGGGGTCCATGCAGACGACCTCGCCCCACATCATGTGTCGGCCGACGGGAACGCCCACCGAGGGCGAGCCGGAGCCGGCGACGAAGGGGAACAGCCCGCACGCCTGCACGGTCGTGGCCTGGTACTCGGGGGCGCTGGCCACGTGCGCCACACGGCCGGCACGTGGTGCGCGCCAGCCCCACGCTGGTGGAACGGCGCGGGCTCGGGGTTGGGGGCGGAGGAGGTTCATCGGGTGCTCCTTCCCGCCACGAACGGCGGGTAGATGCCAGCGGGCAGGGTGGTCGCGAAGCCGACGGACTGGGCGCCGAAGAGCCGGCGGACCTGAACCTTCGACTGGTCGGCCCGCGACTCGAGGTCGGCGACGGCCGCGGGCAGTTCGTCAAGGTCGGTCACGGTGACGGTGACGTAGAGGCTCATGACGACGACGCCGGCGCCCATCGCCTCCTCGCGGGCGGCGGCGAGGGCGCGTTCGTGGTCGGCCTGGTCGCGGGCGGTCGCGTCACGGCCCTGACTGCGCCGGTACGCCTCGCGGAACTCGGCGGCGTTCACCTGCCCCTCGAGCATCCGGGCGGCGGAGCCGGCGCTCATCGGCTTGTAGAGCATCGTGACGCGCTTGGGGTACCGCGACGGGGACATCAGCCGGACGAGGACGTTCGACGTCACCTGCTGGCGCGGGGCCTCGTGCCACGACCAGGACACGGACGTGCCGGAGTCGTGCCGGTAGTGGTCCCAGGCTTCCTCGGCCGCGACGGGGCCGGCGGTCTCCCAGGACAGCGGACCGCCCTCCTCCACCGTCGTACCGGTGCCGATGACCGACTCGACGTCGCCGCGGCTGGCCGGGTCGAACGCCACCCGCACGCACCCGGCGAGCTCGGTCGCGGTGCAGCGGGCGAGCACGGTGACACCGCACTCCCCCAGTGCGGATTCCATCCCGGCGAGGGATCGGGACACCTCGGCGGCCTGGTCGGCGAGGTCCTCGAGGCGGTCGCCGGCCCGGGAGGGGTCGAAGGTGATGGAGACCCGCGTGTCCACGTCGGCCGACGCGGAGGGCGATCGGGCCACGAGTTCGGCCATGAGGTCCCGGGCGTCGGCGGGTGCGTCGGCGTCGAGGCGCTGGGTCACGTTGCGCGCCAGCGTCGACCCGGGCTCGGGAGCGGTGTCGACGGTCACGGCGACCCAGCGGACCAGCGGGTCGAAGCCCCGCGAGGCCAGCCACGAGTGCCAGTTCGCCACCCACGCATCGGCGTCCGCGCCGTCGACGAGCCACGTCGACGTGGACGCGCACCGCAGCGTCGCGGTGAGCAGCCCCGAAGAGCGGTCGCGCACCAGACCGAAGCGGCCGCCGCGGCCGTCCTCGACGGACAGCAGCTCCGTCGAGGCGAGGACCCCGGGGAGCTGCCAGGCGGACGGGTGCTCGCTGACGACGCCGGCGCGCAGGGAGGTGTAGCCGCGGGCGACCGCCCACCGCCACTGGCAGCGGCGGACGACGAGATGGCTGAACGGCACGCCGTCGACGCGCAGGCAGGTGACGGTGGCGACGAGCGCGCACGGGACCGCGAGGACCAGTCCGGCCCGCACGCTCACGGCGAGGCCCAGGAGCGGGACGACGGCGCAGGCCAGGACGACGAGGGTCGCCGTGGCGCCGAGGCCGAACAGCCCGATGCCGCGGGTGCGGCGCCAGCCGCCGTACGTGCGGATGCCGTTCGGGTCGGTGGCGGCACGGGCACGGGTGGTGGTCGAGGGCTCGGTGGTGGCGGTCATGCGCTGCGGTCCGTCCCGTCGGAGCGTTCGGTGAGGGTGGTGGCGGCGGTGCTGCCGGCCTTCTTCGTGAGGTCGACGGCCTTCCCGGCAGCCGCGACGGCGACCCCGGCGACGCCCGCCGCTGCGGACGCGCCAGCTCCGGCGGTCGCCGCGGCCCCGGTCGGTCCGCCGCCGAAGGCCCCGAGGTCGCGGGTGATGTTCTGCGCCTGACCGGTCGCCGGGGTGGAGGCGGACGCGGCAGCACCGGACCGGGACCGCAGGGCGCCTCCCACCTGGACCCCGGTAGCTGTCGCCCCCAGCCCGGACGCCGCTGCGCCGGCGAGGCTGCCGGAGTGGCCGGCACTGCCCGTCGCCCAGCTGAACAGCTTCATCAACACGGGCAGGGCCGCGACGGCCAGCACCATCATCGTGAGGCCGACGATGACCGTCCGCGGGTCGGTCCCCTCCCCGGTCATCACCAGCGCCGTCGCGTACACGAGCGCGGCGACGGGCTTGAAGCAGACGAGGGCGAGCATCCAGCCGAGGAGCTTCATCAGCCAGGGACGGCCGAACTGGGTCGCGTTGCCCGCGGCGGCGAGCACCAGAGTTCCGGCGAGGACGACGACCGCCCCCTCCCGGAAGATCATCAGCACGGCCTGGACGAGGCCGGCTAGCATGGCGATCAGGCCCAGGAGAATGACGGCTCCCGCCGAGTTCACCCCGGTGAGGCTGGCGAGCTGGACCAGCCGGTCGGCGATGCGACCGCTGGCGGCCTTGTCGAGGACGTAGACGGAGAACGCGTCCCCCGCCTGCAGGGCGAGAGCGGGCCCGGTGATGCCGATGCCGGCCCACAGCGCGAGCGTGACCAGACCCCGGCCGACGTCCAGGAGGGGCTCGGCGCGCCGGGTCGCGGCCATCCGCACGCCCTGCCAGATGGCGCTGCCAGCAGCGACGGCGATGGCGAGCCACCACACGTACTCGCGCAGCTGCACCGCCGGGGACCCGGCGAGGTCGATCGACGGGACCTCCAGCCACCAGCCGACCGTCGTCTTGATGACCCAGGTGGCTCCGTCGCGCATCGCATCCGCGAAGGCGCTCCCGGTGGACTGGGTCGCGGCCGTCGCCGCGGAGCTCACGAGCCCACCGACAACGTCCGTTGCGCACCCCAGCGGGGTCGTCGGAGTGCACGGCATCAGCGGACCCCCAACGACGCGGTCGGAGCCGACGGCGAGAAGGGCACCATGTCCTCGGGCACGTTCGGGAGCTGGCTGAACGCCGCACTCCACGTCCCGGTGGAGGGCGCCACCACCTTCCAGTCCTCGACCGTGGTACTGGCAGTGGTGCTGCGCACCCGCGTCATCACGACGTCGAAGGCGAAGGGCTGGAGGACCCCGTTGGCGTCCGGCGCCTGCTCGACGATCTGCACGGCGCGGTTGCCGTCCGGCAGCGCGGAGACTCGGTACCCGAGGAACGTCGCAGCACCGGGCGGCAGCGGTTCCCCCTCGGCCAGGCCAGCCGTGCGGCGGGCTTCGTCGTAGTCGCGGCGGACCGACTCGGTGAGCTGCGCGGCTGCCGGACCAGCTACCTGCTCCCGCAGGGCGATGTCGAAGGACGACGGGCCGGGTGCTGCACTGGCCCGGTAGACGAGGTGCACCGCCGCCAGCGCGGCGCCGAGGTCGGAGTCGGCGAAGCCCGCGGCGCGCTCGTTGTCCAGCGTGGTGGGGCCGGCGACCGGTGACACCGGGAACCAGACACCGTCGATCTGCTGCCAGCGCAACTCGCGCTCGGAGGAGTCGGCACTCGCGCTGGGCGCGGGGGCCGGAAGCCTCGGCGTGTTGTCGTCGGTCTGGAACGCCAGGACTGCCGTCGTCAGACCCACGACGATGGCGGCACCGGCGGCGATGAGGCGCCGACGGGCGGGACGGTGGGTGGTCCGTGTCCGTGACGTATCGGCTCGTCGCGCGTAGACCGCGGCGACGTCGGCGTCGGTCAGTTCCCGCGGACCGTCGGGTGGCGCCCCGGGACGGAGCTGGATGACGCGGGCGACCATCACGCCACCGTCGCCGACACGATGCTCGTGGAGAACGACACCACGGTCAGTCCGGCGAGCACCCAGGGGATGCCGGACGCCCCGTCGGCTGCCATGGAGGAGCGGTTCCGCCGTCCGACGGCCATCATGATGCCGCAGGCGATGAGGCCGACGATGCCGGCGATGAGGCCGCCCCACTTGCCCCACCCCAGAAGGGTGGAGATCTTGTCGCCGACGCCTGGGGGCGCCACGGCCGGCGGGTTCGGGATCGCTCCCTGAGCGACGGCGAGGACGTCTCCGGCGTGCACGAGGTCGAGAACCATCACTGTTCGACTCCTGTCGTGAGTTCGGCCGCGTTCGAGGCGGCCAGGGTGGTGGGGTGGCGGTTTGTGAGGCGCCGCAGCAGGTCGTCGACGGCGCGGTCGTAGCGGGCAGACCGTGACGGGGGCTCTGCGGCGTCGTAGCGCCACCGCAGAACGTGGGGCAGGAGCACGATGTCGGTGACCACCGACGCGAGGAGGCGCAACCTCGCACGGGCTGCGACCGGCATCGGTCCCCTGCCGTCACGCACCATGACGAGGAACAGGTCGTGCCCGTCCACACCGGCGAGTTCCAGTCGGTGCAGGCATCGCACCGCCCTGCTCGTCCCCCACGCCGTGGCGCTGGCGACGACGACGTAGGCGGGGTCGACCACGGCCTGGTGCGACAGCGACTGCGTGAGTGTCGTCTCACGCAGCGCTGGGCGGATCGACGGGTGGTTCGCCAAGGTGGTTGCCCCGCATCCCCCGTGGGCAGGGACGAGAAACCCGAACGGCGCCTGCGCTGCAACGGACCGGGCACCAGCTCCGTGGAAGTTCCCCTCTGGAAGCTTGAGGGCGGCACGCTCGCCGAGTTCCCTGCTCTTGTCATTGGTTGACACTGGACATAACCTCCAGCCACATGAGTTGATATCCCGGACGTTAGCGGAACTCAATCGGTTGTGTCACCGCCCAGCACACGGCGCACCGAACCGGACGCAGAACTGTGGACGGCGACCGCTCCGGCGCCGTGTGGATGAACCGGATCGAGGAACACCCGACGGCACGTGCCGGTCCTGCGCGGACGAGGCGATACGAACGGCGACCGACCGCCCGCTGTCGTCCGGAAACGTGACGTCGCCCACACCGAGAGACGAGGAAGGACCCCGCAGATGCCCTACTCCCCCGACGTGAACGTCGATCGCGCCCGCGCACTCCTGACCGACCTGGTCGAAACGTGCCCCGACGCCCTGCAGCGCCTCACGTACGCAGCGGCCCTGTCCCACCTGGAGGACGTGCACCCGCCACGGCCCCGCGCGGCAAGCCCCTCGGACCGGGACGTCGAGCACGACCTGCTGCGCTCCTGCCTGCTGGCGGTCGTCCGGCTGACTGAGCACCCGGACCCGGTCGAGCGTGGACGAGCCGTCCTGGCGCTACAGGAGCTGACGACGCCGTTGCAGGGGATTTGGGCGTGAGTGCCGAACTCGCTGCGACCGAGGTGACATCGCGGCTGGCCGACCTGGCGTTGCGGACGACGGCGGTGGAACCGACATCCCGAGGTGTCGATGCCGCTCTGCACGGACGCGCCGCGACCCTCGGGTTGGCCTGCCAGATCCTGGAAGACGCCAACAGCAGGACACCGACGCGGGGCCGCGCCCTGCGGGAGGGCAGGTTCAGCCCTCAGCTGGGCCTGCAGATTGCGCTGCACAGCACGGTGGGGCCGACTCCCCGGCAGAGCCCGCTCGACGTGCATGCGTCCTCGCGCCCGGGTTCGCTGCCCCGGGCGTGGGAGGCCATCGGCGCCCTCGCCACCGAGGCCCACCGCCACTGGTCCACGGCGGCGCAGCTGCCCCGCGTTGAGGTCGGCCGCTCCGCGGCCGGCGACGCCGCCGTCATGGTGCTCGCTGTCGTCCACCTCGATCCGCACCTGCACCGTGCTGCCCAGCGCGCCGGGCGGCACGACGTCGTCGACGCGCTCGACGCAGGCCGGGGTGACGGGCTCGCCTTCCACGCCGAGCGGCTGCTGCGGTCAACGCCGACGGTCGCCTGGTCAGCCGCCGCCGCGCCGAAGCTGGAGGACCTCCACGTCGTCCCCGTCTCGGACGGCGCGAGCTTGAGCGCCGGCTTGCGCCGCATCGGCGAGCAGCTCGACGCCGGAGCCGCCATCAGCCCCCAGCACACCGCGCTGCTGCTGACCGCGCAGATGCGGATGAGCCTGATCCTGGCCGACCACGCCCGCGTCGGCGCTCGAGCCACGGGCGATCCGCGCCTGCTCGTCACCGCCGAGACCATGACCACCCACGCCCACCGGCTCGCCGAGACGGGGGGGGCGCGAGGACGGCAACCTGCGCGCGATGTCGCCGACGGACCCGCGCCCGGCGCTGCAGGCCGGGGAGTGCCTGCGCCACCTGCACGCCACCACGAGGCCGACCCGACAGGACATCGAGCGACTGGCGCAGCAGGTGACCGCACTGGTGCCTGCGCTGCACCGCGCCGTTGACCGGCAGGTCCGCGCGGGCGCGTGGGTCACCGCGTCGATCCCGGAACACTCGAACGGACAACAGTTCTGGCACATCGCCCGCGGTCTGCACGCGCCTCAGCTCAGAGGCGCCCTGTCTATCCTGGCCGCGTCAACGACAACCCTGACCATCGCGCAGGTCAGCAGACGCGGACCCGACCAGAGGCGGACACCCGTCGTGCCAACCCGCTGACGGGTATCGCATCCCACTGCCTCTGTGCGCGACCCCGCCCCTCACCTTACCTCCGTCACACCAATCTCAGCAGAAGAACCATCGTAATGTTCGCCTACTCGCACCGACCGCACTCCCCGCACGAACGGGTCGAGCGCCCCGGACGCGGTAGAACTCGCCCGACCTTGGCGACCGCGCTAGTGACCGGCCTCATCAGCGCGGGCATCGCGACACCTGCCTCGGCGGCCCCCTCCCCCGGACGGAACGTGGCTCCCATTCAGTGTCAGCGGCGCTAACGAACACGCACGGCTGCACTTATCGGGCCTGGCCGGCGGGGGTCAGGTCATGACCCTCTTCCAAGTTTCGAATGGTGGCGCATCGACCTCGGCGTCTTCGTGGGAGCTAACGTCTACTGCACAGAAGAAGATTCTGTGCCGCTCGGGCGGCGACCGTGGATGACGAATTGCTCGTGCCGGCAACCCGGTCGGCGCTGCCCACCGAGACCACGGACAACGCCACGACACCAAATGTCACAAGCACAGAAGCATCGCAGTAGTGTGCTGCGGACGGTAGGCGCGACGGCAGAATACTCGTGGACCAGTGCTCACCGTCAACAGCATTCACCGGTGCCGATGCAGCACCGTGTCAGCCTGCGCGCTCCCACCGCTCGACCCCGGCCCGCTCGAAGCGTCGGATCAGCCCGGCTCGTTGCATCAGAACCAGCACTTCCTCGAGATTTGACGTGTCGGGCAGGTCGAACATCGCTGTTGGCCCGTTGAGGTAGATCCGCTGTGTCAGGTATGCCAGGAACTGCACCACCTTGCGGTACGGCTCGCCGATCACGGCCAGCCAACTCCAGTCCTGGCGTGCGCTCCACTCGTCGGCCTCCGGGTGCAGCTCTCGCCATTCTGCCGTCGACCTCGGCCACCTGGCCGCTTCGACGACTGCGGCCGCCGAGGCGGATCCGCCGGCACCCTCATGCTGTGCCAAGCCGCCTCGGGCCAGGTTGTTGTCCGGTGGCATCACAGCAACCTCGTGGACCGGCCGCAGCGGCAGGGCTGCTCTGGTGACTCGCGCCAGAGCAGCCTGCCGTCGCACCGACCGCTCGCGCGCTACCCGCTCCCTCTGGACCCGTGCCGCTCGCTCGCACTCGAGCCTCTCGCGCGCCTCGTGCTCGACCTGCTCGGCGCGCTGGCGCAGCACCCGCTCGTGCTCGCGCTGAGCGGCCAGCAGGTGCGGTGTCCAGAACCCGTCAGCGGGCAGGCGGCACTGCGACAGCGGGGCCCACGCCGTCTCGGTGTGGCCTTGCACGCCGATCTCGACGTCGCCGCTCTCGACGTCGCCGCGAACGCGGAGCGCGATCCCGCGCACCGCCTGCTCGCGCGCCGCGGCCGCATCCACCAGCGGCCCGTACAGCCACGTCACGTGCCGCACCCGCCGCCGGTACTTCTCGTCGCGCTGTAGCCACGCGCGGTCGTTCAGCGGCGACAGCTGGACCTCGATGCTGTGCGCCACCCCGTCGACGAGCACATGCAGGTCCGCGCGGCCGTCGGAACCCATCGTGTGCTCGGCCCGCCCGCTTAGCCCCTGGTCGGTGAGCCAGTCCAACAGCACCCGCTGGTAGCGCACGTGCTCGTAGGATCGCTCGGCTCGCGCTGGATCGCGCGCCAGTGCGCACGAGCCCACCTCGCCGCGGTGGCGGAAGTGCGGCCGCAGCACCGCACCGGCGGCCAGTAGCAGCGTCCCGCCGCATCCCCCGGCGAGCGTGCTGCACCAGAAGCCGTTCGCGTGCTGCAGCCGCAGCTCGATCGCCAGGTTCCGATCGGCCGGCGCTTGCCGGGCCAGCGTGCCGTCCGGGCCGTCGACGACGGCCATCCTCAAGTGCGAGGGGTGCTCCAACTGCGGTGTCTGAGTCGTCACTCCAGCTAGGCTCGAGACGGGCTACGACACCATCGGGGTGCCGCTCACCCATCCAGCCCAACAAGCTTGGCGCTCGGGTGGCAGGACCACCCGGACGGCGCACCCAAGGCCCCTGCCGCGCTCTCCACCGAAGCACACCCGACGTGTGGATCGACGTCTTGCAACGCCTCCTGTCAGTCCACACCCTGCCAACTGGCACCTTCAACGAGGCCCTCGGACACGCCCAGCACTACCCCGCGCTGCTCGTCTTGCGCACCGCCGAGGTCCTCGCAGCGCACTTGGGCAATGACACCATCGACCTGGCCGCGGTCGATGAGGTCCTGCCTGCGCCAGCGGTACAGACACGACTGCGCGATGCCGAGCGACTCAGCGACGTCGCTCACGGTGCGGCCGGCAGCGAGCAGCACCAGCGCCTGATGCCGGCGGGTAGGACCTAGGCATGAGTGATCTTCTCGGGTGTCCGAGTGGTGCCGTCTCTCGACACGCGAGTCCGGAGAAGTGGATCATGATCAACCTGTCCGGGGAACCGGGTCAAGCTCCGGATTCTGATCGATGCCCTCGTGGATCCACCAACTCCTCGTCCCTGCGACGCGCATGAGTTCACCGCGCTGTCGGCGTGCGCACGGGCGAGAACGATGGGCGTGCGCTTCGCACCGTCTACTCGCAGCCGATCCCGTCGCCGTCGCGGTCGAGCTTGCTGCTGTAGCCGGGATCCCCCGCCCGGATTGGGTCCGCACCAGCAGCACGCACCGCGGTGCAGTTGGCGTAGTACACCGCCCCACCACCGGAGCCTGAGCCGCTGCCGGAGTCACCGCCGGCTTCGGGTGCGGCGGGAGCGTCGACGTAGACCGTGGGCGCCGGGGCGGTCACCGGCGGCGGCGCCGGTGCGGTGCTCGTTTCCGGCGGTGCAGTGATCACCACCGGCTCGGCAGCAGCGGTGCTCGTCACCGTCGGCAGCGGGGAGGCGGCCACGGTGCGCGTGACCGCCGGGGTGGGCGCGTCATCGCCCAGGGCGCCCAGGCCGGCGCCGCAGGCACCGAAGAGGACCAGGCAGCCGACGCCGACACCGGCCAGGGTGAGCTTGCGGGCGCGGGTCATCGCGTCACCGTCACAGCCGGCGGGGTGATGGTCTGCACCGGCGGGGTGATCACCACGGGTGGGGCCGGCACGGTGGTCGTGGCCGCCGGCGGCGTCACCGTCACCGTCACCGTCGCCGCCGGCGAGGGCGTGGCGGTCACCGTGGTGGTCGGGGTGGGACCGGCATCAGGGCTGGTGGCGGCGAAGCCGGCGGTGCAGCCGACCAGGGCCGCGAGCAGACCCACCGCGATGGTGGCCAGGACGAACCCGGCCCGCCGGGGTCGGGCGGGCGGTGCTGGGTGGGACATGCCGCTCCATCGCGTCTCGATCGCGTGCCGTGCTGCTGGCGGTGCTGCTCGTGCTCACCGCAGTCTCACAGCCACACCGTTGCGGTGGGGCAACTTCAGCGAAGTCGCCGCACCGCCCTGTGCGCGCTGGCGCGCCACCACGGCGCGATCTTGATCGCCACGCTCACCACCACGTGCCCCACCTCGCTGAGCGCACCAGCGCGAGGTGAGCGCGCGGTCCTACTCGCAGCCGATGCCGTCTCCGTCGCGGTCCAGCTGGCGGCTGTAGCCGGGCTCACCGGTGCGGATCGGATCCGCACCGGCAGCGCGCACCGCGTCGCAGTTGGCGTAGGAGACGGCCTCGTCAGCCGGTGCCGGCTCGGGCACGTCGGCGGAGGGCTGCGCGTCGGCGGAGGGTTGGGCAGTGGCAGTGGCAGTGGCAGTGGCGGTGGGCTGGGCGGGCGCGGTGACGGTGGTGGGCACCGGCTGCTGCGGGCAGGTGGCCAGGACGGCGGCGATGGCGTCCTTCTCCGCAGCAGTGACCCACAGGCCCCAGGTGGCCTTGATGGCCACCTGCCTCGCCACGTAGCTGCACCGGTAAGCACGGTTCGGCGGCAGCCAGGTGGCCGCGTCCCCATCGCCCTTCTGTCCGTTCAGTGGCCCGTCCACGGCCAGCAACTCCAGGCCGTCGTTGGCGAAGGCGACCCGCGTGGCGTCGTCCCACTGCTGCGCGCCCTTCTGCCAGGCGTCCGAGAGGGCCACGACGTGGTCGATCTGCACGTCGGAGGAGGTGTCCTGCCCGCGGGTGAAGGCGATGGTGGTGCCGCTGTAGGGGTCGGCCAGGGTGCCGGTGGCCACGACGCAGTCGCGGGTGCCGGGCTTGAACGTCTCGGCGTCCAGGTCGCGGGCCAGGACGTCGTTCCTCGTGTCGCAGCCGTTGTGGTCGGTGTCGACCCAGCCGTCGCCGAAGGCCTCGCGCGAGTAGCCGGTCTTCGGGGCGCGGCCCTTGACCTGCAGCGTGTCCAGCAGCGCCAGGGCCGTACCCGCCAGCGCGGTGCCGTCCTCCGCAGTGTTCGTCTGTGCAGGGGGCGCGGTGCTGGGCGAGGCGGACGGTGTCGTCGCCGTCGATGCCGCCGGTGCCGGGGACGCGGAAGTGCTCGAGGTGCTCGCGCCCGCGGCTTCCTGCGGCTGCTCCGGGGCGGGTGCACAGGCCACCACGAGCGTGAGAGCGGCCGTGCTGAGCAGTGCCCGCCCGGCCCGGTGCCACCGCCTGCCGGCTGCAGCCGATCGCAGCGTGGCCGGTCGCACCGTGGCCGACCGGGCCGTGGCCGGTCGCGCGGTGGCCATGGCGGCCTCGCGCCCGGTGTCCGGCCCGTGGAGCGGGCTGCTGGGCTTCATGCGGGCTGGCTCCTGCCACTCGATCCTGCACGGGCCGAACGCGTCCAGGGATGCGCTCTACCCGGGTGTCCGGTCCTCCGGCTCTGTGCTCGTACGGTCGCACTGCGGGCAGTGCCCCACCGCCAGGTACCAGGCGCCGTCGCCCTGGTGGCGCCACCAGGTCCACCACTCGCTGCACTGCCCGCAGGTGGGGCACACCTGATGTGGGAAGGCGTGGGTCTGCTCCAGGGTGAAGGGCCGGCGGCCCTCGGGGTGCTCGTGCCCGCGCCTCATGCCCGCCTCACCATCCCCCGCTCTCGGACGTCACGGTGTGGGTGCTCCTGACGTCGTGGGTGCTCATGCCGGCATCCGCAGCCGCCATCCGGACCAGGCGTGGTCGCCGTCGTGCTCGAGCCAGCCGTGCTCGCGCAGCCATGCGGTGCGCTTTTGCCACACCCTCGCCCCCACACCCGCCTCGCGGGCCAGCACCGCGGCGGTGAAGGTCGGCGGGATGCGGTCCTCGAAGTCCGCCGCCGCGGCCAGCGCCCAGACGATCGCGCTCATCGATTCGCGTGCCGGGCGCAGCATCACCTGCCGCGGCACCGCTCCTACCGCGGTGTGCACGGCCTGGGCCCAGCGCACCGCTGAGGGCACCATGTCGCGCGCCTCGCTCGGCAGCAGCCGCGCCACCGGCTCCGTCGGGACCTCCTGGGCGCCCTGCGCAGGGACTGGTGCGAGGGCCTGGTCGGGGATCACCGCCAGAACATCGGCATCTGCTCCTGCCGCCTGTAAGGCCCCAGATGAGATTGCCACCGTGTCGCGGCGTCAGTACCTAACGCGGTCGTCACGACCGTGTCGCCACATGACATCAGCGAGGCGCCGTGGACCTGCCGTTGGTACCTACCGTCAGTGGCTTACCGGCCATCCAGGCCGCCAGGTCCCGGCGGTCGAGCAGGTGCACGCGCCGCTGCTGGCGGCCAGAGCCTGCGCGGGGCGGGAGTAGGAGCTGATGGTGACATACAGGGCGTGATCAACGGGGTGGCGAGCGCTGACGTCGACGCCGAGGTCACCGGCTCCAGCGTTGTCGCTGACCTGGTGCCACCCGTCGCGATGCAGCAACCGGGCCACCACCTGCTCGAAGTCAAGCCCGCTTATGCCGTCGGTAGTGGCAAGTTGGCGGTCCAGCGCGTCCTGGTGCGCTGCGAGCCGGCGAGTGCTCCGGCGCAGTGCCACGACCCGCCAGGTCAGCACCACGACGAGTAACGCACCGGCCAGGGTCAGCAGGAGACTCCAGATCGCCAGCCAGGCGCGGACCGCTCCAGCGGTGCCGGACAAGGCGAGGACGGTGAACAGGGCGACGGCGAACTTCACCGCGTCGTAACTACCGCCGGAGTGCTCCGTGCGTGCCACGTCCTGTGACCAGCCGCCATCCGCCGCTGTTGAACCTGCCACATCTGCACCAGCTCACACCCACGGAGGCGATGCGGTTCCCGCCGAGCTCCAGCTTCACGACCTCAGGGCCAGACGAGGGCGTTAGCGCGGCCCGGATGCGCCCGACGACGCCACCACGGTCGGCAACGTCGGCCATCCCGTTTGGCTGACAGGTGACCTGTAGCAGGGCAGACTGCTGGCAATGAGCAGCGTCCCCGACAGCGATGACGCCGACGAAGCCACGGCCATTACGTCGGAGACGGTCGTCGGTCAAGCTGGCTATCAAAGCATGCTGACGGAACTGAGGCGAGTGACAGGAACAGACTTCGCCCGCTCGGAGAGCCGATACCGAACGTTCATGACGGGCGTCGAGTCGGGGGTACAAGAGTCTAAGTTCTTTGACGCCCTATTGGACATCCACGCGAAGCTCTCGAGCGAGCGCATAGTCGGAAGCATAAGCAGCGTCGAGGCATGGGCCAACGGGGAGCAGAGCTTCCGAATAGTTCCGAAGACGTGGCCTTCCGTGATCGACAAGCTCTATCGCATTAACATCGAAGAGAATGCACAGTACTCGCAGCCGCCACTCGTACCCACCATCATGGAATCGGCACAGAAGAAGCCTGCGTCAATGCAACGATGGATCACTCCTGAGTGCGCCCATGAAGTCGCCGACGATCTGATTCGCACAAAATTCGTCGTTCCATTCGCGGACGGAGTCGTCGACGTCAGCGAACGCATATCTGCGGCGACGAATGAGTGTGGACTGCCACGCTTTATTCGCTTCCATGCGAAAGACTCGGGGTACCATGCGCGTCACCATTATATCCTAATACCCGTTCCTGGTTACGACGGGCAGGAAACGACTGTGGCACTCGAAGTAAAGGTGCTAACTAAAGCACAGGACACCTTGGGCGAGCTGACTCACCTGCTTTATGAGAAGAAGAGGACGGGGCAGCTTGAGTCCGTAGCAAAGCGCAAATTGGCTTGGCAGTTTGAATCACCGGATTTCTTAGCATCCTACATCGGGCACGCCGGCCACTTCGTCGAGTCCTCCATCGTGGACCTCAAGAATCGGCTTCTGGGATTGAAGGGTTACGAAAATGGACAATCCTGAGCCGCGGGCACAGTACCTGAATATCGTACTCCGCCAAATCGCTCGAACTGCACTCAGGATTCCGCGTTTTCAACGTCACTTCGTCTGGGATGAGCGAGACGTCATCGAGCTGCTGGGCAGCATCCAGAGGGGATACCCCATAGGCAGTATTCTGACCTGGCGAGTCGAAGCTGGCGACAACTATTTTTCGGGTTTTCGACACGATCCTTTTCCTGTTGCAGACGATTCGGTCGCAACCTTTGAAGTTGTCCTCGACGGAGCACAGAGGCTATCGAGCCTCTACGGCTGTCTTCGAAATGCGGAGGCAAATCCGATATATCAAGTCGTCTTCGACGCACGCTCCGGGACCTTCTTGCACGGACCCAGCGCACTGGCAGATCCGTGGCAGATCCCCATGGATTCACTGTTCGATAGTCGGCGGTTTTTGGATGTCCAAGCAGCTATTGCCGACCTAGAAGATGGCGAGGAGCTCCTGCCGCGAGCCCTGGAGTTGTATTCCACCTTCCAGGACTACCAAATTCCTATCATCGCAATTTCAAATGCGGTGCTAGAGGACGTCGTGGAGGTCTTTCGCAGAGTCAACAGTAGCGGAACCCCACTGTCGTCAGTCGACTTCGTGCGGGCCCTGACATGGCAGTCCAGCTTCGACTTGGAAGAAACCTTCGACGTCTTCGCGGAGAGGTACCAAGGAACACCGCTTGAAGGAATTACGGAAGACTTCCTAGTACGATGCCTTTCGATCGCAGCAGGGTTGTCACTGGACGCTCGCGACGTTCGGCAGCTAAAAACACTGTCGAATAGGCCGGATGGACTCACGCGAGAAATTTCCGAAATGCAGTCTGCACTCGATAGGGTGGCGGACTTCCTGGCACGCCTACAAGTCCGCGGCATGCGCGAGGTCCCGTATGACGTTCAGCGACTGTTGCTCTTCTCGCTGAAGCTGTACCAATCGCCAGTTACTGACCAAGAGCTAGAGGAATGGTTCTGGCGATCGACCTTCGCCGAGGAGCACCAGAGCAAGCCCGAATCCTACGTCACTCGCCTTGTACGAGAGATGCGCGCCGGCAACTATGCTCCGACTCTTGAGGTGCGAAAGGTCATTGAGCCCGACCTCTTCGTGAAAAGAAGTCGTCGCGCTGGCTCTGCTGTTGCGACCGGCTTCGATCTGCTATTGCGCAATGCAGGTGCGCGCTCGCTGCTGTCCGGTGATTCCCTGATGGAAGCAGACGCGCTACACGGCTTGCTCTTCAGTCGAAGTGAGCTAACGGGCTTGACGAGCGAAGCGCCCTCAAGAGCTGGCCTCCTTGCCAACCTTGTCCTGCTGAGCTCGGCGGACGCCGACGAATGGCGAGTGCTACGTAGGAGCATGAGCCTTAGCGAATTGTTCGACCTGTGCAACGATCGGACGAGTCAAGCATCTGAGGTGTGGGAGTCGCAGGGACTAGGCGCAGCACTGGATGAGTCTCCGGCATTTCTGCTTTGGCGTCGCTCCGTTGCGCTGTTGACTAGGCAGGTCCCGGAACTCAGTAGCCGAGCGCTTTAACGTTGGACCGGCACACGCTCGCTTCCTTTTCCACGAGGGGCATCTTTCGTGCCGGTAGAGTCGCCGAGGAGCGCACAGGATTGGCTCACTCCCCCGTGGTGCCACAGTGAGGTTTTCTCCCCGGGTTGGTAGCTGAAGGCGGGTGAGGACAAGGCGGGTGAGGACGAGCGCGGCGGCTGCGATCTTGGTAAGGGCGGCCGGGTCGAGCGTGACGTGCTCCAGGGCCCTCCAGTGGACCAGCAGGCAGATGGCCCGCTCCGCGGGCGCCCGCAGTCGGCGTGGCAGCGGTTGTAGATCCGGGCGGTGCGGTCCAAGCGTTGGCCGCCGGCCAGGCGCCGGTAGGGCACCCGGACACCGATCCCGGCACCGATGTATCCCTTGTCCGCGAGGGCCGGCAGGAGGCTGTGCCGGTCGGGTCCCAGCCGGCAGAAGGGGTAAAGCGCGGGCAGGACGAGTTCGCGGGCGCGGGCTAGGTCATGGCGGGCGCCGGGACGGACAGCGGAGATCCACAGGGGGTGCCCGGCCGGGTCGGCGAGGACCTGGACGTTGCCGCCGTGGCGGTGGTGTTTGCCCGAGTGTCAGGAGTCGTTGCCACGTTCGGTGCGGGCGGCGACCCGGTCAGTGGGGATGAGGGTGCCGTCCAGGCAGATGTGGGTCATGTACGTCTGCCGCGCCGCGAGGAGGACGTCGTGCAGCTTCGGGGCGTGAGCGGCGATCACGTCGAGGCCCTCGTGCAGGTAGCGGTACGCCGTGGCGATGCAGACGTGCGCGTCGTGGGCGAGATCGGCCGAGCCGGCGCGGTGGCGCAGCCAGCGCAGCACCAGCAGCACGGCTGGTGCACCGTGGCAGCGCGCTGCCAGGGCCGTCGGTCTCGTCCGTGGCGGGCGGCGGCGATCCAGCCGGTCACCGTGCGCAGGGTGGGCGCGGGAACGTCGAGGCGGGCACGACGAGAGACGGCGGGCTCCCGGGGTCGAGAAGGGTGGGGCTTTGGCGAGATCCACTTCCGCCTGGGAGCCCACTTCCACACCCTTGGCACCGCTCTGACCTGCGCCCACACCTCACCGCCGCCGTCAGCGGTCAAGAAGCTGATGAGAAAACCTCACTAATGGGAAGGAGGTGAGCCGCAGAGTGCACGGCTCAGTTGGGGTCTCCGTGGAGCTCAAGTGTCGATGCGCCATCATCAGACCATGACGGATGCCCCGACCTTGAGCCGCGCGGAGCTTGGGCAGTTGCGTCGCAATCTCGTCATCGAGCAGAAGAGACTGTTCAGGGAGCTCGTTGAGGATTTTTCAGACGTAAATCCATTCGATGTTGCCGCCAATATCCAAGGGCCGCACGTGTCGGCGAGCTTCATGGCTATGCGGCTCGTATCAAGTGGAGTTCGACGACTAGCCGCTCCTTCGGAGCCTGGACGGGCCAAGCAAGCCGCAACGGTTCTCGAGGGCCTAGCATTCGTGAGCGACGCCATACGCCGCGTTGACCTGCATCTCGTGGGCGAATCGGCCACAGCGGACGCCCTGCACAAGTTCATCGGCCCAACCACTGTGGTGCCTCGGAGCATAAATGACCTATTTGACTCAATTGGTGTGCGCCTAGGATACGGCGCTCACTTCTTTACACATCCGAACCAGTTGGCCTCCGAGATCACAGCAAGCGAGTACCTGATCGAGGATTGTCTCGGGGTAACTTCGGTTGTTGCGATCAGAATTATCGAAGCCGTGGCGGCGGCGGTCCTCTATGGGCCCTCGACCGAGGATAAAACCAACGCTCAAGACTCCTTCAAGGTGAACTTACAACAAGTCCACCAGATGACCACGTATGCACTGAGAATGGCTCACGGAGGTGACTACGCGCTTCACATGGGGCAGATTGAGAATCTCCTCTACGCCCTATCTGAACCAATCCTGAAGGAACCCATTGACCTAACCCTAGAATACTTGACAGATCCGTATCACTTAACTCAGCAAGTCTTGTTGCCCATGCGTCACGATCAGGCATCGGGAGAGTGGTACTGCTTCGGGCCTTATATGTTGCCGTATGCACTGGAGTGCCTCATAGCAGCGACCATTAAGGATGCAGCCAAGTCGGACTCTCGAGGTCCTTTAATTCTCGAAGAGCGAGCGAGCTCTCTCGAAGCGGCGGTCAGCGCCTATTTGAAGGATGGACTAGGAAGACAGTCGAAGATATGGGCCGGAATCAGTTATCACGACCTTAGCAGCGGGCTCAGACTTGGCGAGCTCGATGTAATTGCCCATGTAGATGACTTCTTGCTTGTCGCGGAATGCAAGTCGGGAGTATTTTCGATGACGGATCAAAAATCCGTCAGCAACTCGCTGGATGAGCTAGCACGGAAACCAAGCTCTCAGCTACAGCGCTTCGCCGAGGCTTGGAAAAGCCATGGCTCGCATGGTATTGAGTTCCGCGACAAGGAAAATAATCCGCTCAGTCGCCAGGAGCGTAGATCATTGGCCGCCGCCCTAAATGCACCTTTAACTGTTCAAGCCGTCGTGACTCTTGATGATCTGGGGGTGATGAGTAGTTTCCCCTCCATGCTCGGCAGGCTGCGGGGGCGTCCGATGCGAAGTGATGCCGCGACTCCCATCTCTTTCGGCTTGACGGACTTGCTGACCGTATGTCAGGTATTGAGGGGCCCCTACTTGCAGAACTATTTCTTGCAAAGACAGTACTGGGCCCGCACCGGGAGCATCTTCTGGGAGGACGAAGCTGGGCTTCTCAGCATATATTTGAGCTCACGACTAGGGCAGTCGACCGCGACTCTAGAGACTGCTCAAAACTTCGGGCTCGAGTGGCGAAAGAGCGACCCAAAGAAGCCAGTGGAATCGAAGTTTCAGTCGATTTATGTATGGCGAGAGAAGAGATCCCAAGGGATCGAGGAGCCACCCCCAGCTCTCCGCATGCCCCAACGCCTAAGGGCCCTAATCAACGACATTAACGCCTCGCAGCGCAAACACTGGACAACGGCAATGGCGATTCTTCTCTCTCGAGATGCAGATTGGGAAGGCAGACTGAGCGCCACGCTCGACGAGTTGGATGCCGAGGTGACCAAAAATTCTGGACATACTTTGAGGTTGCTATGGGTCGGCGCATCCCTGCTCTATCTGGACTTCAGTGACAGTCGCCTGGCTGCCGCACGGACTACCGACAAGAAGCTCGATGCCGCCCTGGAGATTTCTAAGCGCCAGTGCATTGTAGCGATCAGCCAGCCCGGAGGCAGAGGATCCGTGACCATTCGCGTACATGGACGCCCTGATGTGGCATTTGCGGGCGTCGATGTGGTCAGTCTAAAAATTCCCGAACTGACGCCTGAAATGCAGTATGCCTTGTCCGAACTGCTTGTCAATGGGCGCGTTAACGCAAAGGATGGCTAACGCAAGATCAACGAGTCGCCCTGCGCCCGCATTCCTTACGTTCAGCACGCGTTGGTTGCTGCTGCATCGGTGGCGATACATGCCACTTGGTGACCTTGCCGCGCACTGCGCGACATCACGGCCATAGCGCCGTCCGTGCAGTCCGCGACAGCTGTCACTGGCTCCTCAACGACGTGAATGGCGGATCACTGCGTCAGGACCTCGAAGCCGTGCCGATCGCGAAAGGCGCGGGAAGCATCCTCGCCTATCCACTGCACCTGCCAGTCCTCACCTATGAAGACGAAGACGCCTCGATCGAAGCCATCGAGCGTCGAGGTCAGGTCGTCACCGGAGCTGACGAAGTGGCTGGTCAACTCATTGAGCCTTTGCCAGTAGCGGCTGGCCGCTACTGGCAAAGGCTCACTACCTGCCGCGCCCGCTGCTGGTTCATGTCTAGGTCTTCTCCTGGCTAGATGGACGATCAGCTCAACGCAGCAATCATCGCCACCGCCATGGCGACGATGACCCCAATGCAGACGACCAGCATCAACTTGGCCCAAGCATCAGCCTGGCCCCGCAGTTCGTCGTCGGTGAGAGGCCGTCGATGAGGGGGCGCGACTGCCTGGCGCGCCGGCCTTGACTGCCCCGGACGCGCGTAGTGCTCCCGCTTCAGACGCGCGGCCTCGGCATCGTTGTTGGCCTTCATCGTCGCTGCCTGCTGCGCCCGCTGCTGGTTTATGTTCATGTTTCCTCCTGGCTGGATGGACGATTAGCTCAACGCGATATCAGCACCCACCGGCAATGTCTTCACCGACGACGTCTTCTCTCGAGCCCCTGCCGATTCGTTCAGGCCCTTCTGACTTCCCTCAATGAGGCTTTTTCAGTAGTGTCGTGAGGAAGCTGCTAGGGGCGGGAACCGGAGGAGTTGGGGCACGTACGGCCTGGCCGGTCACGATGGTGGCGACCAAGCTCAACCGCCGTACCCGTCAGGACCCTACGTGCTCTTCTATCGTGCCAGCCTCGACGTCTCCCGCGACCTCGCCCAAGCCGTCGCCCGCCTGCTGTCCTCTCACCGCGCTCGGATCGGCACTCGCCGAGGACGTCGCGTGCTGGGCTGCTTCGCTCAGGCGGTGCTGCTGCTGCGGTTCATGTGCCAGCGCGCTGCGGTCGCCGACTTGGCCCGCGACAATGCGGTCAGCTTGAAGACCGCCTACCGCTACCTGTACGAGGCTCTCGATGTGCTTGCTGAGCAGGCTCGCGAACTACCCGAGGTCGTCGCCGCGGCGGTGAACGCAGGAAGCGATCATCTGCTGCTCGATGGCACCCTCATCGACACCGACCGCGTCCACGACTCCGGTGGTCAGCCGGATCGTTGGTACTCCGGGAAGCACCGCCAGCATGGCGGTCTCGTCCAGATCGTCACCGATGCCGACGGCCGGCCGTTATGGGGGTCTTCGGATCTGCGGGTGGGAAGGTGTGGCTACCACTTCCACGTCGACGACCGAGATCTCAACTCGCCAGGTCCGGCCGCCCACCTATCCGGTGAGGACCGTGCAGCTCATCCCTCGCGAGGGGAGTGAGTGACCGCGGTCCGGCACCCGGCGAGGAGGCGGGTGACCATCTGTCGGGCCTCATCCCTGCCGTAACCCGGCCCGGGGATGGACAGGTTCCCCACCGCGCGCAGCAACGTGAACGCGGTGACCTGCGGGTCGACCTCCCCGGCGTCCTGGCCGGCTGCAAGCAAGGACGAGCACGCCGGCACCAGCTCCTCGAGGATCAAGGCGTGCAGATTCGCCAGGCTCGGGTCTTCTGAAAGCAGGGCCTCGCTGAGTCCGTGCTTGGTGACGAGGAAGTCTACGAACGCCGCCATCCACCGCTCCAGCGCCTCGGCTGCGGGGATCGGCTGCTCGAGCAGGGACGCCGCGAGGGCCGTGCACTCCTGGACCTGGTGGCGGTAGACAGCGCCCACGAGGTCCGCGCGGGTGGGGAAGTGACGGTAGACCGTGCCCACACCGACCCCGGCACGTTCGGCGATGTCCCGCACCGGTGCCTGCACACCGTGCTCGACGAACGCCGCCGTCGCCGCGGTCAGCAGCGCCTCACGGCTGCGCTGCATGCCGGCCTGGCGTACTCCGGTCGTGGTGGCCACCACGCACCCCCTTGCTCGCGGAACGATGTTCCGCTAACTTTGGCGGAACGATGCTCCGCCAGTGTGGCAGAGCCGGTCCCTCCTTCTAGGACATCCCATGCCTGAAGCCCTCGACCGTCAGCTCATCGCGGTCAAGCCCATCACCGTTCCCACCACCGGCCACGGCATCGAACGCAGCCTCGATCTGCAGGTCAAGGTCACCGCACCCGCCGAGGGTCAGGACCTGCCCGTCATCGTGTTCTCCCACGGCAACGCCTGGTCCATGGACGGCTACGAACCCCTCGTCGACCGCTGGGCCGGCGCCGGGTTCGTCGTCGTCCAGCCCACCCACCTGGACTCCCGCCGCAACCGCATCGGCTTCGACGACCCCCGCTTCTCCGACATCTGGCGGGTCCGCATCGCCGACCTGCACGCCGTCCTGGACCACCTCGGCGTCGTCCTCGACCAAGTCCCCGGACTGCCTCCCCGCGTCGACGCGAGCCGCGTCGCCGTCGTCGGGCACTCCTGGGGCGGTCAAAGCACCGGCGCCCTGCTCGGAGCCCGCGTCCTGGACGCCGACGGCACCCCGGGTGAGGACTTCACCCACCCCGCCGTGAAGGCGGGCGCGCTCATCGCGACCACCGGCACCGGTGACACGCTGACCCCGTTCGCGCTGGAGCACCTGCCGTTCATGCGCCCGGGCTACTCCACCATGACCACCCCCGCCCTCATCGTCACCGGCGGCAAGGACCGGTCGGCGATGTCCACCCGCGGACCAGACTGGTTCACCGACGCCTTCCACCTCAGCCCCGCCCCCAAGCGGATGCTCACCATCACCGACGGCGAGCACACCCTCGGCGGCGTCGCCGGCGAAGCCGTTCGCGAGACCAGCGACGAGGACCCCGCCCGCGTCGCCCTCGTCGCCGACGCCGTCGCCGCCTACCTCCTCGACGCCCTCAGCGGTGACACCACCGCCTGGCGGGACCTGCAGGAGCAGGCCGCAGCGAGTTCCGGCGCCTTCAGCATCGACAGCAAGTAGCTTCCACGCGGCCGGGCTCAACCGTTCCCGCGGCGAGCCCGGCCGCGGATCTTCCTGGCCCGGCCACTGACCAACGAACGGCTGCATCCTGCACTCCTCCTGCAGCCCCACCACCCCCGCCCACACCACCGGGCCATGCTCCGTCGCCGATCAACTGCTGGGGCTGCAGAACCTGCACTTGCTCACCGTTGAGCGCCTCAACCCCGGCACCGACGCCGAGCATTCGCGCGGGCTGCTGCGCCTGACCGTTGAGACCGAACGACCCGAGGTCGTCGCCTGCCGCGACTGCGGAACCCTCGCCGCCGACCACGGCCGGCGCGAACACCGACTGGCCGACGCACCCTGCTTCGCCACACCAGTGCAACTGATCTGGCGCAAGCGACGCTGGCGCTGCCGCGAACAACGCTGCCCCACCGGCGTCTGGTCCGAGGAGCACCCCGCCCTGCCCGCGCGGGCCAAGCTCACCGCCCGTGCTGTTGAGTGGGCCGTGCAGACGCTGCGGTGGGACGACTCCACCGTCTCCGCCCTGGCCCGCCAGCTCGGCTGGGGGCACCTCCCGCTTGCGGGGGGAGGACTGGCACACCCTGATGGACGCCATCCGCACCCGAGCCCACCAGGACCTCAACGACGAACCCGCCCGCGCCGCGCGGCTGGCCGGAGTGGACACGCTCGGGGTCGATGAGCACATCTGGAAGCCGTCAGCCCGCCACCGCGACCGGGCGGTCACCTCCATCGTCGACCTGACCCGCGACCAGGACGGCCGGATCCACGCCCGCCTGCTCGACGTCACCCTCGGCCGCTCCGGGCCGGTTTACGCCGATTGGATCCGAGCCCGAACCCGCGAGTTCGTCGACGGCATCACCCACGCCTCACTCGACCCGTTCCGCGGCTACGCCAACGCCATCCGCACCGAGTTGCCCGACGACACCGTGACCGTCCTGGATGCCTTCCACGTCGTGAAGCTTGCCTCCACCGCGATGGACGAGGTCCGCCGCCGCGTCCAGCAGGCCACCTTGGGCCGGCGCGGGCACAAGAAGGACCCGCTCTACCGCATCAGGCGGCTGCTGAGCACGGCGCGGGAGAACCTCACCGACCGCGGCCGAGCCCGGCTCGAAGCCGCGCTGCAGGCCGGTGACCCCGGCTTGGAGGTGACCGTGGCCTGGCACGCCTACCAGGAGCTGCGGTCGATGTTCCACGCTTCCACCCCGGCTGCGGGGCGAGCCACCGCGAAGCGGGTGCTCGATTCCTTCTACCGCTGCCCGATCCCGGAGATCGCTCGCCTTGGGCGGACGTTGCGGTCGTGGCGGGCGGAGGTGCTGGCCTACTTCGACACCGGCGGCATCAGCAACGGCGGCACCGAAGCCATCAACCTCATCATCGAGAAGACCCGCCGCCTGGCCCACGGCTTCCGCAACTTCGGCAACTACCGCATCCGCATCCTGCTCGCCGCTGACGGCACCCGACCCTGGCGACGACAACGACGCGGGTCAGGGTGAGCTACCCCCCCGCAGATCCGAAAAGCCCGTTATGGGTCTCACCCGTCGAGCCGGGCGGCACTCACGATCTGAGCGCTGCACGCATCCATGCTCTGCCACTGCTCTACGTGGCCGCTGGCTGCGGCGTTCCGACGCTGGCTGACAAGGCCTACACCGGTGCCGGAGCCGGCATCCGCGTCCCCGTACGACGTCCTCGACGTGGGCAGGTACTGGATCGAAGCACGCGGGGGTGGAACTCCTACGTGAACTCCACCCGTGCCTTCGTCGAGCACGGCATCGCCCACCTCAAGACCCGCTGGCGGGCGCTACGCCGCGTCAGCCTCTGCCCCTGGCGCATCTCCGCAATCGTCGCCACAGCCCTCGTTCTCAGTCAATTGGAGAACCGCTACTGACAAAGGCTCATTGTCGAGCCAGACGTCCCGCAACAGGTAGTGCGGCGCGGACCAGCGCCGCCACCACAGGTGCCCGCCCGTACACGTTCAGCCGGTATCGATGCGGGCAGTACAAGACCGCCCGCCGGCCGTCGGCGTGGTGAAGGTGCGCACCACGGACCCGGCACGCCTCCACACGCTCGTCGCGTGGTGGCCTCTGATGCATCGGCGGGCTCTAGGACACCACCTGATCGTGCCAGGAGATCGTTCTCTCATGGCGCGATCGTGAGCGGCTAACCCATTCTCGACGCTGCGGATGTGTGGCGTTCCTACCTAGCCACAGGTCCGAAGGGCCACAAAGCGGCGACCGGGCTGAGCGCCTCTTGCGCGTCACGTCTCGAAGCCGCAATCCCGGCACAGCTGCCGCCCACCACCTTCCATCGACCGCGCCCGGTCCACCCCGTGGGTGCCGGCGGAGCCGCGTCTGCTGAGCAGACGCATATCTTGCTCCGCCGCGTCAGCGTCCCTACCGGCTCCACTCCGCGACGTCGAGCTCAGGCGATGCCCGCGACGACGCCGAGGACCGCACCTACGACCGCCCCTGCTGCGAGCTGCGCCGGCGTGTGCGCCGAGGTCACCAAGCGCGCCCAGCACACCGCCGGCACCAGCACGAGCATCGGCACCAGCCGCACGTCCAGCACCACGAGCAGGACGACCGAGCCGGTGACGACCATCGAGTGCATCGAGATCTTCCACCAGCGCGAGACGACGGCCGCGATGACGGCCATGAGCACCATGACGCCGAGGAAGACCAAGGAGGAGGCGGAGGCACCCAGCGCCCAGGTGACCACCCACGCCAGGACGACGAGACCGGTCACGACGGCCAGAAACCGCGGCCGGTGCCGGCGGTCGCGCAGGAACTTGTCGCCGTAGCGGCCCGAGCGGCGGCCGGCCCAGATCAGCAGCCCCGGCACGACGCCGACGAGCAGGCTCGTCACCAACCCCAGCGCGAGCCCTCGCGGCCACGGCACGGTAGTCATGGCGCCGACGACCGGCGGGACGGTCACGGCCAGGTTCCACGGCGCCAGGACGTCGTTGACCACATCGGCCAGCCGGCGGCCACGTGGCGAACGGACAGCAGCCGTGCGCTCCGGCGCGGTCACGCGCGCACCGCCTGTCCGGCCAGCCGCCGGCCACGCCGCAGCCGGCGGTACTCGGCGGCCACCGCGAGCAGGTGCGCGGTCTCATCGGCCATCGTCGAGCGGACGTCATCGGCCATGGCACCCGAATCACCCGTACGACGGCGCACGCAGTTGCGCGCATCGTCGACGAGCGCGACGAGGTCGGCGGCGTCACCCGCCACGCCGCCGGCGACCACCGGACGGCCGTGGCCACGGGCCCGCAGCAGCGACCGGCCGTCGAGGACCTCGATGACCATGCGGTAGCGGTAGAAGTCCGTGCGGCCGTTGACCAGCCGCCACGGGGCGAAGCGCCGCGACGCCAGCGCCACCTCGGGCGCCACGGCCACGACGTCCCGCCACAGCGGGTAGAGCCGGAGCATGTGGCCGGCTCGCCGGGCCTCGTCGCGCAGCCGGCGCGCCACCGCCACGAGCCCGGACGCCGACGCACCCAGCGTCAGCAGCACCGCGGCCACGGCCCCGGTGGCCAGGCAGACCTCACGGGTGACCTCGACGAAGCCGGCCGCGTCGGTGGCCATGAGGGCGACCTGGCCGGCCACCCGAGAGGCGACGTAGAGGAGACCGGTCGCGGCGGCCAGGGCGGTCAGCCGCACCCCCGCACGCGCCTCGAGGTGGGGCTGGCGGCGCAGCCCGCGCCAGCCGCGGAGGATGGCCGTGAAGCACCACGCCAGGTACAGCGAGAAGCTGCCCACGAAGAGCGCCACCGGCAGCTCGTAGCCGTGGTCGATGATGAGGTCACCGCCGTAGGGCACGGCCTGGACGACGAAGGACACGGTCATGGTGGTGGCGACCGCGAGCACGAGGGCGATGTCCAGCCCCAGCGGCAGCCGCTTCTGCCCGGGGCCGAGAGTCAGCCGGAAACCACGGAGGATGGCGAAGACCCCGAGGACGACGACGAGGCGGCCGAGCAGCACGTCGAGCTGCGGCACGTCCACCGCGTCCGCGACCCGCCCACCGATCCACGGAGTGGCCAGCAGCACCGCGACGCCGAAGGTCAGCAGAGCCAGGGCGACGGCCCGCCGCTCCCCGTTGCCGCCCGGCGCGATGTCGCGGGCGCGCAGCAGTGCGCTGAGCAGCAGGGGCACGGCGACGAGCGGGAAGAGCTGCTCCAGCATCAGGCGGCCGGGCGGGGCCCGAACGCCGCCGCGAGGACCGCGTCGGGGCCGTCCAGACCGGGCTGCGAGGCCGGCTCCGGACCGGAGAGCGTCTCCAGCAGCATCCAGGCCATGACCTCCGCCTGCCGCTCCTGCGCCGAGGTGTAGGTGGAACGACCCAGTACGGCCCGCACCGTGGAGGGGTCGATGTCGGGGAAGAACTGACGGATGAGGTTCGGGTCGACGACCTCGTCGGTGTCGTCGTGGCCGAGGACGACGTGCGCGAGCTCGTGCGCCAGCGTGTGAGCGCGCCGGACCCCGGTGGCAGCGGGCGCGATGAAGATGTGGTCACTCGCCTCGCCGGCGACCCACGCTCCGCACAGCCCGACCGCAGCCGGTGACGACTGGATCGTCAGCGGCCGCCCGCGCCGGTCCCGCACCAGGTCGACGAAGCCCTCCAGCGTCGTCCCCGGCGGGATCGCGAGCTCCTGCAGCGTCGACCGGCACTGCCGCCGGGTGGCCCACAGCCGCACACCGTCTCCTCTCGTCACGAGCGAGGAGGGTCACCGCCACCGAGGTCCGGATCCTCCGGGAGACCCTCCAGCTTCCGGACGCGGTCGACCATCTCACCGAGGGCCTGCAGGCTCTCGCGGCTCAGTCCCGACGTTCGGAGCGCGACCTTTCGTACGTCACCGTCACGCAGCAGCGCAAGCAGGGCGAGCTGGTCGTGGACGCTGTCCGTCAGCTCGTCGTCGAAGAAGAAGCCGGGCGGGACGCCGAAGAAGCCGGCCAGCGCCTCCAGGTGCCGCAGCGTCGGGTTGTCCCGCTCCCCCTTGCGCAGCAGCCACAGGTAGCTGGCGGAGATTGACGGGCCACCGCGCTCCCGGATGGCCTTGGCGACGTGCTCGTAGCTGTACTCGCCGCCCTTGGCGGGGTGCACGGTGCGGAAGAGCAGGTCGACCTTCTCGGCCAGCGTGCGGGGCCGGGATGCGGAGACGTCCGGCGCGGTCCGCGGAGTGCCGTCCTCGTCGTCCGTACCGCCACGAGGGCGTACGTCCCCCATGTGTCGTCCACTCCCTCCCACAGCCGCGCCTTGACATGTGTCCACGCTGGTCTATGGTTCAGACCAGAACGTCGACTGTTGTGGACGATCGACTCACCACGGCATCCACGGTGCCGAACCGTGGCGCTTGGTGCCCGACCTGTCCTCCCCGTCCCATCCCGTCCGCCGACACCACCCGGCTCGGGAGCACGGACGGATCGACTGTTGAGCGCGTCACGCTACCGGGAGGAGCCCCGCCGTGAGGACGATCGCCGCCGCTCTCACGGCGCTGATCTGCGGCGTCGTCCTGCTCGGCGGGGCACTCCTGGGCGATGCGCAGGACGCGCAGGCCGTCACCGGGCAGGCTCTCGACGTGGAAGCACTGCCCGAGGCGGCGCGCGACTCGCTCGGCGACCTCGAGGCCGCCCGCGACACCGCCTGCCCCGAGCTGCCCCTCGTGTGGCTGGTCGCCGAGGTCCAGGCGGAGTCGAGCTGGAACCCGCACGCCTACTCCCCCGCCGGTGCGGCCGGCCTGCTGCAGCTGATGCCTTCCACGTGGGTCGACGGCGGAGGTGGGGACGGCTGGGACGTCGCCGGCGGCCCCAGGGACGACCACCCCGTGTGGACGCCGCGCACCCACTTCGCCGTCGCGCTGCCCTGGATGTGCCGGAACCTGCGGACGATGACCGAGCACCTGCAGGCCACCGGCAAGGCCCTCAGCCCGCTGGACGCCCTGGCCGTCTGCCACATCGCCGGGTGCTTCCGCGTCACCGGCTCCGCGACCGGCATCCCCACGCCGGGCGAAGCCGGCTGCGGTGCGCAGTGCGTCCGCGAGGTCACCGACTACCTCGACGCCATCCACGGCTACGTCGAGCAGTACACCGCCGCACCGGCTCTCACCGCCGCCGGCGCGGCCGCCGCGTTCCCCGGCGGGGCGAGCGGGTGCACCGTGCCCGACCCCACCGGCACCGGCGGGTGCGTCACCCCGGCGACGGCGTGGATGCTCGCGCAGTTCCGCACCACGTTCGGCAAGCGGTCCACCTCGTGCTGGGACGCCCACGCCTGGAACCCGACGTCCGACCACCCCAAGGGCAAGGGCTGCGACATCTTCTACGGCACCCCCGGGAAGTTCCCCGGCCAGGAGGACGTCGCCCTCGGCTGGCAGGCCGCGATCTGGCTGCAGACCAACGCCGACGCCCTGCGCGTGTCCTACGTCATCTGGCAGGGCCGCATCTGGTCGCGCGCCCGGTCCGACGAGGGCTGGCGCGCCTACACCGGCGGCGGGGTCTACGACGCGCAGGACGCCACCGGCGGCCACTACGACCACATCCACGTCTCGATGGCCGAGTGAGCACAGGAGAAGGAGACCCACGATGACGCGACCGCAGTTCAACACCGACGAGATCCGCGAGCTGCCGCCCGTCGTCGACGTGCCGACCGCAGCGAAGGTCCTCGGCATCGGCCGCACCGCCGCCTACGAACTCATCCGCACCAACGCCTGGCCGACGCCGGTCGTGCGGCTCGGCAAGCTGATCCGGGTCCCGTCGGCACCGCTGCTCGAACTCGTCGGTGTCGTGCGGTGAGAAAGGGGCACGTCACCCAGCGACACGTCGCATCGTGCCCGCGCGATCAGAACGGCGAGCTGCAGCCGCACCGTTGCCGGGGACCGTGGAAGTTCACGGTGGACTTCGGTCGCCGCCCCGACGGCGGACGCCGGCAGGTGACTCGATCCGGCTTCTCGACGAAGCGCGAGGCGCAGCAGGCGCTGGACGCGGAGATCGAGAAGCAGCGAGCCGGCATCGCCTCGGACCACACCCTCACCGTGCAGCGGTTCCTGGACGACTGGCTGCGGGGCAAGCGGAACCTGCGTGACACGACGCGACGGAACTACGAGACCCACGTCCGGCGCTACCTCACCCCGGCACTGGGGCACTACCGTCTCGACGCGCTGCGCGCCGACCACATCGACACCCTTTACAACGACCTGATGAACGGCCGGTACACCGGCACCGGGACGGCGACCGTGCACCACGTGCACCGCACCTTGAGATCAGCCCTCAACACGGCGCTGAAGCGTCGACTGATCCAGTGGAACCCCGCCCTGCAGGTCGAGCTCCCTGAACACCGCCGCGCTGAGACGACCGTCTGGGAACCGCAGCAGATCGCGGGCTTCCTCGACGCCTGCAGCCACCACCGCCTGTACGCGCTCTTCCACGTCCTGACGTTCACCGGGATGCGCCGCGGTGAGGCGATCGGCACCCACTGGAAGGACGTCGACCTCGACCGCGGGCACATCACCGTCCGCTCACAGGTGATCGACGCAGGCGCCGGCCCGAAGCTGGGAGCTCCAAAGACGCACGCCGGTGCCCGCGTCGTCCCGATCGACGCCGCCACCGTCGACGTCCTGCGTGAGCACCGGGAGCGGCAGCAGCGGGAACGGCGATCCTGGGGCGACGGCTACGTCGACCACGGCCTCGTCTTCGCTCGTGACAACGGCGACCTGCTGCGCCCGGACGCCGTCACCCACCTGTTCATCGACCTGGTCCGCAAGGCCGGTGTACCCGTCATCCGGCTGCACGACCTGCGGCACACGCACGCGAGCCTCGCCCTGGCTGCCGGCATCGACGTCAAGATCGTGAGCGCCCGCCTCGGGCACTCGACGAGCGCAATCACGCGCGACCTCTACATGCACGTCGTGCCGGAGCTGGCGCGCACGGCCGCGGACACCATCGCGGCGGCCGTGGCGTACAGCCGGAAGCCCGATGTGGTCCCGATGTGGTCCCGCCAGGCCGACGAAGGCGACGAGCGGGCCCCTCCGGAAGGCAAAACCGCAGGTCAGGCAGTGAGCCGGCAAGGGGACTTGAACCCCTAACCGCCCGATTACAAGTCGGGTGCGCTACCAGTTGCGCCATGCCGGCATGCCGGCCCTCCACGGCCGGCACGGCGATCCTAGCCGCTGTCCTGCTCCGCGAGCCGGTCGTCCGGGGTCACCGACCGGGCCGGTGGCGTCAGGAGTGCTCGCGCTGCGCCTCGGCGATGCGGTGCGGCACCCGCAGCATCCGCAACGCGGTGACGAACACCAGCCCGCCGACGAGGTTGCCCAGGATCGACCAGCCCAGGCGGGGCCACCAGTCGAGGTACCCGAAGGGCGCGCCCGCGTGGATCGCCGCGAACACCAGCAGCGAGTCCAGGACGGAGTGGAAGAGCTGCCCGCCGACGAGGAGGGCGCCGATCAGGATCCCCGGCACGATCCGCACCCCGACGCTCTCGGTGGAGTGCTGCATGCGCGTCATGAGGGTGATGGCCACACCGGCGAGGACCGCGAGGCAGAAGGACTCCAGATCGATGGGGATCGTCGCGTAGTGGGTGCCGGACTCCACCACGGTGTCGTGCAGGTCGGGCAGCGCGGTCACGACCACCCAGGTGATCACCCAGCCGCCCAGGAGGTTCGTCACCAGCGTCACCGCCCACAACCGCAGCAAGGCGGCGACGGTGCCCTCGCGCGCCACGACGGCCGTGACGGGGACGAGGAAGTCCTCGGTGAACAGCTCGCTGCGCGCCAGCAGCAGCGCCACGAAACCGATGGAGAACGCCAGACCCCCCAGCAGGTGACTGCCCGTGGCGTGCAGCACCAGCAGGTACGCCAGGACGCCGGTGCCGACGTCGATGCCGCCGAGCAGCCCCGTGCTGACCATCGGCAGCAGGGGGCGCGTCAGCCGGTCGTGGCCCTCGCTGACGAGGCGGTCGAAGGCGTTCTCGACCTCCGGTTCGGGGCTGGGCGGTGCCTGCGTGGGATCGGGGGTGTCGTCGGACACGCGTGCTCCTCAGGTGCCGGTGGGGCGGCTGGCGTCCGCCCTCCGACCGCAAGTACCCGTTCGGTGGCGGGCGATGCACCTGGGCGCCCCCGGTTTGCGCGCGTCCGGAGCGGGTACGACACGAGTGCTCCAACCGGCGGGCACCACGGGCACTCTTGTGAGGAGCGACGTTGATCGATGCGCCCACCCCCGGTCCCGACCGGGCCGTCCCCCTCTCGGACAGCACCCTGCACGACCTCCCGCGCGCCGTCTCGGTCCCCGGCTACGACCGCACCGCGCTGGTCCCCTCCGTCGTCCACATCGGTGTCGGCGGTTTCCACCGGGCCCACCAGGCCGTGTACCTGGACGAGCTGGCCCGCCGCGGCCACCGCGAGTGGGGCCTGGTGGGCGTCGGGATGCACAGCCGGCAGATCGGCGAGGTGCTCCAGGCGCAGGACCGGCTCTACACGGTGGTCGAACGGGGCGCCGAGGAGGAGAGCGCCCGCGTGGTGGGGGTGCTGACCCGCTACCTGCTGGCCGCGGACGACCCCGGCGCGGTGCTGGACGTCCTGGCCGACGAGCGCACCCGCCTGGTGACGCTGACCGTCACCGGCACCGGTTACCGGATCGACCCGCACAGCGGCGAGTTCGACGCCGACGACGACGCCGTCCGCGCCGACCTGGAGCACCCCGAGCGCCCCGGCACCGTCTTCGGCCTGATCACCGGTGCCCTGGCCCGGCGCCGCGACGCCGGCACCGGCCCCTTCACCGTGCTCTCCTGCGACAACATGCAGCACAACGGGGCGGCCGCCCGCACCGCCGTGCTGTCCTTCGCCCGGCTGCGCGACGAGCGGCTGGGTGACGACCTCGCCGGCTGGATCGAGGAGAACGTCACCTTCCCCAGCTCGATGGTGGACCGCATCACCCCCACCACCACGCCCGAGGAGCGCGACGCGGTCGCCGCCGCCACCGGGGTGGACGACCGCTGGCCGGTGATCACCGAGCCGTTCACCCAGTGGGTCGTGGAGGACTCCTTCTGCGCCGGGCGCCCCCCGCTGGAGGAGGTCGGGGTCCAGTTCGTCGAGGACGTCACCCCGTACGAGACGATGAAGACCCGGCTGCTCAACGCCAGCCACTGCGCGCTCGGCTACCTCGGCCACCTCGCCGGCTACCGCACCATCGACGAGCTCATGGCCGACGACGTCTTCCGGGAGTACCTGGAGCGCCTCATGGGCGAGGAGATCGCCCCGCTGCTGCCCGAGGTGCCGGGCATCGACCTGGCGGAGTACCAGCGCTCCCTCGTGCAGCGCCTGTCCAACCCGCGGATGGGCGACCAGCTCCTGCGGCTGTGCCGGCGCGGCTCGAGCAAGATGCCGAACTACGTCTTCCCCTCGATGCGGGCCGCCCTGGAGGAGCACCGGCCCCACCAGCTCCTGGTGCTCGCGGTGGCGGGCTGGATGCGGTTCCTGCGCGGGTACGACTACGCCGGGCAGGACTTCCCGGTGGAGGGTCCGATGTCCGAGCGCCTCGTGGGCCTGGCCCGGGAGGGCGACGTGGAACCCGAGGCCCTGCTCAGCGAGAGCGCGGTGTTCGACAGCCTCTCCCGCGACGAGCACTTCGTCGCCTCCGTGGAGGTGGCGCTGCGGGCCCTGGAGGAGCAGGGACCGCGAGAGGTGATCAAGCTGTACCTGACGCTCGACGAGGAGGGGGCCGCGTGACCGCGCGTTCCACGGGATTCGACCCCGCGGGGGTCACCACGCTGCTGTGCGACGCCGACGGGACGTTGTTCCCGTCGGAGGAGCCCGCGTACGCCGCCTCCGCGGACGTGACGAACCGGTTCCTCGCGGAACTGGGCGCCGAGCGGCCGTACTCCCCCGCCGAGCTGCAGTCCATGACCAACGGGAAGAACTTCCGCGCCGCCGCGCAGGAGCTGGCCCGCGGCTACGGCCGGGACCTCGCGGCCGGCGACCTGGAGCACTGGGTCGCCGAGGAGAAGGACGTCGTCACCGCGCACCTGCGCACGGTGCTGCGCGAGGACCCCGCGGTGCGCGACCCGCTGGCCCGGTTGGCGGAGGGCTTCGCCCTCGCGGCCGTCACGTCCAGCGCCTCCTCCCGCCTGGACGCCTGCCTGGACGTCACCGGCCTGGCCGGGTTCTTCGGCGCCGGGCGCCGCTACAGCGCTGAGGACTCCCTGCCGGAGCCCACGAGCAAACCCGATCCCGCGGTGTACGTGCACGCCCTGAAGGACCTGGGGATCACCCCGGACGAAGCCGTGGCGGTGGAGGACTCCATCAACGGGGCCCTGTCCGCGGTGGCCGCGGGGGTGCGCACGATCGGCACCGTGCAGTTCGTGCCCGAGCAGGAGCGGCAGGCCCGCACCGAGGCCCTGCGCGAGGCCGGGGCGTTCGCGGTGGTGTCCTCCTGGGAAGAGGTCGAGCAGCTGCTGGCCCGCACCTGAGCACGGGCCGGGGGTCCGCACCGGCCCCCCGGCCCACCGCACCCGGTGGGGCTCAGCCCACCAGCGGCAGCTGCATCGTCGCGAAGGAGTGCGGCGGCAGCTCCACGGTGAGGGTGGAACCCTCCAGGCGGACGCCGGCGAGGGCGCGCGGCTCGACCGCCGTCTCCTGCCCGGGCACGTTGTGCGCGGTCAGGTCGACGGCGGTGAGCACCTCACCGGTGGGCTCGCCGACGGTGCGACCGCGCAGGTCCACGGTGAGGGTGACGGGCGCCTCGGTGTCCAGGTTCGTCAGCGACAGCAGGGCCACGTCGTCGCGGACGGACGCGGAGGCGGAGAAGGTGCGCAGCTGCTCACCGTCGATCTCGCGCGCGGGAGCGTCCCCGAGCAGGTGCAGCGGCAGGGTCGCCGCCCCCTGGTGGCGGCGGTTCATCCGGAACACGTGGTACGTCGGCGTCAGGACGAGGTCGGCGCCGTCGGTGAGGACCACCGCCTGCAGCACGTTGACGGTCTGGGCGATGTTCGTCATGACGAGCCGGTCGGCGAAGCGGTGGAACACGTCGAAGTGCAGGCTCGCCACGAGTGCGTCGCGCAGGGTGTTCTGCTGGTACAGGAACCCCGGGTTCGTGCCGGGCTCGACGTCGAACCAGGTGCCCCACTCGTCGCAGACGAGGCCGATGGTCTTGTCGGGGTCGTAGGCGTCCATGACGCGCGCGTGGCCGCCGAGGACGCGTTCCATGTCCTGCGCCTTGAGCATGGTGCGGTAGTAGTCGTCGGTGCCGAACTCCGTCGCCGAGCCCTTCTGCTCCCACGACGGCCCGGTCCACGTGTAGTAGTGGAAGGAGAGCGCCTGGATCGGCGAGCGCCCGTGGCGCTCGTCCATGCCTCTGCCCCCCAGGCCGCTGACGGTCTTCATCAGCGCCTCGGTCCAGGCGTAGTCGTCGTCGCTGGCGCCGGCGGCGACCCGGTACAGCCGGTTGTCCTCCTGGTCGCGGCAGTACGTGGCGAACGTGCGCGCCTGGGCGGCGAACTGCTCGGCGGTCATGTTGCCGCCGCAGCCCCACGCCTCGTTGCCGATGCCCCAGAACTTCACCTTCCAGGGCTCCTCGCGGCCGTTCTCGCGGCGCAGCCGCGCCATCGGGGAGTCCCCGCGGCGGGTGAGGTACTCCACCCACTCGCTCATCTCGCGCACGGTGCCGGAGCCGACGTTGCCGGAGATGTACGGCTCGGTGCCCAGCAGCTCGCACAGCGCCATGAACTCGTGGGTGCCGAAGTGGTTGTTCTCCTCCACGTCGCCCCAGTGGGTGTTCACCATGCGCGGCCGGTCCTCCTTGGGGCCGATGCCGTTCATCCAGTGGTACTCGTCGGCGAAGCACCCGCCGGGCCAGCGCAGGTTCGGGATGTCCAGGGCCTTCAGGGCCTCGACCACGTCCAGGCGGACGCCGGCCTCGTTCGGGATCTCGGAGTCCTCACCGACGTAGAACCCCTCGTAGATGCAGCGCCCCAGGTGCTCGGCGAAGTGGCCGTAGACGTGCGGGGAGATGACGGGGCCGGTCACGTCCAGATCGACGACGGCGCTGACGGCTGCGGACACTGTTCCTCCAACGTTGTAAGGGTCCGGCCCTACCGACGCTACCGGTGCCCGGGAAGCACGTCAGCCCCCGGGGCGTTCCCACCGGGGTGAGCACCCCCGCCGACCGCCTGTCCGTCACCCGCGACGACGCCCGCCGGCGCTGGGAGGGCCGCCTGGACGGCGAGCTCGTGGCGATCGCCGACTACGTCCCGCGGCGGGACGAGCGCGGCGAGGTGCTGGCGCTGGTGCACACCGAGGTGGTGCCCGAGCACCAGGACGAGGGGCTGGCGAGCGCGCTGGTGGACGCGGTGCTGGAGGACGTGCGCGAGCGCGGCCTCCGCGTGGTGCCCGCGTGCTCGTTCGTGCAGCTGCACGTGCGGCGACACCCGGAGCGGTACGCGGACCTCCTCTGAACCCCTCGGGCACGGCAGGATGGGTCCCGTGCCGCAGGAGCCCGAACCCGCCCCCACCGTCGAGCGCACCGTCCGGCGCCGCGCCCGGCGGGCCACGGCCCCCGGCGTGGTGACCCTGCACGACGTCGCCACCGCCGCGGGGGTGTCCCTGGCGACCGCGTCCCGGGTGCTCAACGGCAGCAGCCGGGTGGTCGGCGAGCCGCTGCGCGAGAAGGTCCTCGCCGCGGCGGCCCGGCTGGACTACTCCCCCAACGCCCAGGCGCAGGCCATGGCGCGGGGCCGCTCGAACATCGTGGGCCTGGTCGTGCACGACATCGCCGACCCGTACTTCTCCACGATCGCGGCCGGTGTCATGCAGCGGGCCGCCGCCTCGGACGTCATCGTGACGCTGGCCGTGACCGGTTCGTCGCCGGACACGGAGGTGACGCACGTGGCGGCGCTGCGCCGGCAGCGGGTGCGGGCGCTGCTGCTGGCCGGCAGCCGCTGGCAGGACGAGGAGGCGACGGCGGCGCTGCGCGACGAGCTGAACGCCTTCCGCGCCGGCGGTGGCCGGGTCGCCGCGATCAGCCAGGACGTGCTGGGCGTGGACACCGTGCTCATCGACAACCACCGGGCGGCCCGCCGCCTCGCCGAGGAGCTGGTCGGGCTGGGCTACCGGGAGTTCGTGCTGCTGGGCGGCCCGCGGGGCGTGGCCACGGCCGTGGACCGGGCCTCCGGCTTCCGCGCGGCCCTGACCGAGCGCGGCCACCCGCCGGTGCTGGACCTGGAGTGCGCGTTCACCCGCGACGGCGCCCACGGCGCGCTCGGCGAGGTGCTGGCCCGCGGGTTGCCGGCGTCGGGCGGGCGGCCGCCGTGCGTGCTGGCCGCCAACGACGTGATGGCGGTGGGTGCCATGGCGGCGGTGCGGGAGGCGGGGCTGGACGTGCCGCGGGACGTGGCGGTGGCCGGGTTCGACGACATCCCCACGCTGCGCGACGTCAGCCCGTCGCTGACGACGGTTCGCCTGCCGCTGGCCGAGATCGGCGGCCACGCCTTCGACCTGGTGGACGAGACGGCGCCGCAGCGGCGGGTGGAGCACGTCACCGGCCGGGTGCTGGTGCGCGAGAGCACCCCGCCGCTGCGGTGAGCGGGCCCCGCCGGGAGGCGGGGCGGGCCGCCCGCGAGGGGCCTACTGCAAGCGGTCGAACGGCGACTGCGCCAGCGGCCGCCAGTCCGGGGTGTCGCCCTGCAGGACCATGACGGTCGCGGCCAGCGCGACGAGCAGCAGCACGCCGATCGCCACCCCCGTCTCGCGCTCACCGCGCAGCACCGAGCGCACGGCGGTGCGCGCACCGCGCTGCAGCGACCGGCTGCCCGGGCCGAACCACGCGACGAGCGTGCCCGCCAGGCCGCCGAGCGCCAGCAGCCTCGGCGCCCCCGGGTCCGCGCCCAGCGGCCAGCCCGCCACCGTGCCGCCGATGAAGACGACGCTCACGCCGACCAGCAGCGGGACGATCGAGGCGAAGGCGGTGGACACCGCGGCGCGCAGCACGTGCCACGGCGTCGCGGCCGTCACCGCCAGGGCGTCCGTGGAGCGCGGCCCCGCCTCCCAGCGCCGGCGGAACAGGGCCGAGGACGCGCGGTCCACCGTGCGCGCCACGACACCGCCGGCGAACGCGAGGACCACGCCGGCCGTCGGCGCCACCGCGAACACCCCGACGAGGGCGAGCAGCCCGGCGAACAGCGTCCAGGTGCGCTGCGGGCGCGCCGGCTGGCCGTTCGTGCCCAGCCGCGGCGCGCGGGGGTCCTGCTGAGCGGGGCGGCCCGCGCCCGGCCGCGGGGCGAACGGCGCCGGCGGGGCCGGGCGGCCCGCCGGCGGGGGGACGCTCCCGGGACCGGGCACGCGCGGGATCCAGCCGGGCGGCGCCTGCCGCCCGGCCGGTCGCCCGGGCGCTCGCGGCACCGGGGTGGTGGGCGGGGCCACCGGCGGCAGCACGCGCGTGGAGTCCGCGGGCTCGGGGGCCGGCACGGGCGGCACGGGCGGCAGCACCGTCGTCTCCCCCGCCGGGGCGTCCGGCCCGATGAGCGAGGAGAAGCGCGAGGGCCGCTCGGTGCGGCCCGGCCCGGCAGCCGGCACCGCCGTGGTCGCCGCGCCCGCCGCCGTCGCCCCGGGCTGCGGGCCGGTGGTGGCGCCGTCCAGCGCGCGCAGCAGCTGCTCGGGGTGCGGGCGGTGCACGGGGTTGACCGCCAGGGCGGCCAGCAGCGGCCCGCGCAGGTCGGCGGGCACCCCCGCCAGGTCCACGTCGGCGCGCCGCACCCGGTCCAGGACGACCTCCATGGGGCCGGTGCCGAACGGCGGCCGCCCGCTGGCGGCGTAGGCGACGGTGGCGGCCCACCCCCACCAGTCGGTCGCGGTGGACACGCGCCCGCCCGCGACGACCTCCGGGGACAGGTACCCGGGCGTGCCCATGACCAGCCCCGTGGAGGTCAGCCGGACGTCGTCGGCCACGTGCGCGATGCCGAAGTCGATGACGACGGGGGCACCGTCGAGCAGCAGCACGTTGCTGGGCTTGAGGTCGCGGTGCACCACGCCGGCCGCGTGGATGGCCTCCAGCGCCTCGGCCAGGCCGTGGCCCAGGTCGCGCAGGCGGCCGCCGCGCAGCGGGCCGCGGGAGGAGACCACCGCCTCCAGCGACGGGCCCGGCACGTACCGCGTCACCAGGTGCGGCCACGGGGAGTCCACGTCGGCGCTGATGACCTCGGCCACGCGCGGGGAGCGCACCCGCTCCAGGCTCTGCACCTCCCGCGCCAGCCGCGCCCGGGCGTCCGGGTCCGCCGCGATGTGCGGCTTGAGCACCTTCAGCGCGACGGCGCGGTGCTCGTCGTCCAGGGCCAGCCACACCACGCCCATGCCGCCCTCGCCGACCACCCGGTCCAGGCGGTAGCCGCCGAGGCGGTCGCCGGGCGCCGGCGCGTGCGCGGCGGGCCGCCAGCCGGTCGCCGGGGTGCGCGGGTCGGCCCCGGGCGCCGCCCCGGGGAACCGGCCGTCGAGGTGCGGCGCCGGGCGGTCCCACCGGTGGTCCTCGAGGGCCTCCCGCGGGCGCGCCGGCGCCTCGTCCGGGGTGCGCGGGAAGGGGGTGACCACGCCCCCCACGGTACGGCAGCGGGCCCGCCGCGCCGAGGTGCGCGCACGGGTCGGGACGCCCGCGCCCGCCCGGGCGGGCGCGGCACCGGCACGAGCGCGCACGGGTCGTGGAGGGGGCGTGCGCGGGACGTGGGCGAGACGTGGACGGGCCGTGGACGGGCCGTGGACGGGCCGTGGACGGGTCCGTGCGTGACCTTGCGGGTAGGGTCGGCGGCAGCGACCCCGAGGAGGACCATCCCCCATGTCCGGAGACTACGACCTCGTGGTGGTGGCCAACCGGCTCCCCGTGGACCGCGTCGAGGAACCCGACGGCTCGACGTCCTGGCGGCGCAGCCCCGGCGGCCTCGTGACCGCGCTGGAGCCCGTCATGAAGCGCGAGGACGGCGCCTGGGTCGGCTGGGCCGGCACCTCCGGCGACGCGCCCGAGCCCTTCGACGCCGAAGGCGTGCGCTGCGTGCCGATCCCCCTGTCGGAGGAGGAGGTCGAGCACTACTACGAGGGCTTCTCCAACGGCACCCTGTGGCCGCTCTACCACGACGTGATCGTCGCGCCCGGCTACCACCGCAGCTGGTGGGACGCGTACGTGAAGGTCAACGAGCGCTTCGCCGAGGCCGCGGCCGGGCAGGCCGCGCAGGGCGCGACGGTGTGGGTGCAGGACTACCAGCTGCAGCTGGTGCCGCGGATGCTGCGCGAGCGCCGCCCGGACCTGCAGATCGGGTTCTTCAACCACATCCCGTTCCCGCCGTTCGAGATCTTCGCGCAGCTGCCCTGGCGCAAGGCGATCATCGACGGGCTGCTCGGCGCGGACCTGGTGGGCTTCCAGCGGGCCGCGGACGCCAGCAACTTCGCGCGCGCCTGCCGTCGCGCCAGCAACCTGCCGGCGCGCGCCGGCCGCATCCGCCTGGACGCGGAGGGCGGCCGGGAGGTGCGGGCGGCGTCCTTCCCCATCTCCATCGACTTCCAGGCGCTGGACGAGCTCGCGCAGCGCGAGGACGTCAAGGCGCGCGCCGCGGAGATCCGCCGCGACCTGGGCGACCCCGAGCACCTGCTGCTGGGGATCGACCGCCTCGACTACACCAAGGGCATCCTGCACCGGCTGAAGGCGTTCGAGGAGCTGCTGGCGGACAAGCGCGTGGACTCCGGCGAGGTCTCGCTGGTGCAGGTCGCCACGCCCAGCCGCGAGCGCGTGGAGCAGTACGTGCAGCTGCGCCAGGACGTGGAGGTCGCGGTCGGGCGCATCAGCGGGGCGCACTCCACGATCGCCCACACCGCCGTGCACTACCTGCACCACTCCTACGGGCGCGAGGAGATGGCCGCGCTGTACCTGGCGGCCGACGTGATGCTGGTGACCGCGCTGCGCGACGGGATGAACCTGGTCGCGAAGGAGTACGTGGCCTCCCGCCACGACGAGCGCGGCGTGCTCGTGCTCAGCGAGTTCACCGGTGCCGCCGACGAGCTGGGCGGGCAGGCGCTGATGGTGAACCCGCACGACATCGACGGGCTGAAGGAGACGGTGCTGCGGGCGCTGCGGATGCCCCGGCGGGAGGCGGCGCGCCGGATGCGTGCGATGCGCCGCCGCGTGGGCGACCACGACGTGCAGCGCTGGGCGGCCTCGTTCCTGGAGGCGCTGGCGGAGCACGCCCCCGACCCGCGCGGCACCGCGGCGGAGGTCGCGGCCAGCGCGGAGGCGTCGGCGTGAGCGGGCCCGGCACCGAGCTGGACGCCGGGCTGGCCGGCGCGCTGGAGGTGTTCGCGGGCCGCGGTCGGGTGCTGGTGGCGCTGGACTTCGACGGTGTGCTGGCCCCCATCGTCGACGAGCCGTCGGCGGCCAGGGCGCTGCCGGAGGCGTCGGCGGCGCTGGCCCGCCTGGTCGCGACCACGGACGTGGCACTGGTGTCCGGCCGGGCGCTGGACGACCTGCGCGCCTGCGCGCAGCCGCCGGACGGCGTGCTGCTGGTCGGCGGGCACGGCACCCAGTCGTCCCTGGACGGCGACGCGCCGCCGCTGCCGCCGGAGCGGGCGGAGCTGCTGGCCCGCCTGGTCGAGGAGCTGGACGCGCTGGCGGCCGGCCGCGAGGGGGTTCACGTGGAGCGCAAGCCGATGTCGGCGGTGCTGCACACCCGCCGCGCCGCGCGCGACGTGGCCGCGGAGGTCACCGAGCGGGCGCTGGCCGGGCCGGGGGCGCTGCCGGGGGTGCACGCCCTGCGCGGCAAGGAGGTCGTGGAGCTGGGCGCCGTGGAGCTGGGCAAGGGCGCCGGGGTGCGGCGGCTGCGCGAACGCCTCTCGGCCGAGGGGGCGCCCGTGGAGGCGGTGCTGTTCGCGGGCGACGACGTCACGGACGAGGACGCCTTCGCGGTGCTCTCCCCCGGCGACGGCGACGTGACGGTGAAGGTCGGCGACGGCGACACCGCGGCGGCTCAGCGGGTGGGCTCGCCGCAGGACGTGGCGGTGCTGCTGGCGCGGCTGGCGGACCTGCGCGCTCGCTGAGCCCCGCGCCCGCCCCCGGTGGGCTCAGCGGACGGTGAGGGCCGCTGCCCGGTCCCGCTGCCGACGCACCCACCAGCGCCCGAAGGGGTCGGCGTAGCGGGCCAGCACCGGCCCGATCACGGCCATCGACAGCACGTACGCGGCGGCCAGCGCCGCCAGCTGCGGGTCCAGGCCACCGGCCGTGGCGAGGCCGGCGATGACGATGGAGAACTCCCCGCGGGGGATGAGCGCGGCGCCGGCGCGGATGCGGCCGGGCACCGCGATGCCGATGCGGCGTGCCGCGACCCAGCCGGTGACGAGCTTGGTGGCCACGCCGAGCACGACGAGGGCGAGCGCGGGCAGCAGCACCGGCGGCAGGCTCGTGGGGTTCGTCGTCAGCCCGAAGGAGACGAAGAAGACCGCGGCGAACAGGTCGCGCAGCGGTTCCAGCGAGCGGTGCGCCTCCTCCTCCAGGTCGCTGGACAGGCTGATGCCCAGCAGGAACGCGCCGACGGCGGCGGACACGTGCAGGGCCTCGGCGATCCCGGCGACCAGCAGCGCCAGGCCCAGCACGCGCAGCAGCGTGACCTCGGCGGTGCCGGCGGAGACGAAGCGCGAGACGTACGAGCCCCACCGCAGCGCCACGAACAGCGCCACGACCAGGCAGGCCAGGGCGATGAGCACCGAACCGGTGGCCTGCCACACGCCCGAGGCGGCGAGCACGGCGGTGAGGATCGGCAGGTACACGGCCATGCCGAGGTCCTCCAGCACGAGGATCCCCAGGACGCTGGGGGTCTCCCGGTTGCCCAGGCGGCCGGTGTCGGCCAGCACCTTGGCGACGATGCCGGAGGAGCTGACGGCGGTGATGCCGAACATCGCCAGCGCACCGACTGGCCCGTAGCCCAGCAGCAGGCCGGCCGCGGCACCGGGCAGGCCGTTGAGGAAGAGGTCCAGGACCCCGACCGGCGCCTGCCGCTTGAGGTTGCCCAGCAGGTCCCCCGCGGAGTACTCCAGCCCCAGCAGCAGCAGGAGCATGACCACGCCGATCTGCGACGCCGCCTCCAGGAAGCCCTCGGGGGCGTTCAGGGGGAGGACGCCGCCGGCGCCGAAGGCCAGGCCCGCCAGCAGGTACAGCGGGACGGGTGAGATGCCGAGGCGACCGGCGAGGCGCCCGACGATGCCGAGGCCGACGATGATCGCGCCGAGCTCGATGAGCAGGGCCGCGGCGTGCACTTGCCGACCAGCCTCCCCGTGTCCCGTGGGCCCGCCGGCCCGCTCCGTCCCGTGGTGGACTCAGCCGCGGGCGAGCACCTCGGCGGTAGCGCGCACGCCCTCCTGGGTGCCGACGACCACGATCTTGTCACCCGCGCGGAACCGCTGGGACGGCGCCGGGGACGGGATCAGCTCGCCGTCGCGCACGAGGGCGACGACGGAGGCGCCGGTGCGGGTGCGGATGGCGGCGTCGGCCAGCGTCCTGCCGTCGTAGGGCGAGCCGGGCTCGACGTAGACGCCCTCGGTGGCCAGGCCGTCGATCTGCTCGCGCAGGCGGGCGAGGCGCTCGACGACGCGCTGCTGGCCGAGCAGCTCGGCGAGCACCTCGGCCTCGTCGGGCTCCAGGTCCACGACGGAGTGGCAGGCGTCGGGGTCGTCCTGCGAGTAGACGAGCAGCTCGCGCTCCCCGCCGCGCGTCGAGATGACGCCGACGCGCCGGCCGCGCGAGGTGGTGAAGTCGTGCCGCAGCCCCACGCCGGGCAGCTTGGTCTCTTCCAGGTCCACGGTAGGGAGTGTCCTCCAGGGCGAGGGGAGCCCGTGACAGGGGCACCGGCTGTCCCCCGGACGCCGCAGCGTCCACCGTGCTCAACGCGGGGAGGTTCCCGCCGCATCCCGTCCCGCGCGCACCACCGGCCACTCGGGTGTGGTGCTGGTCACAGTCCTTGCCGGGCGGTGGTTCGTGGGGCAGTATCCGAGGCACCGCGACGCCGCGACCACGCAGGCGACGACGCCGCGGGGGTCGGAGTCGCGGGTGACTCCACGGGCCGTCGGCCCGGCGAAGCTCCCGCCGCACCGGTCACAACTCCACACCGCCCGGGAGCAGCAGCGACCGGGTCCGTTCCACTACGGATCGTCCGGCACGTACCTGCCGGTGGAAGGACTGATGACGATGGCCACGGTCACGTTCGACAAGGCGACCCGCATCTACCCCGGCGGCGACAGGCCCGCCGTGGACGCGCTGGACCTGCACGTCGAGGACGGCGAGTTCCTCGTGCTGGTCGGCCCCTCCGGCTGCGGCAAGTCCACCTCGCTGCGCATGCTCGCCGGCCTGGAGGACGTCAACGGCGGACGCATCCTCATCGGCGACCGCGACGTCACCACGGTCCCCCCCAAGGACCGCGACATCGCGATGGTGTTCCAGAACTACGCGCTGTACCCGCACATGACGGTCGCCGACAACATGGGCTTCGCCCTGAAGATCGCCGGCACCCCCAAGGACGAGATCAAGCGCCGCGTGCAGGAAGCGGCCAAGATCCTCGACCTCGAGGCGTACCTGAGCCGCAAGCCCAAGGCCCTCTCCGGCGGCCAGCGCCAGCGCGTGGCCATGGGCCGCGCCATCGTGCGCCAGCCGCAGGTCTTCCTCATGGACGAGCCGCTGTCGAACCTGGACGCCAAGCTGCGCGTGCAGACCCGCACCCAGATCGCCTCCCTGCAGCGCCGCCTGGCCGTCACCACCGTCTACGTCACCCACGACCAGGTCGAGGCCATGACGATGGGCGACCGCGTCGCGGTCCTCAAGGACGGCGTGCTGCAGCAGGTCGACACCCCCCGGCGCATGTACGACCACCCCAACAACGTCTTCGTCGCCGGGTTCATCGGCTCCCCGGCCATGAACCTGCTCAGCTTGGACGTCACCGACGGCGGCGTGCGCCTGGGCGACTCGGTGTGGCCGGTGGAGCGCGCCTCCCTCGCCGCCACGGGCGACAAGCTCACCCTGGGCGTGCGCCCGGAGGACCTGGAGCTGTCCGACCGCGGTCTGCCGGTGCACGTGGACGTCGTCGAGGAGCTCGGCGCCGACGCGTACATCTACGGCTCCCTGGCCCAGCCCGGCCAGGAGGACCACCAGGTCATCGCCCGCGTCGACGGCCGTCGCCCCCCGCAGAAGGGCTCCACGGTGCACTTCACCCCCAAGCAGGGTCACGTGCACCTGTTCGACCAGCACTCCGGC
>NZ_JALBVB010000040.1:128067-147635 GCF_022669155.1 Kineococcus sp. TRM81007 | reverse complement strand
CCGCCGGCGACCACGCGCCACCGCGACGGCGCAGGAGAGAGGACTCAAACCCCCGCCGCGCCCTCCAGCCGCTCCGCGGCCTCCACCGCCACCGCCCGCAGCGCGTCCAGGTCCGCCTCGGAGAACTCCCGCGGCTCGGGGCCCATCACGCACACCGACCCCACGACGTGCCCGGCGCGGCTGCGCACCGGCACGCCCGCGTACGTGCGCAGCCCGTCGACCGTCGCCAGCGGGTTCTCCCGGGTGCTCGCGTCGGCGGCCAGGTCCGGCACCACCAGCTCCCCGCCGGAGCGCACCACCCGCGCGCACAGCGACCACTCGGCGGGCGTCGCGCGCGCCTCGGCCATCCAGCCGGTCAGGCCGTGCGCACCGGCGATGACCTGCGCGCCGGTGAGGAGCACGTTGAGCATCGCCACCGGGGCACCGGTCTCGGCGGCGCCGCGCGCCAGCAGGTCACCCACCAGCGGCTGCACGTGCTCCACCTCTTCGGCGCGCAGCGCCGCCACCGCGTCCAGGCGGTCGTGGTCGTAGAGGGCGTCGCCGGTGACGGGGGCGGCGCCGGCGAGCTGCCGGGCCATCCACGCGTACCACTCGGGCGAGCCCTCCTCCGCGGGTGCATCCCCGCGCGGTCCCTGCTGCTCCGTCGTCACCTCGGTGCCCCCTTCGTCGTCTCCAGCGCGCCGTGCACGCGCAGGCGCAGCAGGCAGCTGCGCACGGCCAGCCGCAGCCGCGGGTCGGTGGCGTCGGCGGCGAGCCGCTCGCCGACCACGCGCATCTGCTCCGGGGTCAGCGCCGTGCCGTGCAGGCCCGTGGCGAGGGTCGCGCGCGACCACGCCAGCAGCGCCTCGGCCGGGCCGACGACCCCGGCGATCTCCTTCAGCCAGTCCACGACGGTGGGCCGGGCCAGCCCGCGCAGCGCGGCTCCCGTCCTGGTGCTCTGGTCCACACCGGTCCATCGGCGCGCGCGGGTCCGCACCGCAGCGCCCGTCCGGGCGACCCCACCACGGGACCTCACTGCCCGTGAGCAGCCGGACACTACCTGTTCGCCGGATCGCTTCCCACGGGCACGCCCCGCCTGGGACCATCACCCCGGGGACCAGGGTCGGAGGACCAGAGGCGGAGGACCGGAGGGAGGACCAGGTGCACCGCGACGAGCACAGCCGCGGCACGCCGGGCGCGAACCGGACGCGGGCCGCCCGCGCAGCCCTCCTCGTCGCCCTCCTCGCGGCCGTCGCCGCACTGCTGGCCGGGTTCACCGGCACCCTGCAGGCACCCGCGGTCGCCGTCGAGGTCCTCGCCACCACCGTGCTGGCCGCCGCCGCCCACCAGGCCCCCAGCCGCCGCGGGCGCCACGTCCTCGCCCTCCTCGCGGGCTACTGGGGCCTCACCGCCGCCGGCGACACCTGGTGGCTGCTCACCGTCGACCCCACCGGCGTCAGCTTCGCCGCCGGCGAGTTCGAACCCGGCGTGACGATGGCCCTCGAGGTGGTGCGCTACGCCGCCGTCCTCGGCGTCCTCGCCCTGACCACCCCCGTCACCGGCGGGCGGCGCTGGACGTGGCGGCGCGGTCTCGCGCAGGCGCAGGTCACCGTCAGCGTCACCGCCCTCGCGCTGCTCGCCACACCGCTGGGGGGCCTCGTCGACGACGGCCGCTCCTACTCCCTGTTCACGTTCTTCGACGTCGTCGTGGCCGCCGCCGCCCTCGGCGCCGTCGTCGGCGCCGCCTGGACGACCCCGCGCCCCGACCGGGCCGCCACCCGCCTGCTCGCCGTCACCGCCGCCGGGGTGGGAGCGGTCGTGCTCGGCGACGCCGTCCTGGTGCACGCCCTCACCCGCGCGGACGCCCTCGTCGGCGGCACCGGGATCGCGCTCATCGCCGCCGGCGTCCTCACCCTCCTCGTCACCCACCTGAGCGCCGGGCCACCCGCCCCCACCGGCACCTCCCCCCTGCCGCGCGTGCCGGTGCGCAGCCACCCCCGCCTCGTGCTCGCCGTCACCGTCGCCGTGCAGGTCGTCGCACCCCTCGCCGTCAGCGCGCTCACCGCCGCCCGGCTCGCGAGCGCCACCAGCACCACCCCCGGCCCCGCCACCCTCGGCACCGCCGTCGCCGCGCTCACCCTGTCCGTGCTGCTCGCCGCCGTGCAGGCCCGCCGCGCCCAGGTCGCCCAGGTCGCCGCCGCCGCCGCGCAGCGCGACGAGCTCACCGGCGCCCACAGCCGCCGCGGCCTCGCCGAGCACGCCCGCCGCCACCTCACCGCCGGCAGCGGCACCTGGACGCTCGCCCTGTTCGACCTCGACGGCTTCAAGGCCGTCAACGACACGTTCGGCCACGACGCCGGCGACGCGGTCCTGCGCACCGTCGTGGCGCGCGCCGCCGCCGCCGCCGACGGGCACGGGGTCGTCGCCCGCCTCGGCGGGGACGAGTTCGTCGTCCTCCTGCACACCGGCGGTCCCGACGCCCCCGCCACCACCGACGTGCTGCGGCGGCTGCGCGCGGCCGTCACCGCGCCCGCCCGCCTGCCCCGCGGCACCACCGTCACCGTCGGCACCTCCCTGGGCGCCGTCGCGGCCACCGGCGGTGACGACCTCGCGGAGCTGCTGGCGGCCGCCGACCGGCGCATGTACGCCGAGAAGCGGCAGCAGCCCGCTCCGCCCGCACCGGAACCGCTCCCCCTCGCGCGGCCTCGTCGCTGAGGCGGGTCGCTGAGGGAGGTCGCTGAGGAGGTGCGCGCCCGGCGCCCGGGCGGGTGGCGCCGGGCGGGCGCCGTCCGCCCCCGCGGGTTACGCTCCCGCCGATGGACGGGACCCACGCCGCGTTCGCGAACGACGCGGTGACCGACTCGCTGCCCAGTGTCATCCACACCCAGCCGGGCGCGGTGCTGCTCGTCCGCGTCACCGACGGCACCGTCCTGTTCGCCAACCCCCTCGCCGAGGAGCTCGCCCCCGGCCTGTCCCTGCCCTGCGCCGTGGACGACTGGTCCCGCGCCGCCGGCCTGCAGGCCTCCGACGGCTCCGACCTCGCCGACCCCGACAGCGGCGAGGCCGCCAGCCCCCTCTCGCGCATCGCGCACGGCGAACCCGTCCGGGGCGAACGCGTCAGCGCCGCCCGCGGCTCCGCCATGGCCACCGCCCGCGAGGCGCTGTGGGTGGTGGGCCTGCCGCTGACGGACGCACCCGTGGAGGAGCTGACCACCCTCGCGCTCGTGGTGCTGCTGCCGCTGCGCGAGAAGGCGCTCGTCGACGGCGCCCGCGAGTCCGCGGAGCAGCTGCACAGCCGCGCCGTGATCGCCAGCGACCTGTCCTTCACGATCTCCGACCCCGACCAGCCCGACAACCCCCTGGTGTGGGTGAACCCCGCCTTCGAGAGGGTCACCGGCTACGGCAGGGAGGTGCTCGGGACCAACTGCCGGTTCCTCCAGGGACCCGACACCGACCGCGAGGCCGTGCACCGCATCAGCAAGGCGCTGCGCGAGGGCGAGACCGTCACCGAGCTGCTGCTGAACTACCGCAAGGACGGCACCGCGTTCTGGAACGAGGTCGTCATCTCCCCCGTGCGCGACGCCGCGGGGAAGGTCACCCACCACGTCGGCGTGCAGTCCGACGTGACGCTGCGCGTGCAGGCGGAGCGGGAGCGCGACGCCGCGCTGGCCGTCGCCCGCGACGCGCGCCGCCGCCTGGAGTTCCTCTCCTCCGTCGCCGACGAGCTGTCCGCGGTGCTGGACCCCGACACCGCGCAGGACATGCTGCCCTCGCTGGTGGTGCCCGCGTTCGCCGAGTGGGCGTTCGCGACCGTCCTGGACACCGCCGGCCGCACCCGCCACGTCCGCGCCGCCCACGCCAACCCCGCGCGCGCCGCCGACGCGGAGCGGTTCGCGCGGATGCAGGCCAACCTGCTGGAGACCTCCGTGTCGGTGCGGGTGCTGCAGGGCCGGCAGGGCCCCACCCTGCTGCGCGTCACGGACCGCGACCTCGCCCGCGGCACCGGCGACCCCGAGACCGCCGCGCTGCTGCGCCGCCTGGGCCTCGGCAGCGCCGTCGTCGTGCCGCTGCGCGCCCGCGGTCAGGTGACGGGCGCGCTGACCCTCCTCAGCGGCCCCGACCGCCCCCCCTACACCGAGGACGACCTGCTGACCGCGTCCGACCTCGGCGCCCGCGCCGGCGTCGCGCTGGAGAACGCCCGCCTGTACGCGCAGCAGCGCCGCTCGTCCGAGACGCTGCAGCGCAGCCTGCTCACCCCGCCGCGCGACACGCCCGGCCTGGAGGTCGCCACCCGCTACCTCCCCGCCGCCGAGGCGGCGCAGGTGGGCGGCGACTGGTACGACGCCTTCACCCAGCCCGACGGCTGCACCACCGTCGTCATCGGGGACGTCATGGGCCACGACGTCTCCGCCGCCGCCGCCATGGGGCAGCTGCGCACCATGGTGCGGACCCTGGCGCACGACCGCTCCGCCGCGCCCCGGGAGGTGCTGCAGCGCCTGGACGCGCTCCTGGAGGGGCTGGGCGTCACGACGCTGGCCACGGCGGTCGTGCTGCAGCTGGACGCCCGCTCTACGCCCGGGCACCGCGGGATCCGCTGGTGCACCGCCGGGCACCTGCCGCCGGTGGTGGCCGCCCCCGACGGGACGGTCAGCGAGCTCGACGGCGAGGGGCTCATCATCGGCCTGGGCGCGCACCGCGACCGCGTGCAGCGCGAGGCGCAGCTGGCGCTGGGCTCGACGGTGCTGCTGTACACCGACGGGCTCGTGGAGCGGCGCGACCGCCCCATGGAGGCGCGGCTGGCGGAGCTGCGCGACGCGGTCGCCGACCTGGCCGGCGCACCGCTGGAGGAGCTGTGCGACCAGCTCGTCCGCCGGATGCTGCCGGACGGCAGCGACGACGACGTCGCCATCGCCGCCGTGCGCGTCCTCGCCCGCTGACCGGCTCCCCCTCCCCCCGCACCGCCCCGACCCCATGGTGATCTTGCACGGGTGAACGCTCAACCGTGCGAAATCACCACGGGAGGGGGAGGGTGGACTCGGCGGGAGGGTGGGGGTCAGCCCGCCACGTCGCACCAGACGGTCTTGCCCGGCCCGTCCACCCGCACGCCCCAGTCCCGGCTCAGCACGTCCACCAGCTCCACCCCGCGGCCCGACTCCGCCTCCACCGGCGAGCGCCGCAACCGCGGGCGCGCGCCGCTGCCGTCACCGACCTCCAGGCGCAGCACCCGCACCCGGCACTCCACCGCCGCCCGCACCGGCGGGGCGCCGTGGCGCACCGCGTTGACCACCAGTTCCGACAGCAGCAGCAGCGCCGGCTCCAGCGCCGCCTCCTGGTGCACCCGGCACAGCGCCTCGCGCAGGAACCCTCGGGCCTGCCGGGCCGCCGAGAGGTCGGCCGGCAGGGCCACCTCCGCTCTCGGCGTGACGTCGCACATGCGCCGCATCCTGTCGAGGAACCGCCCCGCCCGCGCCCCGAACCACCGCCCGCGCCACCGCCCGGGCGGGCGGGGTTCCCACCGTCGCCCGGGCGGTGGCAGGATGGTGCCGCGCCGGCCGGGGCACGTGGAGGGGAAGACCACGAGTCCCGGCCGGCGTCCGTCTGCCCGCCGGCGTCCGTCCGCCCCGCGGGCGCGACGACGGGCCGCGCCGGGCCCCTTCCCCTACGGTCGGGGCGTGACCGGCTCCAGCACCCCGTTGCGGCGCGTCGTCGTCGTCCTCAACCCCAACAGCACCGGTGACGGCCCCGCCAACGCGCGCGCCCTGCGCGACGAGCTCGCCGAACGCGCCCCCGACCTGCCCGTGGAGCTCGTCGAGACCGAGCGCGCCGGGCACGCCGAGCAGCTCGCCCGCGAGCACGTCGCCCGCCACCCCGGCGTGCTGGTGGTCTCCGCCAGCGGCGACGGCGGCTACCACGAGGTCGTCAACGGCGTGATCGCCGCCGGCCGCGCCGGTCACGACGGCGGCATGGCCACCGTGCTGCCCTCCGGCAACGCCAACGACCACGCCACCGCCACCCACGGCCGGCCCCTCGCCGACGCCATCGTCGACGTCGCCGCCGGCGACGGGCGCCCCGACCGCATGGACCTGCTGGAGGTCGACACCGGCGACGGCGAACCGCGCGTGGCGCACTCCTACGTCGGTGTCGGCATCACGCCCGTCGCGGCCGCCGCCCTCAACGAGAACGACCTGGACGCGGTGAAGGAGAAGCTGCTGGTCGTCAGGGCGTTCTGGAAGTACCGGCCCATGACCGTCGAGCACGACGGCCGGGACGTGCGCATCGACAGCCTCCTGTTCGCCAACATCGACCGGATGGCGAAGTACGCGCACCTGTCCGACGACTCCGCGCCCGACGACGGCCGCTTCGAGGTCCTCATGATCAAGCACCGCAGCAAGCTGCGGCTGCTGGCGGAGTTCGCGCGCGTCCTGCGCGGCCGGCACCGCGTGCAGTCCCGCAGCGAGCCGTACGAGTTCCGCACCCGCAACCCCATGCCGCTGCAGATGGACGGCGAGGTGCTGCCCGTGGCCGGTGGGGCGACGGTGCGGGTGCGGTGCCTGCCGCTGGCGCTGCGCACCGTGCGCTGAGGACCACCCGGCGCCGCCGGGAGGAGGACCCCGCGCGCCGGGGCGGTCAGCGACCGGCGGCGGGCGCCTCGGGAGTGCCGGCAGGGTCGTCCGCGGCGTCGGCGGGACGGGCCAGCCGCAGCAGCGGCTCGGTCGTCAGGCGCTGCCACACCAGGTTCAGGCCCGCACCGATCAGCAGGACCGCCAGCACGGCCAGCGGCCACGCGTCCACGGCGAACGCCGCGCACAGCACCACCAGCCCCGGCAGCAGCAGCAGACCCGCCGGCACGCGGTTCCACCAGCGCGGCTGCAGCACCGACGCCGCGTACCACCAGGCGACGGCGACGACGCGCTCGTCCGGGTGGCGTCGGCCCTGCCGGGCCAGTGCGAGGACGTCGCGGCGGTCGGCGGCGGGCAGGGCGCGGAAGGCGCGGATCGCCGCCGCGCGCCGGTGCGCCGGCAGCTCGGGAGCGGTGGTGCTCACGGGACCTCCAGGGGCGGTGCGCCCGGGAACGGGCGGGACGGGTGCGGAGGGCATGGGATTCGAACCCATGAGGAAGGAGTGGGTACCTCCCTAGCGGTTTTCAAGACCGCCGCCTTCAACCACTCGGCCAGCCCTCCCGGTGCGCCGAGGCGCGCGCACCAGTCTACGGACCCGGGCGGGGCCCTCGGCCCGACGGGAAGGGGCGCGGCCGGCGAGGAGCCGGCCGCGCCGTCGTCCGCCTCAGCGCCGGGACGCCAGGGGGGCGAGGGCGCGGGCCAGGTCGCGGGCGCGCGGCAGGTCGCGGGCCGTGGCCGGCCGGCGCACCGCGAGGACGCCCTCGCGGGGGGCGGGGTCGGTGACGTCGAGGACGACGGCGCGCCCGTCGGCGAGCATCGCGTCCAGGAGGCGCTCGCCCTCGGGCAGGGTCGCGACGGTGCGCGCGCGCAGGAGGTGGCCGACGGCCGTGGTGCGCGCCAGGCGCAGCAGGAGGCTCTCGTCGTCGAGGCGGACCAGCTCGGGCCGCCGCATCAGCAGGGAGGCCAGGGCGGTGACCTCGGCGGCGGTGGCGGGCCGGGGTTCGACGACGCGCGGGTGACCGGCGGGACGGGCGGTGGCGCGGTGGGTGTTCACGGTGGCCTCCTCTCGGCGGGTGGGCGGCACCGCCCGGGGGTGCGGAGCCGCTCTGCTCCTGGTTCTCGGCCGCCCGGGCTCACCGCCCGATCGGCCGTTCGGGGGGGCCCTCAGCACCACCTGCTCGGCACCGAAGCCGAGGAAGCGTTTTCCCGACCTCGGCCGCGCCCGTTGACTCGACCGCCGACCAGGCCCTAGAAACGTTTCATCCACAGGTCCCCGGTGCGGTGGCCCACGGTGCGCGACGCGTCACGACGCCCCGCGCCCACCGGCCGCCGCCGGGCGCTCTCGACGACGAGACAAGGTGATGCCGGTGCTGCCCCAGCACTCCCCCCAGCCGTCCCCACGGACCCGCCGGGCCCGCCGTGCCACCCGCGCGGGCGGCACGGCCCTGCTGTCCCTGGTGATCGCCGCAGGCACCGGCCTGCCGGCCGTGGCCGCCCCCGTGCCGGACCGCCTCTTCGACTTCCAGTGCGCGGGCGACCCCACGGCGGACGGCCACACGGGCGTCGCCCCGACCGCGGCGTACAGCGCCGAGCAGGGGTACGGGTTCCTCACCCCCCTGGCTGCGAACGCCTGCCGCGACCGCGGCGGCGACGGGGACCTCGCCGGCCGCGACTTCGTCCTGCCCGCCGTCGGCTCCACGTTCCGCATCGACGTCCCCGACGGCACGTACACCGTGGTCGTGCGCACCGGCGACCTCATCGCCTCCAGCAACACCGGCGTCGAGGTCGGCGGGCAGACCCTGCCGGCCCGCAACCCGGGCTCCGGCGTCGTCGACGAACGCGTCCTGGAGGGGGTCCGGGCGAGCGGCGGGCACCTGGAGCTGACGTTCTCCGGCAGCTCGCCCCGGCTGAACTCGATCGAGGTCCTGCAGCCGGTCGCGATCCCCGGGGACGTCACCGCGTCGGTCAGCGCGACGGCCGGGTCCGCGTCGGTCGACCTGGCCTGGCCCGGCGTCGACGGAGCCTCCGGGTACCGCGTGTACCGGTCCACGGACGGCACGTCGGCCACCGCGGTGGCCGACGTGCAGGCACCCTCCTGGACCGACGGGGACGTCCAGCTCGCCGACACCTACACCTACGAGGTGGCCGCCCTCGGGGCGACGGGCCGGGAGGGCGCGCGCTCCGGGGCCCTGCCCGTCACCGTCGTCGACGAGGACGCCCCCGTCCCGGCCACCCCGACGGGCTTCACCGCGGCCTGGGGCGACGGCGGCGTCGACCTGGCGTGGTCGCCGGTCGAGGGGGCCGTCGCCTACGACGTCCACCGCTCCCGGTCCGGGCGGGAACCGGTGCGCGTGAGCAGGACCACGGGCACCACCTGGACCGACACCTCGGCCCAGCCGACCGCCGACCACGAGTACCTGGTCGCGGCCGTCGCGCCCGGCGGGCGCTCGGAACGCTCCGGCGCCGTCGAGGTCGCGGCCACCGTGCACCTGCAGCGGCAGGCCGAGCGCATCGACCGCTCCCCCGTGGCCGTGCGCACCGGCGAGGGCGTCCACGTGGGCTGGCGCCTGCTGGGCGACGACCCGCAGGACCTGGCGTTCAACGTGTACCGGGACGGTGATCTGGTGAACGACCAGCCGGTCACGGGCTCGACGAACCTCCTCGACGGCGGCGGCGCGGAAGGTTCCACGTACCGGGTCAGCACCGTGGTCGACGGGATCGAGCGCTGGGCCACCGACGAGTTCCGGGTCTGGCAGCAGCAGCACCTCGACGTGCCGCTCGACCGGCCCGAGGGCGGCACCACGCCCGACGGGGTGGCGTACACCTACAGCGCCAACGACGCCTCCGTCGCCGACCTCGACGGGGACGGGCAGTACGAGATCGTCGTCAAGTGGTACCCCTCCAACGCCAAGGACAACTCCCGGGCCGGGTACACGGGCAACACCTACCTGGACGCCTACGAGCTCGACGGAACCAGGCTCTGGCGCATCGACCTCGGGGTGAACATCCGCTCCGGGGCGCACTACACCCAGTTCCAGGTGTACGACTACGACGGCGACGGCAAGGCCGAACTCGTGGTGAAGACCGCGGACGGCACCACGGACGCGGCGGGCACCGTCATCGGCGACCCCGACGCCGACCACCGCACCGCGAACGGGTACGTCCTGTCCGGCCCGGAGTTCCTCACCGTCTTCGACGGCGCGCGCGGCGTCGCGCTCGACACCGCGGACTACGTCCCGGCGCGCGGTGACGTGGGTTCCTGGGGCGACACGTACGGCAACCGCGTGGACCGCTTCCTGGCCGGCACCGCGTACCTGGACGGGGAGCACCCCAGCGCCGTCTTCAGCCGCGGCTACTACACGCGCGCCGTCGTGGCCGCCTGGGACTGGAACGGCTCGGACCTGACACAGCGGTGGGTCTTCGACAGCGACGAGGCGGGCGAGCAGTACGCCGGCCAGGGCAACCACCAGTTCTCCGTGGCCGACGTGGACGGGGACCAGAAGGACGAGATCGTCTTCGGCTCCGAGACGATCGACGACGACGGGAACATCCTGCACAACACCGGGCTCGGTCACGGCGACGCCCTGCACGTGTCCGACTTCGACCCCTCGCGGCCCGGCCCGGAGGTGTTCGCCGCCCACGAGGACATGGACAGCTCGGGCAACCGCGGCGCCACCTTCCGCGACGCGGCGACCGGCGAGGTGCTCTGGTCGATCCCGGCGGAGAGGGACACCGGCCGGGCGGCGATGGGCGACGTCGACCCGCGCCACGAGGGCGCCGAGGGCTGGGCGGTCGGCGGGGACGCGGCGTGGGACTCCCCGGTCGGCCAGATGCGCTCGGCCTCCGGCGAGCTGATCTCCACCGACATCCCGGCGGCGAACTTCCTCACCTGGTGGGACGGTGACCTGCTGCGGGAGGTCACCGACCACGACTACGACCCGGACACGGGCGCCGGTGTCCCGACGATCTCGGAGTGGAACTGGCAGGAGGGCCGCTCCGAGGAGGTCTACCGGGCCACCGGGACGCTGACCGGCAACGGCACCAAGGGCAACCCCGCCCTGCAGGCGGACCTGTTCGGGGACTGGCGCGAGGAGGTCGTGACCCGGCTCGCGGACTCCTCCGCGCTGCGGATCGCCACGACGGTGGACCTCACCGACGTGCGGCTGCGCACGCTGATGTCCGACCCGGTCTACCGCCTCGCGGTGGCCTGGCAGAACACCGGCTACAACCAGCCCCCGCACACCTCCTACTTCCTCGGCGAGGGCATGTCGACCCCGGCGGCACCGGACCTGCGGTACACGAGCGCCGCCCCCGTCGGCGAGCGGGTCCCCGGCCCGGCCACGGCCGCGCCCGAGGTCGCGAAGCTCTCCGACGACGCGAACCCCGACCACGACGGCGACTTCACGATCAGCGTGGACGTCAAGAAGGGGCAGAACGCCGAGACGGTCGTGCTCCTCGAGGGCGGCACCGAGGTGGCCCGGCGGGACGTGCCCGACCGGACCCCGCAGGCGCAGCACGTCGAGTTCCACGTCACCGGCAAGGCGCCCGGCACGTACACCTACACGGCGGTGCTGACCAACCGGTTCGGCAGCACCACCAGCAAGCAGGTCAAGGTCAAGGTCAAGGCCGGCTGACCGCCACGCCCCGGCGGCACCGGCACCGGTGCCGCTGGGGCGGGGTGGGGCGGGAGTACCGTCGGCGGCGGGCACGGCGCACCCTGCCCGCACCAGCGAACGGAACGAGGACCCCGCGATGACGAACCCCACCGGCGAGACCGACGGCCGCCTGCGCTACCGGCTGCTCACCGGCACCGACGACCGCGCCTTCTGCGAGAAGGTCAGCGCCGCCCTCGCCGAGGGGTACGAGCTGCACGGCTCCCCCGCGCTCACCTTCGACGGCGAGCGCGTCGTCACCGCCCAGGCCGTCGTGCTGCCCAGCGCGAACACCCCCCGCTTCGTGCCCGTCAACGCCTGACGGACCCCCGCCACCCTCCCCCGCGGTGATCGAGGAAGTCGCCGCTTCCTCGATCGCCGCGGGGGTGTCGACGGTGGTGGTGTTGCCGGTGTCGGCGTCGGCGGAACCGGAGCAGAACGCCGTCCAGTTCTTCGTCACGGCCTGCACGGCGCCGGAGCAGGAGGAGTCCGCCCACCACGGGGCCGCCCACCGGCCCGGCACCGGCCCGGCACCGGTCCGGCGGTGCGCTCCCTCGTCCCGGGTCTGGTCCACGGCTCCCCCTCTCGTCACGGTCCCTCCCACCACCGGAGCGCCGGGTGGGGACACCCGGTCAACCAGCTGTGGTGGACCTGTGAGGGGCCGGGCGGCGGGTGGGGGCACCTGGGGTAGCGTCGGCCGTCCGCCGCCCCGACGAGCCCGAGCGAGTCCCGTTGCCCCACGCCCTCCGCGCCGTCGTCGTCCTGCCCACGTACGACGAGGCCGGCAACATCGCCGCGATGCTGCACCGGCTGCTGGAGTCCCCCGCCGCCCCGGACGTGCTGGTGGTGGACGACTCGTCCCCCGACGGCACCGGCGAGATCGTGCGCCGCGTCGCCGCCGGCCTGCCCGAGGGCCGGGTGCGGCTGCTGACCCGCACCGTCAAGGACGGCCTGGGGGCGGCGTACCGGGCGGGGTTCGCGGAGGTGCTGCGCACCGGCGACCACGACGTGGTCGTGCAGATGGACGCCGACGGTTCCCACCCGGTCGAGGTGCTGCCCCGGATGCTGGACGAGGTGGCCGCGGGCGCCGACCTCGTGCTGGGTGCGCGGTACGTCGCCGGCGGCGCCCTCGACGACGCCTGGCCCTGGTACCGCAAGGCCCTCTCGCGGGGCGCGAACACGTACGCGCGCGTGCTGCTGCGGGCGCCGGTGGCGGACCTCACCGGCGGCTACAAGGCGTGGCGGGCGGACCTGCTGCGCTCGCTGGACCTGCCCCGCCTCACCGCGGCCGGCTACGCCTTCCAGATCCAGACGACGCTGGCGGCGCTGGAGCGGGGTGCGACGGTGCGCGAGGTGCCGATCCTGTTCACCGAGCGCACCGCGGGCTCCTCGAAGATGTCGGGCGCCATCATCACGGAGGCGATGGGCGCGGTGTGGCGGATGCGCCGGCACGGCCCCTCGGGACGCCCACCGCGCACCTGACGGCCCGTCGCCGTTGCCGCGCGCGGCGCCGTCTGCCAAGGTCAGCCGTGGCGGCGGGGGGAACGGCGCCACCGGTGACATCGATGCGGGAGGGGCGCCGTGGCGGACGACGACGCCGTCGCCCAGCTGCTCGACCTCGCCCGCGACATCTTCGGCACGCCCGTGGCGGCGCTGGCGCGCGGCACCGGGGGCGACCACCCGGTCGTCGAGCTGACCTCCAGCACCCTGGACCCGCACGCCACCGTTCGGCTCCTCGCCGGCACCGACCTGGCGCGCGAGGCCCTGTCGGTGGAGGTGCGGCGGCCGGACGGCGTCCCCGGCGGGCGGCTGCTGGGGGTGCCGGCGAACGCCGCTGAACCGCTCGACGCGCGGCAGGTGGAGGCGCTGCACGTGGTGGCCGCCCTCGTCGCCGGGGTGCTGCACCACCGCGACCGGCGCAGCGCCGAGCACCGCGGTCGGCTGGCGTCCCTGGACGCCCTGGTGGCCGGCCGCGGCCGCCGCACGGTCCTGCAGCCGGTGGTGGACCTGCGCAGCGGCGCGGTGGTGGGGGCGGAGGCCCTCAGCCGCTTCACCGGCGAGGACGGCTACCCGCGTGGACCGGAGCAGGTGTTCGCCGACGCCCGCGACTCCGGGGTGGGGGTCCGGCTGGAGAGGGCGGCGCTGGCGTCGGCGCTGACGCTGCTCCCGGCGCTGCCCGCCGGGACGTACCTGAGCGTGAACGCCTCCGCGGAGGCGCTGCTGGACGCGGCCACCCGGGAGGTGCTGCTGGCCTCGCACCCGGAGCGGATCGTCGTGGAGATCACCGAGCACCACCGGGTTGACGACTACGCGGCGCTGGTGGAGAGCACCGCCGCGCTGCGCGCCGAGGGGCTGCGGCTGGCGGTGGACGACGCCGGCTCGGGGTTCGCGAGCCTGCAGCACGTGCTGCACCTGTCGCCGGACGTGGTGAAGCTGGACATCGCGTTCGTGCGCGGCATCGACAGCGACCCGGCGCGGCGGGCGGTGGCCCGCGCACTGGTGGGGTTCGCCTCGGAGGTGGGTTCGACGCTGGTCGCGGAGGGGGTGGAGCGGCCCGCGGAACTGGCGGTGCTGCGCGAGCTGGGGGTGGACTGCGCCCAGGGCTACCTGCTGGGCCGTCCCGCGCCGCCGCCGCTGCGCGTGGCGGGCCAGGACGACACCACGGCGATCGTCCTTCCCCGCGACCCGAACCCCTGACCCCCCTCCCCCCGCGGGAACCGTGGTCTCCGCCGAGGTGCAGGGGGCGGGTGGGGGGACGGCGACGGCCCCCGCCGCTCGTGGCGACGGGGGCCGTGCAGGGGTGCGCTCAGAGCGTGACGATGCTGAGCTTCCCCTTGCCGTAGCGGGCGACCTCGACGGTCAGGTCGAGCCGGCTGCCGGTGCTCGTGGCCCACTGGGTCACGTCCGGCCGCAGGACCTCGCCCGGGGCGTACGCCGCGTGCAGCTTCAGGTGCGGGGCACCCTCCACGTTGAACAGCGACGCCATGATGTTCAGGACCTCGTTGGCGTTGACGCGCAGCGCCTCCGACAGCTCCCCGTCCTCGATGGCGGCCTCGCTGGCCCCGGGGGGCAGCAGGCCGATCGACGCGCCGGCGTGCGCGGCCAGCGCGAAGTCGAACACCGCGACGGCCGCGGAGCGCAGCCGGTCGTCGACGTACAGGCCCACCGCGGAACCCGGCTCGCCACCCACCGAGCACGGCGTGCCCGGGGAGACCTCGACCTCACGGCCCAGCAGGTCCGACAGCAGGTTGCGGATCGCCAGGTTCGACGGCAGCGGGCTGCGGTCCATCGTCACGGCCCGCTCGGCCGCGGGGGCGGCCGGGGACGCGGCGGCGGCCCTGACCGCACCGCCGTCCAGGACCGGGGAGAGCGCCTCGGCGAACACCTCCGGCGTGAACGGCTTGGCGATGAGGAACAGCGCGCCGGCGGCGGCCGCCTTCTCGCGCATCTCCTCCGAACCCTCCGAGGTGACGAAACCGAACGGCACGTCCAGGCCTGAGCCGCGCAGGTTCTGCAGCATCTCGTAGCCGGACGCCTCCGGCATGTTCCAGTCCGACAGGACGATGTCGGGGTTCTCGGCGCGGACCGCCTCGAAACCCTCACGTCCGTTCTCGGCCTGGACCACGTCGACCCAGTCGTAACCCGCCTGGCGCAGGGTGCGGATGACGATCTGCCGCATGACGCGGGAGTCGTCCACCACCAGGGCCTTCACGGTCAGGCCCCCGTTCCCGACAGCCACACGATGAACGTCACCCAGTGACCCTGCCAGTTCGCGTCCATGCGCGCCGCGCAGCGGCTGTTGGAACGCGGCAGCGGCGGGGCCTCCGCGATGGCGGGCAGGCCGAGGGCACCGGCGTCCGGGACCAGGGCCTTGATGTTCCCGCCGATGATGTTGGCGATCTCGCCGAGGGCGTCGTAGACGTCCTCGTCGGTCAGCTCGCCGTCCTCCTGCAGGAGGGCGGCGGCCAGCGACGCAGCGGCACCCTTCTCGACCAGCACGGTCACCAGGCCGGGGCGCGCACCCGAGATGCCGACGCTGGCGCACAGCACCGGCGCGGGGACCTCGTGCGGCTCGAGCGCCGGCAGCAGCGGCTCGACGTGACCGAAGTACGACTGCCACATCTGGTCGACGATCTGCGCGAGGGCCTCGTCCTCGACGTAGTCGACGACCTCCTGCACCTCGAGACCCGTGTCCTGCGTCATGCGGTCACCTCCGGCAGCAGGCCCAGCAGGGCCAGCTTCTCCTCCAGCGCCTCCACCGTGAAGGGCTTGATCAGGTACTCGTGGGCACCCGCGGCGAGGGCACGCACGATCTGGCCGTGCTCGGCCTCGGTGGTGACCATCATGATGCTCAGCGAGCGGTACTCGCGGATCGCGCGCACCTGGGTGACGAACGTCAGGCCGTCCATCACCGGCATGTTCCAGTCGACCGTCGCCAGTTCGGGCAGCGGGCCCTCCTGGAGGACCTTCAGCGCCTCAGCGCCGTCGGCCGCTTCCACGGTCTCGTACCCCAGCTTGCGCAGTGCGCCCGCGATGATCTTCCGCATGGCGCGGGAGTCGTCGACGACCAGTGCCTTCATGTCCTCTGTCCTCTCAGTTCTTGGGGCGGTGGACGGAGACCCGTCCGATGAGTTGCCGTTCCCAGTTGTCGTCGACGCCCAGGGTGGTTTCGGCGCCTCCCAGGAAGAGGTACCCGTCCGGCTTGAGGGCGCGACGCACCCGGCCGAGGATGTCCCGCTTCGTGGCGAGGTCGAAGTAGATGAGCACGTTGCGCAGGAACACCACGTCGAACTGCCCGAGCGCGGCGTAGCTGCCGGTGAGGTTCAACTGCTGGAACCTCACCATCTGGCGGATGTTCGCGTTCACCTGCCAGTTCATGCCGGCCCGCGTGAAGTGCCGGACGAGCAGGGGGGCGGGCAGGCCGCGGTTGACCTCCAGCTGGGAGTACGTCCCGGCCTTGGCCTTCTCCAGGACCTCGGTGGACAGGTCCGTCGCCACGATCTCCGCGCGCCACCCCTCGGCGATCAGGGAGTCCTGCAGCCCGATCGCCAGGCTGTACGGTTCCTGGCCGGTGGAGGAGGCCGCCGACCAGATCCGCACCGAGCGGGTGGTGGCGCGCGACTGCTTCAGCGCCGGGACCACCGTCGTGGCGAACGCCTGGAACGGTGCTCCGTCGCGGAACCACGAGGTCTCGTTCGTGGTCAGCGCCTCCACGATCGCCACCTGCGTCCTGCGGTCGGGACGCAGGCGCACACCGTCGACGTAGGCGCTGACGTCGGCCGCACCGGCCGCCCGCGCCAGCGGCACGAGCCGCGACTCGACGAGGTACTCCTTGCCCTTCTCCAGGACGATCGCGCTCTCCTTGCGGACGAGCGCGCAGACCCACTCGAAAGCCGTGGGGGTCAGTGCCATGTCACCACCTGCCAGTAGTGGGTCGGGCCGCGACAGCGGCGGTGCGGGCCGCCGGCGCTGCCGCCGGCGGGAGGGCGCCCGGACGGACCGCGGGGGGAGCGGAGCCGGTCGTGCGGTGAGCTGTGGGGGACGTCGCCGGGACGCGCGCGGGCGCGGCCTGCCGGGCGCCGCCGAGGCGGCGCAGCACGGCCTCGGGGATGGAACCGAGCGGCAGCACCTCGTCGGCGATGCCCTCGCGGGCGACCGCGCCGGGCATCCCCCACACGACGGAGGTGGCCTCGTCCTGCACGACGACCTGGCCGCCGGCTGCCGCGACCGCCTTGCAGCCGAGCTTCCCGTCCGAGCCCATGCCGGTGAGGATCAGCGCGAGCAGGTCCCCGCCGAACGCGGCGACGGCCGAGCGCATCATGACGTCGACGGCGGGGCGGCAGAAGTTCTCCGGCGGCCCCTGGTGCAGCTTCACGACCAGGCCGGCGCCGCGGCGCACGACCTCCATGTGGAAGTCGCCGGGGGCGACGTAGACGGTGCCGGCCTGGACGTCCTGCCCGTCGGTGGCCTCGACGACGGTCAGGGCACTGATCTTGTCGAGGCGCTGCGCGTACAGGCGGGTGAACACCGCCGGCATGTGCTGGGTGACGAGCACGGGCACGCCGATGCCGGCGGGGATCTTCGCCAGCACGCTGGAGAGGGCCTCGGGGCCACCGGTGGAGGAACCCACGAGCAGCGCCCGCGGGGTGCGGGCGGCCGCGGTGCGAGAGCGCACGGCGACGGGCGCGGCGGGCCGGGCGGCGGGTGCGGGGGCCGCCGGGGCGATCCCCGGCACCAGCGCCTTGATCTTGGGGATGAGCTGGGCCCGCACCGACTCCATCGACTCCTGGACGCTGCCCACGTTGGCGGGCTTGGTCACGTAGTCGGACGCACCGGATGACAGCGCCTCCAAGGTGGCGGTGGCGCCGCGCTCGGTGAGCGTGGAGAACATGACGACGGGGAGCCGGCGGTCGATGCGCCGGATCTCCTTGATCGCCTGCAGGCCGTCCATGACGGGCATCTCGATGTCGAGGGTGACCGCGTCCGGCTTCAGCTGCTGGATCTTCTCGAGGGCGATCTTGCCGTTGGGCGCGGTGCCCACGACCTCGATGGCGGGGTCACCGGCGAGGACGTCGGTGACGATGCGCCGGACGACGACGGAGTCGTCCACGACCAGGACGCGGATCCTCTCGCGCACGCTGCACCCGACCTCTCGCTCGGACCGCCCCGGTGGGCGGCTCCCTAATCCATCGGCGCGAGCGGCGGAACCTTGAACCGCGTCCCCGCGCGGGTGCGGCGAGCGGGGACGGCGGGCGGGGACGGCGAGCGGAGACGGAGGGCGAGCCCCCTCGGGCACCCCGCCCCACCCCTGCGGTGATCGAGGGAGTCGCCACTTCCTCGATCACCGCGGGGGTCGGCGGGTGGGGGTCAGCGGGTCGACGGGCGGCGGCGCAGCAGCGCCACCACGAGGGCGGCCGCGCCCAGCACGACGCCGGCGGCACCGAGGGCGCGGGCCGCCCCGTCCCCCCCGTCCGCCACCGCGGCGGCCTCCCCGGCCGCGGCCGCCTCCGCGCCGGTGGCGGTGGCGGTGGCGGCGGCAGTGGACGCGTGGTGGCCGCCCTCCGCGGCGGTCACCGTGAACTCCGGTGCGGGGCTGGCCGGTTCCTCGGCGCCCGCGTCGGCGACCTGGGCCCAGTCGGCCACCTCGCCGTCGGCGTACGTCTGCACCGCCGGCAGCACCACGCGGGTGCCGGCGGCGGGCAGCGGGCCGACCTGCAGGGCGAACTCCTGGAACTGGCCGACGCCGATGCCGGCGGTCCCCGGGTCGGCGGTCCACGTGACGTTCAACGGCGCCTCGGTGATCGTCGCGCCGCCGACCTCGGCGGGCTCGGGCAGGGCCCCCTCCTGCACGGTGACCGTCCAGCCGGGGACGGGCTCGACGGCGACGTGGGTGAAGGGCGTCGCCGTGGGCAGGTCGACGCTCAGCGAGGTGGTGGCGGCCACGTCGGACTCGTTGGGCACGCGGAGCGTCACGACGCTGTAGGAGCCGGCGGCGGTGCTGTCGGGCACGGCCCGCACGTGCGCGGACGCGGGCAGCGCCGAGGTGAGCACGAGGGCGGCGGCGCCGGCGGCGGGCAGCAGCAGGCGCACGGGCAGGGTGGAGCGCAGGGTGGAGCTCACGGGGTCCTCCGGGTGGGTGGTTCAGCGGGTGGTCGCGGCGGGGACGGACCCCGCCGGCGGACCACGGCGCGCCACCCGGCGCGCGACCACGGAACGCGGCCGCACCGCGACGACCACCGGCACGGGCTGCACCGGCAGCAGCACCGGCACCCGCAGCACCGCGAGCACCACGGCGCGCAGCGGCTGAAGCCACGACCACAGCGACCACACGGCCCGCTCGCCGCGGGCCAGCACAGCGGCGGCGGCGACGGTCGCGACGGCGTGGGCGAGCAGCATCGGCAGCGGAGAGCCGCCGGCGGGCGCGTGCCCCAGCGCCTGCGCGGCCAGCGGCACCCACTCCTGGTGGTGCCCGTGGGCGGGCACGGCGACGGTGTCGGCGGCGAAGGCGCGCAGCGCGGCGTGCAGGAGGACCTGCCCACCGCCGAGGGCGGCCAGCAGGGCGGGCGCGGACAGGCGCCGGCCGGTCAGGACGTGGGCCCCGCAGCCGGTGAGCGCCGCCAGGGCCAGCAGCACCAGGGCGGGCGGCAGCTGCTCGCCGCCGGCGACGTGCGCGCCCGCGGCCAGGGCCACGACGGTCAGCGCCACGGCCCCCGCCCGGGCCAGGCGCACCGCACCTCGGACCGGCGACTGCACGGCGGCACCGTACCCGCCGGGCCTGTGCCCCCGCCCCACCCCCGCCCCACCCCCGTCCCCGTGG
>NZ_JALBVB010000040.1:121544-128042 GCF_022669155.1 Kineococcus sp. TRM81007 | reverse complement strand
CACCGCGGGGGTGGGGGCGGGGCGAGGCGGGCGGTGGGACGGACGGGTCAGGCGTCGCCGAAGGCGGCGGCCCAGGGGCGCAGCAGCACCGCGCGCGTGTCGGCGGACAACAGGTCGGCCACCACCTCGGCGTGCACGACACCGCTGACGACGTTCCACAGCCCGCCGGCGCCGTCGGCCGCGTCCAGGCCCCCGGCGCGGAAGGCCCGCACCGCCAGCAGCTGCGCGGCCGCAGCCGTGCGCACGCGACCCGACAGGTGCACGGCCCAGGAGGCGTCGTGCACGGCGCTGGCCCACTCGCCCCCGCCGGCCCGGTGCGTGTCGGCGACCGCGCGCAGGCAGGCCCGGTCGGTGCCGTCCAGCCGCGCCAGCCGCTCCAGCACCCGGCGCACCCCCGCCTGCTCCTCCCCCAGGCCCTGCGGCACCGACGGCAGCGGCGCCAGGTCCCGCGCGGCGTGCAGGTAGGGGCTGGCCAGCACCCGGCGCACCCCGTCGGGCAGCCGGTCGCCCAGGTAGGCGGACACGGCGGCGTCGGCGAGGACGTCGGCGGCGCGGCCGGCGGTCTCCGTGCGCAGGCGGGGGCCGCCGTCCAGCGGCGCGCTCCACGTCCAGTCGAGGACGTCGTGGTGCACCAGGCGCACCAGGGCGTCCGCGTCGGCGATCGTGGAGCCCTGCAGCACGCGCACCACCCCCGCCTCCACGCGCGGGCCGCTCACCTCCTCGGTGAACGTGCCCGTCGCCAGGCCGTCGGCGACCTGGCCCAGCAGGTCGGTGATCTGCGGGACCGACCGCGCGGCCTCGCGCACCGAGCGCCACGCCTCGGCGCGCACGCCCGCGTCGTGCTGCGCGGCGAGCACGTCCAGCTCGCGCGGGCCGCTGTCCAGGGCGCGCAGCAGGACCTCGGCGGTGGAGTCGCCCGCGGGCAGGCGCACCAGGTCGAAGCCGAGCACCGGCGAGCTCACGAGCGAGTAGTGCATGGTGGTCGCCTCCAGGCTGCCGCGGCGACGCCGCCCGGCCGGGTGGCGCCCGACCACCCTGGACCGGGTGGCCTGCCGCCACCCTGACACCGCGTGTCGGTGTCCACCACGCGCCGTCACACGTACGGGTGTGTCGGGACCACCGGGCAGGCCACGGGGCGCAGTCGCGCTGCTCCGTCGGGGGGACGCCGGGGCGCCCGCGCCGTAGCGTCGGGCCATGGCGAGCGGGGACGCGCAGCGCGGGCCGGGCGAGGACCGCCCGGAGCCCGGGGAGCAGCGCGAGCAGGGCGGGGAGGAGCCCGGCGAGGACCGGCCCGGGGAGGACCGGTCGGCGTGGCTGCTCGTGCTGGCACCGGCCCTCCCGCTGCTCCCGGCGGCGGAGAGCTGCCGCAGGTTCCTGGCCGGCGCCCGCGACCGCGAGCACTTCGGGTGGCGCACCGGCGAGGGGTTCGCCGGTCCCGGCGACGAGGAGGTCGCGCTGGGGCTGACGGACCGGTGGCCGGCGATGCTCGACGCCATCCCGGTGAGCACGGCGCTGCTGGCGTCGGTGGTGGGCCTGCTGGCCGTGACGGGTGCGGCGCTGGCGGGACGGCCGGGCCTGCCGGCGCCCGGGCGGGTGCAGCGGCGGGCCGGTGCTGTGGTGGCGGCGCTGGTGCTGCTGGGGGCGCTGGGGCTGGCGGCCGGGTCGCTGGCGACGGTGTCCCGCTCCGGTCAGGTGGACGAGGAGCTGCCGTTCTTCGTGCTGGACACGTGGGGGTGGCTGGAGGCGAGCGTGCCGCTGGGCACCGCGGCGCTGGCCGCCGCGCTGGCGGTGGCGTGCGGGGCGGTGCTGCTGCGCCCGCCCGCGTCCCCCACCACGGCGTCCACCACCAGCGCGCCCGCCACGGCACCCCCCACCGAGGGCCCGACCGAGCCCCCCGCCGAGCCCCCCGCCGAGCTCCCCGCCGAGGCCCCCGCCGGGCAGGCACCACCTCCCCCGGCGGGTGCGGGCCGGGAACCGGGGCCCCCGCCCGCGCCCCCGCCCGCACCCCCGGCGGGGGACGTGGGGGTGGGCGCGGGGGACGGCGCCGCGGCGGTCCCGGGTGGCCCGCCGCGGCTGCGGGCGGAGGACCGCGCCCTGTACCGGCGCCCGCCACGGGTGCCCGGAGAACCCCCGGGCGGCGGTGCACCGCACTAGCGTCGTCGCGTGGCAGATCGCGACGTCCCCGCCGAGGCGGCTCCCCCCGCCCGCCGCCCCGTCCCGCCCCGCGACCGGTCCCGGCGCACGGCGTCGTGGGCCGGGTGGGTGCTGACCGCGGCCGCAGCGGCTCCGACGGTGCTGGCGGTCGAGACGTCCCGCCGCGTGCTGAGCGGCTCCCTGGACGCCACGTTCGGGCTGGTGGACCCCGCGACGGGGTTGCTGGCCGCGGCGCAGGGGGTGGTGCGGCCGACGACGGCGCAGCTGCTGGCGGAGCGGTGGTCGCTGCTGTGGCAGGTGCAGCCGCCGCACCTGCCGCTGCTGGCGGGGGCTCTGGGGGCGGTGGTGCTGGCGGCTCTGGTGGTCGCGGGCCGTCCGGCGGCGCTGGTGCCGCGCGCGGTGGCGCGGTGGGCGGCGGCCGCGGTCGCGGCGGGCACGGCGCTGGCGGCCCTCACGGCGCTGGCCGGGTTCGCCGCCCAGGCCGCCGATCTGCTTCCGCCGGGGACGTGGGGGGTGGGGCTGCAGCTGCTCTCGCACGGCACGGCGGCGGCGGTGCTGCTGCTGGCCGCGGCGCTGGCGGCGGCCTCGGCGTTCACCCTGCTGCGCGGGCCCGGCGCGGCGGACGACGAGCGGGAGGACGACGACGAGAGGGAGGACGACGGAGCCGGCGACGGGGCGGGCGGTGAGGCGGGCGACGAACCCCGGCCCGGCGGGGTGGGCACCCCTGCGCACGACCCCGGGTCGGCCACCGGTGCGGCTCCGGCCCCGACCGTGCCGGGGCGTCCGGGCGAGGCCCCCGTGGACCGTCCCGCCGAGGGCCCGCCCCGGGTGCGGGAGGACGACCTGGCCCTGTACCGCCGCCCGTCGTGACGGCCCGGGTCCGCCCCCGGGGCCCCGCCGGCCCCCGCGGGTCCACCCGCGGTGCCATGCGCGGATCCTGCCGGGGGTGGACGCGCCGGGCACCCGGACGCGGTCAGCATCGTGGTGTGGACGACGAAGAGGACCACGGCAGCGGCACCGCCGTCTGCCCGAACTGCGGCACCGCGTTCGCGGGTGCCGCCGCGACCCTGGAGCAGGCCGGCGTGGACCGGACGGTGCGCGTCTGGTTCACCGAGCAGACGTGGGACACCGCCGGGACGACCCGGCAGGCGTACGCGCAGTACCTGGTGGAGAACGGCGGGGAGGCGGTGGGACGGGCCAGGTTCGTCGCCGACCTGGCCCGCCTGGGGGTGGTGGAACGCCCCGGCCCTGAGGGCGTGAACGTGCTGGTCTGCCCCTGAGCGCACGACGGCGGGGACGACGAGGGGCCCCCACCACACCGGTGGGGGCCCCTCGTCGTCGTGGACGGTCGCCGCCGTCAGGCGGTGAGCGCGTCCTCGATCTCCAGCGCCTTGTCGACGTCGAGGACGAGCAGCAGCGCGTCGTCGAGCTTGTAGGCGCCGCGGATCAGCTCGCGGATCGGGCCGGACAGCGTGTCCGGCGGCGGCTCGAAGGTCGCGTCGGCGGCCTCGATGACCCCGCCGATCGAGTCGACCAGCAGGCTCCAGACCTCCTCGGCGGCGCGGACCACGACGTTCATCGCGGCCTGCCCCTCGGCGCGGTCGGGCATCCCGAGCCGGCGGCGCAGGTCCAGGGCGGTGACGACCTGGCCGCGCAGGTTGATCAGGCCGGCGACCGCGCGGGGCGCCAGCGGGGCGGGCGTGCGGGGCTGCTCGGTGAGCACCTCCTGCACGCGTCGGACCTCCACGCCGAACAGGTGGCCGGCGAGGGCGAAGGTGGCGTACTGCGTCGACATCTCAGACCCCCAGTCGAGAGGAAGCGGCGGCGAACTCGTTCTGAGCCTGCTCGGAGAAGAAGTGCGGGTCGGCGGCGAGGATCGCCGCGCGGACGTCCAGCAGTTCGGTGACGCGGTCGCGGATGACCGCGGAACCGACCAGGCCGGCGTCGTCGATGTCGCTGCGCGCGTCCTGGCCGGAGACGATGTCGACGATCTCGTCGACGACGATCGCCACGGAGCGGCCGCGCGCCGAGTACACGACGCCCGGCAGCGCGGTGAGCTCCGGTTCGTCGAAACCGCGCATGCTGCCCAGGTGGTTGGACAGGCGCACCAGCGGCAGGATCTCGCCGCGGTAGCGGACGACCTCGCGGCGCCCGACGCGCTCGATGGAGTCGGTCTTGAACTCCTCCAGGCGCGTGACGACGTCCAGCGGGATCGCGACACGGCGGTCGTCGCCCAGGCCGACGACCAGCAGGCGCTGGCCCTCGCCGGTGGCGGCGGCGGCGGTGGCGGCCTCGGCGGCCACGTGCTCCAGGCCGTCGGCGCGCATGGTGCGGCGCGCCAGGGACTGCACGTCGAGGATGAGGGAGACCCGCCCGTCGCCGAGGATCGTCGCGCCGGCGTAGGCGCCGATCGCCTTCAGCGCGCCCGAGAGCGGCTTGACGACGATCTCCTCGGTGTCCAGGACACGGTCGACCAGCAGGCCGAAGCGGCGGCCGTCGCACTCCAGGACGGCGATGACGAGGTTGGTCGGCATCTCCGCGCCGGTGGGGCGCTTCAGCTCCAGGGCCTCCTCCAGGCGGATCAGCGGCAGCAGCGCACCGCGCAGGCGGTACACCTTCGCGCCGCCGACGTCCTCGATCGCCTTCGACATGCGCTCGGTGTCCAGGCTGACCAGCTCCAGCAGGTTGACCTGCGGCATGGCGTAGCGCTGGCCGGCGCACTCGACGGTCAGCGCCGGGACGATCGCCAGCGTCAGCGGGATCCGCAGCCGCCAGACGGTTCCCTGGCCGACGACGGACTCGACGTCGACGGAGCCGCCGATGCGCTCGATGTTCGTCTTCACGACGTCCATCCCGACACCGCGGCCGGAGACGTTGGTGACCTTGGCCGCGGTGGAGAACCCGGGCAGGAACAGGAACTGCAGGATGTCGTTGGGGGTCAGCGCCTCGAGCTTGGCGGCCGAGACCAGGCCCTTCTCGAGCGCCTTGCTGCCGATGACCGCCGGGTCGATGCCCTTGCCGTCGTCGCGGATCTCGACGACGACCTGGCCGCCCTCGTGGGCCGCGCGCAGCTTCAGCGTGCCGACCTCGTTCTTGCCGGCGGCGCGACGGGTCTCCGGCGACTCGATGCCGTGGTCGACGGCGTTGCGCACGATGTGGGTCAGCGGGTCCTTGACCGCCTCCAGCAGGGTGCGGTCGAGCTCGGTGTCGCCGCCCTCCATCTCCAGCTTGATCTTGCGGCCCAGCATGTTGCCGAGGTCGCGGACGACGCGGGGCAGCTTCGACCACAGGTGGTCGATGGCCTGCATGCGGGTGCGCATGACCGTCTCCTGCATCTCGCTGGCGACGAGGTTGAGGCGGTGGCAGGCGCGGGTGAGGTCCTCGTCGCGCAGGGCGCCGGCGCGCTGCAGGATCTGGTTGCGAGCCAGGACGAGTTCGCCGGCCTGGCGGACCAGGGACTCCAGCAGCTCGACGTCCACGCGGATGGTGGCCTCGGCGGCGGACGCCTTCTCGGAGGGGGCTGCGCCGCCGGTGGGGGCGGCAGGGGCAGCGGAGGCGGGTGCGGCGGGGACCTCGGCGACCGGCGCGGGGACCTCGACCACCGCGGGGGCCTCGGCCACGGGGACCTCGACGGGGACCTCGACCGCGGGAGCCTCGGCGGGGACGTCGGCGGGCGCCTCGGCCACGGGGACCTCGACGGGCGCCTCGACCACGGGGACCTCAGCCACGGGAGCCTGAGCCGCGGGAGCCTGAGCCGCGGGAGCCTCGGCGGGGACGCTGGCGACCTCGACGCCGGCACCGTCGGCGGCCGGCAGCACCGGCTCCTCACCGTCCAGGACGGCGCGGATCGCGGCGACGACCTGGTCCACCTCGACGGAGGCCTCGGCACCGTTCTCCTCGATGGAGGCGAGCAGCGCGCGGATGGTGTCGACCATGCGCAGCAGCACGTCGGTGGTGACCGGGGTCATCACGAGCTGACCGTCGCGCAGGCGGGCCAGGAGGTTCTCGCCGACGTGCGCGACGGACTCCAGGCGGGAGAAGGCCAGGAAGCCGCTCGTGCCCTTGATCGTGTGGATCGTGCGGAAGACGCTGGCCAGCAGCTCGCGGCTGCCGGGCTGCTGCTCCAGCGCGACGAGGTCGGAGTCCAGCTGGTCCAGGTTCTCGTAGCTCTCGACCAGGAATTCCTGGACGATCTCGTCCATGTCGTCCATGCGGTTCCGCTCCGGATCTCGCGACGGGTGATCTGCGGTGGCCCGGCCCCGTGGCCGGTCCGTCGTGCTGGTGGTGCCTGCTCCACCCATCGGCACCAGCGGCCGGGAACTGAAACGCCGCGGGCCGGCACCC
>NZ_JALBVB010000040.1:30754-121538 GCF_022669155.1 Kineococcus sp. TRM81007 | reverse complement strand
CCCGCGGCGTCGGGACGGCCGGCCGACGGCCTGCTCAGGCGGCGTTGAGGCGGGCCAGCGCGGTCTGCACGAGCGTGATGAGGCTGTGCTTGGTCGCGGCCTTGCTGCGCGCGTCGGTGTAGACGAGCGGCACGTGGTCCGGCACCGCGAGCGCCTCGCGCACGGAGTCCAGGTCGTGCTGGGCGACGCCGTCGAAGCAGTTGACCGCGACGACGAAGGGGATGCCGCGGGACTCGAAGTAGTCCACGGCGGGGAAGCACTGGTCGAGGCGGTCGGTGTCGACCAGCACGACCGCGCCGATGGCGCCCTTGACCAGGTCGTCCCACATGAACAGGAAGCGGTCCTGGCCGGGGGTGCCGAACAGGTACAGCCACAGGTTGCCCGGCAGGGCGATGCGGCCGAAGTCCATGGCGACGGTGGTGGAGGTCTTGCGGTCCGAGTTCAGGCCGGCGTCGTCGACGCCGACCGAGTGCTCGGTCATGGCCGCCTCGGTGCGCAGCGGCTCGATGTCGGAGATGGACCCGATGAAGGTCGTCTTGCCGACGGCGAACCCGCCGGCCACGACGATCTTGACGACGGTGGGCGGGGCGGTGGGCTCCGTGGCGGTCCCCCCGGCGGCGGCGCCTGGCGCGGGGGCGCTCACGTCAGAGCGAGGAAATGCCATTGAGAACACTCTCCAGGACGCTGATGGTGGTCGCGGGTTGGGGGGACGTGGCCAGGGTGAGGCCGTGGACGCGGATCTTGCCGGAGGTGGCGAGGTCGCTCACCACGACGCGGACGACGCCGACCGGGAGGTGCACGTGGGCGGACAGTTCCGCGATCGACAGGTAGGACGTCCTGGTGAGCTCCAGGATCTTGCGCCGCTCGGGGGTCATGCCGATCTCCGGCTCCCCCAGGGCCTCCACGAGCGCCTCGACCGGCAGGTCGCTGTTCGTGGGGCGAGTGCGCCCACCGGTGACCGTGTACGGCCGGACGGTGAACTCCTCGGCGTCCTCGTCGTCGTCGGACCAGAGGTCCGCGCTGCCTGCTGCTGTCATGTCGCTGTCACCACCGGGCGCCGGCCGGCGAGGAGGTGGGCAGCGCGGCCCGCATCTCCGAGACCAGCTGCGGGGTCAGGACGGTTTCGAAGCGCTGCACCAGCATGGCCATCTCGTAGCCGATGAGGCCGACGTCGCAGCCGGACTCGGCGGCCACGGCCAGCACCGAACCGTCGGAGACGTTCACCAGGAAGAAGAACGAGTCGTCCATCTCGATGATGGCCTGGCGCACCTCGCCGGACTCCAGCTGGCGGGCGGCGCCGCGGGCGAGGCTGGAGACGCCGGAGACGATGGCGGCGAGCTGGTCGCCGGCCTCGCGGTGCAGCTGGTCGGACATGGCCATGAGCAGGCCGTCGGCGGACACGACGACGGTGTGCTGCACACCGGGGGTGCTGCGGACGAAGTTGTCGAGGAGCCAGCTGAAGTCGGCGGCCTCGGAGCTAAGCGCGGTCACAGTGGGGTTCCTCTTCTCGGAGTGGTCCGTACGTTCGCCGTGCGGTCGGGGTGGTGGTCGATGTGGTCATCGGGGTGGCGGTGCGGGTGGGCGCGCGCCCACNNCGCGGCTCCCGGACGGGAGCCGCGGGAACGATCAGGCGCGGTCACCGGCGTCCCCGGTGGCGGGGCGGACGGCCGGGGCCGGGTCGCCCTCGGCGCGGCCGCGGGACACGCCGGCCTGGAAGCCGGACAGCATCGAGCGGACGTCCGCGGGAGCACGGCGCTGGCGGGCGGCCGCGGGCCGGGCCGGGGCCGGCTTGGCCGCGGCCGGCGTGGCACCGGCCTGCCGGCGCACCAGCGGCGTGGAGCCGCCGCTCATCGCCGGGCTGAAGGCCTGGCCCTCGGTGAGCGCGGACAGGGCCTCGGCGGCGAGCACGTTGCGCTGGCGCATCGTGTCGCCGACGGTGCGGGCGACCGGGACCGCGGCCGGCGCCTCGTCGACGGCGGCCTCGGGCGACGGCGCGGGCGACGGGACGAGCGGGGCCGTCCCGGCGGCTGCGGCGACGCTCTCCTGCGGAGCCGCGGGAGCGGTCTCCTCCGGAGCCGGAGCCGGAGCCGGAGCGGGGGCGGGGGCGGGAGCAGGGCGCTCCGCACCCTCGGGCTCCGCCGCGCGACGGCGGGAGGTCCAGAAGGCCTCGGCCGCCGTCTTGGGCGGGGTGGCGGAGTCGCGCACCGGGCGGGGCTTGCGGCCGGCGCGGGGCAGGATGTCCTGCGCCGCGGTCAGCGTGGCGGGAGCCTCCGCCTTGCGCTCGCGCTTGGGCATCGCCGGGGCCGTGCCCGCCGAGGGGTCGGGGGCGGACACCGGCTGCCAGGCCGGCTCGGCCGCCGGCTCGGCCGCCGGCTCGGCCGCCGGGGCCGCCGCACGGGCCTCGTCCGCGCCCGCACCGCGGGTGGGCTTGCGGCGGGTGGGCAGGCTGCGGCCGGTGCGGCTCACCTGCGGCGCGGGGGCGGCGACGCCGGCCTCGCCGGCCGCGCGGGCGGCCGACTCCTCCAGCGTGGCCGACAGGGCGCCGCCGACCCCGTCCGCGGCGAGCGGGTTGCGGACGATCGAGTCGGGGCCTGCGGCCACCGGCCCGGCGGGGGGCAGGACCATCGCCCCGGCCGCGGGCTCGGCGGCAGGCAGGGCCGCGGGCTCGGCGGCAGGCAGGTCGGGGACCTCCGCGGAGACGCTGCCCGGGGTGAACACCGCCGACCCGAGCAGCACGGTGATCGTGGTGCCCGCGCCCTCGCCGGAGCGGAAGTCGACCTCGAGGTCCAGCCGGGCGGCCAGGCGGCCCACGACGTAGAAGCCGAGCCGCTGCGCGCCGACGAACTCGCTGGCGCGGCCGCCGTCGATGCGCTCGCGGGCGGTGCGCAGCTCCTCCTCGCTCATGCCGAGGCCGGTGTCGGTGATCGCCACCTCGATGCCGCGGGCGCTCTCCGCGGTGGCGACGACCACGCGGGTGCCGGGGTCGGAGAACCTGGTGGCGTTCTCCAGCAGCTCGGCGAGCAGGTGCGACAGGGACAGCGCCAGGTGGCCGACGACCGGCGGGTCCACCTGCAGGGACAGGTCGACGCGGTCGTAGTGCTCGATCTCGCCGGCCGCGGTGCGGATGACGTCCGACAGCGGCAGCGGGCGGCGCAGGCGGCGGCCGGTGTTGATGCCGGCCAGGACGAGCAGGGACTCGGCGTTGCGCCGCATCCGGGTGGCCAGGTGGTCGAGGGTGAACAGGTCCTCGAGGGTGTCCGGGTTCTCCTCGGTGCGCTCCAGCTGGTCCAGGAAGGACAGCTGGCGGGCCAGCAGCGCCTGGTCGCGGCGCGCCACGTTGATGAACATCTCGGCGATGGAGGCGCGCAGGGCGGCCTGCTCACCGGCGATGCGGAACGTGGTCTCGTTCAGGTCGTTGATGACGTGCGCGACCTGGCCGATCTCGTCGGTGCTGGTGACGGTCAGCGGGGTGAACTCCACGCCCGGGCCCTCGCCCGGGGTCTGCATGCGCTCCACCATGCGGGGCAGCTCGTCGCGCACCTCGGTGGCGGCGGCGGACAGGGCGCGCAGGCGGGTGCCGATGCTGCGGGCGGTGCGCACGCCGAGGACGGCCGCGGCGACGAGCACCAGGAGGCTGCCGACGGTGATGACCAGGACGTTGCGCAGCACCTCGTCGGCGCGCTCGTCGGCCTCGGCCGCGGCGGAGGCGATGATCTGGTCGGTGGCCACGTGGTAGGCGTCGATGAGGCCCTGCGAGTGCGCCGTCCAGTCCTCCTCGCTCAGGCTGGGCGAGCCGGAGATGGCGGCGTCGAACAGGTTCCGGTCCTGGTTGACGTACGCCACGGCGCTGGTGGCGGCCGACGTGGTCAGGGCGCCGTCGAGGATCGAGAGACCCTCCTCGCCCAGGCGGTCGCGGACCTGCGCGTCGAAGTAGTCCTGCTGGCTGATCGCGTTCAGGCGCAGGTTGCGCACCTCGGTGCCGGCGGTGCCGCGCAGCACCATCAGGCCGGCCAGCTGCTCCTGGGCGATCTGGTCGATCTCGCGGTGCAGGTACCCGGTGGCGGCCAGGCGGGTCGCCAGGTCGCGGATCGGGGAGTCGTCGGCGACCGCGATCGTCAGGTCGGCGACGGCGCCGTAGACGCCGTTGTAGAGCTCGAAGGCGTTCAACGGGGTGGTGCGCAGGTCGTCCACGGCCGCGCGCAGCTGCGGCAGCGTGTTGAAGGCGGCGGCGGAGAGGTTCTCCACCGCGACGGCCTTGGTGCCCTCGTCGAACTCGACGCCGGACTCCTCGGCGGCCACCGTCGCGGCCTGCATGGTGGAGTCGGTGGTGGCGCGAGCCGCGTCGACCTGCGCCTTCAGCTCGTCGCTCGGCACCGTCACGTACTGGACGGTGAGCAGGCGCTCCTCCTGGATGGCGTGCAGGACCGCGTCGTACTCCGTGGAGATCCCGACGTAGTTCGCCAGGTCGCGCTCCTCGTCCGCCTCCAGGATGGAGTCCGTGTCGATGGCCGCGACAGCGCTCATGAGGAGCAGCAGTGGTACCGCGAGGAGGACCAGCAGCTTCGCTCTGATGCTCAGGTTCCGCAGCATGTCAACCTTCCGTAAGCGATGGTGAGCGGTGAGAGGGCTCACCGGTGCTCGAGCAGACACCTGTCGGATCGGGTGGCGGGGAGCCGAGGGTGAGCGGTCGGGGGGTGGAACCGCCCGTTCGGACCATCAGCGGGCGGCGTGTCGACTGGAGGACAGGGGTGCGGGGAGTTCCGGCGGCACCGCCCGCCGGCAGGGCGGCTGCCGCGGTGGTGGTGCTGGCCGGTGGTGGCGGGACGCGGTTCGCGGCGCGCGCCGCCGGCGCCGACAAGCTCGCGGCCCCGCTGGGGTCGAGCGACGTGCTGCGGCACCTGCTGGCGCACCTGACGCCGTGCTGGCCGGTGGTGCTCGTCGGCCCGGACCGGGTCGCGGGGGTGCCGGCGGTGCGGGAGGAACCACCCGGGGGTGGGCCGCTGGCCGGGTTCGCCGCCGGGCTGGCCGCGCTGGACGCCGGCGTCCCGCCCGGGGCCGGCTGCCCGGTGGTGCTGCTGGGCGGGGACCAGCCGTTCGCCGCGTCGGCGGTGCCGCGGCTGCTGGAGGCGCTGGCGGGCGACGCGGACGCGGCCGTGGGTGTGGACGCCTCGGGGCGGCGCCAGCCGCTGCTGTCGGCGTACCGGCGCGCGCACGCGAGGGCCGTGGTGGCGTCGCTGCCCGTCGTGGCGGGCCGGCCCGTGCGCGAGCTGCTCGGCGCGCGCGGGGCCCGGGTGGTGGAGGTGCCGCTGGAGGCGCACGAGCACCTGGACGTGGACGTGCCCGAGGACCTGGCCCGGGCGCGGGCGCTGCTGGCCGGTCCCGGGGCCAGTGGTGCGGGGGCGGGCGGCGCGCCCCGGACGTAGTGTCGCGGCGTGCGCGCCGTGACCGTGGAGGAACCCGGGGGCCCGGGGGCCCTGCACCTGGTGGAGCTGCCGGACCCGGAGCCGGGGCCCGGCGAGGTGGTCGTCGAGGTGGCCGCGGCGGGCGTGAACCGCGCCGACGTGATGCAGCGGACGGGCCGGTACCCGTCCCCGCCGGGCTCGCCGCCGCACCCGGGCCTGGAGGTCTCCGGCTGGGTCGCGGCCCTCGGCGACGGCGTGACCGGCTGGCGGGTGGGCGAGGAGGTGTGCGCGCTGCTGGGCGGCGGCGGGTACGCCGAGCGGGTCGCGGTGCCGGCCGGGCAGCTGCTGCCGGTGCCGGCGGGCGTGGACGTCGTGGACGCCGCTGCGCTGCCGGAGGTGGCCGCGACGGTGTGGAGCAACGTGTTCACGCTGGCGGGGCTGCGCCCGGGTGAGCTGCTGCTGGTGCACGGCGGTTCCAGCGGCATCGGCACGATGGCGGTGCAGCTGGCGCGGGCGGTGGGCGCGCGGGTGGCGGTGACGGCCGGGTCGGCGGGCAAGCTGGCCCGCTGCGCGGAGCTGGGCGCGCAACTGCTGGTGAACTACCGCGAGGACGACTTCGCCGAGGCGGTGCGGGCCTTCGAGCCGGCCGGCGCGGACGTCGTCCTCGACGTGGTCGGCGGGCCGTACCTGGCGCGCAACGTCGACGTCCTCGCCACGGGCGGGCGGCTCGTCGTCATCGGCACGCAGGGCGGTGCCCGCGCGGAGCTGGACCTGGGCCGGCTGCTCGCCAAGCGGGCCTCCGTGCACGCCACGACGCTGCGGGCGCGCCCGGCGGCGGAGAAGGCCGCGATCGTCGCCGGCGTGCGCGACCACGTGTGGCCGCTGGTGGCCGACGGCGCGGTGCGGCCCGTGGTGCACGAGCGGTTCGCGCTGGCCGACGCCGCCCGCGCCCACGAGGTGATGGAGTCCTCCGCCCACGTCGGCAAGCTGCTGCTGACCACCGGGGCGCGGGGCGCGGCGTGACGCCGGAGGACCTGGCCGCGCGGTTCCCGCCCCAGGTGCTGCGCGACTACGCGCTCGTGGCGGACGGCGCGCGCGGGGCGGTGGTCGGCCCGCGCGGGGACGTGGCGTGGATGTGCGCCCCGGACTGGCACGACGACGCGGTGATCGCCTCGCTGCTGGGCGGGCGCGGGCTGTTCGCGGTCACGCCGTCGCACCCGTTCGTGTGGGGCGGCTGGTACGAGGAGGGCACGCTCGTCTTCCGGCACCGCTGGACCAGCCGCGGCGACGGCACGGTGGAGTGCCGGGACGCGATGGCGATGCCGAGCGACCCGCACCGGGCGGTGCTGCTGCGGCAGGTGCGCGCCGTCGAGGGCGACGCCGAGGTCGACGTGCTGCTGGACCTGCGGGCCCGGTTCGGCACCCGGGCGCTGCGGGGGCTGCGGCGCGACGACGACGGCCGCTGGACGGCGCGCACGGACGGGCTGCGGGTGCGCCTGACGGGCCTGCCGGACGCGGACGTGCGGGACGGGGTGCTCAGCGGGCCCCTGCGGGTGCCGGCCGGCGGGTGCGCGGACCTGGTGCTGGAGGTGAGCGACGCGGACCTGCCGGAGCCGGTGGACGCCGAGCGGGCGTGGGCGTCGACCATGCACACGTGGCGCTCGGCGGTGCCGGACGTCGCGCACTCGGTGGCGCCGGTGGAGGCGCGGCACTCCTACGCGGTGATCCGCGGCCTGACGTCCGACGACGGCGGCATGGTGGCGGCGGCGACGACGTCGCTGCCGGAGCACGCCGACAACGGCCGCAGCTACGACTACCGGTACGCGTGGGTGCGCGACCAGTGCTACGCGGGGCTGGCGATGGCGGCGTGCGGGGGCCCGTACCCGCTGTTCGACACGCTGGTGAGCTTCGTGGTGCAGCGGGTCCTCGCGGACGGCGACCACCTGGCGCCGGCGTACACGGTGCACGGCGCCCCGGTGCCGTCCGAGCGCAGCACGGGCCTGCCGGGCTACCCGGGCGGCTGGGACGTCGTCGGCAACCACGTGCGCGACCAGTTCCAGCTGGACGTGTTCGGCACGGTGCTGCAGCTGCTGGGCGCCGCGATCCGGCAGGACCGGCTGGACGCCGACGGGTGGCGGGCGGTGGACGTGGCGGTGACGGCGGTCGAGCGCCGCTGGCGGGAACCGGAGGCCGGCATCTGGGAGCTGGAGCCGGACTGGTGGGCGCACTCGCGGCTGGAGTGCGTGGCGGGGCTGCGCTCCGTCGCCGCGGTGGCGCCGGCGCAGGACGCGGTGCGCACCGCCACGCTGGCGGACGCGATCCTCGCGGAGACGTCGCGGCGCTGCCTGCACCCGGACGAGGGGCGCTGGCAGCGCAGCCCGGGCCAGCCGGGGGTGGACGCGGCGCTGCTGCGCCCGGCGCTGCTGGGCGCCACCCCGCTGGACGACCCCAGGCACCGGGCCACGCTGACGGCGGTGCGGCGCGACCTGGTGGTGGACCACCACGTGTACCGCTACTCCCCCGACTCGATGCCGCTGGGCTCGACGGAGGGTGCGTTCCTGCTGTGCGGGTTCGTGCTGGCGGAGGCGCTGCACGCGGACGGGCAGCACGTGGAGGCGTTCCGGTTCTTCGAGCGCAACCGGGCCGCGTGCGGCCCGGCCGCGCTGCTGGCGGAGGAGTGGGACGTGCAGCAGCGGCAGCTGCGCGGGAACCTGCCGCAGGCGTTCGTGCACGCGGCCCTGCTGCACAGCTCCGTCCGGCTGGGCACCTGATCCGAGGCCCCGCCGAGCAGGGGCGGGGCGAACCGCGGGGGGCGGCTCAGGCCGCCGGGATGGTGAGCCGCAGCGAGACGCGGTCCGGCTGGTCCGTCAGGACGGTGAGCAGGTAGGTGCCGTCGGCGGGCAGCGGCACCTCCGCCCGGTCCTGCACCTCGGTGGCCTGGGTGTGCAGCGGGCTGCCGTCGGGGGCGACGAGCGTCCAGCGGCTGCCGGCGGCGCCGTGGTCGAACACCACCTGCGCGCTCTGCCCGGCCCGGGCCTCGAAGGCGTGCTGGCGGTGGGCGCCGGCGGCGAGGTCGGCGCGCACGGTGGCGCTGGTGGTCCCCGGCGCGAAGCGGATCGGGACCGGCAGCGCCAGGTCGAGGGTGTAGTCGGTGGCCGAGGTGGTGAGCACGTCGAGCACGTACGTGCCGTCGGCGGGCAGCGGCACCACCACCCGGTCCTGCGCCTCGGTCGCCTGGGTGTGCAGCGGGCTGCCGTCGGGGGCGACGAGGGTGAAGCGGGTGCTGGGGTCGCTGCCGGTGAGGCGCACGAGCGCGCTCTGGCCCGCGCGGGCGCGGAAGACGTAGCTCTCGCGCCCGCCGGCGGCGAGGTGCCCGGAGACGCCGGCGGAGGTCGCGCCGGGCGCGAAGCGGATCGCGGCGGGGGCCGCCGCAGCACCGGTGGGAACGGCGGCCGCGGAGGCGGCGGCCGCGGAGGCGGGGGCGGCGGCCGCGGGGGCGGCCCCCGTCGCGGCGAGGGCGGCGAGAGCGGTCGCGGCGAGGGCGGTGGTCCTGGTGGTGCGGTTCACGGTGGTCCTCCGGTTGATCGGTTCCTCGTCCCCGGGTGGTGCGCCGGCCCGCTCCGGGGACGCCGTCACCCCCGTAGACGCGTGGCGTCCTGCACGAGTTGCCTCCTGGCAAGGACTTTCCGGGGCCCACGTCCACCGCGACGAGGGGCGCGCGCGGACGGACGGGTGCAGGATCGCCGCCATGGACCACGTGAAGCTCGGTTCCACCGGCCTGGAGGTCTCGCGCCTCTGCCTCGGTTGCATGAGCTACGGCGACCCCGACCGCGGGGGGCACCCCTGGACCCTGCCGGAGGAGGACAGCGCTCCCTTCCTGCGGAAGGCGCTGGACGCCGGCGTGAACTTCTTCGACACCGCCAACGTCTACTCGAACGGCTCCTCCGAGGAGATCCTCGGGAACGTCCTCCTGAAGCAGGTGCCCCGCGACGAGGTCGTCATCGCCACGAAGGTGCACGGGCGGATGCGCCCGGGTCCCAACGGCGCCGGCCTGTCGCGGCACGCGATCCTCACGGAGATCGACAACAGCCTGCGCCGGCTGGGCACCGACCACGTGGACCTCTACCAGATCCACCGCTGGGACCCCGCCACGCCGGTCGAGGAGACGCTGGAGGCGCTGCACGACGTGGTGAAGGCCGGCAAGGCCCGCTACATCGGTGCCTCGTCGATGTGGGCGTGGCAGTTCGCCAAGGCCCTGCACCTGCAGGACGCGAACGGCTGGACGAGGTTCGCCACCATGCAGGACCACTACAACCTCCTCTACCGCGAGGAGGAGCGCGAGATGCTGCCGCTGTGCGCGGACGAGGGCGTCGGCGTCATCCCGTGGAGCCCCCTGGCGCGCGGGAAGCTGACCCGCGACTGGGACACCACGACGAACCGCTCCGAGCAGGACGAGTTCGGCAAGAAGCTGTACCGCGACTCCGACGCGGAGGTCGTGGCGGCGGTGGCGCGGGTCGCCGAGCGCCGGGGGGTGCCGCGCGCGCAGGTGGCGCTGGCGTGGGTGGCGCGCAACCCCGTGGTGGTCGCCCCGATCGTCGGCGCGACGAAGCCGCACCACCTCGACGACGCCGTGGCGGCGCTGGAGCTGGAACTCACCGCCGAGGAGGTCGCCGAGCTGGAGGCGCCGTACGAGCCGCACGAGGTCGCGGGGTTCTAGGGCGCACGGCAGGGTCCGGTGGTGAGCGGAACGGCCTGGACACCGCTGCAGGAGCTGGGCGTCGCTGCCCGGCGCCACCCGGACGAGGAGGTCGCCGCCACCCGCCGAGACGCGGACGAGCACCCGCTCGTCCACCGCGGGAGCCAGCCCGCCGGACACCTCGACCTCGCGGACCTCCCGGTCGGCCGAGCGGTCCCCGGCCACGGCGATGAGGGTTTCGCGGTGGCCCACGCCTCTTCCCACCGCGCTGCGCCGGCACCCCGGCAGAGGTTGCCACCGGCGCCCCGGCCACCCGGGGCGCCGGACCGCTGCGCGGTTCGACGACGACCTCCTCGTGGCGGGGTGCACGCACCTCCCAGGAGGACGCGGGCGCGGTGGTGCGCCGCCCGCGGGAGGAACCCGGCGGGGACGTGGTGGCGCTCTCCAGCGTCAGCGTGACGGTGCAGCTGTCGCGTCAGGACCTCGTCGACGCGCTGGGGCTGCTCCTGCCGCCGAAGGCGCTCAGCGCACCGGGTCTTCAACGCACCAGGTCTTCAGCGCACCGGGTCCAGGTCGTCGCAGGCGCCGTCCAGCACGTCGGTCGCGCCTGCGTCGACCACCACGCACGCCGCGCTCTGCCCACGCACCCGCACGGTGATCAGTCGCACCGCCTGCCCGCCGGCCCGGGAGACCGCCAGGTCCTCGGTGGGGGTGAACCTCAGGTGCGGTCGTGACGGGCCCAGCCCCGCCGTGACCTGCTCGCCGGCGCCCCGCCAGACCGTCGCGGTGCGCAGGTCCTGCCCGGCGCCGGCGTCCTGAACGGCTTCCCGGGTGCGCTCGGCCAGCCCGGTGGCACCGCCGGCGGCGGCCACCTCCGGGGTGGCGTCCACCGCGAACAGGTCGTACGGCGCGGCGGGGCGGAAGGTCAGCCACGCCAGCGCGGCGGTGGCCGCCACCCCCACCAGCGCGAGCCCCACGGCGGCGCGGCGCGGCACCAGCAGCGCCAGCACCGCCGTGCCCGCCCCCACCAGGGCACCGGCCGGCAGGCAGATCAGCAGCGGGACGAGCAGCACCGAGCCCACGTCGTCGCTGTGGAAGGCGACGTCGAGCACCACCGCCGACACCAGGCCCAGCCCGGCACCGGCCAGCGCGTGCCGGGCCACCAGCGCCGCGCCGTGCGCGACACCGCTGACCAGGCGCGAGAGCGGCACCCCGGCGTACGTGCAGGCCAGCACGATCAGCGCCCAGAAACCGCTGTCGCGGTCGGTGCCGTCCTCACCGGTGGCCAGCGCCCCGAACGCCAGGGCCAGCAGCGCCACCACCCCCGCACCACCCAGGCGCCGCCACCAGCGCAGCGCCCCGGTGCCGAACCCGTCGGTACGCCCCCGCGCGGTCAGCTCCCCTGCGGGCCCACCGCTCAGCCCGGTCGCGCTCACAGCACCAGCATCCCGCGGCGGCCGCCCGAGGAGCACGGCCGAGCGGGCGTCGGGGGTGTTCCGTGCGACACGGAGCGCAGGAGTCGAGCGGTTCGACGGGTGCCCGGTCGCACCTGGAGGATCAGAACTCCGGGGGTGCGCGCTGCGTCAGCGCCACGTGCGGTCGCGACGGCGGTGAGAGGGCGGCCGGTAGCGTCCTGCGCGTCGTCGAGGGCCGTGCCCGTCCTCTCACACGTAGCGGAGCATGAATCCCGCTCGGGGTCACGACCTGCCGTGGGGTCGGGGACGGGCTGGGACTCCTGGGTCTCGACCACGTCGACGAGGCGGATCGGCTCGGGCAGGGCGCGGTAGCGCTGCCTGGGGTCACGCGGGTCCTGCGCACCGGTGCGTTCGACCGCCTGGCCCCCACTCACGATGCCCGCTCCTCCGATCGAGCCGGGACGCACCGGACGCCCGTCCGTGCACTCTCCTCCTCGTCCACCTCCTCGGTCCAGGGCGGTGAGCGACGCTCCCACCCCGGATGGCCAGTGCTCGCTCATCGGCAGAGGCGGACGTCCACCGGCCGACCACGATCGCGCACGCCGGGCGCCAGGAGAGCGAGATCGTCAGAGCAGCGGCAGGACCCGCTCGTGGAGGCGGCTGAAGGTCTGCCGGGCCGCGGCTTCGGCCTGGACGCCGCCGGCGCGCAGCACCACGGGCAGCAGGAGCCCGCCGGTGTGGGCGAAGACGCAGCGGAGACCGGCGACGATGCCGGTCGCGCGGGCGAGGACGACCGGCCCGTGCACGACGGCTCCCAGCTCGTCCGGGGGCAGCGCGGGCGGCCAACGGTGCATCGTCACGGGTCGATCGTGCTCACGCACCCCTTCCAGCGCAACGTTCTCGACTCGACCGAGGCGCGAGGTCGCCGGCCTGGTCGAGAGCGAGCGGGCGGCGGCGTGGTGATCCGTTCCGCGAGCCGCACCAGGTCGGGCGGAGGCCCCGCGGGGGCCTTGTCGCGAAGACGTCCTCCTGGTGCGCTGCTCGGGCTCGGTGTCCCAGCGCAGGAGGGGACGTCCGTGGACGAGGTTGGCCAGGTCTCTCGCGGTGATGAGAGCCGCAACGCCCGCCTGGGCCGGCTGCGCGAACTGGTCCCGACCAGCTCGGCGGTGAGCGGGCGACTCGTCGACGGCAGGGCGTCCTCGGGTGGAGTGGTGCAGGCGTGGGTGAGGTGGATCGTTCTGGCCGGTGCCGTGGTGCTGGCGCCAGGCTGCGGTGAGCAGCCGCAGACGGTGCAGCGGCAGGACGTGGCCGCGTGCGTCGGTCCGTCGCCGGAGCACCCCGAAGGGGCGCAGGTGAGCATCGAGGTGCGCCTGGGTCAGGAGGTGGTGGCGTCCGGTTCGGTGCCGGTGGGCGGGATCTTGCAGGCGGAGGTGCCTTCGGGTGGAGTGCGCGTCTACGCCGGTGGTGTCTGGATCGGCTCGGCGAAGACCGCGGCCCCGCAGGCGGTCGATGAGGACGGTCACCCGGCGGGTGTGGTCTAGGTGGCCGGGGCTGGCTGCGGGGATCTGCCCCGGCAGGGCACGTGAGCCGCCGTGGGCAACCGCCGGTCGCGCACTCGGCGCGTCGTGAGCGGTAAGTCGTTCGACGATGGGCCTGTGTCGTAGTGCCGTCAGGAGCCGTGAACCGCACCGGAGCGACGCCCGCAGCCGGCGACCACCCCGACTCCTCGTCGACGTCCTCATCAGTGCAGCTGCTGGGCCTGCCCGCCGACGCCCGCGTCCTGATCCTCAACTGCGACGACCTGGGCACGCACCCCTCGATCAACGCCACGGTCTCGGCCGCGGTGCAGCAGGGGGTGGCCAGTTCGACCAGCCTGGTGGTGCCCTGCCCGGCGGCCGGCGAGGCGCTGCGGTTGCTGCGGGCCGCGCCCGAAGTGCCCTTCGGCATCCACCTGACCCTCACCCGTGACGGCCCGGCCCACCGGTGGGCACCGATCAGCGCACCGGCGCAGGTGCCGTCCCTGGTCGACGAGCACGGCCTGGCCGCGAGGGTGTGGCTGGATCCGGCGCGCAGCGCCGCGCGCCGGCGCGGTCTGCCGGTGCTCGACCACGAGTTCGTCGACAGCTTCGCCCTCGACGTCGACGGCGAGGCCGAGCGGTACCTGCAGCTGCTGCGGGAGCTGCCGGCGGGCCTGAGCGAGTGGGCGGTGCACCCGGCGGTGGGGCCGGAGACGGCGGCCGAGGCCGACCTGGGGTGGGCGGTGCGCCGCTCCGACCACGACTTCCTCCTCTCGCCCCGGGCTCGTGAGGTGCTCGAGGAGGAGGGCATCGTCGTCCTGGACCACCGACCGTCGCGGGAGGTGTGGAACGCTGCCGGAGCGACCCGCGAGCAGTGAGTCGGCCTCTCGTGCGCGCAGGCTCCACTCCTCCACCCCGTGCCGGCTGCCGGGCTCGCGCCTCGTCACGACCAACCGCGGATCGGCACGAGCGCGCGGCCCGCGCCGTGAGCGTGAACACCTCCACGGCGCCGGGTGGGGCCCGGCCCCCACGCTGGGGGACCGGCCTGGTCGAGGGGGCGCAGGAAGGCTCACGCAACGCCCCCTCCCCCGGTGGGGCGCCCACTGCCACGATCAGTCCCGTGGACGTCTTCGAGGAGATCGCCGACGAGCGGCGGGCCCTGGCCGAACAGCTCGCCCACCTGACCCCGCAGCAGCAGGCCGCCAGGAGCCTGTGCCGGGCCTGGAGCGTCCACGACGTCCTCGCGCACCTGGTCATGCCCCTGGAGGTGAGCGCTCCCCGCCTGGTTCTGGCCGTGCTCGCCGCCGGCGGCCGGTTCGACCGGGCCAACGAGCGGGTGACCCGACGACTGGCGCAGCGCCCCTTCGCCGAACTGGTGCAGGTGCTGGCCCGCAGGGCCGGCACGCGCTTCACCCCACCCGGAGCGGGCCCGCAGGCGCCGCTGGTCGACGTGCTGGTCCACGGCCTGGACATCCGCTGGCCGCTGGGCCTGCACCGCGACGTCCCCGCACCGCGGCTGCAGGAGGCGCTGACGTTCCTCGTGACCGCCCCGGCGGGCCTGGTCCCCGAGGGAGCGTTGACCGGACTGCGTCTCGAAGCCGACGACATCGACTTCGCCCACGGCAGCGGGCCGGTGGTCCGCGGCACCGCTCAGGTGCTGCTGCTGGCCAGTACCGGTCGAGGCGCGGCGCTCGACTCCCTCGCCGGCGAGGGAGTTCCCGTCTTGCGCCGCCGGATCGTGCCGGGCTGAGAACGCCGGGCCGGCGGTGGCTCGACGCGCTGCGTACGTGCTGCGTCCCGGGGTGTCCTCCCCTTCGGGGCGTGCGGAGAGGCTCGCCTCGTCCTGGTCCCAGGTCGTCCTAGGTCGTCGTGGCCTTCGGTCGCTGCTTCGTGCCCGAGCCTTGCGCGTGGAAGGCCGAGGCCGCCTGCATCCAGTACGCGAAGTCCTCCTGCGCGGCGAGGACCTCTGCGTCGACCGTGATCCACCCGGGGCCCATCGAGCGTCCCCTGCCCATCTCGGCTCGCCGGGCCCCGGACTTCCGCAGGTGCTGGGCGTCGCTGTCGGGTGCGGCCCGGACGAGCAGGTCGGACCCACCGGCGGAGACGCAGACGAGCATCCGCTCATCCACCATGAAGGCCAGTCCGCCGAACATCTCGACCTCGCGGACCTCGCGACCGGTCAGCGCGGCGCGGACGCGGTCCGCCACCTGCGTGTTGCAGGGCACGACGAGCGCTCCTCTCGTTGACGACCCGATGGCTGCTCGGGCCCTCGGCATTGTGCTGGTGATCGAAGAGCGCGTCACCCGCTTCTCGGCAAGACCACGCGATGTTCCGCCACGACCGGGCGTGCCGCTTCACGCGGTGAGCGGACCGTTCGTCGAAGTCGGCCACGGCACTGCTCACCGGTAGTGGGGTTGCTCCCGGGTCGGGTCGGCGACCACGACGTCCAGGCCGGTGTGGTGCACCAGGGCGTCGACGGCCTGCGGGGCGGCTCCGATGCCCGCGTAGTGCGGGTCGACGTCGCGAACCAGGCACCAGGCGCGGTCGGCGGGCCAGACGAACGCCGGATCGGGGGCGTGGCCGCTGGGACCCAGCGGCAGTTCCGGGCCCCAGTCGCCGACGTCGCCGGTGCCGCCGACGAAGAGGTGGTAGTCCCGGTTCGGCAGGCGCACCTGCGCCGGGTGCTCCTGCGGCGCCCCGGGGTGCGCCGATCGCGGCTGCAGGCCCGGCTCGAACCCGGCCGGGGGCTCGTGCAGCAGCGGGGCGCCGTCGTCGAGGCGGCGACGGCCGCTGTCGGTGTCCGGGCCGCCGGGCAGGCGCGGCCAGGTGCCCCGGTCGTCGTGCGCGGGGTGGCCGGGAGCGGCAGGGTGCAGGCCCCAGCCGTCCCACAGCAGGAAGAAGCACTCGCCCGGTGTGGTGGTGAACGCGGCCAGGACGTCGACCGCGCGGCGCAGCTGCTCGGTCTCCGAGACCTGCACGAGCGGGTCGCCGGCGTCGCCCTCGCTCTGTCCGGGGCGGGTGGGATCGGGCAGGAAGCGCAGCCGCGCGTAGGCGGGGAACCCGGCCGGTCCCAGGCTGACCAGGCGGTTCCACGGCTGAGGGTCGTCACGGAGCCAGGCCGCTGCTGCGGTGTCGGTGCACAGGTCCATGCTCACCCGGTCATGGTCGGTGTCGTGCGGCGAGGCCCGCACGTCCTGCGGCCACGCGGCTCGAGCAGGTGCGCGATCGGCGGCACGAGCGAGCGGTTCACGTCAGCTCCGTGCTCGCGCGCGCAGGACGACGTGACCGAGTGGTCGTCGCACCGCCCTCCGCGTCCAGGGGTTCACGGGGTTGGTCGAGCAGTTGCCGCTGGGCCGCTTCGGCGGGCACGCCGTCGGCGGGCAGGTCCAGGTGCAGCACCAGCCCGGCCGGGTGGGCGTGGGTTTGGACGTGGTCCAGTTCGGCGCGGATGCCGGGTGCTTCGCTGAGCAGCAGCGGGCCGTGAGCCTGCACGGTCGACGGTCGCCGCCTGCGCGGGGTGGGCCTGCACCGGTGGAGCGGCCCGTGTCCGCGTCTACGCTTGCCGGCGTGCCTGCAGAGCCGTCCCCCGGTTGGTGGCGGTGACCCGCTGCAGGAGCTGCGCCTCAGCTCGTGAAGCGTTCCCGCAGCAGGGGCCGCCTGATCCGGGATGGAGCAGGAGCGTCGCACCCGCTCAGGACGCCCGCAGATCGGCAGATCCGGGCGGTCGGCGACGTCCTGGCCAACACCGTCTCCGTGCGCTCGAACCCTCGGCGGACAGCGGTGCTGCAGACGAGGGCGAACACGCCGGGACGGGTCGTCACCTCTCAGGCGTGTCGGCGACGGCGTGCAGCGAGACCGTCCACCACTCCGTGGGGATCTTGCACGGTTGAGCTCTCGACCTCGCAGGATCACCACGGGGTGGGGACGTCACGACATCGGCACGAGCGGGCGCCGGCGCGGCCGGCCGTGATCGAACCCGCAGGGCGGCGTGTCCGGTGGATCGGCGAGCACTCGACCGCGGCGTCCGGTTCTGCCAGTCTCACCGCGTGCCCAACACCGTCGTCCTCGTCGACCGAGGGGCGGAACCGCGGTGATCCTGCCCGAGGTGCGTGACCCCCGCATGGTGACCGTCCGTCGAGGCGGCACGCTGAGCGACGACCACCACCGGCTGCTCGCCCTGTGGGCCGCCGCGTGCGCCGAGCACGTCCTCGACCGCTTCGAGCGCGAGCAGCCGCACGACTCACGGCCACGGGACGCGATCGCCGCCGCCCGCGCCTGGGCGCGCGGGGAGGTGTCGATGATGCGGGCACGCGCGGCAGGTGGACACGCGATGGGCGCTGCCAGGCCCTTGTCCGGCGCAGCCCGCTTCGCGGCGTGCTCGGCTGGGCAGGCCGCTTGCGTCGGTCACGTCGCCGAGCACGACCTCGGCGCCGCGGCGTACGCGATCAAGGCCGCCCGCAGCGCGCGAGGCGACGATCCCGACGCGGGCCGGGCCGAACGGGACTGGCAGCGCGTCCAGCTCCCGGAGCCCGTCCGCCAGCTCGTCCTGGACGACCAGCTCCGGCGCGACGACATCTGCTGGTCAGCGTTCTCGGACTGCGACAGCCACCGACGACCGGCCTGAGGACCCGGGCACTGCCGATCGACGCCCGACGTCGCACCCCGCACCACGTCGTGGACGGGCGCTGGAGGAGCTGCAGCGGGTCACCGCAGCACCCCGGCGTTCGGGGGGCCGACACCGCCCGTCCACGGCCGAGGCACACCACGCGCGACGCGACCGCGTTCCAGCTCGGTCGACCACGCGAGGCCGTGGACAGCGCCGCGGGGCCGCCGCGATGATCAGCGGGTGCGGGCGCTGCAGCCGGGGTGGCTGATCGAGCTGGACTCCGGTCTGTGGGCCGTGGACGCCGTCCAGCCGGTCGCCGCGGTGCTGGATCCCGGCACCGCGGCGGTGCGCCGCATCGTCTCCTGGCCGCAGGTACCGCCGCGGCCGGTGCACACCTGGGGCTCCACCGTGCTGGGGGACGGCACCTCGCTGTGGGTGCAGCACGCCGCGGGTGGCCCGGTGGTGCGCATCGACACCGGCGGGGTGGCGGCGGCGGGGTGGGTCGGCGGGGAGCTCGCGCGTCAGCGGCTGGCCGCGTGCGGGCCGGGGGTGGCCTGGTGCACGACCCCGCCGCCGGAGGACGAGCACGTGCGCACCGGCGAGAGACCCGGCAGCTTCCTCGGCTTCGGGGAACTGCGGCGGGTGGGCAGCGACGGCGTCGTCGACGTGGTGGCGATGGACCGCGGGGTGCAGCGCGTGCAGGCCGACGAGCGGGGGTTGCTGGTGGGCGCGGTCGCCGACACCTGGAGCGTGCGGCGCTGGGAGTCGGACGTGGACCGGGTGAACCGGAACACGCGCTGGTACCGCATCCCGTGGCAGGTGGACCCGCCGCAGCTGCTGGGTGATCAGTTCGCGCTGCCCCCGGGCTTCACGCCACCGCCGGTGCCCGATCCGATGGCGGTGCACGGGCAGCACTTCGAGGGGCAGGGCCCCGCTGCCCGCACGCCGGGCGTGGACTGGTACGTCGAGAGTTCACCGCAGTTGCCGGTGAACGGCCCGCTGTGGCAGCGGATGGCGGTGACCGCGCGGGTGGCCTCGGGATCGGGTGCGGGCAACGTCGTGGCCTCCTGGGACCTGGGCGACGGCTCCGTGGGAGTGATCTGCCCGGTGGGTGGACGCGTTGCGCTCACGGTGACCCGCGGGCCACGCACCGCGCCGCAGCACCAGCGCGGGCGAGTGGTGGACGTGCTGCTGCTGGATCCCCGGGACGGCTCCCGCACGACCCTGCTGCCTGGCGGGAGCGTGGAGGTGGGTGAGCACTGCTGGCCGCTGGAGCCCGCCCCGGAGTGCGGCTGCGGTTGCTGGTGCCGCTCTTCGACGAGCTGGGGCGGCAGGTGGAGCCGCAGTACGTGGACGCGCAGTTCGCGGACTCCCTGGAGGTGGGGTTCCTGCCTGCGGCCGAGCACGCCCGGGACGGCGTCCTCGACGCGTGGTGAGGGGTCGAGCAGGCGGCGGACGGAGGCTGCTCGTCGACGCAGGGGCGACGTCGAGGTCGAGGGCCCACCGAGCCTGAGCGCGCCGCTCCGCGCCACGGTGATGACCGCGCAGTCGATCCGGCCCGCTGGGACACCGACGTCGGGCTGGTCCGGCCACCTCGATCAGAGGTGCTCGTGCGTCTCGATCACGACTGCCCCCACACGCCGAGCAGGAACATCGGCAGAGCGGTGAAGCGCGCCAGGACGTCGTCGCGGCACTGAGGGCGTCTTCAGCGCTGGTGGTGCTGGGTGGAGCGCCGCAGCCAGTTGCCGGACACGATCGCGGCTCCGCTCAGCGCGGCCAGCACGATGCCGGTTCGCGCCTGCGGGTGCGCGAAGAGCAGCAGCGACAGGCAGATCGCACCACCCAGCACCAGCAGGGTGGCGAGGGCCTTGTGCAGCACGGTCTCGTTCCCTCCCTCGGTGCAGCTGCGGTCGTCCTCGACGCAGCCGGGACGGTGCCCGCTGACCTGTTCCCGCGTTCGTGCTCGCCGCGGCGGCCGCGCTGCGTCCACGCGTGCCCCGACCGTGATCCGCGGGTGCGCGATCTCGTCCACCGTAGGCGTCATCGCCGCAGCCGTCACCGTGGAGCGGGGGTGGGTCCGTGCCTGCGAGGTGCGGACCCAGCGGCCGTGCGGGGCGTGCACGTGAGGTGCGAGGGGCCGAGGCGAGGTGCTTGGCCGCTGGCCTCGTCGCTGGCGCACGGCGGGCACGCCTGCGTGTGAGGCTGAGGCTGTCGGTCATCCACCGCCGAGGTGGAGCGCGCGCCGGTCGGGGCTGTCGTCCCAGCGGTGTGGGGCTCGGTGGTGCTCGCGGTCCTGCTGGTGGTGATGGCCGAGGGCGTTCGCTCGGGCGGGTTCGAGCGCGACGGGCTGGTGGGGGTGCGCACCGAGGCGGCCGTGCACTGCGACGAGCGCTGGGGGATCGGGTACCACCCGCCCCTCGTGCCGCTCACGGCAGGCGCAGCAGCTCCCGCGCCAGCTCGGCGTGGGTGACGAGGGTGGACACGAGGCCGCTGCGCAGCACGGCGGCCGTGGCGGGGACCCGCCCCTGCCCGCAGGCCATCGCCAGCACGTCCCCCGCGCGGCGCAGCTGCTCGCCCGTCACGCCGATCACCCGGTCGGCCAGGCCGGTGACCTCGCCGCCGTCGACGCCGACGAGGACACCGGTGATCTCGGCGACGGCACCGGCGCGCGCGAGCCGTGCGGCGGTGCCGTCGTCGAGGGAGTCCAGGGCGGTGGACTCCCCCGGCAGCCAGGCGCCGACGGAGACGACGGCGCGGGTGAGGGTGTCCAGCTCGGCCAGCGCGCGGGCGATCTCCGGTTGCGAGCGCAGGCTGTCGGCGGTGGCGGCGTCGGGGACGGCCAGCGGTGCGTAGAACGTGGCCGCGGTGGAGCCGGTGGCCTCGGCGGCGCGGCGCACGAGGTCGACGGCGCTGCCCTCCACGTCGGGGCGGGGCAGGGCGCCGGCGAGCTGCACGAAGCGGGTGCGCAGCGGCGTGGACAGGGCGGCGACGAGTTGCGAGACGGTGCGGCCCCAGGCGAGGCCGACGACGTCCTCGGGCAGGACGGTCTCCTCCAGCAGCCCGGCGGTGAGCTGCGCGACGGCGCGCCGCTGCGCGGTGACGGGCTCGCCGTCGGCCCGCACGACGTAGGCGGCGCGCAGCCCGAAGCGGGCGCGCAGCGCCTCCCCCAGCTCCCCGTCCAGGGACGGGGGGACGAGCACGCGGATCTGCACCAGGCCCGCGTCGGTGGCGTCGGCGAGCAACCGCGCCACCTTGAACCTGCTGATGCCGAGGTCGCGGGCGATGTCGACCTTCGTCTGCCCCTCGACGTGGAAGCGCTGCGCCACGGCGGCGGCCAGGGCCAGTCCGCTCGTGCTCGCGCCGCGTGCCGGCGCCTTCGCCATGGGGTCCTCCTCGTCCTCGCCGGTCCCGGGCACCCCGGCGGACCGCGCTGCGGGTTGACAGGGGCGCGCCGGGAGCGCCACTATCGCACACCTGAGACTCTACCGCTCAGATGAGCGCAGAGGTGCACCACCCGCCGGGCCCGCAGCGGGCCACGGCCGGGAGTTGTCGACGAAGACACGGAGGGCACGATGGTCGGAGGTCAGACGCGGCGCGCGGCACTGGCGGCGGCGTTCAGCGGAGCGCTCCTGGTGGCCGGCTGCTCCGGCGCGGGCGGGGGCGGCAGCGCCGGCGGGGGTGGCGAGGACGGCGCGGGCGGCAGCATCAACGTCATCATGGTGAACAACCCGCAGATGGTGGACCTGCAGGAGCTCACCCCGCGCTTCACCGAGGAGACCGGCATCACGGTGAACTACACCGTGCTGCCCGAGAACGACGTGCGCGACCGCATCACCCAGGAGTTCGCCAGCCAGGCCGGGCAGTACGACGTCGCCTCGATCTCCAACTACGAGGTGCCGTTCTACTCGCAGAACGACTGGCTGGCGCCGCTGGACGAGTACCTCGCCGGCGACGAGGAGTTCGACCAGGACGACATCCTGCCCGCGATGGAGTCCTCCCTGACCGGCGAGGACGGCTCCGTGTACGCCGAGCCGTTCTACGGAGAGTCCTCGTTCCTGATGTACCGCACGGACGTCTTCGAGCAGGCCGGGCTGACGATGCCGGACAACCCCACCTGGCAGGAGGTCGCCGACCTCGCGGCCCGGGTCGACAACGTCCAGCCCGGGATGCGCGGCATCTGCCTGCGCGGCCAGCCGGGCTGGGGCCAGGTCTTCGCCCCGCTGACCACGGTGGTCAACACCTTCGGCGGCACCTGGTTCGAGGAGGACTGGACCGCGAAGGTGAACTCGCCGGAGTTCACGGAGGCCACCCAGTTCTACGTGGACCTGGTGCGCGCCCACGGCGAGGCCGGCGCCCCGCAGGCCGGCTTCACCGAGTGCCTGAACAACATGACCCAGGGCAACGTGGCGATGTGGTACGACGCCACCTCCGCCGCCGGTTCCCTGGAGGCCGAGGGCTCCCCGGTCGCGGGCAAGATCGGCTACGTCGCCGCGCCGGTCGTCGAGACCGACTCCTCCGGGTGGCTGTACACGTGGGCGTGGGGCATCCAGGAGGCGTCGCAGAACAAGGAGGACGCGTGGGAGTTCATCTCCTGGGCGTCCAGCCAGGGCTACGAGGAGCTCGTCGGCGAGGAGCTCGGGTGGGCGAGGGTGCCCGCCGGCAAGCGCAGCTCCACCTACGAGAACCCGCAGTACCAGGAGCAGGCAGGTCCCTTCTACGAAGCCACCCGGAACGCCATCCTGGCCGCCGACCCGCAGAGCCCGGGCGTGCAGCCGCGACCGGCACCCGGCATCCAGTTCGTCGCGATCCCCGAGTTCGCCGCGATGGCCACGCAGGTCTCGCAGTTCGTCAGCTCCGCGATCGCGGGGCAGACGTCCGTCACCGACGCCCTGAACCAGGGGCAGCGGGTCGCCGAGGAGCAGGTGACCCAGGTCTACCAGCAGTGACCCCAGCGGCCGCCCCGCCGCTCACCGCGGCGGGGCGGCCCACCCGCCGACCGGCAGCGGCCGGGCCCCTCTCGACACCGACTCCCGCAGGAGCGCACCGATGAGCACGGGAACCCACACCCCCCGGGGGCGGCCCGCCGCGGGCACCGCCGTCACCCCTCCGCCGACCTCCTCGACCACCGGCGCCCGCAGGGTCTCGAACTGGGCCCGCCGGGCGCCACTGGTGCCGGCGTTCGTCTTCCTCTTCATCGCCACCCAGCTTCCGTTCCTCACCACGATCGTCATCTCCTTCACCAACTGGAACGCACTGCGTCCCGGTGAGCGCGACTTCGTCGGCGTCGACAACTACGTCGAGGTCTTCACCAACGCCCGGCTGCGCGAGTCGGTGTGGAACACCGTCGTCCTCACCGTCGTGGTCGTGGGCGTCAGCCTCGTCCTCGGCATGCTCATCGCGCTGCTGCTGGACCGGAAGTTCTTCGGGCGCGGCGCGGTGCGCACCATGATGATCGCCCCCTTCCTCGTGGTGCCCATCGCCGCCGCGCTGCTGTGGAAGCACGCCCTGTTCAACCCGTCCTACGGTCTGCTCAACGGCGTGCTGACGTGGATCTGGAACCTGTTCGGCAGCCAGGAGCCCCCGCAGTTCGAGTACCTGACGGTCGCCCCGATGATCTCCATCCAGGTGGCGCTCATCTGGCAGTGGACCCCGTTCATGATGCTCATCCTGCTGGCGGGCCTGCAGTCCAAGCCCGGCGACGCGGAGGAGGCCGCTCGCATGGACGGCGCGAGCGGCTGGCAGATCTTCCGCTACCTGACCTTCCCGCACCTGCGGCAGTACCTGGAGCTGGGCGGCCTGCTCGGCGCCATCTACATCGTGCAGAACTTCGACGCCGTCTTCACCATCACCTCCGGCGCCCTGGGCACCGCGAACCTGCCGTACACGATCTACCAGACGTTCTTCCAGGCCGGGCAGTACGGGCTCGCCTCCGCGATGGGCGTCGTGGTCGTCATCGGCACGATCATCATCGCGACGTTCGCGCTGCGGGTCGTCTCGACCATGTTCAAGGAGGAGGGGGCACGATGAGCACCACCGCCACCGAGGTGCGCCCGAGCGCGGGGCACGTACCCACCAGCCGCCGCGAGCGCCGGGCGCGCGAGCTGCACCGCGGCAACCCGCTGTGGGGGCTGCTCGCCTGGGTCGTCGGCCTGCTCTTCGTGGCGCCCGTGCTGTGGATGGTGCTCACCTCCTTCCACTCCGAGACCGACGCGGCCACCAACCCGCCCTCGATCGCGGCCGACCTCACCCTGGACGGCTACCGCAGCTTCTTCGCCGCAGGCCCCTGGCCGCCGCTGATCAACTCGATGTCGGCGTCGATCGTCTCGACGATCCTCGTGCTGCTCCTGGCGATCCCGGCCGCCTACGCCCTCTCGATCCGCCCGGTGAAGCGCTGGACCGACGTCATGTTCTTCTTCCTGTCGACGAAGTTCATGCCGATCGTGGCCGCGGTGCTGCCGCTGTACCTGTTCGCCCGGTACGCGGGGCTGCTGGACAACATCACCTACCTGGCGCTGCTGTACACCGCGATGAACCTGCCGATCGCGGTGTGGATGATGCGCTCCTTCCTGGCCGAGGTGCCCGTGGAGATGCTGGAGGCCGCCTCCATCGACGGCGCCGGGCTGATCCGGACCCTGCGCTCGGTGGTGGCCCCCGTCGCGGTGCCGGGCATCGCGGCGACCGCGCTGATCTGCTTCATCTTCAGCTGGAACGAGCTGCTGCTGGCCCGCACCCTGACAGCCGTGGTCGCGCAGACCTCCCCGGTGTTCCTCACCGGTTTCGTCACCAGTCAGGGCCTGTTCCTGGCCCAGTTGTGCGCCGCGGCCACCGTGGTCTCCCTGCCGGTGCTCGTCGCCGGATTCGCCGCCCAGGACAAGCTCGTCCAGGGCCTGTCCCTCGGAGCCGTCAAGTGACCTCCACCACCTCCGCGACCGCCCTGTCCCCGCGCAGCCTCGCCGGGATCGCCGACCGGGTGCCGGTGCCGACCTACGACCGCTCGGCCGTGACGCCGGGCATCGTCCACATCGGGGTCGGCGGGTTCCACCGCGCGCACCAGGCGATGTACCTGGACCGTCTGATGAACGAGGGGAAGGCGCTGGACTGGGGCATCCGCGGGCTGGGCGTGCTGCCGCACGACGCGCGCATGAAGGAGGTGATGGACGCGCAGGGCGGCCTCTACACGCTGGTCCTGAAGCACCCCGACGGCACCCGCGAGCCGCGCGTCATCGGCTCGATCCTGGACTTCCTGCACGCCCCGGCGGACCCTGAGGCGGCGGTGGAGGCGATGGCCGACGAGCGGATCCGCGTCGTGTCCCTCACCGTCACCGAGGGCGGTTACAACATCGACGCGGTCACCGGCGAGTTCGTCCTGGACGCGCCGGCCGTGGCCGCCGACCTCGCCGAGGGTGCCGCACCGGGAACCACGTTCGGCCTGGTCACCGAGGCGCTGCGCCGCCGCCGCGAGCGGGGCGTGGCGCCGTTCACGGTCATGTCCTGCGACAACATCCAGGGCAACGGGCACAACGCCCGGAAGGTGTTCGTCGCGTTCGCGACCGCGAAGGACCCGAAGCTGGGCGCCTGGATCGGCGAGAACGTCCGGTTCCCGAACTCCATGGTGGACCGCATCACCCCCGTGACCACCGACGCGGACCGCACCGAGGTGCGTGAGCGCTTCGGCGTGGAGGACGCGTGGCCGGTGGTGTGCGAGCCGTTCACGCAGTGGGTGCTGGAGGACGACTTCGTCGCCGGCCGCCCGCCGTACGAGGACGCGGGCGTGCAGGTCGTCGAGGACGTCGAGCCGTACGAGCTGATGAAGCTGCGCCTGCTGAACGCGAGCCACCAGGCGCTGTGCTACTTCGGCCACCTGGCGGGCTACCGGCTGGTGCACGAGGTCGCCCAGGACCCGCTGTTCGCGCGGTTCCTGCTGGCCTACATGGAGCGGGAGGGGACGCCCACCCTGCCTCCGGTGCCGGGCATCGACCTGGACGCGTACCGGCGCGAGCTGATCTCCCGGTTCTCCAACGGCGAGGTGCGCGACACTGTGGCGCGGTTGTGCGCGGAGAGCTCGGACCGCATCCCGAAGTGGCTGCTGCCGGTGGTGCGCGACCGGCTCGCGCACGGCGGGGAGTTCCACCGCGCCGCTGCCGTGGTGGCGAGCTGGGCCCGCTACGCCGAGGGGGTCGACGAGGACGGCGACCCGATCGAGGTGGTCGACCGCCTGGCCGGGCGCCTGGTGGCCACGGCGCAGCGCAACCGCACCGAGCCGACGGCGTTCATCGTGGACCGCAGCCTGTTCGGCGGCCTCGTCGACGACGAGCGGTTCGTCGCGGAGTACACCGCGACGCTGGCGTCCCTGCACGAGAAGGGCTCGCGCGCCACCCTGGAGTCCCTCGTCGCCCGCGACACCTCCTGACCCCACCCCCCTCCCCCGTGATCAAGGAAGTTGCCGCTTCCTCGATCACGGAGGGGCGGAGAAGGGGTGCAGCGGCGGCGAGGAGGGGGTGGGAGGCGCCACTAGCATGGGCACCATGGCCCCGAAGATCGTCCCCGCACGCGGCATGCGCGACATCCTCCCCGCCGAGAAGGCCCGCCGGGAGCACGCGCTGCGGGTGATCCGCGAGGTCTACCGCTCCTTCGGGTTCGACGAGATCGAGGCGCCCGCGCTGGAGGAGCTCAGCCGCCTGGAGTCCGGGCAGGGCGGCGAGAACGAGAAGATGCTGTTCAAGGTGCTGCGCCGCGGCCTGGATGCCGACGAGGCGCTGAAGCCCGCCGAGGCCGCGGACCTGGGGCTGCGCTTCGACCTGACGGTCCCGCTGTCGCGCTACGTCGCCACGAACGCCGCGACGCTGCGCACCCCGGCCAAGCTGCTGCAGATCGGCCCGGTCTGGCGCGCCGAGCGCCCGCAGAAGGGCCGTTACCGCCAGTTCGTGCAGTGCGACATCGACGTCGTCGGCGAGGCGGGCAGCGTCGCCGAGGTGGAGCTGGTCACCGCGACCGACACCGCGCTGCGCCGCCTGGGCCTGACGGGCACCACGCTGCGCATCAACGACCGCGAGGTCCTCACCGGCCTGCTCACCGGTTGCGGGTTCGCCGAGGCCGAGCACGGCAGCGTCCTCATCACCGTCGACAAGGCCGACAAGATCGGCCTGGACGGCGTGATGGCCGAGCTGCGCGGGAAGGGCTTCGCCGACGGGCACGTCGCGAACCTGGAGTCCGCGCTCGGTGAGCTGCTGACGGTCACCACCCTGTCGGACCCCGCTGCGCTGGCCGCGGCGCTGCCGGACGCGGTGCCTGCGCAAGCGGTGCAGCGCCTCGGGGAGATCGGTGCGGCGCTGGCGGTGTCGGCGCCGGAACTGCCCGTGGTGTTCGACGTCAGCCTCGTGCGCGGCATGGGGTACTACACCGGCCCCATCTTCGAGATGGCCCTGTCGGGCTCGGGGTCGTCCATCGCGGGTGGCGGTCGCTACGACCGGATGGTGGGCCGCTTCAGCGGCAGGGACCTGCCCGCCTGCGGGTTCTCCATCGGTTTCGAGCGCATCGCCGACCACGTGCACCTCGAGGACGACGCCTCCCGCGCGGTGGCGCTGGTGCACGCGGCGGACGTACCCGCCGGGGACCTGGTGCGCCGGCAGCGCGAGATGGCCGCCGAGGGGTACCGGGTGGCGCTGGTGAAGCAGGCCAAGCGGATGCAGCCGCTGTTCGACAAGCTCGTCGAGGAGGGTTACGGCAGCGTCGTGCGCGCCCGCGTCGGCGACGACGGCGCCGTCGCGTTCACCGACCCCGCCCCGCTGGGAACCAGCGCCGGCTGAGCGCCGCGGCGTCCCGCGCGCTCACGACTGGCAGTGCGGGCACCACCACGTGCGGCGCCGCTCGGCGTCCCCGGGAACCTCGGCGCTGACCTCGATCGGCGTCCCGCACCGCAGGCACGGCTGCCCGGCCCGCCCGTACACCCAGTGCTGCCGGCCGGGGCGGGTGTCGCCCGTGGTGACCTGGTGGGCGCCGTGCGGGGCCACGGAGAACCGCAGCAGCTTCACCGCCAGGCGCACGAGGGGTTCGAGGTCCACCTCGCCGGTGGGGCGGGTGGGCAGGTGCCCGCGAAGGAAGCACAGCTCGTTCACCCACAGGTTCCCCAGCCCCGCCAGGACCCGCTGGTCCAGCAGGGCCGCGGCCAGCGGCCGCTGCGGTTCCCGCGCGAGGTTGCGCACCGCCCCCGCGACGACCTCGTCGAGGGGGGCGCCCGTGTCGAGGAGGTCGGGGCCGAGGTGCCCGACGGCGGTGTGCTCCTCGGCCGTGGGCAGCAGTTCCACCACGCCCAGCTTCAGCCCGGCCGCGGTGGGTCCGGTGGTGCGCAGCAGCACCCGCACGTCCGGCGCCAGCCGGCGCGGCAGCACCTTGCCGGGGGCCAGGACGGTCCAGGAGCCGTCCATGCGCAGGTGGGTGTGCAGGGTCAGCGCGGAACCGTCGAGGTCGAAGCGGGTCAGCAGGTGCTTGCCGCGCGGGACCGTGCCCAGGACGCGGGCGCCGGTGAGGTCCGCGGTGGCGTGCCGGGGCACGCGCAGGTCGGCGGCGCGCACCGTGGTGCCGCGCAACCGGGTGTCCAGGGTGCGCGCCACCCGGTAGACGCTGTCCCCCTCCGGCACCCGCCCACTGTCGGGTGTGCCGGGCCGCGGCGCGAGCCGGGGTTCAGCGGCGGCGGCCGTAGGTGAGGCGGCGCAGCAGCACCTCGGCGGGCCCGCGGCCCCCGGTGCGCTCCAGCAGTGCCGCGCCGAGGAGCAGCAGCAGCCACGTCGCCACGGCGAGCGCCGACGCCTGCGCGACACCCAGCTCGGCACCGAGCCCGAGGGTGGAGGCGGGCAGCAGCGCGGCGAACACGACCGAGTGCCCCAGGTAGCCGGACAGCGAGCGCCGCCCCAGGGCGACCAGGGCGCGGCCCGGTGCGGCGAGCCCTCCGCGCCGGGCCGCGGCGGCCACGACGAGCCCGGCCAGGGCCGCGTAGCCGACGCCACCGGCGTACCCGGTGACCGCGTGCACCGTCCCGGCGACCGCGACGGTAGTGCTGCCGGGTTCCCAGGCGCCGACGGTGACCAGGGCGAGGGGCAGACCGCCGAGGGCGGCGAGCAGGACCCCGCCGACGCCAGCGACCAGCAGGGTGCGCCGGTGCCGGGCCGGGTCGTCGAGAACCCCGCGGCGGGCGGCGATCGCCCCCACCGCGACCGCGCCGAACACCACCAGCGGCCCGGTGAGGGTGCCCGGCACCCACTCGGCGACGCGCATCGCCACCGCCCCGGCGGCGCTCTGGCGGGCGTGGGAGTCCGCGAAACCCTGCACGTCGTCCGGCAGCGGCACCGCGGCGAGGGCACCGAACGCACCGACCAGCACGGTCCCGGTGACGGCGAGCACGACCAGGCCGCGCGTGCGCGGCGAGGCCAGTGCCCCGGCGAGCAGGACGAGCAGGAGCCCGTAGGTGCCGAGGATGTCGCCGGAGAACAGCAGCACGCCGTGCAGGACGCCGATGAGCAGCAGCGCCCAGCCGCGGCGGCGCACCGACCGGCGGACCTGCGGGTGCGTCGCGCCGGCGTCCAGGTGGCGGCGCACCAGCTGCCAGGTGCCGTAGCCGACGAGCACGGAGAACATCGGGAAGGAGCGGGCGTCCACGAGGGTGGCCTGCAGGACGGTCACCACCCGGTCCCACTGCGACAGGCTGCCGGCGGCGGGGTAGCCGAGCTGCCCGGGTGGGCGCGCGTGCAGGTGCACGTGGACGTTGGCCAGGCAGATGAACAGCAGCAGCGCCCCGCGGGCCAGGTCGGGGGCGGGCACGCGCTCGGACAGGGCCGTGGCGCGCGGCGGTGCGGGGGTCGGAGCGGGGGTCACGACGTCATCGTGGTGAGACCACCCCGGCGGGCGCGTCCGCCGGTCGTCGGCGCGGTGGGCGCCGCAGGGCGGACCCGCCCGGGGACCGGCTCAGCGCCTCAGCGAGGACGGCCGTAGGTGAGGCGGCGCAGCAGCACCTCCGCGGGCCCGCGGGCGCCGGCGCGCTCCAGCAGCACCGCGCCGAGCAGGAGCAGCACCCACGTGACCACGGCGAGCGCGGAGGCCTGCGCGACGCCCAGCTCGGCGCCGAGACCGAGGGTGGAGGCGGGCAGCAGCGCGGCGAACACCATCGAGTGCCCGAGGTACCCGGACAGGGAGCGCCGCCCCAGCGCCACCACCCAGCGCACGGGGGTGGGCAGCGCGCCGCCCCGGGCGGCGGTGCGCGTCACGACCAGCCCGGCGAGGGCCGCGTAGGCGGCGCCGCCGGCGTAGCCGGTCAGCGAGTGCAGCCCGGCGGCCAGCACGGTGCCGGTGGTGCCCGCGTCCCAGGCACCGGCGGTGACGAGCGCCAGCGGCAGCCCGCCGAGCGCGGCCGCGGGGAGCCCGGCGGCGGCCACGAGCAGCAGGGTGCGCCGGTGCCGCGCGGGGTCGTCGAGCAGCCCGCGGCGCGCGGCGAGCGCGCCCAGGGCCAGCGCACCGAGCACCCCCAGCGGCTGGGCCACGGTGACGAACACCCACTCGCCCGTGCGGAACAGCAGCGCCGACAGCGGCGACTCCTCCCCCGGGGAGATCAGCGGCGCGCCCGCCTCGGGCAGGCCCTCCGCCAGCCCGGCCGCGGCGACGAGGAACGTGCCGGTCACCGCGAGCACGACGAGAGCGCGGGTGCCCGGGGCCGCCAGCACTGCGGCGAGGAGCACGAGCAGCAGCCCGTAGGTGGCGGCGATGTCGGCGGGGAAGAGGAGGATCCCGTGCAGGGCGCCGATGAGCAGCAGGGCCCACCCGCGCCGGCGCAGCAGGCGCCGCACCGAGCGGCGCGGGGCGCCGTCCCGCACGCGGCAGCGCACCAGCTGCCACGTTCCGTACCCGACGAGCATCGAGAACATCGGGAAGGACCGGGCGTCGACGAAGCTGGTCTGCAGCACGGTGACGACCCGGTCCAGCGCGGACAGGGTCTCCGCGGCCGGGTACCCGCGCACCCCGGTGGCGCGCGAGTGCAGCAGGAAGTGGACGTTGGCCAGGCAGATGAACAGCAGCAGCGCCCCGCGGGCCAGGTCGGGGCCGGGCACGCGCTCGGACAGGACGGTGCCGCGCGGTGCGGGCACCGGTACCGCGCCGGGCGTCGTGTGCACGCCCACCATCGTGGTGAGCGCCGGCGCGGGGTCGCGTCCGCCGGTCGTCGCTGTGACGCGCACCGGAGGGCGGACCCGGGCGCGCTGCGGCAGAGTGCCGTCGTGAACTCGGAACGGGTGCTGGTGACGGGGGCGGCGGGCAGCGTCGCCGGGCAGCTGCTGCCCGGCCTGGCGGGCCGGCCGTCGCGGTTGTTCGACCGGGAGGCGGCGGACCACCCGGACGCCGAGGTGGTGACCGGGGAGCTGACCGACCCGGCCGCGCTGGAGCGGGCCCTGGACGGCGTGGGTGCGGTGGTGCACCTGGCCGGGAACCCCGACCCGTCGGCGCCGTGGGAGGAGCTGCGCGGGCCCAACGTGGAGGGTTTCGCAGCGCTGCTCGCGGCGGCGGAGCGGGCCGGGGTGCGGCGGGTGGTGTTCGCCAGTTCCGTGCACGCGATGGGCGCGCACGAGGCGGACGGGCGGGTCCCGGTGGACGCGGCGTGGGCGCCGCGGGCGTGCTGCCCGTACGGGGCGACGAAGGTGTTCGACGAGGCGGTCGCGCAGGTGGCGTCCCGGCGCGGGCCCGTGAGCACGGTGGGGTTGCGGCTGGGCGCGACGGTGCCCGAACCGGTGAAGCGCTCGCAGCTGGCGAGCTGGCTGGGTCCGGCGGACCTGCGGCAGCTCGTGGTGCGCGCCCTGGACGCCGACGTGCACCACGGGGTGTTCCCCGCGGTGTCGGGGAACACCCGGCGGCACTGGGACCTCACCGCGGCGCGCACGGGCCTGGGCTACGAGCCGGAGCTGGACTCCGAGGAGTTCGCCGGGCGCGTGGAGGACGACGGCACCGACACCGGGGTGTGCCCGGCCTGAGCCCGCCGGGACCGGTCCGCGAGCGCGACGGGCGCTGTCCCCCGCGCCGCGACCGGGACCCGCCCGCGCGGGGTGAGCAGCGCCCGCTGCGCACGGGTGCTGAGGGCCTCCAGCGGGCCCCGCCGCCCGGTGCGGGCGAGCAGGTGCGCGACGGCCACGACCGCGGCGGCGACGACGAGGTAGGTGCCTGCCGTCAGGGCGGCCCGGTGGGAGTCCGGGACCGTCGCGGCCAGTCCCAGCCCCCAGCCGTAGCAGAGCGCGGAGGCCAGGACGTTCTGCAGCACGTAGCAGCTCAGCGCCGCGCGGCCGACCTCCGCCAGGCGCCGGCCCAGCCACCGCGGCCGGTCGCGACCGCCCTGCACCTGCACGACGAGGCCGAGCAGGCCGAGACCCACCAGCACTGCGGAGCCGTAGCGGGTCAGCAGGACCGCGTGGGCACCACCGGCCACCAGGAGCACCGCCTCGGCGAGGACGCCGACCGCGCCCAGCGCGATCAGCCGGTGGCGCAGCCGCCGGCCGCCCTCGCGCTCCAGCAGACCCGCCCGCACCAGCCCGGCGCCCAGCAGGAACGACGCCGTCGTCAGCAGCAGCAGGCCCACGGGCTCGGCCCGGAACACCACGAGGTTCTGCACCCGGAACAGCACCAGGTCCCACGCCGACCCGGTGGCGTACGGGGTGTGCAGCGCGCCGCCGCCGGTCCCGGCCGCAGCGGTGGCCAGCAGCGCGGTGAGCGCGGCGAGGGCGAGCGCGTGGGTGCTGAGCAGGACCACGACGAACCGGCGGCGCCGGCGGTCGGCGCCCAGCAGCACCGGCCCGGCCACCAGCGCCGCCACCGCGTAGCCCATGAGGACGTCGAACTCGGCGACGAGCAGGAAGTGCAGCGTCGCCTCGCAGAGGAGCACGAGCGCGCGGACGCGGTGCACGCGGTTCCAGTCCCCGCCCCGGCGCTGCACCGAGCGACGCTGCAGCTCGAGCCCCACCCCGAACAGCAGGCTGAGCAGCGCCAGGGACTTGCCCAGGGGCAGCGCCTGCGCGAGCGCTTCGGCGGTGCCGCCCGCCGCGGGTTCGAGCAGCGTGCCCAGCAGGCCGTCGGGGTGGGTGAAGAGCCAGACGTTCGTCGCGAAGGTCCCCAGGATCGCCAGTCCCCGGGCGACGTCGAGGCCGCTGGAGCGTGTCGTCGCAGTCACGCCCCGAGCCTCCCGGCGGCTCCGCGTCGCGTCGTCCGCCCGATGGAGCAGCGCGGCGTACTCCGACCGGAGCAGCCGGCCGGGCGGGGCGCGCGCACGGGGTGACGACGTCGCCGGAAGACTCTCCCCGGGGCCCGCGGGCGCACTACGCTCGCAGGCCCCGGGGAGACGGTGGGAGGGGCACGTGGCCGACGCGGACCGGTCCGCAGGGCGCTCGCAGACCGACGTCGTCGTCGAGGGCATCAAGCGGATGCTCGCCGAGGGCGCGCTGCGACCGAACCAGAAGCTGCCGGTGGAGGCCGACCTGGCGCGCGAGCTCGGCGTCTCGCGCGGGCCGCTGCGCGAGGCGGTGCGGGCGCTGTCGCTCATGGGTGTGCTGGAGTCGCGCCAGGGCGCGGGCACCTACGTGACGGCCCTGGACTCCTCGCTGCTGACGACGCCGATGGCGTTCCTGGTGGACCTGCAGCAGCCGCCGGGCGCGCAGGCGCTGCACGCGGTGCGGCGCCTGCTGGAGACGGAGGCCGCGGGTCTGGCCGCGCTGCACGCCGACGACGAGCACCTGGCGGGGTTGCGGGCGGCGCTGGAGGAGTCGACGGAGGCCGCGCGGGGCACGACGGACCCGCACGCGTTCGTGGAGGCCGACATCCGGTTCCACGACCTGGTGGCCACCGCCAGCGGGAACCCGGTGCTCGCCTCGCTCGTGCACGCGTTCGCCGGGCGGACGGCGCGGGCCCGCGTGTGGCGGGCGATCGCCGAGGAGGGTGCGCTGGACCGCACGCTCCAGGAGCACCGGGCGATCCTGCGGGCGGTGCAGGAACGCGACCCGGACCGGGCGCGGCTGCGGATGGGCAACCACCTGCTCGAGGTGGAGGACTTCGTGGCCGGCCCCGGCGGCAGCGGCGCACCGGACGGGACGGACGGGGAGAGCTGACCGGCCGGCCCCGTCACCGGGCCAGCACGGCGACAGCGGTGACGACCCCGGCGAGGGCGACCGCGAGGCCTCCCCAGCGCGCAGCGCGCCGGGGGCTCCCGCCGGCCAGCGCGTCCGCGGCGGCGAAGCACGCCGAGGCCAGCAGCACGGCCACGGTGACGGGCAGCAGGGCGGCGGTGGCCACCCCGGCCACGGCGCCGGCGCGCCACCGCCGGCCCCACAGGGGCGCGGCGAGCAGCGGGAGGGTCAGCGCGGCGATCGCGCCGGTGAGCAGTTCCGCCCACCACGGCCGCGCCCCCATCCAGGGCAGGGCGCGGGCGAGGTCGAGCAGGTCCACGACGGCCAGGGTGCCGACGACGAGGACGAGCGCGGCCGTGACCGCGGCGGCCACCCACGCCCGCCAGGTGCTGCGCAGCGGCCCGGTCAGCGCGGTGACGACGGACACCCCCGCCCACATGAGCTCCCGGCGCAGCGGCGCGACGCCGAGGTCCCGCAGCGCACGGCGGAACAGCCGGTCGGCGGCGACGCGGTCCACGGGGCGGACGGCGAGGTAGGAGGGTGGCCCGTCGGAGCCGGCGACGAGGCCGTCGTGGACGAGGGCGGCCGGCAGGTGCCGGCCCGTGGTGGGCACGAGCCAGCGCAGCACCGGCGGCACGGACGTCAGGTCGGTGGAGAACCCGGCGGGGTCGGCGGGGACGACGACCGGGCCCAGGCGCGCGTCCCAGTAGCCCACGGGGCCCCCGAGGCGGAAGCGCTCGCGGGCGGGGTCGCCTCCCACGAGGTACCGGTGCAGGTTCAGCTCCCCGGTCCAGGGGCGTTCGGGGTGGGCGGGGTCGAAGAAGCCGCTGCGGGCCAGGTGGGCGGGCCGGCGCTCCGGCAGGCGGAGGGGCGCGGCGGCGCGGGGCACGGGGTGCTGCGGCACGCGCGGCAGGTTGCCACGGCGGTGGGGCGGCTGCGAGCGGCGGGTTCCCGCCGGGGAGATCACCCGGGTGCGGCGGCGCGCCGCAGTCGTTCCTCACCGACGTCCGGGGAACGTGGCAAGGGTTTGCGCTCCCCCGTGGGACGGAAACCGAGCCGCTCGTAGAACCGCCGGGCCCGCGGGTTGCCGTCGGCCACCCACAGGCTCACCGTCGCCGCTCCCTGCGCGGCGGCCCGGTCGCAGGCGGCCTCCACGAGCCGGCCGGCCGTCCCGCCGCCGCGGTGGCCGGGGTCCACCCACACCGAGACGAGTTCACGCTCGCCCGCCGGGGGCACCGACTCGACCGGCACCAGGGCCGCCACTCCCACCGCGCGCCCCGCGGACCACGCCAGGAACCAGTCGCCGTCCTCCACCCGCCGGCGCCAGGTCCCGTCGTCGAGAACCTCCTCGCGCGCCAGCGTGGAGCCGAACGCCTGCGGCGCGTCGGCCAGCGCCCGCAACCGGACCCCTCTCACCACCGGCCACTGCTCCACGCTCGCCCGCTGCACGGCGTCCGGACCGTTGCGGCAGCAGCGCCCGGTGTCGTCCACGATCCGCTGGGCGGCGTCGAGGGCCGCCACCAGGCCCGCCGGCCCGCCGCCGAGGGAGGTGAGGGCCGCGTCGACCCGCTCGGCGAACCGCTCGGGCGCCCCGGGCAGCCGCCCGGCGGCCGCCACGGCACCCTTCTCGTTGACGACCCACCGGCCGGCGTGGGCGTGCAGGGCGTGCGCGCACAGCAGCAGGGCCCGGAACAGGCAACCGGCCACGTAGGCGGTGTCACCGCGCGGCGCGGCCTTGCGGGCGCCGCCGATGAGGAAGGCGGCCTCCCCCAGCGAGGCGACCACCGCCTCGCGCAGCCGCGGCGGGTACGCCTGCGCGGCGCGGTGCAGGGCCGTCAGCTCACCGGTGGAGTCGGCGAGGACGACGGCCGAGGCCGCCTCCCCGGCGTACGCGAAACCCGGGAAACCCAGCGGGTGCCCGGTCTGCACGTGCCAGGTGAGTCCACCCTCCTGAGCCTGGCGCCAGCTGCGCTGCACCCGGTCCAGGTCGCGGTAGATCCAGTCCACGGCGGTGCCGTCGACGCTCAGCCAGCCACCGCCGTCCACCCACGGCCCCCAGCCACCGGGTGCGGTGACCCGCGCGTGCGGCCCGGCGACCTCGCGGGCGAGACGGCCGAGCGCCGCCACGTCCAGCGGCGGGCGGTAGTACAGCCCCAGGTCGACGTCGGAGCCCGGGGAGTGCTCGCCGCGGGCGCGGCTGCCGCCGAGCGTCACCGCCTCGATCCCGGGCACGCGGAGCAGCCGCTGCGCCACCTCCCGCATCCGAGCGTCGCTGAGCACCCGGCCAGCGTGCCGTCCTCACGGCGTCGGCGGTACCGGTTTCGCGACCCTTCAGACCTGCGGGGGCGCAGCCTGATCGTCGTCGGGATCCACGATCGTGCCGAGAAGCGTTCGACGGGCCTGACGGGACCGCTGCGCGATGCAGTGCCACCGGTCCGTTCCCCACCCTCCCCCGGCGCCCGACCCTGACCGGGAGGACGCCTCAACGGGTCGGAGCGCTGAGGCTCGCCTCGTCACCGCCTGCGTCGTCTTCGCGGGCCGGGCTGTCGATCTCCGCATCCGCAGGGGGCATGCCGGTGGCCTCGTCGGGCAGCTTGGGCGCCGGCGGCACCCACGCGCGCAACGGTTGGACGACACTGCGGTAGAAGTCCTCCAGGGCCTCGGTGACCGAGGGGATGAACGCCCCCTTCACCCCCGAGCGCTTGGTGCCCATCGTCGTGGTGCGCGTCAACGTGAACGCACCGACCTCGGCGCTCCGGTCGGGCAGCAGCATCCCGGGGGAATCACGCACGTCGCGCAACTGCTCGCAGGTGCTCTCGGCCCGCCCGGTGAAGTGCGTCTCGATCAGCAGGTCGGCGGGGGCGTCCTTCAACTGGCGCAGCAGCCAGCTCACGCGCCGTTGCCCACCACCTTCCTGCGGGGCGGACAGCCGCACGGACGTGCGCACCCGTGCGGTGCGCAGGTCCGCCACGATGCCGACCGGACCTGCTGCCCCGGGCACCCGCAGGGTGGCCTCCAGCTGTCCGCTCTCCGCCAGCTGTGCGGTGGTGGCCTTCAGGCGCGCGGCCGGGTCGGTGGCGATCCTGCGCGGCAGCACGTGCACCACCGAGACCCCCAGTTCCGCGGTCAGGCGAAGGCGCAGCTGCCGCACCAGGCGGATCCACGACTCGGCCACCGCCGGTGCCTTGCGATCGCTGGCGCGCAGCGTGCCGGCCGCGACCGCCTCACGCACGCCCACCCACGCCGGCCCCATGTCCTCGAAACCCGCCGCTCCCGAGCGGGGGTGCTGCAGGTAACGGATCAGCTCGGCCAGCAGCCACGCTTGCAGCGCATCACCGACCCCGCGGTGGCTCAGCGTCATCTGCGCCTCGTGCACCACCTCGGCCCACGACAGGTGGAACAAGGCGACCTTGCCGCGCAGCTTGCGCCGGTCCACCTCCACCGGGTGTTCACCGGCACCGGGAGCGATCTCGTTGGAGATGGTGATCACCGCGTCGAAGCCCTGCTCGCGGGCGACGTCGAGGTAGTTCTCCACCTGCGCCCGGCGCAACTGCCCGTCACCGGTCTTGACCTCCACCAACCCGGTCCACTCCCGCCCGGCGCGTGCGATGCGGATCACCCCGTCGGGGATCACGGTGGCCTCGCCCAGCGTGAACGGGGTCTCCAGGTAGGTCTCTACCGCTCCGCCGGGAGCGTCGAAATGGCCGGTCAGCCCGCGCGCGAAGGCCCGCACCCCCATCATCGTGGCCAGCAGCGCGGAGGTGGCGCGCTTCTCCTGCTCCTCCCCGCTTCCCACCCCGGAGATGGAGAACACCCGCGCGCTCTGCCAGGACTCGTCCATGCGCAACCGCAACGCCGGCACCACCGGCACCACCGCACGGGCCGCCTTGGTCTTGCGCGTACGCACCCCCTTGACCGCGGCCGAACTCCTCGCGGTGACCGGAGGAGACGCTGCGACCGGCGCGACGGGGCCGGCATCGTCGGCGGGGTCGGCCGGGTCGGTGCTGCCGGCCGGGTCAGTGCTGGCACCTGCGGCGCTCGGCGCACCCGCCGCGCCCGGAGAGGCAACCGGCTCCTCCTGGCGGTCCTCGTCGGGCTCGACCACCTCGATGAGGTCATCGTCCTCATCGACCGCGACGTCCTGCACACGCATCTCCGCGGACGCACCGCCCTGCTGGAGTCGTGCCTGCTCGAGCGGCACCTGCCCGATGCCGTCGCCGGTGTCCTCGTCATCGCTGTCGGCCACGTCGACGCCGAAGTCCTGGGCCAGCCCTGCCAGGCCGCTGTCCCAGCCCTGCCCGACGGCGCGCACCTTCCAGTCCCCTCCTCGCCGGTACAGCTCAGCCAGCACGAGCACGGTCTCGCCGCCGGCCTCACCCGCCTGCACGTGCGCGAGCGCTTCCCCGCCGGCGCTGAGCACCAGCCGCAGGCCCGGCACCTGCCCGAAGGTGCCGTCGGAGACGCTGGCGACCAGCACGACGAAGCTGGCGTCGTCACCGACCTCGTCCAGGTCGATGCCGACGCACTCGGCGGCACCGCCCTCGGTGCTGGTGCGCCCCAGGTGCCGCACCGCCCCGTCCGGTGAGGCGGTCTGGTTGTAGAAGACGAAGTGCTCATCACTGAGCACCCGGCGGTCGGCGCTCAGCAGCAGCGCGGAGGCGTCGATGTCCGCGACGCCGTCCTCGCTCTCGTCCCAGCTGAGCACCGCGCGCAGACGGCGGGCTTGCGGCGGCAGCGCCCGGTTCGCGCCCCGAGACAGCATCATCTCCTCCACGTGCCCAGTCTCACCCGGCACCGTCGGTTCCCGCAGCGAACCAGCCCGAACCCCTCCGCCCTCTCCCGGCCTGCCGACCCGCTCCCGTTCGGGTGGTGGAGCACGCGTGGACCTGGCGTCAGTGCCAGTTGGGGTTCATCGTCAGCGATGCCACCGGGTCGGCCATCCAGGCGTCGAACTCGTCGACCGTGACGAAGAGCGGCTGGCCGGAGAAGCACCGGGCGACTTCACCCAGCCGCTTGAGGGCCTCGTCCGGGTGCACGCCGGGACCGGCGTCGGTGAGGGCGATGAGCGCGTCGTCCAGGAGCGGGCTCACGGTTGCGGTGACGTGGGCGTTGCGCCGCTCACCGAGCGCGCGCTCGGCCTGCCCGAGCAGCAGCGCCGTGGCGAGGGCGGTGGACGTCTCGTCCTCCAGGACCTCGATGCGGTCCTCGTCGAGGCGGTCGCCACCGGGACGCTCGGTGCGGGCGGCGGCGATGGCGGCGCGCAACCCCTGGGTGGTGAGCGTCGCCGCCGTCTGCGCCACGAGGCCACCGACGAGGTCCACCGCGGCGTGCCCGACGCCGTAGTGGAGGTGTGGTCACCGGGCAACACCCTGGCCGAGATGAACGACAAGCGTGGCCAGTACCGCCGCGCCCAGCTGCCCGTGCTGCTGGAGGCCTACCTGGCCGACGGTGGTGATGTGCACCTGGAGTGGCTGAGCAACGCGGGCAGCCACTGGGCCAGCACCGCCGTCGCCGCCGGGGAGAGCACCCTGTCCGTGCCGGCCACCGACCAGCACCCGGCCTTCAGCGTCGTTCCCAACGCCCTGCTGCGCCGCCCCGGCACCTGAAACCACCCGCTCGGCACCTGTTCCTGCCGGCACGCACCCGGCCTCGCAGCAGGGGCGCTCAGTGGCGTTCGGTCGCTGCTGACATCGGGCTCAGCGCCTCCGGCGGCCCTGTCGGGGGGGTTCCCCTACGGTGCCCACATGATCGCGACCCTGGCTTCCAGCTTCCTGCCGGTGAACGACACCGCCGCTGCCGCCGCCTGGTACGGCAGCCGTTTCGGCCTCGAGAGCACCGACGTGCAGGAGCACGCCGCGGTGCTGCGGGACCGCGACGGGCGGCAGCTGACCCTGATGGGTCCCGCCAGCGGGATCCCGGTGCGCCCGGGCCTGGCGTGGGCGCCGGTGAGCTTCCGGGTCGAGGACGTGGCGGTGTTCCGCGAGGAGTCCCTGCGCTCGGGGGCGCCCTGCTCCCCGGTCCAGGGCGACCCGGGGACGTGCCTGTTCGTCACCGTCGCGGACCCGGACGGCAACACCGTCCTCGTCGTCGACCGCTGACGGGTTCCCGGCCTCGGGTCTCAGCCCGCGGCCGGGCCGGGGACCCCGTAGAGCGACCGGGCGGTGCCGGCGAGCACGGCGTCGCGTTCGGCCCCGGAGAGGTCCCGCAGCAGCGCGGTGGTGCGCCGCACCACGTCGCCGTAGCCGCCGGCGAGGGTGCTGACCGGCCAGTCGGTGCCGAACACCAGCCGCCGGGGGCCGAACACCTCCAGCAGGTGCCGCACGACGGGTTCGAGCAGGTCGTCACCGCCCCCGGGGGGCAGGAGCGTGAACAACCCCGACACCTTGCAGAACACGTCGCCGCAGCGGGCGAGGTCGGTGACGCGCTCGCGCCACACCGCCAGTCCGTCGGGGTCCAGCGGGGGCTTGGCCGCGTGGTCCAGCACGAACACCGCCGACGGCAACGCGCGGACCAGGTCTGTTGCGGCGGGCAGCTGGTCCGGGCGCACCAGCAGGTCGTGCACGAGGCCGGCGTCCGCGACGGCGGTGGCACCGCGGCGCACGTCCGCCCGGAGCAGCCAGTCCGGGTCGGGTTCGTCCTCCACCTGGTGCCGCACGCCGCGCAACAGCCCTCCGCCGGGGGCGGCACGCAGTTCCGCCACCTCGTCGGCGACCGCCGCACCGCGCAGGTCCACCCAGCCGACGACGGCGGCGACGAGCCCGTCGGACGCCGTCGCCGCGGACAGGAACTCCCGCGTCTCGGCGGTCTCGGCGACGGTCTGCACGAGCACCGTGGCGCTCACCCCCGCCGCGGCCGCCTCCCGCGCCAGGTCCGCCGGCCCGAACGGCCGGTGCAGCGGTTCCAGGCCGGGGCGCTGCATCCACGGGTAGCGCCGGCGCGCCGGGTCCCACAGGTGGTGGTGGGCGTCGACGATCCCCGCCGGGTTCACCGGGGTTCGCCGGGCAGCGGTTCTCCGGGCAGCGGCTCTGCGGGCAGGGGCGCGTCGGCGCGCACCAGTCCCTCCGCGCGCAGCGCCGCCCAGAACGCGGCGGGAACCGGCACGTCCGGCAGGGCGACGTCCGCGCGCACCTCCTGCTCGCTGCGCATGCCGAGCAGCACGGCGGCCACGGCGGGGTGGGCGAGGACGGCCTGCACCGCCACCGCGGGCAGCGGCACGCCGTGCTCGGCGGCGAGCGACGCCAGCCGCTGCGCCCGCGCCAGCACGTCCGGCGGCGCGGGCGCGTAGGAGTACGTCGCGCCCGGGGCCGGGGCGTCGGCGGCCAGCAGCCCGGAACCGAACACGCCGCCGAGGACGACGGCCGCCCCGGCGCGCCGCGCCGCGGGCAGCAGGTCGTCCAGCGCGTCCTGCTCCACGAGGTTGTAGCGGCCGGCGAGCAGCACCACGTCGAGGTCGAACTCGGCCAGGAAGCGGGTGGGCATCGCCGCCTGGTTCATCCCCACCCCGACGGCGCGCACGACGCCCTGCTCGCGCAGCCGCAGCAGTTCCGGCAGGGCGCCGCGGCGCGCCTCGTCCTCGAACTCGTCCGGGTCGTGCACGAGGACCACGTCGACGCGGTCCAGCCCGAGTCGCTCCAGGCTCTCGTCCAGGCTGCGCCGCACCCCCTCGGCGGAGAAGTCCCACACCGGGTCCACGTCGCCCGGGACGGCGAAACCGTGCGGGTGGTGCACGGGTTCACCGCGGCGCGGGCGCAGCAGCCGGCCCACCTTGGTCTGCAGGACGAGCTCCTCGCGCGGCACGTCGCGCAGGAACGCGCCCAGGCGCCGCTCGGACAGACCCAGGCCGTAGTAGGGGGCGGTGTCGTAGTACCGCAGGCCGCCCTCCCACGCCGCCTCCAGCGCGGCTCGCGCCTGCGCCTCGTGGACCGGCGCGTACAGGTTCCCCAGCGGCGCGCACCCGAAGCCGACCACGGGGACGTCGAGACCGGTCCTGCCCAGGGCTGCGGTGCGCACCCTCACACCTTGGCGGGCAGGCGCAGCGAGTGCATCCCGCCGTCGACGGCCAGCGCGGTGCCGGTGGCGCCGCAGCGCGGGTCGGCGAGGGAGGCGATGGCGTGCGCGACCTCCTCGGGCGTGACCAGGCGCCCGGTGGGCTGGCGGGCGGCGAGGCGGGCGCGCTCGGCGTCCGGGTCGTCGGCGGCGTCCAGCAGCCGCTGCACCCACGGGGTGTCCACCGTGCCGGGGTCCACGCAGTTCACGCGGATCCCCTCGGCGAGGTGGTCGGCGGCCATCGCCAGCGTCAACGCCTGCACGGCGCCCTTGGACGCCGAGTACAGCGCGCGCTGAGGCAGCCCCGCCCACGCGGCGATGGAGGAGGTGTTGACGATCGAGGCGCGGCCGGAGCGGCGCAGGTGCGGCAGGGCGGCCCGCGTCGTGCGCACCACACCGAGGACGTTGACGTCCAGGACGCGGTGCCACTGCTCGTCGTCGCCGTCCTCCACGGTGCCGCGGGCACCGATCCCCGCGTTGTTGACCAGGACGTCGAGACCGCCGAGGGCCCCGGCGGCCTCGGCGACGGCGGCGCGCACGGACGCGTCGTCGCCGACGTCGGCGGCCAGGGCGACGGTGCCGGCGGGCGCGGCGGACGGGTCCAGGTCCAGCACGGCGACGGCCGCCCCGTCGGCGAGCAGGCGCCGGGCGGTGGCGGCACCGATCCCGGAGGAACCCCCGGTGACCAGGGCGCGGCACCCCGCGAACGGCCCGCTCACGCGAGCACCGCGCCCGCCGGGGCGTCCTCCAGCACCGGTGCACCCGGCGGTTCCGGCACGGCCTCGCCGCGCCACTCGGGGCCTCCGGGGAACGCGAACCGCTGCAGGGTCCCCGGCACCAGCTCGGCGGAGAAACCCGGTGCCAGCGGCGTCCGGTACCGCCCGCCGACCACCTGCACGGGGTGAACGAAGTGCTCGTGCAGGTGGTCGACGTACTCCACGACCCGGTCGCCGGTGGTCCCCGAGAGCGCCACGTAGTCGAACATCGACAGGTGCTGCACGAGCTCGCACAACCCCACGCCACCGGCGTGCGGGCACACCGGCACCCCGAACTTCGCGGCGAGCAGCAGGATCGCGACGTTCTCGTTGACGCCGGCGACCCGGGCGGCGTCGATCTGCAGGACGTCCAGGGAACCGGCCTGCAGCATCTGCTTGAAGACGATGCGGTTCTGGACGTGCTCGCCGGTGGCGATCTTCACCGGCGCCACGGCGCGGCGGATCGCGGCGTGCCCCAGCACGTCGTCGGGGCTGGTGGGTTCCTCGATCCACCACGGGTCGAACGGGGCCAGCGCGCCGATCCACTCGACCGCCTCGGCGACGTCCCAGCGCTGGTTGGCGTCCACGGCGATGCGCACGTCCGTGCCGACGGCCTCGCGGGCCAGCCGCAGCCGGCGCACGTCGTCGGCCAGGTCGGCACCCACCTTCAGCTTGATCTGGGTGAAACCCTCCGCCACGGCCTGCCGGGACAGCGACACGAGCTTGTCGTCGGAGTACCCCAGCCAGCCGGGGGTCGTGGTGTAGGCCGGGTACCCGGTGCGCAGCAGCTCCTCGCGGCGGGCGGCCCGGCCGGGCTCGGCGTCGGTGAGCAGCTGGAGCGCCTCGGCGGGCGTGAGCGCGTCGGTGAGGTAGCGGAAGTCCACCAGGGAGACGAGCTCCGCCGGGCTCATCCGCGCCAGCAGGTCCCACAGCGGCAGCCCGGCGCGCTTGGCCCTCAGGTCCCACAGGGCGTTGACGACCGCGGAGACCGCCATGTGCATGACGCCCTTCTCCGGCCCCAGCCAGCGCAGCTGCGAGTCGTCGGCGAAGGAGCGCCAGGTGGCGCCCATGTCGCCGAGGACCTCCTCCACGTCGCGGCCCAGCACGTGATCGGCCAGCGCCCGGATCGCGGCGACCTGCACGTCGTTGCCGCGCCCGATGGTGAAGGCGAAGCCGTGGCCCTCCAGACCGTCGGCGTCGTCGGTGCCCAGGACGAGGTACGCCGCCGAGTAGTCCGGGTCCGGGTTCATCGCGTCGGAACCGTCGAGGTGCCGGGAGGTGGGGAACCGCACGTCGTGCGTCTCGAAGCGGGTGAACGTGCTCATCGGGCGGCTCCCACGGGGTGGCGCATCCGGCCCAGGCCGTCGATCTCGAGCTCGACGACCTGACCGGCGCGCAGGTACGGCTTGGGGTCGGGGCGGCCCAGCGCGACGCCGGCCGGGGTCCCGGTGTTCACGACGTCCCCGGGCTCCAGCACCATGAACCTGCTGATGTACGCGACGAGCTCACCGACGCCGAACACCATGTCGGCGGTGGTGCCGTCCTGGCGCAGCTCCCCGTCCACCCACAGGCGCAGGCCGAGGGCCTGCGGGTCGGGCACCTCGTCGGCGGTGACGAACCAGGGCCCCAGCGGGTTGAACGTCTCGCAGTTCTTGCCCTTGTCCCACTGGCCACCGCGCTCGAGCTGGAACTCCCGCTCGGACACGTCGTGCGAGACGACGTACCCGGCGACGTGCGCCAGCCCCTCCTCCGCGGTCTCCAGGTAGCGCGCCCGGCGGCCGATGACGACGCCGAGCTCGACCTCGTAGTCGGTCTTCACGCTGCCGCGCGGCACCAGCACCTCGTCGCCGGGCCCCACCACGGTGGCCGGGGACTTCAGGAACAGGATCGGCTCGGCGGGCAGCGGGGACCCGGTCTCGGCGGCGTGGTCGCGGTAGTTCAGGCCCACGCACACGATGGTCACCGGGCGCGGCAGGGGGGACCCCACCCGCAGCCCGGCCGGGTCGACCCGGGGCAGGCCCCCGCGCTCCACCGCAGCGGCGGCCGACCGCAGGTCCTCGGCCGACCAGGGCCGGTGCGGGTCCAGCACACCGGTGAGGTCGGCACCGGAACCGTCGTCCAGCAGGGCCAGCGGGCGCTCGCGGCCCACCTCCCCCACGCGCATGAGCTTCACGTCGGCTGCTCCTCGTCCTTCGGGTCCATCGGGTTCATCGGGTTCACCGGGTTCATCGGGTTCATCGGGTTCTCGGGGTTCCGGGGGCCCACGGGCACCTCGGCGCGCTCGCCGGCGGCCAGCCGGAACACCCCCGGGGTCGTGTCGTCGCCGGGCGGCCCGGCGTGGACGGTGACGTGCGCGGCCCGCAGCGCCGTGAGCACCGCGCGCACGGGCCGGCCGGCGCGCCAGGTCAGCTCCACGCTCACACCGGCGCGGGTGCGCAGGCCGCGCACGGAGCCGTCGGGCCAGTCCGGCGGCAGGGCGGGCAGCAGCCGCACCACCTCGTCGCCGGACTGCACCAGGGCCTCGGCGACCGCGGCGGCCAGGCCGCTGTTGCCGTCCAGCTGGAACGGCGGGTGCGCGGAGAACAGGTTCGGGTACAGCCCACCGGCCTGGTCGCCGGCGGCGGCGTCCTCGGGCACCGGGCGCAGGCAGCGCCGCAGCGTCTCGCCCACCCGGTCACCGCGCCCCAGCCGAGCCCACAGGCACGCGCGCCAGGCCAGCGCCCAGCCGGTGGACTCCTCCCCGCGCAGCTCCAGGGTGCGCGCCGCGGCGGCGGCCGTCGCCGGGTCGGAGCGGACGTCGACCAGGTCCAGCGGGAACAGGCCGACGAGGTGGGAGGTGTGCCGGTGCTCCGGTTCGGCTTCGGGCAACTCCTCGCGCCACTCCAGCAGTTCCCCGCGCGCACCCGTGCGCGGTGCGGGCAGTTCCGCCAGCGCGGTGCGGGCCCGCTGCAGCAGCTCCTCGTCGCCGGTCCCGTCGCCCGTCCCGTCGCCGGCCCTCCCGGCGGTGGTGGTGAGGTCCAGCAGCGCGCGCAGCACCGCGGCGGTCAGCGCCAGGTCGCAGGTGCTGCTCACCGCGGCGGGGCGGGATTCGCCCTCGCTGTCCAGGAAGCGGTTCTCGGGCGAGGTCGAGGGGGCGGTGCCCAGCTCGCCGTCGGGCAGCCGCACCAGGCGGTCCAGGGCGAACCGGGCGGCACCGGCCACGGCGGGCAGCGCCGCGCGGGCAGCGGCGGGCGGGTCGGCGGCGAACCGGGCGTGCTCGTGCAGGTGGGTGGCCAGCCACGCCCCGCCGTACGGCCACGCCGACCACTCCGGCCGCGCCCAGCCGCCCCCGGCGGTGCCGGTGGTGGCCCACACGTCGCTGTTGTGGTGCGCCACCCACCCGCCGGCGCCGTACGCGCGCCGCGCGGTGTCCTCCCCGGCGGAGGCCAGGCGCCGCACGAAGGCCAGCAGCGGCTCGTGCAGCGGCGCCAGCCCCCACACCTCCACGGGCCAGTACGCCATCTGCAGGTTGATGTTCGTCGTGTAGTTGCTGCTCCACGGCGGCTGCAGCTCCGCGTTCCAGATGCCCTGCAGGGTCAGCGGGTGCGTTCCGGGGCGGGACCCGGCCAGCAGCAGGTACCGGGCGTGGGCCACGGCCAGCTCCACGAGGGCGCGCCGGGAACCGTCGTCGTCCACGGCCCGGCGCAGCAGCTCGCCGGTGCTCGTCCCCGCCGGCACCGCGCCGCCCAGGTCCAGGTGGACCTCGCCCCACCAGGGCGACAGGTCGGCGCGGTGCGCGCGCAGCAGCTCCTCCGAGCCGGTGGCGGCCGCGGCGGCGACGCGGGCGCGGGCGGTGCGCACGGCCTCCCGCTCACCGGCGCACGGGCCGCCGGGGGTGTCGCTGACCTCGGTGGCCAGCAGGACCTCGAGGGTGCGGGCCCCCAGCACCCGCAGCGCCGCGCCCGGGCCCGCCGGCAGCACGGTGCCGTCGGTGCGCACCCGCAGCACGACGGCCGCGCAGCGGGCCGCCGCGCCGTCCGCCGCCCAGGTGACGGGCTCGTCGCGCCCGTCCGGGCTCCAGGGCCGCACGTCGACCGGCAGCTCCAGCACGGCCTCCAGCTCCGCGCCGCCCTCACCCGCACCGGAGGCGGCGCCGCTGCGCACCCGCAGCGGGGAGGTGAGGGCGACGGTGACGTCCACGGTCGTGCCGGTGGCGAGCAGGCGGTGCAGCAGGACCCCGGCGGGGGCGCTGACGAGCGTCTCCTGGTGCACGGAGCCGCCGTGGGGGTGCTCGCGGCGCACCCACGCCGTCCCGGTGGGCATGTCCAGGCCGCGATCGAACCGCGACACGGGCAGCGGGTCGCACGTCACGCGCAGGTCACCCAGCGGCAGGTACGCCTGGGTGTGCGGGACCACGACGGGGGTCAGCAGTTCCTCGGCGAGGCGGTGGTCCCCGGCCAGCACGGCTCCACGGGCGCGCTCGACGGTGCCGACGTGGCCGGCGGGGACCTCGTGGACCGGCCCCCCGACGGGGCCGGACCAGGCGCGGTCGTCGTTCAGGGACAGCCGCTCGCCGTCGGCGGCGCCCCAGCACATCGCGCCCAGGCGCCCGTTCCCCACGGGCAGGGCCTCCACCCAGGTGCCGGCGGGCGCGGGGAAGCGCAGGACGGGTTCGACGGCCACGTCAGAACCGCACGCCGCCGGCCGTCAGGCCGGAGCGCCAGTACCGCTGCAGGGCGATGAACACGCCGATGACGGGCACCACGGACACCAGGGAGCCGGCCACCACGAGGACCTGCAGGCCGGGGATGGTGATGGACGCCTGGCTCCAGCCGGTCAGGCCGACCGTCAGCGGCATCAACTCGGCGTCGGTCAGGACCATCAGCGGCAGCAGGTAGTTGTTCCAGCTGCCCAGGAACGCGAACAGCAGGACCGTGACCAGCCCGGTCGTCATCAGCCGCAGGCCGACGGCCACGAAGATGCGCAGCTCCCCGGCGCCGTCTAGGCGGGCGGCCTCGAGCAGCTCCACGGGGATCGAGGAGCGGGCGAACACGGTGCACAGCAGGACCCCGAAGGGGTACACCATCGAGGGCAGCAGCACGCCCGCGTAGGTGTTGTTCAGGCCGAGCTCCACGACGAGCAGGTACGTCGGCTGCGCCAGGACGGTGCCGGGCACCAGCATGCTCGCCAGCACCGCGCCCAGCAGCACCTTGCGGCCGCGGAACTCGAACATGGCCAGCGCGTACCCGCACGCGGCGCACACCAGGACGGTCAGCACGGACCCGACGACGGAGTACACGACGGTGTTCAGGACCCAGCGCCAGAAGATGCCGTCGTCGTAGGTGGACAACTCCCGAAGGTTCTGCAGCAGCTGGGGGTCGGCGAAGGAGAAACCGGGGGTGGTGAACAGCGAGGTGCTGGACTTGGTGGCGGCCACGACCATCCACCACACCGGCATCAGGAAGTACACCGTCGCCACGGCGACGGCACCGGTGGCCAGGACCCGCACGGCGGTGGAGTGCCGCTCCCCCGCGCTGGTGGCCGTGCGGCGGCGGGCGCGACCGGTGGCGGCGGGGGCCGGCGCCGGTGCCCCGGGTGTCGCCCCCGGCCCGGTGCGGGTGCTGGTGCTCACGCCAGTGCTCCGTTCCTGCGGTTCGAGATGCGCAGCACGACCAGCGACAGCACGAGCGTGGACACGCCCAGCAGGACGGCCATGGCCGCGGCCAGGTGCGGGTCCTGCGCCTCCGTGGAGGTCGTGTAGATCGCCATGTTGGGCGTGTAGTCGCTGGTGATGTTCGAGGTGATGGTGCGCAGCACGTTGGGTTCGCTGAACAGCTGCAGCGTGCCGATGATCGACGACAGCGTGGTGAGCAGCAGGGCGGGCAGGATCATCGGCAGCTTGATGCTCAGCGCGACCCGCACCTCGCTCGCCCCGTCCACCCGGGCCGCCTCGCCCACCTCCGCGGGCACCGACTGCAGCGCGGCGTACAGGATGACGACGTTGATGCCGGTGTTCGACCACAGCGCGATGTTCGCCAGCGACCACAGCACCGTCCCGGGGGCGAGCAGGTCCACGTCCACGCCCAGCGAGGTCAACCCGCCCACGATCGGGCTGACGCCCGGCTGGTACAGGAACCCCCACAGCAGGGCCGCGATGACGCCGGGGACGGCGTACGGCACGAACACCGCGGCCTGGAAGAACCGCCCGAAGCGCACCGCCGCGGAGTCGAAGAGCAGGGCCAGCACGAGGGCCAGGACCAGCATCACCGGGACCTGCACGGCCCCGTACAGCAGGACGCGGGCGAACCCGGAGGTGAACCCCGTGTCGGTCAGCGCCGTCACGTAGTTGCCCAGACCGGCGAACTCGCGCTGGCGGGTGCCGCCGAAGCCCAACCCGCCGGCGGCGCGCTGCCGGAACATGCTCTGCCACAGCGCCAGCACGATGGGGGCGACGAGGAACACCAGGAACAGCACCACGAACGGCGCGGCGAACGCGTACGGGGCCACGTGCCGGCCGCCGGTGCGGCGCGCCGCGGGCCGGCGGCCCGCGGCGCGGCGGGCCGGCAGGGGCACGACGCTCACGAGGGGTCGACCACGTCGAGGCCCATGTCGGTGAGCCGGTCGGTGGCGGCGGCGTCGGCCTCGGCGAGCACCTGGGCGAAGGTGCTGGACCCGGTGGCGACCGCGCCGAACCCGTCGGTGATGTCGGCGTCGACCTGACCGTTGGCGGGGCCGTCGGTCCAGGTCGGCGGGACGACCTCGGCGGCCTGGCGGAACACGTCGTAGATGCGCTGCCCGCCGAAGTACGGCATCTCCTCGGCCAGCGCCTCGGACTCGAAACCGACCAGGGCGGTGGGGAAGATGCCGCCGACGGAGATGAGGTGCTCGACCTGCTCGGGGTCGCTGTTGATCCAGGTGAGGAACTCCGCGGCACCCTCCAGGTCGTCGGCGCCGGCGAGCACCACGTCGGCCGCGCCGCCGGAGTCCCCGGCGACCGAGGTGCCGTCGTAGGTGGGCTGCGGCGCGACGCGCCACAGGCCCGCCTGGTCGGCGACGTTCTCCTGCAGCTGCACCGGGAACCAGGCGGCGTACGTGATGGTGGCGATCTCCCCGGCGTTGACCGACGCCCAGTACTCCGGTGTCCACATCTGGGTGGTCTTCACCAGGCCGGCGTCCAGCAGCCGCTGCCAGCGCTCGGCGACCCGGCGGCTCTCGGGGCTGTCGACCTGGACGCTCCAGGCGTCGCCCTCGATGCCGAAGTAGGTGCCGCCGGCCTGGGAGACGTCCTGCGTCCACTGGCCGATCTCGCTGGGCGAGAACCCGGCGATGTAGACGTTCGGGTCCGCGGCGTGCAGCGCGGCGGCGGCCTGCTCGTACTCGTCCCACGTGGTGGGCACGGCGATGCCGTGCTTCTCGAAGACGTCCGCGCGGTACATCATCGCGGTGGGCCCGCTGCCCTGGGGGACGCCGTACACCTCCCCGGCCAGCGTCACCGACTGCCACGAGGACGGGGTGTAGAGGTCCTCGGTGTCGGCGACGAACTCGGTGATGGGCTGCACCCGGTCGTTGATGACGTAGTCGGGCAGGTCGTGAGTGGACAGCTGCACGATGTCGGGGCCGGCGCCGGCGTCCACGGCGGCCTCCACCTTCTTGCCGTCGTCGCCGGTCATGCGGTGGAACTCCACCGGAGTGTCGGGGTTCTCGGTGTTCCACTGCGCGACCTGCTCCTCCAGGCCGGGGACCCACCCCCAGAACTGGATGGGGTCGTCGCCACCGCCCGCCGCGGCGTCACCGCCACCGCCGCCGCAGGCGGCCAGCAGGCCGACGGTGCACAGCAGGGCGGCGGCCCGGCCCGCGCGGGGCGCGGCGGGGCTCGTCCGGGTGGTCCACATCATCGTGTCTCCTCTGCGCGCACCACCGCGTCGGGGTGCGGCCTCGACGTCTCGCGACGGAGGTCCGCCGCCGGTGACCGGTAGGAGGAGGATGCCCCCGGACGCGCACATGCGTCAAGATGTCATCTGATGAATCCGTCACCACCGGGACGCTGTCGCCCCGGTGGTCACCCGCCGGAGGAGACCCGCCGTGCCCCTGTCCGAGATGACCCAGGCCGACCTCGAAGCTTATGAACCGAGCTTCACCCCGCCTCCCGGGCTGCGCGGGTTCTGGGACCGCACCCTCGCGGCGGCCCGTGCGCTCCCCCTGGACCTGGAGCTCACCGAGACCCCCACTCATCTGATGACCTTGGCGCACTGGGACGTGTCGTTCGCCGGCTACGGCGGCGACCGGGTCCGCGCCTGGCTGGTGCGCCCGACCGGCGCGGACGGCCCCCTGCCGGTCGTCGTGGAGTTCGTCGGCTACGGCGGCGGGCGCGGCCTGCCGGAGGAACGGCTCACCTGGGCCAGCGCGGGGTACGCCCACCTGGTGGTGGACACCCGCGGGCAGGGCTCGGTGTGGGGCGGCGGCGGGCACACCCCCGACCCGCACGGTTCCGGGCCCGCCACCCCCGGGTTCACCACCCGCGGCATCCTCGACCCGGAGGAGTACTACTACCGCCGCGTCTACACCGACGCCGCGCGCGCCGTGGAGGCCGCCCGGGCCCTGCCCGGCGTGCAGGCGGACGCCGTGGTCGTCGCCGGCGCCAGCCAGGGCGGCGCGCTCGCCCTCGCGGCCGGTTCCCTGGTGCCCGACGTGCGCGCGGTGCTGACCGACGTGCCGTTCATGAGCCATCTGCGCCGCGCCGTCGAGGTGTGCGGGCTCGACCCCTACCTGGAGATCACCCGGTACCTGTCGGTGCACCGCGACCAGGCCGATCGGGCGCTGGCCACCCTGGACCACTTCGACGTCGCCCACCTGGCGCCGTGGGCGAGCGCCCCCGCGCTGTTCTCCGTGGCGCTGATGGACCGGGTGTGCCCGCCGTCCACGGTGTACGCCGCGCACCGCGCCTACGGCGGCCCCGCCGAGCTGGACGTGTACCGGTTCAACGACCACGAGGGTGGCCAGGTGCACCACTGGCGCCGGCAGCTGGCGTGGCTGGGCGACCTGCTGGGGCGCTGACCGGCCGCCGTCGCGCAGCGCGACCGCCCGGCTGCACGGGGTGCACCCGCGCGGGGGGGATGGACCTGGGACCCTCCCGGCGCGCGGGCGCACCCCGTACCGTTCCCGCCATGAGTGGAGACCACGCTCTGGCCACCGTCCCGCCCCCCGCCGGGGGCCTCGCGACGCACCCCGGGGGCGACCTCGTCGCCGCGGCCGAACGGCTCGCACGGGAGCTGCTGGAGGACCTGCACCCGCGCTGGGAGCACACCCGCGCCGTGGCCGCCCGCGCCGCCGCCGGTGCGGGCGCCGTCGCCCCGCAGGACCGCCCCGTCCTCGTGGCGGCCGCGTGGCTGCACGACGTCGGTTACGCCCCGGACCTGCGCGCCGTCGGCTTCCACCCCCTCGACGGCGCCGACCACCTGCGGGGAGCCGGGTGGCCGCGGCTGCTCGCCTCGCTCGTCGCCCACCACTCCGGCGCCCGCTTCGCCGCCCAGGTGCGCGGGCTCACCGGAGCCCTGTCCGCGCACGACGACCCGCGCGCCCTCGCGGGGGCGATCGCCGACGCGCTGACGTGGGCGGACCAGACCGTCTCCGCGGACGGGGAGGTCGTCGACGTCGAGGAGCGCCTGGCGGACGTGCTGCGCCGGCACGGCCCGGACAGCCCGAACGCCCGGTGCCACCACCTGCGCGGGCCGTACGTGCGCGGGGCGGTGCGCCGCACGCAGGACCGGCTGCGACGCGCGGGCGCGGTCCCCGCGCCGGCGAGCGCACCGGACGGGGAACGCCCGCCGCGCTGACCCGGGCGGCGCCGGGCACGCCCCGTTCAGCGCACCCGGGCGCGCACCGCCGCCGCGGCGCACACCAGCACCACGGCGGCCGCCACCACCACGGCGGCGTCCACGTGCTCGCCGAACAGCAGCGCGCACCAGGCGATCGTCAGCACCGACTGCACGAGCTGCACCTGGCTGACGCGCGTCATCGGCCCGATCGCCAGCCCCCGGTACCAGGCGAAGAACCCCAGGAACATGCTGAACACCGCGAGGTAGCCGAACGACAGCCAGCCCGCCCACCCCGCGCTCGGGCGCTGACCGGAGGCGGAGGCGACGGTGATCGCGGCCATCAGGGGCAGGGCCAGCACGAGCGCCCAGCAGATCGTCTGCCAGGCACCGAGTTCCCGGGACAGCAGGCCGCCCTCCGCGTAACCGAGCGCCGCGAGGACGACGGCCGCCAGCAGGAGCGCGTCCCCCGCACCCACGTCCCCCAGACCGCCGCCGCTGAGCGCGACGAACGCCACGACCGCCGCCAGCCCGGCGGCGCTCGCGGCCCAGAAACCGGTGCCGGGGCGTTCGCGGGTGCGCAGGACGACCGCGACGGCGGTGGCCGCGGGCAGGACGCCGACGACGACGGCGCCGTGCGCGGCGGGCACCTCGCGCAGCGCGGCGCTCGTCAGCAGGGGGAAACCGGCGACGACTCCGACGACGACGAGCAGCAGTCGCGGCACCAGCCGCAGCGGCGGGCGGGGCGCGCGGGTGGCGGCGAGCACCGCAGCGGCGAGCACGCCGGCGACGACGGCGCGGCCCGCTCCGACGAAGAGCGGGTCGAGGGTCCGCACGGCGATGCGGGTGAACGGCAGCGTGAAGGAGAACACCACGACGCCGAGGAGGCCCAGCAGCGGTCCGGCCGCGGCGGGGAGGGCCTTCGCGCTCGGGCCGCCGGACGGTCGGGTGGGTAGCACAGCGGGTTCCGCGGCGGTAGTGCTACTGGGTTCTGTCATGCATCAGCATAGCGGTTCGCGGATAGGTGCCGGCGAAGCCGGTGCCGAGGACCCCGGGCCGTGTGCGGTGCGACCTCCACGTCGTCGGCTGGGGCGGGTCAGGTCGTCACCGGTCGATGCAGCAGTCCCGCCCCTCCGCACACCACTCTGGTGGACTCCACTGAACGCGGCTGAGCGCAGCAGGCCCGATCTGCCAGCCTGGCCTCGTGGTCGACGATGGAGAAGCAGGCCGGGCAGCGCGCGAGGACACCGCCACACCGGTAGTCGTGAGCACTCCGACCCGATGCGCGTGAGCAGCGGGCACGACCTCGGACCTGTCCCCACCCGCATCACCGTCAGCGCCGACCTGGTGCAGCAGCTCATCGCCGAGCAGTTCCCCCAGTGGTCCGACCTCCCGGTCCGCGCGGTGGCCGACGGCGGCTGGGACAACTGGACGTTCCACCTCGGCTCGCGCATGTCGGTGCGCCTGCCCGCCGCCGCTGAGTACGCCCCGGCGGTGGACAAGGAGCACCGCTGGCTTCCCCGGCTCGCCGCGCAGCTGCCGCTTCCCATCCCCACCCCACTGGGCAAGGGCCGGCCCAGCGCGGACTACCCCTTCGCCTGGTCGGTCTACCGCTGGCTCGACGGGGAACCGGTGACCGCGGAGAACCTCACCGGCGGCATCGCCGACCCGGTCCGCTTCGCCCTCGACCTCGCCGACTTCCTCACCGCCCTGCAACGAGTCGACCCCACCGACGGACCACCGCCGGGAACGCACAACTGGTTCCGCGGCGGCACCCTGCGCACCTACGACGCGACGACCCGGACCGCGCTGGAGGCGTTGCACGGCCGCATCGACGCCGAGCTGGCCCGCGAGGTCTGGGCGACGGCTCTGGACGCACGCTGGGACCGAGTCCCGGTCTGGTTCCACGGTGACGTCGCCGCCGGCAACCTGCTGCTCGACGACGGACGACTGGCGGCCGTCATCGACTTCGGCACCTGCGGTGTCGGAGACCCCGCGTGCGACCTGGCGGGAGCGTGGACGCTGCTGGACGCCACGGGCCGGCGAGCCTTCCGGGACCGGCTGGCCGTCGACGAGGCCACCTGGGCGCGAGGGCGGGGCTGGGCGCTGTGGAAGACCCTGGCCACCTGCGCCCGGACCGTCGACCGGGACGACGAGGAGTCGACTGCAGCCCGGCGCGTCCTCGACGCGATCCTCGAGGAGCACGGGACCGACGTCAGCAGTCCCCGGTAGGCGCGACACCGCGGCCCACCACGCGCTCGCGGCTGGAGACCGCCGCCCCCTCCGGGCGCGATCGTGAACGGGCGCTGGCGCACGCTCGTGTCGATGTCAGGCTGCGGAGGACGGAGCATCGACCGCCTCACACTGGCCCGGTGAGCCCCCAGCAGTTGCGGCCAGCCCGCCCCAGCACCGTCCCCGACGCCATCTGGTCGAGCGACGCCGTGCCCCCGGACCTCTTCACCCCTGGTGGTGGCACGGTCGAGGAGTTCGCGGCCACCGCCCGGCTGCTGCACCCGGCCAGCGACACCGACGGCCAGCCCGTCACCTGGGCGCAGGTGGCCGCGCGCACCGGCCACGGGCTGCACCCGCACAGCACCTGGGATGAGGTCTCCGGCGCCGTGCACACCCGCCGCAGCACCCGCAGCGGCTGGCCCGGCGGCGCACCCGAGCTCGGCGAACTGGGCGAGCCCGGCTGGGACGCGCTGCTGAGCCACCTGACGCTCTGGTCCGGCTCCGGCTCCGGCGCCGCGTGCCTGCTCGCCGTCGCCGAGGACCTGCCCTGGGTGCGCGGCGGAGCGCACGTCGGCTTCTACGGCGACCCGCACCACACCGGGCCTCCGCAGGAGCCGGCCTTCACCGCAGAGGTGCTCACCGCCGCACCCCGCGTGCAGCTGCTGCGCACGTGCCTGCTGCTGGCCGGCCCGCTGGCCGCGGTGCGCACGCTGGGACGCACCTGGCGCTACCAGGACCGTCACTGGTTCGAACGTCACGGCCCCACCGCGCTGTGGCCGGTCGAGCGCTCCTGGCTGGTGCTGACCGACCTCGACGCCGACTGCACCGTCGTGGCCGGGCCCCGCGCCCTGATCGACGCCGTCAGAGCCGACGACCGGCTCGAGGCACGACCACAGGCAGCGTCATAGCCACTCGGAGCACGACCGCACGCTCACGGCGCACCGGACGCGCGCGATCACGGATGGCCGGCGGCCACCTGGTCTCGCCGATGCCCCAGCGCGAGCCGGGCACGGCGCGCACCAACGGACCACCGAGCAGCGAACACCTGGCGTGCGTCCCGACTGCCGGGCTTCGTCGGCCGTGGAAACCCCTCTCCCACAGCTCGCGTCGCCACCCCTGCACCGAGTGTTGCGTTTACGCAGCACTGGAGGGGTGGTGAGCAAGGGCAAGGGGGCGCCGGACGCCGGGCAGCTGCACAACCGCCTCGCGGTGCTGCGCGCCGAGCGGGGCATCAGTCGCCGCCAACTGGCCGAAGCGGTGGGCATCAACGTCCAGACCGTCGGCTTCCTCGAGCGCGGCGACTACGGCCCCTCCGTGGAACTGGCCCTGCGCTGGCCGGCCACTTCGGCCTGCCGGTCGAGGCGATCTTCTCCCCGACCCCCTTCCCGCCCATGTCGACGCAGCTGTACGCCACACCCGCGACGACCACCGCGACGCCCTCGACGGCAGGAGCGAACTCGTGAACACCTCCAACACCCGCACTGGTCGAGGCAGCGCGCAACGACGCAAGCGCAGGTGCGGAACGAGCGCCAGCAGCCGCTGCCGGCCTGGCTGGCCACGCGCACCAGTCGCCGCGCCCTGGCCCTGGTGCCGGTGGCCACCTTCGCCCGCACCGTCGGCGCACCGTGCGCCACTCGCCCCGTCGTGGCGGATCCCGCACGTTCCTAGTGCGTGATGGTGGTCTGCTGGTAGAGCGCCAGGCGGATCTCCTCGCCGAGGAGGCAGTAGACGCTGGCCATGAGTGCCGTGAACGGAGCCGCGTCGCCTTCCCGGGTGGCAGTCGCCGTGTAGACGAGGGCAGCCGAACGGTCGCTCACCGGGACGACCCGAGCGTCCTCCAGCTCGTAGGACGTCCAGGGCGGGGCGCCGTCGAGAGAACCGGCGATGGTGTCGCGGTCCATCACCACGCCGTTCGGCAGGACCATGAGCGCGTCCGGCGTCATGAGCCGGCCGTAGAAGGTGCCGCCCTCGGAGCGGCAGAGCGAGTCCCAGCCGCGCCGCTCGATGGAGAGGAGTCGTTCGAGACCGAGGTCGGGCATGCCCTGAACCTATCGACGGCGTGGTTCGGACACCACGATCGACGGACTCCGCGGCGACCGCTCACCACGCCGTCCTGCGCGTGCGTGATCCATCGTCGAGGGCTCCCGGTCAGGTCGGAAGCCCCCCGGGGAGGGCCGATCGCCACGTGGCTCAGACGCTGGAACCGGCGCAGCCGGTGGTCTCCCTTCCCCTACGGCCCCGACCGGCTCCCGATGACGGGCCCGGTCGATCCGGGGCTGCTCGGGTCTCCAGGCCCAGCGCCCGCAGCCGGCGCGTCGGCACGCAGTGCACCGAGCAGCAGGTGCAGCACCTGCCACGCCTGCTCCGCAGCAGCCTGCGGGTCGGGACTGCTCGCAGCCCACGACGCGGCCTCGTCCATGGCACCGGAGAGCACCGCGACCACCGCGCCCGCTTCAACCCCGATCCCGGGCCCGGTGCGCAACCGCCCAGCACCCAGCAACTCACGCACCCCCTCGTGCAGCAGCCGCCGGGAGTGGCGCGCATCCAGCTCACGCCAGCGCGCCCAGCCCAGCACCGCCGGTGCCTCCACCAGCAGCAACCGGCGCACGCCCGCCTGCGTGCTGGCGGTCAGGAACGCGCGGCAACCGGCGACCAGCTGCTCCCAGGCGTCCTCGCCGGCCGCCTGCGCCGCGTGCTGCACCTGTTCAGCCACCTGCTGCTGCACCTGCTCCAGCACCGCGGTGAACAACCCCTGCCGGCTGCCGAAGTGGTGGTACACCGCTCCCCGGGTCACCCCTGCAGCAGTGGCCACCTCCTCCACGGCGACGTCGACGTAACCGCGGCAGCTGTACAGCTCGCGCGCCGCGCCCAGCACCGCAGCGGCCGTGGCCGCGCTCTGCTCCTTGGTGTTTCGTGCCACCGGTCTCCTCCCTCGCGGGGTGGTCGACTGCCGCCACCCATTTACATACAGACTGTTCGTATGTGAACGTAGCAGCGCCCGCGCACCCCACGGGAGTCCTGACACCTTCCTCGAGGAGCAGAACGTGCAGCTGACCAGCGTCTACCCCGTCGTGCTCAGCGCCGACGTGGCCGCCGCCGCCGACTTCTGGCGCACCCAGTTCGGCTTCGCCACCACCTTCGACTCCGGCTGGTACGTCAGCCTGCGCCGCCAGCAGTGGGAACTGGGCATCGTCGCCGCCGAGCACGACACCGTCCCGGCCGGCCACCGGCAGCCCACCGCCGCCCTGCTGATCAACCTCGAGGTCGACGACGTCGACGAGCAGTACCGCCGCCTGGTCCTCGACGGCCCCCTGCGAGCGGTGCTGCCCCTGCGTTCAGAACCCTTCGGACAGCGGCACTTCATCGTCGCCGCCCCCGACGGCGTCCTGGTCGACGTCATCACCCCCATCGAACCCGACGCCTCCTACGCGCCTCACGTCTCCACGGCGACGGCGGCGTCCTCGGACAGCCACGGCTGAACGGAAGGCGCAAGGGACCCGGGAACCCGGAAGCCGACGTCGAACTGCAGCGCACCCGTCGAAGATCCGCGTCGCGGCCGTGTCGATCCGGTGGGTTCTCTCGTCCGCGCAGGTTCGGAAGCCGTTGCAGAGGTCGGCTGAGGGCTGCTCATCGCGCAGTTCCAGCACCAGGAGCGCGACTGATCGGCTCCGTCGTCATCGAGGTCCCCTGGAGGTCGAGAGCCTTGAGCAGAGCCACAGTGATCCTGATGGTGGGGCTTCCGGGTGCGGGCAAGACGGTCCGGGCGCGACAGTTGGAGCAGCAGCAGCAGGCGCTGCGCCTGACACCGGATGAGTGGATGATCCCCCTCTTCGGCGAGCCCGATGCCGGCGGCAAGCGAGACGTCCTGGAAGGACGGCTGTTGTGGACGGCCCTGCAGGTGGCCGGAGGAGGGCTCGACGTGGTCGTCGACTTCGGACTGTGGGGGCGCGATGAGCGCTCGGCCCTGCGCTGGTTGTTCACCGCAGCCGGAGCCGACTGCCGCATCGAGTACCTGCCCCTGGACGTCGAGACGCAACTCACCCGGATCCGGCAGCGGTTCGCCCGCACACCCGAGCAGACGTTCGAGATCAGCGCTGAGGACCTCCAGGGCTGGCGTGAGAGCTTCCAGGAGCCGACCGCCGATGAGCTCCGAGGCGATCCGGTGCCCCCACCTCCGACCGGGTACGCCACCTGGTCCGCCTGGGCCGCCACCCGCTGGCCCTCGCTACCCGATTCCCACGGCCACCCGGCCAGCCACCCCTGAGCACACCCTCCCCCTCGCCCTGCCCGGAAACGCTGGCCACTGACCCCGGCGAAGACTCACACCGCACGCTCCTGCCGCACCGGGGGCGCGATCAAAGGCGGGACCGGGTCACAGCCCCAGGTCGCGGTCGACCTCCGCTCGCGGCCACACCGGCACCTGCGCCAGGTGCTCACGGATGAAGGCCGCCTCCTGCTGGTCCAGGCCGTACGAGCCGTCCAGGTCGTCGGCACCGCCACCGACGTACGCGATCGACCAGGCGGTGCGGCACGGACCGGGGTGCTCACCCGGCGCCGCGCACAGCGCCTCACCGATCACCTCCTGCAGCTCCTGCACCTGTTCGGGGGTGGCCAGGACGTCCACCACGAGGCGGAAGGGCTGACGGGCGTCGTTCTCGGGCTGCTGCGGTGGAGGCTCCGGCACGTCCTCGACGCTATCCAGGCAACCGGTGAGCGCCAGTGCTTTCCGGCCACCTCGGTGCGCGCGCCCGACGCCGACCACGCGCGATCACGGTCGGCCGAGACCGCTCAGTCCTGCTTGACACGTGACCCGACGACGCAGGCGCCGGCGGCACCCGGAGGACCGACCGCATGAGCATCACCGCGCCCGCCGGCCCCCTGGGCGAGGCCATCGCCCACCTGGTGCTGGTTCCCTACCTGCGCCGGTTGCTGCGCCAGCGAGCTGCTCACGTCAAACGCACTGCCGAGTCCGCCGGTGAGCGGAACCGACGAGCCGCTACGCACTCGTCCGGCGCTGTCGTGGACGTCCGCAGACGCTGTGGCCGACGAGCCGGCGTCCTGGACCTCACGGACGTGATCAGCCGAAGTCCCGGACGAAACGACGCTCGGGACGCCCCGCTGACCCGCGCACCTCGATGGCGCCGGCGTCCACCCAGCCTGCACGCTCGTAGGCGCTGATCGCTCGCACGTTGTCAGCGATCACCCACAGCTCACCGCGACGGAACCTCGCCCGGCAGGCGTGCTCCCGCACGTGCTCGAGCAGTGCCCGCCCTGCACCGGACCCCCAGACCTCGGGGTCGGTGGCGAGCAGCGGTCCAACACCTCCCCACAGCAGCTCACCGCCGCAGCAGCCGACGACGACGACGACGACCTGATCGTCGTCGCCGACCCGACCGCCTCGTCCTCTGCGGAACTGCTGCTACTGCTCGAAGGTTCAGGGCGCCGGCGGCGGTAGATGCGAGTGGCGGCAGCACTGCTTGTGGGTGGCGGAGAACAACCTGACCCTGGTCGACATGGACTGGGACGACTTCGCGCAACACCTCGACGACGGTGCACTCGTCGCCGGCCAGGTGATGCACAGCCTGCTGATCGCCCCCGAGCAGGAGGACGTGCTTCCCGGCATCACGATCGTCGATGTCGTCAGCTGGATCACCACCCGTGAAGTCGCGGTGAGGACCGACCCGACGCGCGCGGCGCAGACCACGGAGTCGCTGGTTCGGGCCTGGGTCACGCCACTCGAGGGACCGCGCATCGACTGGTTCCGTGAACCGACCGGTACCGCTCGGGAGGTCTACGACGCCGAACCGGTGCGGCACGGCACACCCGCGAGTACCTGGCGACCGCCTACGGCCCGGACCTGGACACCAGCAGCGCCTGACCACCGGCCTGCTCACCGAAGCACCAAACCGGGCCTGCACCGCGGGCCCTCCCCAACCCCCTCCTGCCAGTCGCACCCGCGGTTCACGGTCGTGTCGATCGCGGTCGACACCGAGGTGGTCCGTACGTGGATGACGGTGGGGACCGGGCGCGCTACCGTGGAGGTGTGCTTCGGCTCACGACCTCCTTTGCTCGCCCCCGGCTGCTGAGCAGCCGTGAGGGCACCGAGGTCTGCCGGTAGCCCATCACGGGGCCGTCGGCCGGGGGTGTCGCCCACCGGACCGACCACACGAAGGAACGCCCGTGAACACCTCACCTTCTCCGCTGCCCGCCCGAGACCTGCTCGCGGCACTCGAACTGCGCGACCTCACCGATCCCGCCCAGGGCCCGCACGCGATGCAACTGCTGCTCGAGGACGTGCTCAGCGCCCTCACCCGCACGTGGGGCTGCGCCCTGGACCTGCGCCACCTGCATCCGCTGGTGGCGGTGGAGGACAACTACGACCGCCTGGGCTACGCGCACGGGGACGTCACCCGCGATGCCCGCTACAGCCGCTACGTCGGCGAGAGCGTCATGCTGCGCAGCCACACCAGTGCCGGCATCCCGCCGGTCCTTCGACAGCTCGCCGCCAGGCTCCGAGCCGGCGGTGGTGCGGGAGACGGACTGAACGGGCTCGACGTGCTGCTGGCGCTGCCAGGGGTGGTCCACCGCCGCGACAGCATCGACCGCCTGCACGTGGGCACCCCGCACCAGGTGGACCTGTGGCGCATCGTCATCACCGCAGACGACGACCCGGACGCCGGTCCCACGTCGCTGCCCGGGCCGGGCCAGATGCAGCAGATGATCGCTCTGCTCGTGCAGGCCGTGCTCCCGGGGGCGCAGTGGCGCACCACCGCCGCGGTGCACCCCTACACCCGCGCCGGGATGCAGGTGGACGTGCGCACCCCCGCGGGGTGGGTGGAGCTGGCCGAGTGCGGTCTGATCGCCGAGCACGTCCTGACCGGCGCAGGCCTGGACCCGGCCCGCGTCGGCGGCCTGGCGCTGGGCATGGGCTTGGACCGGGCTCTGATGCTGCGCAAGGGCATCGACGACATCCGCGTTCTGCGCTCGAACGATCCGCGCCTCGCGGGGCAACTGCTGGACCTGTCCCCGTGGCGGCCGGTGTCCTCCCAGCCACCGGTGCGCCGGGACCTGTCCATCGTCACCGGTGACGACGTCGATGCCGAACTGCTCGGCGACGCGGTGCGCTCGGCGCTGGGGGCCGCCGCCGAGGACCTGGAATCCGTCAGCGTCCTGGCCACCACCCGGCATGAAGACCTCCCGCCGGCGGCGCGGGAACGGCTGGGAACCCGGCCCGGGCAGGTCAACGTGCTGCTGCGCCTGGTGCTGCGCCCCCTGGGTGCCACCTCGACCGATGAGGAGGCCAACCAGTTGCGTGACCGTGTCTACGCCGTCGTGCACCGCGGACCGGTCATGGAGTGGGCCAGGAGCTGACCACGGTGTGCGGTCGCGACGGGCTGGGGGCGGGTCGACCGCCGTTCCCGGCACCGCGATCGGGTGCGCTCATGTCCCCCGTGGCGGGTTCGCCGTCGGCCAGCGCGTAGCGAAGGTGCACGGTGCCCCTCGGGCCGGCGACCGGGAGTTCGAGGAGCGTGAGGTTCGTGGGCACCGCACCACCGCCGAACACCTTCTTCCCCGCACCGAGCACGATCGGGTGCACCCGCAGGTCCAGACGGTCGAAGAGCTTCTCGCGCAGCAGTGTCTGCACCAGGTCCAGGCTCCCGACGACCTTCACGTGCTCGTGCCGGTCACGGACCCGGCGCACCGCGCCGGGGAGGTCGGGGCCCAGCTGGGTGGAGCCGGCCCACGACAGGTCCGGCCTGCCGCGGGAGGCCACGTACTTCGGGACGCGGTTGAAGAGCGCGGCGATCCCACCGCCCCGCTGGTGCGGCCAGTGGGCGGCGAAGATGTCGTACGCCCGCCGGCCGAGCAGGAGGGCGTCGGTCCCCACGTACGCGGCGGCGACCCGCGAGCGCCGGTGGACTCATCGCTGCGACGGCACCCGGTCCCGCGGTCCGGGGGCGTCGCGCGCCGGTGTTCACACCGGTGCGGCCTCCACGACCCGCTTCAGGCGGGCGAGGTCCTCGGTCACGAGGGCGGCGTCCCGCTCGAGGTCCGCGTCGCTCGTGCCGGGCGAGCGGCGCAGCGTGAACACCACCTCGCACCCGTCGCCGTCGGCGATGACCCGCAGCGGCACGTGGACCTCCTCACCGGACGGTGTCAGCACGTCGTGGTCGAGCACGCCGAACTCGTTGAGCGGGGCGAACCTGATCCGCGCCCGGCCCTGCGGTGCGAGGACGAACCACTCGCCGTCCTCGTGCACCACCGAGGTGCCCACGCCGGAGGACCACCGCGTCAGGTTCGCCGGGTCGCGGGCGAAGGCGTAGACCTGCCCGGCCGGCCGGTCGACGTGCACGCTCAGGTGCTGCGATCCGGTGGTCACCGCACGAGGGTGGCACGACGGCACGGGGTGGAGCCAGAGCCCCGAGGGTCTCGGCAACGCCGCCGCCGCGTGGCACGATCACCCTCGTCGGCAGTCGGACCGCTCGCACCGCAGAGGTGCGCTGAGCCGTGGACGGAGACGACCGGTGGGCGAGAGCACGGGGACGGGTGCGCAGCACCCCGCGGACGGCCACGACCTGATCCGCGTGCACGGGGCACGCGAGAACAACCTCAAGGACGTCAGCGTCGAGATCCCCAAGCGCCGGCTGACGGTGTTCACCGGGGTCTCCGGTTCCGGCAAGAGCTCGCTGGTGTTCGGGACCATCGCCGCGGAGTCGCAGCGGCTCATCAACGAGACGTACAGCACGTTCGTGCAGGGTTTCATGCCGGCGCTGTCGCGGCCCGAGGTCGACGTGCTCGACGGGCTGACGACGGCCATCGTCGTGGACCAGGAGCGGATGGGCGCCAACCCGCGCTCCACCGTCGGCACCGCCACGGACGCCCACGCGATGCTGCGCATCCTGTTCAGCCGGCTCGGCACGCCGCGCATCGGCGGCCCCGGGGCGTTCTCCTTCAACGTCCCCTCGGTGCGGGCCAGCGGCGCGATCACGGTCCAGCGCGGCGAGCGCACCAAGGCGGAGAAGGCGACGTTCAGCCGCCTGGGCGGCATGTGCCCGCGGTGCGAGGGCGCGGGCACGGTCAACGACATCGACCGCGCGGCGCTGTACGACGCGACCAGGTCCCTGAGCGAGGGCGCGCTCCTGGTCCCCGGTTACAGCATGGACGGCTGGTACGGCCGCCTCTTCCAGGGCATCGGGCTCGACCTGGGCAAGCCGATCGGGAAGTACACGAAGAGGGAGCTGCACGACCTGCTCCACAAGGAACCGACCAAGGTCAAGGTCGAGGGCGTCAACCTCACCTACGAGGGCGTGATCCCCAAGATCCGGAAGTCCGTGCTCTCCAAGGACGTGGACGCGCTGCAGCCGCACGTCCGCCGCTTCGTGGAGCGGGCGGTGACGTTCCAGACGTGCCCCGAGTGCGACGGCACCCGGCTCGCCCCCGAGGCGCGCTCGTCGCGGATCGCCGGGAAGAACATCGCCGACGTCTGCGCGATGCAGATCAGCGACGCGGCCCGGTGGGTCGGCGAGCTCGACGAGCCCTCGGTGGCGCCGCTGCTGGCGGGGCTGCGGCACCTGCTCGACTCGTTCACGGAGATCGGCCTGGGGTACCTCTCGCTCGACCGCCCGTCGGGCACGCTGTCGGGCGGTGAGGCGCAACGCACCAAGATGATCCGCCACCTCGGCTCGGCGCTCACCGACGTCACCTACGTCTTCGACGAACCGACGATCGGGCTGCACCCGCACGACGTGGCGCGGATGAACGACCTGCTGCTGCGGCTGCGGGACAAGGGCAACACCGTGCTCGTCGTGGAGCACAAGCCCGAGGCGATCGCGATCGCCGACCACGTGGTCGACCTCGGTCCCGGCGCCGGGACGGCCGGTGGCACCGTGTGCTTCGAGGGCACCGTGGAGGGGTTGCGGGCCAGCGGCACGACGACCGGCCGTCACCTCGACGACCGCACGCGCCTGAAGGAGACGGTGCGGGAACCCACCGGCGTGCTGGAGGTCCGCGGTGCGAGCACCCACAACCTGAAGGGCGTCGACGTCGACGTCCCGCTCGGGGTGCTGGTCGTCGTCACCGGGGTGGCGGGCTCGGGCAAGAGCTCGCTCGTGCACGGGTCGATCGCCGGGCGCGACGGGGTGGTCGTGGTCGACCAGGGCGCCATCCGCGGCTCGCGCCGCAGCAACCCCGCCACGTACACCGGGCTGCTCGAGCCGGTCCGCAAGGCGTTCGCGAAGGCCAACGGCGTCAAGCCCGCGCTGTTCAGCGCGAACTCCGAGGGCGCCTGCCCCACCTGCGGCGGCGCCGGCGTCGTCTACACCGACCTGGGGGTGATGGCCGGCGTCGCGACCACCTGCGAGGACTGCGAGGGCAAGCGGTTCCAGGCCGCGGTCCTGGAGCACCGCCTCGCCGGGCGCGACATCAGCGAGGTGCTCGCGATGACGGTGGCCGAGGCCGGGGAGTTCTTCGGCGCCGGGGAGGCGCGCATCCCGGCCGCGCACGCCGTCCTGGGTCGGCTCGCCGACGTCGGGCTCGGCTACCTCACCCTCGGCCAGCCGCTCACCACGCTGTCCGGCGGCGAGCGGCAGCGGCTGAAGCTGGCCACGCACATGGGCCAGGAGGGCGGTGTCTACGTCCTCGACGAGCCGACCACCGGGCTGCACCTCGCCGACGTCGAGCAGCTGCTCGGCCTGCTGGACCGGCTCGTGGACGCGGGCACGTCGGTCGTCGTCATCGAGCACCACCAGGCGGTCATCGCGCACGCCGACCGGATCATCGACCTCGGCCCCGGGGCGGGCCACGACGGCGGCCGGGTCGTCTTCGAGGGCACGCCCGCCGAGCTCGTCGCCGCCCGCTCCACCCTGACCGGCGAGCACCTGGCGGCGTACGTCGGCGTCTGAGCGCGGCGCGACCCGGAGCCCTGGCCGCCCCTGCTCAGGGGAGGCTATCCTCACCGCGTCGCGGGATCCTCGCGGCCACCACCACGACCCTGGAGCTCCGCATGCGCCGCCGCACCCTGCTGACGACCGCCCTCACCACCGCCGGGGTGCTGGCCGCCACCGCAGCGTGCGGGGACGGCGACGAGGGCGGCGACGCGGCGGCCGCCCCCGCGACCGGCAGCGCGGACACCGGGGCGTTCCCCGCCACCGTGGAGCACGCCTTCGGCAGCACCACGATCGAGGAGGAGCCGCAGCGGGTGGTGACCGTCGGCTTCAACGACCAGGACTTCGTCCTCGCCCTCGGGGTCACCCCCGTCGGCGTGCGCGAGAACCTGGGCTACGACGCCTCCACCCGCCCGTGGGCGCAGGACCTGCTGCCCGCCGAGCCGCTGCCGCTGGTGGGCTCGACGGAGCTCAGCGTGGAGGCCATCGCCGCGCTGTCGCCCGACCTCGTCGTGGGCACGTACGCGTTCCTCACCGAGGGCCTCTACCAGCAGCTGTCCGGCGTCGCCCCCACTGTCGGGGACCTGGAGATGTCGCCGGAGGGCGGCTCCACCGCCACCTGGCAGGAGCAGCTCGCCGCCACCGGCACCGCCCTGGGCAAGTCCGAGGAGGCCGAGGCGCTCACCGCCGAGGTGGAGGGAAAGATCGCCGCGGCCCGCGACGCGCACCCCGAGTTCGCCGAGCGCACCATCAGCGTGGTGCTCGTGCTCGACTCCGGCTACTACGCGCTGGACTCCTCCGACCCGCGCGGCCGGTTCTTCACCGACCTGGGGTTCACCGCCTCCGGCACCACCGGCGAGGTCAGCGCCGAGCAGGTGTCCCTGCTCGACACCGACGTGCTCGTCGTCCTGGGCGCCACCCGCGAGGAGTTCGCCGCGAACCCGCTGGCCGCGGCCCTGCCGGTCGTCACCGAGAACCGCACCGTCTACGTGGGTGACTTCGCCGGGGACTTCGCCGGCGCCCTGGGGTTCGCCAGCCCGCTGTCGCTGCCGTACGCGGTCGAGCTGGCCGTGCCGCAGCTCGCCGCCGCGAGCGACGGCGACCCCGCCACGGTGCCCGCCGAGCTGTGAGACGCCGCGGCCGGCGGGTTCAGCTCGCCGGCCGCAACAGGTCGCGCTCCTCCACGAGGCCGAGGGCGAGGGCGCGGTAACCCACGGCCTCGAACAGCACGGTGACGCGGTCCTCCTCGTAGTGCATCACCTGCCCCGCACCCCACTCCGGGTGCTGCACGGTGGAGCCCACGGGGAACGGCTCGTCGCTACCGGTGTCGCTGTGCTCCTGCGCGGTTCCCGCGCGGCAGGTGTCGCAGTGCCCGCACGGCTGGTCCAGCTCCTCGCCGAAGTACCCGAGGAGGAACTGCCGGCGGCACGCGGTGGTCTCCGCGTACGTGCGCATCATCTCCAGCCGGGACCGCTCCACGGAACGCTGCCGCTCCGACAGCTCCACGGCGGCCGCCGCCGCGTCCGCGGGTCCAGGCCCACCGGGGGCGGCGAGCAACCGGCCGCGCTCGTCCTCGTGGACGGCGCCCACCTCCTGCAGGAGGTTCACCACACCCGCCAGGCGGGTGGCGGTGGTGCCCAGCTCCCGGCGCAGCTCCGTGGGTCCCACGGGTCCGTCGTGGGCGCGCACCGCCGCGGCGACCTCCCGCAGCGGTTCGGCCCTGGCGACGCCGGAGGTGAAGAACGTCCGCAGACCCAGGTCTTCGGGCCGGTGGTGCAGGACCGCGCGAGCCGGCTGCCCGTCGCGGGCGGCACGACCGATCTCCTGGTAGTAGCTGTCCAGGGAGTCCGGGACGTGGGCGTGCACGACCGCGCGCACGTCGGGCTTGTCGATCCCCATGCCGAACGCGTTCGTGGCGACCACCACGTCCAGGGCGCCGTCGACGAACTCGCGCAGCACCCGGTCTCGGTCGGCGCGCTTGCGGCCCGCGTGGTAGAAGTCCGCCGCCCGGCCCGCCTCGCGCAGTTCCGAGGCCAGTTCCTCCGCGTCGCGGCGCCGCGCCACGTAGACGATGACGGCACCGTCCGTCGCGGTCACCGAGTCCAGCACCCCGGCGCGCTGGCGGCCCGCGTCGGAGTACCGGCGCACCTGCAGGTCGATCTCGGGGCGGTCGAAACCCTCCACGAGCACCAGCGGGTCGCGCAGCCGCAGCTGCTCCAGCACCTCGGCGCGCACCTGCGGGCTGGCGGTGGCCGTCAGGGCCACCACCTGCGGGCGGCCCAGCCGCTCGGCGGCCGACCCCAGCCGCAGGTACTGCGGACGGAAGTCGTGGCCCCAGGAGGACACGCAGTGCGCCTCGTCCACCACCAGCAGGCGGGGCCGGAGCTCCGCGAGCTCGTCGATCACCTCGTCGCGCGCCAGCTGCTCGGGGGCGAGGAACACGAACCGCACGTCCCCGGTGCGCAGCGACTCCCTCGCCTCGCGCCAGGCGGACGCCGGCAGCTGGGAGTTCAGCATCACCGCGCCGCCGCGGCGCGCGTCCTCGCGCAAGCCGTCCACCTGGTCGCGCTGCAGGGCGATGAGCGGGGACACCACGACGACGGGGCCGTCCAGCAGCAGCGCCGGCACCTGGTGGATCGCCGACTTGCCCGCACCGGTGGGCATGACGGCCAGGACGTCACGCCCGGCCAGCACCGCCTCCATCGCCTCGGCCTGCCCGGGGCGCAGCTCCCGGTACCCGAACGCCTCGCGCGCGGTGCGCAGCAGCTCGGCGCGCCGGTCACCGCCACCGCTCACGGCGTCGGCATCCCCCCGTTGACGTTGAGCACCTCGCCCACCACGTAGCTGGACTCCGGGGAGGCGAGGAAGACGTACGCGGGAGCCAGCTCGGCGGGCTGCGCGGCGCGACCGATGGGCGTCGACTGCCCGAACTCCGGCATCGCCTCGTCCGGCTGCCCGCCCGCGATCTGCAGCGGCGTCCACACCGGGCCGGGGGCGACCACGTTGACGCGGATCCCCTTCGGGGCCAGCTGCTGCGCCAGCGCCTTGGACATGGCGATGATCCCGGACTTCGTCGTGGCGTAGTCCACGAGGTTCGGGGACGGCTGGTAGCCCTGCACGGAGGAGGTGTTGACGACCGCGGAGCCCGGCGGCAGGTGCGGCACCGCCTCCTGCACGATCCAGAACAGCGCGTTCAGGTTCGTGCGCACCGTCTCGTCGAACTGCGCCGAGGTGAGGTCGGCGACGTCCTCGACGTGCTGCTGCTTGCCGGCGACGTTCGCGATGAGGTCGACGCCGCCCAGCTCGTCGACGGTGGTGCGCACCAGGGAGCGGGCGAACGCCTCGTCGGTCAGGTCACCGGGAGCCAGCACGGCCTTGCGGCCGGCGTCGCGCACGAGCTGCGCGACCTGCTCGGCGTCCTGCTGCTCCTCGGGCAGGTAGTTGAGCACGACGTCAGCGCCCTCGCGGGCGAACGCGATCGTCGCGGCGCGGCCGATGCCGGAGTCGGCACCGGTGACCAGCGCCTTGCGGCCGGCCAGGCGGCCGGTGCCGCGGTAGGTGGACTCGCCGTGGTCGGGGGCCGGGCCCTGCTCGCTCGCCAGGCCGGGACCCTCCTGCGGCTGGGGCTCGAAGCCCTCCGTGCGGTACTGCGTCACCGGGTTCTGGAAGGTGTACTGGTCGCTCACGGACCCCACGCTAGGCAGCGTCGCGGCGGCCCGCGCGGCGAGCGCCGAGCGCGCCGGTGTCGGGGGCGACCGGCACACTGCGGGTGTGCGGGAGCAGCGGCTGGTGGACGTCACGAGGATCTACTACGAACGGGCCGCGGCGGAGCTGCCCCGCGGTCGAGAGGTCCTGGACAGGTGGCCGGACGCCACCCGCGTGGAGGTCGCCAGCCACTGGAACATCCCCGAGCTGCACGGCGACGAGACGAACGTGGCGCGCTGGGTGCGGATCAAGCGCGAGGCGCTCGTGCTGGGGGTGAAGAAGTCGCTGAGCGCACGCCCCAACGGCCGCTCCGCGGACTTCATCGCCCCCTCCACCGCGAACGGCTGCGCCATGGCGTGCGCCTACTGCTACGTCCCGCGCCGCAAGGGGTACAGCAACCCGATCACGGTGTTCGCGAACATCGAGCAGATCACCAGGTACCTGCGCCGCCACGTCGCCCGGCAGGGCGACAAGGCGGAACCGAACCAGGTGGACCCGCACTCCTGGGTGTACGACGTCGGCGAGAACAGCGACTGCTCCGTGGACGCGGAGGTCTCCGGCAACGTCGACGACCTCGTCGCCCTGTTCCGCGACCTGCCCACCGCGAAGGCGTCGTTCGCGACCAAGCACGTCAACCGGCGCCTGCTCGAGCTGGACCCGCGCGGGCGCACCCGGGTGCGGTTCTCCCTCATGCCGGAGGAGGTCGCGAAGGTCCTCGACGTGCGCACCAGCCCCGTCGCCGCCCGGCTGGCGGCGCTGGACGACTTCACCGCTGCCGGCTACGAGGTGCACGTGAACCTCTCCCCCGTCGTCGTCACCGACGGGTGGCTGCAGCAGTGGGCGCGACTGCTGGACCAGCTCGGCGACGCCACGAACGAGGCCACCAAGCGCCAGCTCGCCGCCGAGGTGATCTTCCTGACCCACAACGAGCAGCTGCACGAGGTCAACCTCGGCTGGCACCCCAAGGCGGAGGACCTGCTGTGGCGGCCGTCGATGCAGGAGCGCAAACGTTCCGAGGGCGGTGGGGTGAACGTCCGGTACCGCACCGGCGACAAGGGCCGGTACGTGCGGCAACTGCTCGACCTCATCGCCGAGCGCGCCCCCTACCTCGACGTGCGCTACGCCTTCTGACGCGACACGCTGATCGCATGGCGGAGCAGACGCTCAGCGACGACGACCGCCGCGGCATCGCCCGCGACTTCGGCGAGGCGGTCAACATGACGCCGAAGGAGCTGGAGCAGTGGCTCGAGACGGACGAGTCGAGGTCGGTGGGGCAGAGCGACGGCGGCGAGTCCGTCGGGCACGCCTCCGGCCGGCGGATCGTGGAGATCCTCCGGGCGAAGGAGGCCGACTTGGGCGACGACGACTACGCCCACATGAAGAAGGTCGTCGGCTACGTCCACCGGCACTCCGCGCAACGGCCCGAGGGTGACGTCACGGACACCAAGTGGCGCTACTCCCTCATGAACTGGGGCAACGACCCCCTGAAGGGGAGCTGAGCCGGCCAGGCGCGCACGGGCACCACCTCCGAGGTGCACGCCCCGCCCGGCGCGGGCACAGTGGGATCAGCACGTACCAGGACGACGAGCGGCTCCAGCACCGGGGGCCGCAGGAGGAGTTCTTCCATGAGCAGCGTGACCGAGAGCATCGACGTCGACGTCCCCGTCCACACCGCGTACAACCAGTGGACGCAGTTCGAGTCCTTCCCGCAGTTCATGAAGGGCGTCGAGGAGATCACCCAGATCACCGAGACCCGCAACCACTGGAAGACGAAGGTCGCCGGCGTCGAGCGCGAGTTCGACACCGAGATCACCGAGCAGCACCCCGACGAGCGGGTCGCGTGGAAGAGCGTGGACGGCAAGGACCACGCCGGGGTCGTGACCTTCCACCGCATCGCCGACGACAAGACCAAGGTCACCGTCCAGATGGACTGGGAGGCCGAGGGCCTGGTCGAGAAGGCCGGCGCCGCCGTCGGCGCCGACGACCGCCAGATCAAGGCGGACCTCAAGCGCTTCAAGGAGTTCATCGAGACCCGCGGCGCCGAGAGCGGCGCCTGGCGCGGGGACGTCACCCCGCCCAAGTGACGCGCTGACGACGCGCACGACGCCCGGGGCCCCGCGAGGGGTCCCGGGCGTCCTCGCGTCCACCCCGCACTCCCCGCCCCACCCCGCTCCACCCCGCTCCACCCCCGAAACCTCGCGGTGATCTTGCATGTTTGAGCGCTCAAACACGCAGGATCACCGCGGGGGTGGGGGTCCGTGGTGGGGCGGGGGTGCGGGGTCAGGCGAGGCCGAAGCGGAACTCGGTGACGGAGAGGAACTCGTCGCCCTCGCGCAGCACCGTGGTGGGGAAGTCCGGGTGGTTGGGGGCGTCGGGGAACGCCTGCGGCTCCAGCGCGAGCCCGGTGCGCGGGCCGTACGGGGCGCCCGCCTTGCCGGTGAGGGTGCCAGCGAGGGTCCCGCCGCTGAACACCTGCAGACCGGGCTGGTCCGTCCACACCTCCAGCGTCCGCCCCGACACCGGCTCCTCCACGCGCGCCGCGCGCGACACCTCCCGCTCCCCGCCGGGCACCTCCGCCAGCACGAAGCAGTGGTCGAAGCCCGAGCCGCGCTCCAACTGCTCGTCGCCGGCCGCCTCCCCGTCGCGCAGCCGGTACCCGACGGGCACCGCCTCCGTGAAGTCGAACGGGGTGCCGGCCACCGCCCGCCGCTCCCCCGTGGGCACGCCGGTGGGGTCCACCGGCAGGAACGCCGCCGCGTCCACCTGCAGCAGGTGCGCCTCCACCGTGCCGCTGCCCTCCCCGGCGAGGTTCCAGTAGGCGTGGTTGGTGAGGTTCAGGACCGTCGGCGCGTCCGTCGTGGCGGACGTCTCCACCGCCAGCACCCCGCCGGTCAGGACGTACTGCACGTGCACGCTCAGCGCCCCGGGGAACCCGTTGTCCCCGTCCGGGCTGAGCAGGGAGAACCGCACCCCGCACGCGCCGGGCACCTCGTGCGCCGTCCACACCCGCTGCGAGTAGGGGTCCGTCCCGCCGTGCAGCGCGTTGCCGCGGTCGGTGGCCGGGATGGAGAACCTGCGGCCGTCGAGGGTGAACGCCCCGCCGGCGATGCGGTTGGCGAAGCGACCCACCGTCGCGCCGAACGAACGCCCCTTGCCCTCGTACGGGGTGAGCTCGCCGAACCCGAGGGCGACGTCGCCCAGGACGCCGTCCCGGTCGGGCGCCAGGACCGACTGGATGCGCGCGCCGTGCTCCACGAGCCCCACCCGCACCGCGCCGTCGTCCAGGACCCACCGCGCGACGGGGTCACCGCCGCTCGTGCGGCCCCACTCCGGCTCGACCCGGACCTCGCCCCGTCCCGCCTCGTGCCCCGCGCCGTGGTGCGTCACGGGGACGACGTTACCGACGGCGGCGCGAACGGGCGCGCCCTGCGGTGGCCAGGCCGGCGGCGACGGTGGCCAGGCCACCCAGCAGCAGCACGCCCGCCACGTTCCACCCCCACGCCCAGCTCACCCCGGTGAGGGCGCGCACCCCCACGACGGTCGCCACGGCGAGGAACGCGAAGCCCCACACCACGGCCCCCACCTCCACCAGCGCACGCCGCTCGGCGGGTGCCACGTCCGGGCGCTCGTCCCGCTCGTCGCTCACGACCCCTCCAGCAGCTCGGAACCGTCCGCACCGACGCGGACCTCCCCGCCCCACACGACCGCCCGCACGACCGCGACGCCGTCCGGCACCGTCCAGTCCGCCACGTCGTCACCGGTGACCTCGGTGGTGGCGGCGACGCGCCCGGCGTCCGGCCCCGCGGCGAGGACCAGGCGGGTGTCCAGGCCACCCTCCCGGCCGGTGCCCTCCCCGCTCGCGCCGGTCGCCACGAGCGCCCGGTCACCGGAGGCCACCGGCGCCACGTCCCCGGCCGCGTCCCATCGCAGGCTGCCCGCCAGGGCGCGCGCGTCCACCAGCACGGTGCGGTCCTCGGGGACGACGACCTCCAGCCGCCCGGCGGCCAGGGTCGCGGTGACCGGCACCGGCTCGCCCCCCGCGGGGACGAGGCCGGAGGGGTCCACCCGCATCCGCCCGACGGCGGAGCTGAACGCGGCCTGCTCGCGCACCGAGGCCGCCGTCGGCGTCCACGTGCTGTTCGCATCCCACTGCCAGCCGCCGACGGGCGGCAGCGTCCCGGCGAGCACGGTCCACACCGCCAGGGGCACGCCGAACCCGACGAGCGCGGTGCGCCGGCCGGCCAGCCCGGCGGCGACCGCGCCGGCGCCGACGACCGCGAGCGCGGCGGTCAGCGCGAGCACCGGCGCCGGGGCGGGCAGCACCACGAGCAGGTCGGCGAGGACCACGGCGCCGGCGGCGAGCATCGCGACGCCGAGCGCGACGGTGGTCAGCAGCGGTGAGCCGGAGCCGCGGGCGGCGGTGCGCCGCTCGACGGCCGCGAGGGCCTTCTCGCGGGCGGCGGCGCTGCGTTCCGTGGCCGAGCCGAAACCCGCGACGGGTCCCACGGGTTCCACGGGTTCCACCACCGGCCCGGGCGGCGGGGCCTTGCGCAGCGAGACGGTGGCCGCGGCCGCGGCCGCCGGTTCCGGGGCGGGCGCGGGCGCCTCCTCCCGCTGCGGGCGCCGGGCCCAGGCCGCGACGAGGTGGTCGTGGAACAACCACCACAGCAGCGCCGCGACGAGGCTCGTGACGAGGAACCCCCACCCGGTGTTCCCGCCGAGGGGGCCGAACGCCGGGCCGGCCAGGCCGCCCACGGCGAGGTCCAGCAGCACCAGGGCGGCGGACAGGGCGAAACCCCCGGAGACGTCGCCGCGAGCGGCGGCCTCCAGCTCGACGCGGCCGCGCTCGTCCGGCAGGACGGCCCACGCGATCCCGTACAGGGCCAGGCCGAGGCCGCCGACGAGGACGAGGGCGACGAGGAGGCCGCGCAGGAGGACCGGGTCGACGCCGAGGCGGGCGGCCACGCCCCCGCACACGCCGGCGAACCAGCGGTCCCGCCCGCGCACGACGCCCCAGGAGCGCACGAGCTCGGTGGCGCGGGCCAGCTTGCCGGTGTCGCGCTGACCGCCGCGCCCGGGGTCGGGGGTGCTCACGGGGACCAGCCTGCCCGTCGGCGCCGCGGCACCGCGATCAGCCCCAGTTCCAGGGCAGGCCGAGGCCCACCCCGCCGATGAGGTCCAGCACGACGAGGCCGACGGCCGCGACGAAGGAGGCGGACACGTCGCCGCGGTGCGCGGCCTGCGCCTCGATGCGGCCGGTGGCGTCCGGCAGGACGGCCCACGCCAGCCCGTACAGCAGCACGCCGAGCCCGCCGAGGAGGGCGAGGACCACGACGCCGACCCGCACGGCAGCGGGGTTGACGCCGAGGCGGTGGGCGACGCCGCCGCACACGCCGGCCACCCAGCGGTCGTGGCCGCGGGTCAGGCCGGTGCGGCGCACGCCGTCGAAGAACCGGTCGGGACCGGGGCGGGGACCGGCGGGCGGCAGCTCGCGGGAGGTGCCGGTGGGGTCGGTGTTCGCGTCCGTGTTCGTCATGGCTCCACGGTGGCGGCCGCGGGGTGCCGGGGACCATCGGGTGTTCCCCCGGGTGAACCCTGAGCGGACCCTGATCCGGCTCCGGGGAGGTGCCCCGGGGACGGTGCGGCGTGCCACGATCGGCCCGTGAGCACGAGCGCGACGGCGGACGCCGGACCGGCGGCACCGCCCGGTTCCCGCACCCGGCTGGTGCGGCCCGCGACCGGTCGCCGCGCCGGCGGGGTGGCGGCCGGCCTGGCCGCGCACCTCGACGTTCCCGTGAACCGGGTGCGGGTGGCGTTCCTGGCGCTCGCGGTGCTGGCCGGGACGGGCGTGGCCCTCTACGCCGCCTACTGGTTCCTGGTGCCCGACGAGCGGGACGTGGGCACCGGTGGTCGCCGCGCCGACCCGTCCGCGTGGGTGCTCGCGCACCGCGACGCCCTCGTCGGCGCCGCCCTGGTGCTCGCGGGCGCCGCCGCCGCGCTGCAGGTCGGCGGGGTGGACGCCTCGTCCCGGGTGGTGCTGCCGGTGCTCGTCGTCGGTGCCGGGGTGGTGCTGGCGTGGAGCCAGCTCGACGCCACCCGCCGGGCCCGCTGGGCGGGCGCCGGCGACGGGCGCACCGCCGCGCTGCGGGTCGCGGCCGGCACGTCCCTGGTGCTGCTGGGCGTGGTGCTGCTCCTCGTCCTGGGCGGGGACGCCGCCGCGCTGGGCGGTTCGGTGCTGGGGGCGCTGGCGGTGCTGGCGGGCGTGGCGGTGGTGCTGGCGCCGTGGGCGGTGCGGCTGTGGCAGGACCTGGGCGCCGAGCGCGCCGCCCTGGCCCGTGAGCAGGAGCGTGCCGAGCTCGCCGCGCACGTGCACGACTCGGTGCTGCAGACCCTCGCGCTCATCCAGCGCCGCAGCGGCGACGCGGTGGAGGTGGCGCGGCTGGCGCGCGCGCAGGAGCGCGACCTGCGCCGGTGGCTGTACGGCGACCACGGCACCGCCGCCGGAACCCTGGGCGCGGCGCTGCGCTCGGCCGCGGCGGAGGTGGAGGACGCCTCGGGCGCGACCGTGGAGGTGGTGCTCGTCGGCGACGTGGACGGCCTGGCGCTGGACCGCGGCACGAGCGCGCTGGCGCAGGCGGCGCGCGAGGCGCTGCTGAACGCCGGCCGGCACGCCGGCGGCACCGTGTCCCTGTACGCGGAGTCCCTCGGCTCCGGCGACCGGCGCTCGTTCGAGGTGTTCGTGCGCGACCGGGGGCCGGGTTTCGACCTGGACGCGGTGCCGCAGGACCGCCTGGGGGTGCGCGAGTCGATCCTGGGCCGCATGGCGCGCGCCGGTGGCAGCGCGTCGGTGCGCCGGCCCGCCGACGGCGGCACCGAGGTGGTGCTGCGGCTGCCCGCGCCGGCCGCGGAGGGGGCGGCGTCGTGACGGTGCGGGTGGTGGTGGTCGACGACCACCGGATGGTGCGCAGCGGGGTGCGCGCGGAACTGGCCGCGGCGGCGGACGTGGAGGTCGTCGGCGAGGCCGGTGACGCGTCCTCCGCCGTGGAGGTGGTGCGCCGGGAACTGCCGGACGTGGTGCTGCTGGACGTGCACCTGCCCGCCGCGGCCGGGGAGGCGCCCGCCCCCGGGGCAGGTTCCGGCGGTGTGCGGGTGCTGGCGGACTGCGCGGACCTGCTCGGCGGCGAGGCCCCCGTGCGGTTCCTGGCCCTGAGCGTGTCCGACGCCGCGGACGACGTCATCGCCGTCATCCGTCGCGGCGCGCGCGGCTACGTCACGAAGTCCATCAGCGGGGACGAGCTGGCCGCGGCGGTGCGGCGCGTCGCCGACGGCGACGCGGTGTTCTCCCCGCGCCTGGCGGGTTTCGTCCTCGACGCGTTCGGCGCGGTCGCCGGGGAGGTCGCCGCCGCCGACGACGAGCTGGACCGGCTCTCGGCGCGCGAGCGGGAGGTGATGCGCCTGATCGCCCGCGGGTACGCGTACAAGGAGGTCGCGAAGGAGCTGTTCATCTCCGTGAAGACGGTGGAGACGCACGTGTCGTCGGTGCTGCGCAAGCTGCAGCTGTCCAACCGGCACGAGCTGACCCGGTGGGCGGCGGCGCGGCGGTTGCTGTGAGGGGCGACGGCTCGGGCGGTGCGGGACCGGACGGGTCCGGCACCGCCGGTGAGTCCTCGCCGCGACGCATCAGTCACTCAGAACACCTGGCCGTTCCACCTCTACGGAGCGGGCCTGCCCAACGTGCCGGCCAAGCTCGCGGAGGCCCGTTCCTACGCCGAGCGGTTCCGCTTCGTCGAGATCGGCGCACTGCGCCCCGAGGACGCGCGGACCGCGCTCGCCGAACCCGCCCGCCCGCCCGCCCGCCCGGAGGGCATCCGTTACGAGCCGGCAGCGCTCGACAAGCTCGTCACGGTCTCAGGTGGCTACCCCTACTTCGTCCAGGTCTTCGGCGACCAGGCGTGGCGGGCAGCTCCCGGGCCGGACACGATCACCGCCGGCGACGCCGACGTCGCCGTCGCCCTGGGGACCGCCGTCCTCGACGACAGCCTCTTCCACTCCCGCTGGAACCGCGCCACCCCCGCCCAGAAGAAGCTGATGCGGGCGATGGCGCAGGACCCGGTGCAGAGCCAGGTGTCGGATCTCGTGACGCGCTTGCGGAGGAGGCGACCGGGCGACCTCAGCGTCGCCCGCGACGAGCTCATCAAGAAGGGGCTGATCTTCGCGCCCGAGCGCGGGGTCCTGCGGTCCACCGTCCCCCACATGGACGACCACATCCGCCGGCGGACCGAGGACTGAGCCCTCACCGACCGGGCGCACCGCCTCCCGCGGTGGAGCGCGAACGGCGCGACCCGGTAGGACGGTGCGGTGCTCAGCGACGACCCCGCCCACGCGTCCCTGCTCGGCCTGATGGCCCAGGGGGGCGAGACGCCGCTCGCGGTGCTGCCGGTGACCTCCGGGCCGTTCGGGGGGTTCGGCGGGGCGGGGGCGCTCGCGGTGAGCGCGCAGCGGTTGTGGCTGACGCAGCCGCGCCTGCTCGGCGGCCCGTCCACGGCGTCCGTGCCGCTGGGCGGTGTCGGGGAGGTCGCGGTCCGGCCGGGGCGCGGGTTCGGCGGGGCAGGCGGCGTGCGCGTCGAGGTCGTGGTCGACGGGCGCCCGCTGCGGTTCACCACGCCGGCCGGGCGGGAGGCCGCCGAGGGGTTCGCCCGTGCCGTCGCCGACGCCCGCCGCGAGTCCGGCGGCCTCGGCGGTCCCGGCACCACCGAGCCGTGACCCCACCCCCACCGTGATCTTGCACGGTTGAACACCCACTCGTGCGAGATCACGGCGGGGGCAGGGGGTGCGGGCTGTGGGGTGGGTGGACGGGGCAGGACGGCTCGCCGTGCCGCGGGGGCGCACCCGTGGCAGCCTGACCCGCGGCGGGGGGACACGGACGTCCCGGGACTCACCGGAAGGCGGGCGGCGTGGGCTTCGCGGGACCGGACGCCGGGCGGGTGCCGACGGGTCTCGCCCTGCCGCCGCACCCGATGACGTTCGGCGAGGCGTGCACGCAGGTGCTGGACTTCCTGCAGGAGCACGTGCCGCTGGGGTTCTGGTCCATCACCTCCCGCGTGGACGGCCGCCAGGTCTACCTGCACGTGCGCGACGCGGTGTACGGCAAGCGCGCCGGGGACTGGCACGAGTGGTCGGACTCGTTCTGCCGGCACGTCGTCGACGGCGGTGCGCCCGGCATCGCACCGGACGCGATGGCGGTGCCGCAGTACGCGGCGGCGGGCATCGCCCGCGAGCTGCCGATCGGCGCGTACGTGGGGGTGCCGATCCGCGGCGGCGACGGCCGGCTGTTCGGCACGCTGTGCGGGCTGGACCCGCGCGTGCAGCCGGCGGAGGTGGAGCGCCACGGGCCGGTGCTGGAGGTGCTGGCGACCCTGCTGGGGCAGGTCCTCACCGTGGAGCGGCTGCGGGAGGAGGCCGACGAGCGGGAGGCGGCGCTGCGCTGGCGCGGCCTGCACGACGACCTGACGGGGCTGCCGAACCGGGCGATGTTCCTGGACCGCCTCACGCACGCCCTGGAGCTGCACCGGCGCGACCGGCGCCCGCTGGCGGTGCTGAGCATCGACATCGACGACTTCCGGGCCGTCAACGACGCCCTCGGGCACGGTGGCGGCGACGAGCTGCTGACGCGGGTGGCGGAACGCCTGCGGGGGGTCGTCGGCACCGGCGACACCCTCGCGCGGCTGGGCAGCGACCAGTTCGCGGTGCTCGTCGAGCACGGGGTGCGCGGCCACCCGCACCCGCACGTGCTGGCGCTGGCGGAGCGGGCCGTGGCGGTGGTGGCGGACCGCTTCACCCTCGCCGGCAGGCAGGTGGGGGTGGGGGTGAGCGTCGGCGTCGCGCAGGTCTCCGCCGAGGACGACTCCCCCGCGCCGACGGCGGTGCTGGCCCACGCCGACGTGGCCCTCGACGCCGCCAAGCGCGCCGGCAAGGGCCGCTGCTCGCTGTACCGGCCGAGCATGCGGCTGCCGCAGGTGCGCGACCTGCACCTGCGCGACCCGCTGCGCCGCGCCCTGGTGCGCGGGGAGGTGCGCACGGTGTTCCAGCCGGTCGTGGAGCTGGCGACGGGGCGGCTGACGGGCGTGGAGTGCCTGGCGCGCTGGGAGCACGCCGGCGAGCAGGTGCCCCCGGAGGTGTTCGTCCCCCTGGCGGCGCGCAGCAACCTGCTGCCGGCGCTGACCGGCGCCGTGCTGGAGCAGGCGTGCGAGCAGCTGGCGCGGTGGTCGCGCACCGGCCCGCCGGGCCTGCGGGTGGGGGTGAACGTGCCGCCGGAAGTGCTCACCGACCCGGGTTTCCCGCAGTCCGTCTGCGACCGGGTGCGCCGGCACGGCCTGCGCCCGCAGCAGCTGGTGCTGGAGATCACCGAGGACGCGCTGCTGCACGACCTGGCGGCGGCGCAGGAGGTCACCGGCCGGCTGCACGAGGAGGGTTTCGCGCTGTCCCTGGACGACTTCGGGACCGGGTACTCCTCGCTGCTGCACCTGCGCTCGATCCCGCTGGGCTCGGTGAAGATCGACCGGGGCTTCACCGCCGACGTGGACGTGTGCCCGCGGTCGCAGCAGTTCCTGCGGGCGCTGCTGGCGCTGGGGCGCGACCTGGACCTGGACGTCGTCGTGGAGGGCGTGGAGCGCCCGGCCCAGGCGGAGGTGCTGAAGGAGCTGGGGGCGGTGCTGGCGCAGGGGTTCCTGTACGGGGAACCGGTGGCGGCCGGCGACCTCCCGGTGCGGGAGCTCGCCGGCCGCGGTGGTGCGCCGGGGACCTGAGGGGCCGTCGGTCAGAGGCGGTGCTTCGGCGCCGTGCCGCGCCGGGCCGGGCCGGACCCCTGCGCGGGAACCTGCCGCCCCGTCGCCCGACCGTCCTGCCCGCCGTCCTGCCCGCCGTCCTGCTCGGCCGTGGGGGCGGTGAGCGGGGCGGTCGCGGCCGCGGCGGACTGCTCGCCCAGCAGTTCCGCCTCGCCCTCGCCGACGGGGGTGGTGGAGGCCAGGGGGACCTCCGGCAGGAACAGCGAGATCACCGTGCCGGCGAGGAACATCGGCACCAGCCACAGGAAGATCGGCGTCAGCGAGGTCGCGTAGGCGTTCACGACGCCGTCGGCGACGTCCGGGGGCAGCGAGCGCACGATCTCCGGGGTCAGCGAGGAGGTGCCGTGACCGCCGGCCGCGACGCCGCCGGGGATCAGGTCGCCCAGGCGGTCGGTGAGCCGGCCGGTGAAGATCGTGCCGAGGACGGCGACGCCCACGGTGACGCCGAGCTCGCGGAACAGGTTGTTCGACGAGGTGGCGGTGCCGATCTCGCGGGGGTGCACCGCGTTCTGCACCGCCAGCACGATGATCTGCATGAACAGGCCCAGGCCGGCGCCGAGGACGGCGACGTACACGCACAACCGCCACAGCGGGGTGGACAGCTCCAGGGTGGACATGAGGAACATGCCCGCACCGGCGACGAGGGTGCCGACCACCGGCAGGGCCTTGTAGCGGCCGGTCCTGCTGACGACCGCGCCGGAACCGATGCTGGTGACGAGCAGGGTCATCACCATCGGCAGCAGCAGCAGGCCGGACTCGGTGGCGTCCACCCCGTAGGCCATCTGCAGGTACGTCGGCAGGTACGCCAGCGCACCCATCATCCCGGCGCCGACGACGAAGCCGAGCAGCGTGGTGACGACGAACGTGCGGTTGCGGAACAACCGCATCGGGATGACCGGCTCGGACGCGCGCAGCTCGATGAGGACGAACGCCGCGGACAGCGCGACGGCGGCGACCGCCAGGCCCACGATGACGGGCGAACCCCACTCGTGCTCGGTGCCGCCCCAGCTGGCGACGAGGACGATCGCGGTGAGTGCCAGCGCCAGGACGACCATGCCCGCGTAGTCGATCCGGGCGGTGTTCTTCCGCTTGGGCAGGTGGATCGTCAGCGCGGACACGGCCAGCGCCACGGCACCCAGCGGCAGGTTGATCCAGAACACCCAGCGCCAGTCGACGGAGTCGGTGAGCCAGCCGCCGACGAGCGGGCCCGCCACGGAGGACAGGCCGAACACCGCGCCCATGGGGGCCATGAACTTCGCGCGGTCCTTGGCGGGGACGACGTCCGCGATGATCGTCTGCGACATGATCATCAGGCCGGCGCCGCCGAGACCCTGCAGGCCGCGGAACAGGATGAACTCGAGCATGCCCTGCGCGAACCCGCACAGCGCGGAACCCAGCAGGAACAGGGCGATCGCGAAGAGGAAGAGGTTCTTGCGGCCGACGAGGTCACCGAGCTTGCCGTAGACCGGCATGGCGACCGTCAGGGCCAGGGTGTAGGCGGTGATGGTCCAGCTCATGTGCTCCAGGCCGTCGAGCTCACCGACGATCGTGGGCAGCGCGGTGCCGACGATCGTCTGGTCGAGGGCGGCCAGCAGCATGACGAGCATGAGGGAGGCGAAGATCCACCCGATGCGGGGGGCGCGTTCGGCCCCTCGTGGAGCGGGTGGTGCGGCGGCGGTCACGGGTGTCTCCTGGGGTGCGGGGCGGGACGGGGAGGTTCCGGGGCCCGCGTCAGCGGGCGATGCCGCGCAGGGCGGCGAAGGTGGCGCGCACGGCGGCGACCGGGTCGGCCGCGGGGTCGTCCATCCAGCACTGCGCGGAGATGCGCGAGACGGTGGCGGCGGACGCGGCCAGGACGCGGGCGCGCACGTCGTCGGCGCCGGGTTCGCGCCGGCGCACGGCGTCGGCCAGCTCCTCCTCGACGGCGGCGATGCGGCCCAGCACCACGGGCAGCAGGAGCGGGTTGTCGTTCACGACGCCGAACAGCCGGCGGGCGTCCTCGCGGTGCTGCAGGGAGCGCTCGGTCTGGGCGACGAGCATCTCCTCCAGGGCGTCCAGGGCCGGCCCGGAGCCGGCGCGGAACGCGGCGATCAGGTCGGCGTCCCAGCCGGGCGCGAAGTGCAGCAGCGCCTCGTCCTTGGACGGGAAGTAGTTGAAGAAGGTGCGGCGCGAGATCCCGGAGCGGGTGGCGACGTCGTCGACGGTCACCTCGGCCCAGGGGCGCTCGCAGGCCAGGTCGAGGGCGGCGCGCGCGACGGCGGCGGTCGTCTCGGCGCGGCGGCGCTCGCGCAGGGGCGCGAGGGGTGGCGGGGTGGGCACCCGAACACTTTGCACACCGTGCAAACTCCGCGTCAAGTGCATGCCCCGCACGGCATGCAAGGGAGGGGTCGGGACCACCCGTCCGGGCGCCCGGAGCGGGGCGGGACGCGCGACCCCGGGCCGCGCCTCAGGCCGCCCGGTCCTCCTCGCCCTCCTGCTCGCCCTCCTGCTCGCCCTCCTCCTCGCCCAGCTCCCCGTCCAGCTCCCCGGTGTCCTGCGCGCACGAGGACCCCTGCAGCACCTCGGCCAGGCGCCACGCCTCGGCCCTGCTCAGGTGCAGGCCCATCTCCCGGTGGCTGCCCAGGCCGGAGTAGATCGCCACACCGGACAGGTCCGGCTCGTACCCGTCGTCGTCGATGACGCTGAGGCAGATCCAGGGCTTCACCCCCGGGCGGAAGTGCACGAGCCGCATCGGCGCCACGGAACGCTCCCCCGTGAGGTAGGGGACGATCAGCCGCACGTAGGCGAGGTCGTACACCTCGGCGCGCCCCTCGGCGCGCAGGACGACGTCGGCGCCCTCGATGCTCACGGACTCGGCGGCGGTGGCTCCCATCTGCACCCGACCCACTCCACTGCATCCCCGGCGCGGACGCACGCCGAGCGGTCCCGCCGCGGCAGTGCTGTGCTGGGGCGCATGACCCGCATCGGAACCTCCGACCTCGACGTCCGCCCCCTGTGCCTGGGCGGGAACACCTTCGGCTGGACCTCCGACGAGGCCGAGTCGCACCGCGTGCTCGACGCCTTCGTCGACGGCGGCGGCGACTTCATCGACACCGCCGACGTCTACTCCGCCTGGAGCGACGGCGGCGCCGGCATCTCCGAGACCATCCTCGGCCGCTGGTTCGCGGCGTCCGGCAAGCGCGACGCCGTGGTGCTCGCCACCAAGGTCGGCAAGGCCCCCGGCCTGGAGGGCCTGGCCGCCGGCACGATCCGCAAGGCCGTCGACGCCTCCCTGCAGCGCCTCGGCACCGACCGGATCGACCTGTACTGGGCGCACGCCGACGACGAGGGCACGCCGATGGAGGAGACCCTCGGCGCCTTCGAGGAGCTCGTCACCGCCGGCAAGGTCCGCGCCCTCGGCGCCTCCAACTTCACCGGCCCCCGCCTGGAGCAGGCGCTGGAGACGTCCCGCCGCGAGGGCTTCACCGCCTACACCGCGCTGCAGAACGAGTACAACCTCGTCGCCCGCCAGGAGTACGAGTCCGGCCCCGCCGACGTCGTCGCCGCCAACGGCCTGGCGATGGTCCCGTACTTCTCCCTCGCCTCCGGGTTCCTCTCCGGCAAGTACCGCCCCGGGCAGAGCGCCGACAGCGCCCGCAGCGCCAAGGCCTCCGCCCACCTGGACTCCCCCCGCGGGCAGCGGGTCCTGACCGCCCTCGACGAGGTCGCCGCCGCCCACGGCGCCGAGGTCGCCGCCGTCGCGCTGGCCTGGCTGCGCCACCAGCCCACCGTGCTCGCCCCCCTGGCCAGCGCCCGCACCGTCGAGCAGGTCGCCCCCCTGCTGGCCTCGATCGACCTGGAGCTGACCGACGAGGAGGTGGCCGCGCTGGAGCGCGCCTCCCGCTGATCCACCCCGCTCCCCCGCACGACGCGCGCGGGCCCTGCACGCTCCGGCGACGCACCCCGCGCGCGCGTGCCGCACAGTGGGGAGGTGACGTCCAGCACCGCCCCCACGGCCCCGGCGCCCACCCTGCGCGGCCCCGGCCGCCGCGGCCTCGGCCGCTACGCCGCGACCGCCCTCGTGCACGCCGCCGCCCTCGCCGTCCTGTACGTCGTGTGCGTGCGCACCGAGCGCGGGCAGGCCGCCGAGGACGCCGTGCACCGCCTCGCCCTCGCCTCCCCCGACGCCGGGCTGCCCGCGCCGGCCGAGCGGCTGCTGGACCTCGCCGGGCTCCTCGAACCGCTCCACCTGCTCGCCGGTGCCGCGCTCGTCGCCCTCGCCGGGCTGCTGCGCCGCGCACCCGGCCGCGCCGCGCTCGGCCTCGGCGTCGCCGCCGGCACCCTGGCCCTCACCGAGCTGCTCAAGCTCGTCCTGCTGGACCGCCCGGACCTGATCAGCGCCTACGCCAACAGCGGCAACAGCCTGCCCAGCGGCCACACCGCCGGCGTGCTCGGCGTCTGCCTCGGCCTGCTGGTGGCCGCCCCGCCGCGCTGGCGGCTCCTGCTGGCACCGCTGGGCGCCCTGGCCTCCGGCGCGATGGGCGCCATGGTCGTCGCCGACGGGTGGCACCGCGTCAGCGACCCGCTGGCCTCCGCGCTCGTCGGCACCGCCGTCCTCGCCCTCACCCTGGCCCTGCCGTGGGGCCGGCGCGGGCGGTGGGTGCGCGGGCGCCCCGGCGCCGTCGCCGCCCTGGCCGCCGGCGTGCCCGCCGCCTGCGCGCTCGCCCTCGTCGCCGCCTACGCCTGGCCCGGCGCCGGCCTGGGCGCGGCCGTGGCGGCCCCCGGCCTGGCCGTGGCCGCCACCGTCCTGCTCGCCGCCGCCGCCCTCCCGCGGGAGGTGCGCGCGCGGGGCTGACGGCAGGATGGGGGCCATGTCCGAGCAGCCCGCCCAGCACCCCCAGCAGCCGCCGGAAGACCCCACGCCGCCGGACGTGCGGCGCGATCCCGCCGACGGCGCCGACCCGCGCGTGGTCGTCGTCACCCCGCAGGGCATGGGCATCGCCGAACCGCCCGAGGAGGGCGAGCCCGGCCCGGCGGACCTGGTCAGCCAGCCCGCCAAGGTCATGCGCATCGGCAGCATGGTCAAGCAGCTGCTGGAGGAGGTGCGCTCCGCGCCGCTGGACGAGGCCGGCAGGCACCGCCTCGCCGAGATCCACGACCGCTCCCTCTCCGAGCTGGAGGACGGGCTGGCCCCGGACCTGGTGGAGGAGCTGCGCCGCATCGCGCTGCCCTTCGCGGAGGGGTCCGCGCCCTCCGAGAGCGAGCTGCGCATCGCCCAGGCCCAGCTCGTCGGCTGGCTGGAGGGCCTGTTCCACGGCATCCAGACCGCGCTCGTCGCCCAGCAGATGGCCGCCCAGGCGCAGCTGCAGGAGATGCGCCGGTCGCTGCCGGGCGCCGGACCGGCGGGCCCCGCTCCCGGGCAGGCGCGCGGCGGGATGCCGCGCGTGCAGCCCGGCGGCACCGGCCAGTACCTGTGAGGCGAGGGCGCTGAAGCTCGCGTTCTGGCGCCGCACCCCCGACCCGCTGGGCCAGGGGGTGTGGGCGCGCGCCGAGCACACCGTGGACCGGGCGGTGCGCCGCGTCGAGCAGGTCGTCGACGGCTGCCCGCCCGGCCCCGAGCGCACCGCGCTGGAGGCCTACCTGCCCCGGGTGGACCTCGTCGCCCGCGCCGCGCGCGCGAACGCCCTGCGGGCGCAGGCCGAGGCGCCCTCGGACGGGTTCACCGTCCCCGCCGGCCCCGAGGGCCGGCACCCCGAGGTGCACCGGCGCCTGACCCGCACCGCCACCGCGTGCGCGCAGGTCGCCGAGGCCGCCGCGATGGTGCGCGTCGGCGGAGGGTCGCTGGACGCGGTGGAGCGGGCCGTGGTGCGCGCCGAGGAGCTCGCGGGCCTGCGCTGAGCGGCCGGCGACCCGGCGACCCGGCAGCGCCCTGCCCCCCGATGGGGTAGCGGAGGACGGCGGCGCGGTTGGCGTCCCCGCCCTCGGCGGGGTCGGGTGCCGGCGGCAGGGGGTCGTGGCTCTCCACCGCGTCCTCGACGCGGACCGGCTCGGGAAGGGTGCGGTAGCGCGCCCTGGGGTCGGGGTGGTCCCCGGCGTCCGGCGGGTCCTCCGCACGGTGCTCGCCCACGGTGCACGTCCCTTCAGCCGTCGGCGGTGACGTCGACCGTCCCCGCGTGCACCGTCCGCCGGCACCCGGCCCCGGGTGAGGACCCGGGCGCCGGGCGCCCGGCCTCACCGCTCCCACCCCAGGCGGGCGGCGACCTCGGCGGCACCCGGGCCCTCGAGGCCGGCGAGGCCCGCGGGGCGGCCGGTGGCCACCAGCAGCAGGTCCTCGGCGCGGGCACGCACCCGCGGGCCCCGCGCGCCGGCCGACCAGTCGGCGTCGGTGGCCTGCAGGTGCAGGCCCGCGAAGCGGCGCTGCGGGCGCCCGTAGAAGGGGTTGACCCAGGCGTGGCGCAGCGCGGCCACCACCCGGGCCGGGTCGCTGGGCAGGTGCAGCCGCAGGGGGCGGGCGATGTCCTGGCGGTGCACCACCACGTCGCACAACGGGTCCATCGGACTGCTGATCCGCAGGCGCCGCTGCGACCCGGCGGTGGCGCGCAACCGGCCCACCAGCTCCGCCGGCGCGTACCGCCGGGCCTGTTCACGGGCCCAGCCGGCCTCGGCGCGGTCGAAGGAACCGCGCGCGCGCAGCACCCGCCACGCCGTGGCGGGCACCGTCTGGCGCGTGGACAGCGTCAGGTGGGCCACGACGTCGCGCACCGCCCACCCCCGGCACAGCGAGGGGGCCCGCCACTGCTCGGCGTCCAGGCCGTCGAGGGCGTCGGCCAGCTCCAGCCGCTCCGCTTCGACGTCGGGGAGCATGGCGACCCTCGTGGGCGGGAGCAGGGCGTTCACGGGACCTCCTGGGGTGCGGTCACGACTCGTCACCGGGAGGACCGGCCCGGCGCGGGGAAGTCATCGCCGCAGCCGCTGGACCACGTCGGGTCCCGTGTCGGAGCTTCCTGCCACAGTGTGTCCGTCAGACCACGGAACGCTCACCAGGGGGATCCAGCGGTGCACATCGACAACGCTCGCGAGCTCAAGGCCCAGCTGCGGGCCCGCTCCGTCGCGGTGGCCTCGGCCGTCCCCGGCGGCGTCGCCGGCGTCGGCATCAGCGTGCTCGGCCACGGCCCCGGCGGCCCCCGCTACGGGCTGGCCGTGCGCTACTCCGGCGAGCGCGGCGAGGCCCTGCTGGGGCAGGCCCGCGCCCTGGCCGGCACGGCCGCCGCCGCCGAGCTCGACGTGCGCGACGTCGGGCGCGTGCGCGCCCTGACCGCCCCCGCCGAGGGGCGGGCCTGGACCGCCGCCGAGCTGCGCCGCCGCGTGCGCCCCCTGCACCCCGGCCTGTCGATCGCGCACCGCGACGTCACCGCCGGCACCCTCGGCGCGTTCGTCACCGTCACCGGCTCCGACGGCGTGTACGCGCTGTCCAACAACCACGTCCTGGCCGACTCCGACCAGGCCGCCCTCGACGACCCCGTCCTGCAGCCCGGGCCCTCCGACGCCGGCCGCGACACCGACCACGTCGGCCGCCTCGCGCGCGCCGTCCCCCTCGACGCCGGCGGCGGCAACGCCGTCGACGCCGCCCTGGCCCTGCTGGAGGACCTCGGCGAGGACGGCGGCCCCGGCTGGGAACCCGTCTACCCCGTGGGCCGGCTGACCGGCTGGACCGACGCCGACGACGAGGTCGCCGTGGAGAAGGTGGGCCGCACCACCGGCCTGACCCGCGGGCGCGTCAGCGCCATCGAGCTGGACGACGTGGCCGTGGAGTACCCCGTGGGCGTGGTCTCGTTCGAGGGGCAGGTGGAGGTCACCGGCGACGTCGGCGCGTTCTCCGCCGGCGGCGACTCCGGCTCCCTGGTGTACCGCCCCGACACCCGCCAGGCGATCGGGCTGCTCTTCGCCGGCAGCGAGCGCGGCGGCGCGAACGGCGCGGGCCTGACGTTCTGCAACCCGATCGGCCTTGTGCTCGACGCCCTCGGTGCGACACTGGTGGTGTGAGCCCAGGTGACACCTCAGGTGTGGCCCCCTCTTCCCGGGGCGAGGTCGGTGCCGCGCGCGCCGCGAAGGCGCACGTCCGTCAGATGGTGGGCGGTGACGCGCGCGTGAACGGCATCGGCCTGACGAAGTGGGAACGCTCGTGGGCGGTGAGGGTCAACGTCGCCGACGACGCGGACCGCCCCGAGCTGCCCGAGACGGTGGACGGCGTGCCCGTCCTCGTGCGCGGGATCGGGGTCGTCACCCCGCACGGCGGGTGAGCAGCCGCTCCAGCACCACCGCGACCCCGTCGTCCCCGCAGGCGCCCGCCACGCCGTCCGCGGCGGCCACCGCGTCCGGGTGCCCGTCCGCCACCGCGTACGAGCGGCCCGCCCAGCGCAGCATCTCCAGGTCGTTGGGCATGTCCCCGAACGCCACCACGCCCTCCGGGCCCACGCCGCGCCCGCGCGCCACCTCGGCCAGGGTGCTCGCCTTGCTGACGCCCGGCGCCATGACCTCGATGAGCGAGTCCACCGCGTTGGAGTGCGTCACCCCCACCAGGTCGCCCACCGCGTCCCGCGCCACCTCGAGCATCTCGTCGCTGGAGACCCCCGGGCACTTGGCGAGGACCTTCACGACCGGCGGGCTGTCCGCCAGCTGCTCCTCCAGCGGCCCGACGCCGTGCTCCAGGCCCGTGTCGAAGGTCGTGGCGTAGCGCTCCTCGCGGCGGAAGCCGGTCACGGCCTCCAGCGCGAAGCCGATGCCGGGCAGCCGCGGGCGCAGCCGCTGCACCACCTCCAGCACCACCTCGACGTCCAACGCGTGGCGGCGCACGACCCGGTCGGCGTCCAGGTCGTAGACGACGGCGCCGTTCGCGCACACCACCTGCCCGGCCAGGCCGGCCTCGCGCGCCAGGGGCGTCACCCACCGCGGCGGGCGGCCCGTCACCGGCACCACGGGGATGCCGGCGGCCGCGCACGACGCGAACGCCGCCAGGGTGCGCGCCGAGACGGGTCGCTCGCGCGGGACGATCGTGCCGTCGAGGTCGGTGGCCACCAGGCGCCAGGAGGCGGCGAAGGCGCCCTCCGCCGCGTCGTCGACGGGCAGCGGCTGGGCCTCGGTGCTCACCCGCCCATCGTGCCAGCCGCCGGGGACGTCCGGCGCCCGGCTCAGGTGCGCGTCGCCACCAGCAGCGAGCAGCACGCCGCCAGCGCCGCCGCCACCATCACCGTCGCCATGGCGCGCGCGTCGCCGCCCAGCACCCCCGCCACGGTGCCCACCGCGCCGCCGAGGCCGAACTGCGCCGCCGTCACGAGCGCGGCGGCGCTGCCGGCGGTGCGGCCGTGCTCGGCGAGCGCGCAGGTGACCGCGTTCGGGGAGACCAGCCCGCCGCTGCCCAGCAGGAACCACAGGGGCACCAGCAGCCCGGCCAGGCCGCCGGCGCCGGTGAGGGCCACGGCGAGCACGACCAGCGCGAGCGCCGCGGTCAGGGGCACGCCGACGCGCAGCAGCGCCAGCGGGGCGAACCGCGACACCAGCGCGGCGTTGAGCTGGGTGCCGCCGACGAGCGCGACACCGTTGAGGGCGAACAGCAGGGCGAACTGCGTGGTGGACAGCCCGTGGACCTCCTGGAGCACGAACGGCGAGACGGAGACGTAGCAGACGATCACCGACATCGCCAGGCCCGGCAGCAGGGCGAACCCGACGAACCGGCGGTCGCGCAGCAGCCGGGCGTAGGTGCGCAGCGCCTGCCCGAGGGTTCCGCGCACGCCCGGCCCGGCGCTGTCGCCCCCGCCCGGGCGCGTCTCCGGCAGCCGCCGGCGCACGGTCAGCACCAGCACGACACCGGCCACCGCCAGCACCACGAACACCGCCCGCCACCCCGCGACGCCGGCCAGGGCCCCGCCGACCGTCGGCGCGAACAGCGGCGCCACCCCGATGACCAGCACCAGCCGCGACATCAGCCGCGCGGCGGCGGAGCCGGTGAACAGGTCGCGCACCACCGCCATGCCCGTCACCGCCCCCGCCGAGACACCCAGGCCCTGCAGGAACCGGGACCCCACGAGCACCGGCATGCTCGGCGCCACCGTGCACAGCAGCGACGCCACCACGAAGAGGGAGAACCCGACCACCACCGGGGGGCGGCGGCCGTAGCGGTCGCTGAGGGGGCCGACGACGAGCTGGCCCAGCGCCATCCCGACGAGGACGACGGTGATGGTCAGCTGGGCGGCGGAGTCGGTGGACCCGAGGTCGGAGGCCACCTGCGGCAGCGACGGCAGGTACAGGTCGGTGTTGATCGCGCCCAGCGCAGCCATCGACCCCAGCAGCACCACCAGGCCGAACGTGCGGGGCGGGGCGGGGCGCTGCTCGCCGAGCGCCTCCGGGGCTGCCGGTCCCGCGGCGGAGGGGGCGACGTCCGCGGCGGCGGCGTCGGCCACCGCGGTGGAGGGGTCGGGCACCTCGTCGGCCCGGGGGCGGGGGGCGCCGGGCGCTCCGGCGCGCTGGGGTGGTGGGCAGGCCCTCACCTCCCGGTCCGCGGCGGTGGGATCGGGGGGCGGTGGACTGCCGGGCACGTGGGATCTCCAGGGCGAGGGGGTGGGCCGGTCGCGCGCCGGGGCTCCGCGACGGCTCCACGTCGGCCCGCGCAGCTGCGCGCCGACCGTCGCCCCGACGTACGAGGGGGTGCCCCCGAACCGGTTCGGTGAAACGTGCCACGCACGGCTGCGCCCCGCCCCCGCCCCCGCCCCCGCCG
>NZ_JALBVB010000040.1:20274-30712 GCF_022669155.1 Kineococcus sp. TRM81007 | reverse complement strand
GGGGGGGGCGGGGGGATGGGTGGGAGTGGGGGTGGCGGGGACAGGAGTGGCGGGAGCGGGGTCAGAGCCAGGTGGGGCGGGGACCCGTGCCGGTGCGGTACCGGCCGGCCTGCTCCCACGGCTCCCGCCCGGTGACCGCGCGCAGCGCCCGCAGCTGGGTGCGGGTGGCCGCCAGCCGCAGCCGCTCCCCCGGGCCCCGGGCCGCGCGCCCGGGGGCACCGGCCGACGGCGCCAGCACCGGCGACAGCAGCAGCTCCGCCGCCGCCGTCAGCCCCGCGTAGAACGGCGCCTCCGCCCGGGTCAGGCCCGGCGGGGCGAGCAGGAAACGGCGCAGGTCGGCCGGGACGGGCTCCAGCACCGGCGCGAACCCGGCCAGCGCCTCGGCCAGCTCCGCCTCGCTCGCGGGCAGGTCGGTGGCACCCAGCGCCTGCGCCGTGCGGGCCCAGTCGCGCACGTACGCGTCCGCCCAGCGCGGGCCGAACCGGCCCGACAGGTCCGCGCCCAGCTCGCGGTGCGCGGCCAGGAAGGCGTCGGTGAACGCCAGGTGCACCCAGCGCAGCAGGTCCGCGTCCCGCGCGGAGTACGCCCGGCCGTCGTCGGTGCGCCCGCGCACCCGCCGGTGCATCCCGCGCACGCGGGCGCAGTCCCGCTCGGCCAGCTCGGCGGACCCGAACGTGCACACCACCAGCCAGCGGGCGGTCCCGGCCAGGCGCGCCCACGGGTCCTCGCGGTAGTCCGAGTGCCCCTGCACCCCCGCCAGCGCCAGCGGGTGCGCCGCCTGCCCCAGCAGCGCGACGAGACCGCCGACGAGGGTGCTCAGGCCGCCGTGCACCGCCCACACCACCCCGTGCGGGTCGAACCAGCCGTCGCGGCCGCCCACGAGCGCGACGTCGCGCACCCAGCGCGGCGCACCCGTGGGGTCGCCCGCCACGCGGGCGCGGAAGGTGCGCCGCACCCGCTCCAGCGGACCGCGCGGGGTGGGGGGCACGGGCTGCGGGGAGGTCAGGAGGCGGCGCGGGTGTCGGCCCGGGCGTCCAGCAGGCCCTCCAGGACCTCGGCGAGCCCGTCGTCGTCCACGTGCCCGGTCACCTCGTCGGCGACCGCGCGCACCTCCTCCGGCGCGTTGCCCATCGCCACGCCGCGCGCCGCCCACCGCAGCATCTCCACGTCGTTGCGGCCGTCGCCGACCGCGAGCGTCGCCGAGCGCGGCACGTCCAGGCGCAGCCGCACCTCCTCCAGCGCGCTGGCCTTGGTGACGCCGTCGGGGGCCAGGTCCAGCCACGCCGTCCAGCCCACCGAGTACGCCACACCGTGCAGGCCGATGCTCTCGACCAGCTCGCCGAACTCGGCCGAGGTGTGCTCGGGGCTGCGCACCACCACGCGCATCACCGGCTCGTCGAACATCTCGTCGAAGGGGACGACCTCGACCTCGCCGGTCAGCTCGCCGTCCGGGAACGGGGCGGTGACCTTGAACCCGCGGCCCAGCACCTCCACCGCGAACAACCCGGTGGGGATGCTCTCGTGCAGCGCCTGCGCGGCCCGGGAGGCGTCGAAGGTGTGCAGGGACACCACCCGGTACCCCTCCGGTTCCGAGCGGTCCAGCTGCACGGTCACGGCGCCGTTGCTGCACACCAGGAACCCGGTGTGCAGGTCCAGCCGCTGCAGCACCGGCAGCACCCCGTGCAGGGAGCGGCCCGTGGCGACCACCACGTGCGCCCCCGACGCCGCCACCCGCTGCACGGCCACCCGCACCCGGTCCGACAGCGCCTCGTCGTGGTCGACGACCGTGCCGTCGACGTCCAGCGCGACCAGCGCGCCACGCATCCCCCCGCTCACCCGGCCGACCCTAGTTCCCGGTGCGACGGGCGGCCCGGCGAGGTCCCCGGCGCCACCCGTCCGGGTGCGGCGGCGCGCCGGGCGGTGCGAGCGCTCAGGCGGGGGTGAGGACGTCCAGCCCCAGGTACGGGCGCAGCGCCTCCGGCACCCGCACCGACCCGTCGGGCTGCTGGTGGTTCTCCAGGATCGCCACGATCCACCGGGTCGTGGCCAGGGTGCCGTTGAGGGTGGCGACGGGGCGGGTGCCGCCCTCCTCGGTGCGCTCGCGCACGCCCAGGCGCCGCGCCTGGAACGTCGTGCAGTTCGAGGTGGACGACAGCTCCCGGTAGGCGCCCTGGGAGGGCACCCACGCCTCGCAGTCGAACTTGCGGGCCGCGGAGCTGCCCAGGTCCCCCGCGGCGGTGTCGATCACCCGGTAGGGCAGCTCGACCGCGGCGAGCATGGCCTCCTCCAGCTCCAGCATCCGCCGGTGCTCGGCCTCGGCGTCCTCGGGGCGGCAGTAGGAGAACATCTCCACCTTGTGGAACTGGTGGACGCGGATGATGCCGCGGGTGTCCTTGCCGTAGGAACCGGCCTCGCGCCGGTAGCAGGCCGACCAGCCCGCGTAGCGCTCCGGGCCCGCCGACAGGTCGAGGATCTCGTCGGCGCGGTACCCCGCCAGCGCCACCTCGGAGGTGCCCGTGAGGTACAGGTCGTCCTCCTCGAGGCGGTACACCTCCGCGGCGTGCGCGCCGAGGAACCCGGTGCCCGCCATCACCTCCGGCTTCACCAGCGTCGGGGTGATCATCGGGGTGAGGCCGGCTTCGACCGCGCGCGCCACGGCGAGGTTCAGCAGCGCCAGCTCCAGCCGCGCCCCCACGCCGGTGAGGAAGTAGAACCGCGAGCCGGACACCTTCGCGCCGCGCTCGGTGTCGATGGCGCCGAGCAGCTCGCCGAGCTCCAGGTGGTCGCGCCAGGCGTCCAGCCCCTCCGGCAGCTCCGGCTTCGCGCCGACCTCCTTGAGCACGACGTAGTCGTCCTCGCCGCCGGGCGGCACGCCGTCGGCGACGACGTTCGGGATGGAGCGCATCGCCGCGTCGAACTCCTGCGCGGCGGCGTCGGCCTCGGCCTGGGCGGCCTTGACCTGCTCGGCGAGCTCCTTCACGCCGGCCAGCAGGGCCTGCTTCTCCTCGCCCTTCGCCTTGGCGACGTCCTTGCCGCGGGACTTCTGCTCCGCGCGCAGCCGCTCGAACTCGGCGATGGCGCCGCGGCGGCGCACGTCGGCGGCGAGCGCCCGGTCGACGGCGGCCTCGTCCTCACCGCGGGCGCGCTGGCTGGCGCGGACGGCGTCGGGGTCGTCCCGGAGCAGGCGCAGGTCGATCACGCGCCGACCCTAACGGAGCACCCGTCCCGGTGCCGCGCTCGTGCGCACGGCCTCCCGGTAGCGTGACGGGCGTGGCGGGGGGCGACCTGTGGGGCGCGGGCGCGTCCGCCGTGGTGCTGGCGGTGCTGCTCGTGGTGGCGTGCGCGCTGCTGGTGCGCGAGCGGCGCACCGGCCGGCGGTTGCGGGCCCTGGTGCGGGAGGTCTCCGCCCCCGCCCCGGAGGCGCCGTCGCCGCGGCGGTCGCGCGCCGCGATCGTGGTGAACCCGACGAAGTTCGCGCACCTCGACGAGCAGGCGCTGCTGCGCAGGCAGGCGTACACCGCGGCGGTGTTCCGCTCCCACGGCTGGGAGGACCCGCTGTGGCTGGAGACCACGCCCACCGAGCGCGGCGCCGAGCAGGCCCGCGAGGCGCTGGGGCGGGGCGTCGACATCGTCCTGGCGGCCGGCGGGGACGGCACCGTGCGCGCCGTCGCGGAGGGCGTGGCGGGCACCGGGGTGCCGATGGGCCTGCTGCCCGCCGGCACCGGCAACCTGCTGGCCCGCAACCTGGAGGTCCCCCACGCGGACCTGGCCGCCGCGCTGGACCTGGTGTTCTCCGCCCCCGACACGGCCGTGGACGTGGGGTGGCTGACGGTGGACCGCACCGGGGCGGACGCCGACCCGGAACGGCACCTGTTCCTCGTCATGGCGGGGCTGGGGTTCGACGCGGCGATGATGGCCGGCGTCGAGGACCGCCTCAAGCGGCACCTGGGGTACGGCGCGTACGTGGTCTCGGGCGCGCGGGCGCTGTGGGGGCCGCAGGCGCGGGTGCGGGTGCGGGTGGACGACGGCGAGGAGGTCGGCGTGCGCACCCGCGCGGTCATCGTCGGCAACTGCGGCCGCCTGACGCGCAACCTGGTGCTGATGCCGGACGCGCGCATCGACGACGGCCTGCTGGACGCCGTGGTGCTCTCCCCGCGCGGCGGCATCGCGTGGGGCGAGGTGGCGTGGGCGATCGTCACCCGGGACCGGCGCGGTCAGCGGCGGGTGCAGCGGCTGCGCGGGCGCAGCGTCGAGGTGCGCTGCACGGACCCGCAGGAGGTGGAGCTGGACGGCGACCCGATCGGCACGGCGCTGCGCATCCGGGTCGCGGTGGAGCCGGCCGCGCTGCTGGTGCGCTGCCCCCCGCTGCCCCCGCTGCCCCGCTGAGGCCCCCGCCCGGCGGGCGGCGGCCGGTCGGGTGAACCCGCCGGGCCGCTCCGGGGAGAACGCCTCCCGGGCGGTGCGCGGGACGGCACAGTCGTCGGGTGCCCGCCGCCCAGGACCGCCGACGCGTGCCCCGGGGGCGCCGCCCCGCGCTGCGCGCGCTGTGGTCGGGCGCGCTGGTGCTGGCGCTCGCGGTGGGCGTGCCGGCGCTGGAGCGCACGGGTCTGGTCGACGGCACGGGGGTGGCGTCCGCCGAACCGCGCCACTACCCGACGCCGGGCTTCGAGTCGGCCGGCGCCCCGCTGGGGCGGCCCGATCCGGTCGCGTCGCCCAGCGCGTCCTGGTCGGCCGAGGAGCGGGGCGCGGACGGCGAGCCGGCGCGCTGGGACCCGTGCCGGCCGGTGCACCACGTGGTGAACCCTGCGGGGATGCCGCCCGGCGGCGAGGAGGTGCTGGCCTCGGCGCTGGAGCGCGTCTCGCGCGCCACGGGCCTGCGGTTCGTCCTCGACGGCACCACCGACGAGACGGACCGGGCGACGCCGTACGACCCGCAGCGCTGGGGCGACCGGTGGGCGCCGGCGCTGCTGCGCTGGGACCTGTCGGAGGAGCGGGCGGTGTGGCTGCACGAGCTGGCGCACACGGTGGGCCTGGGGCACGTGGAGGACGCCGAGCAGCTGATGAACCCGGAGCTCACCGAGGTGGCCGGTTTCGCGGCGGGGGACCTGACGGGCCTGGCCGCCCTGGGGACCGGCCCCTGCCTCGGCGAGGTCTGACCCCCGCCCTCGCGCAGCCACCCCTCCCCCTCACCCCTCCCCCTCGATGGTCTTGCACGGTCGAGAGCNCCACCGCAGGGTGGGGAGCGGGGCGAGGTGTCAGGCGCCGCCGGCGCGCAGGCGGTCCAGCCAGTCCTGCGCCTGCGCGAACGCGGCGTCGGTGGGGCCGGAGCCGAGCACGGCGTGGCCGCCGTCGGCGCGCGGGTAGCTGCCGACGAACCGCACCCGCTCGCACACCCGGTGCAGGCCCATGAGGGCCTCGCCGACGCGGGCGTCGTCCAGGTGGCCGTCGCAGTCGATGGAGAAGCAGTAGCGCCCCAGGGCGTCGCCGGCGGGGCGGGACTCGATGCGGGTGAGGTTGATGCCGCGGGTGACGAACTGCTCCAGCGCCTCCACCAGGGCGCCGGGGCGCTCCTCGCGCAGGAACAGCACCAGGGACGTCTTGTCGTTCCCGGTGCGCTCGGGCACGGCACCGGGCCGGGAGAGCAGCACGAAGCGGGTCTGGGCGCCGGCGCGGTCCTCGATGCGCTCGGCGAGCACGTCCAGGCCGAAGCGGCGGGCGGCGAACGGCGCGCACACCGCGCCCTCGAAGCCGGCGGCGGGCCCGCCGTCGCGCTCGGCGGCCAGGGCGGCGGCGGAGGCGGCGGTGGAGGTGGCGGGCACGTAGGAGACGCCGGGCAGCTCCCGGTGCAGCCGGTGGCGCACCTGGGCGTAGGCGTGCGAGTGGGTGCTGACGCGCCGCACGTCGGCGAGCGCGGTGCCGGGGAGGGCGGCCAGCACGAAGGAGACCGGCAGGACGACCTCGGCGACCACGACGAGGGGCTCACCGACCGCGAGGCCGTCGAGGGTGGCGGGCACGCCGCCCTCGACGGAGTTCTCGATGGGCACGCAGCCGACGTCGACGGCGCCGGTGCGCACCGCCTCGATGGTGGCGTCGACGCTGGGCATGGCCTCGGCGGGCCCGTCGGGCACGACGGTGCGCAGGGCGGCCTCCGAGAAGGTGCCGACGGGGCCGAAGAACGCGTAGCGGGGCACGGGGGAACGCTATCCCGACGGGTCGCCGCGCCCACCCGCTGCGCCGGCCGGTGCGCGCGACCGTGGGCGCGACCGTGCGCACCGGTCGGTGCGGCGGGGGTCAGCTGGCGGTGCGCAGGCGGCGGCGGTCCTGGCGGGCGGCCCAGATCTGCTCGCGCTGGTCCTCGGTGAGCCCGCCCCACACGCCGTAGACCTCGCGGTGGCTGAGGACGTGCTCGCGGCACTGGCGCAGGACGGGGCACTCGGCGCACACGGCGAGCGCGGCGGCGTCGCGGTGCTGGCGGGACGCTCCCCGTTCGAGCTCGGGGTGGAAGAACAGCTCGGGGTCGGCGTCGCGGCAGGACCCCCGCAACTGCCACTCCCAGGCGTCGACGGTCGGGCGCAGGTTGTGCGTCGTCTGGGTCACGGTTCCCCCTCGGTTGGGCGCTCTTGCTGAGCCGTCTTCCCCCGGGAGCCGCGCGCCTAAACACAGAGCGACTAATCGATCACCCACCGTGAAGGCCGTGCGAGCGCGACACGCCCCGCGGCTCCCCCGCCGGCCGGGCCACCACCCGCGCCAGCGCCACCAGGGCCAGGCACGCCCACCACAGGTCCCCGCTCTGCACGGCGCGCGCCAGCGGCACCGGCACCGCCCCGGACGCCAGCAGGTTCGCCCCCCACCACGGCCACGCCACCCACAGCCCCGCCGTCGCCACCAGGGCCACCACGACCCGGCGGCGCTCGCGGCCGTCACCGGCCAGCGCCCCCAGCACCACCACGCCCCACACCAGGTGGTGCAGCCACGACACCGGCGAGACCAGCACCGCCACCAGCCCGCAGGCCGCCACCTCCCCCACCGTCGAGCCGCACCGGTGCATCCGGCGCGCCACCGCGAAGCCGGCCGCCGCCGCGACGGCCGCCACCAGCGCCCACAGCGCGGTCGTCGTGCCGTCCGCCAGGTACAGCCGCAGCAGGAAGCCGCGGATCGACTGGTTCGACGAGCCCGCGTTCGGGCCCAGCCGGTCGGGGTTCAGCAGCGCGGAGGTCCAGAACTCCAGCGACGCCTCCGGCGCCAGCAGGAACGTCGCCACCGTCACCCCCGCCGCCGCCACCACCGCGTTGCGCAGCTCGCGCCACTGCCGGGTGATCGCGAAGTGGACCAGGAACACCCCCGGCGTCAGCTTGACCGCCACCGCCACCCCGACGAGGGCCCCGCGCGGCCAGCGCACCCGGAACCGGCCCAGGCGCACCCCCTCCGCTCCGCGCACCAGGTCCAGCAGGCACAGCGAGACCAGCACCAGGTTCACCTGGCCGAAGCGCACGTTCTCCCCCACCGGGGAGATCCACACGCACGCACCGGTGATCACGCCCTGCGCCAGCGGCGCCCAGCGCCCGCCGCGGGCCAGCAGCGGCCGGAACGCCAGCCCCACCACCAGCCACAGCAGCGCCAGCTGCACCCCCGTCCACACCCAGCCGGCGGCGCCCCACGGCAGCAGCGCCAGCGGCACGGCCAGCACCGCCGAGAACGTGGGGTACGTGAACGGCAGCAGCTGCGGCACCTCGGTGACGACCTCGTACACCGGGCGACCCAGCAGCAGGCTGCGACCTGCCTCCCGGTACACCTCCAGGTCCACCTGCCACTGGTCCTGCGGGTACGCCACCAGGTAGCGGTGCACCACCGGCGCCGACGCGGCCAGCACCACCAGCACGCCCAGCACCAGCGGCAGCAGCGCCGGCGGGGACGCCCCCGCCCCACCGGCGCGTCCCCGCGCTCCCGACGCCCGCGCTCCCCCGTCCACGACCACCCGCCGATCCTCCCCCAGACCCCCACCCGCTCCGTCACGAGCCGCGCACGGGCGGGTCCTTAGCCTGGACGGGTGCCGCCCCGCCCCGCGCCCGCCCACCGCCCCGCCCCCGCCCCGGCGCCGAGGGCCCTGCTGGGGGTGGCGCTGGGGGTGCTCGCGCTCCTGCTGACCGCGCTGACCGCGCTGCCCGCGCTGACCGCGGCGCCCGCGCGCGCCGCCGCACCGGCCGGGGACGGTGAGCAGCACCCCCTGGTGCTCGTCGGCTTCAGCGGTGTGCGCTGGTCGGACGTCTCCGAGGAGGCCGCGCCCGCGCTGGCCGCCATGCGCAGCGGCGCCATCGGCACGGTCGCGGTGCGCAGCGTGTTCACCGCCGCCTGCCCGGGCGACGGCTGGCTGGCGCTGGCGTCCGCGCGGCGCGCCACCGACTTCGCCGGCACCTCCGCCGAGCACGTCAACGCCCCCTGCGCCCCCGTCGCCGAGGTCGTCGACGGCGTGCAGCCGGACTTCGAGCGGTACCGCGAGATCGCCGCCGCGGGCACGTTCGGCGCCGAGCCGGGCCTGCTGGGCGACGCGCTCGCCGAGGCCGGCACCCGCGCCCTGGCGGTCGGCCCGGGTGCGGGCGTGGCGCTGGCGACCTCGCGGGGGCTGGTCCCGGCGTACGTGGGCAGCGAGGAGGCACCCACCCCGGCCGCCGTCGGCGGGTACGTGCGGGACGCGCTGGAGTCCGGCGCCGAGGTCGTCGTCGTCGACGCCGGGGTCGTGCGCGACCCCGCGGACCTGCCCGGCCAGGAGGAGGCGCCGGCCGCCTCGCGCGCCGAGCAGGTCGCCGCCGTGGACGCCGTCGTCGGCGCCGTGCAGGAGGCGGTGGCCGCCTCCACCGGCACCGACGGCACGACCCTGTTCACCGCCTCGATCGCCGATGCCGGCAAGACGGCGCACCTGCAGTTCGCCGCCGCCACCGGCCCGCAGCCCGGCGGCGGGGACTACGACGGCCTGCTCGTCAGCCGCTCCACCCGCCAGGTCGGCATCGTGCAGACCACGGACCTGACGCCCACCGTGCTGGCCCTGGCGCTGGGGGCCGACCACGGCGTCGCCGGGCTGGTGGGCGCACCGGTCACCTCCACCCGGGCGGGCACGAGCCTGGCCGAGCGGGTCGAGAAGGTGCGCGACCTGGACCAGGCGGCCCAGGCCGTGCAGCCGCTCGTGGCGCCGTTCTTCACCGCCTGGGGCGCCTCGCAGATCGTCCTGTACGCGGTGGCGACCCTCGCGCTGCGCCGCGCGTGGGGTGGGCCGAGCGGGCGGCGGCGGGTGCTGGCGTGGCTGCGCGCCCTGGCCGTGGTGTACGGCGCGGTGTGCGCCTCGACGTTCCTGGCGAACACGATCCCGTGGTGGCGCTACGGCGACTCCACCGGCGAGCACCTGCTGGCCGTGACCGGCGCGGTCGGCCTGTACGTGGCGGCGATCACGGCCGTGGCGCTGCTGGGGCCGTGGCGCCGGCACCCGCTGGGGCCGCTCGGCGTCGTCGGCGCGATCACGGCCGGGGTGCTCGCGATCGACACCGCGACCGGGTCGCGGCTGATCACCTCCAGCCTCAACGGCCTGCAACCGGTGGTGGCGGGCCGCTTCTACGGCCTGGGCAACCAGCAGTTCGCGCTGTTCGCCACCGGGGCGCTGCTGTTCACGATCGCCGTGGCCGACCGGCTGCTGCTGGCGGGGCGGCGGCGCGCGGCCGTGGCGGCGGTGGCGGGCCTGGGGCTGCTGGCCGTCTACGTCGACGGCGTGCTGGGCAGCGACTTCGGCGGGCCGCCGGCGATCGTGCCGGCGTTCGGGTTGTTCGCGCTGCTCGTGGCGGGCGTGCGGGTGACGTGGCGGCGGGTGCTGCTGCTGCTGGCCGGCACGGTGCTGCTGCTGGCGGCGATCTCGCTGGTGGACTGGGTGCGGCCGGTGGACCAGCAGACGCACCTGGGGCGGTTCGTGCAGACGCTCCTGGACGGCGGGGCGTGGCAGGTCGTGGAGCGCAAGCTGGCGCAGAACCTGCGGATCCTCGTGGGCAACTGGATCCTCAGCGCGGTGCTGGCCCTGGCGGGGGTGTTCATCGCGTTCGTCCTGGTGCGCCCGCGCGTGCTGGGCGTGCCGGTGCTGCAGCGCACCTACGACCGGCACCCGGCGCTGCGGCCGGGGTGCGTGGCGCTGCTGGTGCTGCTGGGCATCGGCTTCGCCGTCAACGACTCCGGTGCCGCGGTGCCGGCGGTGGGCGCGATGCTGGCGGTGCCGCTGCTGATCGCGACGTGCACGCGGACGATGGAGTTCCTCGAACCCGACGGCCACCGCCCCGCCGAACCCTCCCCAACCCCCCGCTGACCCCCACCCCTCTCCCCTCCCCGCCCCCGCCCCCGCCCCCGCCCCCGCCCTCGCCCTCGCCCTCGCCCTCGCCCTCGCCCTCGCGGTGATCTTGCACGGTTG
>NZ_JALBVB010000040.1:0-20267 GCF_022669155.1 Kineococcus sp. TRM81007 | reverse complement strand
TCACCGCAAGGCGGGGACGCAGGAGGGGGAGGGGCGCAGGGAGGGGTGGGCCGGACGGGGGGGAGGACGGAAGAGGACGGGGGGTCTGCGGGTCTACAGTTCCCGACAACCGTTCCCATCGTCAGGAAGCCGCTGATGCGCCGCGCCGCCCTCGTCCTCGTCGCCCTCACCACCACCCTCGGCCTCGCCGCCTGCGGGGGCGGCGACACCGCCACGGACGCCACCGGCACCACCGACGACACCACCACCGTCGTCGCCTCCACGAACGTCTACGGCTCGATCGCCTCCGCGATCGCCGGCGACGCCGCCACCGTCACCTCGATCATCGACGACCCCTCCGCCGACCCGCACTCCTACGAGGCGAGCACCCGCACCCAGCTGGAGCTGTCCCGCGCTGACGTCGTCGTCGAGAACGGCGGCGGGTACGACGACTTCGTCGACACCATGCTCGACGCCGTCGACGGCGCCGACCCGGCCGTGCTGAACGCCGTGGAGCTGTCCGGGAAGGACACGAGCGGGGAGTTCAACGAGCACGTCTGGTACGACGTGCCGACGGTGCGGAAGGTCGCCGGCGCGATCGAGGCCGCACTCGCCGAAGCCTCCCCCGCCGACGCCGCGACGTTCGAGGCCAACGCCGACGCCCTCGACGCGCGGCTGGCGGAGCTGGAGCAGCGCATCGCCGACGCCGCCGCCACGACGGCCGGCGCGCCGGTGGCCGTCACCGAGCCGGTCCCCGGGTACCTGCTCGACGCCCTCGGCGCCGAGAACCGCACCCCCGAGGAGTTCTCCGAGGCGATCGAGGAGGAGACCGACGTCCCGGCCGACGCCCTGCAGGAGACCCTCGCGCTGTTCCCGAGCGGGCAGGTGCGCGCCCTCGTTCACAACGAGCAGACCACCGGCCCGCAGACCGAGCAGGTGCTGCGCGCCGCGGAGACCGCGGACGTGCCCGTGGTGCCGGTGACGGAGACGCTGCCCGAGGGCGAGGACTACGTGTCGTGGATGAACGCGAACGTGGACGCCGTCGTGTCGGCCCTCACCGCGTGAGCACCCCCGCGGGGACACCCGCGCTGCGGCTGCGCGGCGCGGAGATGGCGTACGGCGGGCACCGGCTGTGGTCGGGGCTGGACCTGGACGTCGCCCCCGGCGAGTTCGTCGCCGTCCTCGGCGCCAACGGCGCCGGCAAGTCCAGCCTGCTGAAGGTCGTCCTGGGCCGGCAGGCCCTGCGCGCCGGCACCGTGGAGGTCGCCGGCCGCCCCGCGCGGCGCGGCGACCGCCGCATCGGGTACGTGCCGCAGCAGAAGGGGCTGGACCCCGCCACGCCGCTGCGCGCCCGGGACTTCGTGCGCCTCGGCCTGGACGGGCACCGGTGGGGGCCGCTGCTGCCCTCGCGGCGCGCGAACCACCGCGTGGACGACGTGCTGGCCGCCGTGGGCGCCACCGGCTACGCCGACGAGCCCGTGGGGCGCCTGTCCGGCGGGGAGCAGCAGCGGCTGCGGGTCGCGCAGAGCGTCGTCGGCGACCCGGCGCTGCTGCTGGCCGACGAGCCGCTGCTGTCGCTGGACCCGCACCACGCCGGTGCGGTGACCGCGCTGGTGGACGCCTGCCGGCGCCGCACGGGCGCGGCGGTCCTGTTCGTCACGCACGACGTGAACCCCGTCCTGCCGTACGCCGACCGGGTGCTGTACCTGGCCGGCGGCCGGTTCCGCGTCGGCACCCCCGACGAGGTGATGACGTCGCGGACGCTGTCGTCGCTGTACGGCTCGCCGGTGGAGGTGCTGCGCTCGGGCGGGCGGGTGCTCGTCGCCGGTGCCGCCGCCCCCGCCGAGCACCCGCACGCCCACGAGGAGGTCCGGTGACCGGTTCGGCGCTCGCCGCGGTGACGTGGTCGGACGTGTTCGACTTCAGCGACTACGGCGCTCTGCTGGCGCTGGTGCAGAACTCCCTGTGGGCGGGGGCGCTGCTCGGCCTGGTCGGCGGGCTCGTCGGCGTGGTCGTGGTGGCGCGGGACCTGCCGTTCGCGGTGCACGGGACCGCGGAGCTGAGCTTCGCCGGCGGTGCCGGGGCGCTGCTGCTGGGCGTGGACGTCGTCGCCGGTTCGCTCGTGGGGTCGGTGCTGGCGGCCGTGCTGTTCGGGGTGCTGGGCAACCGCGCGCGCGAGCACAACTCCGCGATCGGGGTGCTCATGCCCTTCGGCCTGGGGTTGGGCGTGCTGTTCCTGGCCCTCTACGAGGGGCGCGCCGCGAACAAGTTCGGGCTGCTCACCGGGCAGATCGTGGCGGTGGACGACCCGCAACTGGTGTCGCTGGCCGTCATCGCCACCGTCGTGCTGGTGGCGCTGCTGGTGCTGTGGCGGCCGCTGCTGTTCGCGTCGCTGGACCCGGAGGTCGCCGAGGCGCGCGGGGTGCCGGTGCGGCTGCTGTCACCGGTGTTCATGCTGCTGCTGGGGCTGTCGGTGGCGATGAGCGTGCAGGTCGTCGGGGCGCTGCTGGTGCTCGCGCTGCTGGTGACGCCGGCGGCGGCGGCGCTGCGGGTGAGCGCCTCCCCGTACCTGGTGCCGGTGCTGTCGGTGGTGTTCGCGGTCGTCTCGGTGGTGGGCGGCACGCTGCTGGCGCTGGGCTCGAGCGTGCCGATCAGCCCGTACGTGACGACGGTGTCGTTCCTGATCTACCTGGGGTGCCGGCTGGTGGCGCGGCTGCGACGCCCCCCGGCCCGCGCCGGTGCGGGAGCAGCGAGAGCGGTCGGCGCCGCCTGAGGGGGTCACCGCGCTCGGCGAACGCCTTCGTGCTGCCCGTGCGCACCTGTCCGCCCACGAGCGCCCGAGTTCCGGACCACGGCACCCGCGGCTGCTACGCCACAGGTGCACGCCCGTGCGCTGAGCACCAGCCCCTCGCCAGGCCCGCTGCCCCGCCGGGAGTCGAGTGGCCACCACCGCAGGCACGACGGTCGTGCCGGCAGCCCGGACCACGATGGCCGCACCTCCCCCGGCTGCGGTGGTGGTGCGGGCACCGGTGAACAGCAACCGCCGCTCACCGCCGTGCTCACGCGACTCGTGCGGGGCGGCCGAGTTCCCAGCGGTCCGCAGCGCCGCGCTCCACCCCCGGCTGCACCAGTCCGGGAGAAGCAGGAGCAGCCCACTGCACCGGGTCCACCACCTCCGAGGTGGTGTTCCGGCCGGCGCGGGAACGACAGCAGAGCAGTGACGGTTCACGAACGCCCTCCAGGGACTCGACCAGCAAAACCCCTGGGCTGCAGGACCTTGCAGCAGGACTGAGGGTCACCTACCCTCCGCTCATGGCGAAGCGCAACGAGCTCGGCAGCTTCCTGCGCGCCAAGCGCGCCAGCACTTCCGCAGAGGACGTCGGCCTCCCGTCCCTGGGCCCACGACGCGTTCCGGGTCTGCGCCGGGACGAGGTGGCCGAACTGGCTGGCGTCAGCGTCGACTACTACACCCGCCTGGAGCAGGGCCGCGAGAGTCGCCCCTCGGCGCAGGTCCTCGACGCACTGGCGCACGTGCTGGGAATGTCGCACGAGGAGCGCCGCCACGCCTACGCGCTGGCGCACCTGCTCTGGACGCCACCCCTGCTGACCTCTCCCGCACCGGTGAACCCCTCCCTCAGCCGGCTCATGGGGTCCTGGCCCGATGCGGCGTGCTTCCTGCTGGATCCGGTGCTGGACATCCTGGAGATGAACTCGCTGGCAGCGCAGCTGTTCACCCCCTTCGAGTCGACCAGGAACCTGGTGACGATGGTGTTCCTCGACCCCGCCGGCCCCGCCTTCTACACCGACTTCGAGCGCGCAGCCACCAGCTGCGTGGCCAACCTGCGAGCCACCGCGGACATCCACGTCGGCGCCCGACGACGCGAAGAGCTCATCCAGCAGCTGAAAGCGGGCAGCCCCTACTTCACCCGGTTGTGGGCTTCGCACGAGGTCAAGCCCAAGACGCACGACACCAAAGAGCTGTTCCACCCGTCCGTCGGCACGATCACCGTGCAGTTCGACGCACTGGAGGTTTCCGCCATGCCGGGACACCAGCTGGTGATCTACCGTGCTGAGCCCGCCTCGCTCAGCGCACGGCGCCTGCGCGCCCTGGCCGACGAGACCACCGCCCCTGCTCCCGTTCCCGCCCCCTCCACCCAGAGCGGCGAGCGCCTGGCGGAAGCAGCTGGGGAGCAGTGACGTCCCCAGGTTGGAGCGCACGTCCAGACCTACCCTGTCGCGTGTGTCTTGATCCATCCATCGCTGCACCAGCCACAGCGATCTTGACCCGAGCGCTGGACGTGGCGTGGGCCGACCGGCGGTGGTGCCGACTTCACGCACCGTTGGGTGACGTCGGCAACTTCGCCGAGGCCGTCTTCTTGAACACCCCGGCCGAGTGGTTCTTCGTGGACCACAGCCAGGTGCAGGTGGCCACCGTGGCCCACCTGCGCTCCGGCGCCCCGGCCGACGCCGTGGCCGGGAGGACCGCCGCGAGAGCACGACCGGAGCGCGGTCCGCACGGTGGCGATCGAGGAACTCCCGAGCCGCGGCTCACGCAACCACCGTCGGGGCCGGACCTGACGCACCTGCTTCCCAGCGCAGAAGAGGACCAGCGCCGCCGGCGAGAGGTGATCGCCGACCTGAGCACACGCAGCAGCAGCTTTCGCCGCCTCTGGGCGGGGCTGCGGGTCAGCCACCGACCACGTACCCACTACGAGGTGCGCCACCCGGACGTGGGCCACCTCATCCTGGAGCGCACCGTGCGCTCGTTGCCCGGTGGCGGCTGGCAGGACCTCATCCACCCAGGCCCCGGCACCGGGGCCGTCGACTCGATGGTGCTGCTGGACCTGCTCTGAGGGTCGTGAGCAGAGCCCGGGCACGGCCGCAGCACGATCACCGTGCGTCGGCGGTCACCCGTCGAGGGACACCACCACTCTTGACTGGGTGTACCGCAGCCTGTTTCCGCAGGTGCACCCCGCCCCACTCTGCTCTCACCAGCGAGCTGAGCCCGACCCGGGCGTCACACCGCAACCGGTGAGAGCGGCGCACAGCGCCGGACGAGAGAGGGGATCAGGATGACGACGATGACGATCGGCGAGGCCAGCACCGCGCGGGCCCTGGTCGACCGGCCCAGCGATCGGCCCCTGCTGCTGCGCGCGGCCGCCGTCATCACCCAAGACCCCCGCCTCGGCGTCATCGAGGAGGGGGAGCTGCTCGTGCGCGGTGGCCGCATCGCCGCCGCCGGCCCGGCCGGGACCGTGCCCGTCACCTCCGACACCCTCGTCGTCGAAGCACCGAACCACCTGCTGGCGCCGGGGTTCGTCGACACCCACCGCCACGCCTGGGAGGCCCAGCTGCGCCAGCTGGTGCCGGACGTCGACGACCTCGGCGAGTACGTCACCTCGACCCTGGTCGGCATCGCCCCGGCATACCAGCCCGAGGACACCTACACGGGCACCAAGCTGGCGGCGCTGACCGCCATCGACAGCGGCATCACGTGCATGCTCGACTTCGCGCACAACGCACGCAGCACAGCTCACTCCGATGCCGCCGTGCAGGCCCTGCTGGATGCCGGGATCCGTGGTGTGCACGCCTCCATGCGCCCGCACTTCGGCGTCTGGGACGGGCAGTGGCCGCAAGACCTCGAGCGGCTGCGCGAGGAGTTCTTCAGCTCCGACGATCAGCTGTTGACGCTGCGGCTGGCCACGCTGGCCACCGACGAGATCGCCGGACCCGAGCTGGCCTACGGCCCGCAACTGGCGCGGACCGCCCGCGAGCTGGGCATCGGCGTCAGCATCGATGCCGTCTTCGGCGCCTCCGGCTCACGCGCCGTGCGCGCGTGGGCTGAAGCCGGCCTGCTGTCGCCGGAGGTCACCCTCATCCACTGCAACGGCCTGGACGAGCAGGCGTGGGGCGCGATGGCCGACACCGGCACGACGGTCTCGATCGCCCCCACCTCCGAGGCGCAGATCGGTCTGGAGAACGCGGTACCGGCCATCGATGAAGCCCTGGCCGTCGGGATCCGCCCGGGCCTGAGCGTCGACGTCGAGGTCGCACTCGCCAGCGACATGTCCACCCAGATGCGGGCGTTGCTGTCCATCCAGCGGATGCGGGCGGTCGAGCGCGGCTACGGCAGCGATCAGGTGCCGCAACGCATCGGCGTCCAGGACGTGCTGGACTACGCCACCATCGAGGGCGCACGCACCAACGGGCTGGGCCAGGTCACCGGCTCGCTGACCCCCGGCAAGCAGGCCGACCTGCTCGTCGTCGATGCCGGCGCCATCAACACGATGCCGTTGAACGATCCCGTCGGGACCCTGGTCCTGGCTGCCGATGCCCGCAACATCAACGGTGTGCTGGTGGCCGGCACCGCCCGCAAGTGGGACGGGCACCTGCTCGGCGTCGACGTCGCCGGGCTGCGCCAGCAGGTCCTCGCCTCCCGCGACGCCGTCCTCGCCCGCGCCCGCGCCCGCGCCGCGCAGCAGAACCGCTGAGGCGGCTGAACCCGCGCGACCGGCTGGACGTGCGACGACCCGCTGGCCGTGGCGCCGGCGGCCGCCAGCGCCGATGGTGCCGCCAGACCGCCCGTGCCCCCGCGCAACTCGGGTGGGTGGTCGTGCCACTGCCTGGTTGCTGCAGCTCGTGACGGGCACGCTGCCGACAGGTCGCCGGCGCGGGTTCAGCTCGGACCGGCGTCACCCGGCTCACGGTGAAGACCCCCACCACCGGAACACGACGGAGGAAGGAACCTCAGACATGACCACCTGGTTCATCAGCGGCGCTTCCCGAGGCCTGGGAGCCGAGATCGCTCGCGCCGCCCTGCGCGGTGGCGACGACGTCGTCGCGACCGCCCGCACCACCGATCGCCTGCCCGCCGACCTGACCGCCTCCGAGCACCTGCTGCCGCTGCGGCTGGACGTCACCGACCAGGCCGGCGCTCCCGCCGCGGTCGATGCGGCCGTCGAGCGCTTCGGCAGGATCGACGTGCTGGTCAACAACGCCGGGCGGGGCCTGCTCGGCGCGATCGAGGAGGTCAGCGACGCAGAGGCCCGCTCGCTGTTCGACCTCAACGTCTTCGGCCTGCTGGCGCTGACGCGTGCGGTGCTACCGGTGATGCGCCGGCAGCGCTCGGGCACGCTGGTGCACATCGGCTCCCGCTCCGGTTTCGAGGGCGAGCCCGGGGTCGGGCTCTACAGCGCCTCCAAGTTCGCCGTCGCCGGCATCAGCGAAGCTCTCGCCGCGGAGCTCGCGCCGTTCGGCATCCAGTCCACGGTCGTCGAGCCGGGTGTCTTCCGCACCGACTTCCTCGACGCCAGCTCGCTGTCGCTGCCGGCCGGGCGGATCGCGGACTACGACGGCACCCCGGCGCACACCACGCTGGACTGGAGCTCGCAGGCAAACCACACCCAGCTGGGTGACCCGGTCAAGGGCGCCGAACTCATCCGCGACGTCGTCCGCTCCGGGGCGCTGCCCTCGCACCTGTACCTGGGGAAGGACTCCATCGAGCGCCGGGAGGCGCTCATCGAGCGCGCCCACGCCGACATCGCCACCTGGCGCAGCCGGTCGGTGGCCACCGCTCACGACGACGCCCTCGCCAGCGCGTGAACCCCTGCACGTGAGCGCGGGGCACAGTGCCGACCGCTCGCCCCTCGGGCGCCGTCACCGGCGTCACCCCCCAGCTGCGCAGCGCCACTCCCACGACAGCTGAGGAGGGCGCCCCGCCCCACACCGACGAGAGGAAGCAACCGTGTCCGCTGCAGTTCTGAGCACCAACACCCTCCAGGGCCACCACCCGCGTTCTGCAGAAGTTCTCCGTCTACTCCGGCACGAAGGCCCACATCAGCCACCTCACCCGGTTGCTGCGCACCGAACTGGGCGCCAAGGGTGTGCGGGTGGCCACCGTCGAGCCGGGCATGGTCGACACCGAACTGCCCGATCACGTCACCGACCCCGACGCCAGTCGCCTGATGGCCGACCTGCTGCAGCAGATCGACTGCCTGCGGTCCGCCGACGTCGCCGAGACGGTCGCCTTCATCGCCTCGGTGCCCAAGCACGTCAACCTCACCGAGATCACCGTCCTGCCCACCGCGCAGCCCATCTGAGGGCAGGCAGGAGAGCACGAGGTGCAGCAGACGTCGGGGGAGCTCGAAGGTCGGCCAGGAGGGCGATCGCCACCCACCGGCCTCGCAGCGACCGTGTCTCCGAGGCATGTTCACCGCCCGACGGCTTCGTCGGCTCGCACACGAGGCTCTCGCGGGCGAGTTCGCGAGTCGAGTTCCCGGCGGCGCACCAGCGCTACCGGGGACTCGGCCTGTGGACCCGCTTCCACTGGCAGGATCACCAGCTGAAGGCAGGCTCGCTGTGACACGCTCATCGTCCACATCCACTGGAACCCCTACCGGCACCGCTCCGGAGATCTCGCGCCGCACGCATCTCCTCAGCCGTAGCTCGTGGCCGGAGAGGCGGCGCATCGGCGACGTGCTGCGCAAGGAGACCGTCGGCGGCGCCCTGCTGCTGCTGAGCACCGTCCTGGCCCTCCTCTGGGCCAACTCCCCGTGGTCGGACAGCTACGCCGGCTTGCGCGACACCGTCGTCGGTCCCCGCGCGCTGCACCTGGACCTCAGTCTGGGCCAGTGGGCCGCCGACGGGCTGCTGGCGATCTTCTTCTTCACCGCCGGCCTGGAGCTCAAACGCGAGTTCGTCGCCGGGGACCTGCGCGATCCGCGCCGGGCCCTGGTGCCCGTGGTGGCCGCCGTGGGCGGCATGGCTCTCCCGGCCCTGCTGTACACGCTCGTCAACCTCTCCAGCCAGGACGGAGCGCTGACGGGGTGGGCGATCCCCACGGCCACCGACATCGCCTTCGCGGTCGCGGTGCTGGCCGTCATCAGCACCCACCTGCCCACGGCGCTGCGCACCTTCCTGCTCACCCTGGCGGTGGTCGACGACCTGCTGGCCATCACCATCATCGCGGTCTTCTACACCAGCGACCTGGCCGTGGCGCCGCTGCTGGGCGCGCTGACCGTGATCGCCGTCTTCGGCGTGCTGGTGCAGCGACGCGTCCACGCCGGGCGGCTGCTGATCCCGGTGGCGGTGATCGCCTGGGCGCTGATGCACGCATCCGGCATCCACGCCACCGTCGCCGGAGTCCTGCTCGGCTTCACCGTCCCCGTCACCGTCCCGGTCACCAGCTCGAAGGCGGCCGGCGGGTTCGAGGCCGGGCCGGGGCCGGCCGAGCACTTCGAGCACCTGTGGCGCCCGGTCTCGGCCGGCATCGCCGTGCCCGTCTTCGCCTTCCTCTCCGCCGGCGTCACCGTCGGCGGCCTCAGCGGCCTGGCAACCTCCTTGCAGGACCGCGTCGCGCTGGGCATCGTCGTCGGCCTGGTCGCAGGCAAGGCGCTGGGCATCCTGGGTACAACCGCGGTCGTCTCCCGCTTCACCCGCGTCCGCCTCGACCCCAGCTTGTCGTGGTGGGACGTGCTGGGCGCCTCCCTGCTGGGCGGGATCGGTTTCACCGTCTCGCTGCTGATCGGTGAACTGGCCTTCGGCGCCGGCAGCGAGCGCGATGAGCACGTCAAGGTCGGGGTGTTGACCGGCTCGCTGCTGGCCGCCACCTCGGCCACGGTCGTGCTGCGCCTGCGCGACCGCACCTACCGCCGCCTGCAGGCGGCCGAACAGGTCGACGCCGACGCTGACGGGGTTCCCGACGCCCACCGGAGCTCCCCGCTCAGCAGGTGAACGAGCCTGCCCACCGGCACCTGCGCTCATCGACCAGGTCCCAGGCACTCCTCTGCCGAGCGCTCGGACGAGCGCACCGCGCACCACCTCGTAGACCCCGGAGTGATCGTGTCCACCCCTGTGCTGCTCGTCGTCACGACCGCCGTGGTGGCCCTGGCGCCGGCGATGGCCCGGCGCGTGCACCTGCCGGCACCCTCGGTGCTGTTCCTGCTCGGCTGCGCCCTGGCCGTGCTCCCCCTGGGGGGCCAGGTGCACCTGGAGCCGGAGTTCGTGCTGCTGGTGCTGCTGCCGGTCATCCTGTACTGGGAGGGCTACACCACCTCAGTGCAGCACGCCTGGCGCTACCGGCGCGCCATCGTGCTGACCGCCGTGCCGCTGGTCATCGCCACCGCGGCCGCCGTCGCGGTCACCGCGCACGCCTGGGGCTCGAGCTGGGCGGCGGCCTGGATCCTCGGGGCTGTCCTGGCCCCCACCGATGCCAGCGCGGTGGCCGCCTACGCCAGGGCGCTGCCGCTGAGGTTGATGACCATCCTGCGCGGAGAGTCCCTGATCAACGACGGAACCGCCCTGGTGCTGCTGGGCATCGCGATCTCCGCCGCCCAGGGCGCGCACGTCAGCGTGGCCTCCGCCGCCGGAGAGCTGGCCTGGGCCTACGCCGGCGGCATCGCCGCCGGCGCCCTCGTCGCGGCCGCCGGCCTGCTGGCGGTGCGCCGCACCCAGGACCCGTCGGTGCTGGCGGCGGTCTCGGTGGCCGAGCCGTTCGCCGCCTCGGTGCTGGCCGAGGCCGTGCACGCCTCCGGGGTGGTCGCCGTCGTCACCTGCGCGCTGGGGATCAGCCGCAGCGCACGCCGGGCGGTGCCCGCCCACGGGCGCCTGCAGGTGCACGCCTTCTGGGAGACGACCTCCTGGCTGGTCAACGGTTCCCTGTTCGTCCTCGTCGGGCTGGAGGCGCGCTCGGTGTTCGACGCTCCGGCCGTCGACGCCGGCCGGGCAGGCACCCTGATCGGTCAGGGGCTGCTGCTGGCCGCGCTGCTGATGGCCGTGCGGGTGACCTGGCTGTTCCTGACCGCCTGGCTGGTGCGGCTCGTGGATCGCCGCCCGGTGCAGCGCGAGCTGCGGGTGCCGTGGCGACTGCGGCTGGTGGCCGCCTGGTCAGGCATGCGTGGCGGCACCTCCCTGGCAGCGGCGCTGTCGGTGCCGCTGAGCGTGGAGGGTGCGCCCTTCCCCGAGCGCGATGTGATCCTGGTGCTCACGTTCGTCGTGGTCGGCACCACGCTGCTGGTGCAGGGAGCCACCTTGCCGCTGACCATCGGCTGGGTGGAGCGCACGGGCGAGCGCGCCTCATCCGCTCGATGCTCCTCCGACGGGCGGGCTGTCGGGGGACGGACGGGCGCGCGACCGGCAGGCACACCGCCAGCAGGCCGGCAGCCAGCGGTCGCGACCGGCCGCGAGGAGGAGGTCGCGGCGTTGGCCGCGGCCATCGCCACCCTCAGCGCCGCCGTCGACGAGCACCTGCAGCGGGCCGTCGAACGCGACCCGGCCGCCAGCGGTGCGGTCGAGGTGCTGCGCCGGCAGGTGCACCCCACACGCACCGCGCTCGACGGTGGTGAGCGCGAACTGCTGCAGCGGTTGCAGCACAGCACTCTGCAGCGCGAGCGTGAGGTCCTGGCCGCGCTGGTCGCGCGTGGCGAGCTGGAGGACACCCAGATGTGGCGCCTGCAGGAGCGTCTGGACCTGGACGAGGCGCTGCTGCTGGCCGACCGTGACCTGCCGCCTGCGCCTGCGCCGAGGCACGCGGGTCGCGCGAGCCCCAGCGGGTGCCGGTGATCGAGGTCGGGCAGCGGTGGGCGGGCAGCGCCTAGCGCACCTCCTCCTGGACGGCTGCACCGAGGTGCCCACACAGCTGCTGCAGCTGCTGCAGCTGCTCGCGCGAGAGCGCGCTGCTCATGGTGACTCCGACGGCCCGTGCGTGGCGCCGCCCCACGGCGCGCTGCACCGCCCGCCCTTCGGGGGTCAGGACGATGCGAGCGGCGCGCCGATCGCGCGGATCCTCCCGGCGCTGCAGCAGGCCGCGCTCGACCAGGCGGGCGACCAGCCGGGAGATGCCGCCCTGGGTGAGCAGCACCTCCCGGTTGATCTCCACCATGCTCAACCCGCCCCCGCCCCCGCCCCCGCCCACGTCCTCATCGCCGCCCCCGGCGCCGTCCCTGCGATCGCGCTCGTCACGCGCCAGGGCGTAGAGCACGTCGTACTCCGTCGGCGAGACCTCCTGCCAGACGTCGTCGCCGCGGAAGCGGCGGGCAAGGAGAGCCTGGGCGCGGAAGAGGGCCTCCCACGCCTCGTTGGCCAGCCGGACGTCCTGCCGGGCCTGCGCGTCACGGCTCACCGCAGGACGGGCTGGCGCGCGGGCCGGTCGACATCGCTGTCCTGGTAGGGCAGCGCCCCGCTGAGGTTGTCACCGCGGTTCGGGTTCGGGCGCGCCTGGCGGGTCGGGGCGTCACCGTACGTTGCGCGGACCAGGCCCTCGTGGGTGGGCGCCGGCGCCGCAGCGGGCGAGCGGCGTGCGGCCATCTCCTCGCGCAGCACCGGCACGACCTCACCGCCGAGCAGTTCCAGTTGCTCCAGCACGGTCGGCAGGGGCAGACCAGAGGAGTCCACCACCCACAGTTGGCGCTGGTAGTCGCCGAAGGTCTCGCGGAACTCCAGGGTCCGCTCGATCACCTGCTGGGGGCTGCCCACGCTCAGCGGGGTTCGGCTGGCGTACCACTCCAGCGACCGGCTGTGGTCGTACACCGGGGCCTCGTCGAAGTAGGGGCGGAAGGCGGCGAAGGCGTCCTGGGAGCGGCGGGCGATGAAGGCCTGACCGCCCAGACCGACGATCGCCTGCTCGGGGGTGCCGTGCCCGTAGTGGGCGAAGCGCTGGCGGTAGTGGTTGACCAGCGGCAGGAAGTGCCCGTTGGGCGCCAGGATGTTGTTGGCGAAGAAGCCGTTGCCGTAGAAGGCGGCCTGCTCGGCGATCTCCGGGGTGCGGATGGAGCCGTGCCAGACGAACGGGGGAACCCCGTCCAGCGGGCGCGGGGTCGAGGTGAAGCCCCGCAGCGGGGTGCGGAAGCGGCCCTGCCAGTCGACGACGTCCTCGCGCCACAGGCGGTGCAGCAGGTCGTAGTTCTCGATCGCCAGCGCCACCCCCTGGCGGATGTCCTGACCGAACCAGTCGTAGACGGGGACGGTGTTGCCGCGACCCAGGGTCAGGTCCAGACGCCCCTTGGCCAGGTGCTGGGCCATCGCGTACTCCTCGGCGATGCGCACCGGGTCGGTGGTGGTCACCAAGGTGACGGCCGTGGACAAGGTGATCCGCTTGGTCAGCGCGGCGACGTGGGCGAGGAAGGTGGTGGGCGAGGAGGAGAAGAACGGCGGGTTGTGGTGCTGACCGATGCCGAAGACGTCCAGGCCCACCTCCTCGGCCTTGACGGCGATCTGCACCATCGCATCGATGCGCTCGGCCTCGCTGGGGGTGCGTCCCGTGGTCGGGTCGGCGGTGACGTCACTGACCGAGAAGATGCCGAACTGCATCGTCCTCACCTCTTCCTCGCGGGCCGGCCCGCCTGGTGCATGACCGGTCATGTATCCGCACCGGCCAGAACACGGGTTCGTCGGGGTGTGTTCCCACCACCTCGACGAGCCCGTGGCGGCCGCGGCGAGGGCGAAGAGTTCAGCACGGCGCACTGGCCGACGCCCACCGGCGACCAGGCGGGCCAGCTCCAGCTCGCCCATCGAGGTCGAGGCAGCGCCAGCGCCGGGCGCGAGGACCTCCGGGCGGCTCCCGGAGCGGGTGCCGTCAGACAGCTCCACACCGCACCCGGAGGTCCTTCCCACGTCACGGATCTTGTAGGTCCGGGCGTGTCACCAACGTCCGTGCTCAGTACACCTAGCCCCGGGTGCCGGGTGGCGGCCCCACCCACCGGCTGCCCCGAGGACGGGGGTGTCGAGGACCCGGTGGCCGAACTCCCTGCGCAGTCCCTCGGTGGTGCCGAGAACTCCGCCGACCAGCGCCGCGCTCGCCGCGATCGGGGCACCGGCCCCGACGACGTCACCGCTGGTGCGCAGCCGCAGGACCTCCCCCTCGGTACCGGACGTCGATCGTGGACGTGCCGCCACCGCCTCCACGCCCGCCCCGGTCCACCTCCCGCAGGCCGCACGGGACACCCTTGCGGACATCCCGTGCGGCCCGCGGGCTCGAGCACGTGCAAGCAGCGACCGGCCCGCCGCGGAGGAAGTTCCCGCGGATCCTCGCGGATCGCCGGGACGTCGCCCGTCAGCCGACGAACTCGACGTCCTCGACCACCGCTGCACCGTCGTGGATGCCGATGCCCAGGTGCAGGTCGACACCGTGCGGCGCTGCCGCCCCGGAGTTCTGGGGGACGTGGTGGACGCACTCGATGCCGGCGCTGGTAGCGGTGATCGCCGTCGCCGGACGCGAGCAGCCGTCGAAGGTCATCGGTGCGTGGGGGGTGGCCAGCAGTTCACCGACGACGGCGTTGACGGCGTAGGTGGCCATCACCTCACCGCTGCGCTGCTCCCACCCGCGCGCCAGGCACCCGGCGGCCTGCTCGGGCGTGGCCGCGTCGAAGGGTGCCGGGCAGCCGGCGACGTCGGAGTCCCCGATCACCGTGACCCCTCCCCCTGCGGTCCACTGCATCGAGCCGCCCTGGAAGTCGGTGCGCTTGCCGCCGGGGATGTCGTACTCGTCGCTGACGGGGAAGCCGAAGGAGCCGGCCTCCCAGCCGTGCTCGGCCCACGTGGCGCGGATCGCACCGTGCACCTCGTGCGCGCCGGTGGCGGCGGAGGAGTAGATCGAGCCGCCCTGGAAGTGCACGTACGAGCCGCGACCGTCGGGGGTGCCGGTCTCGCCGGTGATCGGCTCACCCAGGAAACCAGCAGCTCCGCCGAGCGCCTCGTAGCGCGCTCCGATCTGGCCCCCGACGCGCGGGTCGGCCTGGGCCGGAGCGGCCACGGCGAGCGCGGCCACCGTGGCCGCGGCGAGGGTGGCGGTGACGGCTGCGCGGACGGTGTTCTTCACGTGCTCTCCTGACGGGATCGGCTGACGCCGGGAAGGGGTTGGTGGAGCGCGGCTGCTCACCGGCCGCGCTCGGTCAGCATGCTCGCGGTGGCGATCCTCAGGCAGGCTCGGACAGGGCCACCCACAGCGGCGCCACCGCCAGCGCCGGGGAACTGGACGGTGCGACGCGCGCGGCGTCACTCGCGCGCGCGCAGCAGCTGAACCGGAGCGGTGCGCGTCGCCGACCAGGCGGTCCACGCGCTGGTGGCACCCGTGACCGCGAACGCCCCGGTCACGACCGCTGCCACCAGCGGCCACGGCAGGTCGATGCTCGCCGTGCCGGTGGCGCTGGCGGTGGCGATCAGGACGGCCGCCAGAGTTCCCGCGGCGGCCAGGGCGCCCAGCAGCAGCCCGGCACCGCTGACCGCCCAGGTCTCCAGCACCGCGCTGCCCACGACCTGGCGACGCGTCAGGCCGCTGGCGCGGGCGGTGGCGAACTCGCGCCGGCGCGCGGCGGTGGCCACCACCCCGGCGTTGACGACACCGATCAGCGCGTACGACGCTCCCAGCCCCATCACCACCACCAGGATCGAGGTGTCGCTCGAGCCGGCCTGCTGGGCCGAGCGCGCCAGCCAGTCCTGCACGTCGCTGACACGCGCACCCCGGCCGCCGGCGGCCGTCAGGGCGGCGGCGACCTGCCGGCGGTCGCTGCCCCCCTGCAGCTGCACGAAGGTGCGCACCGCCGATCCCTGCAGCAGCTCGGCGGGCAGGAGGCCGGCGGGCAGCAGCAGCGCGGGACCGCCGCCGACCGCCTGCGGCACCGCGGCCACCACCGGCAGCGGCCCCAGGTCCACCTGTCCCACCCGCACGCCCACCCGGTCCCCGGTGGAGGACTCCAGCGCTCCCGGCCCGGCGGCGACCGCAGCTCCGCGCAGCGCCTGCAGCGATCCGCTGGTGGGGTGAGCGCGCTCGTAGGCACCGGGGTCGACCACGAGGACCCGCCTGATCCCGGTGAAGGCCGTCTCACCGCTGCCGGTGGTCAGCGCCGCGGGCAGCTCCACCTCGCTGGAGGCGCTGCCCACGCCCGGGACCGCGCTCAAGCGCTGCGCCAGGGCTCCGTCGGCGTCCGCGGTCGACTCCACCACCAGGTCCGCGGCGGTGGTGCTGCGCAGCTGCGCGACGGCCGCCTCGGTGTAGGACCACGCAGCACCGCTCTGGCCCAGCAGCAGGCCGACCAGCACGATCAGCGGCGCCGCGGTGGACGCGCTGCGGCGCACCTCGTCACGCAGGTTCGCGCGCGCCAGGTCGCCGAGCACGCCACCACGCGGCACCAGCGCGCCCGCCAGCGCCGGAACCGCCACCGGCGCCAGCACCGCGAGGGCGAGCGCGGCCAGCAACGACACGCACACCGCCATCGCGCGACCACCTGCCGGCCCACCCAGCGGCGACAGCGCCAGCAGCACCACCGCGCCGGCGCCCAGCAGGACACCGGTGGTCCAGCGCCCGCGGGTCATCACCCGCGCCGGTTCCTCCTCGGCGTCCAGCGCCTCCAGCGGGCGCACCCGAGCGGCGCGGCGCGCAGCCAGGAACACCCCCGCCAGGGCCAGCGCGGTGCCCACGCCGACGCAGGCGGGCAGCACCCAGGCGTGCCACCGCGCGCCCGCGCCCGCCGGCAGCAGCCCCACCCGCACCATCAGCCAGGTCTGCACCCGCACCACGCCCGTGCCCAGCGCACTGCCGGCCAGCGAGCCGAGCACACCCAGCAGCAGCGCCTCCCCCAGCAGCAGGCGCACCACCTGCCGACGCCCGGCACCCACCAGGCGCAGCAGCGCCAGGTCCCGCCGGCGCTGGTCGACGGTGAAGGCGAAGGTGGAGGCGATGACGAAGACGGCCAGGAACGCCGCCAGCGCCAGCGTGACCGCCAGGACCGTCACCGCGACCACGCGGGCCTCCTCGAAGCGCACCTGCGCCACCGGCCCGGACCCGGCGGGGGCGTCCGCGGTCGCCGACGCGAGCAGCAGCAGCAGCGAGGACTGCACCAGGGCGACGCCCAGGCACACCGTCAGCACCGCGCCGGCGAAGGAAGTCCAGCGGTCCCGCAACCCCGCCCAGCTCAGCTGCAGCACCTCAGGCCCCCATCGCGGCCAGGCGGGCGGCGACCGTGACGGCGTCCGCGCCGACGACGCGGTCCTCGACGCGCCCGTCGCGCACGAGGACGGTGGCGTCGGCACGGGCTGCGGCGGCCGGGTCGTGGGTGACCATCACCACGCTCTGACCGCCGTCGGCGGCCGCGCGCAGCAGGTCCAGCACACCGCGCGCGGCGCTGGAGTCGAGGGCGCCGGTGGGTTCGTCGGCGAAGAGCACCTGCGGGCGGGTGATGAGCGCACGGGCGATCGCCACCCGCTGCTGCTGGCCCCCGGAGAGCTGGCGGGGTCGGTGGTCCGCTCGTTCAGCCAGGCCCACCGCCCGGAGGGCTTCCCGCACGTCGGCGCGCGGTGGGCGCTTCCCGGCCAGGCGCAGCGGCAGTTCCACGTTCTGCGCGGCGCTGAGGGAGGCGACGAGGTTGAAGCTCTGGAAGATGAAGCCGACGCGGGTGCGGCGCAGCCTCGTCAGCGTCTCATCGTCCGCGTCGGTGATGTCGGTCCCTCCCAGCAGGACCCGTCCCGAGTCCACGCGTTCCAGGCCCGCGGCGCAGTTGAGCAGCGTGGACTTGCCGGAACCGGAGGGGCCCATCACGGCCGTCCAGGTTCCGGTGGCGAGGTCCAGGTCGACCTGGTCGACGGCGCGCACGGCGGTGGGGCCGCTGCCGTAGGTCTTGCTGACGGCGCGCAGGGAGACTGCAGCGGTCGTGGGGGCCAGGGCGTTCGTCGGCATCCTTCGGTCCTCCGGGTCGTGAACTCAGCGACGCCAGGGGGCGAACCGGTCGATCGGCGGTGGGGACGTACCCGCCGAGGGCTCGCTCCCGACCCGAGCGATGCTGCCGGTGGCGGTCCCGTTCGATCCAGGCCCTGGCACTGCTACCCGCCCACGCGCGTCGCGACGCCGCTCCCACGGGTTCGCCGGCTCGCGCGGGCCACGGCGCCCCGCTTCGCAGTCGGTTCGGGCGCAGGCGGGTGGGCGCCGCGGTCAGGCGGGATCGACGCGACGGATCCGCAGGTGCTGGACACGCTCGTCCTGCCACTGGGCGCTGATGCGGCGCCGGTGAACTCCCCCCTCGACGAGCACCTCCACGAGCAGTTCGACGTCGTCGCCGACCCGGTGGTCGCTGAGGTTCCGCAGGCGGGCGTGAGGGCCGATCACCTGGCGGGTGTTCCACTCCGCGATCTGCAGCAGGCCCCGGTACCGGCGCCCGTCGTCGTCCACGAGCGCGTCGTCGGTGAAGGAGTCCAGGAAGCCTTCGGTGTCCTCGGCGTTCACCGAGTCCACCAGCGCTCGCAGGTGGTTCGTGAGGTTCACGTGCCCGGTGGTGCACTGCTGCGGTGGTGCTCGGCCAGCAGCCGGTCCAGGGCTACCCGGGCGCCGCTGCCGAGGAGTTCCCGGAAGGCGGCGGTGCCCAGCGGAGAGATCGCTGCGAGAGCGCACGGGACGCGCACCAGCGGGATCAGTCGCCCGCGCGCAAGGAGGAGGGCGGGCGGGAGGCGAAGACCAGGTCGCCGTACTCCTGCGCGTTCCGTCGGATGAAGTCGGCCACGAACGGACACAGCGGCGCCACCCGCAACCCCCGGGTTCGGACGTCGTCCAGCGCCTGCCGCACGAGGGCGGTGGCGATTCCCCGACCCTCGAAACCGGGCAGCACCTCGGTGTGGGAGAAGACCAGGAACTCCTGCGTGGTCAGGTACTCCGCGATCGCCGCCAACTGCCCGTCGATGCGGGCCTCGTAGCGGCGCCGGGCCGGGTCGTCACCGACGAGGACCGGCTCGGTGCCCGGGCGGTCCCGCGGGGCGGCGCTCACGGGTGCGAGGGCGCGCTCGGGGCGCCGGGCCGGTGGAACCCCACGGCGTCGGAGTAGCACCAGTACCACTCCTCGCCGGGCTCGTAGGAGCGCACCAGCGGGTGGCCGCTGCTGCGGTGGTGCGCCGTGGCGTGGGTGCTCGGGGAGGAGTCGCAGCACCCGACGTGCCCGCAGCTGCTGCACATGCGCAGGTGGACCCAGCGTCCGCCGGTGCGCAGGCAGTCCTCGCACCCCTCCGCGCTGGGCACAGCGTCCTCGTCCACCGCTGCCAGGTGGGTGCAGGTGGAACCGTTCACGACGTCCTCGTCCCTTCCTCGGTGCTGGTGGTACCTGCGGCGGCGACGCCGCTGCCACCGACCTCGCCGGCGTGCTCGATCTCGAGGTGCGGTTCGCCCGGACCGCGGTCGGCGCGGGCCACCACGTCCGCCCAGCGGGCGCTGACGACGGCGCGCCGTCGCTGCACGGCGCGCTCGTGGCGGGCACGCACGGCTGCGGTGGCCAGGTGCAGCTCGGCGGCCGCGCGCCGCGCCTCCTGCGACAGGCCGCTCACGCGGCGATCCGCTGGCCGGAGTGCTGGTCGAACAGGTGCACGTGACCCTGCTTGGGGGTGAAGTGCACCGTGGAGCCCTTCTGCGGGGGGCGACGGCCGTCGACGCGGGCGATGACCTGGTGGTCCTCCTGGCCGGGCTGGGCCAGGGAGCCGTAGATGTACGCGTCGGCGCCGAGCTCCTCGACGACGTCCACGTGCACCGGCAGACCGCGGTCGGACAGCTCCAGGTCCTCCGGGCGCACGCCCAGGGTGAGCTTGTCGCCCGTGGCGGCGAGGGAGGCGCGCTCCACCGGCCACACCGAGTCGCCCAGGCGCACGCCGCCGTCGGTGACGTCCAAGCTGAGCAGGTTCATGGCCGGGGAGCCGATGAACCCGGCGACGAAGACGTTGTTGGGGTGGTCGTACATGCGCCGGGGGGTGTCGACCTGCTGCAGCACGCCGTCCTTGAGGACCGCGACGCGGTCGCCCATCGTCATGGCCTCGACCTGGTCGTGGGTGACGTAGACGGTGGTGACGGCCAGGCGGCGCTGCAGGGAGGCGATCTGGGTGCGGGTCTGCACGCGCAGCTTGGCGTCCAGGTTCGACAGCGGCTCGTCCATGAGGAAGACCTGCGGCTGGCGCACGATGGCGCGGCCCATGGCCACGCGCTGGCGCTGGCCGCCGGAGAGGGCCTTGGGCTTGCGGCTCAGGTACGCCTCGAGGTCGAGGATCTTGGCCGCTTCCTGCACGCGGCGCTTGATCTCGTCCTTGGGGGTGCCGGCGATCTTCAGGGCGAAGCCCATGTTGTCGGCGACCGTCATGTGCGGGTACAGCGCGTAGTTCTGGAACACCATCGCGATGTCGCGGTCCTTGGGGGGGACCGTGGTGACGTCGCGGTCGCCGATGAGGATGCGTCCGCCGTTGACGTCCTCCAGGCCGGCGAGCATGCGCAGCGAGGTGGACTTGCCGCAGCCGGAGGGGCCGACCAGCACGAGGAACTCGCCGTCCTCGACGTG
>NZ_JALBVB010000039.1 GCF_022669155.1 Kineococcus sp. TRM81007 | reverse complement strand
TGCATCACCCGATGCGAGGCGGGCGGGCATGCCACAGTGCAGATGTGGATCAAGCTCACCTCACCGACTCACACAACGTCGTCGTGGCCATGGACTACGGCCAGTTCGACCTGTGGACCGACTACTGGAGCGACGACCTCGACACCGAGGCTCTGCTGCAGCGAGCCCTCAAGGGCGACCACATCGCTCAGGAGCGCCATTGCCTGGTCATCACCTGCCCGCACCAGAACAACTTCGAGATGCCCTTGACGCTGGAGCGCTGGAGCGCGCCGGCTGAGGATGACCTGCAGGACTGGCAAGAAGCCTACGAAGCACACCTCAGCGTCAGCGAGTACGGCCTCTACTACCAGTCCCCGACCCTGGAAGGCACCCAGCTGCCCGTGCCCAGCGGGGAGTACCACGCGCTCATCACCGGTCGGCGCTTCATCACCCGCGGCTGGCCAGGCTCCACCACGCCCGGAGACGAATGGCGCATCCGCCTGTGGCCCTCCATCGGTCCCGCTTCAGCGCGCCGGCTGCTCGCCTGGACCAGCTGAGAATCCGACCGCACATCCGGTCATCCCGCCGTCCGGGCGGGCGACCGCGCGGTGCAGGCCTGCTCTTCACGGTCAGACGGTGATGCATCGGCTGCACGGACACCCGGTGGCCGGGTCCGCCGACGCCCAACGAATCCGGAAGGAGCCGGAGCAGGAGATGACAAGGCCCCGGGGGGTTTCCCTAGCCGAAGCTGGTACGCCGTGAATCCCGGGGCTCTCGTGCCTTCCAGTCTAGGATCGGCAACCGGCGGAGGCAAGCGACGGGCTGCCCGCAGGTGAGGAGCAGGGCAGCGTGGACTGGCGCGGAGTGACACCCGAAGTGATCACCGACGTGCAGGAGCTGCTGTCTGCTCCCCGCCTGACCCCCTACCGCCAGGCCACCGGTGGCGACCTGGCTGATGCGCTCACCCTCTACACGCTCAACGTGCAGCTCAGCGCCGCCTTCTACGAGTCCCTGCACTACTTCGAAGTCGGCCTGCGCAACCGCCTGGACCAGCAGCTGACCGCCTGGGCCGCCACCCTGGACCTCGCCCCATCCGCATCAGCCGGCTCCCACGACAGTGCCCAGGCACCCGGTGGCCGACGGGACGTCGCCCTCGGTCCCACCCCGACCGGGGAGCTGCCCTGGTACCGCCACCCGCAGGTGCCACTCTCCCTCAACGCCCGCCGCAAAGTCATGACCGCCATCAGGGCCGCCACCCGCGACGGACGCGAGGAGCTGCCGGGCCGGGTGGTCGCCGAGCTCACCTTCGGCTTCTGGTGGTCTCTGCTGGCCGAGGAGTACAACCGCAGCCTGTGGCAGCCCTGCCTGCGAGAAGCGTTCGCCCAGGTCCGCCGCCAGCGCCTGCACTCCGCCGTCGACGACCTGCGTCAGCTGCGCAACCGCATCGCCCACCACGAACCCATCCACGGCCGTGACCTGCACCGTGACTACACCCAGCTGCTGGACACTGCCGGCCGCATCACCCCACGCCTGCACTGGCTGATCGACACGACCAGCCGGGTACCGGCCCTCCTACCGGCACGCTGACCACGCTGGCCCACCGGCACCGGCACCGGCACCGGCACCGGCACCGGCACCGGCACCGGCACCGGCACCGGCGATAGCAGCTGGATGTGGCCTGAGGGCACGCTCGAGCATGACCTCACCCTCAGCAAACCCTGACCACCTCCCCATCGCCCTGGGCGACGGGACCTGGCGCACCGACCCCCTACGCCTCGCCGTCGCCGCCTACCTCGCCCGCTACCGCGGCGAGACCCGCCGCCACGCCGACTCCGACCTGCGCGCCTACTTCACCTGGTGCCGACTCCGGCAGCTCAGCCCCCTCCAAGCCCGCCGACCCCACATCGAGCTCTACGTCCGCTGGATGCAGGAGACCCAGCACTTCGCCGCCTCCACGGTGTCGCGGCGGACGTCGGTGGTAGCCAGCTTCTACCGGACCTGCGTCATCGACGAGCTGCTGGAGCACTCACCGGCCGACTACGTCCGCCGCCCCAACGTCCCCCCGGAGTCACCCACCCTGGGTCTGTCCCACCTGCAACTGGAGGCGCTGCTCGCCACGTCGCGGGACTCGGCCAACCCGTGCGACTTCGCGATGGTCTGCCTGCTCGGACTGCTGGGCCTGCGGATCTTCGAGGCCTGCGGACTCGACATCGCCGACCTCGGTGAGGAGCACGGCCACCGGGTCCTGCGAGTGGTGGGCAAGGGCCACAAGGTCGTCCTCGTCCCTCTCGCTCCAGCGGTGGGACGGGCGGTGGACCGAGCCATCGGCGACCGCGGCAGCGGAGCGCTGATGTTGAACACCCGCGGCGGGCGGCTGGACCGTCACTCCGCGACCCGCCGCCTCAAGCACCTCGCCGCCGACGCGCGGATCCGGTTGCCGCGGATGCATCCGCACATGCTGCGCCACACCTACGTCACCACCATGCTCGACGCCGGTGTCGATCTGCGGGATGTGCAGATCGCCGCCCGCCACGCCGATCCGAGGACGACGATGCGTTACGACCGGGCGAGGACCACCCTGGACCGCCATCCCAACTACATCCTCGCCGCGTACATGGCCTCCGGCACCTGACCAACCGCACCCTTCTGTCGATCTCCGGATGGTTGCCGACCATGTCCAGGCCAGTAGCGAAGGCACCACCGTCTGCAAAGTCAGGCCTCGGGAGGTGTCGTCTTCCCGTAGACGCACACATCGTGACGACCCTGCAGCGCCGGCTGAGCCGCGCGCAGGACCCCCTCCAACTCGAAGCCCAACCGCTCCGCCACCGCACGGCTGCGCTGGTTACCCACCGCGGTCTGGATCTCCACCCGCGCTACACCCCGCTCCTCGAAGAGGTGCTGCACGAACGCGCCCACCGCCCGGGTCACCAGCCCCCGCCCCTGATGGCCCGCGTCGATCCAGTAGCCGATCTCTGCGGTGCCGAAGTAGGCGTTCAGCTGGGCTCCGACCCCACCGACCAGGCGTCCGCGGAAGCGCAGGGCGGTCGGCAGGCTGCGCCCTTCGACCCATTCACCCAGCGCGTGACGGGTGAAGGCGCTCAAGTCCGCCTCGGTCTGCTCGCCGCGAGCCCACGGCTCCCAGGGCCGCAGGTGCTGCAGGTTGGACATGATCAGCTCGTGCAAGGGAGCCACAGTCCACGCCTCGCGCAGCACCAGCTCCAGCTCGTCATCAACGCGCAGCGCGAACCCGGTCACCGCTGCGCCTCCTGCGCCCACCCGTCGGCCTGCTCGCCCACCACGATGATCACGACGGGAGGCTACGACAGGCACTATCGACGCTCCACCACCGCGCGGTCATCCCGCGACCAGGACGTCGAAGACGTCCAGCGCTACATCCGCGCCTTGAGCACATCGACCTCGCAGCCCGGCGCGAACGGGTCGAACCCGTGCTCGAGCAGCCACCGGATGGCCGACAGGCTGCGCACCGCCCACCAGCCGCGGATCACGTCCAGGTGCACGGGCAACCCGTAGCCGGCGACGACGTCGTGGAGGTGCTCCTCGTGCCCGAGGGTGAGGGTAGCCAGGTCGAACAGCGCATCCCCGGGCGCCGCCTCGGACCAGTCGATCACACCGGTGACGGTGTCCCCCTGAACGAAGACGTGAGTGACCTGCAGGTCCCCGTGGGTGAAGACCGGGACCCACTCCCGCAGAGCGGCCTCGGCGACCTGCCGGTTGCGGGTGACCAGATCGGTGGGCAGCACGTCGTCGGCGATGAGCCACCGGCACTGCTCGTCGAGGTTCGACGCGATGCCCTCCAGGCCGGGGCCGGGCCACGGCGGGAGCGGCGCGTCGTGCAGCCGCCGGATGACGGCGCCCGCCGCAGCCCAGGCGCCGGGCGGTGCGGTCGAGGGGCGCCCCAGGCACCCCAGCGCTGCTCCGGGCAGAGCGGCCAGCGCGAGCACGGGTGGATTGCGCCAGAGGACCCGTGGTGTCGGAATGGGCGCCAAGGCCATCGCGGCCACCTCGACGTCGGTGCCTGCCCGGTCTGCGTCGATCTTGAGGAAGACGTCACCGACGCGCAGGGTCGCACGCTCTCGATGGGCGACGACGACCTCGACCTCTTCCACGTCCGTCATCGTGGCGGACGCTGTCACCTGCCGGCGACGGCTTTGCGTCGGCGACGGCGCCGCCCGCTGACCAGCCGACTTCGCGGTCATCCCGCCTTGGCCAGGACGTCCGCATCTGCCGATCTGCGGACGTTCGTCAACGGACTGGATCGGCGTACGAGGAGCCGTCCTTCCCCCACGCGCGTCACACCGGAAGGACCCCCAGTGACGACACAGGAGGTGGCCGAGGGTGCGGACGTCGAAGGTGGCACTGCCGTGCCTGCTCCTGCCTGCTGCACTGGCCGTTGCGCTGGGCGCGTGCGACGGGCCTGGCGAGCCTGGCGGGCTCAGCGAGGAGCTGAAGGCCAGCCCGCTCAGCCTGACCGCACCCAGCGATGCCGACATGGAAGCCCTCATGACCGGAGTCCTGACGCAGCGGGACGGCTGCATCGGGGCGCAGGCCGGCAGTGCCTTCCACGAACTGGTGTGGCACAGCGACGACGTCGAGTGGCGGCCGGACTCCCAGCAGGTCGTCTTCCAGGGGCAGGCTCTGACGCTGGGCGACACCGCCTGGTTCGGCGGTGGCACCACTGGTCGAGGGATGGACTACCTGACTCGACCAGAGGGCTGTGAAGACGCTGACGGGAGCTGGCTAGTGGGCTCCGTCGAAGTCCCCCCACAGCAGTGAGCCGGTAGCAAGATCGCGCAGCGAGCATCCCGTCGGCCGGGCGCGATCATGGTCGGTCGACTTCCCTCATCTGCCGAGATGAGGACGATGCGCGTCGGTCCCACAGAGATCAGCTCGTGGCCTGAGAAGCACCGTTCCCGAGCCGCCGCACCCGTCCGGCTGTCCCGAAGGTGATCATCAGCGATATCCCGGCCGCCACGGCGATGGCAACCGCGGGACCAAGCCCCTGAGCCAGCACCCCAGCGATTCCAGCACCTAGACCCTGCCAGGTCATCCGCCCCGCCGACTCCACTCCCTGCACCTGCCCCCGCACCCCCTGCGCCGTCACCGCGAGCAACTTCTCCTGCAACGGCAGCGTCGCGGCGTACCCGACGCTGGCGCAGAACACCGCGACCACACCCACCACCAGCGGCGGGTGCAGGGCGAAGACGAGGAACGGTGCAGCCAGCAGCACCCGCAGTCCCAGCGCCCACCGCGCCCGCTGGGGCGCGGTGAGGAAGCGGCCCACGGTCAGGTCACCGGCCAGCATCCCGCCGGCCCCGGCAGCCAGCAGCAGTCCCGCGTGGGTGCTGTCGTAGGACAGGAACAGCGCTTCGCAGCCCACGATCAGCCCGTTGGGCACCCACAGGTTCACCAGCAGCACCCGCTGATCAGCCTGGCGCATCAGAGCCGCATTCGTGGCCCACGTGCGAGCCAAGCCAGGGCGGCGGGTCAGGCGTACGGAGTGCTCGCGCACCGAGACCGCGGTCGCCAGCAGCCCCGCTCCGACGAGGGCGGCGGAGATCAGGAAGACCTGATCGGGGTCGAGGAAGCGCAACAGGAACGCGGCCACGGTGAAGCCGATGACGGCTGTCCCACCGGAGGTGATGTTCATCAGCGATCGGGCCAGGGCGTAGCGGTTGGCGGGGACGACCTCGCTGAGCAGCCCGAGCCGGGCCCCGGTCCCCAGGGAGGCGAAGAACCCAGTGATCAGCAGCAGCCCGAACCGGACCGGGAGCGGTAGGCCCGGCACCGCTTGGGCGGCCACGGTGGCCAGCGACAGACCTTGCAGGGCCAGCAGGACCCGGCGGGGGCGGGCGGTGTCGGCGATCGACATGAGCGTCAGCGCCCCCAGGACGGTGGCCAGGGTGCCGGCGTACATGCTGAGCGCGGTCAGCAGCGGTGAGCTGGTCTGGACCTGGACGAGGGTGCCCAAGGCGTACCCGGACAAGGTGCTGGCGGCGGTGGTCGCGGTGAAGCTGACGTAGAGGCCGGCGAACTCGTGGTTGGCCAGCAACGCCCGATAGGTGACGGGGCCCCCGTCAGCGACGGCGGTGGAGGGCTGGTCGGGGTGGGGCGAGGTTGGGGGCATGCAAAAAGCCTCCGAGCACCGCGAAAGCGGCACCGGAGGCGTCGAGTGTGATCTTACCGCGTGATGGCCGGACCTCGCTCGATCAAGACGTCAATCAGGACGTCGCCAACGTCCGGTCATCCCGCCCTCCGGGCGCGATCGGGCTGAACGGTGAACGGTGCGTCAGCTCTGCGGATCGGTTTTCTCAGCCGCCCCTGTCGTCCGCCCCTGTCGTCACTGACGAGGAAGCGCGCTCCGGCCACCGGCCCTGCGGTTGTGCACCCTGAGCACGGTGAACGACGGCAGCAGCACGGCACCGACAGCGGCGAGGCTGAGCACCCACCCGCTGACAGCTCCTTCGGGCACCACGAACCCCGCCACCACCACGCACACCAGCGCAGCCACCCACAAGACAGCTGCCCGCCCGCGCGGCCACCCGCGCCCCGCCCACAGCGACGCCCGGCGATCACCGGCCCGGCGCACCTCGCCACCCGTCGCCAGCGCAGACAGGACCGCGGCAGCAGCCAGCCAGGTCATCCACACCACACCGGTGATCCTGCCGGTCCTCCATCACGGGAGTCCAGGTCCGCTGCCGCGAAGTGGTCCGCTCCCGCACCACCAGGCGCTCCTGGCCCCGTCCTCGCGCGACCACACCGGTGCGCACCCCCGGTGCCGCACCGCACTGCCACACTCGTGACCCGCAGGTCCGCACAGCCCAGACCGCCGGGGCGCACCAGCACCCCCGAGAGCACGGAGGCCGTCGTGCACCCGACCGCGACCCCGCCCACCCGCCACACGGGCCCCCGACCGGTTGCGACGCTCCTCGCCGTCGCCGCCGCGCTGCCCGCCACGGCCGTGGCGACCTGGTGGGCCATCGGGGACCTGTCCCACCCCGAAGGGTGGATCGACCCGGCCGCCGCCGGCCCGCAGCTCTCCGCCGCGACCGAGAGGACGGCCGGCCTGCTCTCGCTGCTGGTGCTGCTGCTCATCGGCGTCGTCATCAACCGCCCCGGCTCGCTGCTGCGCCGCGACCGGCGCTGGTGGGCGGTGCTGCTGCCCGTGGCCGCGGCAGGTGCCCTGCTGGCGGTGGCCCAGCGCGTGGCCACCGCCGCCACCGTGGGCGCCAACCTCGGCATCGCCTTCATCGCCCTGCCGTGCGTCCTGCTCGCCGCCGCTGCGCTGGTGTGGTCGCTGCTGCGGGCTCGCCGACTGCTGAAGGAGGCCCGGCGGCGCGCACGGCCCCAGGAGCGCTGACGCCCACAGGATTCTGCCGGGTCAGGAACACTTCCCGGTCGACAGCGGTGGAGCGCACTGCACGATCTACCGCTCATCCCGCGCACCGGGCGCGATCATGGGCAGGCGGCGACGTCCTGAGATGTCGATGAGCGAGCCACCCTGCCCAGGGTCCGCCAGCGCTGAACACTTCAACGGTTGATGCCGTACAGGACACTTGACCCGTGTCCCAGTACGAGCAGCCAAGCATCGTCGCCCGGCTGCAGGAGAGCATCGACGCCGTCCTGGTCCCCCGCGGATTCGCCGCCGGAGGGGTCGGCGTCTCCGATGGGCGACGCCAGATTCTCTGGTGCGCGGCCGCCGACGACTTCGCGAAGCGCTTCCCCAGGCTGCCGACCAGCCAGGAGCCGCCTGAGGGCTGGCGGACCATGTGCACCGACGTCATCGTCGACTTGGCCGCCGCTGGCGGCGAATGGCGGGTGACCGACGTCAACGTGGAAGGTGATGACCTGGGCCAGTTGCTCGCTGGTCTTGGCCTGACCGTCGCAGCCGAACGCGCCGCCGCTCTGACCGGGTCCTCCGCGCAAAGCTGCCTCGTCCCGCTGCCCCAGCTGTTGCTCGAGCTGCTCGACGGAGCTCGCTCAGAGCGTTAAGTCCCCTCGCGTGCTGCTGGCGTGCGCGTAGCCACGTCGCGGCGCGGAGTGCGCGGTCATCCCGCCTTCCGGGCGCGATCATGGCCGGCCGACTTCACGCTTCTGTCGAAGTGCGAGTGGTGGCCGCCGCTGCAGTGACTGGTGCAAGAGTGAGGTCGTGAGCGACACCGCCCGAGGCACCAGCCAGCGCGGGGCACGCTTGAGCTTCCTGGCTCGACCTCACTGGATGAACGCCCTGCTGCTGAGGCCTGCCGCCAAGCCGTACCTCTGCCTGGACGGAACCGAGCACGCCTTGGCGTGGGGTCGCACCAGCGTCTTCACCCTCGAGCCAGGTCAGCACACGCTCGAAGCGTTCTGGCGCTACCGCGGCACCGGGGCACCCCTGGGCGCCGGCACCCTGCAGGTGCAGGTGCACCAGGACGAGGAAGTCTTCATCGAGGCCCGCAACGGCCCGTTGAACCACCAGCCGCTGCAGCTGCGACAACGGCCGACCCACTGAAGCGAGCCGCTCGCGCCTCTCGATCCGCCGCCGACCTCGCGCTTGTGCCGCGGACATCGCGATCTCGTCGAAGAGCAAGTCGTCAACGGCGCGGGTGCACCGCACGCGCGGCTCGACCAGCCACGACCGTGGCGTGCAGCAGCACCGCCACCACCCCGGCGTAGCCGATGCCGAAGGCCGTCAGGGTCACCGCCTCGCCCCACGAGCGTCCAGAGCCCACCACGGCCAGCACCACGCCCACCACCGCAGCCACCGCCGCGACCCAGCCTGCACGGCGCAGCCCCGCCTGCGCGGCTCGGTGCCCGACCCGCCAGCACTCATCGCAGTGCATGGTCGCCTTGGTGCGCACGCCCATCAGGGAGTTGCGCTCCAGCCCGCCAGAGTGGACAGCCCTGGCCATGGCCACCAGCAGCACCGCGAGCACCACCAAGCCCCACACGGCTGAGATGACAGCTCCTACCGGCACGCTCGCACCTTCCAACGCTGAGTGATCAACAGCCTCAGCTTGGCAGTCAGGTGGTCACCGCCGCACTCACCTGTCCTGTGCGCCCGCTTCGCAACGTGTCGGAGGCGCTGATCGCAGAGCGGGCCGCACGTACGGTCATCCCGCAGACCTTGCGCGCTCGTGCGGGTAGTCCCCGCGTACCGCCAGTGCGTGCACGAGGATGCCGGGCATGGTTGTCGAGGCTGTCGTGCGGGAGTGGCACTCGGAAGAAGGGTGGGGAGTCGTTGACTGCCCGCAGACACCGGGCGGGTGCTGGGCCCACTTCTCGCACGTAGCGATCACCGGCTACCGACAGCTGCATGCCGGGCAGGCGGTGGCGCTGGAATGGGAAGCCGGTGACCAAGACGGCTTCGCCTACCGCGCCGTGCGGCTGTGGCCCACCGACAGCGACCCGGTGGAACCCCTCGCCGAGCACGACAGCGGGGCCTACCGCAGCACGCTGACGCTGCGCTTCGACGAGACGGACTGACGACGGCAGCGGTGCTCGGTCATCCCGCCCTCCGGGCGCGATCATGACCGGCCGACGACTACACGGCCTTGTCGATCCGTGAGGTGTGATTAGGGGGTCGTGGCCAGGGCCGCGATGCGGCGCAGCTCCGCCAAGTGCCCATCCAGCGCCGTGCGGCCGGCGTCGGTCAAGGACAGCCAGGTACGAGTGCGCGAGCCGTGCGGGGTCTTGGCGGTGTGCACGTACCCGGCGTCCGCCAGGACCTTGACGTGCTTGCTGAGCACCGAGTCGCTGATGGCCAGCGCCTCGCGCACGGTGGCGAAGTCCAGCGCCTCCACGGCGGCGAGCATCGCGCAGACCTGCAGGCGGTTGGGGGCGTGGACGATCTCGTCGAAGACCGGGCGCGCCTGCGCGCTCACGCTCCCGCCTGCGCGCCTCGGCCCTCGCGCACGCGCCGGCGCAGCAGGTCGTCGATGCGCCGCTCGGTGAGCACCGTGGCCACGAAGGCACCGACCCCGGCGACGGGCAGGGCGAAGGGCACGCCGGCGAAGGCCTGCAGCGCGAACCCCAACGCGAAGAGCCCGAACACGACGGCGTACCAGGTGCCCAGGCCCTCGCCGTAGCGCTCGATGGAGATCCCCGTCGAACGCCTCAGCGCCGCCAGCAGAGCCATCGGCGCCAGGATGGCCCCGAACACGATCAGCAGCGTCGATGCCGACTCCGCGCTGCTGCCGGCGTCGGGCCGGCCCACGAGCAGGCCGACGCCCAGGAACAGCGAGGCGGTGCAGGCGGCCGCGCCCAGGCGGTACCACCACGGGGAGGTGATGCGCTCGGCCAGGCGCCGGCGCGTGTCGGTGAGTTCGCGCAGGGCTGCGCGGGCGTCGTCGGGAGTGGCCCGAGGATCGCTTTCCATACTGGAAAGCTAGCTACGACTTTCCATCACGGCAAGTAGGAGGTCGTGCTCGCGTGGATGGTTGCTGAAGTGCCCGCTCATCCCGCGGTCCGAGCGCGATCACGGCGGCGTACGACTTCACGGTCATGCAGCAGACCCTTCCGCGCGGCTACGGCCACCACCGGCACATGCTTGTGGCTATTACCCCGCTGTCGCGTTAGTGGAGGCGAGCGGCTCGCTCCGCAGGCCGTCTCCACCGCGCCAATGCCAAGGCCCCCCACGCAAGCAGGCCACCGACAAGCGCGCCCATGGTGTTCGCCAACCAGTCACCGGTGTCGCACGAGCGACCCAGGCCGGGAACGAGAGCCTGCAGCACCTCGATCCCCGCCGACAGCGCACTACCAACCACAGCGGCCAACACCCACCGACGGGTCGCTACACCCGCCAACAGCACCGGCGCGATAAAGAGCACCACGTTGGCAAAGGACTCCACCCGAGCCGGCGTTGGCCAGTCCCACTGGACCGCACAGCCCACGCTCAGATCGCGATCGACCGGCACCAGCGTCAGAGCCGCCAACGGCAGCAGGGACAGCGCAGTCAACGCCCACGCCAGTCGAGGGCGCCGGACCAGCCACGCACCGATCACCGGACCGATGACGATGTAGACCAGCAGTAGAGCCGGGGTGATCCACCGGTGGGTGATCAGGAACGTGCTCAGCACAACGCCACCACCCCTGCACCTTCCAGGCCGCCCGAGGCACGGTGCCCGACACCTTGCCTCGGGCGTAGGTCACCGGACCTGAAGGCCACGACGCCTGCTCGCAAGAGAGCTTCTCGCGGCAGCGGTAGGTGGTCGAGCACTAATCGATCATGTCAGGGGACTTCACGGTCATCCCGC
>NZ_JALBVB010000038.1 GCF_022669155.1 Kineococcus sp. TRM81007 | reverse complement strand
CGCCCCCCAGGAACAGCAGCAGGCCCACGCCCCACCAGAGGGCGGCAACATCGACCTGGCTGGCTGCGACGGCCGCCACAACGAAGACGAGCACCGCGATCAACGGGGCGCCGTCCCGCGTCGCCGATCGTGCGCGCACGGTGTCCTGCCTGCGGTGTGGCCGGCGTTCCGGGTGCCCGGCACAGTGATGAGTACGGTGGAGCTCGTGAGCAGTTGGCAGCACACGGTGCCCTTGCTGGTGCTGGCCCTGCTGGCGCTGTACACCGGGTGGCAGCTGCGCCCAGCGCGCATGGCTCGGCTGGGACCCAACGCGTGGATCGGGATGCGCTCGGGGAACACCACCGCTTCAGCGGCCGCGTGGCAGGCAGGACACGCGGCGGCCTGGCCGCTGTCCCGGCTGGGAGCGGGCTCATCGCTGGTGGTCTTCGCAGTCGGTGTGCTCGGCGTCATGCTCGCGCCCGCCAGCGCGGCTGAGGCGATCAGCAGTGCTGCCGGGATCGGCGGGATGGTGCTGCTGATGGTGTTCCTGGTGCTGGCGTACCGCCGGGCCGATCAAGCTGCACGGTCGGTGCTGGCCGACACGGCGAAGCGCCGCTGACACCTGGCGGTACCGGGACGCGGGCCGTCGGCGCCGACGCAGGCAGTGCCTACCGCTCGGTGAGCAGGGCAACGCCACGACATCGGCACGAGCGCGACGTCGCCAGCCAGCGGCGACCGCGCACAACGCGGGATGACCGTGAAGTCCCGGGATCAGCGGTCATCCCCGGGGATGACGAGCTCAGCGCTGATGATCAGACCCCGTGGTGACGTCAGGCCGTCTGCGGTGCGTCAGTGTTCGACCATGAGTGATTCCGCCGCCACGACGAGCTCGCCGCGCCCTGCTGGGGCCTCGGTCAGCCGACGCGTCGGTTCGGACGGTTCTCTCGGTGTCGCGCTGGTGCTCGGTGCGGCCGTACTGGTCGGTCTGGTGTGGGGGGCGGCCACCTCCGGCCTGCAGACGGTGCTGCCCGGGTCCCTCGCTGGGCTGGCCAACGCAGTCGGTCCCTGGGTCGCCCCGGCCTTCCTGGTGGGGGCGTGGAGCAGGCGTTGGTGGGTCGCTGCCCTGGCCGGGGTCCTGGTGTGCTTCGGTGAGGTTGCCGGTTACTACGCCATCTCCGCGTTGCGTGGCTTCGGGGTCAACCCCGCGATGGTGGTGCTGTGGGCCGTCTCGGGTGTGGTCGGCGGGCCGGTCCTGGGTGTAGCCGGGTGGTGCTGGCGCCGTGTGGGTTCGCTGCGGTGGGCGGCGTTGGGGGCGGCGCTGCTGGGTGGTGTCTTCCTCGCCGAGGGTGCTGTCGGCTACGGGATCTACCTGCGCTACACCGCTGACGCGGTCCTCTTCTGCACCCTGGGTCTCCTGCTGGTGGTGGTGCTGGGGGCCACCGCGCCGGCCGCGAAGGCGGCCAGCGCGCCCGCCCGGGGCGTCCGGGCGGCGGCGGCGTGGCTGCTGCTGGTGCTGCCGCTGGGTGCTGCCGGGGAAGTTCTGCTGCACCTCGCCACGAGCTGAGCTGCGGTCGCTGTCCCTTGGACGTCGTGAGCGGCCCGGCGTGAGGATGCACCGTCTTGGGTGATCTTCTGGCCCTCGGTCACCACGTACCGAGCGCGAGAAGATGTCGGCGGTTGCCGGCGCCCCGCCCGGATGCGGGATGACCGTGAAGTCCCCTGACATGATCGATTAGTGCTCGACCACCTACCGCTGCCGCGAGAAGCTCTCTTGCGAGCAGGCGTCGTGGCCTTCAGGTCCGGTGACCTACGCCCGAGGCAAGGTGTCGGGCACCGTGCCTCGGGCGGCCTGGAAGGTGCAGGGGTGGTGGCGTTGTGCTGAGCACGTTCCTGATCACCCACCGGTGGATCACCCCGGCTCTACTGCTGGTCTACATCGTCATCGGTCCGGTGATCGGTGCGTGGCTGGTCCGGCGCCCTCGACTGGCGTGGGCGTTGACTGCGCTGTCCCTGCTGCCGTTGGCGGCTCTGACGCTGGTGCCGGTCGATCGCGATCTGAGCGTGGGCTGTGCGGTCCAGTGGGACTGGCCAACGCCGGCTCGGGTGGAGTCCTTTGCCAACGTGGTGCTCTTTATCGCGCCGGTGCTGTTGGCGGGTGTAGCGACCCGTCGGTGGGTGTTGGCCGCTGTGGTTGGTAGTGCGCTGTCGGCGGGGATCGAGGTGCTGCAGGCTCTCGTTCCCGGCCTGGGTCGCTCGTGCGACACCGGTGACTGGTTGGCGAACACCATGGGCGCGCTTGTCGGTGGCCTGCTTGCGTGGGGGGCCTTGGCATTGGCGCGGTGGAGACGGCCTGCGGAGCGAGCCGCTCGCCTCCACTAACGCGACAGCGGGGTAATAGCCACAAGCATGTGCCGGTGGTGGCCGTAGCCGCGCGGAAGGGTCTGCTGCATGACCGTGAAGTCGTACGCCGCCGTGATCGCGCTCGGACCGCGGGATGAGCGGGCACTTCAGCAACCATCCACGCGAGCACGACCTCCTACTTGCCGTGATGGAAAGTCGTAGCTAGCTTTCCAGTATGGAAAGCGATCCTCGGGCCACTCCCGACGACGCCCGCGCAGCCCTGCGCGAACTCACCGACACGCGCCGGCGCCTGGCCGAGCGCATCACCTCCCCGTGGTGGTACCGCCTGGGCGCGGCCGCCTGCACCGCCTCGCTGTTCCTGGGCGTCGGCCTGCTCGTGGGCCGGCCCGACGCCGGCAGCAGCGCGGAGTCGGCATCGACGCTGCTGATCGTGTTCGGGGCCATCCTGGCGCCGATGGCTCTGCTGGCGGCGCTGAGGCGTTCGACGGGGATCTCCATCGAGCGCTACGGCGAGGGCCTGGGCACCTGGTACGCCGTCGTGTTCGGGCTCTTCGCGTTGGGGTTCGCGCTGCAGGCCTTCGCCGGCGTGCCCTTCGCCCTGCCCGTCGCCGGGGTCGGTGCCTTCGTGGCCACGGTGCTCACCGAGCGGCGCATCGACGACCTGCTGCGCCGGCGCGTGCGCGAGGGCCGAGGCGCGCAGGCGGGAGCGTGAGCGCGCAGGCGCGCCCGGTCTTCGACGAGATCGTCCACGCCCCCAACCGCCTGCAGGTCTGCGCGATGCTCGCCGCCGTGGAGGCGCTGGACTTCGCCACCGTGCGCGAGGCGCTGGCCATCAGCGACTCGGTGCTCAGCAAGCACGTCAAGGTCCTGGCGGACGCCGGGTACGTGCACACCGCCAAGACCCCGCACGGCTCGCGCACTCGTACCTGGCTGTCCTTGACCGACGCCGGCCGCACGGCGCTGGATGGGCACTTGGCGGAGCTGCGCCGCATCGCGGCCCTGGCCACGACCCCCTAATCACACCTCACGGATCGACAAGGCCGTGTAGTCGTCGGCCGGTCATGATCGCGCCCGGAGGGCGGGATGACCG
>NZ_JALBVB010000037.1:46370-61265 GCF_022669155.1 Kineococcus sp. TRM81007 | reverse complement strand
GGGGTTGATTGATTTGGCATCAACACTTGGCACACTGTTGAGTTCTCAAGAACCGGACGCACCAGGAACACCACCCCACCAGGAGCGGCACCACCTGCGCTTTTCGGCTTCACCACCCTACCCCAGCCCCCGGAGCGATCCGACCGGCCGAAGCGAGCAACCCCCACCCATCGACCACCACCAGGCACACCTGAGCACCCAGCAGAAGATCATCAACAAGAAGGGAGTGACACCCGCCACGAGAACCGGCCGGTCACCCGTCCGTTCCTCCCCGCCGCGCGGTGTGACCACCACGTTAACGACACCCCACCAACCGGTCAAATCGCGACCAGCACGTCGGGCACCTCCGGCAGCGGCGGCACCGGCACCTCGTCGTCGAGCCGGTGCGCGAGCTGCGTCAGGGCCTGGCGCAGCGGGCTCCGGGCCGCCACCTCCCCCAGCGTGCGGCCGGCCAGGGCGGCCTCGTCGGCAGCCGCGTCCTCCGGCAGCAGCACCGCGTCCGCCACCCCGGCGAACCGCTGCAGGACCGCGGCGACGCGGCGGGGGGCGGGCGTCCCCACCGCGGAGGCACGCACCCGCGACACCACCGCGAAGGCGGGCACCGCCGGGGCGAGCTCGCTGAGCCGCTGCCAGGCCCTGATCCAGCGCTGCAGGCCGACCGGGTCGGCGGCACCCACCACCAGGACGGCGTCCGCCGCCTCCAAGGCCACCGTCGCGGCGGCGTCCCGGGCGCCGTCCTCGTCCTCGTCCAGCCCGCCCGGCAGGTCCACGACGACCCACTCGGCGACACCCGCGGACACCTCCAGGACGCGGCGCAGGCCCACCGGTCGCAGCTCCGACCACCGCCGCGGGTCCGGTGCTCCCGTGAGGACCGCCAGGTCCGGCAGGACCAGGGCGGCGTGGCGCTGGAGCGCGGCCGCGTCGAGCCTCCCCTCGGTGGCCGCCCGGACGGCCGCGAGCAGGCCCGGGGCGTCGTCGAGGACGCCGAGCAGCTGCGCCACGCAAGCTCCCCGGGTGTCCAGGTCCGCCAGGACCGTCGCCGCCCCGGTCGCGGCCAGCTCGGCCGCGAGGTTCACCGCCACCGTGGAGCGGCCCGTCGAACCGTGCGGTCCCCACACCGCGACGGTGCGGCCCGTCACCGGTGCCGCGCCACCCGGGAACACCCGCTCCCCGTCCGCGGACCCCGGTGCGGGCGCCGCGGGGGCGGCCCCGCCACCGGACGGGTGCACCACCACCTCGGCGGCGGCCGCCACGGCGTGGGCGAGCGCGGCGGGGTCGTCACCGGAGCGCGCGAAGCGGCGAGCGCCCAGGGCCCGCCACCGGTGCTCGAGGGCGTTCGCCGCCTCACCGGCGGGCAGCAGCACCAGCAGGCCGACGCCGTGGCGGCGCAGCGCGTCCACCGCCTCGGCGTCCGCGCCGGGCAGGTCCGCCCCGAGCACGGCGGCGCGGGCGAGCCCCGCTCCGGCCGCCGCGAGCACTTCCGGGAGGTCGGCGCAGCGGCGCACCACGACGACCTCCCGGCGCAGGCCCTCCCACGCCGCCACCAGGCGCGCCTCCACCGGCCCGGGCACGGCGAGCAGGACCGGCAGGCTCACGAGGTCGCCCCCTCGCTGCCGGGGACCGGCACCAGGACCACCTCGGCGTCGACCGCCAGCGCCCGAAGGAGCGGGGGCAGGACGCCCTCCGGGACCAGCACCTCCACGTCGGCCCCCGCGGATCCGGCCAGGGCGGACGAGCGCTGCCGCACGGTGACCACCTCGACGGCCCGCGCCAGCTCCTCGGGGCGAGGCTGCGCGCTCGCGGTCGCCGGGCCGGTCGCCGGGCCGGTCACCGACGCGCCGACGGAGACACCGGTGTCCGCGGGCCAGGCCACCCACACGTCCGCCAGCGCGCCGGTGCGCACGCCGTCCGGCAGCGCACCCTCCATCGGCAGGCTGACCGCCCGGTCCACGAGGTCCACGGCGGGGGTTACCGCCGAGCGCGGCAGCAGCTCCCCGGCCGACAGCCCGCGCAGCGCGACCCAGCCGGCGGCGGGCGCCTCCCGGGCGGGCACGTACGCCGCGCCGGTCGCCGCGTCCAGGGAGACCTGGACCACGCGCAACTGCGCCGCGGTCAGGGTGCTCCCCGCCCCCACGGGGCCGGCCACGGCCCACACGCCCGTCGTGGCACCGGCCGCCTGGACGGTCCTGGCGCCCAGGACCACCGAACCGAGGACCAGGGCCACGCCCACCAGCAACCGGGGCTCGCGCCAGGACGGCGCCCGCAGCCTCCTGGCCCTGGCCGGCCGCGCAGCGGCCCCGCCCGGGCTCCCGCGACCCGCCGCCGGAGTCGTCGCCGGACCCGTCACCGTGCGCACCGCACCCTCCTGCCCCGCTCCGGGCCGTCCGGTCGCGTCGGCACATGGTGACCGGGTGGAGGGTGCGTCCCCCGCCGTCGTCCACAGGTCACCCGAACGGTCCTGGGGGCGACGGGACGCGTGCGAAGATGCGCCTCGCCGCCGCTCGAGGAGCGGCACCGCGCGACCCCGGAGAGGAGACACCGTGCCCAGCCGTTTCCTCCCGCTCGCCGACGTCGCCGAGATGCTGGCGATCTCCTCCGCCCAGGCCTACGCCCTGGTGCGCAGCGGGGAACTGCCGGCCATCAAGGTCGGCGGTCGAGGGCAGTGGAGGGTCGAGGAGTCCCAGCTCGAGGCGTACATCGCCCGCATGTACGAGCAGACGCGCGGGAGCGTGCAGGCCCCCCAGGGGCACCAGCCGCCGCCCTCCTGATCCCCGGTCCCGGCCCTCAGCCCAGGTCGGTGACGTTCAGCACCGAAGCGAACGGCACCGTCACCACGGCCTGCGGGTCCTGACCCGGCACGACCACGTCGACGTGGTCGGCGCCGACCCTGACCAGCCGCCCGCGCACGTCCGCCGCGCGGGTGCGCACGAGCACCTCCACCCGCGCCGCCGACAGCGCGCGCAGCGCCATGCCCAGGGTGCGTCGCGCCACCACGGCGCCGGGCTGGACGCTGCGCGGTGACAACCCCCGCAGCGCGCACACGGCAGCGGTCGGCACCAGCACCTGCCGCCGCAGCGGCGGGCCGGTCACCAGCAGCAGCCACCCCGGGCCGGCCGCACGCACCCGCCCGCTGACCCACCCGCCGTCGGGCAGCTGCACGGACAGCTCGCCGTCACCGGCGAGGAGCCGTCCCAGCAGGTCGACCGCGGCGAGGTCCGCGACCCGCCGGTCGGCCACCTCGGCCTCCTGCTCCAGCCGCCGCACGTGCGCGAGGCGGGCGTCGAGGTCCTCGAAGAGGTCGTCCCAGCGCACTCCTCCACGCTACGGGTGCTCACGGGCCGTCAGCTGCGCGCGGCCGAACGAGGGGTGTGGGTCGCCTGTGCTGGCTCTGAGGACCTCGAGTCGGTAGACAAGTCGCACCAAACGACACCAAACAGCACCCAGAAGGGCCAAAGGGTACTGAAGTGCAACGTTCAACCACTGGGGGACTCCTCCGCCCCGGACCGTCACAGGGCGCCCGGGCTCAGGCCCTCGCCACCCTGGCCGTCGGCGCAGCGCTGGCGGTCCTGCCCGCCGGCGCGGCCTGGGGTCTCGTGGCGCTGAGCGCACCCGCGCTCGACGCCGCGCTGAACGGCACGGCCTCGCTCGCGGACCTCCTGACGGGCCTGTGCGGGGCGGTGGCCGGCCTGCTGCTGGCGGCCCTGGCGGGCAGCGTCCTGCTCGCCGCCGGCGCCGAGGCGCGCGAGCGCTCCCACCGGCCCGGCCGGCGCTCCCCCGCACTCGCGCCCACCGCGTCGCGGGCGGTGCCCGCGCCGGTCCGGCGCGTCGTGGCGCTCGCCGTGGGTCTCGCGCTCGGGACCGGAGCCGCCTCGGCCGCCTCCGCGGCTCCCCGGGCGCTCGACGCCGGCTGGGCGGCCGCAGCACCGCAGGTCCCCGGCCACGCCGTGGATTCCGGCGACACGCACGTCGTCACCGATCCCGGCTGGGCACCGCTGCCCCCGCCGCGCACGGTCGCGGCGGTGCCGGCGGCCGACCTGCCCGGGAACGCCCGCCCCGCCCCGGCCGGCGACGAGGTCGTCGTCCAGCGCGGCGACAGCCTGTGGTCGCTGGCGCGCTCGCTCACCGGCACCGACGCCTCCCCGGGGGACGTCCTGCGCGAGCAGCAGCGCCTGTACGCCGCGAACGCCGACGTCATCGGCTCCGACCCCGACGTGCTGCTGCCCGGCCAGGTGCTCCGGCTGCCCTGAGCCGCCGGCACACCCCTCCCCCGACCCCGTCGTCCCCCACCCCCCCCCACGCCCCACCAGGAGACCCCCGTGCCCGCCTCCGCGGCCCTGCTCGCCGACGCCCCGGTCGTCACCCGCCCCGCACCCCCGGCCCGGCTGCGCCGCTACCCCGTGCCGCCGGCCGCACCGCCCCTGGTGGGCGAACCCGGAGCGGTGGCCTCGGTGCTGACCCACCTGAGCCCCGACCAGGGAGTGCTGGAGCTGGACCTGCCGCGGCGGCGGGGTGCGCAGGCGCCCGCGGACCTGCCGGAGGTGGGCGGGTGGACCCGCGGTTACCTCGTCGTGCTGCTGGAGGTCCTCAGCGGCCACCGGCCCCCGCAGCAGCTGCTGCGCTGGTCGGCGGCCGACGTCTACGCCGACGTGCAGCGGCGGGCGGTCCTGAGCGCGCGGCTGCGCGGCACCGCGACCCCCGGACCGCGCCCGCAGGTGCTGCGGGTGCTGCCCTGCCCGGTCGGGAGCGGCGCGGTGGAGGTCGGCGCGGTCGTGCGCGCCGGTGACCGCGTGCGCGCCCTGGCCCTGCGGCTGGAGCGCCGGCACGACCGGTGGCGCGTCACCGCCCTGGAGGTGGGCTGACCGCGCCGCGGAGACGCCGGGACGCCGACGGCCCGCCGCCCCGGTGGGGCGACGGGCCGCTGGACGGTCCCGGGATCAGTCGCGCTGCTCGCGCCCGGCGGCGCGCCGCTGCGCCCGGTTGCCCGTGGGGGCGTCCGTGCTCGAGGCGTCGCCCGCGTGCACCTCCACGTCGCCCTCCGCGGTGGGCGCGGTGTACTGCAGCTGCTGAGGTCGCAACGGCTTCTCGAAGCCCGGCGCCACCGCCGCGGCGCCGGCCTGCGGGGCCGGCTGCACCTGCAGGGAGAACAGGTACCCGACCGACTCCTCCTTGATGGCGTCGGTCATCGCCACGAACAGCTGGTAGCCCTCGCGCTGGTACTCCACCAGCGGGTCGCGCTGCGCCATCGCCCGCAGGCCGATGCCCTCCTGCAGGTAGTCCATCTCGTACAGGTGCTCGCGCCACTTGCGGTCCAGCACCGACAGCACCACCCGGCGCTCGAGGTCGCGCAGCACCTGCGCACCGAGCTGCTCCTCCCGGGCGTCGTAGCAGGCCTGCGCGTCGGAGCGCATCTCCTCCAGCAGCCGCTCGACGGTGAGGTTGCCGCGGCCACCTGCGGCCTCCACGACCTCCTCGGGCGTCACCGAGACCGGGTACAGGCCGCGCAGCGCCTCCCACAGGCCCTCGAGGTTCCAGTCCTCGCCGAACCCCTTGCCGGTGGCCTGCACGACGTACGCGGTGACCGTGTCGTCGATGAAGTGGCGGATCTGCTGGTGCAGGTCCTCGCCCTCGAGCACCTTGCGGCGCTCGGCGTAGATGACCTCGCGCTGGCGGTTGAGGACGTCGTCGTACTTCAGGACGTTCTTGCGGATCTCGAAGTTTCGCCCCTCGACCTGACCCTGCGCGCTCTGGATCGCGCGGGAGACCATCTTCGACTCGATGGGGACGTCCTCCGGGATGCCCGTGCGGGTCAGGAAGGACTCCACCAGCGCGGCGTTGAACAAGCGCATGAGGTCGTCGGTCAGCGACAGGTAGAACCGCGACTCACCCGGGTCGCCCTGGCGGCCCGAGCGCCCGCGCAGCTGGTTGTCGATGCGGCGCGACTCGTGCCGCTCGGTGCCCAGCACGTACAGGCCCCCGAGGTCGCGGACCTCGTCGTGCTCGGCCTTGACCGAGTCCTGCGCCCGCTCCAGCACCTCCGGCCAGGCCGCCTCGTACTCCTCCGGCGCCTCGTCCGGGTCCAGGCCGCGCTCCTTCATGGCGGCCACGGCCAGGAACTCCGCGTTGCCCCCGAGCATGATGTCGGTGCCGCGACCGGCCATGTTCGTCGCCACGGTCACGGCGCCCTTGCGGCCGGCCTGCGCCACGATCGACGCCTCGCGCTCGTGCTGCTTGGCGTTCAGGACGGTGTGCTCGACGCCGGCCTTGGTCAGCAGGGCCGAGAGGTACTCGCTCTTCTCCACGCTGGTGGTGCCGACGAGGACCGGCTGGCCCGTGGCGTGGTGCTCGGCGATGTCCTCCACGACCGCGGCGAACTTGGCCTGCTCGTTCTTGTAGACCAGGTCGGGCTGGTCCGCGCGGATCGCGGGGCGGTTGGTGGGGATCGACACCACGCCCAGCTTGTAGATCTGCTGGAACTCCGCGGCCTCGGTCATGGCCGTGCCCGTCATCCCCGAGAGCTTCTCGTACATGCGGAAGAAGTTCTGCAGGGTGATGGTGGCGAGGGTCTGGTTCTCGTTCTGGATCGGCACGCCCTCCTTGGCCTCGATGGCCTGGTGCATGCCCTCGTTGTAGCGGCGGCCGGCGAGGATGCGGCCGGTGTGCTCGTCGACGATGAGGACCTCGCCCTTGGGCGAGACGACGTAGTCCTTGTCCCGCTTGAACAGCTCCTTGGCCTTGACGGCGTTGTTGAGGAAGCCGATCAGGGGGGTGTTGACGCTCTCGTACAGGTTCTCGATGCCGAGCAGGTCCTCGACCTTCTCGATGCCCGACTCCATGATCCCGACGGTGCGCTTCTTCTCGTCCACCTCGTAGTCGACGTCGATCGTCAGGTGCCGGACGATCTTGGCGAACTCGGTGTACCACTTCGTCGGCGCGTCGGAGGGGCCGGAGATGATCAGCGGGGTGCGGGCCTCGTCGATGAGGATGGAGTCGACCTCGTCCACGATCGCGAAGTGGTGGCCGCGCTGCACCATCTCCGCGCTGCTCCACGCCATGTTGTCGCGCAGGTAGTCGAAGCCGAACTCGTTGTTCGTGCCGTAGGTGACGTCCGCGGCGTAGGCGGCCCGGCGCTCCTCCGGGCGCATGCGCGAGAGGATGCACGAGCTGGTCATGCCCAGGAAGCGGTAGACGCGCCCCATGAGCTCGCTCTGGTACTCGGCGAGGAAGTCGTTGACGGTGATGACGTGCACGCCCTTGCCGGTCAGGGCGTTGAGGTACGCCGGCAGCGTCGCCACGAGGGTCTTGCCCTCGCCGGTGCGCATCTCGGCGATGTTGCCCTGGTGCAGGGCGGCACCGCCCATGAGCTGCACGTCGAAGTGGCGCTGCCCCAGCGTGCGGCGCGCCGCCTCGCGCACCACCGCGAACGCCTCCGGCAGCAGCTCGTCGAGCGTGGCGCCGTCGGCCAGCCGCTCCTTGAAGCGGTCGGTCTCCCCGCGCAGCTCGGCGTCGGTCATGGCGGTGAAGTCGTCCTCGAGCGCGTTGACCTGCTCCGCGATGCGGTGCAGACGCTTGACGACGCGGCCCTCGCCGGCGCGGAGGACCTTCTCGACGATGGCTGGCACGGGGTCACTCTACCGACGGTCCCCCGCCCACGGGTGCACGGACGGGGCAGACCGGTCGCTCAGGGTCACTTCACCTCCACCGAGAGCACACCGCCGTTCAGCCCACCCCGCCCAGCAGGCGCCGCACGTCCCGCGGCGGCACCACGCGCACCGGCTCCGGCGCGGGCGCTGCGACCGGCCCCGCCCCGACCGCCCGGCCACCGGGCACCTCCGGCACCTCCGGCACGTCCGGCAGCTCGGGCACCTCGGGCGGCGGACCCGCGGCGCCCTCCTCCAGGGCGGCGGGCACCTCCTCCGCCGGGCGCGGCGCCCCCAGCAGCAGGCCCTGCGCCAGCGAGCAGCCCGCCTCCTGCAGGAGCCGCACCTGCTCGGCGCGCTCCACGCCCTCGGCCACCACCCCCAGGTCCAGCGCCGCACCCAGCTCGCACAGCGTGCGCACCGACACCAGCGCACGGGCGCCGTCCGGGCCGTCCAGCTCCGCCACCAGGGAGCGGTCCAGCTTCAACCCGTCCACCGGCAGCCGCCGCAGCGGCGCCAGCGAGGGCCCCGCCACGGCACCGGCGAAGTCGTCCAGCACGACGCGCGCGCCCGTCGCCCGCAGCCCGGCCAGGCGCGCCGCCACCACGTCCGGGTCGGCCCGCAGCAGCTGCACCGGCACGTCCAGCACGAGCGAGCCCGGCTCCAGGCCCGAGGCCGCCAGCGCACGCAGCACGTCGTCGGCACCGGAGCGCGACAGGGCGTGCTGCACCGACAGGTTGACCGTCAGCGCCAGCACCGGCACCTGCCGGCGCCACAGCGCCGCCCGTGCGCACGCCGTGCGCAGCACCCAGCGCCACAGCTCGCCCACCGCGGGCGAGCGCTCCGCCCCCTCCAGGAAGGCCCCCGGCTCCAGCAGCCCGCGGGTGGGGTGCCGCCAGCGCAGCAGCGCCTCCACACCCACCACCGCACCGTCGGCCAGGCGGACCACGGGCTGGTACAGCAGCTCGAACTCCCGCTGCTGCACGGCCCGCAGCAGGTCCTCCTCCAGCTGGCGGCGCAGCGCGTCCGCGTCCTGCATGCCCGGCTCGAAGACCACGACCGTGCCTCGCATCGGGCCCTCACCCGTGGCGGTCGGCCGCCCCCGCTCCTTCGCCCGGTACATCGCGCTGTCGGCGCGGCGCAGCAGCTCCGGCGCCCCGACCTGCCCGTCGGCGACCGCCAGGCCGATGCTGGCGCCGACGCGCACCGGGCGCCCGTCCACCTCCACCGGGGCCGTCAGCTCCGCGCACACCCGCTGCGCCAGCCGCTGCGCGGCCCCCTCCGGCGAGTGGGCGCGCACCACGACGGCGAACTCGTCCCCGCCCAGCCGCGCGGCGAAGTCGTCCCCGCGCAGGCAGCGCCGCAGCCGCCGCGCCACCCGGCCCAGCACCTCGTCACCCGCCGCGTGCCCCAGCGAGTCGTTGATCGCCTTGAAGCCGTCCAGGTCGACGAACAGCACCGCCGTGCCCAGGCCGTCCGCGGCGGAGGCGCGCAGGGCCACCTCCAGGTGGCGCAGGAGCGTGGGCCGGTTGGGCAGGTTCGTCAGCGAGTCCGTGGAGGCCGCCTCCACGGCGCGCACCGTGTCCGCGTGGCTCAGGGCCGTGCTGGCGTGCTCGGCGAAGGCGCGCAGCACCGTCGCCCCCACCGCGTCCAGCGGCTCCCCGCCCGTCTCCACGACCAGCGCACCCACGCCCCGGCCGTTGATGTGCACCGCCGCGGCCGCGGGCCCGCCGGCACCGCCGACCGCGACGCCGAAGCCGGCCAGCTCGGCCGCTGCCCCCAGCGCGCGCTCCGGCTCGATCGCCGGGTCGCCGACGGCGGCCACCACGCGCATGCGCATCTGCGAGCGCGGGTCGGCCAGCACGAGCGAGACAGGCCGGGAGTCCAGCAGCTCCGAGGAGCTGGCGGCGATCTGCAGCAGCAGCTCCGGCAGGGGGCGGCGCCCGGCCACCGCCCGCTGGAAGCGCACCGAGGTGGTCAGGACCTGCTCGCGCTGGGCCAGCGCCTGCTGCAGGCGGGTGCGCTCGGCCGCGCCCCGGGCGTCCTGCTGGCGCAACCACCGCTCGCGCTCGCGGCCGTGCCGGGCGAGGACCACCAGCCCCAGCAGGCGGGTCACCAGCTGCACGACGCGCAGCTGGGCGGGGTCCACGGCGGTGTCGCCGGCGCGCCCCACCACGACCCGCACACCGGGCAGGTCGGGCACCGGCACCACCACGGCGCGCACGCGCCCCAGGCCGGGGACGGCGAAGGTGCCGCAGCCGTCGCGCACGACGCGCGCCAGGCCGCGCTCGGGGAGCACCTGCCCGCCGAGGCCCACGCCGCCGTGGACGTGACCGCCCTCGCAGACGGCCACCACGTCGGCGTCGACGAGGTCGGCCACGACGGCCGCCGCCCGCGTCAGCACCTCGCGCTCGTCCTCGCCGCCGGACAGCTCCGCCAGCACGTGCTCGAGCAGCTCACCGGCCTGCTCGACCCGCCCGGCGGTCACTTCGGAGACGTCCACGGCGACTGTGTCGGCCGTGCCGCGGGTCACGTTGAGCCGATCACCCCGACGTGACCCGAACGCCCCACGGCCCTTGACAACCCGTCCGCCAGGTCCCCGCGGTCCGCGACCGCCACGGCGCCCAGGCCCAGCCAGCGCGCGAGGTCCTCCAGCTCCGCGGCGAGCTCGTCCACCGCGCCCGGCGGGGCGCCGGGCTCCACCCACGCCGCCCGCACCCGCAGAACGCCCGGCGCCGCTGCCCGGTCCGCCTTGAGGTCCACCCGCGCCGCGATGCGCTCACCCAACAGGAACGGCAGCACGAAGTACCCGTGCACGCGCTGCTCGCGCGGGACGTAGAACTCCAGGCGCAGGGTCGTCCCGAACAGCTCCTCGGTGCGAGGGCGGTGCCACACCAGCGGGTCGAACGGCGTCAGCAGGGCCCGGGCCCGCACGCGAGGGGCCCGGGCGTCGACGTGCCGGTACGCCGGCCGGCGCTGCGCGGAGGGCCACCCGCGCACGCGCACGGGCACCAGCTCCCCGGCCTCCACCAGCTGCGCGACCGCCCTGCGGGACTGCTCCGGGCGCAGCCGGAAGTAGTCCCGCAGGCTCGGCTCGCGCGCCACCCCCATCGCGCGCGCGGCGATCGACACGAGGCCACGGACCGCCTCCTCCTCGTCCGGGTCCGGCGCCGCGGCCACCTGCGGCGGCAGCACGCGCTCGGTGAGGTCGTAGCGGCGCTCGAACTGCCGGGTGCGCCCGGCCGCCGAGATCGCCCCGGCGAAGAAGAGGTGCTCCAGGGCGCGCTTGACCGCCGACCAGTTCCAGCCCCAGTGGTCCGTCGGCCGCACCCCGCCGGGCGCGAGCGCCACCTCCACCTGGCGCGCCGTCAGCGGCCCGTGCGCGGCCACGTGCGCCAGGACGGCGTCCACCAGCTGCGGCTGCTCCACCGCGACGCTGCGCACGCTGCCCCAGGCGTCCTGCGCGGCGCGGCGCATCCGCCAGCGCAGCAGCCGGTGGGTGGACGGCGCCACGAACGAGGCCTCGTGCGCCCAGTACTCCACCAGCCGGCGCGGGCGCCGCTGCGCGGCACGGTCCACCAGCTCGCACGGGTACGGGCCCAGCCGGCTGAAGAAGGGCAGGTAGTGGCTGCGGCACAGCACGTTCACCGAGTCGATCTGGACGACGCCCAGGCGCTCGACCACGCGCGCGACGTGCGCGGCACCGGGGGACGCGGGCCGCCGCGCGGCGAAGCCCTGCGCGGCCAGGGCCGCGCGGCGCGCCTCCGCCGCGGAGATCTCCTCCACCGCGGGCGGCCCGGGCGCCGGCGTCAGGACAGCTCCACGATCTTCTCCCGCACCGCGTAGACGACGGCCTCCATGCGCGAGTGCAGCTGCAGCTTCTCCAGGAGGTTGCGCACGTGGTTCTTCACGGTGTTCTCGCTGATGCCCAGCTCGCCGGCGATCTCGCGGTTGGCCATGCCCCGGGCCAGCAGCCGCAGCACGTCCAGCTCCCGGGGGCTCAGCCGGGGCGCTCCCACGACGCCGAGGCTGCGCTCCTCGTCGCGCCGGCGCATCGCGGCGAACTCGCCCAGCAGCAGCCCGGCCATCTTCGGGGTGATGAGGGACTGCCCGGTCACGACCGCGCGCAGGGCGTCGGCGACCTCCTCGGCGGGCACGTCCTTGAGCAGGTAGCCGTTGGCGCCGGCCCGGACGGCGGCGAACAGGTCGGCCTCCTCCTCGGACGAGGTGAGCATGACGATGCGGGTGGACGGCGCCACGGCCTTGATCTCGGCGCACGCGTCGATGCCGGAGCGGCGCGGCATCCACACGTCCATGAGCACCACGTCGGGCAGGAGCTCCTCGACCCGCCGCACGGCCTCGGCGCCGTCAGCGGCCTCCCCCACCACCTCGATGTCGTCCTCGGTGGACAGGACCATCTGCAGGCCGCGGCGGAACAGGGAGTGGTCGTCGACGACGACGACGCGGATCGCGTCGCTCCCCGCCTGCGGGCTGCTGCTGGGCACCGGGTCTCTCCTCCTGACGGCTGCGGGCGCGGACCCGCCGTGCGGGGGGATCCTGGCACGCCCGCCCGCCGCGCACCGCTCGTGGCGCGGCGACGGGCCGGCGGGAACCCCCGCCGGCCCGCCGCGCGGGTGCGCCTCAGCGCAGCGCGGCACCCGCCACGGCCGACAGCGCGCCGTCGGAGGACGCCGGCGCCGCGCCGTCCTCGTGCACGTCGAGGTGGATCACGCCGTAGTCCCAGCCCCGCCGCCGGTAGACCACGCTGGGGCACCCGGAGGCGGCGTCGACGAAGAGGTAGAAGTCGTGGCCGACGAGCTCCATCTCGTACAGCGCCTGGTCCAGGGTCATCGGACGGGCGTCGTGCGTCTTCTCGCGGATGACGACCGGCGAGGCGTCGGCCGCGTCGTCCACGTCGTCCACCGAGTCCCGGGGCGGGTGGGAGTCCGCCATCACCGCGGGCGTGGGCACCTCCAGGTCGGCGGGCGGCTCGACGGCCGGCCGCGCGAGGGCACCGGCCAGCACCTCGTCGCTCAGACCCGGCGCAGCCGGCTGGCGCACGCTCTCGGGGCGACGCCGGCCGTGGTGCACCTTGCGACGGTCCCTGGAGCGCCGCAGGCGCTCCATGAGCTTGGTCGCGGCGAGGTCGAGCGCGGCGTACGGGTCGTCCGCGCAGGCCTCGGCTCGCACGACCGGCCCCTTGTCGCGGACGGTGATCTCCACCCGCTCGCAACTGGCCAGCTGGCGGCGGTTCTTCTCGTGAGACAGCTCCACGTCGACGCGCTGGGCGCGCGGCGCCAGCTGCGTCACCTTCTCCAGCTTGGCCTCGACGTGCTGCCGGAACCTCTCCTTGACCTCGGTGTGCCGTCCGGTGACCACAACTTCCACGGGATGCCTCCCTCGTTCGCTGGCGGCACCGGCCGAGGGGCCGGCCCGCCTCGGACCGTCACCTCGTGCCGTGCACCACCCCCGGGGGGAGCGCACGCACAGGCAGCCTCCGGGTGCGGGGCGCACCCGCCCACCGTGCGCACCCACCACTGGGCACGGCACGGGACGGGTCCGGCGGGACGCCGGGTCCGGCTGCCATGCACCAACGCTAGTCCCCGCACCCCCGCTCTGCCCACGTGTGCCGCGCCGCCACCGCCGGATCCGCCCCGGCGGCACCGGGCGCGGCGGGCGCCCCGGGCGGTGCGGCGGCGGTCAGGCACACCACGCCGCGCACGGCTGCGCCCGCGGCGCGCAGCGCCCGCACGGCCTCGGTCGCGGTGGCCGTCGTGGTGACCACGTCGTCGACGACCACGCAGGGCGCCGCCGGGACCGGGCCGCGCACGGCGAAGGCGCCGGCGACGTTGTCGCGGCGCCCACGGGCACCGAGCAGCGTCTGGTCGGCCACGCGGCGGCGCACCCGCAGGGCGCGCACCACCGCGGTGGGCCGGCCCGCCGCCCGCTCCGCGTGGGCCGCGCGGGCGGCGAGGTCCGCGACGAGGTCCCCGCCGCGCGCGCGACGGCTGGCGCGGCGCGCGGGCACCGGCACCAGCAGGACCGGCGCTCCCGGCGGGGACGGCGGCGGCAGGGCGCGCACCGCGCCCGCCAGGGCGGCGGCGACGACGGGGCGCAGCTCGGCCCGGCGGCGCTCCTTGACCTCCAGGAGGAGCTCACGGGCCGGACCGGTGTGCGCGGCGGCCGCGCGCAGCGGCGTTCCGTCGGCCAGCCGGAGCTCCAGCGGCGCCGCGGCCAGGGTGCGCGCGCACGAGCCGCACCAGGCCGTGCCGGGGTTCGCGCAGCCGCCGCAGTCCGCGGGCCACAGCAGGTCCGCGGCCGCCCGCAGCGCGGCCCCCGGCCCGCGGGCGCGGCGAGGGCCCGGCGGGTGGCGGGGCACGGGCAGCAGGCCGGCGGCGTCCCGGGGATCAGTCACCGCGCCAGGATCGGCGCGCGCCCGTGCACGGCGGCGGCCGTCCACAGCGGTGACCGGTCGCGGTCCGGCGGCGGGCGGCTGTGGACACCGCGAGCCGCGACGCCGCGAGCCGCGGCGCCGCGGATCCCGCTGCGGGCGGCGGGCCTCAGCCGGGGTAGGAGGGGTGCCGCCCCCGGGCCAGCTGCGCCCACCCCGCCCCGCTGCGCACCAGCAGGCGACCGTCCGAGGTCCCCACCACGACGTCCCGGTCGCCGGAACCGGCCGCCACCGACTCCCCGCCGGGCACGGGCGCCAGCAGCTGCACCGGGCCCAGCACCTGCGGCAGCAGGACCAGCGGGTCCCCACCCGCGCCGGGGCGCACGAGCAGCGCCACCCGGTCACCGCCGAGCCAGGAGGCGTCCAGCACCCGGCCCGCACCGGGTGCCAGCTCCGGCGAGCCGGGGCCGAGGCGCACCGGGCGACCGCCCCCGTCGCGCACCACCGCGTGGACCCGCACCCGCGTCACCCCGCCGCCGTCCTCGGCGACCACCAGCAGGCGGGCACCGTCACGGGACGCGCGCACCCGCAGCAGCCGCCCGCCCAGGCCGTCGGGCGGCTGCTCCACCGCGACCGGGGGGACGCGCGGGTCCGCCGCGGGCAGCACCGCCGGTGACGCGCCCGGCGCGGCCGGCACCACCCACACCCAGCCGTGCCGGTCGATCGACGGCGGCCCCAGAGCGCCCGCCGCACCGGCGACCGAGGCGGCGTCCAGGCGCACCGCCGCCCCGCCCGCCGCGGTGCGCCGCACCCGCAGCGCCCGCCCGCCCGCCTCCAGCCACGCGTAGCAGGAGCCGTCCACGGCGG
>NZ_JALBVB010000037.1:15516-46355 GCF_022669155.1 Kineococcus sp. TRM81007 | reverse complement strand
CCCCGCGGCCGCCAGACCCGGCACCGGGTGCGCCGCCCCGGCGCCCCACCGCGAGACGCCCCCCGGCGCGGCCAGGACCAGCCGCGGGTCCGGCACCGGCAGCGCCACCGGGGGGTCCAGCACCGGTGAGGGTCCCGCCTCGCGGGTCAGCTCCGCGCCGTCCACGCGCACCACCACCTCCTCGACGCCGGGCAGGCGGCCCAGACCGGCGCGCAGCTGCGCCAGCAGCACCCCGCGCTCCTCGGGAGCGGCGCGCAGCACCGGGGCGGTCAGGTCCACCACCGCGGTGCCGCCGGAGACGGGGACCGTGCCGGTGCGCAGGCGCGTGCCCGGCGGGGCACCGCTGCGCACCGCCGGCGCCAGCCACGCCGAGGGGCCCGCCAGGAGCTCGGTGACGACGCGGGTGGCGGTGGAGGAGCCGTAGGCGAACCAGCGCACGTCGCCGACGAGCTGGGCGGCGTCCGCGGTGGCGAAGTGCACCGGGAAGGGGCGCAGCGACCGCGAGGCGTCCACCTGCGTCACCAGCAGCCCGTCGCCGGGGACGTCCACGAGCCAGACGCCGTCCCGGCGCACCAGCCGCACCGTGCGCTGCAGCACGTCCCCCGGCGGGCGCAGGGCGTAGCGGCCGCCGGCGTCGATGTCCGCCAGCGCCGTCGCCGACACCCGCACCGCGGCCGTGCCGTCCGCGCCCGCGTCCTCGACCGCCTCCACCAGCGGCACCCCCTGCAGCACGGTCGTGGACACGTCCGGCCGCCAGGTGCGGCGGGCGCCCGCGGACAGGAACTCGCGCGCCACCGGCTCACCGGCCGGCCCGGCCGCGGCGGCCAGCAGGAAGCCGCGCACGACGTCCACCGGGCCCGCCCCGTCCACCGGCCCCCGGGGGACGACCTGCAGCAGGCCCAGGCGCGGGTCCTGCTGGACGCGGGCGCCGGCGACGACGGGACCCGAGCGGGGCAGTCCCGCGCAGCCCGTGGCGGCGGCCAGCGCGAGCGCCACCACCGCGCGGCGCGGGAGCCGGGCGCCCCCGGGCGCGCCGGGGGCGGGTCCGCCGGCGCTCACGGCGCCTCCCCCGCGCCGCTGGACGCACCCACCCCCGGGGCGCCGCCCGGTCCCGCCCACGAGCGGCCCGCGGACAGGGCGGCGACGGGCTCGCGCCAGCCCACCGGCACCACCGGCAGCGGCGAGGAGCGCAGCGGGCGCCCCGCCGCGCGCGGCACCGTGAGCACGAAGTGGCAGCCGTGGCCGGGGTGGCCCCACACCTCCAGCCGGCCGCCGTGCAGGCGGGTGTCCTCCAGCGCGATGGCCAGGCCCAGGCCGCTGCCGCCGGTGGTGCGCGCCCGCGCGGGGTCCGCGCGCCAGAACCGGTCGAAGACCCGCAGCAGGTGCGACGGCGCCAGGCCCACGCCGTGGTCGCGCACCCCGACCGCCACCGCCGACTCGTCGCACACGACCGTCACCTCGATGGGCCGCGACTCGCCGTGCTCGACGGCGTTGCCGAGCAGGTTGCGCAGCACCCGCTCGATGCGCCGGGCGTCCACCTCGGCGGTGCACGGCGAAGCCGGCTCGGAGACGAGGACGGTGCTGCCGCGGCGCTCGGCGAGCGCCGCGGTGAAGTCCACGACGCGGTGCACCAGGGCGCGCACGTCCTGCGGGTCCGGTTCCAGGGCGGCGGCCCCGGCGTCGAACCGGCTGATCTCCAGCAGGTCCGACAGCAGCGTGTCGAACCGCTCCAGCTGCGTCATCAGCAGCTCCGCCGAGCGCGCCGCGACCGGCTCGAAGCCGGCGCGCGCGTCGAAGAGCACCTCCCCGGCCATGCGGATCGTCGTCAGGGGGGTGCGCAGCTCGTGGCTGACGTCTGAGACGAAGCGCTGCTGCAGGCGGGAGAGCTCCTCCAGGCGGCCGATGTGCTGCTGCAGGCCGGCCGCCATGGCGTTGAAGGCGCTGCCCAGCCGGGCGAGGTCGTCGCTGCCGCGCACCCGCATCCGCTCGTCCAGGTGCCCGCCGGCGAGCCGCTCGGCGGTCCCGGCGGCCTCGCGCACCGGCTGGACCACCAGGCGCGTCACCACCCACGCCACGGTGCCCACGAGGACGACCAGGGCGAGGCCGCCGCCGGCGAAGGTGGTGCGCACGAGGTCGATCGTGCGCTCCTCGCTGGTGAGCGAGTAGGCGAAGTACAGCTCGCGCTGCCCGGCGCGCGGCAGGGTCACGGTGGAGCCGACGAGCAGGGTGGGGGCGTCGCCGCCGGCGGGCAGGTCGGTCAGCTGCGCCTGCTGCAGGTCGGAGGACGTCACGGCCCGGCGCAGCGTCGCGGGCACGTCGGAGGGCGAGAGGCCCTCTGAGGCGAGGTCGCGCACGCGGACGCCGTCCTCCGCCCCCTGCCCGGGGGCGTCCTCGCCGCCGAGGAGCAGCACGCCGCGCAGCCGGTCGGGGCCGGGGCCCTCCAGCGCCGAGACGACGTCGCCGGCGAGCTGCTCCACGTCGGCGCCGGTGCGCGGCGTGGAGGCGTCGAACTGCGCCCGGGCGGTGGCCGCGGCGCGGGCGGCGTCGGCCAGCGCCGCGCGCCGGCGCTCCTCGACGAGCCCGTCCGCGACGGCGTCCAGCAGGTAGGTGCCCACGGCGACCGCCACGAGCAGCCCCAGCGCGGTGGTGGTGACCACCACGCGCAGCTGCAGCGAGGAGCGCCAGCGCCGCAGCAGCCCGCGCCGGGCGCCGCGCCGCAGCGCCCCCACCCGCGAGGGGCGGGCCGGGCGCGCACCGGCCCGCGCGGCGGGCGGGCGCCCCGGCTGCGCACCCGGGGTCACAGGGGCCCCGCGCGGTACCCCACCCCGCGGACGGTCACGACGATCTCGGGGTGCTCCGGGTCCTTCTCGATCTTCGAGCGCAGCCGCTGCACGTGGACGTTGACCAGGCGGGTGTCGGCGGCGTGCCGGTACCCCCAGACCTGCTCCAGCAGCACCTCGCGGGTGAACGCCTGCCACGGCTTGCGGGCCAGGGTGACCAGCAGCTCGAACTCCAGCGGCGTCAGCGGCAGGGAGCGGCCGTCGCGGCGCACCGAGTGCCCGGCGACGTCGATCGTCAGGTCACCGATGCGCAGCGTCTCCGGCGGCCGGTCCCCCGCCGAGCGCAGCCGGGCCCGCACGCGGGCGACGAGCTCCTTCGGCTTGAACGGCTTGACGACGTAGTCGTCGGCCCCGGCCTCCAGCCCCAGCACGACGTCGACCGTGTCTCCCTTGGCCGTGAGCATGACGATCGGCACGCCCGACTCCGCCCGGATGCGCCGGCACACCTCCATCCCGTCGGTGCCCGGCAGCATCAGGTCCAGCAGCACCAGGTCCGGGCGGGTGGCGCGGAACGCCTCCAGCGCCGCGTCGCCGTCGGCGCAGAAGCGCGCCTCCAGGCCCTCGCCCTGCAGCACGATCCCGAGCATCTCGGCGAGAGCGGTGTCGTCGTCGACCACCAGGACGCGTCCCCTCATGGGGCCATCCTGCCCGTCGCCGGCCCGCGCCGGGGCGGGGCCACGCCCGGGCGACCGGCCCGGTCGCGGGGCCGGCCCGGCGCCGCGGGCCCTCTGGCACGATGGGGCGAGGAACGATCGAGGGCGGGGTCGATGAGCCAGTGGCAGGGCCCGGAGGGCGGGTGGACGTCCCCCGGCGGGGGCCGCGGACCGGGCGGGGACGACCCGGGGGCCGCGCCGCCGCCGGTCGCCGACGGTGCCGGCGCGCCGGCGGGCGCCGGGTGGACCGGCACCGGGTGGTCCGGCGGGGGCTGGGAGCAGCAGCCCGCCGCGGCGCCGCGGCCGGGCATCGTGCCGCTGCGGCCGCTGGGGCTGGGTGAGATCTGGGACGGCGCGTTCCGCGCCTTCCGGCAGAACCCCCGGGTCATGGTGGGCCTGTCCGCCCTCGTGGTCGTCGTCACCTCCCTCGTCACGCTCGTCGCCACCGTGCTGGTCACCCGCGACCTGGTGCGGGCGAGCACCGCGGTGGAGACGGGGACCGGGGACGCCTCCGTCGTGCTGGACGCCGTGCAGACCTCCGTGCCGCTGTTCGCGGTGAGCACCCTGCTGCAGGTGGTCGCGGTGCAGGTGCTCAACGGCATGCTGATCCTCAGCGTCAGCCGTGCGGTGCTGGGGCGCACCATCTCCCTGGCGGAGCTGTGGCGCTCGAGCCGGCGGCGGCTGGGCGGGCTGGTGCTCGTGTCGGTGCTGGTGACCCTCGCCAGCGTCGCCGGGGCGGTCGCGCTCGCGCCGGGCGTGGCCGTGCTGGCGCTCGTGGACGGCACCGCGGGCGCGGCCACCGGCGCGGTCCTGCTGCTGGCCGGGCTGCTGGGCTGGGCGGCCGTGGCGGCGTGGCTGTGGGTGAAGTGGTCGATGGCCACGCCCGCGCTGCTGCTGGAGGGGTTGTCCGCGCGGCGCGCGATGGGCCGCTCCTGGCGCCTGACCCGCGGCGCGTTCTGGCGCACGCTGGGCATCCTGCTGCTGACGGCGGTCGTGGTGGGCGCCGTGGTGACGGCCGTGTCCGTGCCGTTCTCGCTGGTGGGCGGGTTCCTGGGCGCCTTCGTCGACGGCGGCGCGTCGACCCGCAGCCTGTGGCTCTCCCAGGGCGTCGGCACCCTGGGCTCGATCGTCGGCAGCGTCGTCGCCTACCCCTTCCTGGCGTCGGTGACGGCCCTGGTGTACGTGGACCTGCGGATGCGGCGCGAGGGCCTGGACGTGGAGCTGCACCGCGCCGCCGCGGGCGGGTGAGCGCCCTGCGCGGGACCGGCGTCCCGGTGCTGCCGGGGCGGGACGAGGCCCGTCGCCTGCTGGCCGAGGAGCTCGCCGGGCGCGAGTACCGCCAGGAGAGCGGCTCGTGGCTGCTGCGCGCCTGGGAGTGGCTGGTGGAGCGGCTCAGCGCCGTGGAGGTGCCGGGGCTCGGGACCGGCTGGACGGCGGTGCTCGTGGTGGTGCTGCTGCTCGTCGCGGTCGTGGTGGTGGTGCTGCTGGTGTCCGGCCCGCTGCGCCGGGGCGGCAGCGCGCCGCGCACCGAGGAGGTCTTCGCGTCCGGCCCGGAGCCGTCCGCCGAGCACGTGCGCCGCGCCGACGAGGCGGCGGCCGCGGGCCGCTGGGACGACGCGGTCGCCGAGCGGTTCCGGGCGCTGGTGCGCTCCCTGGAGGAGCGCGCCCTGCTGGACCGGCGCCCGGGACGGACCGCGCACGAGGTGGCCGTGGAGGCCGCCGACGCCCTGCCGGGCTGCGCGGCCGGCCTGACCCTGGCGGCCCGCGCGTTCGACGACGTGCGCTACGGCGGCAGGTCGGCGTCGGCCGTCACCGACGCCGACCTGCGCCGCGTCCTGCAGGAGGTCGCCGCCGCGCGCCCCCTCGCACCGGCGGCCGGGACCGCGCGGTGAGCGCCCTGCTGGAGGCCCCCGGGGCGGGCTCGCCGGACACCGGCCCCGCAGCCGTCGGGCGCGGCCGGTGGCGCGGTCCGCTGCTGGTGACCGCGCTCGTGGTGGGCCTGGTGCTGCTGCTCACGCTGCTGACCCCGAGCACGTCCCGGGAGGCGCTGGCGGCCGACTCCACCGCCCCCGAGGGTGCCCGCGCCGTGGCGCGGGTGCTGCAGCGGGAGGGCGTGCGGGTGCGCCAGGAGCGCACCTTCGACGCGACCCTGGCCGCGGTGCGCGCGGGGGGCCCGGGCACCACCGTGCTCGTCACCGACCCGGGGCTGGTGCCGCAGCAGCGGTGGGAGGCGCTGGCCGACGCCGGGGCCCGGCTGGTCCTGGCGGCGCCCGACGGCGACGCCCTGGAGGAGCTGGACGCCGTCGCGCCGGGGCTGCGCACCACCGGCACGCCCTCCGCCCGCACCCTGCCGCCGGGCTGCGACCTCGCCGCGGCCACCGCGGCCGGGCGCGCCCGCGCGGGCGGGCGCACCTACGCCGCACCCGGCGGCAGCGACGCCGCGTCCTGCTACGGCGGCTCCTACGTCGTGCTGCCCGCGGACCCGGCGACCGGGCGCGGCGAGGTCGTGCTGCTCGGCCAGCCGGACGTGCTCACCAACCGCTGGGCCGCGCTGGAGGGCGACGGCGCGCTCGCGCTGCGCACGCTGGGCACCTCGGACACTGTGGTGTGGTACCTGCCCGACCCCCTCGACACCGAGACCCCCCTGGTGCCGCTGGCGTCCCTCGCACCGCCGTGGACCGGGCCCGCCGCCGCGCTGCTGCTCGCGGCGGGGCTGACGACCGCGCTGTGGCGCGGCCGGCGCCTGGGGAGGCTGGTGACCGAGCCGCTGCCGGTGGTGGTGCGCGCCGCGGAGACGGTGGAGGGGCACGGTCGGCTGTACGCCGGCGCCCGCGCCACCGGCCGGGCGGCGGCCGCGCTGCGCTCGGCGACGCTGCTGCGGCTGCGGGCGCTGGTGCGGCTGGACGGCACCGCCGCGCCCGCTGACGTCGCCGACCAGGTGGCGTGGCTGACCGGCCTGCCCGCGCGGCGGGTGCTGGCCCTGCTCGACGGACCCGACCCCGCCGACGACGCCGCGCTCGTGCAGCTGGCGGCGGACCTGGACGACCTGGAGCGCCGGGTGCGCGCGCGCAGCACGTGAGCCGCGGCACCACGGCCGGGCGGACCGCCCGGCCACCTCGGACCTCCCCCACCCCCGCACGGAAGGGCACCACGTGAGCGAGACCCCGGAAGGACGGCCCGACGCGCCCGTCGGCCCCCTCGGCGACGGCGGCGGACCGGTCCCCGGCCCCGCCCCGGGCGGCAGCACCGCCGCGAGCAGGACCGCGGGCACCGGCACCGCGAACGGCACGACGACCTCCGCGGAGCTGGAGGAGGCCCGCGACGCCCTGCGGGCGGTGCGCCAGGAGGTCGCCAAGGCGGTCGTCGGCCAGGAACCCGCCGTCACCGGCCTCGTCATCGCGCTGCTGTGCCGCGGGCACGTGCTGCTGGAGGGCGTGCCGGGCGTCGCGAAGACGCTGCTGGTGCGCACCCTGGCGGCGGCGCTGGAGCTGGACACCAAGCGGGTGCAGTTCACCCCCGACCTCATGCCCGGCGACGTGACCGGCTCGCTCGTCTACGACGCGCAGACCGCCCGGTTCAGCTTCCGGGAGGGACCGGTCTTCACGAACCTGCTGCTCGCCGACGAGATCAACCGCACGCCGCCGAAGACGCAGGCGTCGCTGCTGGAGGCCATGGAGGAGCGGCAGGTGTCCGTGGACGGGGTGCCGCGCCCGCTGCCGGGTCCGTTCATCGTCGCCGCCACCCAGAACCCGGTGGAGTACGAGGGCACCTACCCGCTGCCGGAGGCGCAGCTGGACCGGTTCCTGCTCAAGCTGACGCTGCCGCTGCCGGCCCGCGAGGACGAGGTGGAGGTGCTGGCCCGCCACGCCGCCGGCTTCGACCCGCGCGACCTGGCGGGCGCGGGGGTGCGGGCCGTGGCCACGCCCGCGCACCTGGCGCTGGCCACGCGCGCGGTGCGCTCGGTGCAGGTCTCCCGGGAGGTCCTCGGCTACGTCGTCGACGTGTGCCGGGCGACGCGCTCCTCGCCGTCGCTGGCGCTGGGCGTGTCCCCGCGCGGGGCGACGGCGCTGCTGGCGACGGCGCGGGCGTGGGCGTGGCTGTCGGGACGCGACTACGTCTCCCCCGACGACGTGAAGGACCTGGCCCGGCCCACGCTGCGGCACCGGGTGCAGCTGCGCCCGGAGGCGGAGCTGGACGGGGTGAGCGTGGACGCGGTGCTGGACTCGGTGCTCAGCACCGTGCCCGTGCCCCGGTGAGCGCCGCACCCGCCGCCGCGGGCGGCGCCGCGGGGAGCGCCCCGTGGCGCTGACGGGGCGGGCGCCGCTGCTGGTGCTGGCGGGGCTGGTGGCGGTGGCGCTGCAGCCCGGCTGGGGCGCGTTCTGGGCGTGGCTGGCCGTCTGCGCGGTGCTCGTCGGCCTCGACGCGGCCCTGGCCGCCTCCCCGCGCTCGGTGAGCGTGCAGCGCGCGCCGCTGGCCGCGGTGCGCCTGGGCGAGCCGCGCACCGGCGAGCTGCTCGTCGCCAACACCGGTCGCCGCCGGGTCCGCGGGGTGCTGCGCGACGCCTGGCAGCCGTCGGCGGGCGCGCGCGGGGAGCGGCACCGCCTGGACCTGCCGCCCGGGGAGCGGCGCCGGCTGTCCACGGTGCTGGTGCCCACGCGCCGCGGCGACCGCCTCGCCGACCGCGTCACGGTGCGCTGCACCGGGCCGCTGGGGCTGGCCGCCCGGCAGCGCTCGCGCGAGGTGCCGGGGCGGGTGCGGGTGCTGCCGCCGTTCACGTCCCGCCGGCACCTGCCCTCGCGCCTGGCGCGGCTGCGCGAGCTGGACGGGCGCAGCGCCGTGCAGCACCGCGGGCAGGGCACGGAGTTCGACTCGCTGCGCGACTACGTGGACGGCGACGACGTGCGCTCCATCGACTGGCGCGCCACCGCGCGCCGGCAGTCGGTGGTGGTGCGCACCTGGCGGCCCGAGCGGGACCGGCGGGTGCTGCTGGTCCTGGACGCCTCCCGCACGGCGGCCGCGCGCCTGGGCGGCGGCCCCGGGGGCGTGGAGGTGCGCCTGGACGCCTCGATCGAGGCGGCGCTGCTGACGGCGGCGCTGGCCGCGCGCGCCGGCGACCGGGTGGACCTGATCGCCCACGACCGCCGGGTGCGCGCCCGGGTGCGGGGCGCCTCGCGCACCTCGCTGCTGCCGTCGCTGGTGGAGGCGCTGGCCGGTCTGGAGCCGTCCCTGGTGGAGGCGGACTGGGACGCGGTGACCGGGCAGGTGCGCTCGATGGCGCGCCAGCGGGCCCTGGTGGTGCTGCTGACGGCGCTGGACACCTCCGTGCTGGACTCGGGGCTGCTGACGGCGCTGGAGCAGCTCGCCGCCCGGCACACGGTGGTGCTGGCGGCCGTGGACGACCCGTCGCTGGCGCGGCTGGCGCGCGAGCGGGGCGACGCCGAGCAGGTGTACACCGCGGCGGCGGCGGAGACGGCCGCGGCGGAGCGGGAGGCCACGGCGGCGCTGCTGCGGCGCCTGGGCGTGGAGGTGGTGCACGCCGCGCCGGAGGAGCTGGCCCCGGCGCTGGCGGACCGCTACCTGGCGCTGAAGGCGGCCGGGAGGCTGTAGTCGCCGGGCCGCGCCCGGGCCACCGGGAACCCCCTGGACGCGGTGCCGCGCGCACCACCACGATCACGGGGTGGACACCGAGACCCGCCGGCTCGTCAGCGCCGTCCGGACCTTCCTCGAGGAGGTCGTGCACGCCCAGCGCACCGAGGACCCCGGTGACGGCCCCGCCCTGGCGGACGTCGTCGCCGGCCACCTGGGCACCGACGCCCGGCGCGTGCCCGTGGTGCGTGAGCAGGTGCCCGAGCACCAGTTCGCCGACCTGGACGTGGCGCTGGAGGAGGTCGCCCGCCGCGGCGGCGGCGAGCGCGTCGTGGGCGTCGCCGGGGGCGACCAGCGCTCCCACACGAGCTTCGCGGACCTGCTGGAGACGCGCTACGGGCGCTACGGCACCGCCGCCCCGGACCGGGTGAACCTGCCCACGGGGCCGGACTCGACCCGGCGCGCCGTCGGCTTCGGCGTGCGGCTGCTGCGCCACGGCGGTGTCCCGCTGGCGGTGCTGCAGCGCGCGGCGCTGGAGCACAGCCCGTACGGGCACGGCATGGAGGTGGTGGCCGCCGACGAGGACGCGGTGCCGGCGTTCATCGAGGAGGTCCGCCGCCTCATGGTGGAGCGCAGCGTGCTGCGCGGACAGGTCCTCACCTTCTCCGGCTCGCCGTTCGAGCACCACTCCTCCGCGGGCATCACCTTCCTGCGACGGCCGGACGTGCCCGCGGACGCGGTGGTGCTGCCGCCGGGCTCGCTGGAGCGCGTCGTGCGGCACGTGGTGGGCGTGGGCGAGAACTCCGGGAGGCTGACCGCGGCCGGTCAGCACCTCAAGCGCGGAGTGCTGCTGTACGGCCCGCCGGGCACCGGCAAGACGCACACGGTGCGGCACCTGGTGAGCAGCACCCCCGGCACCACGGTGGTGCTGCTGTCCGGGGTGGCGCTGGCCCGGGTGACGGTGGCTGCGCACCTGGCGCGGGCGATGCAGCCGGCGATCGTCGTGCTGGAGGACGTCGACCTCGTCGCCGAGGACCGCGGCTCGCACCCCGGGGAGCGGCCGCTGCTGTTCGAGCTGCTCGACGCCATGGACGGCCTCGGCGGCGACGCCGACGTGGCGTTCGTGCTGACCACCAACCGGCCCGACCTGCTGGAGCGGGCGCTGGCGCAGCGCCCGGGGCGGGTGGACCTGGCCGTGGAGGTGCCCCTGCCGGACGAGGCGGCGCGCCGGGCGCTGTTCCGCCTGTACGCGCGGGGGCTGCCGCTGTCGGCGGCCGCGCTGGACGAGGCCGCCGCCCGCACGGGCGGGGTCACCGCGTCCTTCGCGCGGGAGCTGCTGCGCCGGGCGGTGCTGCTGGCGGCGACGGCCGGTCACGAGGTCGCCGACGCGGACCTGCGCTCGGCGCTGGACGAGCTGCTCTCCGACGGCGAGCGCCTGACCCGCAGCCTGCTGGGCACCGGGGACGGCAGCGGGGACGGCACCGGCACCGGCGGGGACGTCGGGGAGCCGGGGTAGCGCGGCGGCGCCTCAGCCGCGCACGGGGGCGGCGTCACCGGCGAAGCGCGCCTCCAGGTCACCGGTCTCCCCCGCCGCGGCGGCGGGCCGCCCCAGCAGCACCACGTACAGCAGGAAGGCCACCTCGGCGAGGACGCCGATGCCGACGCGGGCGGCGGTGGGCAGCGGCGACGGCGTCACGAACCCCTCGATGAGGCCGGAGACGAAGAGCACCACCACCAGCCCCAGCGCCAGCCCGACCATCGCGCGGCCCTCGACGGCCAGGGCGTGCCCGCGGCTGCGCGGCCCGGGCGCCACCCACGTCCAGAACAGCTTCATCCCCGCGCCGGCGGCGACGAACACGGCCGTCAGCTCGAGGATGCCGTGCGGGGCGATGAGGCCGAAGAACACCTCACCGCGCCCGTTGTCGATGAGCAGGCCGCCCTGCAGCCCGACGTTGAGGGCGTTCTGGGTGAGCGCGAACAGCACGAACACGCCGGTGATGCCCAGCACCACGCAGGTGGCGGCGACCATCGCGTTGTTCGTCCACACCCGGCCCGCGAACGAGGCGTGGGCGTACTCGGAGTAGTAGCCGGCGAAGTCCTCCTCGACGAGCCGGCGGATGTCCTCGCGCGAGCCGAACAGGCTGGCCTGGGCGCGGGGGTTGCCGACCATCCAGGCACCCGCCGCCGTGGCGAGGACGATCGTGTAGGCGGCCGCGGCGAGGCTCCACCAGCGCACCCGCCACAGCGCGGCGGGCAGCCCGCGGGTGGTGAAGTGGCCCAGCTGCCGCCAGGCGGTGTAGCGGGACCCGGTCAGCCGGGAGCGCGCCCGCGCCAGCAGCGTGGACAGCTGGTCCAGCAGGACCGGCTCGGACTGCGCCGAGCGCAGCACCGACAGGTGGGTGGCGGTGCGCTGGTAGAGGCGCACCAGCTCGTCGGCCTCCTCGCCGGTCAGGCGGCGGCGGCGCACCAGCTCGCGCAGCCGCGCCCACTCCTGCTCGTGCACGGCCCGGAAGGCGTCGACGTCCACGCCGCCACAGTAGTGAGCGGGCAGGGGTGAGCGGGCGCCCCGCCGGGCGGGGGCGGCCGGTACGGTGCCCGCGTGGCACCCGACGACCTCGTGCGGCCCGCACCGCCCGCGGGCCCCGTGCCGACCGCGCCGGCGGTGCGGCTGGCCGACCCCGTCGGTGACGTCGTCACCGGCGAGGCGGTCGTCCTGGGGTTGCGGGCGGCGTCGTTCGCCTCGCGCCTGCTGGGCGCCGTGATCGACGCGCTCCTGCACCTGCTGGTGCTGGGTGCGCTGCTGTACGCCTCGCGGGCCCTGCTGTCCAGCACGGACGAGGCCGCCACCGCGGCCGTCGTGCTCGCGGAGACGGTGCTGTGCCTCATCGGCATCCCCACCGCGGTGGAGACGGCCACCCGCGGGCGCTCGGTCGGCAAGCTGGTGGCGGGTGTGCGGGCGGTGCGCGACGACGGCGGCCCGGTGCGCTTCCGGCACTCCCTGGTGCGGGCCCTGACCGGCTTCTTCGAGCTCTACGCGCTGGCGGGCAGCTCCGCGATCATCTGCGCGCTGCTGAACGCCCGCGGCAAGCGGGTCGGGGACCTGCTCGCGGGCACCTACGTGGTGCGTGAGCGCTCCGCGGCCCGGCACGTGCCGCTGCCGCCGATGCCGCCGGAGCTGGCCGGCTGGGCGCGGCGCGCCGACATCGGGCGGCTGCCCGACGGCACGGCCCTGGCCGCCCGCCAGTTCCTGGCGCGCGCCGGTTCCCTGCACGCCGGCTCCCGGGAGGCGCTGGGGGCCTCGCTGGCGGACGCGCTGCTGACGCGGGTGTCCCCGCCGCCGCCGGCGGGCACCACCCCGGAGCGGTTCCTCACCGCGGTGCTCGTCGAGCGGCGCGACCGGGAGCTGGAGCGCCTGCAGCGGCGGGCGCGGCGCACGGCCGAGCTGGAACGCTCCCTGGGGCGGCGCTGAGCCGGGCGAGGAGCGCGCCGCGGACGGGCCGGGCAGGCTCGCGGTGCGGGTCAGCCCACGGCACCGGGCAGCACGCCGGTGGTCACGAGCTCCTCGGCGACGCGGTTCAGCTTCACGTTGGTGCGCTGCGAGGCGTGCGTCAGCAGCGTGAACGCCTGCTCGGGTGTCACCTTGTGCCGCTCCACGAGCACGCCCTTGGCCTGCTCGATGACGGCGCGCGAGGCCATGGCCCGGCGCATGTTCTCCGCGTCCTCGGCGGAGCGGGCGTGCGAGTCGGCGTTGGCGACCGCGATCGCGACGAACGCGGCGACCTCCTGGCCCAGGGCGACGTCGTCCTCACCGAAGGAGCGGGGGCGCGAGGAGTAGCAGTTCAGGGCGCCCAGGGTGCGGCCCTGGACCGGCAGCGGCAGCGAGACGGAACTGCCCACGCCCGCCGCGGCGGCGTGCCGGCAGTAGTCGGGCCAGCGCTCCTCCGTGGCCATCTCCTCCACGACGAACACCTGACCGGCGCGGCCGGCGTCCAAGCAGGGGCCGTAGCCGCGCGCGTACTGCATCTCGTCGGCGTCCAGGGCCATCTTCCCGTCGTGGGCGGCGGTGAACGCCTTGTCGCCGCGCAGCAGGGTGATGGAGACGGCCTCGGCGCCCGGCAGGGCCCGGCGGGCGGTGGTGACCACGTCGGTGAGGACGGCGTCGAGCTCCCTGCCGGCCAGCAGGATCCCCGCCAGCTCCTGGTGCAGGGCCGCCAGGCCGGGGGCCGTGCTGCTCATGACGTCTCCTCGTGTCGGTGCGGAGCCATCCAACCACCCCGCCCGGCGGTCGTCGTGCGCGGGCGGTCAGTAGCGGTACTCGTCCGTCTTGTACGGGCCGGCGACGTCGACGCCGAGGTACTCGGCCTGCGTCTTCGTCAGCTCCGTCAGCCGCACGCCCAGGGCGTCCAGGTGCAGGCGGGCGACCTTCTCGTCGAGCAGCTTCGGCAGCACGTGCACACCCACCGGGTAGGAGTCGCGCTGCGTGAACAGCTCGATCTGCGCGAGCACCTGGTTGGTGAACGAGTTCGACATGACGAAGCTGGGGTGGCCCGTGGCGTTGCCCAGGTTCAGCAGCCGGCCCTCGGACAGCACGATGACGCTGCGCGCGCCGCGGCCGTCGGCGGCGGGGATGCGCCACTCGTGCACCTGCGGCTTGATCTCCACCTTCTCCACGCCCGGCACGCGGGCCAGGCCGGCCATGTCGATCTCGTTGTCGAAGTGGCCGATGTTGCCGAGGATCGCCTGGTGCTTCATGCGGACGATGTCGGCCGCCATGACGACGTCGCGGTTGCCGGTGGCGGTGATGACGAGGTCCGCGGTCTCGACGACGTCGTCCAGGCGGGCGACCTGGTAGCCGTCCATCGCGGCCTGCAGCGCGTTGATGGGGTCGATCTCGGTGACGATCACCCGGGCGCCCTGGCCGCGCAGCGACTCGGCGCAGCCCTTGCCGACGTCGCCGTACCCGCACACCACCGCGACCTTGCCGCCGATGAGGACGTCGGTGGCGCGGTTGATGCCGTCGATGAGCGAGTGGCGGGTGCCGTACTTGTTGTCGAACTTCGACTTCGTCACCGCGTCGTTGACGTTGATCGCCGGGAACGGCAGCACGCCGTTGCGGTGGTACTCCGCCAGGCGGTGCACGCCGGTGGTCGTCTCCTCGCTGACGCCCTGGACGCCCTCGGCCACGCGGGTCCAGCGCTGCGGGTCCTCGGCGAGGGACCTCCGCAGCAGCTCCAGGACGACGCGGTACTCCTCGGAGTCGTCCTCCGTGGGCTCGGGCACCGCGCCGGCGGCCTCGAACCGCTTGCCCTCCAGGACGAGCATCGTGGCGTCGCCGCCGTCGTCGAGGATCATGTTGGGGCCGACGCGGTGGCCGTCGGCGTCGGTGCCCCAGTCGAAGATGCGCTCGGCCAGGCGCCAGTACTCCTCGAGGGTCTCGCCCTTCCAGGCGAACACGGGCGAGCCGGCCGGCGCCTCGGGGGTGCCGTCGCCCACGACGATCGCGGCGGCGGCCTGGTCCTGGGTGGAGAAGATGTTGCAGCTGGCCCAGCGGACCTGCGCGCCCAGCGCGGTGAGGGTCTCGATGAGCACTGCGGTCTGGACGGTCATGTGCAGGGAGCCGGCGATGCGGGCACCGGCCAGGGGCTGGGACTCGGCGAACTCGGCGCGCAGGGCCATGAGGCCGGGCATCTCGTGCTCGGCCAGGCGCAGCTCGTGGCGGCCGGCCTCGGCGAGGGAGAGGTCGCGGACCTCGAACTCGAACGTCATGCGGAGCTTCCCCTCCGGGGGGTCGGTGTGGCGGGCTCCCGGCGCGGCCCCTCTGGGCCACTCGGCATCACCGGACGCCGGATCCCCCCAGGGTACGCGCGGGCTCCGGCACCGCTCGCGACGCGGCGCGTCGCGCTCACCCCAGGCGTTCGCGCAGGTCCGCCACCTGGGGGGAGGCGGCGGGGTCCGTGCCCGAGGCCAGCGCCAGGTAGGCGGCGGCGAAGTCGGTGCGCGCGATCAGCTGCGCCAGGCGCACCAGCGGCTCCCCCGCCTCGGCGACGACCTCGCTGACCCGCACACCGGCGTCGGCCGCGGTCGTGGCGACGGCGTCGGCGACGACCCGCTCGGCGTCCGGCACGGCCGAGGGCGCGTCGCGCAGCAGCGTCAGCTGCAGGCGTGGGCCGACGGGCCCGTCGAGGAAGGGGTCGGCGAAGACGTCGTCCGGGCGCGCGGCGAACGGGCCGCCGAAGGCGGCCACCACCTCGCTGGCGTCGTCGGGCAGCGCCCCGGCCACCGCCGGCACCCGCGCGGTGCGCGAGAGCATCGAGGCGGCGCGGCGGGCGGCGGCGGCCGTGAGGTCGCCGTCGGCCAGGACGACGGGCACGGCCCCCGCCAGCTCCAGCGCCAGGGCCTTGGCGGGGTTGACGAAGCTCTCCGACCACGGCCGGCACGTCTCCGCCTCCGCGTCCAGCCGCTCGGCGACGGCGGAGAGCACGCCGGCGGGCGTGCGCACCACGTCGACGGCGTCGGCGGCCAGCAGCACCGGCGTCAGCAGCGACCACAGCGACACGCGCGAGGAGCGGGTGCCCGCCTCGACGGCGCGCACGCCCCGCGCCGGGGGCACGTGCACGTTGCCGCCGCGGGCGCCGACCTCGGCCAGCGGCGAGCCTTCCGCGCCCACGGTGACCACCCGCGCACCGCGGCGGGCCGCCTCGGCGGCCAGGGCCAGCGGCCCGGGGGCGCGCCCGGACATCGACACGGCCACCACCAGGTCCAGCGGGCCGACCCAGCTGGGCAGGGGGCCGCCGCGGCGGGCCACCAGGGGCACGGGGCAGCCGCGGCCGGCCAGGGCGGTGAGGACGTCCGTGACGACCGACGCGCCGCCGAGGGCGGCCACCACGACGGCGCGGGGCCGGCCCTCCTCGGCGAGGCGGCCCACGCCCGCCTGGGCGCACAGCTCCACGGACTCGCGCACCTGCGCCCCGGCGCCCGCCAGGGAGCGCAGCACGCCGGACGGGTCGGCCGCGGTGAGGGCGTCGCCGTCGGCCAGCAGGGTCTCGTCCAGCGCGCTCACGCCCGCTCCTCCCCCGCCGGCCCGCGCACCCCGGCGGGCACGTCGAGCGCCTCGTCGGCCAGCAGCACCGGCACACCGCCGTCCACGGGGTAGCGGATGCCGGCGGCGGTGGCCAGGAACGGCTCGCCGTCCACCTCGACGGGCTCCAGCGGCTCACCGGTCAAGGGACAGCGCAGCAGCTGGAGCACCCACGGCTCCAGCCGCGGGCCCGCGGGCGCGCCGGCCCCCTGCGCGTCCCGGCCGGCGGCGCTCACCGGGCGCCCCCGCGCACCACGGCCAGGACGCGGTCGCGCACGGCGGTCATCGTGGCGCCGTCGGCCCCCTCCGCGTTCAGCCGCAGCAGCGGCTCGGTGTTGGAGGCGCGCAGGTTGAACCACCACATCGGCCGCCGGTCGTCGCCCGGCCAGGTGACGGTCAGCCCGTCGAGGCGGTCCACCACCAGCTCGCGGCCCTCGGCGGCCGCCAGGTCCTGCTCGGCCGCCAGGACGCGCTCGGTGACGGCGGCGGCGTCGTCGACGGTGGAGTTGATCTCGCCGCTGGCGACGTAGCGCTCGTACTCGGCGGCCAGCCGCGACAGGGGCAGCTCGCCCTCCGCGAGGGCGGCCAGCACGTGCATCGCGGCGAGCATGCCCGTGTCGGCGGACCAGAACTCGCGGAAGTAGTAGTGCGCGGAGTGCTCGCCGCCGAAGACGGCGCCCTCCTCGGCCATGCGCTGCTTGATGAAGGAGTGGCCCACGCGGGTGCGCACCGGCACGCCGCCGTCCTCGGCGACGATCTCCGGCACCGCGCGCGAGGTGATGAGGTTGTGGATCACCCGGGCCTCGCGGCCGGCGGCGCGCTCCTTGGCGATCTCGCGGCGGGCGACCAGCGCCGTCACGGCGCTGGGGCTGACCGGGTCGCCGTTCTCGTCGACGACGAAGCAGCGGTCGGCGTCGCCGTCGAAGGCGAGGCCGAGGTCGGCGCCGGCGCGCGGGACCGCGGCCTGCAGGTCGCGCAGGTTCGCCGGCTCCAGCGGGTTCGCCTCGTGGTTGGGGAAGGTGCCGTCCAGCTCGAAGTAGAGCGGCTGCACGTCCAGGGGCAGCGCCGGCAGCCCGGCGGCGGCGCCGAGGACGGCGGGCACGGTGTGCCCGGCCATGCCGTTGCCGGCGTCGACGACGACCTTCAGCGGCCGGGCGCCGGTCAGGTCCACCAGGGAGCGCAGGTGCGCGGCGTACTCGGCGAGCAGGTCCTGCTCGGTGACCGCGCCCGGCTGCCCGGCGCCCGAGGGCACCGCCCCGGCGTCCAGCCAGGACTGGGCGAGGTCGCGCACGGCGGCCAGGCCGGTCTCCTGGCCGACGGGGCGGGCGCCGGCGCGGCACAGCTTGATGCCGTTGTACCGGGCGGGGTTGTGGCTGGCGGTGAACATCGCCCCGGGCACGTCCAGGGAGCCGCTGGCGAAGTACAGCCCGTCCGTGGAGCACAGGCCGACGAGCACCACGTCCACGCCGCGCGAGGCGAGCCCGTCGGCGAACGCGGCCGACAGCTCCGGCGAGGACGGGCGCATGTCGTGGCCCACGACGGCGCGCGCGGCGGCACCGGCGCGCACCTCGGGCAGCACCACGACCTCGGCGAAGGCGGCGCCCAGGGCGCGCACGGCGCCGGCGTCGAGCTGGTCGGGGACGACCCCCCGGACGTCGTAGGCCTTGACGACGGACGACAGGGAGACGGTCACGCCGGGAGCCTACAAGCGCCGTCGCACCCCGGGCGGGGGTTGTGCACGGCCGCCGGTCGGCGCCGGGCACCGGCGGGCGCCGGCCGGGCGCCGGCCGGAGGTCACTGCTTGCGGGTGCGGTCCAGCACGGAGTCCACGCTCAGCGGACCGCCGGGCGAGAGCCAGCTGCGCTCCTCGCACACGTGGCACGAGACGAACTCCACCTCGGTGCCGTCGGTGAGCGACATGGACAGCCGGGTGACGCGCTCGCTGCCGCAGGAGCCGCAGACGGCGCTCTCGCGGTGGGCGGCCTGGGTCAGCGAGCCCAGCGGCGGGGTGGGGCGGGCGGCGCGGGAGCGACGGGGGGCGCGGGGGCTGTTCGGACCGGCGAGGGGCACGGGGAGGACCTCCGGGAGAGCTCGGTGCGGGGCGACGCCCCTCGCATCGGCAGCTCCCGGGCGGGACTTGAGCCCCCGTCCGGGTGGGGCCCCGAGCTGGGCCCGGCACCCGCCGGCCTCAGCGCCGGTGGTCCTCGCGCAGCACGCGCAGGTGGCCGCGGCGCACGGCCGGGGCGTCGGGGTCCACCACGGCCCGCGGGCCGTCGGCGGGGTCGCGCACCGCGTCGGCCACGGCGAGGAGGTCGTCGTGCCGGGCGGCCGCCTCGACCAGCTCGGGGGCGAGGCGGACGACCTCCCAGCCGCGCGGGGCGGTCAGCCGCTCCGCGTGCTCGGAGCAGAGGTCGTAGCAGTGCGGCTCGGCGTAGGCGGCCAGGGGGCCGAGGACGGCCGTGGAGTCGGAGTAGACGTACGTCAGGGTCGCGACCGCGGTCCGGCCGCACGCCGTCCGCGAGCACCGCCGCACCGCTGCACCGTGACGACCGCCACCGCCTCCGGCGGGACTCGTGCGGGGAGCGTTCACGCGCCGCACGCTACCGCCGATCGGGCGGGCCCGGCGGAAGGGCGGCGCAGCGGGCGCCGTGTCGTGACCGCCCCGCGACCTGCACCGCGCCCCGCGCCGGCCGCGGCACCGCGCCCCGCGCCGGCCGCGGCACCGGTCGCCGCCGGGTGCGCGCCGGGACGCGGCGCGAGCGGGCGGCGCGCTTGGTACCTTGCGCCGATGACCACCCCCCGGCCGCACCGCAGGCGCCGCCGCGTCCGCCGCGACCGCCACGGGCGCGGCCCGCGCGGGCCGCTGCTGCCGGCGTCCCTGCCGGCGGCGCGCACGCGCGCCGAGCGCTTCGACGACCTGGTCCTGGACGCGGTGGAGCTGCTGGAGCGCCGCTGGGCGGAGCAGCTGGCCTCCGTGGAGTTCGCCGTGGAGGACGTGCCGCCCTCGGACCCGGCGCCGTGGGAGGACGAGGTGGTCCCGCTGGGGCGGCTCTTCCCCGCGGACGGCTCGGGGCCGGCGCGGGTGGTGCTGTACCGGCGCCCCATGGAGACGCGCGCCACCGGCGAGGACCTCGACGACCTCGTGGCGGACGTGGTGGTCGAGCAGGTGGCGCACCTGCTGGACATGGACCCGGAGGAGGTGGATCCCCGCTACGGCGGCGACTGATCGCCCCGGCGGACCCGCCCGGCCGGACCCGGCGGCGGGCTCGGGCGAGCGGTGGGCTCAGACGACCTGGCGCTTGAGGCGGCGGCGCTCCCGCTCGGAGAGGCCGCCCCAGATGCCGAAGCGCTCGTCGTGGGCGAGGGCGTACTCCAGGCACTCCTGGCGCACCTCGCACGACTGGCACACGCGCTTGGCCTCGCGGGTGGAGCCGCCCTTCTCGGGGAAGAACGCCTCCGGGTCGGTCTGCGCGCACAGGGCCAGCTCCTGCCAGCCCGGGTCCTCCGGGGTGAGGCCCGAGAGCCCGGTGGGCGGCGGGGCCACCACGGGGTCGGGCAGGGAGGTGACGAGCCGGAGCTCGGGGCGGCTGCTGCCGCCGTCCTCGTCGCGGTGCTGGACGTCGATCTCCACTTGGCGGCCCCCACAGCCTCGGTCTGTCACTACCGGTGACGCGACGGTCACGCTGGACCACCACTGGTGGAATTACACGCGTGTCGTCCCCACTAGTCAAGCCCAGCGTGGTATCACCCCCGCCCCCGGCGTCCCACCAGTCACCGCCGCCCCACCCCGAGGCTGCCGCCGGCCACCCGTCCGGCCCAGCGGACCGCCCGTCCGGGTGCGGGCCCGCACCACCCGTCCGGGGGGCGGGATGATGGGGCGGTGAGCTCCACCACTCCCGTCAGCACCCCCGCGCGCGCACCCGGCGCCGCACCCCTGCGCGTCACGGCCCTCGCCGGCGGCGTGGGCGGGGCCCGCTTCCTGCGCGGCCTGCTGGCCGCGCTGCGCTCCAGCCCCGACCCGGTCCGCCGCCGGGCGCAGCTCACCGTCGTGGTGAACACCGCCGACGACGTCACCCTGCACGGGCTGCGCATCAGCCCCGACCTCGACTCGGTCATGTACACCCTCGGCGGCGGCATCGACGAGGGGCGCGGGTGGGGGCGCGACGACGAGACGTACGCCGTGGCCGGCGAGCTCGCCCGCCACGGGCAGAGCCCCACCTGGTTCACCCTGGGGGACAAGGACATCGCCACCCACGTCGTGCGCACGCGCCTGCTCGCCGAGGGCCGCACCCTCTCCGAGGCGACCGAGCAGCTGTGCCGGCGCTGGGAACCCGGCGCCCGGCTGCTGCCGATGACCGACGACGTCGTCGAGACCCACGTGGACCTGGCCCCCGTGCCCGAGGCCGAGCGCGCCGCCCACGACGGCGAGGCCGGCGGCAGGCGCGTGCACTTCCAGGAGTGGTGGGTGCGCCTGCACGCCGCCGTGCCGGCCCTGGCGATCGAACCCGTCGGCGCCGCCGCGGCCAGCCCCGCACCCGGGGTGCTCGAGGCGCTGCGCGACGCCGACGTCGTCGTGCTGCCCCCCAGCAACCCCGTCGTCTCCATCGGCTCGATCCTCGCCGTGCCCGGGATCCGCGACGCCCTCGTCGCCACGGCCGCACCCGTCGTGGGCGTCTCCCCCGTCATCGGCGGCGCCCCCGTGCGCGGCATGGCCGACGCCTGCCTGGCCGCGATCGGCGTGCCCACCACCGCCGCCGCCGTCGCCGGCCTCTACGCCGACCTCCTGGACGGCTGGCTGATCGCCGAGGGCGACGAGGCGCCCGCACCCGGCCCCCGGCCGCTGGCGGTGCGGCGCCGGCCGCTGCTGATGAGCGACCCGGCCGCCACCGCCGCCCTCGCCGGGGCCGCCGTGGACCTCGCCCTGGAGCTGACCGGGGAGGTGGTGCCCGCGTGATGCGCTCCACCACCAGCCTGCAGGTCGTCGGGATCACCGGCGTGGGCGAGGTCGACGCGGGCGACGACCTCGCCGGCCTCCTCGTCGACGCCCTGCACGCCCAGCGCGCCTCCATCGTCGACGGCGACGTCGTGGCCGTCTCCAGCAAGGTCGTCTCCAAGGCGCGCGGGCTGACCGCCCCGCTGGCGCAGCGGGAGGCCGTCATCGCCGCGCAGTCGGTGCGCACCGTCGCCGCGCGGCGCACCCCCGCCGGCCTGGCCAGCGTCGTGCAGTCCGCGGCCGGGCCGGTCATGGCGGCCGCCGGCGTGGACGCCTCCAACGTGGCCGACGGCACCGTGCTGCTGCTGCCCGCCGACGCGGACGCCGAGGCCCGGGCGCTGCGCGCCGGCCTGCGGGAGCGGACCGGGGCCGACGTCGCCGTGGTCGTCACCGACACCGCCGGGCGGGCGTGGCGGGAGGGCCAGACGGACTTCGCCCTCGGCGTGGCGGGGCTGGCGGTGCTGGACGACCTGCGCGGGGAGCTGGACGCGTCCGGGCGCCCGATGAGCGTGACCGCGCGCGCCATCGCCGACGAGGTGGCCGCCACGGCGGACCTCGTCAAGGGCAAGACGGACGGCGTCCCCGCCGCGCTGATCCGCGGCCTGGCCGACCGGGTCGTCCCCGACGACGGGCCGGGCGCGCGCTCGCTGCTGCGCCCGGCGTCCACCGACTGGTTCCGGCTCGGGCACGTGGAGGCGGTGCGCGCGGCCGTCGGCGCCGCCGCCGTGGACCCGCCGCCGGTCGTGCCCGGCACGCTCGCCGAGCGCCTGGCGCGCGTGGCGGAGGTCGCGGAGGCGGGAGGGGCGGGCCGGTGCCTGGTGAAGGACGACGGCCGGGGCCCGCTGCTGCGGCTGAGCGCCGACGACGCCTTCGAGCTGGGTGCGCTGGCGCAGCGGGCGCTGGCCGCGCTGTGGACGGAGGACCTGGCCGGGACCGTGGAGCGCGACGGCGCGCTCGACGCCCTCGTGCGCGTCTCCCCCCTGCCCGCCTGACGCCCGCCCGACGCCTGCGCCTGCGCCTGCGCCTGACCCCACCGTCCCCGCCGGGGCGGTGGGGTCAGGGGTGCAGGGCGGCGGCGAGGGCGTCGAGCTGCCCGGCGCCCGCGGCGGGGGCCTCCGCCCGGGCGCGGGCGGCGGCGGCGCGGCCGGTGCCGGAGGTGCACCAGGCGAGCTGCTCGTCCAGCGCGGCCGCGCCGTCGGCGGCCAGGACCTCCTCGGCGGCCAGCAGCCCCGGCCAGCCCCAGGCGCGCGCCTGCGCGCTCACCTTCCCCCCGCCGGCCACGGGGTCCACCGCGAGCGCCGGCACCCCCGCGCGCAGCGCGAGCACCAGGCCGTGCAGGCGCGTGGTGACGACGACGTCGAGGCGGGAGACCACGGCCAGGACCTGCTCGGCGGTGGCGGGCATCCGCCACTCGCGCGGGTCGACGCGGGTGTCCAGCTCCAGGCGGGCCACGTCGATCCCGCCCAGCCAGCCGGTGAGGACGTCGGCGACCTCGTCGTGGCGCCGGCGGGCCCCGTACTCGCCCTGCCCGCGGGTCAGGTAGGTGCCGACGACGGGCAGGTCCGCGACGGCGGGGCGGGCGGCGAGGTCGCGGCCGGTGGGCGCGCCGGGTGCGTCGCGGGGCACGACGGCGTGGAAGCCGGTGACGGCCGGGTCGGCGGGGTCCAGGACGGAGACGCCGACGGCGAGGCGGCGGGCGGCGGGGAAGCGCTCGTGGACCTGCTCGACGGGCCGGCCGGTCAGCGGTCCGCACGCCCACACCACGTGCGTGTAGGCGGCCGGGTCGACGTGCAGGACCTCGTCGGCGTCCTCGTAGAGCACGCCGCCGCGCGGGCCCTGGGCGAGCAGCACGGCGGGGCTGAAGGCGAGGTCGACCCGGGCGCCGGCGGCGCGCAGGCGCTGCGCGACGGCCTCGGTGCTGAGCAGGTCGCCGGCCGTGGCCTCGCCGTGCAGGACGCTGGACCAGCCGATGAGGAGCACGCGCACGCGGTGCATCCCACCAGCCGGGACGGTCAGCCGCCGCGGCGGGGTCGGTGCGCGCGCAGCGCGCGGTTCGGCGTGTGGGTGGGCAGGGCGGCGCGCGGGCCGCGGCGGGGCCGGCGCGCACCGGCGAGCACCAGCAGGCGCTGGACCCGGTAGCGGTGCCCGCGGTAGCACTCGATGACCTCGGCGCAGCCCGCGTCGTCGAGGACCTCGCCGGTCAGCGCCCAGGAGACGTCGGCGGCCACGTGCAGGTCGCCGAAGGAGAAGGCGTCGGGGTGGCCGTGGGCCCGGGCGCGCACCTCCGCGGACGTCCACACCCCCACACCGGGCAGGGAGCGCAGGGCGCGGTCGGCGGCGGCCTCGTCCAGCGCGAGGGTGCGCTCCAGCGCGGCGGCGCGCGGGGCGGCGAGGATCGTCACCTTCCGCCGGCGCAGCTCCACGCCGGCGGCCAGCCACTCCCAGGACGGCACCCGCAGCCAGTCCTGCGGCGCCGGCGGCACCCACAGCCCCTGGGGGCCGGGCGCGGGCTCGCCGAAGCGCAGCACGAGGCGGCGCCAGCCGGCGAACGCCTCGCGGGTGGTGACGACCTGCTCCAGCGCGGAGGCGGCCAGCGCCTCGAAGACGGACCGGGTGCGCGGCTGGCGCCAGCAGGGGTGGGCGCGCCACGCGTCGTGCAGGGCGGTGTGCTCGCGGCGCGGCTCGAACTCGGCGTGGGTGGTGTCGCCGGCGCCCAGCAGGTCGGGCACCCCGTCCAGGACCCGCTCGGCACCCGGGCCCCAGGCGCGGGCCTCGACCTCCCCGTCGCGCGGGCGGGGCACCAGGTGCAGCTGGGCGGGCCCGTCGGGGGTGCGGGTGGCGCGGCGGACGCTGCCGTCGGCCTCCCGGCGGAACGCGGGGTCGTTCGCGCCGCGGCGCAGCACCGAGACCGTGCAGTCCAGGTCGAGCTCCCAGCCGGGCCGCCAGCGCCGCACGAGGGGGGCGCCGGCGGGCTCCGCGGCACGCTCGGCGCTGCGCTCGGCGGGGACGGTCACCGGCACACGGTAGTCGCGCCGGAGCCGCTGCAGGCGCCCGCGCGGGGGTCCGCGGGCGGCCCGCGGGGTGTGAGCGGCGCCACGGGACGGACACCCCGCTGTCATCACGGCGCCGGAGGCTGTTCACTGCACGTGTGAGGCCGACACCCCGACCGGGGTCCCGACCGACAGGAGAGGCACCGTGAGCGCCACCCCGCACCAGACCGCCGACGAGCTCGCGCAGGACGCGCCGCGACCGGTCGCCGTCGACGGCCTCGTCGTCGCCGACAACGCCGAGCTGTCCCGCTTCGAGGGCCGCGTCGGCGGGGAGCTGGCCGCCGTGGCCGTCTACTCCGCCGCCCCGCGCTTCCTCGTCTTCTCGCACACGGAGGTGCTGAGCGGGTTCGAGAGCCGCGGCATCGCCTCCGCCGTGGTGCGGCACGCGCTGGAGGAGGTCCGCGAGCGCGGGCTGACGGCGGTGCCGCTGTGCCCGTTCGTGGCGCGCTGGATCCAGCGGCACCCGGAGTACTCCGACGTGGTGCAGCGCACCTCCACGCGCGTGCCGCGCGACGAGGACTGAGGCCGAGGACCGGGGCCGGGCGTCAGGCGGCGGACCTGCGGGCGGGCTCGCCCAGCGACAGCCCGGCGATGGAGTCGCACAGGTGCGGCAGCGACTCCAGCACCTCCTCGGCCACCTCCAGCTCCAGCGGGGCGGGGGCCAGGACCACCACGGTCAGCCGCCCGCGGCTGCTGGGCCCCTGGGACACGAAGCAGCCAGGCATCCGCTGGGCGATGCCCGTCAGGAAGCCGTTGAGCTCACGGATCCCGATCGGCTTGGTGGTCTCGATCTGCACGACGGTCTTCACCCCGTGCTCCTCGGCACGCACCCGTCCCGTCCGCACCGTGCGCGCACCGGACCGCCGGATCGGAGCAGCCGCCGTGCCGTCGACCGGGTGACGCTGCACCACCCGGGGTGCCGCTCAGGCGCCGGTGTGCTCCCCCGCGGCCACCGGCACCCCCACGACGCCGTGCAGGTGGCAGGCGGCCGTGTGGGCCGGCTCGACCTCCTGCAGCGCCGGGTCCACGTCGGGGCAGGGCGAGAACGCGCGCGGGCACCGGGTGCGGAAGCGGCACCCGGACGGCACCCGCGTCGCCGACGGCACGTCGCCGGAGAGCACGATCCGCTCCCGGCGACGCTCGGCGGCCGGGTCGGGCAGCGGCACCGCGGACAGCAGCGCCTGCGCGTACGGGTGCTGGGGGCGGGCGCTGACGTCCGCCGCGTCGCCGACCTCGACGACGCGGCCGAGGTACATGACGGCGATGCGGTCGCTGACGTGCCGGACGGCGGCCAGGTCGTGGGAGACGAACAGGTACGTCAGCCCGAGGCGCTGCTGCAGGTCGCGCAGCAGGTTCAGCACCTGCGCCTGGACGCTGACGTCCAGGGAGGCGATCGCCTCGTCGCACACCACGAAGTCCGGTTCACCGGCGAGCGCGCGGGCGATGCCGACGCGCTGGCGCTGCCCGCCGGAGAACTCGTGCGGGTAGCGGGAGGCCACCGACGGGTCCAGGCCGACCAGTTCCAGCAGTTCCGCCACCCGCGCGGCCCGCGCCTCGGTGCCGCGGTGCAGGCTGTGCACCTGCAGCGGCTCGGCGACGGTCTGCCCGACGGTGGTGCGCGGGTCCAGCGAGGCGTACGGGTCCTGGAAGACCATGACGGCGCGCCGGCGCAGCGCGCGCAGCGCCTTCGCGGACAGGGCGGTGACGTCGGTGCCGTCGAACTCGACGCGGCCGGCGGTGGGTTCCACCAGCCGCAGCAGCGCGTTGCCGAGGGTGGACTTCCCGCAGCCCGACTCGCCCACCAGCCCGAGCGTCTCGCCGCGGCGGATGTCCAGGTCCACCCCGTCCACGGCCCGCACCGCGCCGGTGCGCCGGCGGCGCAGCCCCTTCGAGCTCACCGGGAAGTGCACCTGGAGCCCGCGGGCGCGCACCAGGACGTCGTCGCGCGCACCCCGCTCCGCCGGCGTGCCCGCCTGCCCCGCCGCCGTGCTCACGAGCCCACCTCCCCGGCGCCGCGCGCCGCGTCGTAGAACGTGGCCGCCCGGTGCGGCACCGCGGACGAGCCGGCACCCGCCCCGTCCCGCGGCCCCACCGGTGTCAGCGGCGGCTGCTCGGTGGCGCAGCGCTCGTCACCGCGCACCGGGCAGCGCGGCCAGAACACGCAGCCGGGCGGCAGGTCGGTGGGCGGGGGCGGGGTGCCGCCGATGGCGACCAGCTCGCGCGACCCACCGGCCCCGCCGTCGTGCAGCTGCGGCAGCGAGCCCAGCAGCCCCTGCGTGTAGGGGTGGGCGGGGCGCTCGAAGACGTCGTCGACGGTGCCGTCCTCCACGCAGCGCCCGCCGTACATGACGAGCACCCGGTCGGCGACGCCGGCGACGACGCCCAGGTCGTGGGTGATCCACACCACGCCGGTGCGGTGCTCGTCCTGCAGGCGGGCCACCAGGTCCAGGATCTGCGCCTGCACGGTGACGTCGAGGGCGGTGGTGGCCTCGTCGGCGATGAGCAGCGCCGGGTCGCCGGCCAGGGCGGTGGCGATGACGACGCGCTGGCGCATCCCGCCGGACAGCTCGTGCGGGAACCGGTCCAGCGCCCCGCGCGGGTCGGGCAGGCCCACGTCGGCGAGCAGCTGCGCGGCCCGCTCGCGCGCCTCCCTCTTGCCGGAGACCTTGCGGTGCGCCAGGAGCCCCTCGGTGAGCTGCCGGCCGATCGTCAGCACCGGGTTCAGCGACGTCATGGGGTCCTGGAACACCATGCCGACGCCGTCGCCGCGCACGGCGCGCAGTTCCCGCTCGCGCATGGTCAGCAGGTCGCGGCCGCGGAAGCGGGCGCTGCCGGTGACCCGGGCCCGCTTCGGCAGCAGCCCCAGCAGGGCCATCACCGACACGCTCTTGCCGCTGCCGGACTCCCCCACCACGGCGACCGTCTCGCCCGGCGCCACGGAGTAGCTCAGGCCGTTGACGATCCGGGCGTTCCCCCGGGGGGTGTCCAGCTGCACGCGCAGGTCCTCCACCACCAGCACGGGCTCGCTCACGCGCCCACCCCCGCCCGGCGCCGGCGGCGCGGCTTCGCGCGCGCGGCCTCCAGCGCGCTGCGCTGCTGCGGGTCGAGCACGTCGCGCAGCCCGTCGCCCAGCAGGTTGAACGCCAGCACCAGCAGCACGATCGCCAGACCCGGGAACACCGCCATCCACCACGCGTCCTCCAGGTAGCTGCGGCCCTCCGACAGCATCCGCCCCCAGCTGGGTGCCGGCGGCTGCGTGCCCAGGCCCACGAACGACAGGGCCGCCTCGGCGAGCACCGCGAACGCCAGGCTCACCGACGTCTGCACGATGATCGGCGGCGCGGCGTTCGGCAGGACGTGCCGCAGCAGCATCCGGGCGTCGGAGACGCCCACCGAGCGGGAGGCGCGCACGAACACGCTCTCCTTCACGCCGAGGACCGCGGCGCGCGTGACGCGGGCGAACACCGGCGTGTACGTGATGCCGATGGCGATCATCGCGTTCGTGGTGCCCGGCCCCAGGATCGCGATGACCGCGATGGCCAGCAGGATCGCGGGGAACGCGAACAGCACGTCCATCAGCCGCATGAGCACCGTGTCCAGCCAGCGGCCGTAGTACCCCGCGAGCAGGCCGGCGGTGACACCGACCAGCAGGGAGAAACCCACCGCCACGGCGCCCACCTGCAGGGAGACCGCCGCGCCGAGGACCACGCGGCTGAGGACGTCGCGGCCCAGGTCGTCCGTACCGAACCAGTGGCCCTGCCCCGGCGGCAGCAGCCGCTGCTGCACGTCCACCTCGTTGTAGCCGGTGGGGGCGATCAGCTCGTCGAACAGCGCCAGCACCACCACGCCGGCCACGACGAGCGTGGCGAACAGCGTCGGCGGCGACGTCAGCAGCAGCTTCAGCGCCGTGGTGAACCGCCCGCGCGCCGGGCGCACCGAGATCCGCCGGGCGGGGACCGCCACGGGGTCCTGAGCCGCGCTCACGCGCTGATCCTCGGGTCGAGCTTGGAGTACAGCAGGTCCACCACCAGGTTCACGAGGAGGAAGACGAAGGCGAACAGCAGCACCGCGCCCTGCAGGACCGGGTAGTCGCGCGCCTGAACCGCCTGCAGGGCCAGCTGACCCAGCCCCGGCCACGCGAACACGATCTCCACCACGACGACCCCGGACAGCAGGTACGCCAGCTGCACGCCCGTCACCGTCACCAGCGGCAGCAGCGCGTTGCGCAGCACGTGCCAGTTCAGCACCGCGCGAGCCCCCAGGCCCTTGGCGCGGGCCGTGCGCACGTGCTCGGCGCCCAGCGCCTCCAGGACGCTGGAGCGGGTGAACCTCGTCAGGACGCTGCCGGAGACCAGGCCCGTCGTCACCGCCGGGAGCACCAGCGAACGCGCCCACTGCAGCGGGTCCTCGCTCAGCGGCACGTACCCGCCGGCGGGGAACCAGCCCAACGTCCCGGCGAACAGCAGGATGAGCATGATGCCCATCCAGAACTCCGGCACCGAGATGCCGATCTGGCTCAGGACCGTGCCCGCGGCGTCGACGACGGAGCGCGGCCGCAGCGCGGAGGCGGTGCCCAGCGGCACCGCGATGAGCAGCGCGACGAGGATCGAGGCGCCCGCCAGGGACAGCGTCGCCGGCAGCCGCTCCAGGATGAGGGCGGTCACCGGCTCGCCGGAGCGGAAGCTGACCCCCAGGTCGCCGGTGACGGCGCTGGAGATCCACTGCAGGTACTGCACCACCAGCGGCTGGTCCAGGCCGGCGCGCTCGCGCAGCGCCTCGTACGTCTCCTGGTCGAACCGGGTGCCCAGCGCCAGGCGCACCGGGTCGCCGTCGACGAGGTGCACCAGCGCGAACACCACCACGCTGACGCCGAGGAGGACGACGACGGACTGCAGCGCCCGCCGCAGCGCGAGCGCCGTCACGAGGGCAGTTCCACCTCCTCGAAGTTCACGGCCTTGTCGGGACGGATCGTGTAACCGGTCAGGCCGGGCGTCCACGCCTGCACGACGTCCGGGTTGTACAGGTACAGGTAGGAGACGTCGTCGACGATCTGCTCCGCCGCCTGGTCGTACAGGTCCTTGCGCTCCTCGCGGTCGGTGGCGACCGCGGCGCGGTTCAGCAGGTCGTCGGTGACGGGGCTGGAGTAGCCGTGGAAGTTGTTCGACCCGCCGGTGCGGTGCTGGCCGTCGTAGTAGTCGAACGGGTCGATGTTGCCCAGCCAGCCGAGCATGAAGGCGTCGAAGTCGCCGCGCCCCTGCCGGTCCAGCCAGGTCGCGAAGTCCTCCGTCTGGATCTCCACCTGGACGCCGAGCGGCTCCAGCTGGCTGGCCAGGACCTGCGCGGCCGTCACCGTCTCCGGGTACTCGGAGGTCACCATCAGGCCCATCGTGATCGGGGTGGTGACGCCGGCGCCCTCCAGCAACCGCTTCGCCTCGTCCACGTCCGTGCTGAACGGCGCGTAGTCGTGGTGCCAGTAGCTGTCCTCGGGGATGGCCGTCTGGTTCGGGCGGGCCGCGTCGAAGCGCGCCGCCTCCGTGACCGCCGAGCGGTCCACCGCGGTGGCGATCGCCCGGCGCACGTCCCTGTTGTCGAACGGCGCCTTGGCGTGGTTCATCGCCAGGTACCAGTAGTCGACGCTGGCGACCTGCCCCAGCTCCACCTGGTCGTCCTCGGCCAGGTCGGAGACGTCCTGGGTGGGCACGTTGTCGGTCCACTGCACCTGGCCGCTGGTCAGCGCGGTCATCGCGGCGGCCGGCTCGGTGAGGAACCGGAACGTCATCCCGTCGAGGGTGGACGCCTCGCCCCAGTAGTCGTCGAAGCGGCTCAGCGACACCTCGCTCGCGGAGGTGCTCTCCAGCCGGAACGGGCCGGTGCCCACGGCCTGCGTCGTCAGGCTCGCCTCGTCCACCCCGGAGGGCAGGATCGCCATGCCCTTGAAGCCGCCGATCTGCGCCAGCAGCGCCGGCGTCGGCTCCGAGACGGTGATGACGACGGTGCGGGGGTCCTGCGCGCGCACGTCGGTGACGGTGGCGAACCGGTAGGCGTTGGACAGCTGCTGGTCGATGATGCGGTCGTACGAGAACACGACGTCGTCGGCGTCGAAGGTGGAACCGTCGTGGAACGTCACGTCGTCGCGCAGGGTGAACGTCCAGGTGAGGCCGTCCTCGCTGGTGGTCCAGTCCGTCGCCAGCGACGGCTGCATCACCTGGTCCTCGGCGCCGGGGACGACGAGGGTGTCGTAGACGTTCTCCAGCACCTGGAAGCTGGCGTACGCGGTGGTCTTGTGCGGGTCGAACTGGTCGGGCTGGGCGCTGATGGCCGCGACGAACTCGCCGCCGCCCTCCCCTCCGCCCTGACCGGTGTCGCCGGTGTCGACGCCGTCACCGGTGCTGCACCCGGCGGCGACGATCGGCGTGGCGGCGAGCGAGCTGAGCACGGTGCGGCGGCGCATGGGGGTTCCCTCTCCGCGGTCGACGGCGTCTGTGCGGCTCCGGCCGCCGAGCGACGCCCGGGGCCGGGCCGACACACCATGCCGACAAGCACCCGGGTGCACCAACCGGGATCGCCGTGAGTCGCGATTCTTCACACGATCGCAACCTCCGGGCCCCCACCCACCGTCCCCCGCCCGACCCCGCGGTG